>CAWJEH010000038.1:0-20787 GCA_963841675.1 Terriglobia bacterium
AGTGTATGGCCCGGAACATAGGTGACGCTTCGGTCCCAGAACACGGGTAGCGGTCTTTCTTCAGTGTCGCGGAAGCTATGTCGCGGAGCCGGAGGTGGAGCGACACTGCTTCCTAGTTTCCGGATCGCCGACCACTCAACAAATACACTCGGTTCTAAGGGCGCAATTTGTCTGATCCACTCTAGAAGTGAAACGCATGATTGGTCCACAAAAACCGCCGCCCGCAGTCGAACCACTCTCAGACACGGAAGAACAACCATCAGTCGTGGCGTGTCTTGGTTCCAGTAGTACGGCAGGAAAAGGGCAAGCGTTCGACTGGATTACTGAACTACAACGGAGACTCGGCCAAAGGCGCTTCGTATTTCGTAACTTCGGGGTGGGAGGAGATCTCGCCTATAACGCCCTCCACCGACTTCCCGGTGTAATAGCAACCTGCCCGAAAAAGATAGTCGTCTTGATTGGTGGAAATGATGTTCTGGCGTTGGTTTCAACCAAAGCTCGAAGGTTTTTTCGATTGTCAAAGAGGCTCCCGCGCGATCCATCGCCCGAATGGTTCCGAGAAAACCTTCAGGCAATCGCATCACGCACGAAGGCTGAGACCTCGGCAGCCATCGCGCTCTGTTCGTTGCCGCCAATCGGAGAAGACCCAATGTCTACAAATCCTTACCAAAGTGAACTCAACCGAAGCATTGAGGAGTTCAGCGCCATCGTTAGAGGCATTGCCCGCGAGGAGGGTATTGACTATATTGCCCTCTATGAAGCGATGTTTGCGCAAGTCATGAAATCACCGGGTCGCGCTTTCACGGAGTTCAGGTTTCTTCCGTTCTATCGCGATGCTTTCCGCACTCTGGTGCTGCGGAAAAGCCCCGACGAAGTCGCCCGGATCAATGGCTGGAGCTTTCACAGCGACGGCGTCCATCTCAATAGTCGAGGTGGATTGATCGTTGCTGACCTTGTCCAAGAATTCATTGAGAGATGAGAGACACGGCCCGAATGACAGAGGCGTCTTCTGGCCCGGCTAATTCCCCGCATGATGGGCAACCTGGACAATGGCCAGTTCCGGCCGGCTATTGAGTCCAATGTACGGATCCCGACTACCGAGGAGAAGGAGATGCAATCCACACCGAATAGTCGGCATTATTGGCTACACGGCCGCATGTGCCCAGCGCAACAATAGCAATGTGACTGATCTGAATAAGAAAGCTCTGAGCGGACTATTCGGTTTCGTCCTCACGATTGCCTTCTGCGTCTTCTTTCCAGCGTGGACTTTCGAGTACTCGGAAGCCTGGGTGTTGATCTCCGTGCTGTTCATAGGTTTGCTCGGAATCACGCTCTACCTGATGAAAAATGATCCACAGCTTTTGGAACGGCGCCTGAACGCAGGACCCGGCGCCGAGACCTGGAAAAGCCAAAAAGTGGGACAACTATTCGGGGCCTTAGCCTTCTTTGCCACCTTCGTTGTCGCCGGCCTCGACCATCGATTCGCTTGGTCCTCTGTTCCGACGGCGATCGTAATCAGCGGAGACGTCCTCGTCATTGTGGGGCTGGTAATTGTCGCTCTCGTATTCAGAGAAAATACCTTTACGTTGGCGACAGTTGAAATTGCCGTTGAACAGCATGTCGTGTCCAGTGGCCCCTATTCGACGGTGCGCCATCCGATGTATGTTGGCGTTCTGGTCATGATGTTCGGCATCCCACTGGCGCTTGGCTCGTGGTGGGGAACGGTCACAATCATTCCAATGACGTTCGTGATCGTGCGAAGAGTGCGCGACGAAGAGGAACTGCTGACAGGCGGCCTCGCCGGCTACCGAGAGTATCGGCATCAGGTGCGCTATCGACTTCTCCCGCTCGTTTGGTGACTCATTCTTCCAGCAATGCGAGAACTCGAAGCCCAACACAGTGTCTGAGATTCTTGTTCATGTAAAGCCAGCTACTCGCAAGCAAGCAGTAGGACGCCCGGTACCAAGCGAATCACGGGCAATTTGGACAATGAGGAGGTTGAGGCCGCCCTGTAGGTCCAATTACTGGGTTGGCGGCCGACCGCTAACAATCGACCATCGACTTCGGTGGTTCGCCCACGATCCTGGATTAAATCAGAAGCTCACCCCTAAGGTTCCCAATCTGAAATTTCGAGGCGCTAGCGAAATGCAAGGATTTCATATAGGCTCTCAATCGTCGAGTTCATCCTTGATTCTTCGATAAAGCCAAATCAGGAATCCAGCCAATAAGAACAGGCGAAACGCGTAGTATTCGATCAAGCCGAACCACTCGGAATAGGGCAGTGGATGCACAAATCTCCTAAAGCCGATCGTTGGGATTTGTGTTAGAGGATCTTACTATATGTTTGCGGTGGTCAGACGCCCTATCGCTTGATCGGCAAAGCCGCTTATCGACCCATTATCATGACACGCGGTCGGCAAGCGTTCCGCGCCGTAGCCTAGAGTTGCAGGCACCCCAATAATAGCAACCTTCTGCCAACGAGTTCAACTTCCAGATGACGCCAGGGTGACGCCTATCCGGACATTAGGGGATCGAGCGGGACTTTTCGGTCCTTATCTGGCTTACAGTTTCCGAGTGGCCGACGTCCATGTAAGTCGAAGTCAAGAGAAAACACACGTCTCCTGACGCGCGCTTTGGAGGAGCGCGCAAAACGCATAAAACCAGATTTCCAGCTCGCACGTGTGCCTCGCGGCCATGGTTCCTGCTTTCGCAGAACCGGACATCCATTCGCTGTCTCGGGCCCTAAGGCCGTCACAGATGATTGAGTTTGTGTTCGCTGCCAGTCCCGAAACAATCCGGAGTGAAGCCTCAGGAGATTCTCTCTCCGTCGCTCAGTCGGCCACATGCAGGACCTGGCAGCCTGCGCGCTGTGTAATCCCGTTTTTTCTCGATGGCCGGCGTTTTAAGCTGCTGCGGTGTTATAGTCCTCTGCCGGCACAAACGCCCGATGCTCGCGATCCACTGCGAGCAAATACGTCACCATCTTTCGAGCTACCGCCAGCGTTGCACGATTCGAATGCCCTTTCAGTTTTTCTTTCTCGTACACCGAGGCCAGTTCGTGGCTCAGTTTCGGTCCAAGCTTCGCCGCTTCGATCAGTACACGTTGGATGTGCTTGTTCCGCTGTTTAGAAAGCGGCGTTCGCAGCACCTTATCTGCTGAGCTCTTCTCGTCGCCGCACAATCCGCAATAGCTGATGGCCTGCTTTGCCGAGCGGAACCGGGACAAGTCTCCGATCTCGAGCGCCCAGGTCAGCGCGGTAATGGGCCCCACGCCGGGAACTGTCCTGAGATTCTTCAGCCTTTCGGATAACAATGGATCTCGCTCGAGAGAACTGACCAGGGCGTAGTCAGTTTTCTGCAGCCGCACGATCGTCTCACGGCTCAGCCTCAGTAACGGCCGGATGCTCTCATCCACTTCTTTGTTGTTTTCCAGCAACTCACGGAAGTACTTTACCTTGTGCAATCGTTGTTTGTTGTGGCTCACGCCGGTTTCCAGCAGCAGCCCTGAAACTCGGTTCTTCATCTGAACCATCTGCCGCACCAGCAGGTGCCGATAACGCAATGTGCGGCGCCGGTCCCGAATCTCCGTCGAGACCATATGGCATTCCGGCAGGAAGTCGCAGCGCAGGCAATCCGCGATCTTGCCCGCATCGATACGATCGTTCTTCTTTTTGGCCGCTGCGATGGCCCGTAGCATCAGGGGATGCGCCACCTTCACCTGTGCTGCATGCGAAAGCAGATGATCGTAGATCCAGCCCGTGAAGATGGTTGCTTCCATAGCCACGGTCCATGGCTGCGGAAGTGTCTTCATCCAGCTATCAAGATTCGTGCGGGTCGCCGGAATAGTCCCTTGCTGCTGAATCCCGCCACTCACGTCTTTTACGCAGTAGCTGATTGTCTTCTTGTGAACGTCGAGCCCGATGTAATACATATTTGTTGAGGAGCCTCCATGGTTGTTCTCTGAATCAACGTCCCCGTTGAGTTCAGCTTTTTGTACACCACGCGCTCCTCCCTCGACTTACATTCAAACAATCGAGGAGCAACACGGAAAGTAGACCCTTCGCGTTATCTATACGGACGGTTCACGATGACGTAGCTGCACTGCTTTCAAATTCTGCCGCATTGGCTCTGAAGAAATCCTCCAGAGTCTGCGCACGGCTTCCCGTGACCGCGTGAATTGTATCGGTAACCCTGCGAGCCTCTTCGCTCCGTCTTTCAGTTGATCGAAAATATCGCCAGAGATGCGAAAGGTGATCGAGCGCGTGCGGATTGACGTGATCTCTCATGGCCTCAACCCATTGTTCGTCCGTAATGCCGACGTACCGTATTGGACGCTGAAGCACGGAGCTCAGTGTCTCGACTATTTCCTTCACTGTGGGTGTTGCGGCGATCAGGTCGTACGCTCTTGCGGAAGGTTGCTCTGAGGACGTCAGCAGCGTAGCCGCCACACGAGATACGTCCTCCGCCCCTACCAGCGAGATGGTGGCGCTTCCATCGCCCCACGGCAGGAATATGGTGCTCTGTTCGGCGACACTCCTTCTCACGAGCTCCCGCACGTTTTCATAGTACGGTGGGGCGTGCAGATGAACTGCTCCAACCCCCGCCCAATCGAAGATGTGATCCGCGAGTCCATGTTGCATATTGCGAAAGCTTGGCGCTTTGCGCGCGCCCTGAAGTTGCGAGTTGTTGATGACAAGCTCGATACCCGCTTCGCGTGCGGCGTTGGCAAAGATCGTTGTCGCTTCCAGCAACCCATCCGAAACAGAGTAGGTAAAGTAAGCGCGTTTTGTCCCTGTGAGGGAAGCGCGGACGGAGTCTCCGTCTAACATATCTCCTTGCACCACCTGGGCCCCGAGTTCCTGAAGAGCGTCGCACCTTGCATCCAGTTTATGGACGAAGGCACGCACCGGGATACCCTTCTCCAGCAAAAGGGATGCTATTCGGCGGCCTGTGGAGCCTTGGGATCCGCCGGCCGCACCGGTGACAAGTATGGGTTCAGACATTATTTTCTCTCCTTCACGAGGCCACCTTTGGCTACGGCCGCACTAGCCAATAGAACGCGATATAGTGCGTGATCATCAGCATCGGCACGTAGAGGATCGGGATTGCGTATGCGGCACCCAGTTGCCCCGCCAGTGCAGGAAGGCCGAGTCTGACTGCGTGGTAGTAGTCGAGCAGAAGATCGGCGGCGCCCACGAGATTGAAGGCGACGACCAGCACCCAAAAAAGCGGGCGTATTCTCACCGTGAAAAGAGCCAACAAGGCCAGAATGCCAGTTGCGAAATCGCCGTAAGCGGCGGAGTGGGCAAAGCCAGGCGGCAGATTGGAACCGACAACTCCGGGAAGAATGAAGACGAGGCCGAAGAAGCGGAAACTGTGCACGGTAGCGATTACGCGATGTGCTTCGATGCGTTTCGCCGACCGGAGCCTCGGCAGAATATACACGCCGAAGCAAAGCAGGCACGCAACATAACCAAGAATGAGATGTACAAGGAAAATAACTTGTGGCGGCATTGGGTCTCCTGCTCGTATAGGATGATCGCTCTCATCCAATCGGTGCAATTTTCTTTCCTTTGTGGGCCGGCCGACGGCCTCCTCTCATTTATTGGATGAGCGTCCGCCTCCTATAATGAGCCATGCGGTACGGGCCCGAACACAAAGCCGAAATCCATCAGAAGATTGTGAAAGACGCCTCGCGGCGCGTTCGCGCTGAAGGGGTAACCGGCGCTGCCGTTTCAACCGTTATGCGTGATGCCGGACTTACGCACGGAGGTTTTTACAAGCACTTCGGAAGCAAAGAAGAGTTGCTGATGGAATCGCTGACCGAGGCTTTCCAGGAGATAGCAGATCGGCTTGCTCAAGCCGGTGAGCAATCCCGACCAGAGACAGCGTGGAAGACGATTGTGAAGACCTACTTGAGCCTGGAGTATTGCGATCACGTCGAGTACGGCTGTCCCTTGCCGGCGCTTGCGTCCGAGTTAGCAAGGGCCGATGCGGCGATGAAGCCACGGATCTTTGAGGAGTTAAAGAAATACAGGAGCCGAATGCTTCCTTTTATGCCCGGCCGACGGGCTGTGGACAAAGAGCGCGCTTTCTTTTCCATTTTTTCAACCATGGTCGGGGCAATTGAAATCGCCCGGATGCTGCCAGAGCCCGCGATGCGAGAGAAAGTGCTGGCGAGCGCAAAAGAGCTTCTCTTGCGGAGCTATTGATTGTTTCAGGTGAAATTAGCTGTAGTAGCTCAGATGAGCCGTTCAGCGTATCGACTGCGACCAACGCGTTTTGCGCTCGTAGAGCTTAGCGAACGTAACCTTTCGTGCAGGTATCGATGGACGTCTGTTGATAAATTCGGCCGATGCTCTTGATCGTTCCCGCAATTGGACTAGCGGAGGAGGTGCGCAGGCTGCTGGCTCTGGGTGCCACTGAGGTCCATTGGAGCAAGCGCCCGGCGAATGCGGATTACGTTGTTGTCGCCGATCCTGAGGGCAAACGCTTCTGTGTTGTGGATGTGAATCCGTAATAACCTCGCATACCGCAGAGTTGGCGCACTTTCATGCTCCTGCCGCAACCCTCCGAGTAGTGGCTGGATGACGACAGATCTCTATCGGAAGCGGCCCGGCAGAAAGAGCTGAATGCAGGAGAGTGGTCGGAGCGGGGCGCTTCGGACCGAGTCGTAAGAAGGAAGCGGCTGCGCGGCGATTTGGCAACTACGAGCTATGGGTTTTGAAAGCCGCTGTGATCCGGGGATGCCGGTGGAACGGTAAGAGGCGGGGAGAGTTTGCCGCTGCAAGCCGAGCTTCACACGGCCGCAGGGGTGACGCAGAGGGATAAAGGGGCCGTAGAATGCACTCGCAAGCGCGGTATCGGATGTATCGGCACACGTACAGTAAGGCGTGACGGAGAGCACGTCGATGAGCCGAAAGTGAACCGCCGTTATGAGCTGTCAAGAGGAACGACCAGACGGTGGTTCTCATACTCAAGTTGAAAACCAGTGAATCGCTCGATGATCCGCATCGGTGCCTGGCAACGAGGGCAGGCATGGACCAAAGTAGCGTCAGTGCTTGTGGCAACAGATGCAGGAGAAGCCTTGAGCAGGTTGCGGCATAACGGCAGAAGCAGGCGGCGGCGACGATTGGCGAGAAAGCCGAAGTAGCGAATACGTGGAAAGCCTGTGGGCAACACGTGCTGGAAGAAGCGGCGCAAGAACTCCTCATGAGTAAGAGTCATCGCTCGCGCCTTGCTGCGGTGTGCGTAGTCTTTCCATCGAAACGTCACGTCATGGTCGGTGGCGTTGAGTAATCGGTGATTGGAGATGGCCACACGATGCGTGTAGCGGGCGAGGTACTGCAAAACGTGGGCAGGTCCGCCAAACGGCTGTTTGGCGTAGACGACCCAGTCGTCGCGGAACAACGTACGAAGAAACTCGTTGAACGCTTTTGCGTTCGATAAGTGCTGGCAAGCTCCAAAGAACTGCAGTTGGTTTTTGCGGAAGAGTTGCTTCAGGCCGGCAACGAACTTGCCCCGGAACACGCGGCTGAGTACTCGTACAGAAAGAAAGAAACTTTGCTGCGAATGAATCCAGCGTTGCTGGTCTGGCGAAAGGCCACCGCCCGGCACCACACAATGGATATGGGGATGAGGCTGCAAGGTCTGTCCCCACGTATGCAGAACACTCAAGAAGCCAATCAGAGCGCCGAGACGTTTGGGGTTGGCGGCTACTTCAAGCAACGTAGCGGCCGTGGCCTCGAACAAGAGATGGAACAACACGCGTTTGTTCTGCCACAGGAGTGGAACGAGCCGATGCGGCACGCTGAAAACGACGTGATAGTAAGTGACAGGTAGAAGCTCCTGTTGTCGAGCGCGAAGCCATTTATCTCGAGCATTGGTCTGGCACTTCGGGCAATGGCGGTTGCGACACGAGTTGTATGAGACGGTCCGATGCTGGCAGCGATCGCATTGATCGAGATGCCCGCCGAGCGCGGCCGTACGGCAGCGCGTGATGGCATTGAATACCTTGACCTGTGGATAGGCCAAAGACTTCCGATAGCGATCTAGAAATCGACTGCCGCCCCGCTGAATGACATCGGCCACCTCCCAGGGTGGGCGTGTCATCACTCGTCGTTAGAAAGCCCGTCGTCTTTTTGAAAGTCCCGGATCGAGATCTGATCCAGCGGATTGATGGCCGCCTGCAGGTGTCTGCGGGAGACATGCAGATAGATCGCCGTATCTTTGAGACGTTGATGTCCCAGCAAGAGCTGGATGGTGCGCAGGTCCGTTCCGGCTTCCAGCATGTGCGTCGCGAAACTGTGTCGCAACGTGTGCGGGCCGATCCGCTTGGTTAGGCCTGCACGGAGCGCTGCCTCGTGGCAAGCATTCCACACGACCTTATCGGAAAGGGCACGCTCGGGCTGAATCGGCTCCACGCGGCTCGGGAACAGATAGGTACGAGGCTTGTTCTTGCACCATCGCCAATACTCACGCAAAGTCTCGAGCAGCTTCGGCGTGAGAGGCAGGTCGCGGTCGCGCGAGCCCTTTCCCTGATGCACATGGATCAGCATGAGCGCCGCATCGATGTCGCTAATCTTCAGGTGCACGGCTTCGGCTCTCCTCAGTCCGGTCGCATAAAGCAACATCAGTATCGTGCGGTGCCGCAAGTTTAGAGCAGCTTCGATGAGCCGGACGACCTCCTCTTGGCTCAAGACGACGGGCAGTTTCTTCGGTGCTCTTACCAGGGGCAGGTCGTCGATATCAATCTCGCGCCGCCGTAAAGTCTTTTTGTACAGGAACCGCAGTGCGCCCATGCGAAGCGCAACCGTGCCAAGGGCCAGCTTCTTCTCGCGGATCATATACAGCTGAAACTCGCGTACTTCCTCGGCACCCATCACTTCGGGAGACTTGCCAAAGTACCCTGCAAAGTCTTTGACCGCGTGAATGTAACCGCGAATCGTGTCTGGTGTGTAGTTCCGGCGCTGAAGCTCGTCCAGCATCCGTTGCCGTAGTGGTGTCACAGAAACTCCTCTCTGTGACACCGAAATGTACCGCTACGCCCCCTTCAAACCACCACGCAACCGCGTCCGCCGCGCCAGCGGCTTAGTTCTCACGGGCTATCCGGAAACTGCGTGGTGTTCATGTGTTTGCGCCTGTGGCAGACACTGTCTGTTTGGGTTGAATGTTGCCGCTTCGCTTTCGAGGATTCCTAGGTACATGGGTCCGAAGTAGACCTGGAATGACCCATCCCGTGTTGGAAGCAGGCCAATGCGCTCACGCCGGAGCACCTCTGTGATGAAGATTTCTCTGCTTTTCCATCGGATCGTGCCATTCTTGCGCACTGGGCGCACGATGTGACGTTCGTCGTACCGAATCTCAGCAAGCTCATCTGGGAGATGTCCGATATCGGGTTGTACAGCGAGGCAGGGGTTTGCATGAGAAGGGCTTGATGCGGACGGACTTCATTGAAACAGTGTTGGAAGGTTGTGAACCGCTGGCGCTGTTCAGCTAGGCTCTGCGCCGGTGGAGAGGCGGTGTCTTCTTTCAAAGTTCGATGCAGCCGTTCATGCCTGCCATTTTGAGTCGGCTTCCCAGGCTCTATCCTCTCGTGAACAATGCCCAGCCGCATCCACTTCACGGAAAGTTTGCTGATGCCAAGCCCACTGATTGAGCTGAAAGGCGTTCCGTTATCGGTACGAATACTTTCGGGAACGCCGTACCTCTTCATCAAGGCCTCGCAGATCCGGTCCACTTCCTCATGGCCAAGATTGTCGATCGCCTGGCAGTGGAGCACAAATCGGCTGAACGCATCGGTGACAGTGAACGTGTCACAGCGCTCGCCATTGCCGCATTCAAAACTGCCTTTGAAATCCATGCACCAAACCTGATTCGGCCTTGTGGCTTCAATCAGCGGTTGGACATAAGGCACGGTACGACGTTTTCGGACAGACCTGACGAGGCCAGCTGCTGCAACGGCACGGTGAATCGTACTTGCACTCGGCCAACGCTCGATGGGTTCGACGCGCAGTAATCGCGCACGGATCTTCCTTGCGCCCCACTTTGGATGTTTCTGCCTCATTTCTATGAGGCGCTCCCGTGTGGATTCCGGTATTGCATCGGCATGGCCATGAGGTCGTCGGCTGAGATCGACTAGCGCCGCGGCACCGCCGAACTCATATCGTTTCTTCCACTTGTACCCAGTCTTGCGCGAAACACCGAAATGCCGACAGAGATCCGTCATTGATGAATCTCCGGACAGCGCTTCCGCGATGAACTTCAGACGCTCATCTGAGGCTCGGCTTTCTTTCCAAGGCATGAACGTATTCTCCAATTCGAACGAACTGGACCGTTACCGATGCCTTAGGTCCTAATTGTCACCTAAGATTCCGGGTTATACAATGGCAGCTCCTGTTTGCGGCATTGAGCATTTCATAATCTTCCAGTTCACGACACTGTTAGACACTGCGTCCCTGCGATACCGCACTCTCGTATGAGCAACAGCCAGCGCCTTCATTGAGGTCGAGGAAGGCTGGACCTCCGATCGTCCCGTCGTGATCGGGGGAAAACCCGATTACTCCCATGTAGTCGGCATGTGTAGAGAAGACCTGGGGGTTCAGGCCGCGAGTCAGCAGAAAATTCTTAGCCGTTTAGGCGGAACTATCCGCCAGAAGGTCTTCCCAGTTCAGAATTGCCGTCCTTCGTGCAACCGCAAAAATTTTCGCAGTGCGAGTACCAGTAGACTGAACTCCATGAATGGAGTCGGCAAATAGGGATGAGTAAGCGCCAAAGAACTCCCCAAATACTGGCCGCGTTTGGATGTCTGATTGTGCTGGTGGGATCAGGTCTTCATCTCGGTGGCGGGTATCCCATTGTTTCGGCAACCCTCGCCAAGTCGAATCTCGATGAGGGCATCAGAAATGCATTGCGAGCTGTTTTTCTGATGATTGGCATCACGTGGATCGTCGTCGCGCTTGTTACGCTGATTGCAACGTTTTCGATAACCCGAACGAGTAAGCCGGTCACATTGTTGTGCGGGTTCGCCCTGCTGCTCCAAGTGCCCATCTGGGTGCACCTCATGGGCTGGTTTGTTGGCAACGAAATGTTTTTGCTCGGGGCAGGCCTTATCGTAAGCGGAGGATTGCTGTTCCGGAACTGGCGCTCAGCCTGAATGCCGCAAGCGCTTGACGACTGGCGCCGGAAATCCTATTGAGAACGTCGACATCTCACAACATCAATCCGACACAGTGACGAGCATCGCTTGCGATTGACTCCACGTGGTCGGCAAGGTTGAGATTGGGGTCACGGGAAATAGATCCGCCCTGGTCGCCAAAGGACGGGTAATCCGTTCCTTACGATCACGATTCACAGCCAATCAGAAGGGCAAGAATGGCATAGTTCCGTTGGCTTCTAAGATTGTCGCGTGGGAGTTCAGCAGCAACGAGCGGCCCTGATCGGCTGTGAGCCACTTACACAGCCGCACACCGATTCGGCGTACGCCTTTGACTCGTCGGATCCAGCGCCAAGTTCTGGACTGAGCAAGCCGGAATCGGCTGCTTCGTACGCCACACGCCTGACCGCAGCCAAGCGGAGATTGATCGTTGTTCGAGCGAGGTGCCGCTCTTCGAGGTGAATTCGGTATCGGAGGACCACAGTGCGAAAAACGCAAGTCGCGGTTCGGAGCGGTACCAATCGACGAACTCATTGATGGCATGATCGTAAGTTCGTTGGCCGCTTTTCGAAGTCACGGTGTTCAGTACGGCAGACCTCGTCTGTTCGAGATCGGGTTGGGCAAGAGATCGCTTTCGGTGGTCTCCTCTTCTACGATGTTTGGGCATTCTGGGCGGCCTCCAGTCAGAATGCACACAAACTCCACCCTACGCCGTTACGCACGTGCGATCGCAAAAAGTCGCTCAAGATCCATGACCAGCGTGTTCCTGGCAAAGTGGCAATCAGTCGATGAGAGCCGACCGGTCCGTATTGACTTGCAGCCGCCGAGAAGGAAGCTCCGGATTGGCTCTAGCTTGCGTGCAAACCGCTGTTTGCTCAGGCTAAAATTCGAAGGCTGCATCCTAATTACATAGAGATTCTCATGGAACTCACTCCATTCTTGCTCTTCGACGGCAATTGTGCCGAGGCGATGAGGTTTTATCATGCGTGTCTCGGCGGCGAGTTGAGCCTGACAAGAGCGTCCGAAACGCCGATGGCTTACAGCCTGCCCCCAGAGAAACATGGCCGCGTCGTCTTCGCGCAGCTTCGGAGTGGCACGCTGACAATCTCTGCTACGGATTGGCTGCACCCTACCCGAAAATTTTCGCCCGGCAACAACGTTGCGATCTACTTAAGCGAAGGCTCCTATCGGGAACTCCGCGAGCGGTTTGACCGGCTTGCCGATGGTGCTAGTCCAGACCTGCTGGACGACTTACATGAGATGCCATTCGGCTCATACGGTCACCTTGCCGATCGCTTCGGCATTCACTGGTTCTTCAAGGGGGAAGCAGTAGCCGCGTAAGGTAATCGTCAAGTATCGGCTACTCCGCCTGATCTCGTCACAACTTCGATCACTCCCCACTGCGCCGCTAACGGCGATGAATCCGGCGCATCCGTCCAGTTTCTGAGTAGCCCGCCCTTCGGACCTCTTGTTTAGTGCATAATTGGTCGGATGCCATTAAGTGAAGGCGCGATCACACACGTTAGTGACACGGCACTTATGGTCGCTGCCTGTCGCGCGCATGAAGCCGAGTTGGACGACGCATTCGTGCGCGATCCGTTTGCAGCACGGCTGTCTGGTGAGCGTGGATTTGCGATCCTTCGTGAGTTGCCGTATGCCAACGTGATGCGGATCGGGCTCGCCATTCGCACGCGCTTCTTGGATGAATTGCTGCTGGACGCGCTTGAGAGTCAGCCGATCGCTGCCGTGCTTAGCGTCGGCTGCGGTCTTGACACGCGGCCGTGGAGGCTAAATCTCGACAAGAGCTTGCGCTGGATCGAGGTCGATTTCGCAGATATTTTGGATTACAAAGATCGGCTGATGCAAGGAGAGGCACCACGGTGCTGCCGTGAGCGCCTGAGCGTCGACGTCAACGATCCGGTACAACGTCAGCTCATGTACCAGAGCACTGGTTCGCAATCCGCCTTGATGATCACCGAAGGCTTACTCCTGTACCTGCCCGCGGCAACGGTGGAGGCTCTTGCTGCTGAAGCTTTCAACAGGAGCGCTATCCGGCATTGGATCAGCGATATCACAACCAGCGCGTTTAGTCGGGTGCTTGGGGGAGGAGCCGATACGACCGCATCCATTCGGCACGTGCAAGCCCCTGATCGCTTGGAAGGCGAACAGATCCTTGAGACCCTCCTATGTCACGGCTGGACGATTTCCTCGAAGCGAAGCTATATCACCGATGTCGGATTCGTGCAAGAACGCGTGCGGCGCATGACTGGGGGCACGACACCGCCTCCACTGCCGTTTCCGCCCGGTGACCCTACAGGTGTGCTTCGCTTCGCACGTGTGTAAGCGCCAGGGTCAAGAAGAATCCAGCGTGCAGCCCAGTCGACCTGCGGTTCAGGTCTCGCACATTATCGGCGACTCGCAGGGAACTCGGCTCGCCATCGATAGGTCCGCCCTGGTCCGGAAAGGTTTAGTAACACCGAATATTCAAACCAAGTTCCCCTAAAGTTAACGTCTATAGGCTCTGCCTCACGCTACCCGTTTTCCAGCCTCGTCAAAATTTCAGTCACAAGCCAAAAACTCAATGTTTTCGGCCCTCGGACGCCCAAAACCCTTGACAAGTCCCCGTATCCTGAAAGCGAAAGTCTTATGGCATCTGAACAACAGCTCGCCGCAAACACGGGCGCCTTCTCCAAACGTCTCTATCCAAAGTGACACGGCGCACGGCTTCTCGCTATAACTCGGCCTTCCTCCGCCGTGTCACTCCAGATAGAGTCATAGCGTTACGCACGATCTACCCGAAGGCCCACAGTTTGCGTTACTGGCGTTATACAGACAGCTGGCGGATTTGGTGACTAATCAGCTCGCTCCAAGTCTGATAATCCGCCCACAGCGCCCGCCGCCGACAGTTTCTCGAACACCGTTTGGGACAGAGCGTGCACAACTCCATTGGCAATCTTTCATAAGGATTGATCAGCTCGCAATTCAGATACACTGAGCCAAATAGAACTCAATGCGGAACCTGAATGATCTCTCCGACTTGATTTACCTGATTTACGACACCGTTGGCAACGGTTCGGACGCGTGGCGGAAAGTATTGGATGAACTCTTTCGCCTCACTCATGCACATATGGGGAGCGTCATGCGATTCAACAATGGCGGGACTGAATCGATTCTCAAGGGTTGCGGAGAGCACGCGCAACAGGATTACCTCGATTATTTCATTGAACGTGATCCCTGGGTGGCGATCAGCCACAGTTACCAAGTCCGCGGCGGCGAAGCGATCGAGGCAAGTCATGAACTTGTACCCGATTCCACCTTTCACACGACTGAGTTCTATCACGATTTCGCCCGGAAAGTAGGTTACGGCTACGGGTTTGGAATAGCCATTGATGGGGGCGAGGGATCGAAGACGGTAATTTCAGGCGTGCGCGATTCGCGTCCATTTTCGGAGGAAGAGTTCGCATGGTTAAGCCTCTTACGGCCACATCTGCGACAGGCACTGCGGCTTGGCCGGACCGTTAACGAGGCCACGGTAGGGCGGGCGTCACTGCTCCAGTGCATCGACCAGTTACACCGCGGAATTCTCTTAACGGATGGTTTCGGAAAGGTGATTGCCGCAAATAGAGCCGCAGAGCGCATGACTTCGTGCGGTGACGGATTGTCTATCGTCGAGGGACGACTGCGAACAAGGCTCGCCCGGGACACCGATAAGATCCAGGCGCTACTTTCTGGCGTCGTTCACACGAACAGCGGTGGCGGGACGGTTTTTGTTGTTAGGTCAGCGGGCCGGAAACCGTGGGTGATCACCGTCACGCGCTTCGCTAACTTTGCCCAACAGGGCCTCGGGTGTCTGGTGATCACAGACCCTGAGTCAGCGTTGACTCCCGATGAAGATGTGGTCTCGCAACTCTACGGATTCACGCCGGCGGAAACACGACTTTCCAGGCTTGTCGTGAACGGAGACCGGCTCGATGCCGCAGCCACAAAGCTCGGTATCACGATGAACACAGTTCGGACACATTTGAAGAGAATGCTCAGCAAGGCCGGCGTCCGCAGCCAAGCGGAATTGGTTGTTGCACTAAGTAGAATTCCACCAAAAGCCGCGACAGCGGATTGTTCGGGCGACCAGCCGCAAAGCTCGCGGTAATCAAGACATTATCGCGGCGCGGCAATCGCGCACCATACGTACCCAATTTGGGTGACGACGTTTCTAACTACCTCCTTTAGTATCCCTGAAGAGGAGGTTTTCATGATGTCTGGCAAGAATATGTTTAGCAGGCGTCGCGCTTTGGGGAGCGTCGGCGCAGCCAGCGCTTTGATGGGATCGAGCGGAAGTGCGAAGGCTGACACTCAACGACCACTGAATGCAACCTGGGTCCACGGGACGTCTTTCCAGGCGGAGGATGCGGGCGGGATCGTGAGCACGACGCGATTCGCGTGGGGCGCGACATTCAGAGGAAGGCCTGGCTCTTCCAACTGGTTCCACGTTTCCGTACCTGTTCCCGTTTTCACTGGAGGGGACCGCTCTGTTATTGAGCGTGTTTTCGTCCTTTACAAGACGAACGGAGCCCAAATTCACGCAATACATGTCTTTGACGGGCCAAATAAAATCAAGGAATTCGGTGGTCTCAACCTTTCGGGCGATCACAGCCGCAATGCACAACCCACCTACACTGCGTGGGAAGTAACGCCCGGGATAGAGCTCGCATGGGGCTTAGGGATTTCAGTCGCTGTAACGTACTCGGTCGGCTTTGATTCCCCAGTTTCCACCGAGATCACCTTTTCGACAGCTGGTGCCGACTCAAGAACGAGGACCCCGCGCTGATCGATCGTTCGGGCAAACCATGAGGCCCCCGGGCAGAACTCTACCGTTATTTGCGCTGACGCTCTTTTTCTGCAATCTGGCGTTGGCATGGCCACTAGGGCGGGATCTGGGACCTGGGTCGCGGTCCGGACGCGATGCGTTTCAAGGCATCAATCAGCGTGCGTTTCGGGTACTAACGGAAATGGCCTGCGGAGACGAGGGTCGGTTTCTCAATGCAACGAGAGGCAACCCCAAAAATCCAGGCAACAGCCCTGACGACCCGTTATATCAATATTTGAAAGCGAAGGCCGCCGTACTCGGCTGGGGCGACTCCGATTGCCAGGCTACCGAAGAAGTGAATTTGGATGAATGGACAGCTTCCTTTGAAGTAGATGATCGCAATTGGCAGAATCACTCGCTCCTAGGGGAGTGGCGCAGCCTCGTCCAAGCGCAGCGTGACTTGAATAAGGATCTTCAGCTAGGAATTGAAGTAGCTGAAGTTAAGGTTCGTGCCGATGCCTTGGCGCCGCGTATCCAGAGCGCGCTAAGCATGCTCGAAAGCCGCTGGTTTGTGGGCTTTGAGTGGTTCACGGGGCAATGCAGCGCTATGATACGCGCCACCGACGCTAGGCTGGTTGATCCTGCCCCCGGTGCGAACCCAGCCACCCTCACCATCGCGTTTGACGCTCAATATCATCTAACCGATGCCTGTCTGGAGCAGCAGATAGCCAAGGTGATTCTAGCCGACAATATTGGGCGACATGGCCAAAATCCTGGGACGAACGGATTGAAGTGCGGCCTTGTTTTCACCGGGCCGTCCGGCGATTGGGACATGGCTGTAGAGCATTGGACGCGGTTTGCCTACCTGTTCCACAGGATCGAGTCAAACATCGGGCCGGCGGGACGCGCTGCGATGGAAAAGGTTCGCACGCGCCTGCTAACACTGAGCGGACCGCCAGCGGCGGAAGTACACTCCCTTTACGCATGTGGCAACCCGGACAATCGTTTTGGCTCCGCACGGGATCGGCTGGACGACACCGATTACTACGATCCCGATTTGAAGAAGACGGTCGAAGGCAAGGACGGAAATGGGGGAACGGACCTTGCCGGTCTTGCGGCCTTGCTCGCCCTGCTGGCGATTGCGGCCGTCCTGGTGGTGGCGGCGGGAGCGGCGATCAGCTTCGCCGTGGGGCCCATGCCCACTCTAGTAGTTACGGCCGGCGTTCTGGTTGTGGCCTTGGGTGGTCTTCAATATTTTTCAGGCGCTTTGTTCGGGGGAATTGAAGAATCGGAAAATCATCTGCTCATGCAGAACTCTTCGAAGTATCTGACGAACCAATTGTTGCGTGAGGAACTGATAGACGCCAAAGACGATGATGGGGTTCGTCAGTATGACGAGTTTAACGACGAAATCCGGCAGTGGTTCATGAAGAAGCTGCAGGACGTGGCTCGTGACGATTTTCAGGAATACAATGCGAAACCCTACGGAAGACTTAGCGTGACGTCACTGCTGAATCTCTATGACTTCACGTGCGAGTCGCGCTTGGGCAAGACAATCTGCGAAGACGGCAATTCCACACTGGCTACGGCGGCTGGAGCGGTGCTAGATTTAACGGCAGCGAAAGCGGCTGTAGGTAGCATACAGTCCCTGCGGATCGTTCCCCACCGTCGTCTGGCAGCTGTAAATACGGACTACGAATTCGGCGAGCTGCAAGAAGACGGCACGCGAGCAGGTATTTCCAACCTGTCCGACATCAGTTCAGGGGCAGATCACATGATTGCTGCGCTCCAGTTCTGGACCGGTAACACAAATCACGGGCCGGACGGACATGCGAATGAAGACGCCGTGAACGAGATGGTTTGGCACGCAACGTCAAGATACCGGCCCGACCCGCTGATATTGGATATTGCCACCGATAAGTCGACCCAATACACGCAGACCTTTCGGCACCGCGGCTGGGAGCGATACTCAAGCGGTCCGGGTTGGCTTTTAACGGCGGGCGGCACGACGACTGGTTTCGCACAGGGGTTCCGCGCTCCGCCATTCGGGGTCATTTTCCCACCGATCATAAAGGATAACGATCACGGCGCCGGGGTGCCGACAACATTGATTCCCCGCCTGGCACTGAAGCCCGACCCAAGGGAGGACCGTTACCCAGATTTTCTGCGCTTCGAAGGCCATTTGAAGAGGTGGGCTCGGGACAAGCAAGCCGAGCCACTTTCGTTCGAAGGCAATTTCTGTGTCTTCGGCTCGTTCGCGTGCGGAATCAACATGCAGATCCCTTCCTTCTTGGAAAAATGTCTGACAACCTTCGGCGACGTCAGCCAACCATCCGGTAGCAATTTTCAAATTATCGATTCGGGCAAATGCCCCGCGTGGAACGACGACGACGACACTGACGATTTCTACACGGTGGTTTACGAGCAGCCGTGCAGGCCTGCCATGGGATGCGAAAAGCCGAATAAGTGGGGTTTTATTGAGGTGGTGAGTAAGCGGGCATGGACCGGCATGGACGGACTCGCCGGATACGTTAAAAGCCGGAATGCGGCAAATTTCGTTGCCATGCTGCACAGTAGCAGCGGCGAAACGCTACGCTACCTGTCGGCGGCAAATGGCGACATCGCGTTCGATCCAGCGGCCTCTCTGGTCACTGCGCTCAATGGTAGCGCGTCCAGTACGGCTAATCCGCCAAACTGGCCGCGAGCTAGCGGCGACATAATCAACCGAGTGGGAGACGCTCACTACACAATTAAAAGCCCTCGTCAAACTCAGGTCTATGAAGTGGATTTTGGAATACAGGAGAAACCTCGCCGTGTACCACCGCGGTAGAGCTTTCTCGGCGGGACTGATCGCGATATCGCTCAGCCTGCCGGGCTGCGCGCAGGCGGCGCAAATAGTTACCAACTGCGGAATCGGTTCAGCGCCGAACGGTCTGAATCTGGCCACAGCATTACAAACCGGCGGCGACATCGTGATTCAGTGCGGCAACGGAGCCATGGAGATTCAGTTGACGCAGGCAATGTCCGTTCCCTTTGCGACAGCGATTGACGGAGAGGGCCGAGTGACGTTGATTAGCCGCGGCGCGGGGAGCATGTTTGAGCTGTCCGGCGCTAAACAGCTTGCGCTGCGGCATTTGGCCATTCGAAACCCCTCCTGGGCTTCCAGGGACACGAGCGTCGTTCGCAACTTGGAGTTTGATGCCAAGCTCGAGCTGACCGATGTTCAGGTGTCGAATATCCACTCTCCGTTCGCCGTCGGCCAGATTGTCGTTCGGGACAGCACCTTCACGCAAAACGGCGTGGCAGATGCCGCCGATGCCGAAACTGCGGTCATTATGGCGACTAATCTCAATATGCGATCAGTCATATTTCGGGATAACCTCTTCCGTCCGTTTAGCGCAACTGGGCGTGATTCCAGCCACGCGCAGATCATCGACTGCACCTTCGAGCGAAACCAGCGACCGTCGGTCTGGGTGCGTGGCGACATTGCAATCGTACGGAGCAAATTCAGGGAAAACAGCAACAGGTCCGCACAAGATGACCTCACTGTAAGCCCTGATAATCCTTCGACAAACGTTGCCGGAGCTCTCGAAATATTTGGGAGCAGGGCGAGTATCTCAAACAGTAAATTCCAGGGTAATCACGGGAAATGGGGCGGCGCGCTTCTGAGCTATGGGTCAGAACTGACGTTACAGTCATCCGTTCTGGACCAGAATCAAGCAACGTGGGGAGGAGCAGTTGTCCACATTACGCCCGCCCAAGGGATTTTTGCTGAATCACCCTGGAAGGATCTGATACTGCGCCATGTGAAACTTCGCGGAAACACCGCTGTCAACGACGGGGGCGCAGTCTTAATCGCCGGCAAAATTAGGGCGGACACAACATTTTTTAGCGGTAACAACGCTCGGGGCAGTGGTGGCGCAATCGGGTCGGTCACGGATGCCAGTTTAGCTGCAGCCTCGGGGCCGACAGTATTGCAGTTCGCTGGTAGTTTCTTTCTTGATAATTCCGCCGCTACCGGGTCCGCAATCAGTGCGCCTGCGAGCCCTGTGCGGTTGGGGAATGGTATAGTTAGCCGCAACAAATGTCGATCCAGCGCAGCCGTGATCGGCGCCCGGGTCGAACTTGCAAACACAACGATTGTGTCGAATCAGGGCGGAGGCGTGCGTCTTGTGCCCGGTAATGGCGCACCACCATCTGCTCCCGCACTCACGATTAGCAACTCTATTCTCGCGCTGAACAGTCGCGGAAATTGCGCCAGTGGGCAAGCCAACATGGCCGTGCAAGGCGGCAATATACAGTTTCCCGACGGCACGTGCGGCGGATCGATACGTGTGGCTGACCCCCGGCTTAATCAGGATTTCCGTCCCGAGGGATCCAGCCCTGCTAGACGCTTAGGCGCTGTGTCTGTTTGTAACGCGCATGAACTGGTGGATGGGCGGGACATTTACGGGACGCAGCGAGGCACTGCGACATGCTCGGTCGGCGCAGTTGAGGCAGACCAGGGGAACGATGCCGTCGCACGCCTGCCGTCTTGGGTGAAGAGCAATCCAGAAGCAATTCTTCTTTATCTCTTTTCTCTTGCCGTGGCGTGTTTTTGCTTCGGCATATTTCTTGGTTTGCGGGCCAGGAAGCAACGCCGAGCCGCGTAATGCCACATTTATGCCGAACCAGGTGGTTCGTCTCGGACATCTGGGAGAAACTTTGACTTGATCAAAGAAGGTTTGTTCAGCCGTCGGAGCGCCACGTAAGTATTCGACCGATTTCTTATGCTTGATTAATACCCTCTTTCTGGTTTCCTGGCAGTAGTCGGCTTTCGTCGCGAGTA
>CAWJEH010000039.1:0-67091 GCA_963841675.1 Terriglobia bacterium
CCGGCTGGATGTTCTGTTCGTTAATGCGGGTGGTGGTTCTACAGCGCCGCTAGGTTCCATCACAGAGCAGCACTTCGATGACACCTTCAACGTCAATGTGAAGGGCGTGGTGTTCACTGTCCAGAAAGCTCTTCCGCTTATGCCGGACGGCAGCGCGATTGTTCTGAACGCGTCGCAGGTTTCTGTAAAAGGCGGTCCGGCGTTCAGCGTGTACTCCGCCACGAAAGCGGCGGTACGCTCCTTCGCGAGAGGATGGACCACGGACCTTAAGGATCGCAAAATTCGCGTGAACGTAGTTAGCCCCGGTCCTATCGACACCCCGGGGTTGAGTGGCCTTGCCGAAACCGAAGAACAAAAGAAGGGGCTTTACGACTACCTCGCTTCTACGGTCCCCCTTGGTAGGCTTGGGCACCCGGACGAGATCGCCAAAGTCGCGGTCTTCCTCGCGTCCGATGATGCCAGCTTCGTTGCGGGTATAGAGCTGTTCGTAGATGGCGGCTCAGTACAGGTTTGAAAGCCCCAGACGCGCAGATTCGGTGTCGGAGAGCTCTTATCTCGCCGAACGCAAATTTGGGGCTAAGTGTACCGATAACGCTGAAGGGAGCTTCGCATGAATGATATCAGCTTCGATCAACATCTCGCGTCGTCAGTTCCTCTCAAATGGAGCTCTGACGGCGGCGGCGGCTTGCTTCTCTCCAGGCTACGCGTTCGCCCAGACCCGAAGCATTGTTCCGGGGGCGTTCAAAGAGGCTGCAACGGCAAAGATTGCGGTCCACTACCTCCGTCGAGACATCAGCGTGCTCCTGGGTCCAGGGGAAATATTGCAGTTCTCACCGGTCCTGACGGAAAACTCCTTGTCGACGCGGAGATCGTAACGGCCCGTACCCACGTGATCGAGGCTCTCGCCAGCATCAACGCAGATCCCATAAAGCAGCTGGTAAATACCCATTGGCACTTCGACCATGCCGGAGGCAATGAATGGGTTCATCAAGCCGGAGGCAGTATCCTCGCTCACGAGAACACACGTAAACATCTTTCTCGGGACACTCGTGTCGGAGGGAACTTCAACTACACGTTTCCAGCTTCACCTGCCGGCGCGCTTCCCTCCACCGTATTCGGCGAGGAGCATACGCTTCACGCCAACAACACCACGCTGATCCTGAAGCATTACCAGCCAGCCCACACGGACTCTGACATTTCGGTGTACTTCGCGGAGGCTGACGTTCTCCACACCGGAGACACGTTCTGGAACCGTGATTATCCATTTATTGACTACTGGACGGGAGGTAGCATCGACGGGCAGATACGCGCAGCAGAGGCGAACATTGCAAAAGTGACCGACAAGACGATCGTCGTCCCCGGGCATGGTGCGGTGGGCACCAAAGCCGATTTGGTGCTTCTTCGAGATGTTCTGGTTGACGTCCGCGACAAGGTGGCTGCCCTCAAGAAGCAGGGAAGGTCTTTGTCCGAGACTATAGCGGCAAAGCCCGGGGCACGATACGACGAGGTATGGGCAAGCTATTCCAGAGCAGAAGTGACTTCGTTGCCCTGGTATACCAAGGTGTCTAGCCCTTCTCAGGGCCAGACGCTCCGCAAAGAGCGTCTTAGCAGCTGACTGTATAAAGCTGAAAAGTCACCGGGCCGCCTCGAACAGGGCGGCAAGAATCGCCGGGCCAAAGCCGTCCGGGTGTGATCTAATTCGCGCTAAACTTATTCTCAATCACTAAAGGAGTCCTTATGCCCTTCATCAAGACGAAAGACGGCGTCGAGATCTTCTACAAGGACTGGGGTTCAGGTCAACCGATCGTGTTTAGCCATGGGTGGCCGCTGTCCTCCGACGACTGGGACAACCAGATGCTGTTCTTCCTTAGTCAAGGCTATCGAGTGATCGCGCACGACCGACGGGGACATGGGCGGTCAACACAAGTTGGGGATGGGCACGACATGGACCACTACGCGGATGACCTAGCAGCACTGACGGCACATCTAGATCTCAAAGATGCTATCCACGTGGGGCACTCGACTGGCGGCGGTGAGGTGGTGCGTTACCTGGCTCGGCGTGGTCAACAGGATGTAGTCAAAGCTGCAATCATCAGCGCAGTCCCGCCGTTGATGTTGAAAACCGAAGCGAATCCGGAAGGCTTACCCAAGTCGGTGTTTGATGATCTCCAGGCGCAGCTTGCAGCAAGCCGGTCGAAGTTCTATTGCGATCTGCCGGAGGGGCCGTTCTATGGCTTCAACAGACCCGGTGCTAAGTCGTCGGAAGCCGTTATCGGAAACTGGTGGCGTCAGGGCATGATCGGCGGCGCCAAAGCACACTATGACGGGGTCGTGGCGTTTTCGCAGACAGACTTTACGCAGGATCTGAAAAAGATCACCATTCCCGTATTGGTGATGCACAGCGAAGACGATCAGATTGTTCCGTATGTAGCTGCGGGGCCGAAGTCGGCAGGGTTGCTAAAAAGGGGGACGCTGATCACTTACAGAGATTTTCCGCACGGTATGCCCACCACACATGCAGAAATAATCAACGCGGACCTCCTCGCATTTTTCAAGAGTTGAACGCATCAACGATGGTGACCAAATTGGTCGCTGCGACAACGTTCGTCGTCGAACTACTCAAGCAGAATATAAAGCTCGCGGCCGTCCTCCACCAGGAACAGCCATCCATAGGTCCTGTTAAACGCCGATCAGATCTGAAACCGCTGCCGCGCGGCGGTTGGTCGCTACTAACTATTGGACGGCCAGCACCTCACATGTCCTACATGCGCGTTTCAAGTAAGCCGCTGGCGCGGCGGACGCAGACGCGTGGTGTGATGAGGAGCGTAAAAGAGCGATAACGTCGGGGTCACAGGAAAGGAGATTTCTGTGACCCCACTCCGTCAACGCATGCTGGAGGAACTCCAACGGCGAAACTATGTTCCGAGACGATTCGCGGCTACATCTTGCAGTGCGCGAGTTCGCCGAACATTATGGTAAATCACCCGAGGTCCTGGGAGCCGAAGAGCTGCGTCACTATCAGGTGCATCTTCTGCAAGCGAGGAAGCTGGCCCCCAACACGGTGGAAGGTCGGATTTCAGCTTTGCGTTTTTTGTACAGGAAAGTCTTGAAGCGGCGTGATCTCACGTTCGACGATCTGACATTTCCAAAGACTCCGAAAAAACTGCCGGTCGTGTTGAGCCATCAGGAGATTACTCAACTGATCGAGGCAGCACCCAACTTGCTGTATCGAACGATGCTCATGCTTCTCTATGGCACCGGCTTGCGTCGGGCCGATTTCCTTCGCCTGAAGGTCCGTGATATCGACAGTCAACGCATGGTGATTCGTGTGCACCAGGGGAAAGGCGCGCGTGATCGAGATGTGCCGATGATTCCCAAGTTGCTCGAAGTTTTGCGCGACTACTGGCGCAAGAATAAGCCAACCGACTATTTATTCCCGAGTTCGCCAGGGCATCGCGGACTGGACCAGCCAACTTCTGATAAGACGGTGTGGCATGCCTGCCAGGCGGCTGCGAAGCGAGCTGGGCTCCGCAAACATATTGGCCCGCACACTTTGCGGAACGCTTCGGCACACTACACCACCTTTCAGAAACGATTCATTCTAAAGTAAATTGCTGTTGAGCTACTATCTTTTGCGGCAGCTGACGGCCGTGCCGGAGTGCAGCTATTTGTTGCTGAACCACAGGGCGAGTCAAGTCGGTCCGTTGAATGACCCAGGGAGCATATGTCACGACTTGTTTTGCAGGAAGAATGCCCTCACGGATCAAGCGTTGCAAGAAGGTGTTACTAACCTCAAGGGCTTCTGCTGCCTGTTGTAGCGTGAGCCACGAATCTTGTTTCTGGAACACGGGGATCTCATGATAGCCGCGTATTCCAGCAACACGCGAAGCTCTCCACGATTTTCCTTGTCCCGTCTTATAGCCTAGACGGTTAAGTATGGCTGCGATAGCCTTATCGGGACAGATTTTGGCGAGTTCACCAACAAGATCGATCACAGTATGATCTGCACTCCGTCCGTGTTGCCCGGTCTTATTGCGAACCATGCGCAGTTCGGTGTGAATGCCGCCTGCCCAATGCAGGTGAACACAATGGAAGCTAAGATCCTCTTCTGGTTTGATCAGGATTTCCTCGAGAACAGTGCGTAAGATGCGCTTTTTGAGCTGGGGTGAGGCCGCAGGGTGTTCCCAAAGGACTGGCAGATCGTCGCCTAAGTGCAACAGCTCTGTTCGTGCCTGCTCATCTAACGGCCTGGCACGATCGCTGAGTTGTCAGTCGTTCTTCCAGTTCAGCAACCTGGCTGAGTGCGCGATTCCATCGAGCTTCTAATTCGCTTGCAACCAGCCGGTTCTCGGGATCCACTGCGTCGAACTGCCGCCGAGCGCGGTTAGCTTCATAGCGAGCGCGTTCTAAAGCTAACTCCAAAGCCTTCGTCTTCTCCTGATCCTCCAGATGACTGTTCTGGTTCGCCAGGATCGCGGCTTCGATGCCGGCAGGTTGAATGGCTTCTAGAACACAGCGGGATACCATTCGATCCAAGCGCAAGCTACCCACGGTCTGGCAGTTGCCGGAACCACGTCCGGTGCGGTCTCCGCGGCAAATATAGCGGGGCACACGGCCGTTACTGCCGCTATAGGCGACTTGCAACTTCCTCCGCAAAGTCCGCAACGTAGCAAGCCCGAAAACAGGGCAGCGCCTGTTTTAGCGGATCCGCTACTCTCACCCATGATCCCGGCGGAGTTGGCGTCGAGTTGCTGTTGAATCTTCACATACTCCTCCCAACTGATGTACCCCGGATGGTGGTCTGGGAGCAAGACCTTCCACTCACTTTGTGGTTTTTTAGATCGAGAGACTTGGCGTGCTCGCCCTCTTCGATCACCGTTCGACTGGCTGTCTTCCCGTAGGCGAAGACGCCGGCGTAACAAGGATTGCGGAGTACCTGACGTAACCGTCCACCACTGGGCAAGCTCCAGACCATCTCCTGCCCGGCTGTGCCGGGCTTAACGTGTGGAAGCGGAATCCGTTCTTCGCGAAACCAGATGGTTGCTTGCCGTGCGCTGCCAAACTGCAGGAACTTCTCAAAGATGGCGGCGATAGCCTGTTGCACTTGGCGGTCAGGAGTCTTCTCAATGCGGTTCTCTTCTGTGCGAATGAAGCCGACCGGTAACTCCCATAAGGCAAAGCCGCGCCTCACCTTTTGCTCAAAGGCTTCTCGAGCGCGTTGGCGCATGAGGTTGAGTTCAAACTCCGACATTGTGCCTTTCAAGCCCAGGACAAGCCGATCATTCAGCTGCCGGGGGTCGTAAATGCCATCGCTATCAATGAGGAGTGTTTCGGTCAACGCACAGAGGTCTACCAAGTGATGCCAATCGCGGTTGTTGCGTGCCAGTCTCGATGCTTCCAATGCGAGCACGGCACCTGCCAGTCCTTGGCAAACACAACTTAGCAATCGACCGAAGCCCGGTCGTTCCTGTTTTCCCCCGCCCGAACGCCCTAAGTCCTCATCGATCACGGTTACGTGGTGGAATCCTAGCTGACGGGCACGTTCTGCCAACCCGTATTGACGCTCTTTGCTTTCCAAGTGATTGCGCACCTGGTGAGATGTAGATTGCCGCACATACACGTACGCGGCACGTTGCAACTGATGGGGCTTAATCTTCTCGTTCATTTTTCCTCCGTTCTTCTTGCTTGAGAACCTCGGCTTGTAACTGACTAAGTAACGTCCTGCAACTTTCGCGAATGCTCTCCGGAAGCTTTGCCCAGATCTGATTGTTGAAGAAGGGCAGATTCTGTTGCCACTCGCCGGAACCGTTTTCGTGGTGCATGCAAATCTCCTGTGGAGGATTCTGCACCTAGTCCCTTCTCCTCGCAAAGAAGTGTTTTCTGTGAATTCAACAACTGCCGCAGCTTTGCGAGCGCGGCAACGGTGATCAGTGGTTTTGCGGCGTTCCTGCAGTGCTCACATGTTGCGGCGTCAAGCATCCATTCGGGAATGGCACGCTGTGATCGATCAGGACCCCTCACAATCACTACCGGCAAGGTGCTGTTTCGTCGTAGGTAACGGATGATCTCCACCTCTGTATCGAACAGAGGGTGATAGCGATAGCAAATCTTTGCTCGATGAAAATCATGAGCAGTATGAGAACGCCTTACGGCACACCTACGCCACGCATCTGCTCGAAGCCGGTACGGATCTGCGCACCATTCAGCTGCTGTTGGGTCATACACATCTAGAAGACACCACGATCTACCTCCATCTGTCTCAGCAACAACTTCGCACAGCGATTAACCCGCTCGACCAGGTCACCATCCGCAGTTATGGTGACGCTACGCCCGGAACAAACAAGCAGCCGTGAAACAGCCACCTTTCGAGGTGGCCGATATCATCCGTAAAGCAGGAACCCGATTCATCGAACGCTATCGTGAGTCACTCAGCTGGACCCAGCTCAAAGTGCTCACCGCGATTGTTCGTTGCCGAACGGCTGCACTCGGCGGCCATCGCGATCAATGCGCCCGCTGCGGGTATGAAGCCATCTCGTACTGCTCCTGCCGCAATCGCCACTGTCCAAAATGCCAGACCAATGCCCGCGAGAAGTGGCTGCGTGCCCGTGAACGCGAACTGCTTCCGGTCGGTTACTTCCACCTCGTCTTCAGCGTTCCCCATGCACTGGTGCCGCTGATGTGGCAGAACAAGAGGATTCTATTCGCCCTGTTGTTCGAGGCCAGCGCCGCTACACTGCTTGAAGTGGCTGCCGACCCCAAATATCTGGGCGCTGCTATCGGTCTTCTCAGCATCCTGCATACCTGGGGCCAGACATTACAAAGGCATCCCCACATTCACTGTGTCGTGCCTGGAGGTGGTTTGTCCCCAGATCACACACGCTGGATCTATTCAAGCGCCCGCTTCTTCTTGCCGGTGAGAGTGTTGAGCCGCGTATTTCGCGGCAAGTTCATCGCCGGCTTACGGCAGGCCTTCCAACGCAACAAGCTGGTCTTCCATGGTGTCTGTTTGCCGTTGGCACAGGAGAAAGCGTTTGCCGCCTTCGTGCGCAGCTTGTTTAAGCAGGATTGGGTGGTGTACGCCAAGCCTCCGTTTGGCGGGCCCGGGCACGTGCTGCAATACCTGGCGCGCTACACTCACCGCGTCGCGATCTCGAACCATCGATTACTCTCGGTCGACGACAAGCAAGTGTGCTTTCGCTGGAAGGATTATGCTCATCACAACAAGCGACGCACTCTGACGTTATCGAATGAGGAGTTCCTGCGGCGCTTTCTACAGCACGTACTGCCCAGAGGATTTCCGCGCATCCGCTATTTCGGCTGGCTCGCCAATCGTAAGCGTGCAACGCTGTTACAGATTTGCCGCCACCATCTCGCGTGCCAGTCTCCGCCAGCGCCGGCCACGGTTGCCGGCGATGATTCAACTTGGCGCTGCCCGTGTTGCCACGGACCGATGCGAGTCGTTGAGCGGCTAACTGCATTACAGATCCGACGTGAAGAAAGCAGCCATGCATACGCTGTCGATAGCTCGTAATCACCGACGCGTCAACTCTGACATTCCGATCACGCCGCGACGTGTGCCCGCTGGAAGTGTGTCCGCATGCGCCGAGAGACTCTTTCGTTTGCCCAGCTGCAGCGTTCTGTCGAAAACAACTCGCCTCATCCGAACATTTTCGGCCCTCGCACCGCCCAGAGTGCCCAGCTCACAACATCCGTCCTTACGGGTTCTCATCGAACCGAAACATTGAAAACCCATAGCTTCTCGGTCGCCACGCCAGCCGCTCACTTGAAACGGCTCTATCGAACGCGCTCCGGCCACCGGCTCTCCTTTCTCGTTCAGCAACTTCTGCCGGAGCACGTCCCGATAGAGATCTAGCGTTTTACGTCAACTTGAAAACCGACGAGGGATAGATCTACCCTTCCTGACAAGGGAAGACCTATAAAGACAAATTCCAGCTACTTGTGGCAGCAGAGCGAGATCTTGACTGGACGAGCCCTCAAGGAACTATTGGGAATCCTGGACCACCGTGTCGCGATGAGAGACGAAAACGTAGTGAACTGCTCCTCGGATCTTATCCATGGCAGCCACAATCGCAGGTTCCGAAAACCCTCGCACCGTTCTGCGCAGCGCATCACGTGGAGACGCCGATCAGTGAATCGAGCTTGCGGGGTCATTCATTCAGCTTCACTTGGCGCAATCTGCTCTGTTACAAGGTGTAGTAAGTCCTGGCCAACTTTGTTCTTCGAAGTCGAGATGACGGCAGGAGGTGCCCCAGGATAGTCCTTCAGCTTCGCGTTCGGGATCAGTTTGGCCGTGCGACAGGCATTTACAATGGGCACGATCTGGTCGACATCTCCGTGCAGGACTAGCATGGGGACATCAACCTTTTTCAAGTCCTCCCTAGTATCTGTTTCAGAGAACGCCTTTATCGCGAAGTACGCAGCAGGAAAACCCGTGAGCATGTCCTGGGTCCAGCAAGAATTGAGTGGCCTTGCGTAGATGTCGCTAACCTCCAAGTATGGATCAGTCGAAGATCGCTCCTCGCTGAGGGCTCTTCAAGAGGACCTCTCAGCGTTCCGCAAGGCAGCCGTGCAGGGTCCGTTCTAATTCTTTTCGCTGTTCTCTGCAGCTCGGGCGATGAAGTCGGCAACGCGGCGAGGATCTGAAAGCATTGCGACATGGTTCGTGTTCAGAGTGATTGTGGTTGCATTCATTCGCTGCGCTTCCATCTCCTCCAGTTGAGGTGAAATGATCCGATCCTGGCCGGCGACGATGAACCAGTCGGGTTTGTTCCGCCACGCCGGATCCGAAATTGTAGCGCCGAGAGCTGCGGCTCCTGTTGGACCCTGGGTTACATATAGCGTCCATCTCTCAACTTCAGGGAGGTCTTGAGCGAAGTCCTCCAAGACGCCCTTGACGGACAACTTAAAGAACGACATCGATGCATCGGGCCGAAGCTCGCCACCCACGGGCGTCGGGTAGGCGTTCGCCAGTGAAAGACAGGATTCGCCTTCGTCGGGGGCGTACGCTGCGACATACAACAGACTAGCTACTTTGGGATCATTTCCGGCTTCGGTGATAACTGCTCCTGCGTAGGAGTGGCCGACCAGTAAGACTGGTCCCGTTTCTAGCGCAAGGGCTCGTTCGGTAGTCGCGACGTCATCCGCCAATGATGTTAGTGGCAGCTCTAGCGCCACTACGTTGAGGCCCTTAGCGGTCAATAGCGGGATCACTTTCGACCAGCTTGAGCCATTCGCCCAAGCGCCGTGCACAAGCAGGACGTTCTTGATCCCTTGCGTAGGTTTATCTTGAGCGGCGGCCTGATTTGAAAGTGCGGTTCCCATGGTGATGACCATGCCTGCGGCTAAAACGATACGCGTTTGCTTTGAATATCTCATTTTCTTCCTCTTTGTCGCTTGGGAAATCTATGGCGCTATGCGTAAGCCGGGGTGGCAGTAACCTCGAAGGCATCCAGGTGTTTCAGCACGAACTCCTGTACGTTCAGAGGGCACGACCCTGTGATTTCTTCGACATTGTTGTTGGTACCCGCGGTAATGCCGTTCTGGCAATCAATTGCTACGGCACCGAGATGCTGTGTAAAAAACGGATCCGAGTATGGTGCGGGCAGCTTCGCTAAGATACCGACAAACTCGCTCGCTGTAATGGGCGAGTATCGGATTTGGCGATGCAGTACCGTACTCACGGCGGCAGCAATCCCATGACCGTCCAATTCAACCGGACCGAATAGTTTGTAAGTGCAATCGGCATGCGCAGCTGGATCCGCAAGAATCGCGGCAATGACTCTTCCTTGGTCCTCTGTAGTGATTGGTGCAAAGCGGCCTGTGCCGAAGGGCAGAGCGAGCGTGTCTTTCTCGACGTAATCCTTCCACGAGAATGGATAAAGCAGCCACTCAGCGAAGAGAGTCGGACGGAGATGAGTCATGGCGACGCCGCTCCAATCGAACACACGCTCGGCGATCCAATGATTCTGGGCTGCATGGCTTTTGGAGTCGCGCCGTGCCGTCATTTGCGACGTGTTCACGATAGCGCTCACACCGGCCTCCTTTGCCGCTTGAGCGAAGTAAGCAGTTGCGTCGATCAGTCCGGGAACAATCGGGTAAACGAAATACGCTGCCCGCACGTCCTGAAGCGCTGCCCGCACGGTATCAATGTCGAGCAGGTCACCAACTACGGTCTCGACGCCTAAGGCCCGCAACTCTTCTGCTTTTGAGTCGTTCTGGCGAACTAAGGCACGGACTTCGTGCCCCTTGTCTCTTAATGTCCGAACTGCGTGACCGCCGGTCCCGCCTGTTGCTCCGGTAACCAGGATCTTTGAGTTATTCATGTTTAGCTCCTGTAGCGAGAATAGAGACAATTCGCAGCGATAGCTTGTCAGAACCAAGCGAGTTTTTGCAATACTGTTGATCGAGTTGGTTATTGTCTTCTACAACACCGGCGGCACTGATGAGAGGGTGTTTACCTTTTCTCGCCCGCTCAACGTTTCTTGCTTTTCCGATGAGAGTCGATGGGTGGAAGGCATGCCCAGGCGCAATGGTCTGCCAGTCCGCACATGCCGACTTAGGAACTTGTTGAAAAAGCGGCACGGGGCGTAGCTTTCAAACAGTTGTGATTCGTCTTTGTATCATGCGGGGCGAAGATCACGGACAACAGGGGATATTCAGCTACGTTTCACTGGAGCAACGGGTGTCGGCGGAGCATCCGCTGCGGGCGGTACGCAAAGTCGTTGATGAGATCTTCCGCACCATGTCGAAGCAGTTCGACGGACTGTACTCGGCTATAGGCCGCCCTTCGATTCCACCGGAGCGCCTGCTGAGGGCGTTGCTGCTGCAGATCCTGTATTCGGTGCGCAGCGAACGGATGCTGATGGAGCAGTTGGATTACAACCTGCTGTTCCGTTGGTTTGTGGGCTTGGAAATGGATGAATCCATTTGGAACCATGCGGTGTTCAGCAAGAACCGCGACCGGCTTTTGAATCAGGCTTTGGCGCGAGTGTTCTTCGAACGCGTGCTGAGCCAAGCCAAAGAACATTTGTCTGATGAGCACTTCACCGTGGACGGCACGCTGATCGAGGCATGTGCGAGCCAGAAGAGCTTTCAAAAGAAAGATGGCGGCGATGATCGGGGCGACGAGTTTCGGGGTCAGAAGCGGACCAATGAAACGCATCATTCCAAGACCGACCCAGATGCCAAACTGTACCGTAAAGGGCACGGGCAGGAAGCCAAGCTGAGCTATCTGGGCCACGTGTTGATGGAGAACCGCACCGGCATGATTGTGGATGCGATGTTGACGCAAGCCGATGGTTCGGCCGAACGTGAGGCGGCGATGATCCTCACGCATCGGCAATATCAACGCAATCGCAAGCGAGGTCGTTGCGGACCGATGACGCTTGGAGCGGACAAGGCGTACGACACACGAGACTTCGTCGGCATCTTAAGGAAAATGAACGTTCGAGCGCATGTGGCGCAGAATGTGAACCGCTGCGGCGGCAGCGCCATTGACCGGCGCACCACGCGGCATGCCGCCTATGAGGTCAGCCAACGCAAGAGGCCGCTTATCGAAAAGGCGTTTGGATGGATGAAGCAGACAGGCGGAATGCGTAAGACCAGGCCGAGAGGTCTTCTCAAAGTCGGATGGCAGTTCCTGATGACGGCTGCGGCGTTTAACCTTTGGCGACTTCCGAAACTTCAGGCTGCTTAAGCGGCCGCTGCGGTCTCGGCTTCCGCATAGCCACGGACATGCCGAAGGCACCGGAACGCCTCATCGGGCGCTCCTCTCTGGCACTCACATACACGTTATGGAACTCGAAAAGACGGTCGGGACCGATCTGGCGCCAACGATAACAAGTTATTCAACAAGCTCTTAGAGGCTGATTACCGAATCGCTAAGACTTGATGAATGAACTGGATCGCCATGGAGCCCTCGCCAACTGCCGAGGCCACTCGCTTGATACTGCCGGCTCTCACATCACCGATCGCGAAGACTCCTGGAACACTTGTCTCTAAAGGGAAGGGCGAACGCTGCAAAGTCCAGGAGTCCAGTACCTCTGCTCCCGTCCTTATGAAATTGTGACTGTCGAGTGCTACGCACCCATTGAGCCATGCCGTGTTTGGGTCGGCCCCTGCCATCATGAAGAGGTGCTGAATCAAATGGCAAGAGATGGAACCCGTGCTTGACTCCCGCCAGTAGATTTTCTGCAGGTGGCCATCTCCCTCCAGTAACTCCACTGTAGTGGCCGTCCGTAGCGAAATCTTCTCTGATGCCTCGATTCTGGCGATGAGGTATTTCGACATGGTCTCAGCGAGATTTGGTCCACGTACCAAAAGATGAACATGTTTGGCGAAATCCGCAAGGAAGATTGCGGCTTGCCCGGCGGAGTTACCCCCGCCGACGATAGCCACCTCTTCATCGCCGCACATTGCGGCTTCGAGCTGCGTGGCGCCATAGTAGACCCCTTTGCCGTCGAAGCGGTCTGCGCTTTCTATTTCTAGTCTTCTGTAGCGAGAGCCCGTGGCGATAACGATAGTCCGTCCTTTGACGAGAGTTCCGTCATCGAGCTGAAGTTTGTATGGGGGATGAATACATTCAAGACCCTCGGCCTCCAGGGCGATCGTTATTTTGGCCCCAAACTTCTCGGCTTGGACAAAGGCTCGAGTCGCGAGTTCCTGGCCGGAGACGCCGAGCGGAAACCCGAGATAGTTCTCGATTCGGGAACTGGATCCCGCTTGACCCCCTGGCGCATTGCTCTCAACTATCAGTACATTGAGGCCCTCTGACGCGCCATAAACCCCGGCGGCTAGACCGCTCGGGCCTGCCCCAACAATAACGACATCAAAGGGATCGGCTTGATCGATCCCATCATTGAGGCCGAAACAGACTGCAGCGTCCGCATTAGTTGGGCGACGTAGAACTAATTCTCTCCGACAGATCAGGACGGGTATCTCGTCAACTCGGACTTGAAATTGGTCAAGTACGGCTTGAATATCGGTGTTTAGATCGACATCGAGATACGTATACGGGTGATCGTTACGCTCGAAGAATGAACGTAGCCGCAAGGTGTCGCTCGAGTGGGCGGAACCGATGAGCACGGCATCGCCGACAGCGTTTGCAATAAGAAAGGCGCGGCGCTGGACAAACGCGCTCAGGAGGATGCTCCCGATGCCGGCGTCCGTCTGCATGACGTCTCGTAGTGCAACGCGGTCCAGTTCCAGAACTTCACCCGACTCGATTACCCGGCACGAGACCAGGCTTCGACGCCCGGATAGTTGTGTAAGTTCGCCAGTGAACTCTCCCGGGCCAAGTACGCCGAGCACGGACGCTTGTCCGTTGGCAACACCTATGAGTTCAATCTGCCCGCTTATTACGACAAATACGCCATGCTTTTCCGTTTCGCGATCAAAGAGCAGTTCGGCGGGATTTGTTCGCCTTAGCGTTCCTCTACGGCGAAGTTCAACAAGATGAGGTTCATTCAACTTGGGGAACAATCGGGCATGTTGTTCTGGAGTGTCATTGAGCATTTAGCGGTCACTCACAACATCTACACGGGTGTCGCTAGCTTGATGGCACCGCGGGACGTTAGCTTGGCCGTCGAGAGCAGCCAGTTCCAGAGCTGCCCAAACTGTGTTTCGCTCGATTTCGCAATCGTTCAGCGAGAGCAATCGCGAGCATTCGCCAACAGGCAGTCCGATAAGTATATGCAACACGAAGCAGCGGCGAGGATCTTCGGGAAGGACCAGTACGCGTCGGAGTTCGATCGGCAGGCCGGATGTATAGAGATCTGCCGTCTGCGACGTTTCGCGGGGAATCGCCTCCTGCGGTGCAACCGCGGTCCTCAAGGTCGCGGCCAACAGGGCGTCGCCCGACACCTCACCTGAGCCCATTGTGGATATCGCTTCCAGGATCGAGCGTTCAGCGCCTGCCTCGCTACCGGACAGCAGGAGAGCGGAGATAAACATTTTCGGAACTAGGGCGGATTTGTGCGCCTCTGGGACGCTGCCTTGCTCTTGATCCATAGTGTGGAATGCCATCTGAGCCCTCCATCTTAGTCCCGTGTCAACTCTCGCCTTCTCTATTTCGCGTCTGAGCTTCCAGCCGCCCGTTTGATAAAGTCCGCGACCTTCTCGGGGTCCGCAAGCATGGCGACGTGGCTTGTGGGAACCGTAATTGTTGTCGCATTCATCCTCTTTGCTTCCATGGCCTCTAATTGAGGCGAGACGGTTCGATCGTTGGCTGCGATTATGAACCAAGTTGGCTTGGTCTTCCACGCAGGGTTCGTCTCCAAAGCGCCCAGGGCCGCGCCCGCCGTTGGCACTTGTGTGACGTTTAAGACCGCTCTCTCAGTTTTCGGCAGATCTTGCGCAAAGTCGTCCATAATTCCCGTTGAAGTCAGTTTCAGGAATCCGCTTGCATCGGGCCGGATCTCACCACCACCGGGCGTGGGATTGGCCGTGGCTAGGGAGAGAGACGATTCACCCTTGTCTGGCGCAAACGCCGAAATGAACACTAAGCCGACCACTTTGGGATCATTGCCGGCCTCCGTGATGACCGCGCCGCCATATGAGTGCCCCACAAGCAGCACCGGGCCGTCTGCCAGCGCGATTGCTCGCTCCGTAGCTGCCACGTCGTCAGCTAACGAGGTCAATGGAATCTGAACGGCGACAACGTTATAGCCCGCGCTGCTTAGTCTCGGAATGACCTTTGACCAACTCGAGCCATCCGCCCATGCTCCATGTACCAGCAATATGTTCTTGGCCGGAGTTACGTCGGTTGTCTGAGCGAATGTTGATGAAGCTAACACCATCGTGCTTACTAAGCACAGCATCCCGCCGAGAATATTTCCAGATAACTGTTTCATGTTTTTCCCTTCCGATGTAGTTTGAGATTGATGGCGTTTTTCAACGCGCTTACCACTCCTTGAAGTTATTCCAATTGGCAGTACTTCTCTTTGCTGAAACCGCTACCGTTTGGCGGAAGATATCGGCAACGCTTGCAAATTAACTAGTGGTACGGATGGGCAGTTGTGCTCTTAAGCCTAAACAGCCGGCCGTCAGTCTCGGTTCTGCCTTCTCCACCGTCCGGGGCTGAGGCCGAAATCTCGCGTGAAGGTTCTAGTAAAAGACGCCTGATCTGAAAAGCCAGACTGCAAGGCAATGTCGATAAGCGAGATGCTTGTTGTGAGCAGATGCTGGGCATGACTGAGCCTTTTCTGAACGAGCCACCGGTGGGCCGACACGCCAAACGTTTCTTTGAACGAGCGAGCAAAATGACTCACCGATAGTTCGCATTGTTTGGCGACTTCCTTCAGCCGGATGCGAGTAGTTAGATTGTCGGTCAGAAACTCTGTCGCTCTGCGTTTCTGCCATGGAGCAAGGCCTCCGTGTGCCATTTCTGGCCCCTTCGGCATTCCAGCGTACTGCTGGAGAAGGTATGCCCCTAAAATGAAGCTAAGTCCGAAATCTGTCCCTTGCGCGACCTGGCGCGAAGGCGATTGAGCGTTTGCCGGCGCATTCATGTGTAGCACCTCGGCGCCGGCTGTGTAGTGACTTCTCTCACGTTGAATTTCTTGACTCATTCTGCCCTCCACCTGTTCTTCAAGATTCCGAGTCGCGTTTATCCCGGCCGCGCTCTCTTTCAACCCAATCTTTTATGTATGGCGAACAATGCACGAGGCTGATGCCTTCGTCTTGACACTCTCCCAAAAACCGGACCACATCCAAATCCACGAGACTCACTTCGTCCAGATCCAGAGTGGGGATTGTTTTGGTCCTCTTAATCTGCGCTCTTAATTCGTCCAGAAGCTCGGCTTGTAATCGTCCAATTAGCCGGATCGTGATGGTCGGTCCATCAGTGACTCTTTCGATTCGAAGCGTCAAATCACTGTGACTTCGTTTTGCACATTGCAATGAGGTGCAATCAAAGTGCCGTTGCTAAGTTGATGAATATAAGAGCGATGATGCGCGGAGTCTAAGCTGCGCTTTCGGCATTTGCCTAGATTCTCGGCACGCCAGTTCGGCGAAGGTCAGGCGTTCTTGAAACGGTAGCGGTCGATTCCGAGTTTTTTTATTTTTGATTCGAGGGTTTGCCTGGCAATTCCCAGCTTGGCCGCCGCGCCAGTGTCGCCCGAGATTTGGCCATTGGTCTCGCGCAGTGCATTTTCGATCATCTCTTTTTCACGCCCGGCAAGATTAACGGCCAAAGGAGCACTATCGTATGCCGATTTGACAGCAGCTTTTGTAGTAAGCCAGGCCTCATCCACTTCGAAAATGTCTCCTTCGCAAAGGATTACCGCTCGCTCGATGACATTCTGTAGCTCACGGATGTTGCCCGGCCAATCGTAAGCCCGGAACAGACTCAGGGTGTCTCTGCTTATGCTACGAATCCTTTTACCAGCCTTTTGGGCGTAGCGATCAATCAGGTATTTGACCAACAAGGGGATGTCGTCAACACGCTCGCGTAAGGCAGGCAAACGAATCGGGAAGACGTCCAAACGGTAATACAAGTCCTCACGGAACATACCCGCCGCCACCGCGGCGCTCAGGTCCCGATTTGTAGCCGAAAGAACTCGAACGTCCACTGAAACGGTTTGGCTTCCACCCACACGTTCGAACTCCCGCTCCTGGAGAACTCGTAGCAGAACAACTTGCGTCTCGAGTGGGAGTTCAGCCACCTCATCCAGAAAAAGTGTCCCGCCGTCGGCCGATTCAAAACGTCCTAAACGCCTTTGAAGCGCTCCCGTGAATGATCCCTTTTCATGACCAAATAATTCTGAGGCAATCAGCGAAGGTGGAATTGCAGCGCAGTTCACCCGAATGAAGGCGCGGGTGGAGCGCTTAGATCCATTGTGAATTGCTCGGGCAATCAGTTCCTTTCCCGTTCCAGTCTCGCCAAGAATCAGCACGGTGGAATCCGTAGGAGCAACTTTCGAGACCTGAACCAAGACTCTGCGGAGCGCTTCGGAGGACCCGACGATTTCCTCAAACAGAGAGGAGCGTACAATCTCTTCGCGCAGCGCCAGGTTTTCATTCTGGATCTTTTCTTCAGCTAGTTTTCTATCGTGGATGTCCGTTGCGGTTACGTACCATCGCGAGACCTTCCCATGCTCGTCGAGTAATGCGTTGTACCGAAATAGGAACCAGCGATAACTGCCGTCATTGCCAAGGACGCGCTGCTCTAATTCGAATGGACGTCCGCGGGCGAGTGCTTCCCGTCTTAGTGTTCGGTACTTCTCCACATCCTCCGGATGACTGAATCGGCCCCCGAACCCTACAGACGAAAGTTCCGCCGGAGTTGTTTTTAGGTAATCCAGCGCCACACGATTGGCATAGAGAGGAGCACCTAGAGGGTCGATCACGATAATAATCTGGGGTATGAGGTCTACGATGTGCCGAAGTTCGGTCTCGTCTTGACGCAATTTTTGTTCGGCGCGCTTCAGTTCGTCGATGTCGGTGTTGGTGCCGTACCATCTAACGATATTTCCCGAGTGGTCGCGGAAGGGGGAAGTGCGGAACAGGAACCACCGATATTCCCCATCGTATCGTCTCAGTCGCGCTTCGATTTCCCCTGGTTGTCCTGAGGCCAATATTTTCATCCATTGGTCTATCAGCCGCGGCAAGTCGTCGGGGTGAATCGTGACGTTCCATCCCCACCCCTGCGCTTCTTGCGGGGAGAGACCGGTATAGTCGTGCCATCGTTGGTTAAGGTACTCGGCGAAACCATCCGGGAGAGTACTCCACGCGAGAGTCGGAATCGTGTCTATAGTTTGTCGCAGCGTTGCTTCCGATTGGCGGATCTCATTCATAGCCCTGCTCAGGGCCTCCTGAGATCGTTGACGTTTTATGGCAATCAGTGCAATCTGCCCCGCGCCCTCGATGAGTTCCGTTTCGGCGTCCGTGGGTATCCGCGGCTCGGAGGAGTATAGGGCAAACGTGCCGAGCACTTCGCCATCCTTCGCCACAATCGGCTCAGACCAAGCAGCACGAATTCCGTTCTCGATGGCAAGCTCTCGATACTCGTCCAGCCAGTTTATGTCTGTCGCCACATCTGCAACGATGACCCGCTGTTTCAACAGAGCGGCGGCGCCGCAACAACCCGCATGCTCAGAGATGGGCAGTGGGCTAACAGCTGGGAGCCAATTGCGGGGGACGAGGGGTCCCGCAGTATGCCAAAGGCGTTCCCCGTCGGGATCCACTAACAAGATGGTTGATATAACCGGCGAAGCCTCAATGTCGATCGAACGACACAGATCGTTTAATACGTCGTTGAGGCTTGCTCCATCCGCGATCATCTCTAGCGTCCGCCTTTCAGCGGAGCCCAGAGATCTCGTCCGTTTTCGATCTTCGATTGGGGCCGTCGTGCCTACCATCTCACCACGTCCGGTGCGCGTGTGGTGGGCACACCCTTGCGGTTACTTGCTACCGTGCAAGGATCTGAAGATCACAACGCTCTGCCATTATCTTATTCGTACCGCGCCGTCGGGACCAACTGCTGCAGCTTTCAACAGCCCATTTAGAGGACTAAGCGGACCTAGCTCTATCAGTTCAAATTTCATCAGGTTGGCTTTGCCTAGTGGAAGTGCATCGAGCAGCGTCTGAGCTTCCGCGAGAGTAGTTACATTCATGAGGAAGACAGCGCCTGTTTGGTCTGTACGAACGTACCACTGGTCGATTTTCCCCGCGAGGTATAGCTTCACGGTTTCCCGCACCTCGTTCGGCATGATAGTTTTCCACTCCTCAGGAGTCAATGTTCTGGTGAAGTGACCTGAAGCCAGGATCTTCGTGGTTGGAACGGAGATCAGTGCGCCTTGGGGGACATTGCTCTGAGCTCGGGCGGCCTGACCAGTCCAGAGCGATAGTGCGATTCCGATGGCACAGCAGAGAAGGTTCACGCTGGCGAGATTACCGCCATTGACTGTTTTGAATTTCTTGCGATGTTTCACGTTCAAACCTCCTAAACTGCCTGAGCCATCAGGGTTTCAATTTTCTTATCTAGCGTCTTTGCAATCCGCGAGGCCTCCGGGTTGCCGTATATTGCGAGGAAGCTCCCCATTCGGTCGTAAGATAGCTGCACGCCGGCCGATCGTTCGTCAATCAGAAGGGTTACTGGCGCGTAAGCCGCGGCATCCGGCACGTGCTCCGTCATCTGTTTCATGATGAGAGGATTGCCGATCAAGAGGCGCATGGATTGAGGCGTTCCCTCCCCGTTTCCTTTGCGGATAAACCCGCCATCGTCGAACTCTCCGAACTGCATGAGTCCAGTCGGGCCAAGGCCGGGCTCGACGAGTGCTTCCACCTCTTGAAAGGTGCCCGCGTTCCAGATTTGGTGCCAGAGTTGGTTCATGTCCGGATGTCCGATGCCATCTTTGATCGCCGACAGCACATCCTCAAAGGACTTTACAGATACGAGCGAAAATCGTTCTATGTTCATTTGTGCAACGCCCATGGTGTTTCTTCTTCCACTTCTAACAATGGCAAGGATCGTACCCTGTGATCTTGTCGAGAAGTGCTTTGCTTTGCACTTTTGCGCTTATGAGAAATCGGGCTTGCCTATAAGTTAATCCTTCACCCGCACCGTTACTTCGATCGACATACCTGGAACTAGAAGCCGTTTTTCCGATACTGAGCTATCGATACGGATCCGAACCGGCACACGCTGCACAACTTTGACGTAGTTCCCGGTTGCGTTTTCCGGAGCTATCACCGAGTATTTCGAACCAGTGGCGCCCCCGATGCTCTCTACAACGCCAACAAGATCCCGATCGTAGGAGTCGACGTGAATTTTGGCGCTTTGTCCCACACGCATGTGATGCAGCTGCGTTTCCCTGAAGTTGGCTATGGCCCAAACCTCGTTCGGCGGTACAAGGGTCAGCATCAGCTGACCGGCGGTTACCCGCTGCCCAACCTCCATGGACTTCCGGCCAACAATGCCGGTCACAGGCGCGATCAGATTCGTGTACCCCAAGTCGAGCCTCGCATTCCACAACGAGGCCCGAGATTTTTTGGTCTCTCCCAAAGCCCGCTCCAGATTTGCGCGTGCGCTAGCGATGGCTTCGGGTGCGGTTTGCGAAGACTGAACATCGCTCTGCCGCTCTGCAATCTTTTGCCGGGCGGACTCAATCCTCTGATCGGCGGATTGATCATTGGCCTGAGCCGCTAAAAGAATCGCGTCGGCAGTCTTAGAATCGGTCGCGCGTTGGTCGTATTCCGAACGTGAGATCTCATGCGTTGCCACGAGTGCCGCGTAGCGGACGCGGTCATTTTCCGCTCGATGGTAGTTTGCTTCAGCCTGCTTGATCGTAGCTTCCGCCGCCGCTTGCTGTGACAACGCGGATTTGAGATCCGCTTCCGCATCTGCGACCGCTGCCCGAGCGGAAGACAACCTACTGATTGCGACGGTAGAAGTAATGGAAATGTTCAGAGCAGCAGTCAGCCGCTGTGCCTCTGCTGCTTCCAGGTCTCCCTCAAGACGGTCCACGACCGGCTGATAATCGTTGCGGTCGAGGTGCGCCAGCACTGTGCCGGCCTTGACAAAGCGAGTATCTTCCACGGCGGCGTTAACCCAAGTGACCGTTCCAGCGATACGCGTATTGATGGGGTGAATGTGCCCGTCTATCTGGGCGTCATTTGTAAGGACTTCGCCGGGGTGCACCAAGACAAGGATTCCGAGGATAATCAGCGCAACAGCCACAATCGCCAAGCTGCCCATCAGAAGCTTGTGTTTCCACTTTGTGGGCGTTTCATTTATTGACATCAGGGTGCTCCAAGGTACGTGATGTAGTCCTGTTGTGCCGTGCCTGTGGCTCGAATAAGCATGAGTTTTGCCAGTTCATGCGCATACACGCTGGCTATTCGGTTGTCCTCGGCTTCAGCGACAGCCTGTTGCGCTTGAATCAGGTCGACCACATTCGTTACGCCCACTTCAAAGCGATCTTTCGCCTGTCTCAAACCTTCTTGCGCCAGCGCCTGGTTCTCCGTCGAAACCTGAACACTGGTGTTCGCGCCGGCGAGATCCAATAGTGCCGTCCGGACGTCGTAGATAGCTCTGGCCTGGGTATCAGCAAACTCTGCCTTTCGTCGGGCGAGAATTGCCTTCGCATTAAGGATGTCGGACTCTATGCGCCTGCCGGTAAAGATGGGGACCGATATGCGACCTTCAACTTCGTAATCACGAAGTGCACCGCCGTATGTAACACCCGTTTCACCAGCATTGGCGCGTACGTCAATGGTGGGTAGACGTTGTGCCTGCTGCGCCTTCATCGTCTGCTCCGCAGCGCGTAAGCGCGCCTTCGCGGCTTTCAAATCCTGTCTCATCTCGGCTGCCTTACTTAGAAGCTCCGGGAGTTGAATCAAGGGAGCTTCATGGTAGGTAAGTCCGTCCGTTAAGGTGAACTCTTGCTCAATCGGCAAGCCAATGACGCGCGTAAGGGAAAGTTTGTCCTTCTCGAGCGTTGTCGTAGCCAGCGTCACACGCAGTTCCGCTGACCTCATCGCGACATGAGAGCGGATTTCGTCGATTTCAGGCGAGAGTTCGTGTTTCACTCTACTTTGGAGGAGTGCCTCGGCCGTTACCGCCGTCGCCAGTTCCGCCTTTGCCGTCTCCAAGCGCGTCTGGCTCGCCGCGACCAACAAATAAGAGCTTAGGGACGCAAGCACGACGATGTTCTCCGCATCAGCCATGGCCGCTTTGCTGGCTTCTACTTCTTTCGCCTTAGCGCGGATGTCGTAAAGAGCATGTACGTCGAGCAGACTCTGGTTATATTCGACATGCGCCGTCTGGTAATTGAAAGCGGTAATCGTTTGCGGCTCACCGAGCTTCTGAAATCCTAACGTGTCCGTGATGATGTTCCGGTATTCTTCGGTCGACGTCACTTTAATTTGCGGCAACAAGAGTGACAGAGCTCTGATTCGCGCAGCCCTGGATCGGATATGGTCTTGTTCTGAATCGACGAAGCCAAGGTTTGCCCGCAGGGCCAGAGCAACGGCTGCTTTCAAAGATAAGGGCATTGCACCCGGAACCAGGGCGCCCGCCGGAACGCTTCCGAGAAAAGGGTTCTGCGACTGGACAGCGAACGCGCTCGGGTTGGTGGTGTTTTGGCCTGGATCAAAGGGTCGCGGGGTGTTTATTGTATTCGTCGCGCGACTGCTGCTCCCTGTGGTCTGTGCCGGAGCGGTCGAGGTCGCGAGCACAAATCCAATAAGGGCGAAGTACGATCTCATCCGCGGGCTCCGACTGGAGCGCCTGATGGCGGATTTTCGGCACGATCTCGAAGATCTCTCAAAGCAGGTCGAGGCGCGGTGGAAACCGACGGAAGGAGTGGCACGAAGAAGAGCGTGATAAACGCCATAATTGTGATCGCATAAAAGACGTCCGCATAGCTCAACACTGAGCTTTGACGCCGCACCGCACCGGCCAAAGTTTGATTGGTAAGGTTCGCCGCCGTGCCGATGATCGATCCATCGCGGCCGCTGAAAGCATCTAGTAAACGCGACGAATGTAGTGACATTCGCCTGTCGATCAGCGCCGCGGCAAACGTGATTCCAATGGAGGCGCCAAATTGCCTGAATCCGTAGTACATCGCTCGTGCGTTAGAAGCTTGATTGTTTGTGATGTCGGCAAATGCCACAATTCCTAACGTAGGCACTGAAAGGGCGATAAAGACTCCATTTAGCGCCAGGGGCAACCAAAGATAGCGATCGGGAGTATCAGGGGTCAGATAGTGGGCGAAGAGCAACTGCGAAGCGATCTCTACGAGTAAGGCGAAGGCGATTACAGTTCGACCTCCGAATTTCGCAAGCAGTACAACCACAGCACGAAAACAACAGAGAACCAAGACCGCAGCCGCGCCGCCGATGCTCAATAGTAAGCCCGTTTGGGACGCGGAGTGAACTTCTAGATTTCTCAAGTACTGAGGAATGACGTAAAGGCTGCCCGACAACAAGATGCCGAGCCCAAATCCAAGTACAGCGCCCGCACGCGCCGATGGATTCCTCAATAAAGAGAGGTCGAGCAGAGGGAAACGGTTCGATTGAGAAAGCTGCCAGAATACAAACAAGCCATTGCCCGCTAAGCCAACCATAAGGAACACGACAAGCGTCGGAGACTCGAACCAGTTATCCGTTTCACCGCGACTCAAAACCGTTTGTAAGCACGCGGCACCGATCACAAGCAGGATTATGCCGATGTAATCGAGGGATTTGTCGCTATTTTCGACCATCCAGTGGTCAGCCGTATAGCGGTAAAACATCCATGAGGCAATGATCATCAGCAGCGCCTCGAAACCAAATAGGATTCTCCATGAAGAGACGTCCGCTAACCAGCCAGATGCGATGGGCGATAAGAAGCGACCGATGAAGAAATAAGTGATTGCATAACCGATCAGCGGTTTCGCTCGAACCGCTGGTTGGTATTGCTGAGTGAAGAAGACGAAGCTGCGAACAAGAAATCCGCCTCCGGCCAACCCAGCTATGGCTCGGAAGATTAGAAAGATTCCCAGATCTGTGCTGAGAGCGCAACCTACAGAAGAGAGCGCATACAACAACGCGCACGTAGAAAGATATCCTCTATTGCCAAATCTCAGAGCCAGGCGATGTGATAGCGCCACTGAGATGGCGAATGCAGACATGTAAACGGTAAGCGCCCAACTGGCTTCGTCGCTCGAAGCGCTGAGAGTTCCAGTTAGATCTGTGAGGGTAAGACTGACGCCTGAAGTCGTCCAGCTCTCTGCAGCACTTGCCAAAGTTAAGGCAATCAAAGTAGCGGAGCGGCTGACTCGTGCACCCTGCGTCGCAACAGACGCGGAAAGCGTCCCATGGCGTCGTGGCTGTGTCATCGTTCTGAGGTTATTCGCATTCGGCCTGGGATTCTTTGCCGAATGAGCTCTGAATTCGCATTTCGCACCTTAAAGCCTCTGCCGGGCTTTGTCGCTCATTGCGGGTCAGAGCGGATGGGCGTTTTGACCAAAAGAGGGGAATTTTCGCTAAGACTTTGTGTGGGATAGCGCGTACTTTCGAATCATGACCAATGTAGACACCGCCACGGGACGGGCGGAACGCTGATTGTCGAGCCGGCGGTTTTAGAGCACACCGTTGCCCGGGATGGGCACCACATCTACGCGCGTGAGTACAGCGGCCCGGGAGCAACCTTTGTGCTACTTCACGGCTTTCCTGACAATTTACAGATCTACGATCGGCTGGTTCCTGTGCTGGTTGGCGCCGGACACCGGGTAATCACGTTCGATTTTCTGGGGTTCGGGGCATCCGACAAGCCCGCCGGTTACGACTACAGCTTTGAGCAGCAACTCGGAGATCTGGAAGCGGTGGTTGGGTTCCTAAAGCTTGATCGAATTGTGCCCGTCGGGCATGACGCTGGTGGGGTCGCTGCGATCAATTTCACCTTGTGCAATCCCGGGCGCGTAGGTAAACTGTGCCTTCTTAATACTTTCTACGGCGATACACCCTCGCTGCGTATGCCAGAGTTAATTGAGCTTTTTGCGACACCGAGTCTGAAGGCATTTGCTGAAGCGATGGCATCGGATCCGAAGCAAATTGCATTTCTTCTACGATTCCAGCAGCTCCAATTCCAGATCGGTGTATCGCAAGCTCAAAAGAACGTGATCGACAACGTGCTGCAGCCCCTCATTCTCAACAATTTCGCCCAGCAGCCCGGTGCTGGGCCCGCTTTCGCAGCTGTCGCCGGACACCTCCGTCGTCAGATGGAATTCAATAACGAGCATTTGAGTCAGCTAGAGAATATCGATGTTCCAAGCACAATCGTCTGGGGCGAAACCGATGCATACCTCAATACGGGAGTAGCTCAAGACCTTGCGGCGCGCATCAAGGGAGCATCGTTGCACGTTCTGGATGCGGGGCATTGGCCGCAGCTTGATCTTCCAGAAGAGGTCGGGCACCATCTTTTAGCTGAGGTTCGCTAGACAAGATCGATCTCGGGTACTTTCGGGAGGTAATTGATCCACATTGATCGAGGAGGCTTTTCTTGGAAGTAATCTCTTACGACCATTCTGAGAAGTCCGTGAGCGGTCAGGTCCTGGCTTATTATGCGCTCCTCCACACCCACTCTCGTGCCTGAAGCGGGTTCTATTCGACCATAGCGCTCCAGTCCCTGGCGCGATTTCTCAAAGCGTTTGATGTAAGCCTAGCGGATGAGATGGGCTGGGCACGGATGGTCCGCAATGCGCGCGAGCACGTTACGCAGGTACGCTTCCGGGTCGAGGCCGTTCAACTTGGCTCAGCCAATCAGACTGTAAATAGCAGCTGCACGTTTCCGTCCTGAAACGGGCTTCGGAGGCGCTCGCTCAGGCCAATATGAGCTGTCCGAGGAGGACTTTCCACGCCAATCTGGACTCGACTTATGTACGAACGTCGCGGTCAACCCTAATCTCCTTTGGCGGGGTCTATCATTCGTTCCGCTGATCGTGGCTGATCTGATAGCTTCGTTTCGAGGCTGGATCAATGGATCAAGACATGGTCGGAAAAGTCGCGGATGCCAGCAAGGCCATTGCCGAGGCGGGCGGAAAGGCACTCGATCAAACGGCCGGATTCACGAAGATACTTGAGGGCCCATTCCGAAAATTCATTGGGAAGTACGAGGACAACCTTGACTATCGGAGATGGATAAAACCGAGTTCGTCTGATTGAAAAAGCTCAAAATCTCATGGCCGAAAAAGGTATGTCGAGGCTAAGTCGAGAGATTCCTTTGAAGTTTGGCGTGCGCCTTATTGATAGCGCTTCACTTGAAGAGGACGAGGATCTTAGAGAAACCTGGGCGCGGCTGTTGGTAAATGCCGGCGATAGCTCGACGGAAATCGATCTTCGAACGGCGTATATAGAAATCCTCGCCGGAATGTCCGCGTTCGACGTAAAGAACCTGTCTGAGATGGCGAAGGCGTCGCTTTCGGCTTCCGAGAAAGACTATCTTTCGGTCATAGAGACGTGGAATTTGCCCCACTCCGCCAAAGTGCACGACGGCCATTCGCGAAAGTACGATCCCATCCCCAAAGAGCTCGGCATCTCGCTTGCTAACCTCAGCCGACTCGGATGCGCAGCTCCGGCGTACGGATTTGATGGTGTTGCGATCTTTCCTCTGATGACGGTCACGCATCTGGGCCGGGCTTTGTATCTGGCGTGCTCATAGCGATTTTACGGATCGTCGGTTCACCATATCGAGAGGTCGTACTTGTCGTCTTCGTGCAGCGGCGCGCGGTGGCGGCGTACCATTTCCAGGCTGCAGTGAACCTCTTTACAACCGTTTGACGCGGCTGTTGCGGATCCGTCCTTGGCCGAAGCTAGTTCCGAGGGCGCGAGGTGGGTGATGGCGGACAATCATAATTCAGCCAGGGACAATTAAAACTCCCGCTGGCTAGCAGGGCGAAGCGGTACAAGTCGGAGACGACTTGTATGGTGAGCGATCAGCAGGTAAAGCGACTCTGGCGGCTAGCCGGAGAGAAGTTGTCTTTGGAAATTGCAGCGGCGAAGGCGGGCATGGACCCGAAGACAGCACGAAAGTACTTGCGGGATCGGCGCCTGCCAAGCGAAATGCGACAAAAGCATACCTGGCGAACGCGGCCTGATCCGTTTGCCGAGATCTGGGAGGAGATTCGGCAGTTGCTCGCCGTTGAACCAGGCTTGCAGGCCAAAACGATCTTTGAGCATCTGCAGCAAGCGCATCCGGGTCGGTTTAGTGACGGGCAAGTGCGGACATTGCGGCGCCGGATTAACTACTGGCGAGCGACCGAAGGGCCAACGCGAGAGGTGTTCTTTGCACAAGAACATCGGCCTGGTGCACTGTGCCAGTCGGACTTTACGCACTGCCGGGAACTGGGGGTGACGATCAATGGGCAGGCCTTTCCGCATCTGATCTATCACTTTGTTCTGAGTTATTCCAACTGGGAGACGGGAAGCATCTGCTACTCGGAGACCTTCGAAAGCCTGAGCGAGGGGCTGCAGAATGCGCTGTGGCAACTAGGCGGGGTTCCGCTGGAACATCGAACCGACCGGATGAGCGCGGTCGTGAATAACTTGTGCGATGGCAAAGAGTTCACACGCGCCTATGAAGGTCTGTTGCGACATTACCGCGTCGGTGGTCAGAAGATCCAAGCCGGCCAGGCCAATGAAAACGGCGACGTCGAACAACGGCATTACCGCTTTAAGCAGGCTGCCGATCAAGCGTTGATGATGCGGGGCAGCCGCGACTTTCCGGCGGTGGCAGCCTACCAGCTGTTCTTGACTAAGCTGTTCACGCGTTTGAATGCCGGTCGGCGGGAACGGTATCTGGACGAGGTCGCACAACTGCGGCCGCTTCCGGCCCAGCGGCTTGACTCGGTGCGGCGGGAACGGGTGCGCGTCAGTCCGGGCAGTCTGGTTACGGTTCATCGAAACTTCTACTCAGTGCATAGCCGGCTGATTGGTGAGATGGTGGAGGCAAGAGTTCATCCCGACACGGTCGAGATCTGGTACGCCGATCGGAAAGTGGAAGAACTGCCGCGCTTACGCGGCCGAAGCAAGCACCGGATCGACTATCGTCACATCATTGATTGGCTGGTCCGAAAGCCGGGTGCGTTTGAAAACTATCGCTACCGGAGCGACTTGTTTCCGACCAGCTGGTTCCGCCTGGCTTACGATGCACTGCGCGAGGAACAGGGCCCGAAACGCGGCGCCCAAGAATATCTGACGATTCTGTTGTTGGCTGCCCGCCGGGGAGAAGCCCGGGTCGAAGAAGCCGTTCGCTTTTTACTCGGGAGTCAGCAAGTTCTCAATGCCGAGGAAACGGCCCGGCTGACGGAGGACAATGCCCCTGCTCTGCTGGCCTCCGTTGCCGTGGATCCTATATCGCTCGCGGTCTTCGACGATCTTCTGACGAGGGAAGACACGGCGGCATGACTGACATCGTGGATGTCAAAGCAGCACTCAGCGAGAGCCTGACCGAACTGCACTTGCCTACAGTCCGGCGGATTTATGAAGAAGCCGCCCGTTTAGCCGAGCGCGAAACACTGAGTTATGAACGTTATTTATTAGATCTGGTCACTCGGGAAAGTCAGGATCGCCAGCAGAAACGAATCCAACGGTTGCTTCGTCAGTCGCGCATCCCGGCCGAGAAAGCCTTAGCCAACTTCAACCTAAAGAGGCTGCCACCCAAGGTGGCAATTTTAACCAAGTCGCTCATTGAAGGCGAGGTGCTGGACCGGCGCGAAAATGTGCTCGCGTTTGGTAATCCCGGGAGCGGCAAGACTCACCTTTTATGTGCCATCGGCCAGGAACTGATTGCTCGCGGACGACGCATCTACTTCACCACTTCGGCCCTACTCGTACAGGATCTATTGCTTGCCAAGCGCGATCTCAAGCTAAGCCGCTTACTCAAGAAACTGGCGCACTTCGAAGGCTTGATCATCGACGATCTCGGGTACGTGCAACAGAGTCGGGAAGAGATGGAAGTGCTCTTCACACTACTCGCCGAACGGTACGAACGTGGCAGCGTCTTCATCTCCAGCAATCTGCCGTTCTCTAAATGGGAAGGGATCTTCAAAGACCCTATGACCACAGCAGCCGCCATCGATCGCCTGGTTCATCACTGCGTCATCCTCGAGCTCAACATCCCCAGCTATCGGGTCGAACAAGCCAAGAAAGCCAAAGAAGAATCGTAAAACAACCCAAGAAGGCCGTGGAAATGACGGACTGATGGAAAGCAAACACCGCTTCCCACAGCCCTTGGAAAACGCTCGCGCGTTTCCCACATTGCCACCGCCGCGAGCACGACTACACTCTCCTCAAAAAAAAGGGAATAATAGTTGGCCGCAAACGGAAAAATACTTGACACTAATCAGTGGGATAACGGAGCGTGTCAACAGCTCCGGGCTCGATAGTCGGCGATGAGTCTCGGTGGTGCTTTCTCCAACGTCCGGGGCTGGCACCAAAATCTCGGGTGAAGATCCTGGTAAAGGCCGCCTGATCCGAAAAACCAGACTGCAGCGCAATGTCGATAAGCGGGTTGCTTGTCTTGAGGAGCAAATGCTGCGCATGGCGGAGCCTCTCCTGGACCAGCCAACGGTGGGCTGACACGCCGAACGTCTCTTTAAATGAGCGAGCAAAATGACTTACAGATAGTTCGCACTCTTTCGCAACCTGATGAAGCCGAATCTTACTTGCCAGATTGTCGCTCAGAAACTCTGTCGCCTTACGTTTCTGCCAAGGGGCAAGCCCGCCGTGCGCCACTTCCCCTAGCTTCGGCATTCCAGCGTACTGCGTTAAAAGAGAAGCGCCCAAAAGCAAGCTTAGAGTCCAGAACGGGTAATCACTCTTCGGAGTCGTATTGAGCGCCATGGAGATAAAGATTGCTATCTCCCGCCCAAATTGCATAGTTGTCTCCAACATGGCGGATTCGGAGGATAAATGGGTGAAGGCGATTGCCTGCTCGGCAGGCCAAGGCGTCGTGTAATTGGAGTCTTCCCAGACGTGGAATTTTACAGCGAGATCCTGTCCGTACGCTCCGGTTTTGAGCGAAGGAGAGTCAACGGCTACTGAGGTCATCATCGATTACCCATCAAGGCGCCATTGCGAGCAGCTGGCGTTAGCATTTGAACGGCTAATTTGCTGGCACTGCCGCCCTCGATGAGGGCAACACTACCGTCGAGGTTCCTGGACATTGTTTCTCTCCTTTGTTGCCGAGTTATAACCACGCAGGTGGGTTATGAAAGCCTACGAGGAGTGTGTACGATTACGCCCCAGGAAAACATTCCCAGATGGGAGTGCGTGTTATTACCGCTTGGGTCAGATGAAAGCGTCATACTTTCGGGGAATGTGACATGACGTGGAGCCATTGCTTAGTGCTCGCAACGACGAAAAGCCCAGAGTAGATAAGGGCTTGTGACGTGCGTTTCCACATTAATACGCCGTTTAAAGGCGCCAACACATTGCTGTATCGATACGTGAGGAACTCGATTGAGTTTCCGCGTCCAACCCAATCATCGCTGTGTGTTATCGTCCGGCGGGAATATGATCAGGCGTCTGCCAAACATGCGCGCATCGAGCGAGTAGGCGCCCGGCCCTAACAGGATGAGTGCGATAGCGACGGGGATGGAGACCATCAGGAACGTCGCCTCGAAGTCAGACCCGGTCAAGAGTAAAGCGACTTCGACGACACAATACGACACGCAAGCGATCGCCGTTACAACACCCACGCACAGCGCAATTGCGATTAACACGAGCACCGGAATCCACCAGTACGAAGACCCAGTAGGACCGGAGCGGTAAGCGTGCAGCAAGAGCGTGCCCACCAAGGACAGCCTAACAATTATGAGCGCAATGCCAGGCCGACCCGAAGGAAACATCGAAAACTGTCGCAAGCCCGACTTTATAAGAGAAGCGTTGGTGCGCGGAAGCCCAGGATCTGGCATCCCGACGTTCCCCTGATGGGGGATTCGTGGTGTACGCAGAAGGGCGTAACATCTTAAGTAAGTATGTCTGACATACGGCGGCGCTGGACGATATTCGCGATGAGCACGTTGTGCTTAGAAAGCGTGTGTCGTTGCATGAGCTGATCTTTGCCAACATACAGATCGCTGTGAGGCTGACGTTGATCACATCGGCATTGGCGTTTCCAGCCAGCGGCCTCGACCCTAATAAGACTATTCGGCAGTTTACACACACGGCGTGGTCGGCTAAGGACGGAATGCCTGGACCTGTAGACACGATCACGCAAACGCCTGACGGATATTTGTGGCTCGGAGCGCGCGCGGGTCTGTATAGATTCGACGGCCAGAGCTTTATTTCGTGGGATTCGGCGCCGAGCGGCGGCAAACTTCCGCGATCATCGGTTTCGTCACTGTTCACCGCTCGGGACGGAAGCTTGTGGATAGGATTTACATCCAGCGCCATCAGCCGTTTGCAAAATGGGACGCTAAGAACGTATACGCCTGCCGACGGTCTGCATACTGGCGGTATCCTCTCGATCGCCGAGGATCAGAATGGTTCGATTTGGGCGGGCGGCGCAGACGGATTTAGCCGGTTCGAAAACCAGAAATGGAACAGGGTCGGCGCTGAACTCGGGTATTACGCTCCGGGAGCCCGTCAATTGGTTGTGGACCGTGGCGGCACGCTTTGGGTGGCTACCGACGGGCTGAACTTTGGCCTCGGTAACGACGGCATACGTGTCAATACGATACTAAAACTGCCTCCAAACGGGAAGCAGTTCGAAGCGACTGGCCAACCTGTTGGCTACGTCGCACAGCTCGCGGAAGCTCCGGACGGCGCAATATGGATGGCTGAGGCTAGCGGTCCCGGCCCCACCGTGAGGCCGGTGCTCGGCCGTTCGGGACCAAACATCGAGCGCGCGGTTCAGAAGACGCCAGGGTGCGTTCTCTTCGATGGTCAATCTAGCCTTTGGATTGGGCTACTCCGCACTGGCGGCATTCGCCGCGCACTGGACTTTAAGCATTTGGAGCAGGTGAGTCTCGATCGCTTTGGAAGTGAGGACGGACTTTCGAGCGATGGCGTTCGGGCAGCTTTTCAGGACCGAGAAGGCAACATCTGGTTCGGAACGAACCGGGGTCTGGATCGCTTCCGCGAGAATAAGGCAACGCCCTTGTCGAAGAAAGAAGGGCTCATGCAAGATGGTGAGTTGGCGTTAACTTCGACCCCGGACGGGACCGTTTGGATTATCAATTCCCCGGAAGATCTCGTGCAGCACTTCATGCATGGGCGGATTGTTGGCCAGACGCTTCCCCGTTACTCCCAATCAGACTCGACACGGGTTCTCAGCCTTTACTCCGACAAGAATCGCGTCTGGCTCGGAGGCAGTTTCGGCTTGGCGACTGGCACAGGCGGGAAGCTTTCCTACATACGCGTGCCGGGTGCCGCGGATAAGTCAACAGTCGAGGCGATAACAACGGATTCTTCGGGCGACCTATGGATTTTGGTTTGGGAAGGGTATAAGTCCCGCCTCAAGCGGCTTCGGAATGGCACTTGGACGGATTTTCTTCATAGCCCGGGACTCCCCGATCATCGGTGTCGCATTCTGTTCGGCGATGCGCTAGGACGAGTCTGGCTGGGCTTTGAGAGCGGCGAGGTCGTCGTCTATGAGAATGACCGTTTCCACCCGTACTCTGCTTCTGACGGATTGCCCACCGGCAAGGTGTTGGCGATTACCGGCCAACATTCGGGTAACGTTTGGATTGCCGGAGCGGGCGGTCTAAGCCGCCCTGATGGCCATCGTTTCGTGACGCTGACCAAAGAGAATGGTCTGCCGGGGAATTCGGTTTCGGCAATCCTGGAAGATAACGGTGGCTTCCTCTGGATTGCCGGAGCGCTCGGGATCATTCGCGTCAGCCCGAAAGAAGTCGAGAAGGCATTCAAGTCATCTTCGTATCGCATGCAAAGACTCTTCCTGGATACTGCGGACGGTCTACCTGGATTACCGTCACAGCAGGAGCCGTTTCCCACAGCGACTAAGACAGCCGATGGCCGGCTCTGGTTTACAACGATCGACGGAATTGCGGTTATCGATCCGCTCCGGCTTCCAATGAACGCCGTGCCGCCTCCCATCGTCATCGAAACAGTGAAGGCGGACGATCGAACGTTTGCCATTTCGCCAGCATTGCATTTTCGGCCGAAGGTACGGAATATTGAAATAGGATTCGCAGCCCTGAGCCTGTCCGTACCCGAACGCGTGCTGTTCCGTTACAAGCTCGAAGGCTACGACAGCAGTTGGAGTGGGCCATCAGAATCGCGCACGGTACGGTACACCAATCTGCCGCCGCGGCAGTATCGGTTTCGCGTCGCTGGCTGCAACAACGATGGTCTATGGAACGAGCACGGAGCCACGCTGGAATTTGATATTGCGCCGATGTTTTATCAAACAAACTGGTTTCTTCTGCTATGTGGGATGATGGCCGGCGTCTTAGTGTGGGCTGTTTATCGCTGGCGTCTTACCCAGGTCACTGAACGCCTGGATCTGCAATATGCCGAGCGACTCTCCGAGCGCGAACGGATTGCTCGCGAACTGCATGACACCCTGCTGCAAGGCATTCAGGGTTTGATGCTGCGCTTTCAAGCTGTCGCCAAGGAAATCCCCGACCACACTTCCACACGGCAGACTCTGGAGAGAGCTCTTGACCGCGCCGACGAGATGATGGCCGAAGGGCGGGATCGGGTGAGAGGCCTGCGCACGTCCGGCGACGAAAGTGACGATCTTTCGCAGGCGTTTTCCAATGTTGCTCGGGAATTCGTCGGCGCCCCCCTTACCGAGTTCCGAATCCTAGTGGAAGGTGCGGTAAGACCCTTGCATCCTTTGGTTCGCGACGAAGCCTGCCGAATCGGTTGTGAGGCGATTACAAATGCCTTTCTCCACTCGCACAGCCACGACACGAAGGTGGAGATCTGTTACGCCCCGAAAGAGTTACGCATTCGAATTCACGATGACGGCTGTGGAATCGATCCTGAATTGCTGGCGGCAGGTGGCAGATCCTCACACTGGGGCCTGCGCGGAATGCGAGAACGCGCGAGCAAAATTCGCGGCCGTCTAGATATTAGAAGTAGGGTTCAGGCGGGTACGGAGATCGAGTTGATAGTTCCGAGTAGCGTAGCCTACGTGGGTACGCGGAGCAAGTCAAGTCGGGGAACTCTGCCTCCTCGATTGGAGGATATGAGCAATGACGCCAACTGATGTGCAACGAATCACAGTGCTCACCGTGGACGATCACCCGCTCTTGCGTGAAGGTATCGCGGCAATACTTGCATCTGAGCGCGACATCGTGTTGGTCGCCGAGGCCTCGAACGGACGCGAAGCCATCGAGTGCCATCGCGTGCACCGCCCGGATGTGACGCTGATGGATTTACAGATGCCCGGGATGAAAGGCCTCGATGCTATCGTGGCGATCCGCCAGGAGTTTGCCAATGCTCGTATTGTTGTGGTGACGACGTACGATGGTGATGTCCAGGCATTACGCGCGATCAAAGCTGGCGCTTGCGGGTATCTGCTCAAGAACATGTTGCGGAAAGAATTGCCGGATGCTATTCGGTCGGTGCATGCAGGCCGGCTGTGCATTCGCACCGAAATTGCTATGGCAATTGCCGAGCATTCGATGGATGATCCACTCACTCAACGCGAAGTGGAAGTCTTGCGTCACGTCGCGGGAGGCAACGCGAACAAGGAAGTTGCAGCGCAACTTTCCATTGCGGAGGAAACCGTTAAGGCCCACGTGAGCAGCATTCTATCTAAGCTGGCCGCCAAGGATCGGACACATGCCGTCATGATCGGGATCAAACGGGGCATCATCAACACCTGAATTTCAGATCCGGATTGACCCGCGGCAACAACTTGCGTGCGGCCTCCAACTCTGGGCGGTCAGCATCAGAGGTTCGGACTTATGAAAACAACTGGGCTCAAGTTTGAGTCGACATCGCCGCAGGGGTATCCCGTCCCGCGATAGCCGGCGTTGAGGAAACGATCCTTGCTTTTGGTCTACCGATGACGCTTCACTCGGCGGGGGACTCTTTTATGAGCAGGACCGCCAATTCTGGCATGTTTTTGACAAGCCGCCACAGAACGTAATGGATAGGCTGAATGTACGGTGTGATTGGAACATGAGGCGGGCCGGCGTGGTACCCACAACCACAATCTCGACAGTGTTCAGGTAAGTCACAAGGAGAATAATGCCCGTCACCAGTTCACAGCCGAACGATTTCCGGTGACATCAGATAAGGCTTTTTCAGTTCTTAGCTGCGATTTAGGGTTGGAATTGGACTACCTGACACGAAAACGCTTGGAGAACCTGTGTACAGCAGTTCCGGAGCTACAAAGATAGCGGAAGATCTGGCGCCAAGATAGAAGCATTCATATGTGCCGCGCTATAGAAAAAGTTCACATTGAAACCCGGAATATCCTGGCGACGGCGCTTCCGGCGACTTTCAAGCACTGGAGAGACAGATGAAAGTAATGGCAATTGGAACACTAAAAGCTCTTTCGCAGGAACAACGGCAACAGTATCTGCCGAAGGAAGTTCCGGCGACGCTGCAACTTTATCTCGACGGCAAAATCGAGCAATTCTGGCTGCGTGACAAAGAGGAGGGTGTGATCTTCCTGATGAGCGTGGGTTCGGTCGACGAGGCGGACCGGCTTTTGAAAGCACTGCCGCTCGGTCAGGTCAATCTACTGACTTTCGATCTGATGCCAATTGGACCGCTGCTGCCGCTAGGTATGTTGATGAAGACAATGTAGCGATGCTCGTCGACGTGAGCGAGATCTCAATCACCGCGTAAGCAACCAGCTTGGCGCTTTCCTGCGCCGAGGCCCTGCGGTTATGTCGCGACGAGCTTTAGCGCTCTACGGCGCCGGGGCAATCGTAGCCGCGGTAGCCTCGCCACACGGCTGCTTGCTTATTAAACTTTGTCGCTCGAAAGAGCTTACGCCCAAAGTAGTTGAGCGAACCGAATACGTATCTGTGAGACGACCAACGATGAATAAACGAGTTCTAACTATCGCGATCCTAATCATGTTCCAGTTGTGCCCAGGAATGGGCGCCGCCATCCTGAAACCCGAAACGAAGGCAGCTTGGGACGGCTACTTACAGGCGGCAAATGCCGCCATGCAGGAGCGTCTGCAACCGGGTGCCCATTTCCTTTGGGTTGACGAGCAGCCGGGTCGAGCAGAGCAGGTCCGTACTCATGGACCTTACATTCAACCCATCAATCGTCAAGTACCCGAGAAAGTTCAATCTGGACTGATCCACGATTGGCTCGGCGTCGGCTTCGTGCCGAAAGCGACGATCCAGGATATGTTGAGGGTCGTTCGCGCGTACGACCGGTACAAGGACGTGTACCGTCCGGGTGTGATCGAGTCAACGTCTCACGGGTCCGACGGATCAAGGGACCTCTTCTCCTTGAGGCTTGCGAATCGATCCGTTGTCGCGCAGACCGCTCTCGATATGGAGTGCACAACTGTCTGGTTTCAAGTAGACAACCGGCGTTGGTATGGCCTATCCACCACGGTAGCTGTACGGGAAATCGAGAGATCTGGAACGCCAGAGCAACGCAGCTTGCCCGAGGATACCGGCACTGGGCTGATTTGGCGATTGTCCAGTATCACGAGACTTGAGGAACGCGATGGTGGAGTCTACGCGGAGTTGGAAGCCATAGCACTGAGCCGTGATATCCCCGCTGCTTTTCGCTTGTTTGTGACCCCTATCATTCGCCGCGTCTCGAGAGATTCGCTAGCCAATTCTCTGCACCAGACTAAGGTCGCAGTCACAGCCGATATCTCAAGCCGCGAAGAAGAAATTGTTGCTCGATAGATTTGGAGTCATCAAGGCTGTTCGCATGCCCAATCGACCGAGAAGGCCGGCACCCATCGGCATCTTGGGCGGTGGAAGCTTCTGGGGCCAAGGCGCAGTACCGCACCACGAAGGAGTACATCTATGACGGACCTTGTAGAACGGGAGCGTACCAGCGACCTAGATGCAGAAAGTTCGACCCGACGGGAGTACGACGTGGTCGTTTTGGGTACCGGCGAAGGAGCGAAATACCTTGCCTGGACGTTAGCGACAGAAGGTGAGCAAGTGGCGGCGGTCGAGCGGAGATATATCGGCGGGTCATGCCCCAACATAGCCTGCCTACCAAGCAAGAACATTATTCATAGCTCTAAGATCGCTTCGTATTTCTGGAGAAGCGAGGAGTTCGGCATTTCCAAAGATAACGTCAGAATTGATATGTCGAAAGTTCGCGATCGAAAGCGTGAGATGGTCAAGGGTTTAGTGGAATTAAACCGCAACAATTTCAAAGATAGTGGGGCGGAGTTAATCATGGGTTCTGCCACGTTTATCGGCCCTCGAACACTTGCTGTGACACTTTCGGAAGGCGGAACACAAGTCATTCGGGGACGCAAAGTGATTATCGGCGTCGGCACTCGCGCGACAATTCCAAATATTCCCGGTCTCTCAGGAGCGAAGCCGCTCACGCACGTTGAAGCTCTTGAGCTCGATCGCATTCCTGAGCACCTGCTTGTTCTGGGAGGCGGCTCCGTCGGCCTTGAACTCGCGCAAGCGATGCGCCGCTTTGGGAGCAAGGTAACCGTCATCGATCAAAACAGCCGTCTGGCGGACAGGGAGGACGAGGATATCTCCTATGCAATCCAGCAGCTATTTTCCGACGAAGGCGTCGAACTCTTCTCGAGCTCTCAGGTCTTGAGCGTGACGGGAATTTCCGGCCAATCGGTCAAGGTTCGGATCTTCCAGGATGGGATCGAGAAAACGGTGGAAGGGACGGATCTCCTGGTCGCCACCGGGCGCACTCCAAATACGGGTGGGATCGGTCTGGAGGCGGCCGGAGTTGAACTCACGGATAAGGGCTACATAAAGGTCAATGAACGGCTGGAGACAACAGCGGCAAGAACTTGGGCGATAGGTGAATGCGCGGGAAGTCCGCAGTTCACTCACATCGCCTTTGATGATTTTCGGGTGATTCGAGATAACCTCGCCGGCATTCCTCGTGTAACCACGGGACGGCAAGTGCCCTTTTGCCTGTTCACCGACCCTGAGTTTGCGCGTGTGGGACTGAGCGAAACGGAGGCTAAGGGCCAAGGAATTGCTTATCGGCTCGCCAAAATTCCCATGGCTGCTGTTTTGCGCACTCGTACTCTCTCGGAGACCCGAGGCTTCATGAAAGCGTTGATCGACGTAGAAAGTGATCGCATCCTCGGCTTCACCGTTTTCGGCGTCGATGGCGGGGAAATCATGGGCGCCGTACAGATTGCAATGATTGCCGGACTACCGTACACTGCTCTACGCAACGCTGTTTTGACCCATCCCACTCTGTTGGAGGGCTTAATCGCTTTGTTCTCCTCTCTGCCGCGAAGTCGTTGAGCGAACGCACAACATCAACAATGTATGAGCATGGCAGTTGCATCGTGATCAGGCTATTTGGCTGTTAATTGTGGGATGCGCTACGGCAGTCCCACCGACATCTGAACGGATTACGAATCATGCGTTACCCGGCCCAACAACGGCAGTGTTGCCAATCGTGATCCGGATAGTTGTTTCGCAAATTCCTTCGCGTCAAAGAAGGAGACTACACAATGGCTAGTATCGCCAGACCTCCTTGCGATGAAGCGGCTATCGTGGCCGCTCCAGCTGGCAAACCATTCGTTCGCCGTGGTCCCTGGGTCTTGGCCGCTACGATTCTGGGGTCAAGCATGGCTTTCATCGACGGGACTGTTGTGAACGTTGCTCTTCCCGCGCTTCAAACGGGTCTAGGGGCAACTGTCTCAGATGTTCAATGGATCGTCGAAAGTTACGCGCTGCTTTTAGCCGCACTGCTGTTACCCGGCGGTTCACTTGGCGACCTCTATGGCCGCCGGAAGGTTTTCGCAACGGGAGTAGTTGTTTTTGGCCTGGCATCTGCTTGCTGCGGACTGGCCCCAAACGTCTCAATGTTAATAGCTGCGCGCGCTTTCCAGGGTGTCGGCGGAGCCCTTCTCGTGCCGGGAAGTCTCTCTTTGATCAGCGCTTCTTTCCCGGTTGAAGAGCGTGGACGCGCAATCGGGACTTGGTCCGGTTTCACGGCTATCACTTCGGCGATAGGTCCCGTTCTCGGCGGATGGCTCATCCAGCACGCATCTTGGCGTTGGGTGTTTTTCATCAACCTACCCATCGCTGCCGCGGTTCTCGCACTCACTCTGCGCATTCCCGAAAGCCGCAATCCTGGACATAGTCAGAATCATCTCGACTGGGCCGGTGCGTTACTCGCGTTGATTGGACTGGGTGAAATGGTCTTTGCTCTGATCCAGCCTACTCACGGCCTGATCGCAGGCTTGGCGGGGATTACCGCTTCTATAGCGTTTGTCTTCGTCGAGCGCCGCTCGCCGGCGCCAATGATTCCGCTAGCACTTTTCCGTTCGCGGAACTTCACCGGTGCAAACTTGCTCACTTTACTTCTTTATGCCGCTTTCTCGGCAGTCCTCTTTTTCTTTCCTATGGATCTGATTCAAATCGAGGGATATTCGCCCACCAAGGCCGGCGCGGCGCTTCTGCCGTTGATTCTGCTTCTCTTCTTTCTCTCACGCTGGTCTGGTGGGCTCGTGGCCCGCTATGGCGCCAAACCGCCCCTAGTAGTAGGCCCACTGATTATGGGGGTTGGATTTGCGCTTTTTGCTTTGCCCGGAATCGGCGGAAGTTACTGGACCACATTTTTCCCGGCGGTGATAGTCCTTGGACTCGGCACGGCAGTGAGCGTAGCGCCACTCACGACTGCAGTCATGAACTCCGTTTCCCAAGACCATGCAGGTGCCGCTTCCGGAATCAACAATGCGGTTTCCAGGATCGCTGGCCTGCTAGCCATAGCCGCGCTTGGGTTCGTGCTGATCGCCGTGTTCAATCGAAATCTCGACGTGCGCCTGCGCAGCTCGTCTGTGCCGCAAGATGTCCTGGAACAAATCGATTCCCAACGGTCCAAACTGGCGGGCATTCAAACTACAAATGCCGGCGCTCGCGAGGCGATCAATCAGTCCTTTCTCGCCGGATATCGAACGCTGCTATGGGTTGCGGTCGCATTGTCAATGGCAGGATCTCTCAGTGCGGCGCTAATAATCCATGATCGAGTCGAAGCGGTTTAGCCTTGTAGGACGTGCCTTCTGTAGATCCCGTTCCCCAGAAGCTCTTCACCGTTGGTGCAAAAGGAGTTCGCTTCTCGCGCGTGGGCCCGAGATTGAAGCGGGCATTGGTCAGTTCTCAAGAAGAATCGCTCTTGGGTTCCAATCAAGCGTAATAGGTCGCCAGTGACGTTAGGACTCAATCTGAAGTGATCCGGCGCGATAAGGCGGAGGAGCGGTTTGAGGCAGATGGCCGGATCAGTTTAGATTGAGCCGTTTGAAGGAAGGCGAGTGCGTTTGCGGTGGACGCGGCCAGTTTGGCAAACAGCCGCGATGGGATTTCAATACGGTTTCGAAACTTCGTATTCAGCTTGGGCCCTGCGGAATGTCCGATCTGACGAACTGGAAGCGTTCGCAGAGGGCCGAATGCCCAGTTCTCAGCATGGGCAATGTGCCCTAAAGGCCGTGAATTTCGGCAAAAGCAACGGTGTGAACGCACGTGTAGCGCAGATGCGAATGCATCTGTTGAGTTTGCCGCAACTCGAGACTCGTTAAGAGCTGTCAAAGCAAATCCTCCGTTCCACCGATTGCCATTTGAGTTCCGCTGCGGTGAGGCGCTGCAGTAAGAGCATGGAAGCGCCACAACGAGGACATTGCCATACAGCCCGAGGACACGCTTTAGGCTGGATGAAATCAACATCGCGCGGAGGAACCATCTGCAGCAGTTGTCGGCAGAGCGGCAACAGGGACTTACGTCGTCGATTGCTTAAGAAGCCGAAGAAGCGGATGCGCACAAAGCCATGCGGAAGCACATGCAAAAGGAAGCGGCGAAGAAACTCCTCGGCTGTGACAGTCATGAGCTTCTGCTTGCTGCCGTGAGCATAATCTTTCCAGCGGAACGTTACCTGACCATCGGCGAAGTTTACGAGCCGATGATTGGAGATGGCGACGCGATGGGTGTAGCGGGCCAGGTAATGAAGGACGTGCTGCGGGCCGCCGAACGGCGGCTTGGCGTACACGACCCAGTCTTGGCGGAAAAGCGAACGAAGAAACGACCGAAAGGCCCGTTCGTTCTCAAGAGGCTGAAGGCTGCCTGGAAAGGCCAACTGGCTTTTTCGAAAGGCTCTCTTCAATCCAGCCGTGAACTTGCCGCGAAAGACACGGCTAAGCACTTTCACTGGCAGGAAGAAGGCATAGCGCGGATGAATCCACCGTTGGTGATCCAGCGAAAGACCACCAGCTGGTATCACAACATGAGCATGTGGATGGTGCAGGACGTTCTGACCCCAGGTATGCAGCACGCTCATGAAACCGATCTCAGCACCCAGATGCTTGGGATCGGCAGCGATCTCTAAGAGTGTTGCCGCACTCGCGCGAAGCAGCAGATCATAGAGGACTCTCTTGTTCGCGAGTGTGAGTGGGGAGAGCTGATGCGGCAACGTGAAGACCACGTGCACATACGGAACGTCCAGCAGTTCCTGTTCACGATCTACGAGCCATTTATCACGAGCGTTGGTCTGGCACTTTCCGCAATGGCGGTTCCGACACGAGTTAAAGGAGATAGCCTGCTGACCACAGCGAGAACACTGATCCAGATGACCGCCGAGCGCAGCCGTACGGCAGCGCTCGATGGCTCGCAGCACGCGGAGATGCTGCCAGATCAATCGGGATCGGTTCTTCTCGATGAAGCTCTTGCCTGTTAAGCGAACGATGTCGGCCACCTCGAAGGGTGGCTCGTTCATCTCTTATGTAGCCTGCGAGAGCGCTTTACTTGCTTAGCTTCAGAGAACTCGGCCTTATCGATGGGCGTGCCTGCCGCCTTCAGATGACGTTCAGAGAGATGCAGGTAAATGGAAGTTGCTTTCAGGTCGGAGTGTCCGAGCAGCAACTGGACGGTCGGCAAGTCCGCTCCATTCTCCAACGTGTGAGTCGCGAAACTATGACGCAGTAAATGGGGACGAACGTCTTTAGTAATGCCGGCAGCTTGCGCCGCTTCCCGGCAAGCCTCCCAGAGCACTTTGGGAGTAATCGGCTTATCGGCTCGCCAGTTGTGAACGGTGCCGGGAAATAAGTACGTCTTGGGATGCATCCAGCGCCAGTACTCGCGCAAAGTCTCCAGTAACTTCGGGCTGAGCGGCACGTCGCGATCACGGTTCCGCTTCCCGTGCCGGATATGGACGATCATGCGTACGCTGTCGATGTCCGCAACTTTGAGATGGCAGAGTTCGGCCCGGCGTATGCCCGTCGAATACAACGTCATCAGCATGGCGCGATGGAACAGATTGCTAGCTGAATCGATGAGCCGGACTGCTTCTTCCTGCGTCAGGATGATCGGCAACCTTCTCGATGCTCTCGGATACGGCACTTCTTCCAGCGGATAGTTTCGCTTCAGCGTCTTGCAGAAAAAGAACCGCAGCGCCGCGATATGGTTGCGGATCGTTCGTGGGCTCTGCCCTCGATCGTTGAGCAGATGCAGTTGAAAGGTCCGGATCTCGTCCGGTCCTAGTTGATCAGGTGGCCGGCGAAAGTACTTCGCAAAGTCAGCGACGGTCTTGATGTAGCTGCTTACGGTAGTCTGTGAATAATTACGGCGCTGGAGTTCTTCCAGCATTAGTTTGCGTAACTGGGTCACAAGTTCTCCTTGTGACCCCACACTCTATCGATCCCTAACGATCGTTCACCGCCCACGCGTAGCGTCCGCCGCGCGCTCGGCTTCGTTCTAACGGCGATGTGTAGAGTAATCCACTTGGACGTAGAGTCGGCTATGGTGAGATTGACCGCAGCCGGGAATTAAGGATCATTACGAATACCCAGTGCAACGGCTAGTGATCAATCCTGCTCGAGCGGCCGGAAGTTGTTGGAGTGATGAGCTTTCTTCAACAGGAGACGGATAGGTACTGTGAAACGCGCTTGGCTCCGGCAATCGGCTGGAGTATGGCCGGTTAGGAGCTCCCTCCTTGTCGGGAGCTTCTAGTAATTGCACAGTGTGGCCTTCGGCGAAGCATGGCATCAACGGCAAGAGTTCACGACCGATAGCTTCAAAGTTAGAACATTACGTGAACCAAGCCTCATTTCACCTGGACTGGTATTGGCATCCAATCATACGGAATGCGCCGGATCCCGATTTGGTACGAATCCGGCGCTAATGAGCTGAGGTCCAACCGAACCTGTAGCAGTGTCTTGCCGTCTGCTATAAAAGCTTTACCGGAAGAGTGTACGTTTGCTTGGACGCCCTTTGCATTCAGCACCTCGACTTGGTAAACGCCTTCGGGACTGGCAAACGGTAGTGTGATGCTCAAGTCGAGCCGCTTTGCCGGCAGACTCACCTTCGGCATCGTGGGAGTTGAGTCTGGGCCGGCTCCTCTGGTCACACCGCTCCCGGAAAGGTCAATCGCTTCGTGAACCCACGGCTGAGCTGGTCCAGGATGCGGGACTCTAACTGCAAGAACTGCGATGCCGGCTGCGGCCAATCCTCCGGCGACCACAAGAAGCGCCCGCCGGGAAACGGATCTGGTCTGTGCTGATTTCCTAAAGGATAGGAACTCGCGATAACACGGGGAACATCGCGCGACGTGGGTCAGCCGGAGATCATCAAGGCTGATGGAAGCTCGATCTGTCGCAAGTCGCTGAAGAAACTCAGAACCAGGGCAGCCTTTTCGCTCTGGGTTGGGGTAATCATGCAGTGCGGCCTGCTCAAGAAGTTCGAGCATCCTGCGATGCTGTTCACGAGTGAGACGACCGTCATCCATGAGCAACAGTATTGTCGCTCATCCCTGCTTTTTATTGCCTTGATCTCTCAGCAAAAGCCGTCGAACGGCTCCCTGCATTGCGCGACGCAGACGCTTACCGACATAGTCGCCGCTCTGGCCTTCTTCTGCTGCTATCTCATTCACCGTATAGCCGAGCAAGTTGCGTTCCCAAAGTTCTCGCCCTTTGTCGTCCATCGACTCGAGTATTCGTTGCCGAGTGATGTTGGTAAGGAGTTGGTCTTCTGGATTTTCACATCGAGCTAAATGGGAAAGGACTTGGTGCTCCAGACCGAGCGAACGAATGGTCTTACGGAGTGTGGTGTCAACCAGGTTTTGATAAGTACGGAAGAGATAGCTGGCAGGATCGTTAAGCGCCTTTTCGTACGCCGCCTCGGAAGTACGGTAGGCCGCCTCCTCGATCAAAGTGGCAATCTGAGCCTCGTCCCCGAGTTCTTCGGATCGATAGCGGGCAAGTTCTAAGTGCCTCGTATAGACAAGCTCGCCTATTTCCGGATGTAATCGCCGACCTCGTGAGTCGACGTCTGCAAGCCAGATAAGATTCCGCCGAGCACTGTTATCGGAAGACCGCATGGCCGAGGTAAGTGGCGCAGAGCGCACTTAACTGAAGAATACCGCATCCTAAGCCACATTTCCTCTGAATCCGGGCGTGCGCGTACATTCACCTGTGAGTCGTCTCGAGTGTTTAGGGGCTGCCTATTTCTATGCCGGGAAACGACATTACTTTCTGGGTATTTGAACATCTGGAACAAAGCCGGCGACGTTCGCGGGAGACATGCAGCACGAGCACGCTTACCTCGCAGCGCTTCGCGCTAAAAAGGGACGGCTGGTTCGTCCCAAATCATTGGTAAAGGATGCAATCGCCTGGGAGAACAAAGGGCGAAACAGTGTGGTAACCTTCCAGAGAAGCCGATGGGTCACAACCGGCGTAGGGAGAACTGGGAAATCGCGGAGGCGATCAAAGAAGCCAAGGAGCAGCTTCAGGGTGTCACCCTCGGAGCTGCTTGTGCGGCGAACGTCATTACACTCGAGTGGGCCTGCTACCGTTGCCCTCGTCGCGGTCGATATCGCCTTACGCGGTTGATTGATCGTCACGGTCCAAAGATGCAACTTCTGGATTTTCAAGATATGTTGGCTGCCACCTGTCCAAAACACGGGACCCACTCCGTCCTCAATGGGTGTGGTATTTACTGTCCTACCGCCGCATCCCTTCCCTAATTTCAGCCCTGAACTTCTGCGGACCATCGCACCTGTCTCGCAGCACCGCTCCATTTATTCGACGGTTCAATGGCCTCTTACGGGAGGGAGCACCCTCCCTAGCTTCAGCCCATAGGTCTTCCGCTACCCTCCCCAGCGGCCGTTCCCTCCGCAACGCCTGTACCCTTCTCTAATTGAGGCTTGGACGTTCAAAACGCTTAGTCTCGACCGGCAGGCCGTCGGGAGTGCCCCCGCAACGCAGCACGTAAAGTGCCAGGGGAGGACATGCGCCTCGACGGTTTAGCCGTGATGCAACTTCCAGTGGGGAGTCGCGCCATCTGCAACTTGATGAGCGCCGGTACAGGCTTGATAGCAGCATCGCGGGAGCCGAAATAGAACGAAGAAAGGTAACAATCTACATTGGAGAACTTGGACAAAGCACTGAAGTATTTCGTCGGCATCGATTGGGGATCGCAGAATCATCGCGTCATCGTTCTGAGTCATGAGGGGCGGATGATCGAGCGATACGACGCGGCGCACAGCGGCAAGGGTCTCGAGAATCTCGTTGATCGGCTCCGCAAAACGTGCCCTGGCCCTCCGATCCAAACAGGGATCGCGCTCGAAGTTTCCTGGGGCGCGCTTGTTGAGACACTCGCGGAAGCCGGGTTCTCGGTATTTTCAATTAACCCAAAGCAATCAGACCGCTTCCGAGACCGTCACACAGCTGCAGGCGCGAAAGATGACTCTCGGGACGCACTGGTACTGGCCAGCGCCTTGAAAACCGACACAAAGAGCTTCAGGCGCGTTCAAGTGGACGATCCTTCGACCATCCGTTTGCGCGAACTCTCCCGCCTGGACGAAGAACTTAAGAATCAGCTCCATCGAGCAGCGAACCAAGTTTGGGAACAGTTGCACCGTTATTTCCCGCAAATGCTGAAGCTCAGTTCTGGCGCGGACGACCCCTTTGTTTGGAAGTTGTTGAGCGAGGCTCCAATGCCCGCCAAAGCTGGAAAGCTCAAGGTGTCCCGCGTTGCGCAGATTTTGAAGTTTCACAGGATTCGCCGTTTTACAGCCGATCAAGTTGTCACCATCTTAAGAGAACCTTCTCTTCAACCAGCTCCGGGTGCTGCCGAAGCTGCGAGTGAACACGTTCTACTGCTGCTTCCTCGCCTCGCTCTACTGGACGAACAAATCAGAGATGTCGCACGCCGAACGGCGAAACTACTAAAGGACTTGCCACAAAACGCAGATCCCGATGGCAACGCTCGTGAACATCGCGACGTCGATCTTTTGCTTTCTCTGCCAGGATTAGGACAAACAATTGCATCCACCATCCTCGCTGAAGCATCCCGTCCGATCCGAGAAAGAGACTATGACGCGCTCAGGTGCTATGCCGGCAGCGCTCCCGTTACGAAGCAAAGTGGAAAGCGACGGATGGTCAGCATGCGACGCGCGTGCAGCGACCGGGTCCGACAAGCGGTCTTCCATTGGTCTGGCCTTAGCATCATGTTTGACTCGCGGAGTCGGCAGCACTACGATAGACTGCGCGCCACCGGACATGGCCACGCGAGAGCGTTGCGCGGAGTGGGAGATCGTCTGCTTGCAGTGCTTACAGCAATCCTGCAATCCGGGAAACCCTTTGATGCTAGTCTCCGTGGAACCTCTACGAGCACTTAACCAAGCGAGCAGGTCCATTGAACGCCACTTGCAAAATCGGGTAAACACTAGCCACAGTGGATTTATTTCACACAACGCCGTCTGCCTGGGGAGCTTCAGTTCAAAGGGCAGATCTCAACGTAGCCGACTTTACGGCAAAGTGGGTTCCGAGGTCCTAGCGCCTTTGCCACAATTTACTACTGACGCGCGCACCCTTTGCCACTGAAACTCTCGTGTACGGCAAATTGGTTCGCGCAATTGAGCATCGGGTACGAATGCAAGATTCCCGTGAAGGTTAACCGACGAACTCGGAGTTGACCCGGTACCATCAGACGGTGGAGCGAGAGAACCGTAATATTTCGGCTGCCAGTCTCTTCGTGACGGCAGCAGATCGCCTGCGCAACGAGTTTGAGGACGTCATCAATCCGCATCCTGGCGACAAGGGTGCGGAGATAGAGGAAAAGTTCAGACGTTTCTTAAACGAGCGCATTCCTAAGCGGTTCCAGGCCGGTCAAGGTTTGATTGTCGATCACGACGGAGGGATAAGTCGACAGCAGGACGTTATAATTTTCGACTGCTTAGTGAGTTTGGTCTACCGAGCCTCTGAACATAAGCTTATTCTTCCAATCGACAATGTGCCTGCTGTCATCGAAGTCAAGAGTAGGCTTGACGGTCCCGAGATTGCTGATGCTTATAAAAAGATAGCCTCTTGTAAGGCTCTTAAAAAGCAACCTGCGACAGACTTGGACAGGAGCGCGACCGGCACAGACATCAAGGCGGTAGGTACTCTGGGGGTGATTTTTGCCTATAGTTCAACACTCAGGATCCAGACCGTGGCAGAGAAGGCCCGGCAACTAAATGAAACATACGACTCCGGGCTTTGGCCAGATGCGATAGTCCTCCTGGACAGAGGGATCATTACTTATGACGTAAGAACGCCCTCAGGCCATCGACGGGCGCTTCACAAGCGTCCAGAAGAGCCGGGTGCCCAGCCCTTGCACTTACCTTTCTACGTTGAGATGGCAATTCGGGAAGACAAGGCATATGTACTCAATCGCTTCTTCTCACTCTTGCTTGAGCAACTGGCTCATTTCCCTTATAGGCCAAGTTCCCCCCCGCCGGGAGCTCTCATCGATGGAGCACCTTTAAAATCGGAGACTTGTTGCGTTTACCAATTCAACTCCGAGCAAAAGCTCATCCCTGCTGAGCATCGGGACGGCTTGGGAACACCCCACGAATTTCTAATTGCGTCCTCGAAAGAAGACCATGTAGGAGAGCTTTCATTTGAGCAAAGAAACGACGGAGGTGTGGTTAAGTGGCGGGGCAATTTACCCAATGACGTTGTATCGGTTGTACTCGGACGAGTCTTGGGCGGTTCGAACGTTCCGCTCCATGTTTTCTTTGACGGCTTCTACACAAACGTGATCGCGGTAACCGCAGAGGAATTTAGACAATGGCCCGATCGACTCAACGGCGTGATCCAAGGAATAACGTGGAAACTAGCGAAACGTTTGGAGGACAAACAAGCTGATGTTTACGCTTTACGCCTGTTCCTCAGCCTGAAAGGTTTTGCAAATGGCGCCCTCGATGATCGCCGGGATGATTTGGCTAAATTTAATCAAATTCATGGCAAAATCTTGGCGGCCTTAACTCAGCTGTCAAAACTGTTATCTGCGCCTTTTCGATTGCTGGACTTGCTTCCTGACTTCCTGGTGAACAATCCCCTCCCAGAACTTGACACAGAGAACCCGGGAAAACTCTTGATAGAGATTATTGCATCCCTAGCCGATGCTTACGTAGCTTTTGACATCGAAATCAAGGAGGCTTGGTTTGGCAAACGTGAAGCAACCGAGGGCCGGTTGCATCCCGAGTTTTGCGAATATTTAGAAAGTGTGCGGGCTGGCTGGCTCGATCACGCACTCTCAACGGGCAATTTGGAGCTGCTCCTTAATTCGAATGCGGATCCTGTACACGTTTCCGCCGCAGCTAAGCAGCAGTTCGATGATGTCGCGGCGTTGATCGAAAACTCACTTATCTACCTTTTGGAACAGCAGCTGACCTTGCCGTGGTCGCTGACCGAAATACCGGCCTCCGATAGAAGATACGAAACTTCCCCGCGATTTCAGATCTCGGACACAGCACGGCGTAAATGGAAGCCTAAATACAAACGAGCAATTTTCGAAGAGTTGTGATCCTATCCAAAATTGCTGATTTTAGATCATTAGCTCTGCGCGAGCAAGCTTCTCAACCAATGAGCAACTTTCGAGATCTCGAACTCCAGCGCCTGAGAGGAGTGCATCGAGTGTTCGGTCTCTATCAGTCGGCCCGGGTTCGCTAGACCGTCTCAGTTGTCGGTAGAACGCGCTTTGCTGCAGCGGAGCGGGGGTAGGCTTTCGACCAGCCGCACTGGAGGCGGCTGGAATGAGCAGACAAACCACGGGGGAAACCAGCCGTGTCAAAGCTACCAAAAACGAAGCTCGGCCTTCCAGACCTGGACCATAGCAAAGCGGCCGTACTCGACAGCCTACGTTCGCCAGAGTCTAAACGGGGTTATCGACATGCCATTGATGAGTTCATCAAGTGGTATTGTTCTGAGCCACGGCTTTTCCTTTAACAAGGTGGTGGTTACCCGCTTCCGCATCTTTCTTGAAAATGGTGGCCTCGCGGCGTCCACGATTAATGGCCGACTTGCGGCTGTTCGCCGGTTAGCGTACGAAGCTGCGGATGCGGGTTTGCTCAGCCCAGAGTTGGCAGCCAGCATTCGGCGAGTAAGAGGCCCCAAGAAATTGGGTGTGAGGCTTGGCAATTGGCTCACCGCAGACGAAGCGCGCCGCTTCTGGCAAAGTGCTGATCCGGATACCTTGAAAGGCAAGCGAGACCGCGCGATTCTTGCGACCTTGCTTGGTTGCGGGCTTCGACGTCGCGAGTTGGCCGATCTAGATTTCAAACATGTTCAGCAGCGAGAAGAACATTGGGCCATAGTCGATCTCGTCGGTAAAGGGGGGCACATTCGAACGGTTCCGGTGCCGGAATGGGTCAAGACCATCTTGGATGAGTGGGTCCATGCGGCTGAACTTTATTCGGGAAGGATATTCCGTTGCCTCTGCAGAGCAGGCAAATGCTGGGGTGATGGTGTAACGGAGCGTGTCGTATGGCACGTAGTCAAGTTGTATGCCGCCAAGTCTGGCTTCGCTAGTCTCGCTCCTCACGATTTGAGGCGCTCGTGCGCGAAGCTCTGTCACTCCGCGGGAGGAGAGTTGGAACAAATTCAATTTCTCCTCGGGCATGTGTCTGTACAAACCACTGAGCGTTATCTCGGCTGCAAACAGCGCATCCGTGGCGCCGTCAATGATCGCATCGGTATCGAACCATAGGTTTACCTGCTTCAGAGGAACGTGTCGCCGACTTTACGGCCAAGTGGATGACATCGTGGGCCACAAATTCGGTGCGACACTTCGCTTCGTTCTGCGCACAGACTGAGTCCAACCGTATATTCGAGTATTGAATTCTGCCCTTAGAGTTCCAGGACTTGTCTGCGGATAACAAGCACATCTATCAGGAGTTGATCGCTATACGATTCCGAACGACTCGCGCGCTATGCCCATGTTGTCGCACTACCCGGGAATCGCATCGACCTTGCGATTATGTTGCATCCTTGCGAAGAAGGTGAATTCTTTCATCGTTGGTCAAGATAGGGCAACGCAGGATGCCAACTCCAGCCTCTGCCAGGCAGAGTCAGCCGCCGCCTCCTCCCTTAGAGCGCGCGAAAGAGTTATAGTCATATGCTTGGCAATGCACCGCGCCACGAGGCGATTGATACCGTGTATCCCGATGATCTACGGGATAATCACGCTTCTTGCGAACAGTGACCAAGTCGAAAAGCCTGTCAGAATTCAAATCCTCGCGAGAGGGCTGAGCTTAAAGCCTCTCTCTTTAACTGGTCACATTTTCATGCTGGTCACGGTAAACACAACCAGCGGCCCGGCATCAGAAGCTTACGGATTCTATCCTCGAAACGGAGGACGAGGCATGATTAAGGGACCGGGTTTGCTTAAGTCGGAGTACCGTTGTAGCGGACTTGACGACTGTAAAGCTTCACAAGATACCATCGCTAAGTTAGCCCGGGACTCAGATTCGGTCACCTTCAGAATTTCGCTAAGAGAACTTCGGACGGTGATGCACGATGTCAATCAGTGGAATTCGGCAAATTTTGACCTGACTCAGCACAACTGCATCGATTTCGTTAGAACCATCGTAAATGATCTTGGCTTCGAAACGCCGCCTCGCAGTCAGCTACAGTACCCCCGAACGTATTTCAATCGATTGAAGGAACTCACGGCGCAGAACGACGCCAAAGAAGCGGAGAGGAACGCGGCCAAAGAGGCGGCGCTGAAAGCAAAACGCGATAGTTCGGTGAGTGATGGTCCCCAATATCCAGAGGTATCTGGCTCCTGGATTGATAATCACGGGACCGCTTTCAGTGTCTCGCAGGACCGAGGAGCTTTGGTTTTCTCCGGACCGCCTCCTTTTGGACGGGGTAAAGGCAGTTTTGTAAGTGGGGACACTTTCAATATGCGGTGGCCTGCGCTGGGGGCATATGGGGGTAAAGTTGCCGCTGATGCACGAAGTATCCAGTGGACAAACGGCGTACGATGGTCCAAACGGTGAAACGTTACCACCTTCCGTTTCTTATTGTATTAACGAGTTTGATGCTATGCGGCTTTGAGGCGGACGGGGATGGTGTTTGTAAAAAGTCCGAGATCCCACCTGGTTTTGTTCCGGTACGGGAGTTTTTTAGTCCGGAATGTTTGAGCGGATTGTCGCGTAAAATCTCAGTCGAGCCAAACGCCTGGGATATTGAGAGAACTCAAGAAAACACAGCGATTTGCATCTCGGAATCTCTAGTTGTAGCGCGATCTCTGGGGAGTTTGATGGAATGTGAGGGTTTCCATTTCTTTGGTTGCCCTAAGAACTCCTTCCGTATCTTACGTTCGCCAGCAGATTGTGCTGCCGCAGCTCTGGCGGGAAGAGAGGGTGTAACTGTTAGGTGTGCCAATGCAAGGGGGTTCGATGAAAACAAATATGCGGTAGTGGCTGAGACCGATCTCCCAAATTGCCCTGGCGCGAGTCCAAGCGCTTATTTGCTACGGGAAGTGTCTCCTCATGAGTCGGACACATTGATACATTGCAGTGGTATCGACGCAAACTTGCCGCAAAATGCAGTCGTGACCGCCCATTTAGACCGGGAGGTGTGCGGTCCTGCGTTAGAGGTACGTCCACGCGGGTTGCTCAGGTTTGGTCCCTTTCATGTCGACAGATCAGGAAAAAACGCTGAACGTCTACGCTTCCTCCCAGCAGACGCAAATTCCTATTTCTTCGAAGTTTGTGCTGATTCACCGGTGCCGAACCATTACCAGAAAGTACATTCCGGCGAAAGACCCGTACGTTTTTGGTCTGACGAATGTGGTGAAGTTGGTGCGGAGATCATCACGTGGCACCACGAAATAAGGAAGGGAGGAGCAAACTGACAAGCTAAGCGTGCGTTGCGTTTTTAAATACTGTCGAAATTGTTCCATTCGATGAAGACGAAACGCCTCTGTCGGCTTGCTTTGCCGTCTGAGATGAATCTGCCGGTCAGATCTTCTCTAAGAGTTAGCTCCTTCATTGCCCGCCTGAGCTGAAATGGGCTATTGCGAGTATCCGTACCCTGTTCTTGCCCGTCCAGAATCTTACACCACGAACATAGGTGACTCGCAATCGAAATCCCGCTCGATGGGCACACGGAATCAGCGCAATCCAGCAAAGCCCGAGTGGTCGAGCCAAGAGTCTTACCCGCCCGCCGCCGATCCTCGGTCAGGGATGCTGCGGGCCAGCAGCAAATTGAACCAGCAGCAATAAAAAAACGCTTGTGTCCTAGACACCTTGACGTGCAACGCGCTTATCGCTCACTGGGTTTGCTCAGCGCGCCGGAAGTCGAAGATTTGACATCTCGGACGTGATCACTGGTGGAGCAATTCCACGTGTGGTGCGCGTTTGAATTTTCCGCTCACGCGGAGGACGCTACGCGTCCTGGTGGATCGGCTCTCGTCGGCGAACAGAGTTTCAACCCAAGTGCGCTGATCGGAGGTATCGCGAAGGGGAGCTGTGGACCCCGTGCGTTGGTATTCACTCGTCGCGATCTGATGCAAAGAGACAACTCTTCATTGACCTGTTTCAGCCTCCACGCTCACGAACAGGCAGGCCTTCGGCAGCTCAGCGGCTTGCGTCCCCTTGTTGAGCACGGACGGGCACTGATCAGGTTCTTCGGTTCGAACTGCCATAGGAGCCCTGCTCGAAGCATCCCGATGGGTTACACTCTCGCGGGTGCAGACGACTCGCCCGCGGCTGTAGCTCTCAAGTCCTTTAAAAGTCGCCCAAACGCCTTCTCATAGGAGTCTTGATTTTTCCAATTGCTGAAGTCCGGGATGAAGTATTCCCGAATTTCGCGGGCTGAGTCCTTGCCGGTATCAGCGTCGAAGGCTTCCCAGTCCCTAATCGCGGAGAAAGGCGCTACGCTAATCGGAAATAGCACCCGTGATTTGTCTCGGATTTCCCGTTTACGCGCTTTGGAGATCTCTGTCAGGACCCATTCGCTCGCCATGCTGTGTTGCGACAGGACGAGCAACAGCTTGTCATGATGCCGGATTGCTTCGTCAATCTGCTCGTGTAGCTTGCGGCCGGCTTGTACGTCGTTTACGGCAAACCAACAACGTACACCTCTCGCCCGCAAATCATTGTAAATTCGATCGGCAAAGCTCTGATCCAACGTGGAGTAGCTGATAAAGCAGGAGTAAAATTGGACCGGACTGATCTCATTGATAGTCGCTTTCAGGCTTTTTATCAACAAATTAGGCACGCCGGCTCCTTGTAAGAACACCTCTGGGATGTTGCCATGCGAAGCAAGAATGGTATCGATTCCAAGTGTGGAGGGGCCTTTATGAACGGCTGATTCTAATCCGATCGCGTAATCTAAGATCACCTTAGCTAGAACCGTTGAGGAGAACGAGGCTCCGGAGAAGTTGGTTTGGAGACAAGACGCATAAAACAAGTCAGCTTTGGAAAGATCGGCGCCAGTAAGATCCGCACCGTCAAGCGTTGCATACGATAAGTCAGCATTTGAAAGGTTACTTTGGTAAAGGAGCGCTCCAGAGAGATCCGCGCTCGAGAGATCAGCTTCTGACAGATTAGCCCCGACAAAATTGGAGTCGGAGAGATTGGCCGTTGAAAACTTCACTCCGGAAAGGTTCGCACCCGAGAAATCGAAGCCGATAAGATCAGTGCCGGAAAGGTCGGAATCGGTGAGATTGGCTTGAGAGAAATCGGCATCGGCAAGGGTTGCTAAGGCGAGCTTCGCGCCAGAGAGATCACTGTTGCTTAGGTTGGCAGAGGAGAGATTGGCACCAGAAACATCAGCCCCCGAGAGGTTGCACTGGACGAGAACAGCTTCGGAAAGATTAGCCATCAACAGGTTCGTGCCAGCAAGGTTTGCGTTCGAAAGATCTGCTCCTGAAAGGTCGGCATGAGACAGATTTGCCCCAGAGAGATCGGTACCAGCAAGACTGGCGCAGGCGAGTTTGGCGCCAGGAAGAATGAGACCGGACAGGTCAGTATCAGACAGATCGGCCCCAGTAAGATCCGCACCCTGGAGCAAAACTTGGCTGACTAGCCACTCGCCGTGCGCCTGGACTGCATTTTTAAGGTTTACTAAATCTTCCGCATTTGCCATGGGATTGAAATGATATCTGACACCTGAACGAGCCGTCGAACTATCGAGTCTCAAAATGCACCCCAACGTGCAGCTCTACTGCTCGACTTAGGAAAGAAAGTCTTAGCGATTCGCGTGCTGCTCCAACGACGTGCGGAACCGGGACGGCAGGCCTACAACCCCCGACAGTGCCGATTCATGGGACGGCGCCCGTTCACTGGTGCATATCGATCTTCCGCCGTATCCCAGTGGTGCGGCCACGATGTTGGCGAATCGGGGGCGCATATGCGTTTGAGACGGGACCGGACTTGCGGGTACGAATACGCTTAACCGCAGAATTGAGCGTCTTTCGAGAGCGTATCAGAAGGCGCTCCCGCCAATGTCACCATAGCCGACTTATAGTCGAGCCAAGGAGTTGGCTCAATGTAGATAGATATCAACAGCCGTCGGTCGCGGCGGTTGTGGAAAAGTTCTCTGAGGCTTATTCATATTCCATTCCGTTATTTCCTGGAAGCGGAGAATCAGGAATAAGCATAAGAGAGCAAGCATCCCGCTGCTACGAGTATTGCCGACTAACACTCGATGTTTTCGTGTAGACCCTTGAGCAGCGGGATGTGCTTCGCTAAGACGAATTCTCAGAAGCTGTCGCTGGATCACAGCACGACCTCTATAAGTCCTTTGGAGATGCGAAGCCTGCTTGCCGAAAGAAGTGTGGAGTGAAAGGGAGATGAAGCAGCAAGACAACGCGGATCGCGATGATCGCTACGCAGCCTGGGTGGGATTCGATTGGGGAGACCAGGAGCACGTTTGGTCCCTGCAATGGACTGATACCGGAGAGCGGGAGCGAGGGCGCTTGGAGCAAACGCCAGAAGCTTTGGATGTTTGGCTCGGGCAGTTGATGAGCCGCCTAAATGGCCGCCGAATCGGGGTTGCTATCGAGCAGAAACACGGGGCAGTCGTCTGGATGCTTTTGAAATACGAATGCGTCGAGATCTATCCGATCCATCCCCAAGCCGCCGGCCAGTTTCGTCAAGCTCTGTATCCGTCTGGAAGTAAGAGCGATTCCACCGATGGTGAATTGCTATTGGAGTTGCTGGTGCATCATCGAAATCGCCTCCGTCCTTTGGAGCAGGATGATGAACCGACTCGTCGACTGCTGATGTTAGTGGAACAACGCCGGCATTGGGTGGAAGAGAAGAAGCGACATGGCAACCGGCTTTCCGCACGCCTCAAGGTTTACTTCCCACAAGTGCTGAACTGGTTTGACGATATCGGGGCGGCACCGGTACTCGATCTGCTGGCCCGGTGGCCCAAACTGGAGCTCTTACAAAAAGCGCAACGCAGAACGCTGGAAGCCTTCCTTTGTCAGCACCTTCACTTGCAGCACACAGAATCCGGTCTCTTCTGAAAAAAAAGTCACGCGCTCGATGAGCCCCGTAAGTTGATAGCCACTCGATGCGCGCGAAGAAGCAGACATGAATCAATTCGATTGTTCTTCATTGTGCCAGCCGTGGCCCTCAAGGGCGTCCTCATGCTAGCCGTAACGGAGCAAACAAAACACAATCGATCAACAGCGTGAAAGACTGAGGATCATTGCTCTGACCGAAAAGGCGATTGGGTTGTACTGATTGATTTTTTGGGGCGATCGAGTCGCCCCGCCATTCCGGCCCTCGAATCGGCGCTCAGGTCGCATCCCTGCGGAGCCTTATCCTCCGTTCGAGTGATTCCATCTTAATTCAAAATCAAGCATTCTGGCGCGAAAGCGTTAAAATCCCAGGGGTTCGGGGACAGAGTCCCCGCCGGAAAGAAAAAATGGGCGGTCCACATTTTTCCTGAGATTTCACTTGCGTCACGGGTGGGGAGTCCTCCCTCTCACGTTTCTGTAGTGGCGCCTGGCGGCGCAGTCAATCCTGAAACCCCTGCTCGGTTGTAAACGCTTCGCCTAGTGCCTTTTCTTTCGGTGGCATCGCACGCCCAGCTCACCGTGGCAACAACTTGTTTTTGACAGCCCCGAGTCCAAATCCACTCGGCAAAAAAAGTTGATTGCACGGCAAGCACTCAGGACGCGCAAACCCATGCCCCGAAAGGCACTAGCCGCGCCTTTCCACCCTCCTCCGGGGGTGATTCGTACAAGGCGAAAAACGCAAGCAAAACCAGCTTGGTTGTAGATCTCAGCGGTTGGCTGACGCGCACCGCTGCAAGGAAGAGAGGACTCATGAACAATATCTCCAAAATCATCAGCATCTTCGGGGGAGCTAAGGGAATTTACGCTTCCATCGAAAACCCGCCCTACATGCGCCTCGTGATTGAGGACATCGGGCAAGGACCGCGCGGTCACCAGGCCATCAGCGTGGCCCACTACTTCGAACAGAACGGGGATCTCTGCCAAGACCCGGAAATGACCTTTGAGTTAGTACCAGAAGGCGCAACGGTTCGCTACGAGCCGCTGAGCTTTCAGCAGGCACTACCGCCGCTCTACCAGGAGGTCTTTGCCACCGGATCGGAAAACCTTCGCTTGAAACATCAGCTCACCACCTTTGCCGAAATGTGGGACCGCAATCTCGGCCAGCAAGGCTTCGTCTCTGCATCTGCCCTGCAACAAGCCAAACCAGCAGGAACCCAAGCGTAAGACCCCTAAGCATTCATTCACGACAGCACAAGCAAAGGGAAATTAGCATGTTCAATCTGAATCGCATCACGCTCATCGGAAACACCGGCGGGGAGGCTAAAACCGTTGCCAACGGTCCTACAACCCTCTCACTTGCCACCAACGTCTCCTGGACGGACAAACAGACGAACGAGCGCCGTACACGCACCGAATGGCACCAACTGGTGATGTGGAACAGCTTAGGCAAATGGGCCGCGACACTCCCGAAAGGAACTCCGCTTTATGTGGAGGGCGAGCTGGTTTATGAGAAGTACCCCCGCAAAGTGGAAGCGACCCTTGGGAAGAAGACGGTCGAAGTAGAAGTTGCCACAACCGTAGCCAAGATCAAAGTCGATCGCTTAATCCGATTAGCTTCCGGATCTGGGGAGAGTAACGGAAACCCGGAGGGAGACGAACCAGCCTTCTGACGAAAAGGGGGAGCGAACCTCCCCCAATGTTTATCTGCTAATGGGCGCTGCCCCTGGCGGCGGCAAGCCGTGTCCCCAAGCTTCCGCGCTTCGCTTGTGCAGCCCTCCGCTACGCTCGCCCTTTCCGCTTCGCTCCAAGGGTGGGTGATGCCCCTCGGCTTGCCTCTGCTACCCCCGCTCTCGCCGGCGAGGGCCTCGAGGGTGTTGGCCCTGCCAAACACCCAATACCCACTTCTCGCAAAGGACACAAAAATGATTTTCGAAGCTCTACAATCCGCAGAAATCCCGCTGAACAAGCTGCTGGCCTGGAATGGTAATGTTCGCACCACCGCAGCGGACGAAGCCATTGATGAACTAGCGGCTTCCATTGCCGCCGTCGGTCTCCTACAAAACCTCGTGGTGAGGAAAGAACCGCGAGGCAAGTTTGCCGTTGTCGCGGGTCGAAGACGCTTGCTGGCGTTATCCCATTTGGCGAACCAGGGAAGCCTGAAGTCTTCCTGGCCTGTTCCTTGCCAGATTGTGGAGGAAGGCGCAAATCTGACAGAGATCAGCTTGAGCGAGAACGTTGTCCGTGCCGCCATGCATCCGGCCGACGAGTTTGAAGCGTTTCTCAAGCTGATCGAGGAAGGGAAGTCCGTGGCCGATATCGCGGCGCGCTTTGGTGTCAGTGAAACGGTGGTCAATCGGCGCCTAGCCTTGGCGCGGGTCAGTCCTTCCTTGTTGCGGCTTTACCGGGAGGGCGAAATTAATCTGGATCTGCTCCAAGCGTTCACTCTGTCCGACGACCACAAGTTGCAGGAGCAAGTCTGGACGAACCTGCCAACCTGGAATCGCCGTCCGCATCTTGTTCGGCAGATGCTCACCGCTGATGCTGTTTCAGGAACAGACCCACGCGTGCTCTTTGTCGGACTGAAAGCGTATGAAGCCGCGGGTGGTCGCCTGAATCGGGACCTGTTCTCCGAGGACAATGAGGGAATCCAGCTTCTCGATACGCCACTCTTAATGCATCTCACGACCGAGAAGCTCGAATCGCTTGCGGAGTCGCTCGGAGCCGAGGGCTGGAAATGGGTGCAGATCCAGCCGGAGATTGACTACCAGTTCTTAGGACGATATCGCCGATTGACGGGTGAACCAACGCCTTTGACAGCCAAAGAGGAAGCAAAGCTCGACAAACTGACAGCCAGGCGCGAGGCTCTGGAATCGAAGCTCAACGAGGAGGATGAGGAAGCAAACGAAAAGCTTTACGAGCAGATCAACGCTCTTTCGGAAAAGATCGATGCCCTTCACTACGACAGACCGATGCAATTCTCTGTGGACATGAGGGCGAAAGCGGGAGCCGTGGTCAGCATCTCCGAAGAAGGCAAACCGGAGTATGTCTACGGATTGATCAGCAAGGAAGATGAGCGCCAGATGGTCAGGAACACCTCATCAGTCGGAGCGTCGATTTCGCAGGAAGGGATTGAGCAAGAGCCGAAGAAGGGAGCTGGAAGCTATTCCGCTCCTTTGATTGAGAGCCTCACAACTCACAAAACGGCCGCACTCGCAGCGGAGCTAGCCGACAATCCCACCATTGCGCTGTCCGCGGTCGCCCACGCTCTGGTACTCCGTCAGTTCGGCTTGGATCTCGGTCTCTATCGTTCTCAGAGTTGCCTGCAACTCTCCACGACCCAACCGTACTTGGCAGAAGCCAGCGGCTCTCCCGCCCTACAGTCATTGGAGGAACAGAAACAGCACTGGCTCTCTGCTTTGCCCCGAGAGGAGGCAGAGCTTTGGACTTGGTGCCTCAATCAAAATCAGGAGATGTTGCTGCGGCTGATAGCCTTCTGTGCGGCGCAGAGTCTCAATGCCGTGCAATCGAAGAGCGAGTCTGAAGAACATCAACGATTGCAACATGCCAATGCACTCGGTTCCGCCCTCCGGGTAGACATGACCAGATGGTTTGTTCCAACGACTGACAATTTCTTCGGCAGAATTTCCAAGTCGCAGATTGGGGATTGCCTGGGGGAAATCGGCAAGAGCAACTCGGCAGTAGCAACTCTCAAGAAGGATCAGCTATCAAATCTAGCTGAAAGTGAGGTTCGGGGTACAGGGTGGTTGCCGCGCCCATTGCGGATTCCGGAAGGCAAGCCGGAAGAAGCAATCAGCTAAAAAACTTTCGGGAGAGGCGAGACCGCCTCTCCCGTTAGAGTCCTCTTCTAGCGCGTAGTTCCATCCGCAGCTCCTCGTCGAGCTTGGGCTTGGAGCGAACAAGATCGAAGAATTTTTCAAGCACACTCATCACGACTGCGTTGATGCTGGCCTTCTTCGACTCGGCCCACGCTTTTAGATCGTTGCGCACTTTGTTCCCGACGACAAGCATCATGGGGCGACCCATCTCTAATCCCTGCTTTCGCGTTCGGATGATCTCGACGTCTTTGCGATTCACATTGTCCAGAGCGAAAAGCACAACGAGCGAGAGATCGCCTTTCATCAGAACGTATTTCCTGAGTTCGAACTCGGTGCTTGCTGGTAATCGGAGCGTCATAAACACACCCTCTTCCGTCCATTTCTGTCCCACCGAATTGCGGGGACGAGGAACCTCTGTCTTCTTCGCTGGTGCCTTTTTCGTCGCTGTCTTCTTAGTGCTCTTCTTGGTTGCCGTCTTCAATTCCCCATGCCCCAACCAGCCTCACTATTCGGAAGCAGGCTTCGGTGTGTAAGGTTCCCGGAACAAGAGATCTTTCTCAACCCGGACATTGAAGCGGTAACCAGGACGAATGCGCAAAGTCGGCTGGATGTTGAGATTCCGGCGAGTCACTTCCGTTCCCAACGTCCCGACCTGCTGGCCGACAATGTCTCCGATCCGCTGGCCATAGCTCGGATTGGTCAAGACCGAAGAGTTTTGGCCCTGACTAATGCCGATACCGGCAGCAAACGCAGAGGTCAGTAAAGCACCCGAAAAGACGCGCCCCCAATGGTTATTGACCTGATCGCGAAACCCGGAAGCACCCTGACTGTCATCGCCTTCAAACTTGCCCAGGTCCATGGAACTACCGTCCGGAAACAGTAAGCGGGTCCAAACTGCCTGGACCGCTCCTTGGCCGTAGCCCACCGAACTGTTGTAGATTCCGATCAATCGAGACCCTGCGGGTATTACAATATACCTTCCACTAACCGTGTCATAGACATTCTCTCTGACGAGGGCACGAATCAATCCTGGCAAATCGGAATTGAGTTGCTGTTCGAGTACTGCCGGGATCATCCAGCCGGACTTCACTTCATACTTTCCAAGTGCTTCGGTTCTAGCATGCGGCAGGTAATCGGCAGCAGGCTTGGCACTGGCCTTTTCCAGGAATAACTCTTTATTGTCCTGGCTATTCTGCCCCTGGTACTCAGTTTCCATTTGCGGCGAATGTTGAGGCAGAAAGGAATGGCCAGGAGTGCCGTCGCCCTTCAGGGCAGACGCTAATGCGCCCAGCGCGGCGGAGCCGCTTCCCGGAGATGGGGCGGGCTGCGATTTGAGTACATCCTGTTCTTGGGCGCGCAGCGTATCCAGAGCTTGAGCGATAGCGCTTTTTTGGGGCTGCGCCGTGTGAGGTTGGAAGCTCGCGGCCGCCGGTCCGCCGAGACCCGATTTGACTGCGGTGGGGGCCTCGAGCGCCTGCTGCTCTAACTGATACTCGTGGAGCCGGCGCTGTTCTTCTGGCGTAGGCTGCTGGGCCCCGGGATTCGCACCCGCACGGTACTGCAGCGGCGGAACCGATCCACCTGCTTTTGACGGTCCAAAATCGGAGCCACTTGCACCGGAGAGCGAACTGCGGTCCCCCAGGTCGGCCACATGGTTCTGTCCCGTGTCGATGCCATGCTTGGCCTGATCGTCTAGGAGACTCTTCTCAAGCCGGTCGGCAGGACCTTGCCCTGCTTTCGCTGTATCACTTTCCACTCGCTTCTGCACTTGCCGCTGCTTCATCGCGTGTCCCATATATAAGGCGGCAGCAGCGACTAAGACCAGCAGAAAAAACCCGGCAATGGGACGGATTCTTTTTGCCTGTGGGATCGAGGCGGCCGTGACACCCCGGACCACCTCCTCGGTATTGACCTCCTGCTCGGCTTGCTCTTCGTCTCGAGGTTTATCGTCCGCCATTCGAACCTCCAGCAGTGGCAGTGGCAGTGGCAGTAGCGATGGCGTCGTGTAGGGCTGGACACGTGTGATCGTCACCTTCCGCTGCTTCTTGCCCACTCCCACGAGCAACACGCCCTTATCAAATAGCCGATCCACGATGTACTTGTTGCCCACCACGCGGAAGTTCACCAGCTCCGGAGACTTGCTGGCGTCCATACGAATCATCAGCGTCGGCATCTCGCGGAACCGGCCATCTGCCGGATACATGATGTAAGTGTGTTGACCATCATCGAGGACTCGATCCGGCTTCAGCGTTGCTTCTCCGTCCAGCTTGTAATCAAAGTAGATTCGCTCTAAGGCATCCTGGGCCATTGGAACCACTCCGTCGGCTTTGTCCTTAGCTTTTTGGTTTTCCTGCCTCTCGCGTTCCTGCGCTTCCGCTAACTCGGTTTCCCGTTTGGCCGCATCTTCCTGCGCTTTAAACTTCTCCCATTTCGCTTGCTCTTCGGCGGGATAGCGGAACCCCACGCGAGAGATGTACCGAGCGGGGTCCGAGATTAACCGGACCACGTAGGTGCGGCGGTCGGTGGGAATCACGAGATCAGTATCAAGACCGGGAACAAAGGGTTTCACTGTGAGGAGCGCCGTTTGGTTGGCTTCGGGTCCCGACAGGATGGGCGTGACCTCCCAGCGGGTTGCATCGCCAATCTGGGGCTGGCTCTGGAGATGCTCGCCTGCCTCCAGTTCAATCGTGCAAACACGGAGCGGCGCGCACACCACGACCGGCATTCCGCCGCCAAAGGAATACACGACCCGACCATCCGCGCCTGGTGCTGGCACGTTGTAGGAACTCTCCCAAGCGGCAGAAAGACTAGTGGCCTTGAGTGCTGTCGCGTTCATCTCGGCACGCGGCGGCTTCCAATCCACCGGAACCGGGCTAACCGTTGCCGAGTTGGGCGAAGCTGTTGCCGTTCGGCTTGACGCCGTATCCAACTGCAACGGAGGAATCGACGGCTTACCCGACACATTGGAAGTGGAGGGAGCGCCGGGAGGAGGGTTCTGGAGCTTCTTGACCGCACTTTGAAAGTCATAGGACGCCAGATCTTTCTTCTGCGCAGGCGTGAGCTGCGAGGAGGTAGGCTTTGAAGCGCTGAGCGGCACACCCGCAGATTGGGCAAATAGCAAGGAAACAGAAAAGAGTACGAGAATCACCTTCATTTCGGGTGACCTCCATTGGCCGTAACGATTTCGCCCCAGTTCACATTTGTCACGAAAAGCCCGAGTGGGTTGACCAGCGCGAGCTTGGCATCGGTGATCGCTTGTGTCGTGATCGAAAGCAAGCCTCGGTAGTGGTGTGTACCGTTCAATTGGCCGAACAAGTCACGGTACGTTTCCGTCCAGACGACCTCGAACGCTTTGGGTGATTGCTGCACGATGGATTCCACTGAGACATCGACCGTGCCATTCCGCAGACGTTCAAACGGTGAGTTGTCGCGGAACCACTCCGTGGTCGCCGTGGACGCCGCGGAACTCGCGGCAGTCATCGCATACGCCTCGTCCACCATCTTTCGCTGGGCAACCGGATCCGTTACGACAGAACGAACATCGTTGATCCAGCGAAAGACGCTCGCGGCCTGCAACCGAACGTCTTTCACCGCCACTTGTTTAGCGGGAACAACTGGCACCGCGCGGCCTACATCGTCCAAGGCGACAACATAAGGAACCGTGTTGGATCGCAAATCGATCGAGATCATTCCGACTACCAGGGCCAGCGCGGTAAAGCCACTCAGAAACGCGATTTTCCGCCAATTCTCAGCCCGTTTGAGCAGATCTCCATACCTCTCGTCCCACTCTCGCCGGGCGGCGAGATAAGGGCTCATCTCTTTTGTGGGTGCTGTCATATCTATTCCTCGTGATCTATTCGCATTTGGGGAGGCGGAGTGTGTTCCGAACCGTCATCCGGAACGCCGGGGCGTCGTCTTCGGCCTGGTCGTTGGTTTTGAAACCCGTTATTGGCATCCTTGGAAAGCGGTGAATCTTCCGATCCTTGGGGACCATCTCCGGTTTGCTCTGAGCCATTTGAAGCACCGCCCTTTGGCGATCCCCCACCGGAAGGCGCGTCCGGCTTTTCCGGGTTAGGCGCAGACGATGTTCCTTCCGGAGAGGGATCAGTTTGGGGAGGCGGCGGCACAGGTGCTGGAATGCCAGCTCCGCCGGCCATTGCGTCTGTAGCCCCCATAGCAACCCCCGTTGACGCAGCCGCTGCTTCCCCGGCAGCTGCAGTTCCCTCTGCTGCCAGTGCTGCACCTTCAGTCCCTACCGCCGCAGCTTCCGCCGCAAGAGATCCTCCCGCGGTGAAAGGGGCCGCAGCCAATGCCGCGATTGTCGTTCCACCGACAGCAGCGCCGGTGACGGCGGCTGCTCCGACGCCAAGAAGATCGCTTGCCCCTAACCCCAGGCTTCCGCTCGCGATCGAACTGGCCATCTTCGGAATGAACCAGGACGCCAATGCAAACAGCAACATGGACGCGAGTGTGGGAAAGACGGTGCTTGCTGGAACACTCGGATCGTAGTCGTTCATCGTGGTCACCCACTGGGCCGAGAGCGTCTGAAAGGACCCGAGCATGAGATAAATCAGCATCAAGCGGGTTCCAGTGGAAATTGCAAGTGCAATATATCTTTCAAAAAAGGGCATCGTCCACTTGCTTCCCCCAAACCCAAGAAACAAATAGCCGGCCGTCATGACGATGATGGCCTCGAGTTTGGTCACAACGTAGTGCAGCGTGATGATGATGTAAGAAGCAAAAACAATCACAACCATGAAAAGCGTCAGGAGAGCGCCGCCCGGATCAGTCAATACGTCAGCTCCATCAACCACATCGAGCAACGATGCGCAAATTTGAAGTCCTGAAGCCATAATGTTGGACGGATTGAGGGCCAAGGGAAGACCGGTCACGTTGGATCCGATCTGGACAAAGCTGTTAACGATCGCCGGGATCCAGGCCTGGCCATTGATCAGCACTGCATAAAAGAAGCTCACAACCATGAGTTTCTTGATTAGGGACAGGAAAAGCCCCATGAAGTCGTTCTCCCGAAAAAAGCTGGGAGCTCCCCAAGCAAAGTCCAATGCGGCCAGTAACAAGAAGAGATTGGTTGCAGCAGCGAAGATCGCTGGGATCCATGCGTTTGCTGCTTGGGAGACTTGCTGAAAGGTGGATCCAATCGTGGTCTGTTGGGCCGCCGCCATTACAGGCAGCAACCCAAACAGACACATGGTGAAGATGATTCGTTGCTTCACTCAATACCTCTAAATTCAGAACGGCACATTGTCGCTGGTTATGTTTGGCTTTCCGAAAAAATTTGCTTGTGTTAGACCAGTACAGACTTTGCCCTCGTCGGTGTTGGCCCAATCCGCGGTAGCGGCCTTTCGCTTCGCTGTGCAAAGCGGAGTTAACTCTTTGCGAAAGTCAGCGTGATGTGCAAACCAGGTCTTAATTTGGGCTGTGCTGGCACCATCCGGGTTACCCCCACCTGCTGCTTTGAACCGCGCCACTATTTCACTATCCTCAACGTGTCGGCAACCAGTTAGACCGAGTAGACAGATCGCTAGCGCTCCGAGAAAACATTTGTTCATACCACCTCTCTACATTCAAAATGGCACGCCGTCCGAGGTGATCTGTACGGGTCCGAAGAATGCATCGAGATTCGCCTGTTTCGTCAGCTTCTGCTGGATTTCGGTAGATTGATAACCAGCTTTGCTTTGCATGTCGGCGAGCATTAGCTCTCGTAATTTCATCAGCTGCTCTACTTGCTGTTCTGCTACTTGGTTGCCTACCTGAATCGCTTGCATTCGGCCTTGCGAGGATTGGCTCATCGTACGCAAGCCATCGATTACCGATTGTTCGTTCTGCATCTGGCTATGTTGCAGCCCGGCTGCTTTGAGGGCACCCAAGATGCTGTCGAGCGAGGTCTGTCCCCAGACTTGGTACTGCTGCCCGTAATTTCTGGAAATGACGCCATATCCCGGAAAGCGCTGCCGGAATGTGCCATCCAAGTTGGCCATTGAGTAAGCAATTGCTTGGCCCCCGTTTACAACACCAGCCAATTGCACCAGATCGTTTTGAATCGGTCCAAAGAGCTGGTTTGGAATGTTCAAGGTGTGGGTCAGCATGTTTTCGTATTGCTGAAATCCCGTTTCGACCATCTGCACTTGTTGAATGTATTGATCGATTAGCTCGATGTGATTCAGCAGCTGGGTGATCTCGGTGGCAAACAGGCCGACTCCGGCGTGGGCCGTTTGTGGAAAGCCGAGCGTGGCGGCGAGTAGCGCGGCCACGACCAAAGAACTAGTGAACTTAGCTGGCAATCGCTTCATAGCGCGATGCTCCCTTCTGAAAAAACTGAATCCACTCTTTAGATACGCGCCGCTCATACAACCATTGCGCGATCCATTCCTCCCCAAATCGATCCACCAGGACTTTAATCCGCTCCCGGTCTTCGGTCCCAGAGACGCCCACAAAGCTGAGAGCGACCGGACCGAGCCGGAATGACACCAGACGTCGCCCGAGTGGATGAACAACGTAGTACTCGCGTTTCGGCAAAGCACGTTGTAAAATTTCGATCTCGCGGGTATTCAGACCGGCATAGCGGTAAAACTCGCGCATACTCTCGTTCCCGGCTTCTGCATTCGGCAAGTAAATCTTGGTGGCCGTCGATTGCAGAATGGTCGAAGAAATCGAGGACTCCTTAACATCCGCAATGCTTTGCGTAGCTAGGATCACTGCCGCATTCTTTTTGCGGAGCGTCTTGAGCCAGTCCTGAATCTTGTTGCGCCAGGCCGGATGTTTCAGAAATAGCCAAGCTTCGTCAATCGGTACCAGCGTCGGTCTGCCGTCCAGCCGCCGCTCCATCCGACGGAATAGGGACAGCAGAACGGCCATGATGGTTGCCTCCAAGAACGAACCGCTCAGCAAAGCTTCCATCTCGCAAACGACAAAGTTGGCGTCCTCTAAGCAGTCGTCATTGGCATCCAGTAAATCGCCGTGTGGCCCTGAGATCACATAGGGTGCCAGAGCCGCTTTTAACTCACCGTGCTGGAGATTGGCCTCCAGCTCTGTCAGCGTCCAACGATTTTGTGGTGCGCTGGCGAGTAGCTGGAGAGAGTCTTGAATGGCTTTCCGATGAGCCGGACCAACTTGCACATTTTGGAGCCGCATGAGGTTTTCACCGATTCGACACCCCAGGCTAACTCGGAAGGCTCATCAATGTTCCGCAGCGGTTGGAAGGAGAGTCCTGCTTGGCCGACATCGTAAAACCGGCCACCAGCCGCTTTGCATAGTGCGAAGAGTGATCCGCCTTTGTCGAACGCAAAGACGCGAGCCCGCGCATATCGGAACCACTGGGCTGCCAGCAAAGCGAGAATAGGCTCTGCCACATCCAGTGGGTGTACCGACCAGCGAATCGGCCACGTCCTGATAGTGCAGATTAAGACGAAATGGTGTTCCGCCACCCGTTGCTGCATAGACCAGTGGAGGCGAGTTGGGCGGCATCAAAGGTGAGGGATTCAACTTCTCTCCAGCCCACACACTTGCGATCGGCATGAGGTCCACCAGATTGCGGGTGTGCGCGAGTGGCCGACGAACTTAAGCGTAGCCGTTCCCGGGCATCGTCCCGAGGAAGAGTTCCACCGGATTGACTGTTTCAATGCGGACACCAAAGCCCCGGTTCATCAGTGCTTTGCGAAATTCACCAATCACGCGGTCTAGATATTTGCTGTCTCTGTGTTGCAGCACAATCGAGGAAGAAAAGTAGCAAAAATGAACATCCCCGCTCGCCGCTTCCCCTAAAGCGCCTTCTGCGTCTGCGGCCATCTCGGCCGCAAACAGATTGGTAGCGCCGGAGTTTGACCGCAGCACTTGATCCTTGAAGCCGCGGTTTTGGAAGCGCCATTTC
>CAWJEH010000040.1:0-331666 GCA_963841675.1 Terriglobia bacterium
CACCGAAATTCGCTCCATAAAAACCGATGGAGTAGCTGCGTCCATAGCCGGCGCGAACCACCGTTTTATCTCCAAACCGGTAAGCAAGCCCTACGCGCGGCTCGAAATCGTGGTAATTCTGCTGCTCGTTCGCCGTTGCAGTGGAATTCCCAAGAGAAGTTGCTGATGATCGTGTCGGTATTGCTGAAATTGAAATTGGCAATTCCGCCTCTCTGCGGGGATGTTGGATGGCCGATGTAATCCCAACGCAGACCCAGGGTCAATGTCAGCCTGGGCGTCACGCGCCAGACGTCCTGCGCAAACAGCCCTTCCGTGGTGTTGTGCGCCAAGGGAAGAGTATTCGCGTAAACTACCCGTCCGAAATTGCCCACGTCTCCGAGTAGGAATGTTGCCGCCGATAACCCGGAACCCGAGAGCGCCGCGCTCCCGTGATGCTCTGCGGAAAGCCGTTGCTTTGACAGATACCGCTGTTATCGCAGCCAAAATCGCCTTGCGAAGAAGTATCACGGCGGTCACGCCAGCCGAGAAGAGTATCTGTTCCGAACTTGAAAGTATGAGGGCCATGATTCCACGTGGCTATACCGACAAAATCGTAGCTCCCGAGATTATCAACCTGATGGGAATGGTCATTGTTGCCGAACGAGAACGCCCCGACCGGACCGCCGATGTTGAAGCCCGCCAGCCCGCCGCAAGCGGGACAATTGTTCAAATTCGGAATACCGAAGTTTTGCGAACTCGTTCGTCCGAATCGGCATTCTGTGACCATATGTTTTGGGCCCAGCCAAATCTACCCTCCAAGACCAGCGAGGGCGTCACCACGCGTGTATAGTTGGCGGCCAGGCTGTCGTTTAAGCCCGTCGATAAATTAGCTCCATTTCGGGACCTACCAGCACGCCGTACTGGGGGTAAAGAGTTTGCGACTTAGCTTCTCTCCTTGTGTAGCGAATGAAAGCGCGATTCGAGTCATTGAGAACGTAATCCCCGCGAATCGTTCCCAGGTCCTCGTTTGTCGGATTGCTCGAGGGAACTAAGAAATTGTTGTCCGTGCCCGGCAGATTCGGCAAGGGCATCTTGGAAAGCATGTTCTGGACGATCGGATCGAGCCTGCTCGGTGGAATGACATTCAGCTTGCCGTGTATTGAACTCGCTCCTGCCGGTACCTCCAGCGCTGCCTGTTGTCGGGTCGAAGATTGGATTCGTCGTCGCCAGACTGCTGAAATCGCCTGTTCGAAACGCAGCCGTCGGAACCGTTGTGAGAATGTTGCCGCCCGAGCGCACCCGGGTACCGTAGTAATAGCCGAACAGGAACAGCTTGTTCTTCCTGATCGGTCCGCCCAGCGTTCCACCAAACTGGTTGTACACAAAGTGACCCGGCCCATTGGGCTCAGTGAAAGGATTGCGCGCGAACAAGTTGTTGACCCGGTTGAACTCGTGTGCACTCCCGTGTATTGCGTTCGTTCCCGATTTAGTTGTAAACAGTTGCACCCCGCCCGATACTTGGCCAAGTTCCACATCGTAATTCGACGTCACCAACTTGTATTCCTGGAGCGCATCCGTGGAGGGCACGAACGGCGGACTGCCGCCCACACCTTCGGTATCGTCGACCCCGTCGAAGATCTGGCGGTTCAATTGCCCACGCTGGCCATTTACCTGGAAAGAGTAGGATGCCGAGCTTTGCGATCCCGGTATACCTTCCTGCCCGGTGTTCATAGTCACGCCAGGAACCACAATCGCCAGAGCCGTGGGGTTTCGTCCCTCCGTCGGCAGAGCTGTCAGCGTCTGGCTGGTCAGCGTGGCGCCCGTTTCCACCTGTCGGTTTGCAGCAGAGGCGCTTCGCCTGTCACCACCACCTTTTCCTGAACGTTCCCGACCTGCAGTTGAAATTCCAGACTCACCACCGCTCCGATATCAAGCGGAATAGCGGGCCTGGTCACGGCTTTGAATCCAGGTGCCGTCACATCAACCCGGTAAGTACCGGCTATCAGGTTAGCCACACTGAAGTAACCCGAAGCATTGGTAGTCGCCGGAGACTCGACGGCGGTAGCCATATTAACGACCACAACGCTCGCTCCCGATACTGCCGCTCCAGACGGGTCAGTTACCGAGCCGGTTATCGACCCGGACACGATCTGGGCGAAGCCGCTCGCCACAAAACAGCTGTAGATCGTTGCCAACATGCAGGCTCTGAACAGCACCACTCGAAAACTCATATACAATTCCTCCTGGATTGCACTAGCCTGCCCACGTATCCGGCGAGTAGCCGTATGGAACCCCAGGGTTGATTGTCAACAATAGTGATGACAATAGGGTTCGTAGTAGCTATATCGCCAAGTCCTGCCTCCTGTCAACAAAAAACTTCAGTGAATCCGGGGAAAGGTCCTCCGAAAAACCAAACATTTCCGAAGTTGTGAGTTATTGGACGAAGCGTTTAGAACCTAGGCGGCATGTCGACATTCTTGTTGACAATAGCTTGGCCGGTCCGATAGAATCGCTACCGTCGCAATCGGATGCGCGCTTCCTGAGTGCTCACAACCTCTCCACGTTCGAGGAAGAATTGTCGGCTGATAACTCGGGGACGGGTGCTATGCCTCGCTTGCTTGACAATCTGCATGTTCCCGCTGACCGGCAGCAATCAGCCTGAAACGGACGCTTACATCCATCGCGACGGCATGACCTGGACGCTCGGTACCGGGCGTGTTGAGCAGAAAATCACTTTCCAGAACGGGCATCTGTTCTTGAGTTCGTTCCGCAACAAGCGATCGAATCGCGAATACCGGGAAGCGGGTGTCAATCCTTCCGAACTCCGCTTCAAGGTCGACGGTCAGGATGTCGATTCCCCGGCCTGGCAGTGGTCCTTTGTCCGCCAGAATACGCGCCGCCTCTCACAGGGAGAGCTGCAGCTTGACCTCCAGCTGAAAGGCGGGCCGCTCCAAGTCACCAGGCATTGGGTCGCTTATCCCCAAACGGGAATCGTTCGCGCCTGGGTTACCCTCCGCAACGTTTCGAGCGCGCCAGTCAACTTACAAAATGTTTTCTTCCTGAACACCGCCGTTTTGAAGAGTGATGCAGACCAGCTTCAGCTTGACTACATTACAGGCGGAGGCAATTACAACGGCAGCCAGTTACTAAAAACCGAGCGGGTCAGCCGTACTTACAACCGCGCATTCGACTCCTATGTCGGTGTCCAGAAAGGAAACTACAGTGCGTATTTGCCTTTACTCATCCTGCGCGATCCGGCGGCTAAGGAGAGCTTTGCGACCGGTTGGGATTATATGGGTCACTGGTCGCTGCAGGTCAGCCATCAAACCGGAGGTTCGGTATCGGTCGCGCTTCAGATCGCGGGTTACGACGGTAAACTCGGGCCAAACAGCGAAGTTGAAACTCCCAAGGCTTTCACCTCCGCTCTATCCGGCGATTTGGACGATATCGGAAACCAGATCCTCGACTGGCAGTATCGTTATTTTTGGGACGCTACCAATCCTGACTATTTCGCCAAGACTCGCTGGGCGGTCGATTGGCCGAGCCCCTGGGTCGGCAACGGCGGCACTCCGAGCGCTGACAACTGGGGCCGCCGGATCGCACTCGATCTCCGCTATGTAGACCTGCTCCGCGAGTCCGGCGGCGACATCCTCTGGGACGACGCCGGCTGGTACGACCTTTGGGGAACTGGAATGGTCCCGATTGGCGTGAGACCACAGAGTACCTGCAGAAACACGGCATGCGCTGGGTTCTGTGGTTTCCCACTTTTCTCGCGACGCCGGAAAGTACCGTCGCGCAACAAAATCCTGGCTGGGTAATACCGGGCCAACTCGCCTTTGAGCAATCCATTCCTGCCACGGCCTCCTGGCAGAAGCATTTGTTAGACAACAGTGTAAGTAAGTGGGCCAATTTCCAGTGGCGCTACGACATCGCGCCCGCCGCCAGCGCAACCGACACCAAGGCCCTCGCCGCTGACCAAAACTTCCGCAATCTTATTGAGCAGTTCAAAGCTTCTCACCCGGGCAGCGGAGTGGATGCCTGCGATGGAGGCGGCCGCTGGATCAGCTACGATCTCGCGCGCTTGTCCGAATCCGGAGAGTACACCGACGGAGGTGTCGGTCCATACAGCGGCTATTACACTTCTTTACTTGTTCCTCCCGACAAGTATCACAACGTCTCCGACTTCGATCACACTTACTACAATCCTTCGAGCGATCGCATCCATCTCGCCTTGGATCCTACCTGGTACCGTGATCCCGGCGATGGCCGCGATGTGGAAGCGATTCGCAAGGATTGGGAGATTTATCACTACCTGGTCTCACAAGGCGTTGCCGGCCGCTGGAGCCATATCTTCCGGCCGCCTGTCTCGAATGACGATCCGATCTGGTACGTCCAGCGCATGGATGCTAGCGGCTCGAAGGGCATTATCATCACCAAGCACGCCAAGACCGGGACCGAGTATTTCCTGGTAAGCAAGCCGTTTGCCAACACTTCGAGCGATCGTTATGAGGGAGCGCCCTGGCAAATGGGTGCGGTCCTCACAACCAACGCAGCGGCCCCGGATACCGGGATTTATTCCGATCCCACCGACGGCAGTTACGGATATTACGGTGTCCCGGGCGAAGTGTACGGACCGCTCAACTTCCGGTATCAAACTCCGCAAGGCGATCGGTCTTACGTCACCCAAATCGCGAAGCATGGTTTCAAAACGCCTGTCGTGAACAAATTCTTCGGGATGGCCTTCCAGTCCGGTGCCGAGCCGGTCACCATCTCCGAATTGGGTCAATACGATCCCGGCAAGAACAAAGGCACCTACTCTTTGATGCTGGTTCGGCGGAGCGACAAAAACGTCCTGGCATCAGTTACTCTCGACATGAGCCGGACGAATGTCGATCCGCTCGGCTTCAAGTACGCCAGGCTCGCGGCTCCGGTCACCATCTCCTCCGTGCCCGATAAGCCGGTCGTCATCTATCCCCGCGGACTTCAGCCGAATGCCACTTACGACGTACGCACTTACTACTCCACGCTTCATCTCCGGAAAACCGGTTCAGACTTGATGCGTGACGGGGTCGCTTTGCCATCGGTCCCGCCGGGCGAACTGATCTTCTTCAATCTCCCTGCGTATCCAGGATCGGGAAGCGACAAAACTCCGCCTGAAGCGCCTTCGAACGTCACCAAACGCCTGGGCACTAATCTCGGAACGCAAGGTGTGGAGGTCTCATGGTCCGCCGCCCGGGATAACAATTGGGTTTCCTATTATGAAATTCTAAAAAACGGTTCGGTCGTTGCCCGCTCTGCCAAGGGCACTTACTTTTTCGATCACTCCCTTGACGTGCGTCAGGCTGTCGGATACGACTATGCCGTCAGAACCGTCGACGGGGACGGTAACCGCAGTTCACTGGCCGTCGCCCAGCTCGCGCCCGGAGGTCGCGAGAGCTACGAAGCCCTCGGTGATTTCGGACCTACGCAACACGGCAACAATTGGACTTATGAAGAGACCTCAGACAGCAAAGCGTATCGCCCCCTGGACTGGCAAAATGGCGGATACGAAGGCTTCTTTGCTGGTTCCGGTCTCGGGCGCATCGGCCGGATTTGGATGCAGCCCTCCGCCGGCACTGATCTGTCTAGAACATTCATGGCGCCCGCGGATGGCTCGATTGGCATATCCGGCGAAATAGAGAAAGACCCGAGTGCCCAGCAGGATTTCGCGGTCTACGTTCGCATCCTTCAAAATGACCGGCAAATCTGGCCTGCCGCCGCGTGGGCGGCGGTCCCGGCTTTCGGTGAACCAAAACGCTCCGACGTAAACGAAGTTGCCGTTCACAAAGCCGACCAAATTCGTTTCACCGTCAAGCGCATCGCGGATAACCGTCCGCAGCCCATCATCTGGAATCCCAAAATCGTCTTTCAAAAAGGTAGCTAATGAGCGTGGCTGATCAGGTTGTGAATCTCGTGCGAAAGCCTTCTGTTGTGGCTCTGCTCTTGATCGGGGTTTCTTTCCCGGCTCATTCGCAAACGCCAGCTCCTTATAGTGCTGCCGTCATTCGTACCACCCCGAACCCAGGCATTCGTTTCAGTTCGGGGCTGATGGTCTGCGATGAGGAACTCTATAACGGCCGCTGGGTAAATCGGTATTGGACAGCTACCGGTCAAATCAAACCGGATATGCACTTGGAAGGTCAGAGCGCGACCCGCAGCGGTCTGCCCCAGGATGCTTTCATGTTAAGCATCGAAGGCCAGAATCTGGCTGGAACATGGAAGTGGATCAAAGCGGAAAAGCAGGTGATGTCCGATCCAGACGGACTCCTCGTCACGGTCGAATTCCAAAGCACCGCGCGTCCCATATCTCTGAAACTGCATACGCTTATGCACGGCGGCCCCGTCGTGGTGCGCTGGTTGGAAATCACGAACAGCGGCGCCAAGCCTACTGCCATCACGCGGGTTTCGCCCTGGTCGGGCATTCTTTGGGATGATTCCGATTACGCGGAACGCATCAAACCGGGAACCGAAGCACCTTTCGAAGTCGCAACGGCCAAGTATGAGGAGTGGGGCCATGAGGGTGCGTGGGCGTTCGATCCCATCTCGAATGGCACTGTATCGATGGCCGGCACGCGGGGCAGGTCCGGCTGGGGGCATCCCACGTTCTTCGCGCGGAATCGCGCCAGTGGCGAATGGTTCGTAGCATCGCTCGCCTGGAGCGGTAACTGGGCGATGCACCTGACCGGCACAGCTCACCTGACCGGCACAACGGATGCTCAGAAGCAGAAGGCACGGCTTACCTTTGATCTGGGCCCTGCCGCTGCCGACCCGGTACTGCGCGTGCTTGAGCCCGGTGAAACGGTGAAGAGTCCCGAAACCCATCTCCTGCTGATGCGCGGAGATCTCGACCAGGTGATACAAGCGCTGCATGAGCACGTACGTCATTACGTTCTTCCGAACCCCGTGCCTGGCCGCGAATACCAGGTAGAAGCGAATCACCGCGGGTACATCCCGGATCATGAGTCCGAGGAAGGCATCAAGCGCGAGATTGATATTGGCGCGGCCGTCGGAGCCGACGAATTTGTCATCGATGCAGGCTGGTACGGTCCCGAACCCAATCGGTGGGGGCAGAACGTCGGTGATTGGTACGCGGGCGCCTGGCTGCCGCATGACCTGAATCCCATTCGCGAATACGCCCGCCAGAAAGGCATGCTCTTCGGATTGTGGATGGAACCCGAAAGCATCGGGTCCGCTTCCAAGCTCAGGCAGCAGCATCCGACTGGGTCCTGAACCGCAACGGCGAACCTGTCGCCAAGGGCCGTCTGCTCGACCTCGCCAACCCGCAGGTCGCCGCCTGGATGGAATCCGAAATCGCCCGCATCATTCAGAAGTACGACCTCGACATGTTCCGGATCGACTATAACAGCGCCGCCGAAGAAGGCGGAAACCGCATGAAAGACGGCTTCCTCGAAAATACCCAATGGCGGCACGTCGAGACCCTTTACGGAATTTTCGACCGCCTGCGGAAGCGCTTTCCCCACGTCATCTTTCAGAATTGCGCTGGCGGCGGCGGCCGGCTTGATTATGGAATGATGCACCGCTTTCAAAACACCGAGCTGTCTGATTGGTTGCGCGCCCCGCGCGGCCTTAAAATCCTGAACGGCATGACGTGGGTGCTTCCGCCCGAGATCTTACTGCGCACTTTCGGTACCGAGTCGGAAGGTTTGGAAGAAGACGGTGATCTGGATACCCAGCTCAGAACCATCATGTTGTCTCGACCCATTTTTCGAGGTATCAGCCCGACTCTGGATGAGCTCGATCCAGTGTTAGGCGATCGAATCAGAAAAGATATCGCCGAGTTCAAACAGACCGTCCGCCCCATCATGGTCAACAGTCGTGTTTACCATCACACGCCTCTTCTCCCATGATGGAACCTTCGCCGTGGGTGGTGCTCGAGTACGCAACTCGCGAGGGGAAGAGCAGCGTCGCCGGCCTGTTCCGAACTTCCCAATCGGGCGATCCGGTCTTCCACTTTTTCCCGCGAGGCCTCGATTTGAGCCGAACTTACAATGTCAAATTCGGCAACTCCGGTCACACTGTCGTAATCCCCGGAGATCATCTCATGCAGGAAGGCATACCGGTGCGCCTGTCCGAAGATCTCACTTCGGAAATGTTGATCTTCAAGGCAGAATAGAGATTTCCAGGGCCGATCCGGATTCCCGTTTGGTGGATGGCATCCTTGGCGCTTCATCCTTCCGGCATCCCGGGAGCTTTCTCGAACATAGAAGAGTTAAGCGTTCCACGCCTCACGAGGCTCTCCAGGGATTTCTCATCGGGCGACGTTGCCTGTTGAAGATGGGAGCCTGATCTCTTCGCTATCTCCATCGCTGCCCCCGTCCAGCGTTGAATTACGAACTGGTCTTTTTCGTTCGCCCTCTGCACGTCCCTCCAGCGCCTCAGGGCCACGACCCATTCTTCCCGGCGACACCTACGCCAGAATGGACGGGGAGTACCCGAACGTGCGGACCATTCTCGGTAAAGCCGAAAAAGGGGAAGTCGAAAAACATTTGCACTCGCCCGTGCTTGCCTATCTCCGCGCAGACGGTTTCGCGTGGGTTCCTCCCGACCGCTACATGGAAGGCCGACGTCTCTGTCCGAGCTAAGGTCGGGCCGGAGAAAGTTGTCAGCACTTGGGCCACTGTCAAGATTCTCCGCAGCCTGTCGGAAGATTACCACTGTGATCAAGCCGTTCGCCGCCAGGGGTCAGGTCTTCATCGCGCAGCTTGGCGTCGTGGGACAACAGCCGCGTTTACTACTCCTTTGGTTCCGGAGCCTGGCTGAATGGAGAGTGGCTGAAACCGCAACTTCCGACCGCTGCTCTTGAACCCATCGTCACTTAGTGGGAAGCTGCGGCGATCCCGAAGCGCTCTCCTTCGCTCGCTCCCTCGCCGATGCCTGTTCGCCCATTCCGAACTTCTCCCCCTCCCAAAGAGCATATTTTCGGGCAGGGCGAGTTCCACGGGCAGACGTATTCCACCCGGCCCGCCCTGGCTTATGTCCGCGTCGAGACTGTAAAGGCCAGTGAGACCCTGGCCTTGGGATATCCAATCGTCAATTTCAAAGAAGTTTGGGGTAATTGGCCCTCCCAACCGAACTTAAAGCTGACTATTTTCTGGGGAGGCAATATCGTATTGGTATGAACCCTCGCGGGATAGGACTTCCCATAGATTTTACGTGTCTGAGCCCGTCCCGGAGTTGCAGGCGGAATAAAACTCTGCCATGAAAATCATGTGCTTGATGATTGGCATCAAAAGACCGTTTCGTACGTGTTTGATGGGATTGATGATGCTCATTGGACCGATCGCGGTACTTAGCGAGGCTCGGCGGTTCTATGCGCCAGAGCCGAAAACGTTTGATCTCTCGAGCGACTTTTCGAAGGCTCAGACCACGGCTAGTACCTGGCAATACGGGTATTCAGCTACGCCGTCGCTAGCGCCCGAGCAGTTTCGGCTCGACACATACTTAGATAGACTGCTGCCGATTAGTTTCTGGCACCCGCTTACCAATGTTCGGGGTGCATCTGGGTACTATCCATACGCCGCGCACAACGGCAGCGCTCAATCCCAGTTGGAGCCTACTCGCGGATGGGCAGCGCGCGCCGGGCAGATAGCCATGGAAGGCAGCAACAGCGGCCAGTACAGCCTTATTCGTTTTGTTGCTCCGGAAGCGGGCACCTACAGAATAGCGGCCCAATTCGAAGGCATTCACTTTCGACTCTCGTCAACGGATGTGCATGTCCTCCACAACTCCGCCCATCTGTTCGACGCTGATATAGACGGCTATGGTGGGGATCCCAATTTTCATGTAATCGAAGGACGATATCCGTCCGCTCAGTACACAGGATCAGTGCGCGCTTCGGCTCATGACGTGATTACTTTCGCAGTTGGCTATGGGAAGAACAAGACCAATTTCAACGACACCACCGGGCTATTCGCGCGCATCACACTGCTCGCCCCTAGTTCTGATTGAGCGAAGCTCAAGTGTAAGTGGATCCCCAAATAAGTCCAGTCGAAAAGAGATCGTCCCATGAATTCGGTACAAGATTTTCCATAATCCGGATAAGGTCGGAACATGAAGAAGGTACGGGCGTAACCTTCGCCACCGGCGGCCCCGTTTCGTGACCGGAGTGCGGTCAGCTGTACAACAGCTTAGACCCCGTAGGGTCAATAAATTCTTGCGGCGCGGTGATAGAACTTGAGCAGTCGACGGAGGCGTTCACGCATTGGATGCGCAATGGTTAGATATTCGAGCGCGCTGAAGAGAAGGGCAATTATGATGATGGGTTTCGATGAAGAACATAACTTCGAATTCAATGGAACATCGCGATCCACGCCGTTCTTGCTTCGCTCGATACGCAGCATCATCCGTTGGCTGTCGATGTTGCTGACCTTCAGGTGGCACAGTTCGCTACGCCTGAGTCCGGCTGTGTATATCATTAGGAGCATCGCACGATGGAACAGGTTCCGGGCACAGCCGATCAGCCGGGAAACTTCCTCCTGACTGAGGACGACCGGCAGCTCCTTGAGGCGCTTTGGGTATGGCAGATCGTCCTTCATGTCCCGGCGCTTCAATACCTTGATGTAGAAGAATCGAAGCGCGGAAATCTGGATGATGACGGTGCCGTTCGCCGGTCTCGTGTCTTCGAGCATATAGACCTGATAGCGGCGAAGATCGTCAGGTCCCAGGTGATCGAACCGCTTCTGTACGATTGGCGGAACGCTTCCACCCCATGTGGATACGAACGGATCGTTGTTCCGAGTAGGTGCGGCGCACGAGTTCCTCGCGCATCCGTTGCATCAATATGGTCACAGAGAACTCCTTTATCTGTGACCAAACGCTACTTGTTCAATCGTCCGAAGCGCCTCTTCCGACCGCCGCGCTAGCGGCTTCGTTCTTGTCGCGAAGTATAGAACGATCGGGATCGGTCGGCAATGTTAGAGCAAGCTTGGTAATAGACAGACACTTTCCGAAGCCATTGCCGAAGCACTACCTTCATTCCGGCCAAGTACCCTGCATGAAGGAAACACGGGCAACGATGTGAAATGGTCACCCGGCCAACCGGTCAGTCGGCAGGTTCGTCGTGCCAATCAAGACGGATGATCAACTCGATCGCAGGAGTTACACCGCACTCGAGAACGTTGGGTCGCACGTCGAACCGCTGTAGCCAAGTTGTGCTTGTCAAGCACAACTATCTATGCTCCGATTTCTTTGCCGACACGAAGCCTCTCACTCAGTAAGCCGCGGCCGGCGACACTGGTGGCATCATTCAGCAATTTTCTGCCCCGTCCTCTCGCGGAGGATACGAAACTAACAACGGCAGGATCGGGCCATCGTTTACAGAGGAGAAACACAAATGCACCGGCGCGTTGGGCCACGGCTTGTATTCGCCCTTGATTCACGGCTGTCGAGGATTGCGTGAGTGCTTACCTTTCGTTGAGCAACAAATCGCACGTTAGTGGCACAAAGACTAGTGTGGCTGTCCGAGGAACAGCTCGTACGTCATTGATAGAACCTTGCGATGCGTGGTAAAAACGCACATGGCACAAGCAAACTAGCGCGGTGGTTCCGAATCACCAGAAGCTCCTGATCTGCTAAGTTTCACGCTGGGAGTGAGCCCTGAAGCATCATAGGCACCATGTCTGCCTCTTGATGCAATCCGAGTGCACGCAATTGGTTTTCCAACTTTTCAATAACCTCACGATCTTCCGCTTGCGAAACCAAGTCTGCTCGATCCCGCAAACGATCAAGGGTCATGGCAAAAAGCTCGACTTCTTTTCCGATTCGGGCACGGCGGTCACCTGCTCGCAGATTCCTTGCCGCCCAAAGAGCATTCGAACTAATCACCAGTTCCGGACGAGGGCCGAGGTCGCAGCCCCTCTTTTTCCAAGCGGATTTAAGGGCGCTGTCGGCGAGTTCTGAGGCTCGCCAAACATCATACAAGAGCCGCTTCGCAATGCGCCGGAGGTCATCCGCCGCAGGTACGATCCCGAGTCGGAACCAATCAGGATGTATCGGGTTGCCCTTACGATCGCTGTCTTCCACACAAATTGGAATGACGTCGGGATGCGTCCGTTCGTCGTAGTCGAAAGGAATTGTGATTACCGGCATGCTGGTGCTCCAAAGTTTGCTAGCCTCTCTGTCACCGACCCGATTCCGGATGGCATGCATGTCAGAGGGCGCCGCTTCTCTATACAATGCCACGGAATATAGGTCGAATTGAGGAGATATCCCCAGAAATCTGCAACCAGCCTGTTTTTCAGCAGAATGCACGGCTCGAGGCGAAGCTCAGACGCGAACTTGGTTCTACCGTTCTCGAAGCGCTTGCCTACGAAAGAACGGAAGACATTGTTCTCAATCCCGATTCGACACTTTGGATTAAAAGCACCGGAGGCCCATTCGAACGGATTGGCACGATGGCTCCGTCGCAGTCGGCCAGCGCCTTGAACACGATCGCCGCGTGGAAAGGAACGGTCTTGAATCATGACCGTCCAATCGTTGAAACCGAGTTGCCCATCGACGGAAGCCGCTTTGAAGGCATCATCTCCCCGGTAGTTCGAAACCCAGTCCTCGCGATTCGAGTTCGGCCACGATGCATCTACTCCGTCGCAGATTACGAGGCCTCACCAGCCACTCAGGGCAGATCGAGAAACCGGATGGCCGCGAGTTTCTCCGCCTGGTGCGCGGCTTCAGCCATGCGGAAGTGCTCCGGGCAGCGATAAAAGCCTGTAGAAACATCCTGGTCGTCGGTGCGACCGGCTCCGGTAAGACAACGTTGGTTAACGCGCTCCTCGCAGAGATGGCAATCCTCACCCCAGCGGATCGGATCGTATCCATCGAAGACACCATTGAGTTGCAGTGCCCGGCGTCAAATTATGTCGATTTGAGAGCCGTTGGTTCCGTTTCGATGCTGCAATGCCTTCGAGCGTGCATGCGATTGAAGCCAACCAGAATTGTTGTCGGCGAAGTCCGCGGGCCTGAGGCCCACGCCCTTCTGAAAGCTTGGAACACCGGACATCCAGGAGGCGTTGCCACCGTTCACGCCAACAGCGCAATGAGTGGCCTGGTGCGGCTGGAGAGTCTTGCGGCCGAGTCGACGAGCGCTCCGCAACAGAATCTGATTGCCGAGGCAATCGACCTGGTGGTGTTCATTGACCAGCAACAGGGCACGCGTCGAGTCCGGGAGATTATGGCCGTTTTGGGTTTCAGGGACGGTCGTTACGAAGTTGAGTACGTTTGATCGTTCACTTTCAAAGGAGAAATTCAAGATGAAGACTTGCGAGACGAGGCTGATTAGCAGCCTTCGATCTGCCGCAGTGCAAAGGCTTGCGCTTATGCTGCTGATGGCTTGTTTCTGTGGTGCTCACGCGCACGCGGCACCGACCGGGACGCTGCCCTGGGAACGGCCCATGACTGCGATTGCTACATCGCTCACTGGACCCGTGGCATATGCAATTGGATTGATTGGGATTGCGATTGCAGGCGGTGCGATGCTGTGGGGAGGTGAACTGACAGAGTTCGGTCGTCGCGCCTGCATGATCGGCTTGGTTGTCTCGGTGCTGGTGTTCGCTGCTCCACTCTTGGCTTCGGCATTCGGCGTTGCAGCGGCTGTGGTGTAGCGGAAATGGTTGAGACACAGCAACCACGGCAAGCACTCATCCACCAATCAGCAAATCGGCATAACCTGCTACTTGGTGCAGATCGGGAAATCGTCCTGGTGACGGTGATGATTGCTGTCGGTCTGGCGTTCAGTCTCGGAACATGGTGGGGCCTAGCCCTGGCGTTGGCGTTCTGGTTGGGTGCAGTGGCCATTCTCCAGCGCCTCGGTAAGGCAGACCCGTTGATGCGAAAGGTGTATCTCCGGCACATTCGCTATCGGGCTTTCTATCCGGCCAAGAGCGGAATCTCTGCCGCCAGTTCTGAGACGCCGCACTCATGGAGGTGATGGGTGCGCGTTAACAAAGCGAAGTGCGCGGCGAAGGGCCTCCCCGATCTCCTATTGCCATTTGCGCTGGTCGAAGATGGAATTCTTCTCCAGCAGGACGGCTCATTCCTAGCCGCCTGGGCCTTCCGTGGGCCTGATATGCAGTCCGCGACGCACGGTGAAATGGAGGCACTCACCGCCAGATTGAACAGCATTCTTCAACTTGGAAGCGGTTGGATGCTCCAGGCGGATCTAATACGATCTCAAGCGCCGGGTTACCCAGAGGTAGGTGTCTTCCCGGACTTGGTGACACAGATCATAGACGAGGAGCGCCGTCAGCAGTTTTTAACCGAAGGCTTCCATTTCGAAAGCGATCACTTCCTGACTCTCACCTATCTGCCACCTGCGGCGTCGGAGCAATCGATGCGCGCTTGGCTCTTTGAGGGCGGATCGGAACGCAAAGTCGGCCATGCGGCTCGGACGGCATTAAATCACTTCAAGAGTCGTATACAAAGTTTCGAAACAATCTTTGCGTCTTTGTTCAACGCACAGCGGCTTTTATTGAGAACGAATCGGGATGATGCCGGCTTCAGCCGATCAGACGATCGGCTCTTGCGGTTTCTGCGCCGCTGCGTTCAAGGGGATGATTTTCCCTTTGAACTCCCTGAGGCGCCGGTTTACCTTAACGAACTACTAGCCTCAGGCGACTTGCGCGGCGGCGTGGAGCCCTGCCTCGGGCGCAAGCATATTCGCGTCGTGGCCGTCGATGGGTACCCAAAACTTAGCTATCCCGGTATCCTCAGCGAGATCGATTCGCTCTCAATGGAATACCGCTGGAACACTCGCGCTATTTTTCTCGACCCGGAGGAAGCACGTGGCATCTTGGACAAGACTCGCAAGAAGTGGCGTTCCCGCATTCGAGGTTTCAAAGATCAGGTGCTCCGCAGTCAGAACGGCGCCATAAATTTGTACGCGCAACTCATGGCAGAAGACGCCGAGCAGGCTATGGGCCTTGCGGCTTCAGGCGACGTGCAGTTTGTTCAGTACACCAGCAGTATCGTTTGCATGGATGAGAACCTTCGGATTGTATCCGACAAGGTCTCAAACGTAGTCAAACGACTTCAGAAGCTCGGGTTTTCCAGCAGAATAGAGACGGTCAACGCACTAGAAGCGTGGCGCGGAACCCTTCCAGGCGATGGATACCGAAATGTGCGGCGGGTGATTCTTCACACGTTGAATTTGGCCGACATGCTTCCTATCAGTTCGGTATGGCCGGGCGAGCGGGAGAATCCATCGCGATTAATGCCGAAGAGCAGTCCGCCGCTATTGTTAGGGGCCTCGGCGGGCGATACTCCCTTTCGTGTCAACCTCCACGTCTCGGACCTCGGCCACACTCTTATGTGTGGACCTTCCGGTGCCGGTAAATCGACCGCTCTTGGTCTGATCGCGGCGCAGTGGTTTCGGTATCCGCGCGCCCAAGTGTTCGCCTTTGACAAAGGCTTTTCTCTCTTTGCGCTGACGCATGCAGCGGATGGCGAGTTTTACGATCTTGCCGGAGAAAAATCCAATCTGGCATTCTGCCCACTCTCCGAGCTGGATTCGGACGCTGACGTGATCTGGGCGTCTTCCTGGATTGAGGACCTTTGCGTCTTGAACGGAATGGCGCTTTCCCCCAGGCACCGGAATGCGATCACCACGGCCGTTCAACAACTGCGCCTCTCCCCTTCGAGAACGCTGACTGAGCTGACGGCTAATGTGCAAGACATGGAAGTCCGTGAAGCGTTGCAGTATTTCACGCTTTCCGGTCCCCTCGGCTCACTGCTGGATGCCGATGAAGATATGCTCGGCACGGGGCGGTTTTTGACCTTCGAATTGGAGTCGCTGCTCCAACTCGATGATAAAGCGGTCATCCCCGTCTTGCTGTATTTATTCCGCCGTATTGAAAAACGCCTGGACGGCTCGCCTACCCTGGTGACGTTAGATGAAGCCTGGGCATACCTCGAACATGAAGTCTTCCGTGCGCGGCTTCGCGACTGGCTGAAGACCCTGCGCCGGATGAATGGAATCGTTTTGCTGTCAACTCAAAACTTGAGCGACATCTGCCGGTCAGAGATTAGCGATGTCGTTCTGGAGATGTGCCCAACGAAAATCCTATTGCCAAACGGCGAGGCGAAAAACCCGGCGTCCCGGGAATTCTATGACCGTATTGGCTTGAACTCGCGCGAACTCGAAATTATCCAAGGCAGCATTCCTAAGCAACACTACTATTTCATTTCTCCGCTTGGGCGGCGGTTAATCTCGCTTGGCCTACATGACGTCACGTTGTCGTTTGTCGGGGTCAATAGCCGTGAAGAACGACAGAGCCTGTCGGACCTGATGTCCCGCCATGGTGAGGGATGGCAAGCTGAATGGCTCAGAAATCGAGCCAAGGTATTGAAGAATCCCCAGCTCATGGAGTGGGCGGACTACTTCGAACAGATTTCTCAAAAGTCAGGAGCAAATGTCTTATGCGCAACCGCGTAAAGAGCTACCTTCTAGCCCCGGCAGTATTGTTATTGTTCGTTTTCCCGGCGAAGTCTCAATTTGGGTTCAGCACTGTATTCTGCACAAACTGCGCCTCTGAGCCGACAGCAGCGAGCATCCGCATAATGCACAACCTGGAGTATGCGAAACAGCTTCTCCAATATGCGACTCAAGTACAATATCTGGCGGACGCAGTTAGAAATACTGCCCACGGCGGTCCGGCTGCGCTGAGCAATGTCTCAGCCGACCTAAACCAGTTGTCAGCAGTAGTACAGGGTGGCCGTGCCATCGCGTACTCCATGGCAAATCAGCATGCTGCATTTCGCGGAACTTTTCCGGGCTACGATCCCGCCTACGCTGCGGCGCGCGGGACGGGCAACTACCAGAACGACTACGCGTTATGGGCCCAAACTACTCTCGCCACGACGCAAGGCATTCTCCGTGGCGTCGGCGTGCAGGGACGCTTGCTCGCGACGGAGCAAGGGGTGCTTTCCATACTTAAAGGTCTCAGTGCTTCCAATCTGCTCAACCGGAACGATGCCATCAATCTGACGAGCCAACTCGCCGCCGAACAAATTGGGCAAATCCAGAAGTTGCGGGAGCTCCAACTAGAAGACATGACAAGCAAAGCTGCGTTTCAGGGTTATATTATTCAACAGCAGGCCGCAAGTGAAGCAGCGACGAAAAGATTCTTTAATCGCACCCCAGAGGTCTCGGACCGAACGACCTTCCAGGCTGGCTGGAAGTAGATATTTAAGCGCCTTTGTTCTCATGCTGGCCGTGGCAATGGCTGGATGTTCTTCGGTGAAGGACCAATCCAGTCCAATCGTTCAGCGGGCGAAGGCCTGCGGCTTCGGCGAGACCGCACTCGTATCTCCTGTCGCAATGCAAGACTGGTTTCACAAGCATCGGGAATGTGCAGTCTCGGTCGATCAGATGTGCAAGCCGGTTCGCCAAAACGACCCGGCTGCCTGGACCGACTCGACGGAAGGTCGGTTGTGCCTGGCTGCGCGAGATGTGGCGCAGTGGGTCCGCAAACCGAATCAAGACCACTCGACTTTTCAAGCCGGTTGGAAGTAACGGAGACTATAGGCCGCGACTTGCATTGAGTAGACTCAGTGCAATGAAATTATTCCGCTTAGCAAGAACACCGCGTCGTCTTGCATTCCTCGCAATTGCTCTTTTTATAATTTGTCCGCTGCTATGCGGCAACGACATTAAGGCACCAAGCCATTTTGAGCCAGTATCGCGACCAGCGCACAACGTGGTTCACTGTCATTTGGCCTTACGCCAACACCTTGTTTGGCATACTTGCGACGATCGAATTCGCCTGGAGCGCAGCCGTCATGCTCTTGGAGCGTTCCGATCTTCAGTCATGGACCGCAGCGCTTGTTCGAAAGGTCATGTGGATCGGCGCGTTTTACTCACTGCTCCTGTATGGGCGCATTTGGATACCTGCGATCATTGACAGTTTCGAATCTATCGGTCAGCATGCCGCGGGCACCGGGCCGATGGCCCCGAGCGATGTTTTCTCACGCGGCATCGACCTTGCCGCGGCTTTGATGGCCACTTCGAGTTCGGCCGCTTTCTTCACGAATCTCGGCACATCCCTCACCATGGTCGCCACCGGGATCATCACAGCGCTTGCCTTCATCGCGATCACCGTTCAATTTGTGGTTGCCATGGTTGAGAGCTACATCATCGTAGCCGCGGCCTTCATATTTGTCGGTTTCGGCGGCTCCCGCTGGACGGCTCCCTACGTCGAACGCTATATCGCGCTCGGCGTGGCAAACGGTGTCAAGATCATGTTGCTCTACTTGTTGATCGGAACGGGCATGAACCTTTCCGTGGATTGGATGGATCAAGCATCAAAGATTGCCGCAAACGACAGCCCAGCGATGTCGGCACTTGAAATTATGGGTGCCTCGATCATTTTCATGATGCTCTGCTGGCAGATTCCGAAGCTCTTCGCGGCCGTCCTGGGTGGATCACCAGCGTTGTCGGGCGGCGATCTGATTGCCTCCTCGACGTTCCTGGCTGGCGGAGCTGTGGCGGTTGGCTCCGCGGCTTTAGCCGGTTCGGGCGCCATCGCCGCCGGAGCTCGCGGTATCGCAACTGCTGCTTCATCTCACGGGTCAACCGGCATCGCCGGCTTACTGGGTTCATCAAGCAGTGCATCGCCATCTCCACCGGCAACACCCGGCAGCGGTTCTCCGACTGCAAACTCGGTGCGCCCTCCATCGGCTCCAACAGGAATGCGGCGGAATTTGAACCTGCGGCCTCCGTCCGACGGAGCGCCACACGCCGCTCCGCCGCGAATGAATATCGATCACCAAGAGTGATGCGCTGAAAGTTTGTCACACGCTGGTAGTTCTCTGGCCTTCTGATTAGTGAAGACTGTGACGACTACCGCGCCAGAAAACCCGTATCTCAGCGCGCGCCGAGAATGGGATGAACGATACGGAAGCCTCATCACCAGAGAACGACAGTGGCGGATTATAGCTCTGGTCAGCGCCATTGCGGCCTTGTTCGCGATCGGAGCTCTGGTAGTACTTTCGACGCGCTCGCGCATCGTTCCGTTTGTGGTTGCTATGGACTCGCTCGGGCGTCCCATGGCGATGGGGCCCGCAGAGCAGACCTCGTCCGCCGATGATCGCGTAAAAAGGGCGGCGCTGTATACGTGGATACAAGATATTCGCTTGTGACGACCGATGGAACCGCGCAGCGCAAGTCCATCGACCGCGTCTATGCGTTTGTCGCGAGCGGCTCGCAAGCGCAGGCGTTTGTCAGCGAATTTTACCGTGGCGATCCGCCCCAAAAGCGCGCGCAAACCGGCACTGTGACGGCAGACGTTCAGTCTATTCTTCCGACCAGCGACCGGACTTTCGAGGTCGAGTGGATCGAGACAACTCGGGATTCATTCGGGGCAATCACACAAAGGTCTCGCTGGAAAAGCGCGCTAACAATCGCCATTAACTCGCCAACCGACGAGTCGTCCGCGCGAGTCAATCCACTTGGCATCTATGTTGCCCACGCGAGCTGGAACAAGCTTTTTAAGGATCGATTAACCTATGCCCACCTGCACCCACAAAATGGCCATCACCACATTCGTGGCCGCCTCTCTTCTCTTTAGCGTAAAAACCTTCGCGCAAGAAGCGGTTCTAGCAAAGCGGCTCCCGCCGGAGAAAGAGGCAGCTCAACCCGATGCTGATGCCGCGCAACAGGCGCTTGAGCGAGAGTTGGCTAAGCAAGTGCAAAGCACAACCGCACCGGCCAACCTGCAACCGGCGGCTGGCAGCACTGTCATCACCGCACCGGCCGGCTACAAGCCGAGAGTGGATATTCATCTGGGGCAAACCGCGCAAGAAGCAGTGCAGATGAGTGAAAAGTGGATGGCAGAACACAACCAGCCTACAGTTGGCCAGGACGGTCGAGTCCTGTACACGTTTGGAGCGGGTCTTCCCATTATGGTCTGCGCTCCACTTCGCGTCTGCATCATCGAACTACAACCCGGCGAAAAGCTGGTGGGCGAGCCGCAGATCGGTGATTCTGTTCGTTGGAATATTTCTCCGGCAACATTTGGCAGTGCGGATTTGTTAACAGCCGTCATCGTGCTGAAGCCGCAGTCTTCCGGTCTGGACACGAACCTGCTGGTGACAACCGATCGCAGGGCATACTATTTGCGCCTCTTGTCGAAGCCGGAAGATTACGTAGCGAGAGTCGCCTTCGCTTACCCGGATGACGAGAACAAAGCGGCTAAGTGGCATGCGGAGCTCGCAAATCAAAAAGCCGAGGAACGGAAGGCTTCTACCACAGACCTGGCGGGAACAAGTGCCGATTCGCTGAATTTCGAGTATCGAATCAAGAGCAAGGACGAAAAGGCCAAACCGGTTCGGGTGTTTGACGATGGGAAAAAAACCTATCTTCAGATCAGTCGCGATACGCAGAGGCGGGAAGCGCCGGTACTCGTCGTCATCGGTCGTGGCGGCAAACAGGAGATGGTGAACTATCGCGTGAAAGGCGACATGTACATCGTCGATCGACTCTTCGATCGTGCTCAGCTTGTTCTCGGCACAGGTAAGAAGGCGGAAAAGGTGGAGATCAGTCGTGAAAAACGAAGCTGAGGATGGAGCGACCCAGGCGTCAGCTTGGAGTTCGCCTGACGGACTTGATCTTCAACCTCGGCATCCACAGGTCGTTCGCATCAGTCGAAGAACCTCAGTCGCTCTGATTGCCCTCGTGGTGGTCCTTCTTGGGCTTTTTGCTTATGGCGGCTGGAAGCGGCGCCAGAGGCAGATAGAGTCGTTTGCCGATGCGGGCTCACCGAAGAGGGCCGCGCCAGCAACATCGGCTGCGGCCGATATTGAGAAAGACGTACCCGCTGGCAACATCGCCGCAGCCCGCCCTTCCGTCACTCTTCCTGCAAGGGCAGGCGATTTGATAGCGCCAGAAGACCTTCAAACGCCTGATCTTCGTCGAAGTGCAGCGAACACGGCCTACTCCTCCCAAGTTGCTCAGCCGTACGCGTCCGGTCCGAATCAAATCCAACAGGTGAAGGAACCAACACCGGAGGAGAGACGCATTCAAGCCGCCTACGATGCGGAACAGCGGGCAATAACAGCGCCGACTGCGACCGGCAATATGGTTTCAACGTCTGCCGTAAGCGCATCAGCACCGGCCGAAACCGTTGGAGCTACAGATGTCGCGCCAGAGCGACAATTGCAGCTGCGCACTGAGCCAGAGCATCACGAGATTTCCGACATCAAAGCTGATTTCCTGGCAAGAGCGCGGTCAGCATCGAGTAGTGACTACTCCAGATCAACACGAACGGAGCCGCTTTCAAAATTCGAGCTCAAGGCTGGATGGGAGATCCCGGCAGCGATGGAACAAGCACTCAACTCCGATCTGCCCGGAGAGTTGAAAGCTCTTGTCACGTCGAATGTGTACGATACTGCCTCTGGTCGCTACATCCTGATCCCGCAAGGCTCGCGGCTGGTCGGCGAATACAACTCGCAACTCGGATACGGTCAGGACGGGGTCCAGGTTGTCTGGAGGCGCGTGATCTATCCAGACGGCTCCTCGCTTGACCTAAATGGCATGATCGGACAAGACATGGCCGGCTTCTCCGGTTTTCGCGACAAGGTCGATCATCACTACAAGCGTCTGGTCGGGTTCGCGGTACTGACCAGCATGTTCGCGGCCGCATCCGGTATCGCGCAGAATCGCAATCGCTCCGTCCTGACTTATCCAAATCCCGGCGACATCGCCGCAAGTTCCGTGGGCCAGCAGGTCTCAGAACTCGGCTCCCAGATCACGCGACGAAACCTGAGCGTACAACCGACAATCAAGATTCCGGTCGGCTACCGTTTCAACGTGCGCGTGAACCGGGACATTCTCTTCCAATGGCCCTACAGCGCGGCAAACTAAACCAAGTCAAGCAGCCGGACGGTCTCGAAATTCCTGAGCAATTTCCCAGAGGGAACGACCGTTTGCGTCAACCCAGTGCCAGTTGTCATTGATTCCGCCGGGATCTTTCTGCTCAGGATGAAGACTCTTGAATATGGACCAGGTGAGCGCGGAGATAGAATTTTCGGAGCGGTCCTTTGTCCAAAGCACGGCATCGCTCTGACCCAGCTTACCCGTAATGGTCGCTTGGAACGTCGGATCTGATTCGTCATACCGGATGTAACCCGGAAGTCCGTTCTTCAGGAATATTGGGTCGCCCGGTTTCACCAGGCTGTTCTCAACAAGGAGTCGCATAGTCTTCGGATTCTTGGGACGATTGGACCGAATTGATTGCTCGCGCTCTTCCTCCTTGATCTTGATGTCGATGGTGTACTGCTTTGCTTCCTCAAGCGGCAGGACGATTTTCGGCACGATGATGATCTGGTCGCCCATTTTGTATGGCGTTATTTTCACGCAGCTGATGTCAATCTGCGAGGACCTCAGCCACAGAATTGTTGTCGTGATCTCCTGCGAGAACCCTTCCGAACAAAGGATAATGCGCGGCTTCGTGGAAAACTCAACGAAAGATTCAGATCCAACAAACTCGACGATCTGACTCCTAGCGTTGACTTCGGAAAGCTGCTCTCCAAAGTGCTTCTTCCGGTAAGCAACGTAATACGGCAGTAGCTTGTCCACAGTCATTGACGAGACCATCGCAGCATATCTGATCGCCTGCAGATCGGCGTAGCCAGCGGCAGAATCACGTTTCAACTCGATCACCACCAGATTGCCGGACCGATCCAGGGCAAGAAGGTCCAGACGATCGCTACTCTGGACGAACCGATCGAACTCTACGGTCAAAATGAGCAGATCCTCGCCCAGCATCTCGGGGTTAACCCTAATCCATTCCTCGACGTGTTTTCGCTCCCAGATATTGAGTTCAATGAGGGTGCGGGGAGAAATCTTCTCAGCGCGGTCAAGCGAAGAGCCAATAGCAAAAATCATCGCTTACTACTGTGGCCCCGGCGCAAAGTTTTTCTCACACCATCTCCCGCAACCTGATTTTTCCAGCCCTTGGCGGGGCGGTGTAGCCCTCGCTTGCTTTTCCACAATGAAGGGGACCTACTATAGGTGTTCGGTATAGGTCATATAGGAATATATCGCCCCTAGATTGCCGACCGATTGCCCCCAGAGTGCCGAGCAATCAGTTTAAGAGCGCCCCCAGAATGCCGAAGGAAATTGGATTTGTGGCAAACAAACTAATCAAGAATGTCACATCGCGTCTGTCCTAACGCTTCCCAGTCGTAGGGAATAGATAAGCATGGCGAGGAGCATTAGCAAATGGCCTTCGAGATAAGTTCCGACAAGATCGCTGAAGCGGTCGTCCTGCGACTTCGCGACCTTGCCGTGCTTCCCCCGCGGCTCCTAACGCTCGCTCAAGCGGCAACTTATCTTGGTCTTACGCCCGATGCCCTCAAAGCCAAAGTGCATATGGGCAAAGTGCCAACTGTCGACATCGACAGTAAGCTTCGCTTCGATCGGTTGGATCTTGATCGCATCATCGATCAGAATAAGAGGCTCATGTAAAGTGCCGCGTCAAAGAATCCGCCGTGGGCAGGGCACGATATATCAGCGAGATAAAGTCTGGTGGTGTGCGTACTCAGTCGATGGTGTTCGGAAGCGAGAATCCTGTCAGACGAGCCTGAGGGAAGAAGCGCTCGCCTATCTTCATCGCAAGCAAGGTCGGCTCGCTTCTGGTGAACTGTTAACTCCGGACCGCGTGACCGTCCGTGATCTTCTCAATCTCCTGCTCGAAGATTACGATACCCGGCAAGTTGCGCAGGCTTACATAGCCGCCCTGAAGATCAAATCAATCCTGCTACCCAAACTTGGTGACGTGAAAGCCGCTCGTCTGGGTAGCGCTCGGATTAAGGAATACGTGGAAGCTCGGCTGAAGGAGGTCAAGCCGGCAACGGTCAATCGGGAACTCGGGATGTTGCATCGCGCATTTCAGCTCGGGTACAACCAAGATCCTCCGCTTGTTGCACGAGTGCCCTATTTGCCGCGGCTGACGGAGGACGAGCCGCGAAAAGGATTTTTAAGGCCGCAGACCTATCACAAGTTGCTCGCCGAACTGCCAAGCGAGCTGCAATTGCTTTTTGTGATTGCCTATCACGTGGGTCTACGACGTGGCGCTCTGCTTCGCATCAGATGGTCGCAAGTTGACGTCGCTGCCAACACAATTTGGATGGAGGGACGCCGCCAAAATCGAAAGCCGGAGCCCATAGCCGTCCCAATCTACGGCGATATGGCGAAATTTATTTCGGCTCAGCCTCGGACTAGCGACTTTCTTTTCGCGAGGGGAGCGAAACCGATCCTCGATTTCCGCGAGAGTTGGGATCTTGCTTGTCAGCGGGCCGGTGTGCCGGACCTTCTGTTTCATGATTTGCGCAGGACTGCGGTTCGGAATCTACTCCGTGCCGGTATTCCAGAGCCGGTGATCATGAAAATCACCGGCCACCGCACGCGGAGCGTTTTCGAGCGCTACAACATCACGGACCATTCCGACACGCTCGAAGCTGGCACGAAGGCAGGCGAGTTTTTGGCTCGCGAACATGGAGATACGTCACAATTAGTGACACATTCGAGGAAGAACAAGAAATGAAAGGAGGAGGGTAAATCCTTTGTTTTGTGTTTGGTGCGGAGAGGGGGACTTGAACCCCCACGGTGTTACCCGCTAGCACCTCAAGCTAGTGCGTCTGCCAATTCCGCCATCTCCGCAGGTGATTATTGCTTTTTATTGGGCAAACTCTGGGGCGCCGGACTTGTCTTGTTCTTCTGAACTGTCTGCGCACGGCGGTGTTCCAGAACGCTACCGGTACTCGGGGCACGGTTATTCGCCAGGATCACCAAAACGAGCGAAGTGATCATGAAAAGCGCGGCGGCGATCGTGGTAGCTTTTGAGAGGACAGTGGCAGTTCCACGTGGGCCAAATACAGTCTGAGAGCCCATTCCCCCAAACGCCCCGGCTAAATCCGCTGCCTTGCCACTCTGCAAAAGCACAACAATAATCAGGAAAAAACAAATGACGACGTGCAGCGCCGTGATCAAGTACACCATGGCCAGGAACGATTATAGCAGCGCAAGCCCAATGGCAAACTGTTGAGAGATGCGGGATTCTGCCGAACGAACCCACTCCTTGTCGTTGGAACATCTACGTGAGGATTATCGACGGGCGGAGTTTGGCGAACAAAACTGCGAAACGGACCCGATCGGTCAGTTCGCAAAATGGTTTACGGAGGCTCAAAGCGCTCATTTGAAAGAGCCCAATGCGATGTCGCTGGCCACCGCCACACTCGACGCCCGACCTTCTAACCGGATTGTGCTTTTGAAGGAAGTCAGCGAAGATGGGTTCGTTTTCTATACAAGCTATGCCAGCAGGAAAGGCACAGAACTAACCTCGAACCCTTTCTGCGCATTGACATTTCTCTGGGCTGAGCTCGAGCGCCAAGTACGAGTGGAGGGCCGGGCCGAGAAGGTAGACAGAGAGAAGTCGGAGAGATACTTTCGGACTCGGCCGAAGGGCAGCCGGCTGGGGGCACTAGCCTCAAATCAGAGCACGGTTGTTCCAGGACGGGAGCCGTTGGTTGAGAAATTGACATCGCTGGAAGCGAAATATGCCGGCACCGAGCACATTCCCATGCCAGATCACTGGGGAGGGTACTGTGTGGCACCTTACGCCATTGAATTCTGGCAGGGCCGGACCAATCGCCTCCATGACCGTTTGCTGTACTCAAGAAGCGGTAACGGATGGAGGATCGAGCGCTTATCGCCGTAGTTAAACGAAGTAGAGTAGCGGAACGTCTGTTGTGTATGGTCCGGTTTCTCCTGGTGGCCGCTTTGGGTGCGCCTGTTTGCCTGCCTGGCACAGTTTCGGATCAGTTGGCCCGGCAAGTTGAAGAACACTACAACCGGACCCACAGCTTGTCAGTTCGGTTTCTAGAAAAATACCAAATTCAGGGGCATACGCGCCCTGCTGAATCGGGCAAGCTTACCTTGCGGAAACAGGGCAAGATGCGATGGGACTACGTCCAACCCGCGGGTAAAGTCCTTATTTCTGACGGAAAGACAGTTTACCTATATACCTCGGGGGATAATAGGGTAGAGAAAATCCCGATACGGGACACTGAAGATATGCGGGCTCCGCTCGCTTTCCTACTCGGGCACCTGGACTTCAAGAAGGAGTTCAGGAACCTCCAAACGCGGCCGGGTGAAGGGGGAACATGGCTCGAGGCCGCGGCAAAGAGCGATCAGACTCCATATGCGGCAGTGAACATGTTGGTCGAGAGGGACGGCTCCGTCCGGCAACTGAAGGTGGTTGGAAGAGACGGCTCCTCGATGAGCTTTAGCTTTTCGGACGAGATTCTCGATCCTCCGGTGGACGACAAGCTATTTCAATTTAAAGTTCCGCCGGGTGCGGAAGTGGTGGACGCGGTAGAGTTGCAGGACAAAGGGAAATAGGCGCGTGGCGGAGTTCATTCTTCGATATTCAGATCCGCGCGGCCAGATGCATGAGCAGGTGGCAGATGCCGCCAGCGAGAACGAGGTGAGGAGCCGACTGGCACAGCAGGGTTACCTGGTCTACTCGGTTCGCGCGAAAGATCTCAGTTCGCGACTGACATCAGCTAGCCGCCAAAAAACCGTAAATCTCGAGAAGTTCCTGATCTTCAACCAGCAATTTGTGACTTTGGTCCGCGCCGGTCTGCCTATTCTGCAAGGGCTTGATCTGCTGGCTGACCGGCTTACCGATGAGAAACTCGGCCGCCACATCCGCGCGGTCAGGGACGAGGTGAAGACCGGGACGGTACTCTCGGACGCGTTTGCGAAGCAGGGTGTCTTTCCGCCGATCTATGTAACTTCTGTGCTAGCCGGTGAGAAAAGCGGAGCATTGGTGGAGGTTTTAGAACGGTTCATCGCTTACCAGCGGCTGACTCTAGCGCTGAAAAAGAAACTGCTGGTTTCCCTAATTTATCCATGTGTTCTGATTTGTCTCGTTATCGCGCTCATCGTTTTTCTAGTCACGTACGTGGTGCCGAATTTCGCTGCCCTCTACAACAGCATGCAAGCGAAGCTACCGACCGCGACAGTGATTTTGATCGCAGTTGGCACCACGGCGCGTGCCTACGTTCTGGCCGGGTTCGGCGTTTTAGCAGCCGCCGGGGCGGCGGCTTATATGTGGTCGCGCCGAGAGTCATCCCGGGAGATTTTAGATAAGTGGAAGAGCCGGTTCCCGGGTTTAGGTGAGATCTGGACGAAGTACCAGGTGGCACAGCTTTCAAGAGTTCTGGGAACGCTGTTAACCGGCGGTATTCCCCTGGTACAGGCACTTGAGACCACCGGGCGATCGCTCGGTACAGTTCTGATGAAGAAGGCGCTCGATCGAACCGCTGTTCTGGTCCGAGAGGGAGGTTCGCTCTCAAGGTCGCTGAAATCGACAGGTATCATTCCCGATTTGGCAACCGACATGATGGAAGTTGGAGAGTCGACGGGAGCATTACCGCAAATGCTGACCAGCGTGGCAGAATTCTACGAAGAGGACGTTTCAACTCGCACAACGGCGCTGCTTTCGCTGATTGAGCCGGTCATTATGATTTTCATGGGGGCGTTCGTGGCCTTTGTGCTGGTGGCGCTGTACCTACCCATTTTTTCGTTGGCCGATACCATGGGGCAGTCGAGATAAATGGCCACCGACACACTCAAACTTACGGGTCCGATTCCTGAAGCGGTGCAGGCGGAAGCGCTGGCGCGACGCTACCGCTGCGATTTCGTGGATCTCAAATCCACCAAGATCGATCACGAATTGTTCCGCAGTGTACCGGTCGATTTGATGTTCCGTTATCACTTTGTACCTTTGCAAAACCATAACGGGACACTCGAAATCGCGCTGGCCGACCCGCGACAAATCGTTCTAATCGATGAGCTGGCTGTCCTGCTCTCAAAAAAGCTCAAAGTTAAAGTAGCGACGCACTCGCAAATTTCCGATCTTCTCAAAAAAACGGAGCAGTCGCAGCGTGTATTGGAGGAGGTCACAGAGGGCTTCACGCTGGATGTCGTTGGCGACGAAGAAAATTCGGACGAAAACCTCTCGATTGACCGACTAGCGTCCGACGAAGGCAACATAGCGCCCGTTATCAAGCTGGTGGATACAACCATTTTCAACGCATTGGAGCGGCGGGCAAGCGACATTCATATTGAGACACGCGACCAGGAACTGGCAATCAAATACCGCATCGACGGCGTGCTTCAGCAGGCGATGAGCCCGATCGCAAAGGAGTGGTATTCCGCGGTCATTTCACGCATTAAGGTGATGAGCGAACTTGATATCGCTGAACGCCGCGTGCCGCAGGACGGACGCTTTCGAGTGCGATACAAGGGGCGATTGATCGATTTCCGCGTCTCGATAATGCCTACGATCCACGGCGAAGACGCGGTTTTGCGCGTACTCGACAAAGAATCGATGAGCGAGAAGTTCTCGAAGCTTACATTGGATGTCGTGGGATTTGCCGACCACGACCTAAACAAGTTCCGACGCTTCATCAAGGAGCCGTACGGAATGGTGCTGGTGACCGGACCAACCGGATCGGGCAAGACTACGACTCTCTACGCTGCGCTGAGTGAGATCAAGAACGACGAAGACAAGATCATCACGATCGAAGATCCGGTGGAGTATCAAATCAAAGGAATCACACAGATTCCGGTGAACGAAAAGAAGGGATTGTCGTTCGCGCGCGGCTTGCGGTCTGTACTACGGCACGATCCCGACAAGATTCTAGTGGGTGAGATTCGTGACCAGGAAACGGCCCAGATCGCTATTAACGCCGCGCTAACGGGACACCTCGTCTTTACTACGGTTCACGCAAATAACGTGCTGGATGTTTTAGGACGCTTTCTTAACATGGGCGTCGAACCCTATAACTTTGTTTCTTCCCTGAACTGCATCCTGGCGCAACGGCTGGTTCGCGTAATTTGCCCGCATTGCAAGGTGCGGGTCCAGTATGGTGACGACTTTCTCATCGAAAGTGGCCTGCCGCTCGAAATCTGGCGCGAGCATGTTTTCTACGAAGGCCGGGGCTGCATGGAATGCAGCGGGACTGGATTTCGGGGTCGAACGGCGATACACGAGGTTCTGGATTTAACCGAACAGATTCGCGAAATGATTCTGGAGCGCAGACCGGCCTCGGAGATTAAACGCGTTTCGCGGGAGGGCGGCATGACTTTTCTGCGGGATTCGGCATTGGATCGAGTGCGCGAAGGTGTGACGACCCTGCGCGAAGCGAACAAGGTAACGTTCATTGAGGGGTAGGTGCGGAGTTGTTTACTGAGTTTCTGCAGCGCTGGATCGCGGACCCACCGCCAGATTACCTCTTCGAATTGACAGAGAGTTCCGTTGCGTGCGTGTCACCGCGCCTTCCGGGCGAGCAAAGGCGAGAACTGCTGCCGGAACCCGGTTTAACGCCATCGCCTAGTGCGTCCAATCTTCTGAAACCCAATCTGTACCGGGAGGCGCTGCCGCGAGTATGCATCGCGGGAGACCCGAAGCGGGCAACGACCGCACTTATCATTCCGGACTATGCCGCCAGGATCGCCATTCTCGATTTCGAAAACTTTCCTGCCAAGCTTGAGGATCGGATGAGGCTACTAAAATTTCGTCTGCGAAAGAGTGTTCCATTTCCGATCGATGAGGCACAGCTGGCCTATGCGATACAGATGGCCGAGCCGACCAGGGTAGAAGTGCTCGTAGTGGCTATTGCCAAGCCTATTCTGACGGAGTACGAAAGCATAATCACCGGAGCAGGTTATCGGCTAGGGCTTGTGCAACCTTCCTCGATTGCCGCGCTACGGTTGTGCGACCACGGGGAGAAGGGTCTGACGCTGCTGGTCAAGGCCGCGGGACCAATCCTTTCGGTAATCCTCCTGGACCAGGGTCGAGTGCGGCTGGTGCGGTCCATTGATCTGACGGGTGAAGAAAGTGAGTGGCAGCGTCCTGCAGCGGAAGCAGTGATGCCGCTGCTTCAGCAAACGTTCGCATATTGCGAAGATCAAATCGGCGAACCAGCCGCCCGTCTGCTGCTTTGCGGGTTTGGGCCCGAAACGGACTTGCTCGGGCAACTTGCCGAGCGTGAATTCGGGATACCGACTTCGCTAGTTCGATCTAAATTCGGAATCGCTTCTCAAGAGAATGCGGGGTTGCTGGGCTTGCTCGAGCAGTACGCAGCATGATTACCTTTTCTCCGTCCGACATCAATATCGCGTCACAACCATTTCGGCGCGAGCGCGCTCAGAACGCCATCACAGCCGCTATCGCCGCCGGACTTGCCTTTTCATTGCTGGCGTTGACTGTATTGATCTTTCGATCGCGAGCCGAAGCGGCGGACTTGCGGAACATCATCCATTCACAAGAAGCGCAACTCGTGACCTTGCAGCGCTCTGAAGGCGAGTACTCGACGATTCTGGCGAGGCCTGATAACGCTGATGTGTTCGCCCAAAGTCTACTGCTGAACGAGTTGATAGCGCGCCGCGCCGTAAGCTGGACGCGCGTTTTTCAAGATTTAGGCACGGTGTTGCCGAACGATATGCGGCTCCTTTCGATCCGCTTACCTCAAGTTGCAGCCGAGAATGGGACAGGTCGCAATCGCGTACAGCTAGATATGTGGGTGGGTACCGAGCAACCCCCAGCAGTTATCCAGTTTCTGAAGCGGCTCGCAGGCTCAAGGCTGTTTGGAGATGCCTCGGTCATGACTCAGACCCCACCCACGCAGAACAATCCCCTCTATCAGTACAGGTTGACAGTTTCCTATGCGCAGCGCTTTTGATTGGGGTTCACTAAATCTAAAAGGTGTCCATCGCGGCGTGCGCTTTTGGCTCCAGACTGCAGTGGGAATACTGATACTCAGCAATGCGGTGGCGCTGTTTCTCTACTTCGACCCGCCCGGCGGATCGCGCGCCGAGTTGATGTCGCAGAGCCAGAGCCTGCAGTTTTCGATTGATGCGGCCAAGGCACAGGCCCGGAGGCTCCGAAGAGTATCCACGCAAGTGCAGTTAGGAGGGCAGCAAGCAACCGAGTTTCAGTCGCGCTATATCCTTCCTAAGAGGCTCGCCTACGAATCGATCATGGCCGAGATCCAAAGGATGGCACAGTCTTCAAATTTGACGGAGCGAGACGGTCAATGGACCGAAGAGCCCATTGAAGGAACGTCGGATTTATCGTTGCTCACAAATGCCGTCAATTTTGAGGGTTCCTACGAAAGCCTGATGCGTTTTCTCTATGCCGTGGATCGATCCCCACAGCTGTTGATGCTCGATACGCTCACGGCCACGCCGCAGAAGGGCAGCCAGATCACCGCGCAGATTCGATTCCAAGCGGTGATTCGAGAAGAGCAGAGCCCTCAGGCTAGGGGAGGCCAGCCATGATAACGCCCGGCGGAGGCCGGCCATGAGCACAGCAGCTCAGACAAAGATTTTTGGTATCAGGCTCGGAATCGATCCGAAGATTCTGGTGGTTTGCCTGATCGCTATCGCCGCAGCGCTTTTCTGGTTTAATTCTCGAGGTGAGGATGGAAGATCTGCTGGGAGTGTAGCGCGCACAGAGCAGGCGAGCCCAATCGCGACCGCCATGCCCAAGGTGCATGGGCAAGCAGATCGACGGCGTGGTGCACGCGAGGAGCGTGGCACGTTGCGGCTCCGGCCGGTAGACGCAACGCGCGGCGATATCGATCCAACTTTGCGATTAGATTTTCTGGACCGACTAAGTAAAGTCCAAGCTCCTGCGACGATGCGTAATCTGTTTGAGGCTGGACCGGCGATTCAAATGGGTGGTGCCGTGCCCAATCGAGTGATTCCGGTCACCGCTCCGGCCCCGGCGTTTCCCATAAGACCCAGTTATCCTATCTCTCCTGAGATCGCTGCGAACATCCCGTACAAGTATTACGGATTTGCTAAACCGCTCAACGGGGGAGATCCCAATCGCGGATTCTTCATGGAAGGAGATAACGTTTTAGTGGCTGTGGAGGGACAGCTACTGGAGAATCGTTATCTTGTGGTCCAGCTCACACCAAATGAGGCACGAGTCGAAGATACGCAGGTCAAGCTTGGAAAGACACTGCCGGTTGTACCGGAAGCCGTAGAACCAAAGAGTGGTGGAGCGGCCCAGCCCATGACACCCGAAATCAATCCCGGAATTGTCAATCCGGGAGTAGACGACAACAACCAATGAGGACAATCAATTGTGAGATGCCGGTTCTCTTCACCGCAAATAACCGCCCGAATGCTGCCTGCACTCCGGCAGCCGGCTCTGAACGCGGCTCGGCGTTGTTGATCGTGTTTGTTCTCGCCGCGATTGTGGCCATTACGCTCTATATGGAGTTGCCGGTAGCCGCGTTCGAAGCACAACGACAAAAGGAGCAGCTGCTGGTGGACGCCGGTAACGAATATGCTCATGCAGTAAAACTGTTCGTACGGAAGGTAGGCCGTTACCCGAATTCGATCAAGGACCTGGACGACACCAATAGGATGCGTTTTCTTCGGCGCGAACTGCCGGATCCTTTCACTGGAAAAGCCGACTGGCGGTTGCTACACGCCGGGCCGGGTGGTGTCATTATCGACTCCAAGGTGAATCCTCCAAATCCACTCGGGAATTCGGGACAGGGTGGAAACGGTGGTACTGCCGCAAATAGCAGCGCTGCCGCAAATACCGGTAGCAGTCCCAGCGCTTCGACCAGCACGACAGGGTTTCAGAACAGCGGTAATTCTCCGTCTGCATTTGGCGCTTCCTCATCCTCAACGAACTCGGGATTTGGTAGCTCGTTCGGTGGTTCCTCCACGTTGACAGGAACGAATACTAATTCCAATTTCTCCAACACAAACTCTGGTGTGAATTCAAGTACGCCGGAAGTTGTAGTGCAGCAGCCCCGACAGAGAGGCCCTGCCATTGCTGCGAATGGGAGCCAGACGGCTGCAAGTGGGGGAGATTCCGGCACCGATACTGCTTCTCCCCCGCTACCACCTGAAACACAACCAGGCGTGAATCCGAGCAATGCCTCAACAACACCAACGGGCATTCCAGGAGGCACCGGTCCCAATGGAGCGCCTAGTTCCTCAGGTGCGACACAGGCGGCAAACCCAAACGGGACTCCGGATCTCAGGGCCAGCATGTTGGGCACAGCGGCTCCGAACTCCGCTCAAACAAGCAGCTTCGGTTCTACGAACGGCTCCGCATCCTCGCCGATGGGCACGCTGAACAGCGGAGGTCTGGCTGGAGTGGCGAGCAAAGCAAGTGGTCACAGTATCAAGAATATAAACGACCAGAGTAATTACTCCCTGTGGGAGTTTTATTACGATCCGAGGAAGGACACCGTACCGGGTGGCGTCGCAATGGGAGCATTTTCCCAACAGAACGGTGGCGCGGGTGGACAGCAGACCAGTCCAAACGGGCAGAATTCCAACGCGTTTGGCTCTCCCTCCTCCTTCGGACAAAGTTCCGGGTTCGGACAGGGCTCAAGTTCGGGGCAGAGTTCAGGTTTTGGCCAGAGTTCAGGTTTTAGCCAGAGTTCAGGTTTTAGCCAGAAGTTCATTCGGTAGCAACTCGAACACACCAAGTTCCTCCCTTGGGCAAAACAACACGCCGAATAATACCAATCAAAATTCCACAACGAACAATCAGCAGAATCCGCAGTAACTCGGCCAAGAGCTGCAGGATGGCGTTTCACGCGACGATTACAATAGTACTCGTTCCAATCCGGCGGATAGCAACAATCGAAGGGGGGTTTTTGCTCGGCAAGAGAGCTCTTCTGAGGAATATCGCGCAGAACGGACTCGCGCCTCGCACCCAGGTCCGAAGCTCCTCCGTCTTGACTCGTCGGCTCGCTGCGAAGCGCGGCCTCATCCCTCTTCTTCGGAGGCGAGAGATCTCGGCCTGTACTCTTCTGATTTCGACTTCTTTCATACTGATCGCAGCAAGGCAGCAAACATCTTCTCAGGATTCCGACCTGCCGGGGTTCACAGTAGAAACTGCCAAAACTGAGCAGGATTGGGAGAAACGCTTTCGTGAGATCCCGGATGCCAGCCGTGTTCACGCCAATATGGTCCATTTGGCTGCCCATCCGCACAATGTGGGTTCGGAATATCAGCGTGAGAACGCGGAATGGCTGTTAGCGCGGTACAAGGAGTGGGGCTGGGATGCACATATCGAACGATTCGACGTCCTGTATCCTACGCCCAAAATTAGAGTCGTTGAGCTCGTCGCGCCGACCACGTTTGTCGCAAAGCTCGAGGAGCCACCTCTTCCGGGAGATCCCTACACCAAGGAGAAGAGCACCCAGCTTCCCGGATACAACATTTACTCCGCCGACGGGGACGTTACGGCGCCGCTGGTCTACGTGAACTACGGAATGCCCGCCGACTACGAACAACTGGAGCGCAGCGGCATATCCGTAAGCGGTGCGATTGCAATTGCACGTTATGGCGCGGGATGGCGCGGTCTGAAGCCGAAGCTCGCGGCTGAGCATGGCGCGGTGGGCTGTATCATCTACTCGGATCCGGCTGATGACGGTTACGTACAGGCGGATGTTTTGCCTAAGGGCTCGATGAGACCGCCAGAAGGAATTCAACGAGGCAGCGTCGCTGACATGACGCTCTATTCGGGTGATCCGCTCACGCCCGGCGTAGGCTCGGTGCCGGGCGCAAAAAGGCTCAAGCTATCCGAAGCCACAACCATCATGAAGATTCCCGTATTGCCCATTGGATATGGGGACGCGCAGCCTCTATTGGCCGCATTGGGAGGTCCCGTTGTACCTGCAGGATGGCGAGGTGGTCTCCCTTTCACCTATCACTTTGGACCCGGCCCGGCAAAGGTGCATTTGAAGCTGGAATTCAACTGGGATCAGAAGCCTGTTCTGGATGTGATCGCCACGATGAAGGGCTCAGAGGAACCGGATGTTTGGATTATTCGGGGGAATCACTACGACGGTTGGGTGAACGGCGCGGAAGATCCCATCTCAGGTCAAGCTGCGCTACTCGAGGAAGCCCGAGCTTTCGGCGAACTGGCCAAGCAAGGGTGGCGTCCGAAACGAACGTTGGTATACGCGGCTTGGGATGGAGAAGAACCAGGATTGCTGGGCTCAACCGAATGGGTCGAAACACATGCTCAAGAGCTGAACCAGCACGCCGCTTTGTATGTAAATTCGGATGAGAACGGGCGTGGTTTCCTGTCCGCCGGCGGTTCGCATGAAGTCGAGCAACTAGTAAATGATGTAGCAAAAGAGATCATTGACCCCGAGACGAAGGTGTCTGTTTGGCAGCGCCAACGCGCCGAGATGCTCCTACACGGCGGCAGACCTGGCGGAGCTCCGAATCGCGACCTGCTAAAACGGGACACACTACCAATTGGAGCGATCGGTAGCGGATCCGATTTCGCACCATTTCTGGACCATCTGGGGATTGCTTCGCTTGATATAGGGTTTGGCGGAGAGGATCACGGTGGCACCTACCATTCCGCGTACGACACGCCTTGGTATACAGACCATTTCGGTGACAAGGGCGAGATCTACGGACCCATCATGGCCCAGACTGCCGGCACCCTTGTGATGCGCGCGGCAAATGCCGATATCTTGCCGTATAACTTCACAATGATGGCAGACACACTGAAAAACTATGACGGGGAGTTAAAAGCGCTCGTCAAATCGCTGCAAACCGAGGCGCAAACGCGGAAGCAGAATCTCGAGATGCAGATTTATCGTTTAACCGACGATCCGCACGAATCGCTGAACGCTCCTCCTTCGCTGGTTCCGCCGCCTGTAATCGACTTTTCCGCGCTTGACAATTCCATCGCCGCTCTGGGGCAAGCCGCAGCTCATTTGAGCCAGGCACAAGCGGCCATGGCCGAGCTTCCACCGGACCGAAGAAAGGTGATTAACACCGAACTGGCCATGACGGATCGAAAACTGCTGAGCGATTCAGGCCTGCCGCGGCGTCCGTGGGTCCGCAACCTTATCTATGCTCCTGGCACCTATGCCGGGTATGGTGTCAAAACCATTCCCGGGGTGCGCGAGGCCATCGAACAAGGCCGCTATTCCGAAGCTAAAGAGCAGATCGCGGTGGTCGCTAGAGCCATCAACGATGAGGCGGACTTCATCGAGCAGATTGCCAAAGGCGCGGAGTGAAGCAATCAGACGATCCCTTTTCCTTCCACCACTCGAATGTAACGATTGATGGGCGGATTTGGGACTTGCTCTATTCGTTTGCTGGGAGCGGGCCAATGTATTTCCAGCATCTCCACCTTAGCCGCTTTATCTATGCCCAGCACCTCTCGCGGGTCATGTGAGGAGAGATAGCTGCCCCCATTGTTCTTGAGCCGCCCTCGCTTCTTCCCGTTTGCGATCCAGTAAATCTTTGCGCCGATCGCATCGCGATTGCAAGTAACACCTTCCAGCTTCAAACCCAGCCAGTTATTGCCTTTTGCAGCATTGTTCTTTAGCAGAACAGGCGCGCCTCCGTTATTACAGACAAGTACGTCGACAGCACCGTCGTTATCGTAGTCTCCAACCGCCAGGCCACGCGCGGCAAAGGACTTGTGAAACGCCGGGCCCGCTTGTTCGCTCATGTCATGCAGCTTGCCATCAGCGCCCTTATGGAAGAGAAGCAGAGGCTCTTTGTAGCGAACTTGAAGGGAGTAGCTGTCTATCATGTCGTCCGGGTGCCCATTCGCAAGGAACAAGTCGACCTCGCCATCATTGTCGTAATCGAAGTACTTCATCCCCCAACCGCTTAACAGACGGGTGGCTTGCGCCACGCCTTCCACATGGGCTACGTCGCGAAAGGTCTCGTCTTTGTTGTTCTCGTAAACGGAGAACATCTCCTGATCGACGTTGGCAACGAACAGATCCTGCCAACCATCGCCATTCAAGTCGGCCGCATCCACGCCCATGCCCGAGCGCGGCTGGCCGTTGTCGCTGAAAGCAACTTCGGCTTGGAGCGCGATCTCTTCCCATCTCCAGGTGCCATTCGGACCCGGTCCACGATTGACGTATAGATAGTTCTGCACCGTGTCATTCGCCACGAACAGATCCATCCGGCCGTCATTATTGATGTCGGTAGCAACTACGCCGAGACCTTTGCCGAGCGACTTGGCAATATCAGTTCCTCTAGTTACGTCGGTGAAAGTACCATCTCCGTTGTTGTGATAAAGGAAGCTGGCCGTCCCTTTGAAGACACGTGGAATGCAGTAGTAGTGTTTGCCGATCTTATTGTCGCCACACTCGAACTTGTGTCCAGCCGAGTAGTCCACGAAGCTACAGAGAAACAGATCGAGCCGGCCGTCATTATCGTAATCAAACCAGACGGCGCTGGTGGTCCAGCCGGGAGTCGTGACCCCCGCCTTGTCGGTCACATCGCTGAACGTACCATCTTGATTATTTTTGTAAAGAATACATCTGCCATAGGCTGTGACGAGCATGTCCGGCCAGCCATCGTTGTCGAAGTCGCCCACCGCCACACCCATCCCGAATGTGCCGCCAGCAACGCCGGCTTTTTCTGTCACGTCTGTAAACGTGCCGTTGCGATTGTTCTTATACAGGGCATTACGGATGGGCTTTGGTGGTTTCCAGAAGTCGCAAGGACCGCTATTCACCAGATAAATATCCATCCAGCCATCGTTGTCGAAATCGAGGAAAGCGCATCCAGGACCTAGGGTCTCGGGCAGATAATGCTCGAGCGAGGCAGCGTTGTCGTGCACCCATTCAATACCGCTGGCCGAAGTGGGGATCTGGTCAAAGAGCGGTGCTGGACCGGTATTTGCGATCCGGCTCGAAACGTGCAGGGCACCGGCCGCTCCGGCCATTTTCAGTAGCGCTCTTCTGCTGAACCTCATGTACGACCGGCGATTGCCCCTTTCAATGCGTACTCCATTTCTGTAGCATGGAAATTCAATTCAGTAAGCCGCGTGCTGTACACAATGCGGCCATCTCGGCCAATGACAAAGGCTCGGCTCGGCCACGCATTGTACAGTTTTTCTACTCTTCCATCCATACCATCGACTAATGCCGGAAATGGCAGATGTAGTTTGCGGCTACACATTACGGCATGTTGCTGTTTGTCGGCTAACGAGCTGATCGGCAATAGCGATACATTCTCCCGTTCGTTGCGAGTGCTTTGCCAATTGTCGCCGGTGTGCGCTTCTCCAATGTAGATCAGTAGAAAAGGAACTCTCGCTCCGTAACGTCTGTACATAGAGATCAGGGCTCCAGCAGACTCGCGAAAATTCGGGCAACTGTAGCTTCCGAAGACGAGCACCACGGGACTCTTACCGCGAAAATCGCGTAGTCCGGTTTTCTCATTCGCAACAGAGCCGTTCAACTCGAAATCCGGCGCCGGCGAATTCAGTTTCGGGCCGGCATCGGAAGCATCTTCGATCGACTGAACAACCCGCTGTTCCTGCTCTGCCTTAGTATTTAATCCGAGACCTCGATAGATCTCCGACAGTGTTTCGTGTGGCTCCGGCGAGTTAACGAGCTCTCTCGCGGCGGTTTCAGCAAATGGCCGTGCATCTTCAAACCGGCCCGAACCGCTCAAACACTCGGCTAGCGTCAGTTTCGCAACGGCCGAGTCAGGATGAAGCAACAGCGCACGTCTCGCGAGCGGGTCAGCTTTGCTGAACCGCTTCCGCACTACCAGAATTTGAGCGAGTCCGAGATTCGAATTAAAATCGCTTGGATTCGATGCGAGCTCTTGTCTAAATGCCTCGACGGCCGCATCGGGATCACCCGTATTCAGCAATGCTTGCCCATAGAACGACTGGAGTTGAGCCAAGTGTGCGTTCAACTCGATCGCACTGGCAAATTGCTTCACTGCGGCGGGGTAGTCTCCTGACTCAAACATTTGCGTCCCGAGCAGGAATCTTGCCTCGGCGCTGTCGCCGTTGCGAAGAATGCGATTGAGCAACACTTGCCCTTCCTGAACACGTTGTTCTCGAAGCAGAGCCGTTCCCAACATGTACGCTACACCCAAATCCTTTACGTTCGTGGCAGCGAGAGGTCGCAAAAGCTCGATCACGCGCTGGTCATCACCCAACTGGAGATGGCCGTCTGCCAACAGCATGGTAGTTTGCGTGTCCTGTGGCGAGGACGCGTGCAATGACTCCAGTCGTTTGATGGCGTCGCGCAGGCGTCCGCTCTTCTCGTAGGCTAGAGCCAGATTCAGGGCAATGCGTTTATCGCCAGGCAGCAGTTTGTCTGCCGCGTCGTATTGTCCGATGCCTTCCTCGAACCGCCCCAATTTTACGAGCACCACGCCAAGATTAACGCGCGTAGCCACGTCATCTGGCTGTAGGGTCAGCGCACTCTGGTAGGCATTAGCGGCACCTGTGTAATCACCGGCTTGCTGCATTTGGACCGCGTGCTCGATTATGGACTCGAAATCGTTGGCTTGCGGTGCCGCAAATAGAGGGGCCGCCGCAAGCCCAAGCCAGGCGAGAACGCTAGTTCGGGTATGGGGCATTGGCCCTCACGATGCGAATGTTGTGATCGGTGAACTTATAATGCGATCCCGGCATCTCAAGCTTTGGCATATGACAAGAAACACAGTTATGGTTAGCCACTGTGCAAGCCCGGGCAGCGGGTTTACCGCCGGCATGACACGCCTGACATTTCGCATCGTAATCCGAATCGTTCCGCGTCACTTCGTTGTGCGGATCGTGGCAGGCGGTACACCGAATACGAACATCATCCGAGTCATAGCATTTGCTGCTGATCAAACGGTAAGGTTGGAACCGGATGTTCGCAATTCCCAGCGTTCCAGAGCTAGCGATCTCTGCCCAGGTGCGGTGGCACTGGCCGCAGAAATTGGCGGTGTCCTCCGCCGACATTGTGCGCAGGTCTTTCATACGCGCTAATAAAGTGTTACCCTGCTTGATCCCTTTGATGTGATTCCCTGTGGGCCCGTGACAACGTTCACATTGAATTCCAGGCGTTAGCGACTCGAGATCCAGTTTGGCGCCTTGGTCGACATTCGTTGCATGACATCCAAAACAGCGCATCTCTTCCGTGTGCCCGATATACCGCCCGGCCGCCTGCGTAAGGTTCTCTGGTTTCAGATTACTCGCTCCCATTGTCAGATCAAGTCGGTCGAGCGCCTTGTAGTAGCTGACTCGGCTCTCGTATAGCGAGCCATCTTTCTCGAAGACATAAGTCTGCCCCGCGCTGCCGAGGCCAAACGCCCACCCAATTGGAACCTCTATCGTCTGTTCGCCATCGGTCACACTGTACAGGCTTTGGTCACCTTTGCGCTCGATCCGATAAGAGTAGACGCCGTCCTTGAACGCCAGCACAGAATGAGACTTAAGAATGGTGCACTCCGCGGGCAACTCCATTGCATGAGCCATGGATGTCGCCGGATGGAGCTTCGCTTGCGCGGGATGGCAGGTGGCACACGACCTGACCGCTCGCGAGCCTATATTTGTGAGCGCCTGACGATTTGCGAAGCTTGACAAAAAGAGAACGCCCAATCCAAATACCCGGGCTTTCATTGGACGCTTTTGGCAGCGACCTCGTTTTGTGTTTGCCTCGCCGCGTTCAGCCTGGCGAAGATCGCACGCTCTCGTTCACCATCAGCTTTCCTCTTCTCTCGAAAGTAAACGGTGGCGAGAGATACGTGCGCTTCAATGAAATTCGGCGAGTCTTTCACTAGCGACTCGAGATCGCGCGTTGCCTGAGCCAGGTGGTCTTGGGAAATCTCGATTGATGCAATCTGATACCGAACGCCGGGATCGCCGGGTCGAATTTGCAGAGCGTGGTGCAGATATCTCAGGGCGCTGTCGTAATCGGCATCCTCACGCAGCAAAACGCCCATATGGAGATTCGAAACGAAATTGTTGGGGTCGGACTGAAGCTCGCGTTCAAAAGCCTTTCGCGCGCCCGCCTGATCGCCCGTTGAGAGAAGAGCCATCCCATAATAGGCGAAAGCTTCTGGCAGGTTGGGATTCAGCTCGACTGCTTTTCGCAGGTCCTCGCGCGCGCCCGCATAATCGGAGACCATGTATTTAGCGGTCCCCATCAGCAATCTCGATTCGGCCGAATCGCCGTTCCTCAGAATTTTGTCGATGAGTACTTGGCCCTTCTCCGCCTGGTGATCCCGAACAAGTGCCGTGCCCAAAAGGTAAACAAATGTTTCGTTATCCGGTTGCGCTTGCTGAATGGACGTTAAGAGAGCAATGACGTCCTTGTTTTGCCCCACCTTGAGATAACAATCGGACAGCAAAGTAACAGCCTGCATGTTGCCTGGCTCTTCCTCGTGGACGTGCTTCAACGTGTCGATCGCCTGGCGGAGATCGCCAGTTTTGTAATACGCAAGCGCTAGATTAAGTCGCACTTGCGTATTGGATTTCAGAGCGAGAGCCCGTTTGTACTCAGCGATGGCCTCGATGTATAGCCCTTGACCGGCCAAGGCCACGCCCAGATTGGACCTGATCTCGAAAATATTCGGATACTGCTTCAGCAACAGACGGTAGTCTCGGACGGCATCGTCAAAACGTCCCGCCTGCTGGGCGCCAAGGGCCTCCCTCATGATTTCCTGAGGCGAATTCTGCGCGGCACAACACAGACACAGCAACGCTAACGCAACGCGGTACATCCGGCAAGCCTGATTATATGCCTAGACCTCCGAGCCGATCGCGCTTACGCGGTTTGGAAATCCGGACTACTTTACGCATTAAAAATAGAACTTTACCACCATCTCCAGAATCCGCTGGCCTTGTTTGAAAGTCGTATATCCGAACGTGGAGTTAGTCTGCGCGATAGTGCTGCTCCCCGGCGAAGCCTGATTGAACTGCAGTGTCAGGTTGTTGTTGTTCGGGAATGACCATAGTGGATGGTTCAGGAAGTTGTACGCCTGAACCCGGAACTGCAGTTTCATCGACTCTTTGATCTGGAAATTCTTGAATAGACCCAAATCGGAGTTGAAGAACGCTGGTCCATAGATGGCCGGTAGCAGAGTCGGACCGTTTTGGCCAGCTGCCGTCGGCAGTGCAAAACAGGCTCCGTTTATGTACTGATGCGTTCCAAGATTGGCCGTCGGATTACACGTCAGGATCGGATTCAATTGAATTGCGTTTGTTCCGAGAATGGACTGGTTTCCGATCGCAATGCCTTTGCTTCCGTCCGAGTTGACGATGTTCTGAGTACCCGGAATGATCGCTCCATTGAACTGCGCGTTGAAGTTGTCGTTTGGGCTGTTATAGGTCAGGTTCGCGCCACTCTCGAGCTGCGTAACACCTGAAATCTGCCAGCCGTTCACCGCCCCGGCCAGGAATTTGTTGCTGTGTACCGGGCTCGGAAGGTTAAAAGAATAGGTCGCGTTGAAAAGATGTCTGCGGTCGCCAGGTTCCGCGCCATAATTGTTTCTCAAATTGAACGGATCGAGCGTTGCCCCGTCTGCCCCCAGAGTGGTTCCACCCGGAGTAATAATGCCCAGCGATCTTCCAAGCGTGTAGTTCAACTGCACGGTCGCCCAGCTTGCCTGGTGGGCCCAAGTCACTTGAAAGGCATTGTAGTTGGCGTAGAGATTATTGGTCGCCTGATTCAAGTCGCTGTAGCCCAGGTAAGGCCGGTAATTGTTGGCGTTCGCGAGAGCGGGGTTCACGGCCGAAAACATCGCGCCAACCGGAACTAGGTTGATGTTGCTTCCGTACCCGCCGGGGTTCTGCAAGTCCCTGCTCCGGTTGCCGACATAGGCCGCTTCAAGCAGACCCGACCAGGGCGTTTTCTGAGAAACAGTGATGCTATAGCTGTCCGTGAACGGCTGACTGTTGTCCCGGCTATCGACTGCCGAAGGTGTCGCTGGAGCAGCAGTAAACGGTATTGTATTGAGTTGGCTCGCTAACAGCCGCTTATCTCCTATGCTGGTAGGGGTCAGCGTCACTCCCTCAGAGCCGGCGGACGTATCGAGGCCCGCAGTGAATTGGCCGGAGTGGTAGTAGAACCTGCCCCATCCGCCGCGTAACACCGTACTGCCTTTGCCAAAGAGATCGTACGCCGCACCGAAACGAGGCTGCCAGAAGAGGCCGCGGGTTGGGAATCCTCCCAAGGGAACCGATGAGTCACGGCTATGCCATTGGAATCCGCAGAATGTCGGGGCGGCTGCACACGCTCCGCTATTCGCAGAGTTGTACTGCGAGGGGATGAAAATCGAGTATCCAAACCCTTCATCATCGGTCCAGGGAGTGAAATGGGTCATGCGCAGACCGGCTTCTACGGTGAGCTTTGAGGTTACCTTCCAGGAATCCTGGACGAAACCCTCGTAGGTGTTGTACGAAATGTCGTTGATCCTGTTAAAGTTCTGTTCGGTATAGCTTGACATGTTGCCCGCCAGCTCGTCTGCATAGGCGTCACCATACGTGAAGCTCGTGTTTGAAGATGGCACGAACTGTAGCTCGCCATTCGTGTTATTGCTGGCCGGTTGGGCGTTCCGGATCCACTCATAAAAGAAACCCCCTTTCACGGTGTGCGTGCCCCATACCTTGGTCAGCGTATCGCTCACGCTGGGCATGTACTTGTTTGCATACAGTCCGGAACTGGCGCCACCTGCCTCGAATCCGCCCGGATTAAAAATCAAAGCCGCCTCGTTCCCAAATGAACCGAAAGACGGGATCTGTGCCACCCCATTGTTGAAGAGGGTCGGATCGTTATATCCAACCTTCTTGCGGTCTACCTTCGAGGGGTCTTCGAAAACGTTCGGGAACCCGACGAACGTGTAGGCAAAAACTGCCTCATTGGTCATGGTCGGGCTGAATACATGGGTCAGGGTTCCAGTCACAGAGTCGGAGCGGTTTTTGCCCTCTACGGGTGTCGGATACGGCACCTGGCTGCCATTGCGCCACCACAACCCGACCGGGAACTGCTGGGTTTCGCGCTGCATGTTGTATCGCACGAAGACTTTGGTGTTGTCGCTAACGCTGTAGTCGCCGCGCGTCGTCCACTGATAGTTATTTTGATTGAAGATCTCAGATTGCACGTAGTTGTACCCGCCCGTCGTGTTCGGGTCGGCGTTCGGCGCAGGGTAGAGCTTCATCAGAGCCTGCATGTTTGGATCGATCAGGTTTGCCGGCATCTGTCCACCCGGCCACGATGCTGGTACCGTTCCTGGCGGGTTACCAGAAGCCGTTTTCGTCCCGAGTTTCGCTAACTCCGAAGGGGAAAAGTTGCCGTTGATCATACCGGGAGTCGGCACCGTCGCCGTTAATTGGCCCGTGTCCAACACTTGATAGAAATACTCGTATCCCGTGAAAAAGAAAAGCTTGTTGCGGTCGTGGTTGAAGTGAGTCCAGGGAATCAACACCGGGCCGCCAATGCTGCCGCCTGGATAGTAGTACTTGTCCTGCGGCTGCTTTATGCCAAGCGCGTTCGAATAGGCGTCATTCGCATTCATCACGTAATTCCGAGCCGAGAAAAATGCGTTCCCATGAAAACCAGTTCCGCCCGCCTTCGTCACGGACGTGATCACCATCGGCCCTTTTTGCTCTTCCGCGCTGAAGTTCGAAGTCAAAATGCGGAACTCCTGCAGGAAATCGGAGTTCGGGTTTACCGGAGTGTCGCAGTTGCAGCCGGGATCCGAAACGTGCGCGCCATCCGCCACGATATCCAGTGTGTTACCCGGCAAACCGTTGTACGAAAAAGCGTTATTCAGGGGGCTCTGACTTCCCGAATCGCCGTTCGCGTTGATACCGATCGTCTGACCGCTATAATTTGACTTGTTCGCGACCCCGTTCTGAATGCCAAAGCCTGGCATAATCTTCAGGTACTCGGCCGCATTGCTGCCCACCTGCACATAGTTTTCTAGCTGCTTTGTCGTCAGAATGTTTGATTTCTCGCCAGAATCCACCGGCGTAATAATGTCCGCGCTTCCGGAGACTTCTACCGTCTGATTTGTGCTGCCAACCTGCAGGGATGCGTTCACGTTTCGTTTCTCACCGCCACCCAAAGCGATCCCGTTTTCCGCGAAGGTCTGAAAACCCGCCGAACTGATCGTGAGATTATACGAACCCACCGGCACCGAGGCGAACGTGTAATACCCTTGGTTGTCCGTGACCGTGTCACGGATATCGCCCGAGTCGGCGTTGCGAAGAGTTACCTTAGCCCCAGCTACAACCGCGCCCGAGGGGTCGCTGACCACACCCGTCAGCGTAGCGAAAATCGCCTGTGACCAGAGCGTTGCAGCAAGTAACACCGTCGCCGCCAACGCAAAAACCACTTTACCCGTCTGTTTCAACATGGAACCCCCTGGTCAGAGCGAAACATCCCACCTGAAGGTGGAGAGCTCCGCAAAGCTGCCATTACTATAGAGAAGCCCTGATAGTGGCGCAACGGGCAACGGGTTACCCTGTAGATACTCCTACGTTACGCCGCTAAACCGTTTCTTTCCAGTCATGTTACTTCAGGGCTCCCGACGTTACAATCCGGCACGAAAACCTCTGGTATACTTCTTCCCAAACCCAGCAAATGAATATGGGAGCTATCCCCCCCGTCGAGCTCCAGGAGACTGAGATGCAGCGTGTGCTCCAGTCCGGACTGTTTGTTAAAGCGCCGCGTCTGGAGAAATTCTTCCGCTACATTTGCGAACGGCACCTGCGTGGCGAAAGCGATCAACTCAAGGAATATAGCATCGCAGTAGAAGCGCTGAGTCGCTCGAGCGATTTCGACCCCAAGAAGGATTCCATCGTACGAGTGGAAGCGCATCGGCTCCGCAAACGCCTCGACGAGTACTACCGCGGCGCCGGTGCCTCCTGCCCGATTCATATTCGTATTCCAAGCGGACAGTACCGGCCAGACTTCTTCTTTGCCGAAACGCCAACCGCGTCGGCCTCGAAGGCAGAGGGCCCCGAACCGGCTGAAAGCCTACCGGAGTCTGGGCAACTCACCGCGCCACCCGCGATTGATAGTAAGCGCCGGCATAGTGTATGGCTCTGGTCTTCGCTCCTCTTTCTTGCATGCGCTTCGGTTTTGACACTCGCAGTCATTTACGGCCCTCATATGAAGGCGGCAAGCAATCCTCGTGAAAGCGACGAGGTTTGGCGCGGGTCCACAGCCGAGTTGGAAACTGCAACAGAATTCAGGTTACTGGCCGGGTATCATGGCGCTCCTTTAATCGACCGGCAGGAACATGAGTGGACAGCCGACGCATTCTATCGGGGAGGGACGTCTTCCCTCATTCCCCGCGATCGGGTGTTGGACGATACCACCTTCCTCAGAACCCAGCGCTCCGGGAAATTCGAGTACGACATTCCGCTCCGGCAAACCACCTATGAGCTACATCTTTACATGATCGAAACTGAGTACGGTCGCGGCAATCCTAAAGGTGGCGGAGAAGCCGCGCGGGCTTTTCAAGTGTCCGCCAACGGATCGGTCAAAATCAGATTTTTGGACCCTTTGGCCGGAGCCGGCGGGCCTAACCACGTTTACGAGCGCGTTTTGAAAGACATTTCGCCAGGACCCGATGGCATCCTGCATCTCGCATTTGATCCGATTACCGGACCCGCGCTGCTGAATGCTCTTGAAATTTTTCCGAGCCCACCTGGCCGGATTCATCCAATCCGAATTGTCGCTCAGGATGCTCCTCGGACCGACTCCGATGGCCGCCTTTGGGCTGCCGACGAGTACTTCACGGGCGGAACAGCCGTCTGTAGGAAGACTGTCGTCCAGAACAGCGAGGCCGGCCTCTACCACGGCGAGCGCTATGGTAATTTTTCATATCGGATTCCCGTTGCCCCAGGGGAATACCGGCTGACACTCCACTTTGCCGAAACTTGGTTCGGAACTCCGCAGTCCCATGACCCCGCATATGGAAGCCGTCTCTTCAATGTCTTTGCTAACGGAATCGCCCTCTTAAGAAATTATCAAGTCATTCAGGACGCGGGCGGCCCAAACCGCGAGGTCAGGAAAGTCTTCGAAAACCTCACGCCGAACGCTCAAGGCCTACTGTTGATCGAGTTTGTTCCCGTCGAAAACTACGCCGAGGTCAACGCAATCGAAGTAGTCGAAACCGGCTGAGTGGAGTGGACGCTACTTACTGAGAATAAGCACTCTGAAAGTACCGGGAATGATGGACGGCCTGGGACGCGGATTTTGCGAGTCGGCCGCCGGTGCCGGTCCGAAATCCGCAGTCGACAGGTAGACTTTGTGTGTTTTGGTGTCGAGAGCCATCGTCCGTGCGCCCCTGGAGGTGGGTACGGTCTCAGCGACGCCATACTCGTCCGGTCCGGCGCTCCGCACCACGGTCAGAGTCCCCTCGCCATTAGATGAAAAAGCGAGTTTTGTACCAGGATCATAGGCTGCGGCATCGGGTCCGTCACCGATTTCCGGTGTGGCCACAACCTTCCCGTTGTCTGCGTTAACTACGGCCATCTTCTTGCCATCGCAAACAGCAAACAGACGCCGACCGGCTCGGTCGATCGCTAGGCCGGAAGGCGAGTCGCAGGGGGCAACAGACCAATGCGCCGTGACCTTCAGCATTTTCGAGTCGATTCGCACGATTTCGCTCTTGTCCTCGATGTTGTCATAGACGTTTCCTGCTCCATCGCTCACCGGAAACTCGGGCTTGCCGCCGAGCGCAATAGTTCCGTCAACATGTCCGTTGGAAGCGTCGATCACCGTAGCATTCTGGCTCCGTCCATTGAACGCAAAAACGCGCTTCGATGAAGGATCGTAGACAATTCCGTCGGGATTCGAACCGGCTTTTACTTTGTCCTTAACTCTAAGCGTTTTCAGATCGAAAAGAACGACCTGATTGCTCCCTCCATCGCTGATGAACCCGGTGTTCAGATCATTTGCTATGGCAATACCATGGATTCGATCCATTCCGGAAACCTTGCCGATTGGCTTTTCAGTTTCCATATCGATGACTTCCACCTCGCCACCATGCGACACGTACAGACGGTGATTGTCACTATCGGCCGTCAGATAGTCCCAACCACCGGTCCCACCTATGGGAATGGAGCCGCTTTTCTTGTAGGATTGCGCGGCTCCTGGATTTGAGCCGAGCACCATTACGAAGGCGGCCCAAAGGACGGTAACACTGAGTCTTATGTGCATGAAGCCTCGAGGGACATAGATTGCTCAGTGTACGGGCAGAACTCTGAAGATTTGGTGAAACGGTGGGGAACGTCGCGCTTATGCCAAAGGAGCGTTTTTCTCAGCCTGCAAGCTCCGCAGTGTGCGGTTCTGACGACCTTTTGCTAGAGCCGGTCACAAGTCGGGATCAAAACCTTCAGTTGTAACAAGAACAGGAGCATTTGTTTAAATATCAGCTATTTACCATGCCGCAGCCCGCATTGTCCGAGGTCCCGAGCGCGGCTCGGACCCTATCCCTCGTGTTAACGTGCCGCCATGAAACAAAACCAACGGCGAAAGGACGCCTCCATTACGGCACCCCTTCTGAAAGACTTGATCGCGCGCCAGAAGGCGGATTCAAGACGGACCGTGCCAGACGCCACTGTCGGATCGGATCCGCTTCCTGCCCCTGACCTATACCAGGACTCCGGTAGCGGCTACAACTCGGACTTCACGTTCCCGCAAGAATGACCGGCAACGAGGGCGGGCGATTGCTACCTGCCCTTTTTTCGCTTCCTGTCCGCGTCAACGTTACTCTGTCCGTTCTTGCCGAGAGTGTAGAAGTCATATGTCACTTGCCAAGTGGCTTTCTTTCGGGGCGCGATATTCAATGAAATATAAGCCTCTGGACAAACAGTCGTTCGGACAGACCAAAGGTAGAGTTTCGCGATAGGATGGTCACCCATTTCCCGTACGCCTGCTGCCGCCTTACTGTTCTCCACTCGGATATCGTTGTCATCGGCATCATCACCGAACCCTTCCACGTAGGTTGCCACCGAGTCCTTATTGCCCGGCGCCAGTTCGCGCAAATAGACAACATCGTTCCCGCGAATCTCCGCCGCCCCTTTTAGATCGCCGACCGCTCTCGGTTTGAACGGAAACCGTATGGAAAAGGCCGGTCCTGTCGGCTGGCCGTCGATCACATAAAAGTCGTGATTGTAGACCTGAGTTTCAATAGCCCTCTTGCCGGTGTTCCTTAACGTGTGCTCCAGGATCAATTGCGGCTTGCCTTTTGCCAGCCGAACCCGCTTGCTGTAGACGTAGGCGTATCCGTTCACTCCTTTTAACTCCTGAGTGAACTCGACACTGTCGGAATGCGGGCGCACAATCCAAACGCCCGTGGTGACGATCCGGTAATCCCGCGTGAACTCGTACGGTTTCGCGTCAGGCTTTTCTAAGACACCAACGCCGATTTTCACGAACATATCTCCGGGTTTCGCTTCCCTATATCCGAGAGCGCCGTCTTCTGAGCGGAATTCTTCAACCGGACCTGTTATCGCATCGTGCAGCGTTGGTTCGTATTTAGGGAACCAGACACCAAAATAGTTGTGCCCCGCATAATCGAGACGAGAGATAACGCCAGACCAGTCAAATCGCACCCCGCGATAATATCCATGTTCAGAATCAGGGAGATAAAGCTTGGCGTTTACCAGCCCGTTACTGATCTCCGCATGAGGAGCATCTACCGCGAAAAGCCGGCAGCAGAAAAGAAGGGTGAAGCCGATCGTGCTCAGTCGAACGCAAGCCGATGTCTCGATCCGAATGGGTCTACTTTGCATCAGTTTGTTACTTCTCCGTCGCTGTGGCAACCGGGACCAGCAGCCCTTGTTTGATATAGTAATCGCTCCCTCGCCAACGCACACTTCGCCTTGTGAAGCTGACGGCCCAGATCAGAAATGCCATCACATCCCAGACAGGAATGAGTAATAGCTTGCGAACCAACGACTTTTGCTTCAATCCGTGGCCCCCTATCAACCACGTAAGCAGAATCCGCAACAGCAGATAAACCGACACGTAAAGTGCTCCAAGGGTAACAGAGGGAGCCAGTAGAGCGGCCGCAACAGACCACGGTAGCCCCTGAGTGAACGCTAATCCGAAATGACCCCAAGGTCGCATGTGCCGCATCACCACAATCCAGCGCAGACGCTTGTGAACCAATTCTCTCAAGGATGCGAAATCTGCAACGGTTTCCACCGCATAGGGTAGGAGTTCCACCCTATACCCTTGCTCGGCGATCAAACGCCCGATCAGCAAATCGTCACCCGGGCGATTCTCAATGGATTCATACCCGCCGAAACGCATGAGCTGTGAGCGCCTCGTGGCAATTGTCGGACCCAGTGCGAATTTGACACCGTCAAGCAGGCGTGCCACGAAAATTCCGGCATAGAAATCAGAAAACATTCCCACCGACTGCAACTCGTCTGCAACGGTGTGTTCCGCTAGGGGTACATAAAGAAGCGTAACCGCCCCAACTTCCGGATCCGACAGAGGCTGCACGACTGTTCTGAGATAGTCAGGTCTCGCGCGAACGTCGCTATCGTTTATGACGATCACTTCGTGGCTTGCTTCGCTCACTAGTCGAGCTAGTTTCGCCGCTTTATCATTTGCGGCCACCCGACCGGAACCCAGTAGTATGCGTATCGGCCGCTCCGGAAAATCGCCTTTCAGCTTGTGGAGGACCGAAATCATCGCTTCGTTCTCGGGATCAACACAGAAAACAAGTTCGTAGTCAGGGTAGTCTTGCCGGCAGAGACTTGCAAAGTTCTCGTAAGCATCCGGATCAACTCCCTTGATGGGCTTGAGATTGCTGACTGGCGGCGCGAACTCCTCGTTCCGGCGAGGCGGACTGAGACGCTTTGCAAAAAAGACCCACGAGCTATAAATTGCGAGCAAGTAGTAAGCGAATGGACCGATAGCGAGAATCAGCACCACCAGAGTCAAAGCCTCACGCATAGTGAAAGCGAAACAACCTCTATCAATCAGCTTACTAGCCGATCCGGCTTTGCTTGCTACAATTAGGCGAGCAGGGCCATACCTATCCGGCATCGCGCTTTGTAGCGCTTCCCGCTCACTTGAGAAGTTCCGGGCCGAATTTTGTTCTTCAGAGGAGTGCTCTAGTTGTTCCGTCAGGAGGGCCGTCCGCTTGTGCGGCATTGCCGGCTTCACCCATCTTAGATCCGTCTCAACAACCAGTATTCGGTCGGCCGTTCAATCGATTATCCATCGAGGACCTGACCAGCAGGGTATCTACGAGTCGGACTTCATCTCGCTCGGTGTTGCACGCCTGAGAATTCTCGATCTCGATTCCGGCGATCAGCCGATCATCTCTTCCGGCGGTGATACCGTAATCGCCTTCAATGGCGAAATCTACAATCACAAGGAACTGCGGGCTGACCTTGGGCGTCGCGGCCATACCTTCCGCTCCACTACGGATACGGAAACGGTCCTCGCAGCCTTCCTCGAGTGGGATACAGCTTGTTTCTCGCGGCTTCGAGGCATGTTCGCAGTCGCGCTCTGGACTGAATCGTCCCGGCGTCTCGTTCTTGCGCGCGACCGTGTTGGTATCAAGCCGTTATATATCTCGCGGCGCGGTGATGATCTCTACTTCGGCTCTGAGCTCAAGACGCTCTTCATTCATCCGGAGGTCGGTCGAAATATTTCTCTTCCCGCATTGGATTGCTATCTCACTCTGAATTATGTCCCAGGCAACTTATCCCTTGTTGAAGACATCGAGAAACTCTCGCCTGGCCGCTGGCTGGAATGGCGCGCGGGAAGAGTTAGCTCGGAAAGCTATTGGCAGTTGCCCGTCGAATCCCCTCGCCAAATCGATTTCGAAGAGGCAAAAGACGAGCTGGACAATCTTCTCGCTAACTCCGTTCGAGAACATCTCCTCTCAGATGTGCCGCTTGGTGTGTGGCTCAGCGGCGGTCTCGATTCCTCCACCGTTTTACATTACGCTTCACAGGCCTCGGATCGCCCGTTACGCACCTATTCTATTTCGTTTGCTGGCCGCAGCTTCGATGAAACCGATTATATCCGTCGTGTAGCCGCTCAATACGGAACCCGGCACGAGGAGTTTGATCTCAATCCCAATGAAGATCTCCTTGGCGCCATCGAGCAGTTCGCGAACCATTTCGATGAACCCAATGGCGACGGCGGCGCGTTGCCCGTCTGGTTCCTCTCGAAATTGACTAAGCGAACAGCCACTGTGGCCTTCAGTGGCGAGGGAGCGGACGAGCTTTTTGCCGGCTATTTAACGCACCGAGCCAGTAGGCTGGCAATGCTCGCGCGCAAGTTTCCGGTTCCCGTGCTGCGATTGGCAAGAGATGCCGTCCAACTTCTTCCGGCTTCCAACGAGAAGATCAGCCTTGAGTACAAGCTGAAGCGATTCCTTGCCGGGACTCTTATGAAGCCGTTCCGAGCACATGTATTTTGGAACGGTACGTTCTCCGACGAAGAGAAGAGAGCACTCGTCCGCCCGGAGATGCCAAATGCTCTGAATACTCTCCTCGCCGAAGCAGGCCATCACGGGGACAATCTGGGTGCCTATCTCTGGTTCGATCAGAACTTCTTTTTGCCGGATGACATCCTGATGAAGGTAGACCGGATGAGCATGGCGCATTCGGTGGAGGTCCGGCCTCCTTTCCTCGATCACCGTCTGGTCGAGTTCGCAGCTTCGTTACCTCCCCGTTTTAAAATGCATGGCTCGAACCAAAAGGTAATCTTGCGCGAGTTAATGAGGAACAAGCTCCCGGCCTCCGTTACGCGCCGCAAGAAGATGGGCCTGGACTTCCCCGCTCACGACTGGCTGCGGGGCACACTCCGGGGACCGTTGTTGGATACTGTCGATACTGCCGAGTCGCTGTATTCGGATCTTTTTAATTTCGGCGTTATCAGGTCGTGTCTCCAGGCTCATCTCAGCCGGCGCGCTAACCTCGGATACAATCTCTGGGGCCTGATGATGTTGTTCCTCTGGATGAAAAGATGGCGGATACAGTTCGCACCTCAATCACAACCAAATCAAGCGAACGCCGATCAGTTGCTCACCTGTATTTAATCGTCGTTCTGATCGCTGCCGCCATTTACCTGGCCTGCATCGTTTCGCCGCCTTCTCTCATGGACGATGTAGATGCCGTTCAGGCTCAGATCGCCCGCAACATGCTCACGTCCGGCGATTGGGTAACCGCAAGGCTCGACGGCGTAATCTATCTCGAAAAGGGTCCGCTCATTTACTGGCTGATTGCTTTCAGTTATAAACTGCTCGGCGCACACGATTGGGCGGCACGCCTTCCCGTGGCCCTAAGCTCTATCGGACTGGCCTGGCTTACCGCTGCCTGGGGCATGTGGGCTTTCGGGCGGCGCGTTGGTGTCTATGCCGGCGTGGTGATGGCGACCTGCGTTGGCCTGTTTCTTTTCACGCGGATTCAGATTCCGGATGTTATGCAGACTTTCACTGTTGCGCTTGCGCTCTGGGCCTTTCTACGTGTGATCGAGGATGAAGAACGACGGCCTCGGCTCTGGGCCTTTTTTTTCGCTGCCAGCATCGGTATAGGATTACTCCTCAAAAGCCTGATCGGCGTTGTCTTCCCCGCTGGAGCCGCCCTCGTCTACTTACTCCTAACGCATCGCCTGTTTGATCTAACTATCTGGAAGCGACTCCGGCCTTTAAGCAGCGCCCTAATCATTCTCGTCATCGCCGCACCCTGGCACGTTCTGGCAACTCTGCGTAACCCACCGTATTTCGACTTCACAATGCGCAGTGTGCCTGGCCAGTATCACGGCTTCTTCTGGTTCTTCTTTATCAACGAGCAACTACTCCGTTTCTTAAATCTTCGATATCCACGCGACTACAATACCGTTCCGCGTCTCTACTTCTGGCTCTTTCATCTGGTCTGGCTTTTTCCATGGAGCGTCTATTTACCCGCTCTCGTGAAGCTCCGCTACCGCGCTGCCGACCGGGCCAGCCGAACCCGTCTGCTCGCCCTTTGCTGGATCGGCTTCGTCCTGGTTTTTTTCACATTTTCCACAACACAGGAATACTACTCGATGCCTTGTTATCCCGCTTTCGCGCTGCTGATCGGCTCGGCGATGGCTCTGGATAACTCCTGGATCAAAAGCAGCACCAAAACACTCGGTATCGTCACCGCGATCTGCGCCGTCGCGGCATTTGGGATCTGGTTTTCCGTTCGGCACCTTCCCGCGCCGGGCGACATATCCGCCGCTCTCAGCAGGAACCCCAGCGCTTATACGCTATCGCTTGGGCATATGGAAGATCTGACCCTTCCTGCGTTTGCTTATTTACGCATTCCTTTGCTGGTCGCCGCGGCCGCATTCCTTTTAGGGGCCCTTGGGAACCTTTTCTACTCCGGCACTAAGGCTTTCTACGCCACCGCGTTGATGATGATTCTCTTCTTCCAGGCCGCCCGGCTCGCGCTTGTCGTGTTCGACCCCTATCTATCGTCCCGCGCCTTGGCCACCAAGCTCCTGGAATCGCCTCCCGGCCAATTGATGGTCGACCATCACTATTACATTTTCTCTTCGATTTTCTTCTATACCGACCGGACCGCCCTCTTGCTCAACGGCCGCTTCAACAATCTGGTTTATGGCTCATACGCACCCGGCGCGCCGAATGTCTTTATTGATGACGGGCAGTGGAAAAATCTCTGGCTCAGTCCTAAACGCTGCTACTTGGCTGCCGAAGGCTCGGCCCTTGCGAGGCTTCGGAAGCTGGTACCCAACGACGAGCTGAAACTGATCGCATCTAGCGGGGACAACGTTCTGTTGACAAACCAGCCGCTGCAAAAGTAATGAAACCTGACGGCTATTTCACTGCTGCTGCCGTTCCCGCGAGTTTGCCCTTGCCGTTGTTCGAAATTGTGACCTTCTGCTTATGCTCTACGGTCGACGTCTTTTCCTGGCGTCGCTCGTTACGCGCATTGCGCCAATTAACCTGAGGCATAAAGGTCCCAGCATCTACCCGGTCCTGGTAGCGCAGCGCGATATTCATTAGCGAGTCCAGCAACGATTCAGACAGGAAATGCGGCTCCAAGCCAAGGTCGATTAACTTCGAATGTTTCGCGTTGTAGTAGTGATCTTCCGATTCAACGCGGGGCGTGGGCAGATGATCGACAACAACTTTAATACCGAGCTTCTTTCCCGCAGCCTGGACCATGTTAGCGATCTGGAGAACGGAGAACTGCTCCGTGAACTGATTGAACACCCGGCACTCACCAGGTTCGGCCGGATTCAGGCAAGCCAACTCGATACAGCGAACCGTGTCGCGTACGTCAAGATAGCCGCGCGTCTGCCCCCCTTTGCCATACACCGTCAACGGATGACCGACGGCCGCCTGAACGCAAAATCGGTTGAGCACCGTTCCAAAGACTTCGTCGTAGTCGAAGCGGTTGATTAGCGCCTCATCGAGGGCGATTTCGTCGGTGAGGGTGCCGTAAACCACACCCTGGTTCAGATCAGTGGCCCGAATACCCCAAATCCGGCAGGCAAACAGAATGTTGTGGCTATCGTGCACCTTCGACAGGTGATAGAACGATCCGGGCTGCTTGGGATAGGGCAAAACATCCTTACGTCCGTTGTGCTCGATCGTGATATAGCCTTCTTCGATGTCGATGTTCGGAGTTCCGTACTCGCCCATGGTTCCCAGCTTGACCAAGTGGCAATCCGGACAAAGCTCGCGCATCGCAAAAAGAAGGTTCAGCGTGCCCATGACGTTGTTGGTCTGGGTGAACACGGCATGCTTCCGGTCGATCATAGAATATGGAGCTGCTCGCTGTTCCGCGAAGTGTACCAGCGTATCGGGCTTGAAGGATTGAATCGCGGAAGATAGAAACTCGTAATCCATCAAATCACCGGTGAACAGCTCAATGCTTTTCCCCGATAAATCGCGCCAGGCCCGGAGACGCTCGGTCATCGAACGTATGGGCGTAAGTGTCGTTACACCTAGCTCGAAATCCCACAAACGTCGCGCAAAGTTATCAACAATCGCTACCGTGTGTCCTTTTGACGACAGGTACAGCGCCGTCGCCCAACCGCAGTAGCCATCTCCGCCAAGCACGCAGATTCTCATTCGCTACACCATTCCTCATGAAGATTTCCCAGGAAATTACCGGGCCTGAGGGCATCGTTTCTAAGCCGATAGAACCCTGGCCAAATGAGACCAAGGCCGCCCTCGCGCTAAACTGAAAGACGAGCGCGAAATCAATCGCCTTTACTAAGGCGCGGCTTCAGGCTGACAGGGTTACATTCAGCTTGCACCTTTATAATAAACGACACGATCTGCGTACTTATCTTGTACTTCTCTGGTTCATAGCACTGCGCGCCTTCGGCAACCTGTCGCTTGCTTGGGGAGCGAGACATATCACCGAGGACCTTGCATTCCATCCATCCGGGTATCTGAGAGCTGTCCTAAATCCGTACATCGTGGCTGGAATTGTCATGCTGATGGCATCGCTTGTCACTCGAATGGCCTTGTTCAGTGTTGCTGATCTCAGTTTTGTGTTGCCCATGACCTCGGTTGGTTATGTGGTGGCCGTAGGGTTTGGTAAAGTCTTTCTTCACGAGCATGTCAGCGCAGCACGGTGGATCGGCGCCTTGCTGATCTTTGCCGCGACCGCGCTCGTGGGCTCTACTCCCCAAAACACGACTTCAATTGCAGCCTGCCAGGACGAGCAGACCTCACTTGCAACGGCATCTTAGCTCCTGACTGGCTTTGTTGACAGTGGGCTACACTGATGCTTCGGGGAAGTGGCTAAGCAAACAACTTATCGTGACGCGGGCGTCGATATTGATGAAGCCGATCGCGCCGTTTCACGTATCAGGCGATCCGCCTCGAGAACTTTCACGCCCCAGGTTCTTACCTCGATCGGCAGCTTCGGGGCTGGTTTCAGTCTGAAGGGCTGGCGTAACCCCGTGCTCGTCAGTTCTGCTGACGGAGTCGGCACCAAACTTAAGATCGCGTTCGCAACCGGGCGTCATGACACCGTCGGCGAGGACCTCGTCAACCATTGTGTGAACGATATCGCGGTGCAGGGCGCCAAGCCTCTTTTCTTTCTGGATTACTTCGCTGTCGGCCGGCTCGACTCCGCTGTTTGTGCCACCGTCGTCGAAGGAATTGCTCGAGGATGCAAACGTAATGCTTGCGCCTTGATCGGTGGTGAAACTGCCGAAATGCCCGGAATGTACCAACCCGGCGAATACGATTTAGCCGGCTTCATCGTAGGCGCAGTAGAGCGTGATCGGTTGCTTACCGGTGAGAGAATCACACCTGAAAATGTGCTTCTTGGCCTGCCCTCGCACGGTCTCCATACTAACGGCTATTCTCTTGCCCGCTCCTTGCTGTTTGAAGCTGCCGGCCACGCGCCCGGTGCCAAGATTCCCGAGCTGGCAGGCACCTTGGCCGACGAACTTCTCAAAATTCACAGGTCTTACTTGAAACCTATTCAGGCTCTTCACGAAAAGAGTCTGCTGAATGGCGCGGCTCACATAACCGGAGGAGGGCTGACAGACAATCTCCCACGTATCCTGCCGAAAGGATGTGCCGCCGAGATCCACCTCGGCTCGTGGCCCAGGCAACCGATTTTCGACTTGCTCCAGAAAATCGGCAACATCCCCGAAGATGATCTGCGCCGCACTTTCAATCTCGGTATCGGCATGGTCCTTGCCATATCGCCCAAAAAGCTGGGCGTTGTTTTGCGAATCTTGAACACGATGCGAGAACCGGTCTATCGGATTGGTCGTGTGGTCGCGCAGAAATCCCGCAAGCAACCTCGAGTTCGCTACCAGTGAAGCTTGGCATCCTTCTGTCCGGCCGCGGTTCGAATTTCGAGGCCATAGCTCGCAATGTACAAAACAGAGTCCTTCCCTGCGACATTGGCTTCGTTTTTTCAAATCGGGCTGATGCCCCGGGGCTTGCCAAAGCTCGCGAGTACGGTTTTCCCTACGGATCGATCTCCTCGCGCGGTGTTGAGCGCGCCGCTTTTGACTTGCAGGTCGCTGGTTTACTCAAAGAGCACGGCGTTGATCTCGTCTGCTTGGCAGGGTATATGAGGCTGCTGACCACCGGCTTTGTTCAGCAGTTTCCGAACCGAATTCTCAACATTCATCCGTCGCTCCTACCGGCCTTTCCCGGCCTGGATGCCCAATACCAAGCGCTGATTTACGGCGTAAAGGTGACCGGCTGCACCGTACACCTGGTGGATGAAAATCTCGATAGCGGCCCGATTCTCCTACAGACGGCCGTTCCTGTGCTGGACAGCGACACCGTCGAAACGCTCTCGGCACGCATCCTGGGCGAAGAGCATCGGATCTACTCGGAAGCTATCGCCTGGATGATCGCCGGAAATTACCGGCTCGACGGCCGGCGAGTGATAAAGACTTAAATGGAATTCAATCCAATCCTCAAACGACTATTGGGCGCGTTGCTCGCCTTGGTCGCGATTCTGCTTGGTTTTGTCTGGTTCTCTGGAGCTGAGACCAAACTGAAGCTGCCCAAGCCGGTTGCGGCAATTGGCCCTTCAACCCCGATCCTCGTAGAAGTGGACGCGCCCCATGGCGTCAAGGCCTTTTCCGTCGCCGTTGAACAGGATGGGCACAGGCAGATCGTTTACCAGGACAAGACCCAGACTAGCCAGCGCGTTGGCGCTTATAGCTTTTCCGTCGGTCAAACGCAAGCCGCTTTCCTCAAAGAAGGATCCGCCCGACTGATCATCCGAGCCAGTTCGAACGATCTGCGCGGCGCTACATCCGAACTGACGCAAGATGTCCAAGTCATCTTGCGGCCCCCTACAATCTCAGCCGACGGATTCCAGCACTACATCAACCAGGGCGGATCGGAGTTGACCACCCTAGAACTCGGCGGCAACTGGACAGATGCCGGAGTACGTGTCGCAAACTATTCCGCTGGGTCTTTTGCGATGCCGGGCCAAACCGACTCAAGCAATCACCGGTTTTGCCTGTTTCCATTTCCTTGGAACGTTTCGCCCGACACCGTCCCAGTGGCCTTCGCCCGCAATGCTGCGGGCGAGGAAACCACTGCCTCGTTCTGGGTGAAGGTGTTCCCGAAAACCTTCAGGAGGAGTAACATCAACGTCACTGACCGCGATCTTCAGAAGGTCGTCGGCGAACTCGATCCTACCGGTACCGGCAGCCTACTCGATCGGTTCGTAAGATTGAACCGCGATTTGCGTCGAAAGAACGCCGAGCAGATCTATGAGATGCGCAACGATACTGAGCACAAGATTTTGTGGTCTGGCCCGTTTATTCCAGTGAAAGGCGCGCGTGAGTCCTTTTTTGCCGATCAACGGAGTTATTTCTACAAAGGAAAGAAGTTCGACGAGCAGGTGCATCTCGGATACGATCTCGCACAAACCATGCACTCACCGGTTAAAGCGGCTAATTCAGGCAAGGTGATTTACGCGGACCGTCTCGGCCTATATGGGAATTGCGTCATCTTGGATCACGGGTACTCACTAGAGAGCCTGTATGGACATATGAGCAAGATCGTGGTAAAGGTGGGGGATTTAGTCGCGAAAGAACAGCAGATTGGCGTGAGCGGAGCAACAGGTATGGCGTTCGGTGACCACGTGCATTTCAGCATGATGGTTGCCGGCGTCCAAATCGATCCCAAAGAATGGTGGGACGAACATTGGATTCACGATCGAATCCTGAGTAAGCTGGCGGCCGGCGAGCAACCTCAAACGACAAGTGCTTCTTCACCGGAACCGGCAAAGAAGCACAGGCATACTCACAGGCATTGAAGCTGCCGGGAATCGAGCCCGGAGCCTCTTATTACTTGTCTTCGTCTTCAGATGCGCCGGAGCGTAGTTGCTTCAGGCGTTCTTCGCGCCGCGCTGCCCGGTCAGCCGCGCGCTTGACCAGCTCCGATCCCACCAGCTCCAGCTTGGCGGTTTCTGCCCCGTCGCCCTTACGCCAGCCGATTCTTACGATTCGCGTATAGCCGCCATTGCGCTGGTTGAATCTTGGCCCCAACTTCTCAAAGAGCTTTTCGACCGCTTCTTTCTTGACAAGAAAAGCAGCCGCCTGGCGGCGAGCATGCAGCGTATCCTGCTTAGCCAGCGTGATCATTCTCTCGACCAGCGGCTTAGCCGCCTTCGCTTTGGGAACGGTGGTGGTGATACGTTCTTCCTCGATTACATTGGTCACCAGACCGCGCAGCAGGGCACGACGACCACTGAGATCGCGCTTGAGCTTAACGCCAGCTTTGCGATGCCGCATAGCTATTCGTCCAAGCCCGCATAGTTGTCGCCGTAGTCCGACGGAGAGGCGGGTGGCGCACTGCCGACCAAACGCCCCTGGCTATCAAACTTCATGCCGAAAGAAAGCCCGAGACCCGAAAGAATTTCCTTGATTTCGTTGAGAGACTTGCGGCCGAAGTTCTTGGTTCTCAACATCTCCGATTCCGACTTCTGAACCAGATCGCCAATCGTCTGAATGTTGGCGTTCTTCAGGCAATTGTAGGAACGAACGCTCAACTCGAGCTCTTCAACCGAACGATTCAGCACTTCGTTCATCTGGTTGATTGCGCGCTCGGCCGGCTCTTCGGCAACTTCGGGTGTCTCTTCGAAGTTGATGAAGATCGTCATGTGATCCTTCAAAAGCTTTGCCGCTTGACCGACAGCATCTTGCGGGGAGATCGCGCCGTTCGTCCACACTTCGAGTGTCAGCTTGTCGTAATCCGTGTTTTGGCCAAGTCTCGCTGCTTCCACGTTGTAATTCACCTTGCGAACCGGGGAGTGAACGGAATCAATCGGAATATATCCAATCGGAAGGTCCTCATCGTAGTTACGATCGGCCGAAACGTAGCCGCGGCCGCTCTTGATCCGCATTTCGATGTCGAGCTTGCCACCTTCGCCGACAGTCGCGATATGGAGATTACGGTCCAGCACTTCGACATCGGCATCGGTTTCGATCTGGCTGCTCATCACCTCGCCTGACGTTTCCACGTGGAGGCGGGCAATTTTCATTCCTTCGCCCATCATCTTGAAAGGAACCTGCTTGAGGTTCAGGATGATGTCGGTGGCATCTTCAACCACACCCGGAATGGGACTAAACTCGTGCGAGACACCCTCGATGCGCACACCGGTGATCGCTGCGCCTTCGATGGAGCTCAATAGTACACGACGCAACCCCGTTCCGATCGTGGCTCCAAATCCACGCTCAAACGGCTGCGCATTGAATTGGCCGTAGCGTTCGGTCAGTGACTCGGTGTTCGCCACTAGGCGCTTGGGTTTCTGAAATCCCTTAAACATATTTTGATATCCTTACTTCGAATACAACTCGACGATCAGTTGCTCATTCAACTGAATCTGCACCAATTCTTCGCGCTTCGGCTGTTGAAGAACCTTCGCCCTAAGCGCATCACGATCCACTTCTAACCAGGACGGGCTGGGAGTGTGCGCAGTAGCGTCGCGCGCACCTAAAATACTGGCATTGTTGCGGCTGGTTTCGCGAATTTCGACAACATCACCCGGCTTCACCGTGAAGGATGGAATGTTCACCTTGCGCCCGTTCACGGTAACGTGCCCGTGGCGGACAACCTGACGCCCTTGTGCTCTGCTGGTTGCCAACCCCATACGGTAGAGGATGTTATCGAGCCTCCGCTCCAGCATCGAGAGCATCAGCTCACCGGTAATACCTTTTTGATTCACTGCTTTCTCAAAAAGGTTCCGGAACTGGCCTTCGAGGATACGGTAATATCGGCGCGCCTTCTGCTTCTCGCGCAGTTGCAGGCCGTAGCCGACGATCTTCGCTTTTTTATCTTTGCCGTGCTGTCCGGGAGCAAAGTTTCGTTTTTCGATAGCGCATTTTTCTGTGTGACAGCGCTCGCCTTTCAAAAACAACTTCATGCCCTCGCGCCGGCAGAGTCGACAAACGGGGCCACTATAACGTGCCAATCAATAACCTCCAAATATTAGGTGCGGTTTACGGCTGGCAAGCCTTCGTCCCGCTTAAAACAAAAGTCGCTCCTCAGCCACGTGGTTCTGGTGGGTACCAACCGCGCCGCCCAGCAAGCGGTCTGACAGCTACACCCGCCTTTTCTTAGGCGGACGGCAGCCATTATGTGGGATCGGTGTCACATCCTTAATCGAACGAACCTCGATGCCGGCAGTGGAAAGCGCACGGACAGCCGACTCGCGTCCTGAACCAGGGCCCGCGACCCGGACCTCCACAGTCCGAAGCCCGGCTTCCTTTGCTTTATTTGCGGCAGTGAGGGAAGCCTGCTGTGCGGCAAACGGAGTACCTTTTCGGGAACCGCGGAAACCGAGCGAACCGGAGCTAGACCAGGCCAGCACATTACCGAGCGGATCGGTGAAAGTGATAATCGTGTTATTAAACGACGCCTGCACGTGAACCGTCCCAAACGGAACGTTCTTCTTTTCCTTTTTCTTGAACGACTTCTTTTTCGTACTTTTAGCTGGTGCCTTCGCCATTAAGTTTTGCCTGTCGCCTTTTTCTTGTTCGCCACGGTTCCCTTACGCGGCCCCTTGCGGGTCCGGGCGTTGGTGTGAGTACGCTGCCCACGAGCCGGCAGGCCTCGGCGATGCCGAAGTCCTCTATAAGAGCCCATCTCCATGAGGCGCTTGATATTCATCGAGACTTCCTTGCGGAGGTCGCCTTCGATCGCTCCTTCGCCCTCGATCAGATTACGAAGATGATTCACTTCCTCTTCGGAAAGATCGCCCACCTTTTTTTCGGGATCGACCTGCGCTCGGTGAAGCAAGGAGAGCGCTCGTGTTCTCCCAATCCCATAGATGTAGGTCAAGCCGATGGCTGCCCGTTTTCGAACTGGTAAATCGATGCCTGCAATACGCGCCATACAATTCCTCTAATCCTCCGCTCGCTGAGAGCGCGCCTTATCCACTCTTTGCCCTCACTATCCCTGCCGTTGTTTGTGCTTAGGATTGGTGCAGATGACGCGGACCACCCCCTGCCGGTGTATCACCTTGCATTTATCGCACAGTTTCTTCACTGATGCACGTACCTTCATAGGACTTGACCTTTCGTCAACAACGCTAACACTCTGCCGCGCGTCCGATCCTGCGCGGAAACGGCTACCCGTACCCGGTCGCCGACTCGTAAACGGACAAAGTTCGCTCGCTGAGAGCTTGGCAAATGAGCGAGCAAGTGATGCTCTCCTTCCATTCGCACCCGAACCAGCGCGCTTGGCAGCAGCTCTATTACCGTTCCTTCGGTGGTCCGCTCCCTGACCCCGGAGACTGAAGCAGCCGGTTCGTCCACCGTTCCGCAATCTGACATCATGGACGAGTCAGCACCCATGGTCCGTTTTCCGTCACCGCTACCATATGCTCGAAATGAGCCGAATACGAACCGTCTTTCGCGACCGCCGTCCAACGATCGGACAGAACCCGGGTATCGGGCTTGCCGGCGTTTACCATCGGCTCGATCGCCAGCACCATGCCGGGCTTGAGCCGCGGGTTTTCGCCTCGCCGATCCACATAATTCGGAATCTGGGGTTCTTCATGCAACGAAGTCCCGATCCCATGCCCCACAAATTCACGCACGATTGAAAATCCGTGAGAGGTCACGTGCTTTTCCACCGTGCCGCATACGTCGAACAAACGATTTCCGGAACGCACGCGATCGATGGCCAGTTCTAGACTCTCCTCGGTAATCTTCAAAAGCCGCTTCACCGAGTCGTTTACTTCACCTACGGCAACTGTGATCGCTGAATCGCCGTAATAGCCGTCCAACTGTACGCCCGTATCCAGCGACACGATGTCTCCAGGCCTCAATTTACGCCTCACGGACGGCATCCCGTGGACCACCTCTTCATTTACGGACGCACACAGCGCATACGGGTATTTCGTTCCCGATGCTTGCGAGTAATACCCCTTAAATGCCGGTTTGGCGCCCGCGTCCGCAATCATCTTCTCGGTTGCCGACTCCAGATCCTGCGTCGTCACGCCCTCCGTAACCAGGTTCTTCAGATCCTGCAAAATCTTGTAGACGAGCAAACCGCTACGGCGCAGCTTTTCGAGCTCGACTGAACTGCGCCGGGAAATCACCACGTACCGCTCTTATTCAAGGCCGGTTCGGCCGCACTCTGGACAGAACTCACGAGCCCCGTCGTCGCAAGCGAATTGCATACTCGCTGCGTAATCTGATCAGGCGTTGCATCTCCGCCGTCAATCTCCAATATCGGAACGTTCGCTTCGCGAAAAAAATTCAGTATCGGCACCGTTTGAGAATCGTATTCGTTCAATCGCTCCCGAATAACCGATTCCTGGTCGTCTTCGCGCGTTACCAGAGCCGCTCCATCCAAATTGCACACACCTGAAACTCGAGGAGGATTCGTGGTTAAGCTGTAAAGGGTTCCACAGACGGGACACTGCCGACGACCACTTAGACGAGCCACAATTCTTTCGTGGTCAACCACTAAGTGTATCACAGCTGGGCGAAATCCGCTTGCCGACAGAAGGTCAAGCAGAACGCGCGCCTGTGTCAGTGTCCTCGGATAGCCGTCCAGAATCATCCCCGCTCTGGCATCGGGCGCGTGCAGGCGCTTCTCGACTAGTTGATTTACCAGACCATCGGGTACCAGTTTACCGGCCCTGATGAGTTGCTCGGCAGTCCGGCCGATCTCGTCCTTAGAGGCGATGTGCGTGCGCAGCATGTCCCCGGTCGAAATGTGTGGGCCTTTCACGCATTTTCGCAGGAGCTTAGCCTGGGTGCCTTTGCCGGACCCGGGCGAACCGAACAGGATCACGGCGGGAGGCACCGATGAGGTGTCTGGAAGCAATAGCAGCGCCTAACTTGTCGAGCTACGGCGGCCACGAATCCGTCCGGAGCGGGGCGTGAAGCCTTCGTAATGGCGCATGATCAACTGCGCCTCAATCTGGTTGACAGTGTCCATCGCGACACCGACAACAATCAGTAGCGAGGTACCACCGAAAAAGAAATTGACTCCAAGGCCATCGAGTAGCCAGCGCGGAAAATGCGCATCGATGAAATTCCCGGCCACCGGTAAATGTTGCAGACGGATACCCTGAATCATGATCTGCGGAATGATCGAGAGCAGCGCTAAATACAGACCACCGACCACCGTGATCTTCGACAGGATTTTATCCATATAATCGGCGGTATTCTTGCCGGGCCGGATACCTGGAATGAAACCGCCGTACTTCCGCATGTTGTCCGCCGCTTCGCTCGGATTGAAGATGATCGAGACATAAAAGAAGCAGAAAAACACAATCAGCAGGATGAAAACGAGATAGTAAGTCGGCTCTGCCCCGCCGAGACCACTGAGCATGCTGTTCAGCCACCGGTTGTTCTTCACAATCGGAAACTGTACAGCGGTTTGCGGCAAGGCCAATAACGAAGAAGCGAAGATGATCGGAATAACTCCGCCCGCATTCACTTTCAAAGGCAAATGCGTCGACTGGCCCCCCATCATGCGGCGGCCGATGACGCGCTTCGCATACTGCACGGGAATACGGCGCTCCCCGCGTTCTACCAGCACGATAAAAGCCACCACTGCAACCATCAGGGCGAGAATAATGATCATCTGAGGCACCGGCCACTGGTGCGTTACGAACGTGTTCTGGTAGATACTCGTGATCGCATTCGGCAGGCCCACAATGATGCCGACGAAGATGATCAGCGACATCCCGTTGCCGACGCCGCGATCGGTAATCTGCTCGCCTAGCCACATAATGAACGCCGAGCCTGCTGTGAAGGTCAGCGTGGTCATGAAAATGAACCCGAAACCGGGATGCAGAACAAAATTGCCCTCAGAGTTTTGGAGAGCGAAAGCAATGCCGATCGATTGCACGATGGCCAGTGCAACCGTAAGATAGCGAGTCCACTGAGTGATCTTCCGACGTCCGAGTTCCCCTTCTTTCTGCAATTTATCCAGAGTCGGGATGACAACTTGTAGCAACTGCAGAATGATCGAAGCGGTAATGTAGGGCGTGATACCTAGCGCAAAGATAGTCATGCGCCGGAGCATGCCGCCGCTAAACAGGTCGAAGTACCCGAGGAAACCGCCGGCCGCGTTGCGGGTGAAGAATTCCTGGAATCTGTCGGTGGCTATTCCCGGTGTCGGAATGTATGCGCCAATCCGGTAAACGGCGAGCAGAGCCAACGTGAAGCCGACTCTGTTCCGGAGATCCCTAATCCGGAATATGTTACCTAGTGCTTCGAAAAACTTTTGCATGGTCTCAATCGCACCCTGCCGAGTGGAACGCTGATTTACTACGCTTCCGTCTCGGGATTCCTACCCGATTTCTTTTCTATTACCGTGGCGTTGCCACCAGCCTTCTGGATCTTGTCGAGTGCTGCTTTCGAATAAACATGCGCCTCGATGCTGATCTTTCGCGTCAGCTCTCCGTTGCCCAGGATTTTGAGCCCGGCGTGAAGTTTCTTAATCAAACCGCTTGCTACTAGCGAGTCCGCGGTAAAAGTATCGCCTTCCAGCTTGTCGAGAGCGCCTACGTTGACGATGGCGTATTCTTTATGAAAGATATTGGTGAAGCCGCGCTTCGGGAGCCGCCGATGCAGCGGCATCTGACCGCCTTCGAAGCCGCGCATCTTGCTGTAACCTGAGATCGATTTCGCGCCCTTTGCTCCGCGACCCGAATACTTGCCCCGGCCGGTTCCCATACCCTGGCCGATGCGCCGTTTCTTATGTTTCTGACCCTTTGGAGGCCTGAGATTACTCAGATTCATACGTTATCCCAAAAACCCGTCTCATAGCTGCGTGTCCTGCGTTAGTCCTCTACTATTTCAAGCAGGTGCGGCACTTTCTTCACCATGCCGCGGAAACCGGGCGTGTCAGGGCGTTCTACCACGCGGCTGATCTTATGCAGCCCGAGAGACTTCACGATGTCTTTATGTTTTTGCGGCGTGCAGATTGTACTGCGCACCAGCTTGATTTTGATTTTTCCTTCGGTAGCCATTCAACCTGCCTTTTCCGCTCGTTAGAGTCTCTCGATCGGTAGCCCGCGCATATCCGCAATGGCGGTCTTGTCGCAAAGCTGCTCTAGGGCATCAATGGTCGCCTTCACCACATTATGCGCATTATGTGAACCGATCGACTTTGTAAGCACGTTCGGAATTCCGACTGCCTGAATCACTGCTCGTACCGGGCCTCCAGCGATCACCCCGGTTCCTTCAGGCGCCGGCTTGAGAAGCACCAAACCGCTGCCGAAGCGCCCTAAGACGGGATGCCGGATAGTGGTCTGGAGAACGTTGACTTTTCGAAGGTTCTTTTTCGCCGCCTCAATGCCCTTCTTAATCGCCGAAGGCACCTCCTTCGCTTTGCCGGTGCCGTACCCGACGACTTTCGCGGCCGGGTCACCGACAACAACCAGAGCCGAAAAGCTCATGTTCTTGCCGCCCTTAACCACCTTGGTCACGCGGTTGATGCTGACCACTTGTTCCTTCAGGTTCAGGTTATGCGTGTCGACACGCTTTGCCCTTGCAGTCACTGCCATTTGTCTTAGAACTCCAGGCCCGCTTCACGGGCTGCATCGGCAAGCGCTTTGACACGGCCGTGATACAGATAACCGCCGCGGTCGAAAACGACTCTGTTGATGCCTTTCTCCTTGGCTCTCTGCGCCACGGCTTTGCCAATCAATTTGGCCCCTTCCAAGTTGCCGCCTTTTCCGCGCAGATCTTTCTCGGTCGAGGCAGCCGCTACCAGCGTGTGCCCTTGACCATCATCTATGACTTGGGCGTAGATATGATTAACGCTTCGAAATACCGCTAGCCGCGGACGTTCGGGTGTCCCCGCAACACGGCTCCGGATTCGCTGATGAATACGCGTCCGAATCGTCCTTCTGGAATCTTTAGCCATTGCTATTTGCCTCCCGCTCCCGTCTTGCCGGCCTTCTTGCGCAGCACTTCGCCGGTGTAGCGAACGCCCTTATTCTTGTAAGGATCGGGTGGACGCAGTGCACGAATCTGGGATGCGACTTCCCCGACTACCTGCCGATCATACCCAGTCAGAATCAGATGAGTCTGACGATCGACTTTCAAATCCACTCCGTCAGGAAGAAGGAGTTCGATGGGATGCGAGTAGCCGAGCGTGAAAACCGCAACCTTCCCCTTCACGTCGGCGCGGTATCCGGTACCCACGATATCCAATTCTCGGGTAAAACCGGTGGAAACACCTTGCACCGCGTTCGCCGTCAACGCCCGCGTCAAGCCGTGCAGTGCGGCATACTGATCGCTATCGCGAACCAGTTCGAGATGACCGTCTTTCTGCTCGACGCGCACTCCGGCAGGAATGGGAACAGTCAACTTGCCCTTCGGTCCTTCGACTCTCAATTCTTTACCGATGTTGATTGTGACCCCTTTCGGCAGGGGAATCGGCTTTTTTCCTACTCGTGACATGTCTATCCTGCGCTATCTACCAAATCTGGCAGAGAACCTCTCCACCGACGCCTTCCCGACGTGCGGCTCCTCCCGTCATGACGCCCTTTGGAGTGGTTAGAATATTGATACCCAGGCCACCCAGAATGCGCGGGATCTCCTTACTTGCGACGTAAACTCTACAGCCGGGACGTGACACTCGCTCGATCCGAGAGATGACTGGCAAGTTCGCCGGCGTGTACTTCAAATACAACCGGATAAACTTCTTCGGTCCCTCTTCCGTCAGTTTGTAATTGAGGATGTACCCTTCTTCCTTCAGAATACGAGCTAGTTCGTTTTTGAGCCGCGACGCCGGGACGTCCACCTTTGCATGTCGGGCGATCAGCGCGTTACGCACGCGCGTCAACATGTCGGCAATGGGGTCTGCTGTCATTTATTCTCAGCACCTTTCATTTTTGAGTCTTCGCCTCGCTGAGTTCGCGGGTCTTCCCTTACCCTCAGCCCCAGCCTTTACCAGCTGGCCTTTGTCACACCTGGAATCTCGCCCGCCAAGGCAAACTTCCGGAAACAGATCCGGCACAGCGAAAATTTTCGAAGAAAGCCACGCGGACGCCCACAATTCTTGCAGCGGTGCCGCAGCCGCGTCGAAAACTTGACCGCAGTTCCGGCCTTGCGCGCCTGGTCTATCTCGACCTGTTTCTTATCTTCTTTAGCGATCTTTGCGATAGTTGCCATCTTTCTCCAGTTGCGCTCGTTTATTGCCGGAAGGGCATACCCATGTGACGGAGTAGCGCGAGTCCCTCAGCATCTGTCTTTGCCGTGGTGGTAATGGAGATGTTCATGCCCTTCGTCTTCTCCACTTTGTTGTAATCGATCTCGGGAAAAATCAACTGATCTTTCAGCCCGAGCGTGTAGTTGCCGCGACCGTCAAAAGACTTCGAGGAGACACCCCGGAAGTCTCGCACACGCGGAAGAGCGACATTCATCAAACGGTCGAGAAATTCATACATGCGGTCACCGCGGAGGGTCACCATGCAGCCTATGGACATGCCCTCGCGCAACTTGAATGCGGCGATGGACTTCTTGGCCTTAGTCACCACAGGCTTCTGGCCCGAAATTGCGCTCAGTTCGTTTACCGCGCCATCCATCAGTTTGCTGTTGCCAGTGGCCTCGCCTAAACCGATATTGATCGATACCTTCTCAACCTTCGGAACGGCCATCGGATTACCGTAATTGAAGTCCTTCTTGAGCGCGGCTACAACGTTCTTCTGGTAATGCTCACGCAAGCGTGCTTTGCCGCTTTGTGACCGAGGCGCCTCGGTTTTACCGGCTGCCGCTTCTTTTTCTGTAGGAGCATTTTTCGGGGCACGTGCCTTCTTGTCGCCCGCCGGAGCCTTCGCAGCCCCGCTCGGTTTTGCGCCCGCCTTCTTTTCGCTATCCTTTGCCATCTTCTGATTCCTTATTCGGCCAAACCGCCTATGCGCGAGCTACTTCTTATCGAGCGCCTCGCCGCCCTTCCGTGCGATGCGGGTGCGACGGACTGAGCCGCTCACGTTTTCCACTTTGTAACCGACCCGGGTCGGAATTCCGCCCGCCGTCAACAACATGACATTCGATATGTCGATGGGCATCGGCTTTTCCGCTACTCCACCCTTGATTTGCCGCGATGGGTTCGGACGGGTATGCCGCTTTACAACCATAGCGCCGTCAATTGTAACCTTCCGTGTGAAGCGGTCTACTTCCAGCACCTTGCCCGTTTTGCCTTTGTCGCGCCCGGCAATAACTCGGACCAGATCGTCTTTCTTGATCTTGACCCGGAGCGGTTTCCGCTCTCCGCGTTCCTGGCGGCGCTTATACGCTGTTTTCGGCATGATTAAATCACCTCCGGAGCAAGCGATACGATTTTCATGAAGCGCTTATCTCGCAGCTCACGTGCCACCGGTCCAAAGACACGCGTGCCGAGTGGCTCGCCCACTTCATTGATCAGCACGGCTGCATTTGAATCAAAGCGAATGTAGGTACCGTCCTTACGCCGAGTTTCTTTGCGCATCCGTACCACTACGCAACGCACTACTTTGCCTTTCTTGATATTGGAATCGGGAGCGGCCTCTTTTACGCTTGCCGTAATTACATCCCCCAGCCCCGCGCGAAGCCCGAGATCGCCGCCGCGGGGCAAGATGCACTGCAGCTTGCGTGCGCCGCTATTATCGGCCACCTCCAACATCGTTCGCATTCCAATCATGTTCGTTTCTCCGTCAGGCCTGCGCCCTACTTGCCTTTCTTGATCGTCTTCTTCTCGCGTGTATCAGCGCTCGTCGCGAGAGCCGGGTGCTCGACCCCCACCTGCACAGCCTTGCGCAGGACCGTACCGAGTTCCCAACGCTTCAGTCTGCTCAGTGGACGGCACTCAATAATTCGGACAACATCGCCAACCTGCGCGGTCTGCCGTTCGTCGTGCGCATAAAACTTTTTCCGCTTGCTCACGATTCGCTTATATACCGGGTGAGGAACGCGCCGCGTAACTTCGACCACAATGGTTTTAGCCATTTTGGTAGATACAACTTCGCCGATCTTTTCGTTCTTGTGACCCTTCTCGGTCGTCTCGCCAGCCACTGCCGCCATTGTGCTTTGTCCTAAATCTCTTATTTCTTCTTCTTGCCGGAAGCCGTTTTCTTTGCGGTAACCGGCGCTGCCGTTTCACCGGCGGCCCGCTTCTCGTTCATGATCGTCAGTAGACGAGCGCGGTCTTTCTTCAAACCGCGGTATTTCTTCAGGCCTTCGGTTTGTCCCATTCCCATCTGGAAACGAAGCCGGAAAAGTTGTTCCTGACTCTCTTGTGCCTGGCGCTCCACCTCGCCCAAATCCATGTTGCGAATCTTGTTTGCCTTCATCTCTGAATCCTCGGCCGAGACTTGTATCAGCTCGCCTTCTTGACGGGCTCACTCACGTGCGCGCGCGACACAAACTTGGTCGGGACCGAAATCTTCGCCGCTGCCAGCCGCATCGCTTCAGTAGCGACGTCGATCGACACGCCTTCCATCTCGAACAGCATCTTGCCCGGTCTGATCACCACAACCCAGGCTTCGGGTGCGCCCTTCCCCTTGCCCATACGAGTCTCGGGTGGCTTCTTCGTAATCGGCTTGTCCGGGAAAACTCGGATCCACACCTTCCCGCCACGCTTGATGAAACGCGTCATCGCGATACGAGCGGCTTCGATCTGACGATTGCTTACCCAGCCGCACTCGAGCGCCTTCAGGCCGAACTCTCCGAATGAGAGCGACGATCCACGCCAGGCTTTCCCTTTCATTCGGCCGCGCTGCTGCTTGCGGAACTTGACTTTCTTCGGCATCAACATAGCAGTTTCTTCCTTGGTTTCAACTGGAGCCGCAGCATGAGGCTACTCGCTCGAATCCTCTTTTCCTTCTGGCGAAGGAGTTGCGGCTTCGGGATGCCCTTCCCCGCCACCTGCTGACTGCTTCCAGGACGGACTTTGCGGGGCGGAAAGGGGAGGAATAACGGGCGCAGTCGCCGGCTTCGGCAAATCGCCTGGAACCGGCTGCACGACCGGACCGCTCGCCTCCGCAACCTGCGTGGGCGGCCGCCGGTCTCGCTCGTCGCGCCGGCGGCGGCGCGGCTCACCTTCATTCCGTAGCGAGTTCCTTCGGTTGCCGCCATCCAGCACTTCGCCCTTGTAGATCCAGACCTTCACACCGATCACGCCATAGGTGGTGTAGGATTCGCTGAAGCCGTAATCAATGTCGGCGCGCAAAGTATGCAGTGGAAGCTGGCCCTGTAAGTACCATTCGCTGCGGGCGATTTCAGCACCGTTCAATCGTCCAGAAACACGAACCTTAATTCCCTTACAACCAAAGCGCAATGCGGAGTCTACGGCCTTGCGCATAGCCCGGCGAAAGGCCACGCGTTTTTCTAGCTGCAGAGCGATCGACTCGGAAACCAGTTGTGCGTCGAGCTCCGGCCGGTGCACCTCCTGGATATCGATGAACACTTCACGCTTGGTTTTCTTAGCCAGGTCGCCCTTGAGCTTCTCGATCTCGGCGCCTTTGCGCCCGATGATAATCCCGGGACGCGAAGTCCGAATCGTGATGCGAAGCTTGTTACCCGGCCGGTCGACTTCGATCGAACTGACGCCGGCAGCCTTCAGGCGTTTCAGGAGTGACTCCTTAAGCTCCAGATCCTCGTGGAGGAGCTTTGAGTAGTCCTGCTTGGCGAACCAGCGCGAGCGCCACGTCTTCGTGACGCCTAAACGGAATCCGTAGGGATGTACTTTCTGACCCACGTTACTCTTTTTCCTCTTCTTCGGCGCGCTCGCCGAGTTTAACTACGATGTGTGCCATCCGGCGCTGGTACCGATACGCCCGGCCCATTGGAGCTGGCCTGATCCGCTTGGTCCGCGGACCTTCGTTTACGTACGCTTCGCTGACAAACAAACGATCGACGTCCACATCCTGAGACTTGTTCTCAGCATTTGCGATCGCCGAGCGCAGTACCTTTTCGACCGCCGGCGCAATCTGCTTGTTCACAGCACTCAGAATATGAATGGCATCACCTGCCTGCTGCCCCCGGATCATATCGACAACTAGGCGGGCCTTCTGTGGAGAAACGCGCAGATATCGCGCTTCCGCCTTTGCGAGAGTGGGCTTCTGGTCGGCCATTATCTCGCCGCCTTTTCAGTTGCCTTTGCAGCGTGTCCCTTGAAGGTACGCGTCGGCGAAAACTCACCGAGCTTATGACCTACCATGTTCTCGGTGATGTAGACCGGGATAAACTTTTTCCCATTGTGAACGGCCAGCGTGTGCCCGATGAAGTCGGGGATAATCGTCGATCGGCGCGACCAGGTCTTGATCACTGTCTTCTGATTATTCGTGTTCAGAACGCTCACCTTTTTCGCCAGGTGGTCGTCGGTGAACGGCCCCTTTTTCAGCGATCGGCTCATTAATTCCTACTCCCCTTCCTACCGCCAATGAGCGCACAGGGCGAACTGGTGCCCGTCCGCGATCTGAATATGCACCTACTCATTAGCGCTTCTTAGCCTTTCTCGTCACAATCCAATGATCCGTGCGCTTATTGTTCCTCGTTTTGAAACCTCGGGTCGGTTGTCCCCAGGGTGTCACCGGATGGCGGCCTCCTGATGTCTTGCCTTCGCCGCCACCGTGGGGATGATCGACCGGATTCATCGTGACACCGCGATTATGCGGCCGCTTGCCTAACCATCGCGTGCGCCCCGCTTTGCCAAGCGAGACGTTCTCATGCTCCACGTTGCCCACCTGGCCGACGGTTGCCATACACTCGACCTGCACCCGACGAACTTCGCCGGAGGGTAGCTTCAGCAGCGCGATACCGGCCTCCTTTGAGACCAGCTGCGCTTGTGCCCCGGCGGATCGAGCCATCTGGCCGCCTTTGCCCGGCCGCAGTTCGATGTTGTGGACCACCGTACCCGCGGGGATATTTTTCAAAGGCAGCGCATTCCCCACTAGAATGTCGGCCTCAGGTCCGGAGCTCACGGTGCGCCCCACCTCGAGCCCGACCGGACAGATGATGTACCGCTTTTCGCCATCCGCATAGTGCAGCAACGCAATACGGGCCGAGCGATTCGGATCGTATTCAACGGCAGCCACCTTGGCCGGTACTGCCGTCTTGTCACGTTTGAAATCGACGATGCGATAGGCCTGCTTGGCTCCGCCTCCAATAAAGCGGCTCGATATCCTTCCGCGAGCATCGCGGCCGCCGGAACGCTTCTTACCGGTTACCAGCGACTTCTCTGGCTGGTCCTTGGTGATGTCTTCCCGCGTGAGATATGTCTGAAAGCGGCGGGTTGGCGTTACGGGTTTGAAACTCTTTGTGGGCATGTCCTTATTCCTGTCTTCGTCTTGCGCCGATGAGCCCGCGCCTTTCAGCGCGGCGAAGGCTCAATTTGAACCGCGGGCTCATGATATTTCCGCGTACTCGGGTACTTTTTGCCCTTCCGCCAAACGAACGTAGGCCTTTTTCCAATCCGAAGCGTAGCCGGTGAAACGGCCGCGCCGGCGCAGCTTGCCGGCGATATTGCTCGTTCGTACTTCGGCAACTTTGACGCGAAACACGGTTTCGACCGCCTGCTTGATCTGGATCTTGTTGGCTCCCGCATGCACTTCGAAGCATAGGGTCCGCTCGGTTTCGCGTTTAGCGTGGCCCTTTTCGGTGATCAGAGGGCGCCGGATTACATCGTAGACATTCATTAAGCTAACGCCTCCGAAAGCTTTCTGGCTGCGCTTTCACTGAGTAGCACTTCCTGGTAGCGGAGCAGATCGTATACGTTTACGTCTTTGGTCGGCACCAGCTTCACACCACGCACGTTGCGTGAGGCTCTATCCAGGTTGACATTCTCTCCGGCTTCGACCAGCAGCACCGTCTTTTTTGCCTGCAGTTTTCCAAGCACCCCGAGCATGTTCTTGGTCTTGTGATCCGCTAGCTCAAAAGCGCGAACAACTCGCAACTCACCATCACGAAGTTTGGCAGAAAGAGCCGAGCGCAGCGCGCCTAGTAGCATCTTGCGCGGCAGCTTGTATTCGTAACTGCGCGGTTGCGGTCCATGAACCGTTCCTCCGTGGCGCCACAAGGGTGAGCGGATCGAACCCATGCGGGCCCGACCCGTTCCCTTCTGCTTCCATAGTTTTTTACCCGATCCGGATACCTCGTGACGTGTCTTGGTCGACGCCGTTCCAGAACGCTTGGCAGCCGTATGTTGCCGGACTGCTTCGTACAGTAACGCTTCGTTCACTTCGGCGGCAAACACAGCATCAGCCAGCTCTATCGAGCCGACTGCTGTATTGTCCAGATCCACAATATTTACACTGGGCATCTTCTTCTACCTATCTCGTTGCTCTTCGTTGGCTGAGAACTGCAGCGTTATCGTTTCGCGCGCCGGACCGTGACGTATCCGCCGTTCGGTCCCGGGATCGCGCCTTTCACGGCGATCACGTTATCGTCCGCGTCCACGCTGACGATCTCTAGATTGCGAACCGTAATCTGGCCATTTCCCATCTGACCGCCCATCCTCATCCCGGGAAAGACGCGCGACGGGAACGAAGAACCGCCAATCGAACCCGGAGCTCGGTGAAACATCGATCCGTGTGTCGCGTCACCGCCGCGAAAATGATGCCGTTTCACCACACCCGCGAATCCCCGGCCCTTGCTCGTCCCGATCACATCAACTACATCTCTCGGCTTAAACTCTTCCGCTAGCACGCGGTCACCCTGTTTGAGGTCGCCTGTGCCCTGCCCTAAATGGAATTCGCGCAGAAATCGAACACCTTCCGCACCCGATTTCGCGAGGTGTTTTGCCATGGGCTTATTAGGCTTCTTCGCATACTCCACCAAACCCAACTGCACGGCGTCATAACCGTCGGTCGCCGGAGTCTTCCTCTGCGTGACCACGCACGGACCTGCCTTCACAAGCGTGACAGGGACAACCTGCCCCTCCGAATTGAAGACCTGGGTCATGCCGATTTTCTTGCCGAGAATTCCTGGACTCATCAGTGTTTCTAACCTCAGTTGGCTTATTTCTTGCCGAACGCCTTGATCTCTACATCCACGCCGGCGGGAAGATCCAGCTTCATCAAAGCGTCCACCGTATCCTGCGTCGGTTCGAGAATATCGAGCAAACGCTTATGCGTACGAATCTCGAACTGCTCGCGCGACTTCTTATCGACGTGCGGCGAACGGAGAACTGTGTAGCGATTCTTTAAAGTCGGCAGCGGAATCGGACCGGCTACAGTAGCACCCGTTCGCTTAGCCGTGTCAACAATATCGCCCGTTGATTGATCGAGGACACGGTGATCATAGGCCTTGAGCCGGATGCGAATGCGTTCTTTCATTTTCTTCGTCGTTTCTCAACCGCTTGCTACGGCGCGCCTTTCTGAGGCACGACCGTGAGGGAGCGGTTAGCTCAAAATCTCCGTCACAGTACCGGCTCCGACCGTTCGTCCGCCCTCACGAATCGCAAAGCGCAGCCCTTTATCCATAGCTATCGGCGTGATCAGTTCCACTTCCACCGATACGTTGTCGCCCGGCATCACCATCTCCATGCCTTCCGGCAGCTTCGCCACGCCCGTCACATCTGTCGTCCGGAAGTAGAACTGCGGCCGATACCCATTGAAAAACGGCGTGTGCCGCCCACCTTCTTCCTTCGACAGCACATAAACCTCGCCCTTGAACCTCTTGAACGGCTTGATCGAGCCCGGCTTCGCAATCACCTGCCCGCGCTCCACATCATTCTTTTCAATGCCGCGTAGCAGCAGCCCCACGTTGTCCCCCGCGCGCCCTTCGTCCAGCAGCTTCTTGAACATCTCGACGCCCGTCACCACCGTCTTGCGCGTGTCCTGGAAACCCACGATCTCCATTTCCTCGCCCACCTTGCAGATCCCCCGCTCGATCCTCCCCGTCACCACCGTCCCGCGGCCCTGAATCGAGAAGATATCTTCAATCGGCATGATGAACGGCTTGTCGATCGCGCGCTCCGGGATCGGAATATATTCGTCCACCTTCGCCATCAGCTCATCGACCGTGGCTTCCCACTTCGCATCTCCGTTCAACGCTCCCAGCGCACTGACCTTCACCACCGGCAGATCGTTGCCCGGAAACTGATAGCTCGACAGCAGCTCCCGTACTTCCAGCTCCACCAGCTCGAGCAGCTCCGGATCATCCACCATGTCGACCTTGTTCAAGGCCACCACAATGTACGGCACGCCCACCTGCCGCGCCAGCAAAATGTGCTCCCGCGTCTGCGGCATCGGCCCATCCGTCGCCGCCACCACCAGAATCGCCCCATCCATCTGCGCCGCCCCGGTGATCATGTTCTTGATGTAATCGGCGTGCCCAGGACAATCCACGTGCGCATAGTGCCGGTTCGCCGTCTCGTACTCCACGTGCGCCACCGCAATCGTGATCCCGCGCGCCTTCTCCTCCGGCGCATTGTCGATCGAATCGAAACTCCGGAACTTGTTCTTCGGATTGTGCTTCGATAGCGTCTTCGTGATCGCCGCCGTCAAGGTCGTCTTCCCGTGATCAATGTGCCCGATCGTACCAATGTTTACGTGCGGTTTGCTGCGGTCAAATTTCTCTTTCGCCATGGTCTCTCCTGAGTCTTCGCCTCGCCCAAAACGCGCGGGCTCATCCAAACTCCTACTTAATCGCTACTCCACCTTTATTGCGGTTGATAATCTCTTCTGCCAAGTTCCGCGGCACCTCTTCGTACTGCCCAAAGTGCATCGTGAAGCTACCGCGACCTTGCGTTCGCGAACGAAGCTCGGTCGCATAACCGAACATCTCCGAAAGCGGCACCATCGCCTTAACAATGTGGGTTCCGCCTGCGATCTCGGTTCCTTCCAGACGCCCGCGCCGCGAAATCAGATCACCGTTCACCGATCCCATGTACTCTTCTGGCACCGTCACTTCAACGCGCATGACGGGTTCGAGCAAAACGGGTTTGGCTTTCGCCGCTGCTTCTTTAAAACAGATCGAAGCACAGATCTTGAAGGCCATCTCAGAAGAATCGACCTCGTGATAGGCCCCGTCGTAAACCGTCACCTTGATGTTGTTTAGCGGATAGCCCGCCAGAATTCCGCCTTCTAGCGCTTCTGCGACACCCTTCTCGACAGCGGGAATGAATTCCTTCGGAATGTTGCCTCCGGTGACTTCATTTTCGAATTCGAAATCCTTTTCCGGATCGGGCTCGACACGAAGTTTGACGCGAGCATATTGGCCGCTGCCGCCCGTCTGCTTCTTATGCGTATAGTCGTACTCCGCGCGCTGGCGAATGGTCTCGCGATAAGCAACCTGCGGCTTCCCGACGTTCGCACCCACGTTGAATTCTCGCTGCATGCGATCCACGATAATTTCAAGGTGCAGTTCGCCCATTCCGGCGAGGATCGTCTGGCCGGTTTCCGGATCCGTCGATACATGGAGTGTCGGATCTTCGGTAGCTAACTTATGAATGGCCACCCCGAGCTTTTCCTGATCGGCTTTGGTCTTCGGCTCTATAGCGAGCTGGATGACGGGTGCCGGAAAGATGATGGATTCAAGCACCACAGGTTTATTTTCATCGCAGATCGTGTCACCTGTCACCACATTCTTCAGGCCCACCGCCGCACAGATGTCGCCGGCGAGGATCTCCTGAATCTCTTCGCGCTTATTGGCGTGCATCTTGACGAGACGGCCTACCCGCTCACGTCGGCCTTTGCTGACGTTATAAATGGATTCGCCTGCGTTCAGCTTGCCCGAATACACGCGGATAAAGCAGAGCTGGCCTACGAACGGGTCGGTCATGATCTTGAAGACCAGAGCGGCAAACGGCTCCGAGTCGCTCGCCTTCCGCTCTAAAGTCTGCTCCGGGTCGTCTACCGCCACGCCCTTGATCGGAGGAACATCTAGCGGCGAAGGCAGATAATCCACCACTGCATCCAAGAGATTCTGAACGCCCTTGTTCTTAAAGGACGAGCCGCAGATCACCGGGAAAATCTTTTGCAGAACGGTCGCCTTCCGGATACCAGCCCGCAGCTCCTGCTCGGTAATAGCTTGACCTTCGATGTACTTCTCCATCAGCACATCGTCAGATTCCGATACCGCTTCGATCAGTTTGTCGCGATACTCTTTCGATTTTTCGATCAGATCGGCCGGCACATCGATGTCGTCGTATTTCGCACCGAGTGTTTCGTCGCGCCATACGCGCGCTTTCATTTTGACCAGGTCCACCACACCTTTGAACTGATCTTCAGCGCCCACCGGCAACTGGATGGCCACCGGACGCGCATTGAGCCGGTCGACAATGGTGTCGACCGAGCGATAAAAATCGGCTCCAACGCGATCCATCTTGTTGATGAAGCAAATGCGCGGAACACCGTACTTGTCCGCCTGGCGCCAGACTGTTTCCGACTGCGGTTGCACGCCTGCTACTGCGTCGAACACCGCACAGGCGCCGTCAAGCACACGCAGGCTGCGCTCGACTTCCGCCGTGAAATCTACGTGTCCCGGCGTGTCAATGATGTTGATAGTGGTGTCGTGCCATTGGCAGGTCGTTGCAGCCGAGGTAATCGTGATACCGCGCTCCTGCTCCTGAGCCATCCAGTCCATGGTGGCTGTTCCTTCGTGCACTTCGCCGATCTTGTGCGTACGGCCGGTGTAGTACAAGATGCGTTCGGTCGTGGTGGTCTTACCGGCATCTATGTGAGCCATGATGCCGATATTGCGCATTCGTTCTAGCGGTACAGTGCGGGGCATAACTATAATTCAGCTTTAGTTCGATGATTACCAGCGATAGTGTGCAAACGCTTTGTTGGCTTCCGCCATGCGATGCACGTCGTCTTTTTTCTTCACAGCGCCTCCGCGCATATTGGAGGCATCACTCAATTCATTAGCCAGCTTCTCGGCCATACTCTTATCGGGACGGCCGCGCGCATTGGTAATGAGCCAGCGCAGCGCCAGACTAGTCCGGCGGTTCTGCGAAACTTCCACCGGCACTTGATAGTTCGCTCCGCCCACACGGCGGGTTTTCACTTCGAGCACAGGCTTCACGTTCTCGACGGCTTTCTTGAACGCCTTCAACGGGTCGTCGCCGGAACGCTCTCGCAGCGTTTCCATCGCATCGTAAAAGATCTTCTGGGCAGTAGTTTTCTTCCCGTCCCACATCATGGAATTGACAAATTTCTCGACCAGCGTCGAGTTGTAAAGCGGATCGGGGATGATTTCTCTCGGTTCGGGGCGTCGTCTGCGCGGCATATCTTCTATATCTCCCTACTTCTTGCCCTTTGCCGGAGCAGCGGCTCCGCCCTTCGGACGCTTCGCTCCGTATTTCGAACGGCCCTGCTTCCGGTTCGCCACTCCCGCTGTGTCGAGTGTGCCGCGCACAACGTGATAACGCACTCCAGGTAGGTCTTTCACACGACCGCCACGAATCAGCACAATCGAATGTTCTTGCAGGTTGTGGCCGACACCCGGAATATAGGTGGTTACTTCGATTCCGTTTGTGAGCCGCACGCGCGCGACCTTGCGGAGAGCAGAGTTCGGCTTCTTCGGAGTCGTCGTGTAAACACGGGTGCAAACTCCGCGCCGCTGTGGGCAGGCCTGTAGGGCGGGGCTCGCTGTCTTGTAGCGAGTGGCCTTACGACCTTTGCGTACGAGTTGGTTAAACGTCGGCATGCTTCCAAAACGTGCGCCTGATAGCCACTGCGGCTACCTGCACGTCGCATCTCCTTCAATCGCGATGCGCGAAGGCCGCTGGCCAACGCCGAACGCGATAGTCCTTATCTTCTAAATTCTCGAGCCCACACCTAGGTATGAGCGACTAAAAACGTGGATTACTCACAGGCTCGAGCCCCGGCAACGAGGGAACTTAAACTCGGCTGTATGTCACTGCCAGGAGGCTGATATAGCGTATTCACCAGCCCCAACCGCGAGGGTAACTACTTCGGATAAACGGCCCATACCGGACTCCAGTGTCACTCTTACGAGCTTACTGGGCCGACAGCGGGACCCGACTTCCGGCCGGATGCCTATTAGCACTGCGCCCGCCAAATAACGCGGGCTCATGCTTCTAAAACACGGTAGCGCGGAGGCCGAAGAATCAACTCGCCAAACTTTCCCAGTGTACGTGGCAGTACTACTCCCTGTCAACCAACTTAGGAATAGGCTAGTAGGTCATCCCTGAAAGGACGAGCGCAAACCCAGGAATTGTCCGAGAACTATCGCCATTCTCCCACACTGCTGTTTTGTATGTTTCAAAACCTGACCTTCAAGCCCTTGCTTTTGGGCCTTCTACCATCGATGGTTATCTGGAGCCTCACTATCAACGTTGTTGTAAACTCTCTCGCCCGCGCATAGCGAGAACAAGGGCGGCATCGTAGCCGCGCTTACACAGTACCTTAATAACCCTCCCGGATGTGCAATCTGCCCGATTTTTGTGGTCTCACCTTTAGACTGAATCGCCGGTTGAGAACGATCGGGAGGGTAATTTGCGCAACACTATCCGAATTTGGAGAATCGGGGCCTTTCTTCTGTTTGCGGGGGTTGGTCTCGCCGCACCCCGTCCTGAAAGGCTCGACGGCAAGTTCGTCGCGACCGCTTATTCAGTAACCGGAATTACCGCTTCAGGCGAATACACTCACAGGCACGTAGTGGCGGCGGATCCTGCGATTTTACCAATCGGCACCCGCATCAAGATCAGGCGCGCCGGGAGATATTCCGGAGAGTATGTAGTCGCTGATACAGGGACAAAGATAGTAGGTCGTAAGCTGGACATCTATCTTCCGAGCACTCCGGAATGCATGAAATTCGGGAAAAAGCCGGTTCGCGTAAGAGTGATCGAACTGGGCAACGGAACGCATGAGGCCGCCAAGCAGGCCGATCAAGCCGTAAAGAAGGACGTCGACCAGGACATCGCCCACGGTACGGTCGGCAATGCCGCGACCGAGAAGGACTGGGCCACCAAGGGCGCTGCGACCAAGGCAGCAGTGCTCGCCGAGTCTCCCAGCGCCGAGCCGGTAAAGACAGCTAAGCCGGCTCCGAGCCAACCCGGAACTACTTCTTCGACTCCGCAGTAACTTCAATTCACTAAAACGAATCTGGGGAATCCCATCTCAAAAAGACGGCTGATCGATTCGCTCGATCAGCCTGTCAAAAGGTTGAGTTGGAGGAGAATTCTAACGAAGATCGCGATAGGACTTACGCACTAACGCTAATACTTCGATTAAATTTCCTTCAGTATGTCGGTTATTTCAGGTGCGTGTCAAGTGGGGAGAGCGAACCGGGCTAGTGGCCCACTAAGGTTACGTGCGTCGAGAGCCTTTGCTGTTGCCTGCGGCGGCTTTAGCGGCCGGAATCCTCACGGCACACTTTATTTTCTTTCGTTTAGCGGACCTGTGGATACCGTCCTGCATCGCCACGGTGCTTTTGCTGGCTGTTTGGAAGCGTCAATTTAGCCTATTTGCAGCTTGTATTTGCCTACTTTTGGGGGGAATTGCGACCCAAATCCTGCACCGGCCGGGGACCGCTCCGAAGTTGGACGCAGAAGACGGGGAAGTGGTCCTACTCAGCGGCTGCGTGACCAACCCGCCGGTCTTTTCTCCCCAGCGGGAGCAGTTCACCCTCAATCTGACGCCCAAGGCAGCCGTTCGTCTTTCAGTCAATTTGAAAACCGGCGCTACCGTGCCGCTCGGTTATGGGCAGAAGGTGGAGGTTGCCGCCAAGGTACGGTCTCCACGCAATTTTCATAACCCGGACTCATTCGATTATGTCGGCTATCTGGCCGCACAACATATTTATTGGAACGGCTCCGTCTCAGGTCCGGCGGATATCCATGTTCTGCCCGGAAGTTGCGGTTGGCGGGCTGTCGGGTGGCTATACCGAGTTCGAACGTGGGCACTCGATCGAATTCGCGCACTGTATCCGGACGATCTGCATACAGTCGGGCTTCTCCAGGCGACGTTACTCGGAGAGACAAGCGGCGTTGACAAGCGCTGGACCTCGGATTTTCGTGTCACCGGAACGTATCATGCCCTCGTGATCTCCGGGCAGCACGTGTCGGTACTCGCTCTGAGCCTCTTGCTTCTCTTGAAGCTCTTGCGTTTCCGCCGCGTCCCAGCACTCGGAGTAGCCACAGTCGCCAGTTGGCTGTACGCGTTCATTTCCGGGTTCAGTTCGCCGGTGGTAAGAGCAGCAGGCGGGTTCACATTGTTTCTCATCGCGAGCTATTTCTTTCGCAGAACGCGGATCTTGAACATACTTGCCGCGGTCGGCATTGCATATCTGGCGTTTGCTCCGGACCAGCTCTTCGATCCAAGTTTCCAACTCTCGTTCCTTTCGGCGGCCGCGATTGCGGCTTTCGCGATTCCCGTCATGGAGCGCCTGACCGAACCGATGCGTGGGGCGGTGAAGCGCTTCGACCAGATTCGATACGATCCGCAGCTAGCCGGGGCGGCGGCACAATGGCGCGTTGAGTTGCGCCTACTCTCACGGACAATCGAGGTCTTAACCGGTCTTTCGGCCAGGGCAGCCCAGTTTGTTGTGGCGCGCAGCACCTTGCTGGCCGCGTTCGTCATTGACGCAGTGGTGGTCTCGGCTTGTGTGCAGTTCGGGCTGGCACTGCCGATGATCAGTTATTTCCATCGCTTGTCTATCACCGGATTGTCGGCCAATATCGTCATCATTCCGCTGCTCTCGCTGGTTGTTCCCTTCGGCTTCGCGTCGATTCTGACCAGCTCTCACTTGCTGGCCTTTTTCACAAAAGAGTTTCTGGTTCTGGCTGAAAGAATCGCCAGCTGGCACGCCAATTTCGAGCCTGCGTGGCGATTGGCGGCCCTACCACTCTGGCTTTCCGTGGCGTTCGCGGTGTCGCTTGTGCTGCTTGCGTACGCAATCCGCCGAAGGCGAGTGTTGACCGTCCCGGCGCTGGCGTGTTCTATGGCGCTCTTCGGCATAATCTGCTGGCAGCCGTGGAAGGCGGAAATACGGCCCGGCTATCTCGAACTCTCGGCTATAGACGTGAGCCAGGGCGACAGCTTGTTTGTGGCCTTTCCGGATGGCGAAACCATGCTGGTAGACGCCGGAGGCTTTCCGGGCGCGGAGCGAATGGCGAGGAAGCCACAACTCGACATGGGCGAGGATGTCGTTGCGCCTTATCTCTGGAGCCGTCGACTTCGGCACCTTGACTACGTTGTACTGACTCATGGCCACTCGGACCATATGGGCGGATTGCCGTCGATTCTGGATGATTTCCGACCCGGTCAACTGTGGATTGGCGCGGAACCCGAGAGCGCCGAATGGAAAGACGTCAAGCAGCACGCGCACAGCGATCACGTCGTCATTCGTCCGTTGACGCGCAATAGCGGGACCATTCACCTTGGGGCGACTGAAATCCGAGTGCTGGCGCCATCCGCCGATTACCTGCCTGGAGACACGGCAGGAAATAACGACTCGCTGGTGCTGGAAATCACCTACAAGAATCGCCGGATTCTGCTAACCGGGGACGCGGAACGGGCGTCGGAAAACGACATGATCGAGAGCGGAATGCTGCGCCCGGTGACACTGCTTAAAGTAGGCCATCACGGTAGTAACACCTCTTCCACGGACGATTTTTTGGACGCTATTCGGCCTCGATTCGCAGTGATTTCGGATGGTTACAAAAACCAGTTTCATCATCCCAACCCCGCTGTTCTTAGCCGTTTAGCGGCACATCAGACAGCTGTCTACCGAACCGACGAGCAGGGTCTGATCACGTTCCTTACGGATGGCAACAGGGTAGGGGTTTTTACCCCCTATTAAAAAGGACTCCGGGACGGTAAATTCACCTCCGCGCATAGAATGAGAACGGAGGCGAACATGGCAGGACGAAGTGGCAATGGATCTCTCATCGGCTGGTTCATCGGCGGTGCGTTAGTCGGGGCGGCGGTCGCTTTACTGATGGCGCCACAGTCGGGAGAACGCACCCGGCACACTCTAAAAAAGCAGGCGGATAAAGGGCGCAAGAGTTTTCTCGAATCGAGTCAGGACATTGTGGCGAGGGGACGGGAACTCTACGAAAGAGGTCGCGAGATTGCGGAGGAAACCGCCGAGCTGTTCGAACGCGGACGCAAGATCGCGGAGAAAACTGTTGATGACCGGCTCTGACTTCTCTAACGAGCCCTATACAGATTTCAGCAAGCCGGAAGCAGCGAAAGCAATGCATGACGCACTTGAACAAGTGCGTGATGAATTTGGCAAGGAATACGATCTGCTGATTGCAGGCGACCGGAGAAGGTCGGCAGACAAACTAAAGTCGATCAATCCTTCTAAGCCTTCTGAGATAGTCGGAGTTCATCAGAAGGGATCGGAGCAGGACGCGAGGGATGCGGTCGAAGCCGCTTACTCGTATTTTCCAGCCTGGGGAACCACCACAATCGAGCAGCGGGCAGATCATCTGCGGCGCGTGGCGGCCATCATTCGCGATCGCAAATACGAGTTTGACGCGTGGCTGGTGGTGGAAGCCGGTAAGAGCTGGGCAGAAGCGGAAGCTGATGTATCGGAGGCGATCGATTTCTGTGAATTCTATGCCCGGCAAGCAATGAAACTGGCGAAGCCTGATCCGCTGGTGCAGCTCTCGGGCGAGCGTGACGAGATGGTTTATCTTCCGCTGGGCGTGGGGGTCATCATTCCGCCCTGGAACTTTCCACTGGCCATCCTAGTGGGGATGACAACAGCGGCGCTGGTGACCGGCAACACGGTGGTAATCAAGCCCTCGAGCGATACACCGACGATCGCCGCGAAATTCGCGGAAGCTTTGCTCGAAGCCGGGTTTCCGGCGCAATCGTTCTCGCTACTTACGGGTAGCGGCGCAGCGATTGGAGATGTCCTGGTCACGCATCCGAAGACGCGGTTCATCTCGTTCACCGGATCGCGTGATGTGGGCTTGCGAATCAACGAACTCGCCGCAAAGACGCCGAAAGGCCAGCTTTGGATCAAGCGGGTGGTGGCGGAGATGGGCGGCAAGGATGCGATAGTTGTCGATCGCGACTACGATCTCGACGAAGCAACGAGCGCGGTGGCGTACTCGGCATTCGGGTACCAGGGCCAGAAGTGTTCAGCGTGCTCGCGGGCGATCGTACATGAAGCAGTCTATGACGAATTTTTGGAGAAGCTGAAAAAAAAGACCGAGGCGATCACAATCGGTCCGCCTGATGACTCAAAGAACTATATGGGCCCGGTGATCAATGTTCGCGCGAAAGAGAGCATCCTGAACTACATCGAGGCTGGGAAGAAAGAAGGCCGTCTGCTTACCGGCGGCGCACCGGCCGATGGAGACGGATACTTCATCAAGCCGACCGTGATTGCGGATGTCGAGCCCAAGGCACGCATCTTTCAAGAAGAAATTTTCGGACCAGTGCTCGCGGTTACGAAAGCCAAAGATTTCGATCAGGCTCTCGACTACGCCAACGACTCGGAATACGGTTTGACGGGCGCGGTTTTTACTTCAGACCCGGCGAAAGTGGAGAAGGCGAAACGGCAGTTTTTTGTGGGAAATCTGTACATCAACAGGAAGTGTACGGGAGCGATGGTGGGAGCGCATCCGTTCGGCGGGTTCAACATGTCGGGGACAGACTCGAAGGCGGGCGGCCCGGATTACCTGCTGCAGTTTGTCCAAGCGAAGTCGATTGCGGAGAAGATCCGATAACCAGGCGCGATATACTGGATTCACCCCGATACGAAGGGGACCAACTAATCACAAACCCAGGGTCGAACATGATCGACACGACGGACGGGAACCGCAAGGTTCCCGTTTCGTTTTCTGCGGAGATCACCGCTAGGGCTGCTCTTCAGCGAGGACATAAATCCATGCACTCCGTTCGCCTTTTTCGGTGCTTACTGTTGTGACTACGCGCTTGTAGCCACTTCCTTCAAACTCATCAAGACGGGTCCAATGCTCCGGAAGGTCCGCCGACTCGAAGAGGTCCACGTCTACCGACGGACCACGCGGGTCCAAAATCAATCCAGGAAAGCCAACGGCAGCTCCCCAGCCGGAAGCGAACAGCTTGCCCTTCACCGTCCCGCGCTGCCAGTGGCCGACTAGTGCCGAGATCTGGTGATGGTTGACTCGGCCCGGGGCCAAAGTTCCGTAAATGGCGAGCCGTGTATCGGGCGCTTCACTGGAATCGGCTATTTCGTCCACAGATCGAGTGTAGTGCCTGCCGAGCAACTCGATCGAGAACTGAATTCTGAAAATGTAGGCGTGTTCGAGTCACCATCCGAGACCAGTGCATCAGGAATTGAAAAGCAGAAAAGGGCGCCAACACCCGGCTGCCCCTCCGCCCAGATCTGACCGCCCGCGCGTTCGATGATCGCTCTGCAGATCGCGAGCCCTATTCCAGTTCCGGGCTTCTCCTGCCCATGCAGCCGCCTGAAGATTCCAAAAATCCGCTCCGCGTATGCTTGCTCAAAGCCGCAGCCGTTATCTCGTACAGTAAATATCCATGCATCGGTGCCGCGAAGAGCCGAGAGATGAACACGGGGTGCGACGCCGGGCCGGGAATATTTCAACGCATTCGCGAATAAATTCTCCAGGACCCGACCGAAATTCCCTCCATCAGCCGCTATCGTAGGCAGAGCATCATGGGTAATGATCGCGCCGGTTTCGCGAACAGTCGCCTCCAAGTTCGCCAGAACAGCGCTGAACACGAACTCCAGATCGATAAGGCGAAGCTCAACCTCTCGTGTTCCGCTTACTTGAGAATACTGAAGGAGGTCCGTTATGAGCGCTACCATGCGACGCGTTCCAGAGAGGATGATATCCATGCATCTGGCTCGCTGTGGGGTGAGCTCACCGTTCTGGAATGTTCGGCTCAGCAATTGCGTGAAAGTACAGACATTTCGCAAAGGCTCCTGAAGGTCATGGCTCGCAATATACGCGAATTGCCGCAGATCCGAATTAGACCGCTTCAACTCTGACTCGACTTGTTTCTGTTCGGTGATGTCCGTATTCGTCCCAAACCATCGGACGACACGCCCGCTGGAATTTCGTATTGGAACAGCCCGGCCCAGAAACCATCGAAAGCGAGCATCCGCACCGCACAGAAGAAAAGCGTCTTCCCAGGGTCCACCACCTTCGAAAGTTCGAAGCAGATTGCTTTCAACGCGCCTCAAGTGGTCAGGATGGATGCAAGTAATCCATCCATGCCGTTTCAATTCTTCGAGCGGGATTTCTGTGTATTCGAACCAACGCTGGTTGTACCAAATCGGTTTTCCCCCACAATCGGCAATCCAAGCCAACTGGGGTATATTGTCTGCCAACGCGCGGAAGCGGTCTCGCTGCTCAGCGGTAGCCTCATTTCGCGCTGTCACATCGCGCCCGATCGCCTCGATCCAGGTACCGCGCTCAGAATCTCTGTGAATGCGCTGGCTGAGTTCGATCGTCATTTCAGATCCGTCCTTTTTGAGGAAGCGCCACTCAGATGGTTCGAGCTCTACGTCGTTTGGACTTCCACAAAGGATTTTCCGAATCGCTTCGGTCCGTTGATCGGGGACCAACAGGTCCAAGATATTACGTTGAAGCAACTCTTCGCGGGTGTACCCGGTCAGTCGCTCTGTTCCGGAGTTGACATGGAGCAAGTTCCCGCTCTGGTCCAGAATGTAGACCATATCACTCGCACGCTCGACTAAGTGACGAAGCCGTGTCTCAAGCGCGCTCTCGCGACTGAGCTGATCACGAATCGTCTCTGTCTGCAGGCGAACACGCTTGCGCAACAGTGAAATCCATAGCACCCCAATGAGCGCCGCGGCGAGCATCGCGATAAGGATTCGCAGCGCCAGTGACGGGGTGAGCCAGCCAGGTCCGGAGATCACAGAAATATCGCTCTGAGAACGCAACAGGATCTCGAACGAGTGAGCTAGTCCTGCATCATCAACCTGAATGACACATACACCGACAAGTCTGATCCGAGCGCCCTCCTTAGCAACCGGGGTGTCCGATTTCCCCCGGGCCGCCATTCGCGCTGTAAATACTGAGTCGGAATCCTCCAGCGTCAGGATCTGTTCTCGAGCAGAACGAGCAATATCCAGAACAGTCGCTTCCAAACGTACGAGGGTAGCGTCGGGTAACGCAGGCTTATTGTTTTCCGTTCGCGACATGAGGCCGCGAGCAGTCAAATTGCGGGGCGATATGACTCGCCGCGTGGCACAGGGACGAGTCACCGCATCTTCAAGGGTGCTGGAGAATGCACCAGGCGTCGGGAATCCGATTATGTCGAGACACTGACCGACGCGACCGCCCGTATCGGTTGTTGTTCTCACTTGCAACGAACCGTCTTCGTTTTCAATGAACAGACGCGTGCCGCTAATCCAGGTGACGGTTCCGGTTACGCGGACGCGAGCAGCAGTAGCGTGATCAGGTCGAAACACAAACAGCCGGTTGACATTGGACAAGGGCAACGAGAACGGATCCTGGGGGGGACGTGCAGTGACCGTGATATCTGAGCCGTTCGTGACAAGTAACGCATTACGTTCGAACTGCCGACGTGAATTGGACAAAACGAGACACGTCCCTTGAATTCGGACGGTTGCCCCGGGCAATTCTTGCGTGCGCAGGACGCTCGCATCCCTGACGTAGGCCCAGACGAGGCCACCCCCCAGGTCAATGTGCATTGCGGTCGCGCGCCAACGCCAGCGGGGCGGCTGCACGGCCGTCACCGACCGTACAACGCCCGCTATCACGATGAGCTGGTTATCGCAGGCGCCGCTTGAGAGCGTATTCCAATTTCCCAAAGTGGGCTTCGGAAACCTCGTTGCTCTGAGCCGGATAATGGAATCCGCTTGAATCATCGGAGCAAAATTGCCTGCGCCACTCCGCCCTCGCACTTCGACGTGCTCGCCGGTTGTTGGAAGTGGTATCTGCGCCCCGGATGCGGAAACGTACACAGCATCAGCGCCGTCCTGAATCGAGAAGCCCCGCCATTCGGGCATGGTCTGCGTCACGACGCCACGCACACGTACTCGTAACTGATGAGCCGCGTCCTCAGGAGACAAGCTGTGGACCTGGCCAATATGACGAATGATCAGCGGCTGAGAGCCCGCTGCTGATCCGGCGAAGAACAATGAGCAGAGTACTACTACAACTTCGCCCAGCGACTTGCTTTTTTGCGTACTTACATTCTAGCTATTGTGGAGACTCTTTCGAGGGCAACCCGCCGGTCTGCTCGCCGAGGTCGTTTTCGATAAGCGCGGGACCGCACAGCCGAAAAACGTGAGTGGTTCACACTTGGATCATGAGACTCGCCAAGCGGGTAAGCCGCCTTGTCATTGAATCCGCGTTCGATGTGATGGGGCGCGCCCGAGCGCTCGAAGCAAGGGGCCGGCACATAATCCACCTGGAGATCGGAGAGCCCGACTTCGATACGCCACGCTCCGTGACGGAAGCGGCGAAAGTTGCACTCGATGAAGGTTGGACGCACTATGGGCCACCGCAAGGCTTGCCGGAGTTCCGCGAAGCGGTTGCCAGTTATGTCTCACGCACGCGCGGAATTGAGGTTGGCCCGCAACACGTCTGTGCCGTACCGGGCGCGAAACCGATGATATTCTTCCCGATGCTCGCGCTGATCGAAGCGGGTGACGAGGTGATGTATCCCGATCCCGCCTTCCCAATTTATCGTTCGATGATAGCTTTTCTCGATGCGAAGCCGGTACCGATCCCGCTACGTGAGGAGAGAGCCTTCTCGCTCGATCTGGATTTCGTCAAGGATCAGATAACGGACCGCACGAAGCTGATCATTCTGAACTCACCTGAAAATCCTACGGGGGGCATCATCCCGGAACAGGACATCCGGCGACTGGCGGAGATCGTGAGCAACCGGGACGTCATGATTCTATCGGACGAAATCTACTCGCGCATCTGCTACGAAGGCGAACCGTTTTCGATTGCAAGCGTACCCGGAATGCTCGAAAAGACGATCATCATGGATGGTTTTTCGAAGAGCTACGCGATGACAGGCTGGCGCCTCGGATTCGGCGTAATGCCGGAGTGGCTGGTCGGGCCCACTAACAAGCTGATGGCAAACTCTAACACCTGCGCGGCGTCCTTTGTGCAGCGCGCCGGCATCACGGGTTTGAACGGCCCGCAAACAGACGTGGAGAACATGGTGCGTGAGTTTCGCCGCAGGCGCGATATGTTCTGTCCCGCGTTGAACGAGATTCCGGGATTCCGCTGCCCCATGCCCAGCGGCGCGTTCTACGCCTTTGTCAATGTGGCGGGAACCGGACGGCGATCAAAGGAAATGGAAGACATTCTGCTGGAAGAAGCGGGTGTCGCGTGCCTGGATGGAGCGGCTTTCGGGGATTGCGGCGATGGATATCTGCGCTTCAGTTACGCGAATTCGTTCAAGAATCTGAAAGAAGCGCTGGACCGGATCAGGAAGGCCGCCCCGATTTGGGCAGCGAAGGGGTATTGACGTTAGCGAGTTGTGCTCATTAGAGGTGACCTGCCAGTGCGATTTGGTGTAACGATACTAGTCATGCTCAAGGCGCGATTGTTAGCGGCTGCTGTAATCGCGGCGCGCTTGGCGCTATGCGCCCCATTGCAGACGTCGCCTCCTATCTCTGACATCAGAGTGGGTGCGTTCGACGGCGATGCGTGGAATGGCATCGTCTTTCTCGGCAAGAGCCATGGCGACCCGGTCACGTTCGGCTTGCGGGTGGGTTCGCGCAGCGGGAGTTTCCTGGATGGCAGGGACGTTTATCCGGCGGTCACCGAGGTGGGTCCGCATGCTCCGGACAACTCCTATTGCCGCTTGCGTTGGCGCCATCCGCCCGGCGAGGCGCCTATCACTCTGGAATGGTCCCGCCCTGAGGGAACGGCCGTGGTGGGCCGCCTCAATGCCGCGTCCAGCGTGCAGCTCGTTCTGGAAGCTTATCTACCACAGACAGGTGCGAACGCCGAAGGCGTGTTTTCGGTGAAGGAATCAGAAAGGTCAATTCTTGTAGAACGTTATTTCGATGGAGCGTTCGGCTCCACTTTGAAATTTCTTGTTGCGACGGATCGCCCACTTGTGAGTTCCGGGACATACGGATCGCTCGACGACCTTCGAAAAAGCATGCTTGCCTCCGGCCGAATGAACTCTTCCGGTAACCCCTCGCCGGGTGCGGCGGGAATTGAATTTGCAACCGATGCCGCTCGCAACGCGCATTTTGTCGCGCTTGTTGGGTCCACAGAAGCCGAGCTAAGAAGCCGGGCGCAAACTTGGCTATCTTCAGGAGCAATCGATGCGCTGCTGAGCAGAAATGCAGAGAAGTACAGCAAGGCGCGACCCGGAGTGAATGGATTGTTCGCGGGCGCTCCCGAAGCGATAGGCGACACGATGTTTTGGAATACGCTTTACGCGCCGTCGGTGAATCTGGTTTTCCCAAGCATCAGCCGCGTATGGGCGCACAACTTCGGAGGCTGGGTTGTAGGCGAATGGGACTGCTTTTTCGGGGCCCTGCTAAGTAGCCTTGAAGACAAGGCTCAGACGCTCGACGGAGTAAGGGCGATACTGTCCGCGCAAACCAGTACGGGCGTCGTACCGAACATCGCGTCGGGCGAGGGGATTACTCCCGACCGAGCGCAGCCGCCGGTGGGAGCTTACGTGGTCTGGAAAATGTTTCGGAAGTTTCAGGATCGCGATTTTCTCGCCTGGGCCTATCCGCGCCTGGTTAAATGGCACGCCTGGTGGCTCGGCAATCGTGGTGACGGTCAGCCTTGGCGGGATGGAAATGGAGATGGTTTGCTGGAGTGGGGAAGTGACCGCGGGTCGAGCCAATCGATCGGCGGCCGCGGTTCTATCCGGCAGGCGAAGTGGGAAAGCGGTATGGACGACAGCCCGATGTACGACGAAGCTACTTACGACGCCCGCACCTACACTATGAATCTGAACGACGTTGGTCTGAATTCGCTCTATGCTCTGGATGCCGAATGCCTGGCAAGCCTTGCGGCAGCGCTCGGAAAGGATAGCGACCGCCAGCGTTTCTCTTCAGAATATGAGAACGTGAAGGCGCGCATCCGTAAAGATCTCTGGAACGAACACGACGGCATTTACGAAAACCGATATTGGGGCGGACGATTCTCGCCGCATCTTTCCCCTACCAATTTCTACCCGCTGTTCGCGGGAATCGCTACGGCCGAACAGGCCCGCCGCATGGTTCGTGAACATCTGCTAAACCCTAAGGAATTCTGGGGAACCTACGTGATCCCAACAATCGCGCGCAACGACTCTGCATTTGCGGACCAATTTTACTGGCGCGGTGCTATATGGGGTCCGACCAATTACATGGTGTACGAGGGACTCAACCGCTATAGCTTCGATAAAGAGGCGCTCGCTTTTGCAGAGAAAAGCTACGCATTGTTTATGGACGACTGGAAGGTGGCCGGACACACCAACGAGAATTACCACGCGTGGGGAGGTAACGGCGGAGGTGACACCCACTACACCTGGGGGGCCCTACTCTGCCTCGTGGCACTGGAGCAATATATCGACGAGAATCCTTGGGAGGGTCTACGTTTCGGCGCTCTGAACCCGCCTACGGCGGGAGAATTTCATGGCGCGTCCTGGGAGAACCACGTCTACGATGTCGCAATCGGCCCGAACAGGACGGCGCTCATGAGGGATGGAAAACTTTGCTTTGAGACTAATCGCCCCGTTGTTGTGCGTCAATATCAACCTCAAGCCTTTACTATCAGAAGCGGAGCGCCGGTGCGCGTTACCACCGCGGAATACGACAGTGGATCGTTCGAATTGAAAATCGATGCTAAACCGGAAGGCACCATCGCCATCCGGCAGGGTCGGGCCAGTTTTGAGCTTACCGCCGGTGATCACACGGTGCAGCTAATTCATTAAAGCAGAAAAGCTGGTTAGCGGCCGGCTTTGCTCTGTGAGCAAGCGTTTCGGAAGGGCAAGCAACCCGAATGAAGTCAAGCCTGGGCGATCACGACTTCGCCTAATGTTGTCCGGGGTTGCTTGTTGCCCGCATACGGAGACAGCTTCAGGGTTGCGAGTATTCCTTCAAAGCTATCTCCGACGGGCAGCTCGCCGCCGCCAGAGCAGCATCCCTAATGCTCCAGTGCCGAGCAGGCCAAGCGCGCTGGGCTCCGGAGTCTGCGAGACGTTACCACCCACATAATCTAACGCTGTTTGGGAGGTCGCGACTCCGACGCCGTAATCGATGTGACCGGTACCGCCGACATCACCGTTGCTCCAGAAATCGACTACTCTACCGCCAACATCGAAGAGCAGTCCATAAATGTCGACGAAACCGCCATGGAACGGGTAAGCTGAGGCGGTTTGCGGGGAGCCGCCGGAATAAAAGAGGTTGTCGTAGGTCAGGAAGCCGCTGTTTTCAGGAGATAAGCCCGATGCTACCGCGAACCTGCTGAAATCGTGCGGCGCCAGTAAGTTGGTGGAATCCGGCGTGTCGTGCTTGACTGGCTCGAGCGGGCCGATGGGTGCGTTGACGATGTTCAAGCCATTATTCGAGTCAGAGAAGATACCAGTTATTCCGGTTACCTCGAAAGCCTGGGGATATTTCGCGTCGGTGGCTGCGCCATAAGTCAACTCGACCGTTCCACTTACCCCAGGCCCTGCGAAAGTGAAGTCGAATGTGCTCGCGTTTGCCTGCCACGAGAGTGACGCTGCGAAGAGCAGAGTCGCCGGGACTACAAGTTTCTTTAACATTAGTAAAAGCTCCAGTTAGTAAATTGAAAATTCCGATACAAAAGCTCCGATTTCACTTGCTAACGGTCGCGATGATTCACGGCCGGATTACGGATGGCAAAGCACCCGCGGTTCGAGCACCCGCCCCTGCACCTACTTCAAAAGGATTATAACCACTCGAACGTGGGACAGCAAAGAGGAGGAACTCCGGCCCCGAGATTGTTGAGGAAGCAGAAGCCAAATCGCGTGCCGGATGCAAGTGCCCCCACCTGAATGGGCTCTGGGAACGAGTTGGCTGGTCAGTGTTCGAAGGGTTCAGACGAATACAATGTTGTCAAGCAGGTCTCCTGAAAGATTGTGCGATCTGCCTTTGCAGGAAGCCGGCGTAGTCCGGATTTGTGCTTCTGAATTCGATCGAGAGTGCCGCTAAGCGGCGAAGCTGAGCGCCGGTTCCGTAGCGAAGCACAAGACGAAGGGCAACGCCGAGATCATCTGCATCGGCCGCTGGGCGATCGATAACCTTCATCGCCCGGTCTAAAGCTTCAGGGAGGCATGCTTTTTGTCCCTCATCGATCAACCGAGCGGCAAGGAAGCACGAGCCGGGACGGTCGGCGCGGAGAGCTGATTTTGTCGCTTCGATGAGAGCGGGATTTTCTTTATAGCGAGACAGGTACGCTATAGCGTCCTGGAGAGCAACGTTGTATTTGTACGCGAAGAGCGGATGGTAGGGTTCATCTGCGAAGCCGGGAACATCGGCCACGAGTGAGAGCCAGACCAAACTCTCGGCAGTTTCCCTGCCGCTGAGGTGAGTCAAGGCAAGTTGCGCGAGAGGGAACCCATGGAGATTCGGCCGGTCTAGATCCGTCTTACCCGCCTCGACCTCAGCAATCGTTAGCGGTCGATCGGCGTAGGTCAAGAGCATGCTACCGAGAATCTGGGCCCAGCGGCCGGTATCGTGTCCGATCGAGGTTTCCAGCCCCGTCGTAAGTTCCGGTTCCAGATACCCGGCCTGTCTTGCTACAAGCGATGATGCGGTGAAAAGCGCGACCGGGTTGCCGCTGCGGAAAGAATTTACAAGTTCGCGGGTGATGAAGGATCGTGAATCATGAGCGATGGGCGCGGACTCCCCCAGCACAGCGGTGACACGCGTTGTCATTCCGTAGCCGTCCGCGCCGATGAGCTGCCAGCTTTCGGATGCAGATCTTGGACTGGCGGCTAGGGGCAGCAGGAGAACCTGTGCCGGCTCAAGCTCTGGCAGAGGCGTAGGGCAGAACGAGAAATCGGGGCCATCGCGGCCAACATAGCGAATACTGATCCTCTCGGAGACTTTCGCCACCGCCGGCGCAGGCTGCTGGATAGAACGAAGAACCCGTACTTCCGCGGTGATGGTTTGGGGTGGAGCTGACTGCCTTGGATCACCGGTGAAGTGAGGGCCATTTGCTCTTTCGAGCGAAAGGACACGTCCGACCACGAGCACAGGGGCCTCTGCAATCTGGTCAAGGTTCCAAGCATGCTCAACGCAAAGACTCGCTTGCAGCACGCCCGGCGAGAATAGAGCGGTCAGAGCTGCGAACCTGAGCGCAGACAAGCGAACGGAAAGCATGACTGCCGAGACGTCGCTTGCGATATCCTGGTTTCCGTTCTAAATGCAGATAGGTGATGGAGTCGACGGACGCAGGAGTGAAGATGCGATTTATCGGGCGCGGGAGTGAATCGCCCGCACTTAGAAATCAAACTGGTCGATATTAGCCCGGGTGAGAACTAGAGGCTGGCCTAGAATCACATCGGTTCCGGCTACTTGCACTGTTCCCAGCCTTCCCGCGCGAAAAGACAGAGGATGCTCCGGCATCTGATGTCGCGCTACTGCGGCGGCAACGCTGACGGTCAAATAACCGAGCCCCCGGGTATCCCACAGGACATCGGAGGCGACGATCCCTTCCTGCATATATGACCTGCACAGAGATGGCAGCGTGAGTCCAGTGACTTTCACATCGTGGCGTCCGGATTGCTTAACCGCTTCGGCGGCACCCGGGACGGCAGGAGTAGATATAGCGACAATGACGCGGACGCGAGGGTACACCTTTAATAAAGTCTGGGTCTCAGCGAAGGCTTTGTCTCTGTCATCGTCGCTCGGTCTTACGGCGCTCACTTTCACATTCGGGTATTTGGCGGCGACCCGCTCTTTTATGTAGCGTATCCAGAGATTTTGGTTTTCGGCGCTGAGTAAACCGGTGATTATCGCCAACTCGCCTTTCTGTTCCAGGAGCGACGCGGCAGTATCAGCCAAAGTAGAGCCGATGGCTTGGGGCGTGGCCTGATTGACGAAGTAGTCGCGGGAATCCGGCGCAGCATCGGAATCCCACGTCACGACGCTAATGCCGTGCTCGCGCGCTTTACGCAATACGGTGGAGACGCTGGCGGCGTTACCGACGGCAACCGCGATGGCATCGACCCGGCGGGTGATCCAGCTCTCAACGAATTCATTCTGTTTGGCGGGATCGACTGTGGTCGGACCGTCCCAGATTAGGTTTGCGTCTAGTTCCTTCGCCGCCTCCTCAGCACCCTTCCGGCAAGTAATGAAGTAAGGATCTCCCTTTGCTTTTGGCATCATTGCTATGGTGATTTTTTCCCGTTTGTTCAGGCGCGCCTCTGACCTTCCAGCAACTACGCCTCGAAGTTCTTCGATGAGATACCAGTTTGTGCCGGCAACAATCAAAGCGCCGACAATCACGGTGGAGCAAAGGACTGCTAATTGTGAATTTCTCAATTGTTCACCTTCTATGCCGCTTCCCGATGCGCGCCGTTCTGCCGGTGCCGAGCCACTTTCAACGATGGGACTCGAGGATTTCAGTTTCAGCCGTTTGAATGCGATTGTAAGCAGCAGCAGAATCGCGGTAGATATACCCGAAAGTTCAGCCGGAAGCGCCGATAAGCGAAGACCGTCCTCGAGAATACTGATTGCAGCGAGCCCGAGGACGGTGCCCACGATGGTACCGGAACCTCCGAGGATCGAGGTCCCTCCCAGAACAACGGCTGTGATCGCGATCAACTCGTACCCAGTACCTGCGTCGGATTTCGCCTGCCCGAGATGAGCGACATAGATCACGCCGGCTAAACTGGCACTCAAGCCAGAGAGAACGTAGATCAGGACCAGGCGCCCGGTTACAGGCAATGCGGCATATCGCGCACCGCTCGGAGAGAGCCCGATCGCAAATATGGTGCGGCCGATCACCGATCGATGAAGAATGAGCCAATAGGCAAGGATCGCGATAAAAAGGACCAGGCTCTGGGTGGGAATGACTTTGAAAATATATCCCTGACCTAAGAACAGAAATCCGGCCGGGAAGTTGGAGTAAGCGACGGCCGCGCCCGTCATTCCTTCCGCAATGCCACGGAACAGCGAGTAACTCGCCAACGTGACGATAAGCGGAGATACATTGAGCTGCGCGATGAGAAGAGCGTTGAGAAGGCCGCCAAGTACGCCGATAGCGAGAGCCAGTAGGGCTGCTGATCCAATGGCCAGTCCATGCGTCTGCCAGAGCGAACCCATGGCTACGGCGCTTAAGCCCATCATGGATCCGACTGACAGATCAATGCCCCCGGAGATGATGACGGGTGTCATCGCCAGCGAAATCAGTCCGACTTCGACGGTGAGGCGTATGCATTCGAAAAGATTCTCGATGGAAAGAAAATGGGGTCCGAAATGAGCGAAGATTGATACCTCAAGCACAATCAGCCCGACGAGTACGACGCCGTGCTTACTGAGGGACGAGATCATTCGGGGCTGTTTAGACGGCCGGAGTAGCCGATCTCCTGGAGGCGACGGCCTCAAATAGAACGGTGACGAGGATCACAGCTCCCTGGAATGCCTTTTCCCAATAAGGGTCGATTCTCAGAAACGTAAGGGCTGGACCAATAGCACCCATCAGTGCGACTCCGGCGAGCGTTCCCAGGAGGCTTCCTTTACCCCCCGTTATGGGGGTTCCGCCGACCACGACAGCCGCGATGGCTTTCAGTTCCAGGCCCAGACCGGAATTGGATGGAACTTCAGAGAAGCGGGCGGCGTTGAGAGCTGCGGCCAAGCCGGTCAAAATTCCAGATAGAACAAAGGCTCCAAACACGATCATGCGCGTATTGATACCCATGAGGCGCGCCGCTTCCGAGTTCGAGCCAACCGCGTATACGGCTCGGAACAAGGTCAGTTTTCGAGCGCCCCAGAGCGTTGCCAGAAATGTGATTGCTGCGATACCGAAGAGAAGCAGTTCTCCCTGTGACTGCGGCAATCCGAACCACTGAAAGTTCGCGGGAAGATTCTGGATCCATGCGCCTTGAGTTACCCAGTTGAGAGCTTCTCGAAGAGCGATCATAGTCGCCAGTGTCACCACGATTGAGGGCGCCTTCAGAAATGAGACCAGCGCTCCATTGATCGCTCCAAGCAGGGCGCCTACAACCATTGCGGCCAACGGCAACAGGACCATCGGTATACCCGCTTTGGCCAAGACTCCATAGCAAACTCCGCATACCGCAAACATCGATCCAACAGAGATATCTATCTCCGAGAGAACGATGACAAAGGTGCTCCCTACGGCAACGATCAGTACGGAGATATTCGAAAGCGCGAGGTCGCGAAGATTGCCGGCCGAGTAAAATGACGGCGCAGTGAGGGCCAAGAGCAGCAGAAAGCAGACTAGCGTGGCCGAGCCCGCGAACTCTCGACGTAACAAATAGTGCATCAAGATATCGCGGCAGTGTGTCCCACGGCGAGTTCCATTACCCGGTTTGCGGTGGCCTCGGCAGAGCCTAAAATGCCAGCGATTCTGCCTTGGCGCATAACCAGGATTCGATCGCTCATCCCAATCACTTCCGGCATCTCCGAAGAAATCAGCAGGATGGCCAGTCCATCAGCGGCGAGCTCACGTATGGCGGCATAGATCTCCGCTTTCGCTCCGATATCGACGCCTTGGGTGGGTTCGTCGAGGATGAGCACATGGGGACGGGTCATCAACCAGCGCGCGATGGCCACTTTCTGCTGATTTCCGCCCGAGAGTTCCTCTATGGGCGTAAGGACGGAGGCAGTCTTGATTTGGAATCTGGAGCGATATTCTTCGGCCGTCCGAAACTCCTCGTCCTGCCGCAGAAACCCGTGACGAGAGATATTTTTCAGACTGCTGAGCGTGGTGTTCTGGCTGACGGAAAGGCCCATGATCACTCCGTGCTTTCTGCGGTCTTCAGGCACGTAAGCCAAGCCTAAACGAACCGCTTGGCGAGGAGATTCTATGCGGACCGCTACGCCGTCGATGCGGATCAAGCCGCTATCGGTGGGCGTCAGGCCGAAGAGCGTCTCAGCAAATTGCGTGCGGCCTGCTCCAACCAGACCGGCCAGACCAAGTACTTCTCCACGATGCAAGACGAAGGATATTGAATGCACGCGCCGGCTCTGGTTAGACAAATCCTTCACCTCGAGCACAGGAGCACCGACGGACGAGGCTGGGCCGGGGAAAATCGTTTCAAGCTGACGCCCGACCATCAAATGAATAAGCTGCTGGCGGGGTAGATCTTTCGTGTCGAAGGTGCCGACACTTTGCCCATCGCGCAGGACCGTAATGCGATCCGCGAGTGCGTAGACCTCTTGGAGCCGATGGGAAATATAGATGACTCCAACGTTACGACTGCGAAGCTGCCTGACCAGGCCGAGCAGATTGTCAGCTTCTGTCTCACCAAGCGAAGCCGTAGGTTCGTCCATGACGAGGACCTTGGCATCTGCGTCAAGCGCCTTCGCAATCTCGACAAGCTGCTGTTCGGGCATGGTCAGCGATCCCGCGAGATCCTGCGGTCGAATTTTCGCGCCCACCTCCTCCAGCACCGTAGCTGCCCGCCGGTTCCAAGTTCGCCAGTCTGCGAGGTGATTCAGTCGTCCAGCATCTCGGGCGAATGCGAGATTTTCTGCGACCGTTAAGTGGGGGAAGAGCGCGGGCTGCTGGTAAATGACGGCTACTCCCAATGAGCGCGAGAGTGCAGGCGTCATTCGCTCCACAATCCGGCCTCGATACCAGATGCTTCCGCCATCGGTCGCCAAAGCGCCGGCAAGAATCTTGATCAGGGTTGATTTGCCTGCGCCGTTCTCGCCCACAAGTGCATGAACTTCGCCACCCTTCAGATCGAAAGACACGTCCTGCAAAGCGTGTACACCACCGAAACGCTTTTGAATTCCTTCCATGGCGAGCAGACGAACGGAGCCGTCTGGTCTGTCTGCTTGCAACAAGCTCATGGGCGCAACAAAGGAATCCGTAAATCGCCGCCTCCGGAGTGGTGCTCGCTGAGACTCCGACAATTGCGAGAGCCGAGATGGTTTCGCATCGATCATGATGATGCCACAAGCTCGAGCCGAGTACGGACGAAACAGTGATGGACAAGAACCTCCTGCTACCGTAGTCGTGAGGATAGTTTGTGAGCACGATTCAACTTAGCCAGGACATTCAGGTCGATGCTTCCCAGATTGCGTCGGCTAAGCTCGACAAAAAGGGCTCGAAGATCAGTTCCGGAGCGATAACGGTTACAAGCGACGGTTCTCAGGAGTTGCAAGTTCCGGAGGACTCTCTGATCGTCAAACTAGAAGACGGTTCAGAATTCGTGATCCGCGGCGAGAAGGAAGCGAAGGCGGCCTGGGACATCTTGAACGGCCTCAAGACTAAAGAGAAACTGTCGTTCCAGCTTGAATAGGCGCCAGGGGGACAGAATAGCCGTGTAGCAAACTTCTTTTTGCGCGGTCTTCAGATCCAGCGACATCTAGAAAATGTGAATTGGATCATGTACCTTATCGCGGCTGCCGCTGGCGCTGCCAACCCGGCTCAAGCCGGAGCGAACTCCGAGTTAAGAAAGACGATCGAGCAAGCGGTACCGGCGACGATTTTTGTCTATCTCTCCGGGTTATGCGGAGTTGTACTGATTCATCTCCTCTCGCGTCAATCTTTCCCGTCCATGAGCAAACTATCAACAGCTCCGTGGTGGGCTTGGACGGGCGGTCTCTTGAGCATCGCAGCCACGCTTGCCGGAGCGGCGTTTGCCCAGCGTATGGGATCCGGCGTTTTCACGGGAATCACCATCTCGGCGTCGCTAGTAATGTCCCTGGTTCTTGACAATTTCGGATGGATCGGCTTCAAGGTTCATCCTGCAACCTGGCCCAGAATGCTAGGGTGCGGTCTGATGCTGGTTGGCCTTTGGATAATGACAAGATTTTAGAGTGAGGCAGTCGAGTCAATTCCTCGCGAACAGCGCTGATCGGATCGACCCGTGCGGCGCGGCGTGCAGGGATGTAAGAAGCCGCAATGGCTACTCCGGTCAGAACCAGAGACACCGAAACGAATGTGATGGGGTCGGCCGTACCAACGCCGTAGAGGAAGGTAGAGAAACTTGACAGCAGACTGGCAATGCCCAACGCCGCCAATCCTCCGATGACGAGCCCATAACTCTGGGGGCAGTGTTCGGAATCGAGCGAACAGGTATCGGAATTGGACGTCGTCTGATACGGCCAAGCTGTAATCTTTTCTAATTTGTGAGCTTTGGCGACGGGCGCTCGATTGCATTCTGCGTTTAATATGGGCCTCACGATTTTCATTTCTCTGATGCTTTCCGCTTCGGCCGCAGTTACTGCTGCTCAAAGCAGTCCTCTCCGGGCTGATCCCGAAGTAGACAAGAACGGCCTTTCAGTTCACCCGGTCCGCCGTGGGGACATGCCTCTTCGACTCACGCCGATCGGAGAGATCGTCTCCCTCACTCCGCCCGAGGTATCTGTCACGGTACCCTCCGGTTCTGTGTCGCTCACCTCAAGTCGGCCAGCCGGCTTCCGTACAGGTAAAGGCCCCGGAAGTGATGATGGGGAGTGTTGTTGACATAGATCGCGCAACCTTGCTCGATTCGTGGAAAGTAATCATTCGTCTGAAAGAACCTTTTTCTGGCGACGCCAAAGTGGGGGAGAAAGTTAGCTCCTTACTCCAGGTTGGCGAACTCAAGAACGCCGTCTATTTCGAGCGGCCTGCTAACGCTCGAGCGAATACGAAGATGTTCTTATTCGTTCTCGCGCCGAGCGGAGAATTTGCCACGCGTACGGCAGTAAGATTCGGGGTGCAGTCCGGAGCTTTGATACAGATCCTGAGCGGGCTCTCTCCTGGGGATATGGTGATTGTGACAGACACCTCCAAGTGGAACTCTTACGAGCGGCTCCGGTTCAAATAGAGCAGGTCAGCGATGAGGCTGTTCTGACCAGATGAAGGATCAAAACTGGGAAACTGAGCAGGTCGCGTTGTTCCTGAGTGAGAGAACGCCAGACATGCTGAAGGACTGCTTGACTTCGCAAGTGTCGTAGGCGTACCAGCGACACACATAGCGAATCGTGAATCCCCCCGGAGGTCGTCGTTTCCTTCAGGAGCGGGTCGCAACCCCACTGATCCCGCCACGATTCTTTCGTCCATGGTCCCCCGATTGCCAGAACGTTGGCATCGAAGAAGAACTCGAGTGCAAAGCAGGGCGGCTCAAAAAGGGCATGGGCAGGAGATGCCGATTGGGGCCCCGATGCGGCCCATCTCGATAGGTATTCAGATGCTGGAGCAGCGCCGGCCAAAACGTTTCGCGACGCGCGCAGCAGAGATGCGGGATAGTGCGTCTCTAGAACACAGAAGCCGTTTTTATGAAACTTCTGCGGGGCCGCTTCGACTGACATCGATAGGCATACTTACGATATAGTAAGTGAAACTTTCGATAGAAGACTTACGTGCGTTTTCCTTCTCACCTTGAGAATCAGCATCTCCTAATTAGTGGTCCGACGAGCGGTCCGAGTAGCCGCACACGCGATGAATAGAGTATTCCTATGACCGCAATGCGGATCGATACTCGTATCAGTTAGGGCCATAAGCCATTTCATTTACAAGATCGGACCCGTAGAACAGCTGGAAATCAATCATTCTGTAAGTTGTACAGGTGACCAAAGTTACTCGTTATGATATCTATCGAGCGTGAGCTAATTAGTAAGTTCATCTGGAGGAAGAATGCGATTAGATAAGGGCAATCTGCACCCGTACTTGGTGACGCTTGCCGCTTGCGTGGGACTTGTTCTCTGGACAACTCCCGCCGCTAAGGCGTCAACAAATGCGGATTATTCGAGCAGCATACATAACCATCACATAATGATGTTCCAGGGCGGCGGAGGTGGCGGAGGTGGCGGAGCTTCCGGCGGTGGCGCTGCCGGCGGAACTTCCGGCGGTGGGACGGGAAGCACCGGAGGAACAAGTACGACGGGTGGCGGCGCGGGTTCCGCAGGCGCCGGGGCCGGTAGTGGAACCACGGGCGCTGGCACAGGAACGACAGGTGCCGGGAACGGGAACCACGGGCGCTGGCACCGGGACCACGAGGTGCTGGCACTGGAACGACTGGTGCTGGGACCGGGACCACGGGGGCCGGTTCTGCCGGAAACAGCGGCTCAACAACGATTGCGCTGAAGCCAAATGTTCCGCTGCAGAACGCGTACCTTGTTTTCTCAAATTCCGGGTCGAGCGCTAGCGGTTCGGCAACTAGCACGACGACCGGAACCACGGGGGCAGGCACTGGAACAACAGGCACCACGGGAACCACGGGAACGACTGGCACCACGGGAACCACAGGCACGGGAACAACGGGTGCTGGAACTGGGACCACGGGTGCAGGCACTGGAACGACGGGTGCTGGAACCGGGACTACGGGCAGCAGCACCGGGACCACACAGATGCTTGCTAATTCCGTTCCCGCAGGCACAACCTTCAACAAATCGATAAGCGCGACGGGTTCCGGAACTGGCGCAATTATGGCTTTAACAAGCTCCGGTTCCAGCTCTTCGACTTCGACATCGAGCGTGGTTCTCTCATTGGCTAACGGCGCGAATTACACCACCGGCTGGACCGGACTTTTCGCCAGCACCCAAGAGAGCACAATCGCGTCCGCACTCAGCAGCGGGAATACGAATCAACTCCAGCAGTTTGTTTCGCAATACGCGAGTGATTTCGCCCCCCTCACTTCCGGTTCCAGCGGCATGTTGATCGAGCTAAGCGGAACCGGCGCCGGCACAAATGTTGGATCGTTTACGGCAAGTTCGGCCGCAAGCTCCACAACGCCCGAGCCTTCCAGCTACCTACTGTTGTCGCTAGGGATCGGATCGCTCGCACTCTTACGGAAGAGGAGCAGCCGGCGCGCAGCCCGGTAAAGTTAGCTACTCGTTTCTGAACTCAATTGAACAAACTCAATTAACAAGGGCCCGGCTTAATGCCCGGCCCTTTCTTCGTTACACGGCTGCCGCTCAGAATTACTAACTCACCTTGAACCGGTCGTCACTGCGCATTTCATGGCAATGCAAAGATGACTAGATGCAAACGGGTTTGAAGAACCGGGTGGCGCTCGTCGCGGGCGCGAGTCAAGGCCTAGGCCGCGCTACAGCCTTGGCACTTGCTGCTGAAGGAACTCATCTCGCTCTATGCGCTCGAAACGAACAGGCACTGGCGCAGCTTGCCACGCAGGTACGCGAGCACTTTGGGGTGGAGGTTCATACCGAGAATCTCGATGTCCGCGACAGCGGGGGAATCACCGAGTTTGTCAAAGACGCAGCAAGAATTTTCGATCGCATAGATGTCTGCGTGACGAACGCGGGCGGGCCGCCTGCAAAGCCGTTCCTGGAAACCACGGACGCCGAATGGGATGACGCATTTCAGCTCAACCTGAGGAGCGCGGCTTCCTTCGCGCGGGCCGTTATTCCTGTCATGCAGCGGAACAAGTGGGGACGCATAATCATGATCAGTTCGATCACTGTCAAGCAACCGCAACCGCAGCTTATCCTTTCGAACGCGATCCGCACGGGAGTATCCGGCCTAGTGCGCAGTCTGGCCAACGAGTTTGGCAAGGACGGCATTCTGGTCAACAACGTGGGTCCGGGCTATACCGCGACAGATCGCCTGAGAGAGCTATCCGCAAACCGGGCAGCGGCGTCCGGGCAAAGCATCGCTGATTGCGAGCGGGAGTGGATTGAGCAGATCCCAGTCGGCAGGCTAGGCAAGCCGGAGGAAGTAGCGGACGCGATTGTGTGGCTGGCGTCAGAGCGCGCTTCCTTCATCACCGGCCAGACCATTCTCGTGGACGGGGGAATGTATAAAGGAATCTGACCGAAAGGCACGGGAAAGAATATGGCCGAGACCAACCAAGCGAAAGCGAAACACATTCAGTGGGACGCGATACCGATTGAAACGGTGAACCCGCTCCTCGATAGGCAGCTCGTAGTAGGAGATCAAATCATGGTGGCGCGGGTTCTCCTGAAGAAGGGCTGCGTGGTACCGATGCACCAGCACCGCCACGAGCAAGTCAGCTACATTGAATCCGGGACTCTCCATTTCACCGTCAGCGGAGAAGAGATCACCGTCCGGAGCGGAGAGTTTCTATGCATTCCACCAAATGCTCCGCACACGGCAACGGCGCTCGAAGACACTGTTGACGTAGATCTTTTTACGCCGCCTCGCGAGGACTGGCTCAATAAGACCGACCAGTATCTGAGAAAGTAGATGGCGCCCTCGCGATCCGGACTCGCGCGACCCGCTCAAAAAGCTAAACCGAAAACAACGCCTGCGTTTCGGGGAGGAGGCGCGCAATCGCGTAAGCCGAAGCGGACTGGGCAATCTCGATCCTACGAAACGCGGATTCGACCCTATCGAAATCTTGCTGAAAGCGGCACGGAATCGGGTACCGCGCCTGTTGGCGGTGAAGTACGGCCGCATGCGGGTTTCACCGTTCGCGTTCTTTCGCGGGGCGGTCTCAATCATGGCTGCCGATCTTGGCGCTCAGCCACAGACGGGCCTAACTGTACAGTTATGCGGCGATGCTCACGTGCAAAACCTGGGGTCCTTCGAGGCGCCCGACGGACGAATCGTTTTCGATATAAACGATTTCGACGAGACGATCGAAGGCCCTTGGGAATGGGATGTCAAGCGAATGGCGGCGAGCATTATGCTGGCGGGCTTCGAGTCGGATCATAATCAATCCAAGTCGTCGGTGGCGGTAGAGGATTTTGCGTGCAGTTATGCGAGCACACTGGAGCAACTGGCCGATGAACCGATACTGGTAGCCGCAAGGCACCAAATCCATCGATTGAAACGAGCACAGGCAGTCTCGGCAGCTTTACTGCAAGCACAGCGAGCACAGCCCGTAGATCTGCTGAAGAAGTACACAGCGCAGGCGTCGCGAGGCGGCATACGATTCCACGATGTGAAGCCCAGTTTCTGGCGACTAAAGGGTGCAAAAAAGCAAGAGGTCCTGCGCGCCATTCCGGTTTACCGCGAATCGCTGCCGCCGGAACGTTTGCACCTGTTCGATTTCTTTACACCTCTAGATGTGGCATTCAAGATCGTCGGTACGGGCAGCGTCGGGTTACGGGATTACGTGGTGCTGATGGCAGGAAACGGCAAGATCGATCCGCTTTTCCTGCAGATCAAGCAGGAAGTGGCGTCGGCTTATGCTCCTTATCTCAGACCTGCCACGTCGTCCCATGAGGGCCGCAGAGTTGTGCAAGGACAGCACAGAATTCAACCTATTTCGGACCTTCTGCTTGGGTGGACCAGCATCGGCGGACATGATTACCTGGTACGGCAGTTAAACGATCACAAGGGCTCGGTAGATCTGGAGAACTTGCGGGGCGACGGCCTGAATAAACTGGGCGCGATCGCTGGAGAGCTGCTAGCGCGAGGCCACGCGCGATCGGGCGATGCGCTCTCGATCAAAGGCTATATAGGAGCGCCTGACAAAGTCATAGAATCGCTCATCAAATACGGGACCGAATATGCAGATCTGACACTCACCGACTTCGAGCAGTTCGAGAGAGCATTGAAGAGCGGAAGGGTCAAGGCGGCAGCATAGCGGGCTGCGGCATACGTTCGCAATTTGAGTTCGAAATCAGCGAGCTCGTATTCCTACGAGCGGCCTGGCAAGAATAGCGTATAATAGGTAGCCGTAGATATCGGATCGGGTTCTATATCTAGAGGCTGATATGGCTTTATGCAATCGCATTTGGTTGTTACTCCGAAGCGAGCGGGGGCAGGGCGCTGTCGATTACGCACTTCTTTCCATGGTTGTCGCCTTGGCCGCCGTTACGGCGGTTCACAGTCTTGCCGCAAATGTGAACCATGCGTTTTTAACGACGAATAGGGCTGTGAATTCGGTCATTGCGGCGTGTTTGGGGCATCACGGCTGACGGCGATCGGAGCGGTTGGAGAGCCGCACTCTTCGGCAGTTGATCTCAACTGACCACGCCCTTGCGTACGGCATACAGAATCAACTCCGGGATGCTGTGTACATCCAGTTTTTGCATGAGATTCCCGCGATGAGTATCGACCGTGTGTGGACTGACGCCGAGCAGGTTTGCTATGTCTTTTGTAGATTTAAGTTCGGCCACGAGCTGCAGTAATTCACGCTCTCTCGGAGTCAGCAGATCGTAGCGATCTTCGACACCCTGGTGCTGCAGCTGTCTGATGTAATCGTCTGCAAGAACCTTGCTGACGGCAGGACTAAAGAACGCCTTGCCACCGGATACCGCACGCACTGCCTGGATGAGGTCGGCTTCGGCTGAATCTTTCAGCAGATAGCCGCGCGCTCCGGCTCTCAGGGCCTTGAGAATGTAGCCCTCATCGGAATGCATACTAAGGATCACTATCGCGGTCCGCAAACGCTCTTCGTGAATTCTTTTGGCCGCTTCGATGCCATTCAAAAGAGGCATAGCGATATCCATGATCACGACGTCAGGATTCTCGCAAATTACGAGATCGATCGCTTCTCTTCCGTCCTTTGCTTCGCCTACAACTGCGAAATCCGGCTGCCGCTCAAGGACTAAACGAAGGCCGTGCCGCATGATAATGTGATCGTCGGCCAATACTATGCGTGTTGGAGTCATGTGGCCACGGTGACGCGTTCTTCGGAAAAGGGTAGCTCGACTCGAATGGACGTACCCAGACCAGGCGTTGATTCGATACCAAATGAGCCGCGCAGGTGTGCTACTCTCTCTTCCATTCCCAGCAGACCCAGGCCTTTTTCCCGCTCGGGCACAAAGCCTTGTCCATCATCTTGAATGGTGAGGACCAAGTCGTCACCGCTCTGCTGCAAACGGATGCGAACGCTTTTCGCCTTCGCGTGTCGCACGACATTACGCAATGCTTCTTGAACGATACGATAAATGCAAGTTCTGTGCTCGTCCGGCAGATCCTCCGATACGGATTCGGCATTTACCGAGACGGAAACGTTGCTCGTTCGAGATATCTCGCGCGCGTGCCACTGTAAGGCTGGAATCAGCCCGAGGTCATCGAGCATAGAGGGCCGCAGCAAGAGCGACATGTCGCGTACTACCGCGACTGTTCTTTCCGTCAGCTCCCGAAGTTCATGAAGCTGTGCGGAAGCTTCGGCACCGCCGTTCGGCGGGAGAACAGCAGCGACGTTTCCTATTCCCAGGAGGAGTGCCGAGAGGGACTGCCCGATTTCGTCGTGTAACTCGCGTGAGAGAGCGCGCCGGTCAGATTCCTGGACCGCGATCAGACGCGCAGAGAGATCTCTCAACGCCGCTCGAGCGTGTGCCACCTCTTCAAAACGGATGGCGGAGAGATGCTCGAGACGCAAGATTCGACGGATACTTCCGCCGGCCAGAAGGGCTCCGGAAATGAGCGTGAGCACGAGCAACAGGATCAAGGTACGCCGGAAGCTAGAAAAGAGAGCCGCAATATTTCGGTTGCTGGCCTGCATCTGTTTCTGATTGACAGAGCTAATCTGATCTGCCAGGTTAACGACAGTCATGCGTCGCGGCAGGAGAGAATCCTTCATGAAAGCGTAGCCAAGCTCCCGGCGCTGAGCCGCGTTCCATTCCAGAGCCGGCCGCAGGGATTCGAAATAGGATCGGACTTCTCTTTCGAATTTTTGGAATGGTCCTCGCTCTTCGACGCCGAGGATGCTGTTATAGCGGTCAACATTAATTCTTACGCGTTCTCGAGTTTCCTCCAGCTCTTGGCGATGTTTATTCGCACGTCCGGCATCCTGCTCAAGAAGGAGATCACGAACGTATGTTCCGGAGAGGTAAATGTCTGAACGTAGCTGCTCCAGTATTCGATCGCGGCTGAAGTAGTCTTCGCGAATCGTCTCGCTTCGTATCTCAATTTTTCGCATGACGTAAAGCGCGTTCAGTCCCGTAAAGGCCAAGAGTAATAAGAGGCCGCCAAATCCGAGCAAGAGCAGACGCCGCGTCTGCCGGTCAGAACTCACCATGTCACGTTCCAGTTCGCTTCGCTCGTTCGAACGAGGCGGAATGCAAATGGTACTCACCTCTGCCACAACGCTAATGCAACGATCCTAATGTGTATTGAAGAGCGGCGTAAGCTTCTTCATAATCATATTGAGCACCCAAGTTCTGTACCTGAGCCTGGGTTTGCCCTAGTTGCGCCTGAGTCAGCTCTACGATAGACGCGAGCCCGAGATTATAGCGCCCTTGTGAAAGGCTCAAAGCCAGATTGGCTTGTGCGAGAAGTTGCTGGGTGGGCGCGATCGCTTCATACGCCGTTCTGGCATGCTGCCAAGATGTCCGAACGTCGCGTGCGATGCGATCCTGCAAATCGCGGACGCGTTGGTCGGCTGCCTGCAACCCGTACTCTGCGGCACGGCGGCGGGCCGTGAAGAGATGTCCGTTAAATACCGGAATCTGTACGTTCACGGCGGCGGCTTCATAGCCCTGGGGTATGTCGGGGTTGGCGTTGCCTGGATTGATGTAAGGCAGGGCTCCACCTACAGCGATGAGACTCACGGTAGGCCGTTTCAGATCACGCTCAGCATAGACAAGCTTCTGTGCCGCTTCTTTCTGAAGACGCACACTCGCCATTTCCGGACGACTTTGATCGGCTTCGGTAATCAGTTGATCCGGAGCAGCAGGCGGCTTGGGAGGCATGGGTTGGAGCGTGAGTTGGTATTCGACGGCTTGGTTCGTGCCAAGTGCCTGGCCAAGGTTCGCATAGGCAGTGGCCAGACGATCCCTTGCACGAATCAGCATAAGTTGAGCATCGGAGAGGTTCACTTGCGCAAAGCTCAAATCCACCTGAGACTTGAGTTTGTTCTGTGTTAGAGCCGTCACCTGATCAACGACCGTTTGGCGCGTAGCGACGGTCTGTTGAGCAACTTTAATCAGTTCCTGTGAGAGCAGGACCTCGTAGTAGGCCTCATCGACACCGAGGACTATGTCGAACCGGGTCGCTTGATAATCTTGACGACTTGCCTGGGCCTGCAATCGCGAGTTGGCTACCAAGTTGAGAGTTCGCCCCGAATCCGTAATGAGCTGCGACAGCGAAAGACCTGAGCCGAAGTGATTGAACAAACGGGGATCATTGAGAACTCCAGCGCCCAGGCGACTATTTACATTCGCCTGCGCGCCCGTGATATTGCCGTTCAGCGCAGGATAGTACGCGGAACGTGTTTGAGTCACGACTTCACCTGCTCTGAGATAGTTTGCTTGAGACGCGAGCACCTGGGGGTGATTCTTCAAGGCCATAGCCTCGGCGTCCTGCAGAGTAAGTCGCGGGCCGGTCGTCTGCGCGCATACTAGCTCCGCAAAGTAAGCCATCAGCGTCGTGATTGCGGCGGCCTTTCGTCTCACAGTGATACGTCTATGCATGGGCCAACTGATTTTCTTTCGGGGGTCGCCGATCTTTTCTTCCGTATACGAGCAGGTACGCCGCAGGAACGATAAACACCGTCAGTACGACGGAGGAAGTCAGACCGCCGATAATGGCTCGCGCCATGGGCGCGTATTGCTCGGAACCGGTTCCGAGTTTAAGCGCCATGGGGGCCATTCCGATGATGGTAGCGAGCGACGTCATCAGAATAGGACGTAAACGAACACGGCACGCGGTAATTACGGCATCTCGGGTCGAAAGATTCTGTTCTTCGAGTTTGTGGGCGAAATCCACGATCAAAATGCTGTTCGATCCGGCAACGCCGATCAGCATCAGCACGCCCATCAGCGACATGACATTGAGAGTGGTTCCTGTTAAAGGAAGAATTAGCAAAACGCCAATGAAGCCCATCGGGATTGCAAGCATGATGAGAAGCGGATCGACGAAAGAGCGGAACTGTGCGACCAAGACGAGGTAGAGCAGCAGCGCAGCCAGAATGAAGCCACGGGCAAAGCTCTTGAAGGATTCGTTCATGCCTTGTACCATTCCTCTGAGATTCACGCGAACGTTTCCGGGAACCTTCATTTCAGTGATGATCTTCTGGATCGCGCTCGAAATCCGGCCAAGGTCCTCGCCACTGGGTGTCACATAGACGTCCGCCGCCCGCTGAATCTGATAGTGGTCGATTTCGGTAGGTGTTTCGGTGTGTTGCAGGGTCACAACGGTATCCAGAGTTGTGGGCTGCTTCAGGTTTGGAGCTTTCAAGGGGATGTTGGTGAGGTCGAGTAGATTGTGGATCGCCGGTCTGCCATGTTCATAATATTGAACCGTGAGGAAGTAGTCATTTCCCGTTTTGTAATCTACCCAGTAATTCGGAGCAATCATGACGTTGGAATTCAGCGCCGTAATAACATCGTCAACAACATCTTTCTCAGTCAGCCCTAATTCGCCCGCATGGACGCGGTCAATACTCATTCGAACGGCAGGGTAGTTTATGTCCTGCGGGATATAGATCTCGCCGACGCCGCGCAATCTGCGAATCCGCCTGCCAAGTTCCTGGGCTAATTGGTAGTTCTGCTGGCTATTTCGGCTGGTAACCTGTACGTCGATCGGAGCGGGCATACCAGAGTTCAGCGTGGCGTCCACCATCGAGCCAGTTTGAACGAAGGTCCGAACCTCCGGAAACTGCCGCGCAATCTCATTCTGGACCCGGTCCATATATTCGAAGGTGCTCACCTTGTGGTCATCGTTCAGTGCGGCCTGCACAGTTGCGGTGTACGGGCCTGCGTTGTTGGTGTAGAGCGCTGAAAAATCGGGGACAATGCCGATGTTCGAAACGACCATTTTGAGATCGCGCCCCACGGTTTGGCGGATCACGTATTCAACTTTCGCGACGTATTCGTTTGTCAACTCGATCCGAGAGCCTGTGGGGGCCTTCATGTTGATTGTGAATTGACCCGCATCCGTTCGCGGAAAGAAAGCAACGCCGAGGAACGGAAAAATCGCCAAGCTCACAATAAAGGCGCCAGCGAGAGCGATCACCGTGAGACCCGGCCGGGTCAATGACCGCCTCACCCACCGTTCATAAAAATCGAGAAGGCGATTGAAGCCACGGTTAAATCCCTCATTGAATCGGGTCCATAAAGACCTTCTCTGGTTGGCAGAATGTTCGAGCTCAGGGCTGGCGCCCTGGTCACCGGCGTGCGATACGCTCTTCAAGAACCGAGAGCAGAAAAGCGGAATCACCGTCATCGCAACCAGAAAGGAAATGAATAGTGATAGACAGAAAGAGAGCGCCAGCGCGGAAAACAGAAACTTGCTTACACCGGACAAAGTTGTGACGGGAAAGAAGGCGACCACGCCGACCAAAGTGGCCGCGAGAACAGCCAGCGTGACCTCGGAGCCTCCAGCCTCCGCGGCCGTCTGGGGTGGTTCGCCCAATTCGAGGTGCCGATAAATGTTTTCGAGCGAAATCACGGAGTTATCGATAACACGCGAGAACGCCAAGGCCATACCGCCCAAGATCAATGTATTAACGGTTGCACCCATCAAATCGAGGATTATGAAAGTAGCTAATGCCGATATTGGAATTGAAAGCAAAACGGCGGATGTTGCGCGAGCGCTTCCGAGAAAGAGCAGGATCATGACACTCGTTAGCGCAAGACCAATAAGACCCTCGTGGAGTACCGTTTCGATAGCTTCCTTTACGAAAACAGATTGATCAAAGACTATATTGGTGATCAGCTGCTTAGGAACGTCATATAGGTCAGTCAGTAGTTCACGGACCCCGTTGACTACAGCAATCGTATTCGTGTCACCTCCCTGTTTCATGATCGGTATGTAAGTGGACTTCTGCCCGTCAACACGGACAATGTTGTACTGAATTGCACTTGCATCCTCTGCTTTACCCACGTCTTTCACTGAAACCCAAGAATCTCCGACCGTCTTGATTGGAAGATCGTTGAGTTCCTTCATGTTGTCCACGAGGCTGTTGGAATAGACGTAGTAGTCGAATGGGCCCAGCTTTACGTCACCCGCGGGCAGAATTAAGTTGGACTGGTTAACAGCGTTAACCACATCCATGGGACTTAATTGCCGCGACATGAGCTTGTATGGATCGACGTACACCATAACTTGCCGGTATTTTCCACCAAACGGCGGAGGAATCGTCGCGCCTTTTACAGTTGCGATCTGGTTACGGATGGTGAACTGTGCGAGATCGTGAAGTTGGGTTTCACTTAAGCCTGATCCCTTTACGGTTACGAGGCAGACAGGTTGGCTGGACGCATCGAATTTCAGCACAACGGGCGGAAGAGTGCCAGGCGGCAAGCGTTTCAGATCCGCGAGTGCTAAGTTTGATAGCTCAGTGACATCGGTATCAGCGTTGGTTCCCGGCTGAAATATGACTTTGATGATGCTTACGCCTAGCAACGAGTGCGATTCCATGTGATCCACGCCGGCTGCCATCGTGAAAAACCGTTCAAGCGGGTTGGTGATATCGTCTTCGATGTCCGCGGGCGGCATACCGGAATAGAAAGTCGCAACGACGACCGTCGGTATGTTGATCGCTGGGAAAAGATCGACCGGCATCCGTATGATGCTGGCCGCGCCCACAAGCGAGAGCGCAAGGCAAACGGCAATAATAAAATACGGGTTACGAATCGAGAAGATTGACATAGGGCTGCGGTGCCGGCACTGTCATTTCAGCTTTGACTCTGGTAGCTAGCGACTTCCGTAATTTTTGGATGTACCAATTCACCTGGCCGCAAGCCGCTTCTATCGCTGATCACAACCTCATCTCCTTCATCAAGGCCGGAGAGCACTTCAGCATTGCTCTCCGTCTGTATTCCCAGAGTGATCTGGCGATTTCGAATTTCGTTAGCGCGGTCGACTACTAATACGCTCGCGCCCTCGGCTTCCTGATTTACAGCCTGAAGAGGAACAACAAGTGCATCGCCTCTTCTGTCAAGTGCGAGCGTTGCTTCCGCATATACGCCGGGGATTAACAAGCCCTGTCGATTCGGAACGTCAACTTCGGTATGCATGGTTCGGGTTGAACCTGCTACGTCGACTGAAAACCGAGCGACGCGACCCGGGAAATCTCTATCCAAAGAGGGAACCCGCACCTTCACCGGGTCACCCACTTTGATATAGCGGACGTAAGATTCCGGGACGGGTATGACCAGACGAAACAAATCTTCCTCCGAGAGCCTGACCAGCGGCAACGCCTGTGGAGAATTCGTTCCTCCCTGCATGAGCGTTCCGAAATTCGCATATCTCTGGGTAACGACACCCGTGAAGGGAGCGGTGATTTTTGAGTAGTCGAAAAGAGCCTTGTCATGTGCCAGCTTCGATTGCGCAACGGCCATTTGGCTTTGCGCAGCCTGAAGGCTAGATTTCGCGCTTTCGACTTGTGCCTCGGCCGCTAGATCTTTCCCCTGAGCATCGTCAACTTCCTGCTGAGCGACAAGCCCTGGCTTACTTTTGAATACGTTGTTCAAGCGATCGTACTGTAAGTGCAAGACCTTATGTTGTGCTTCGACTCGGCCTAGCTGGTGCTCTGCATCCGTCACTTGATCCGATGCATTCTTGATAGCTGCCTCATCTTCTTGTAACTGAGCTTGTAATTCCGGTATTTCTAGAACCGCCATGAGCTGACCTTTTTTGACGTGAGAGCCGTAATCGACGTTCAGTTTGGAAACAAAGCCCGATTCCTTGGCGTACACATCTATCTCTTGGAAGGGCACTAATTCCGACGAAATGGTAAGGTAACGCGCCATGGCCTTCCTTGTAACTTTTGTGACCGCGACCTCTGGCAAACCGCTCTGGCCGGAACCGGCCGCCCGTGCCCGTGCAACGTCGTCCCTTCCGCAAGATCCAAGCGTTACAGCGATGCCAGCCAGCGCAAATCCAAGCCAAGGCATCACACAATCCGGGCGCCACAGCCTCTTGTTCGACCGCTCTGAGGATTGCTCGTACATTATCGTGGATCTTTATCTGGCGTACCGAGTTTGTCTGCGATGTGATGCATTTTTTCGGTCAGTCCTTGGAACGAGAATTCTGCTGACCGGCAAAAGTCGATCAGATCTCTTTCACTTCGTAGCAGCTCGCGCGCTATTTTCGGGATGTCGCCGGCGATGAGAGCGGGTAGTGAGATCACTCCGTGACGATCACCATGGAGTAAATCGCCAGGCTTGACTTGCAATCCGCCAATGGACACCGGCTCACCGAACTCGACGACATGAGCATAGGCGTGGGAAACAGCTATGCTTCCAGCAAATACTTGTAATTTTGTCGCCTGAATGCCAGGCAGATCCCTTACAGAGCCATTTGTGGCGTAAGCGCACGCACCTAGAGCGGTCGCTATTGTCGCGTGAATCTCGCCGAATAAGGCTCCGAGCCCAGGCACGTGATCGACATCCTCGATCACAATAAATCGAGGCTCCGGAATCGTCAGGAGATACGACCACCATTCCGGGCGATCATAGTAACAGCGGCCCGCAATTGGCGTCGCAGAGGTGCGAATACGCGCTGTAACGGCATAACCTATTCGAGGGTCGAAATCCGGAAACATACAGCGCACCGAGCCGTTCATGAAACCCTCGTTGCGGGTTCTCACGTGGAATGCCTCTATGGCGTTTGAAACGGTACACGAATCGAGTGCCTTAAGCTCCTCCAGAGTGGTGCTCGGCAGCGTCCGGAAATGGTGACTCACGTGGTCTCCGGAAACCCATGTCTCACAGGGGTGGGGCTGAGGTCGCGACGCAGAATTCTCGACACAACACCTTCACTGTATAGATTCAATCGGACCGAAGACTATACCCTGAGGACACGATTTTCTGCATCCGCACGGCGGTAGGTGTTAATTCGCCGCGAATTACAAGGCCCGTCAAAGTACTTGATGTCGTCTGAATATTGTGCGGCACTGGACGGGCATAATGAGAAGGGCCATACGCCAGATGAAAAACCAAGCTACTGCAGCTTTCGCTCTTTTGCTGGGACTCTGCGGGCACGCCGCAGTTTCCGCACCTCTGCGAGTCGGAATTGCAGGTCTTGCCCACGGCCACGTGTCGGGATTTCTCCACGGCGGAGCGCTTGTTCCAGCAGGCGGTGCGCTTCGTCGAACTGATATCGAGATAGTAGGAATCACTGATCCGGACCGGGGTTTATTCGAACGATACAGTCAGCGAGATCACCTCCCGGCCAAGTGGTACTTCGCGACGGTAGCCGATCTGATCGACGCGACTCATCCGGATGCCATGCTCGTGTTCACGAGTACCTTCGGGCATACCGCGGTGGTCCAAGAGTGTGCTCGCCGGCACGTTCACGTTTTGATGGAAAAGCCCATGGCTGTCAGTTATCGAGACGCGCTCGCCATGCAGAAGGCGGCCGAAGCCGGAAATATACATGTGTTGGTCGATTACGAAACAAGCTGGTATGCGAGCAACAAGGGAGCGCACGATCTATTAGAAGGGGGCGAGTTAGGCGAGGTTCGGAAAGTCGTCGTTCATGACGGGCATCCAGGACCGAAAATGATCCATGTCTCGCCGGAGTTCTTCGCGTGGCTTACGGATCCGAAGCTCGACGGCGCGGGCGCACTATACGATTTCGGATGCTACGGAGCGGACCTGATGACCTGGCTCATGAATGGCCAGCCGCCGAAAACAGTAACGGCAGTTACCCAGCAGCTTCAGCCAGACGTTTATCCCAAAGTCGACGACGAAGCAAACGTGATTCTGACCTATCCTTCCGCTGTTGCAATCATTCAGGGCTCGTGGAACTGGCCATTCGATCGGAAGGATATGACTGTTTATGGGAGAACCGGTTATGCGCGAACGGTACTGCACGATCAGATCGAAGTGCGGAGAAATGGAGAACGCGACGGAAGAATCACAAATGCTACGCATCTAAAGACACCGTATGATGACCCACTTCACTACTTAGCGGCGGTCATCCGAGGTGAACTTTCCGAAGACGGCGATCTTTCGTCTTTGAAAACGAATGTGATCGTAAGCGAGATTCTCGACGCGGCTCGTACATCGGCTGGGTCCGGCAAAACCGTTTCCTTACCGCTCAATGACTGAACCGGCTCCCAACCTGGGAGCGTTTGCGCACAAGCTTTGCCTAGTGGTTCCCTGTTACAACGAAGCAGGGCGGTTGGATATCACAAGGTTCCGGGAATTTTTGCAGACGCGGACGCCAACGGTTCTGCTCTTTGTGGATGATGGCAGCTCCGATAAGACATTCGAGATCTTAGGTAGAGTTTGTAGCGGCTTCGAGGATTCAACACACATCCTGCGGAGCGAAAGAAATCGAGGGAAGGCGGAGGCAGTTCGGCAAGGCATTCTATACGCGCTCGATAAATTGAGCCCCAGAATCGTCGGTTTCTGGGATGCCGACCTGGCGACACCGTTGGTGTCGATTTCAAAGTTTTTGGAAGTTCTGCAAGAGAGACCGGCTATGGACATGATATTCGGCGCTCGCGTGAAACTGCTGGGACGGCACGTGGAACGGAAGGCCGCGCGCCATTATCTCGGCCGCGTTTTCGCCACTACTGTTTCCGCGGTTCTGGGATTGCCCATTTACGACACGCAATGCGGCGCGAAGTTGTTCCGGGTCCAGGAGAAAACACGCGCCATTTTCGCCGAGCCGTTCTTGTCAAGGTGGGTCTTCGATGTAGAGATCCTGGCGCGGTATAAGCAGTTATTCCAGCTCGAGAACAGAGAGCTAGCCCACGCAATTTACGAGTACCCGCTCGAATCGTGGGTTGACGTGGCAGGCTCCAAGGTAGGACCGGCCGATTTCTTCGTAGCCTTCTGGGATATCCTGCGTATCCGAAATAAATATCTCTCCTAGAATTGTCAGGCGGCTTAGACCTTGGGCAGTTGGCTGACGTTCCAGCCGCCGCCGAGCGCCTTGATCAGTTGTACGCTGACGTCCATGCGCCGGCGCATCAGGTCGACATCTGTCCGCTCGTTGGTCAAAGCGATACTCTGGGCGGTGATTACTTCCAGATAGGTAACTAAGCCGCCTTTGTAGCGGTTCAGGGAGAGCTGAAGGGACATCTCGGCCGAGGCAGTTGCATCGTGCTGCTTCGCAGATTCCTGCTCAAGAATGCGTAAAGACGAAAGGCTATCTTCCACTTCTCGAAAACCGGTCAGTGAAGCTTGCCGGTAGTTGGCTACGTTCGCATCATAAGCGGCTTCGCTCCCGAGCAGAGCGGCGCGGCGTCGACCGGCATCGAAGACGGTTTGGGCAATCTGCGGTCCGGCTGCCCAGTAGCGGCTCGGCCAAGTGAACCAGTTGACCAGGCTGCCGGCATTCAGGCCGCCGCTCGCATTGATGATCAGATCGGGGAAGAAAGCAGCTCTTGCGATGCCGATCTCTTCGTTGGCGGCAGCCAGCCTCCGCTCAGCCGCTGCAATGTCCGGGCGCCGCTCCAGCAGTTCAGAAGGTATGCCGGTGGGGATGGTGGGCGGCGTCTGCCGTAAAGGCTCCTCGGGCAAGTGAAATCCTTCCGGCACCCGTCCGGTCAGGACTGCAACGGCGTGCTCGAATTGCGCGCGCGCATCTCCCAGGTCGATATCCTGTGCCTGAGTCTGTTGAAGCTGGGTCTGCGCCTGCTCGACCTCGACCTTGGACGCAACCCCGCCATTGTAACGATTCTGAGTAAGCTGCAGTGCCTTCTGATAGGCGACGACGGTATCGTCCAGCAGCTTCTTCTGCGCATCGAGACTGCGCGCTTCGAAGTAATCGGTCGCTAGTTCGGTCTGCAACTCCAGCCTGACGTTGGCAAGATCGGCAGCCGCGGCCTGGGTCAGCTCTTTTGCCTCGGTTATGCTGCGCCGCACCCTGCCCCACAGGTCGGGTTCCCACGAGACACTAATCGGCAGGACAAAGTCTCCATATTGATCGGCTTGTAAACCGGTGGGACTGTTGCCTGAGACACGATTGTGCGTGATCTGTGCTCCGACTGAGAGGGTCGGATAAAAGTTGGCATGGTTAAACTGGATCTGCGCGCGGGCTTGGCGGAAATTAGCTTCCGCGACTTTGAGGGTCTGACTAGTGGGACCAACTTGCTGCTCGAGAGTGTTGAGGTCGGAGTCTCCGAAAACCTCCCACCAATTGCCTCGCAGCACAGTGTCGCTCGGCTGGGCAGGCTTCCAGCCCGGTGTTTCCTGATAACTCGCCGGAGGCTGTTCGCTATAAGCCGGCGCAGTCGGGATAGAGGGCTTGGTGTACTTCGGACCCACCGTGCAACTCGCCAGCAGCACGAAGATACCCACTGCTAATAATCCCGCCTTCTTACTCACTTCTCTCTCCCTTTCGAATGATCACTCACCACTTGCAAGCGACTGACCAGCCCTGGCCGGCTCTCCTGCCGCGATCGAGTCACTCGGATTCACAATCACTTGGTCATCTTTGCTCAAGCCAGAAACAATCTCGACGCTGTCACCATAATCGTGCCCGATCTCTACCGGTACCAGGAAAACATGATTGTCACGTAAGACAGCGACCTGCAGTCCTGCCGAACGAAAAATGAGGGCGTTCGCAGGAATTGTGAGAGCCTCTTCTTTCGATGGCAGCTTCAGGTGAACAGAAACATACGAACCTGGAAGCAATTCACCGGTTGCATTCTTCACGTCGACTTCAACCAAAAGAGTACGCGAGTTGGCGTCGATCGATTCGGCATTCCGTACGATCGAGCCATGAAATCTACGTCCCGGGAACTCAGCCAACGTGAGATAGGCTGCAACTCCCGGCCTAGCAGCACGCGAATAAACTTCAGGCACGCTAACGTAGACACGCAAAGTGGCATTAGAAGCCAGATGAAACAGCTCCTTACCAGGACTGTTCGCGTCGGCGTCCACCAAGGCTCCGACATCAACATTGCGCGCGGTGATGACGCCGTCGAAGGGAGCGTACACCTTCTCATAGGCGACCAACTGCTGCAATCGGGCAACCGCAGCCTGATCAGCCGTAACGGTAGCGCTTTTCGCGACGGAATCCTGCACGGCATTATCGACATCCTGCTTCGCTACTGAATCCGTCTTAAACAAATTGCTGTATCGCTCGGCGGTGATTGCTGAAAGCTTCTGATTCGCCTTCGCGACAGCGAGATTGGCCTGCGCTTGTTGCAGTTGTTGATCCACCTCAGGTGATTCGATTTCCGCAAGCAGTTGCCCACGCTTGACGCGCGCTCCGATATCAACGTGCCACACTCGCAAATAGCCGCTGGCGCGCGCCCAAATAGGGGTGTCGATAAACGCCTGCATATTTCCAGGCAGCACGATCTCCTCGGCGCCTGTGGTGACTTTCGGCCTAACAGTCGCAACCGTAGGGAGCGAGTTGGCCAGTGTCTCACGTTCCAGTGCAGTACTGGCCTTTGCGCGCGCAGCCACACCCATGTAGATCGCAGAGCCGAGCATCAGAGCGGCTGCGAGCAATGCAATCGACAGCCCACGCCAGACGCTCGAGGTCGATTTCTGCGGCTCCGTCGGCGGAGGATAGGTGATCGTAGTCTCGTTTTCATTCTGCTCGATTGTCATTTCGCTTCTCTCCATCTCTCGAACGCCTATTCAGGGGTCCGATCTCTCAAGCACGCCTCGTCAGACGCGCGCGGGCTCTCTGGCCTGCTTCTTCTTTTCGCCGGTCGCTTCCGACCTGTTGCCGTGTAGAAGGCTGAATACTGTCGGTACAAAAAACAGCGTCGCCACTGTCGCGCAGAGTAAACCGCCAATTACTGCGCGCCCGAGAGGTGCATTCTGCTCACCACCTTCGCCCAATCCCATGGCCATGGGAACCATTCCGATGATCATGGCCAGCGCGGTCATCAATACTGGCCGAAAACGGGTGGAACCTGCTTCGAGGGCTGCTTCGATAGAACTGCCGTGTTTAGCCAACTGGTCTTTGGCAAAACTCACTACCAGAATGCTGTTCGCGGTGGCGACCCCCATGCACATGATGGCGCCCATAAGCGCCGGCACGCTGATGGTGGTGTGCGTCAGAAAAAGAAATACGACGATTCCGCCAAGCGCCGCGGGGAGTGCCGTAATGATAATGAACGGATCGAGCCAAGACTGAAAATTGACTACGATCAGCAGGTACACCAATACGATCGCACCCAACAGGCCCGCCAAGAGGCCGACGAACGAATTGTGCATGGTTTCTACCTGCCCACGCAAGATCAACTCGCTTCCACGCGGCAGAAACCTGCGATTACGGTCCATGATCTTGTTGATAGCGCTCCCGACCGATCCCAAATCCGTGTCTTGCACCGATCCGTAGATATCGATCGTGCGCCGGATGTTGTAGTGAGTTACCACTCCAAGCTCATGTTCCCGACTGATCTTCGCGAGATCGCTCAAGATCTCCGGTTGTTTCTGACCGGGCCCGCTTATCGGGATATTTTGCAGATCTTGCAGTGTTTGTATGCGATATTGCGGAGTCTGAGTGACGAGGTTATAGCTGACACCGTTCTTGGGATTGAGCCAGAACGTCGGCTGAGTCTGGAAGCTGCCGCTGAGCGATGTCAGGAAACTGCGTGCCAAGTCGATTTGCGAGAATCCGCTCTCCGCCGCCTTCGTGCGATCCACATCAATGTGCAGCTTGGGCTCGTCGAAGAGCTGGTGGATGTGCAAATCGACGGCTCCGGGTATTCGTTGCAGTTGCGGAAGAATGCGATTCGCAAATTGCCGGCTGGCCTCTATGTCGTTCCCCGCTATCTGCAAATCGATAGGCGCAGGGAGGCCAAAGTTTAAAATCTGGGTCACAATGTCGGCCGGCAGAAAATAAAAGGTCAGACCGGGAAATTCACGCGGCAAGTCCGTTCGCAGAGCCCTTACGTAATCAGCTGTGGGCCGATGGCGTTCATTCAGAGCGACCAGAATGTCAGCATCAGACGTTCCCACCTGGCCGGAATTGCTGTACGAGAGATTGATCTGGCTGTAGGGTAGACCGATGTTGTCGATGACGGTACCCATCTCGCTCTTCAGGAATCTCCCGCCGGATTGCGTCATCCACGAGATCGCACATGCGCGCCATTTCCTCGATACGGCTGCCGGTTTTCATGCGTACATGCAGCTTGAACTGGCCGGTATCGCTCGTCGGGAAAAAATCTTGGCCCAGAATCGGCAGCAGCACCAACGCCGATAGACAGAGGACGAGGAACAGCGGAACAAAGATAACCCGACGATACACAAAGCTCGTTAAAACTGCCTGATAGCTCGTCCGAATACGATCAAAGAGACGCTCGAAGCCTTGCTGGAAACGGGTGAGTGGGTTGCGTGTTCGAATGCCGTGCTGTTTCGCACGGAGAAGATACATCGCCAATGTAGGCACAAGTGTGCGCGAAAAGACGTAGGAAGCGAACATCGCGAAAACGACCGCCTCCGCCAACGGAATAAACAGAAACTTCGCTACGCCGCTTAAGAAGAACATCGGGAGGAAAACAATGCAAATGCAAAGAGTAGATACAAGAGCGGGCACCGAGATTTGAGCGGCACCTTGCAGAATGGCCTCGTGCAGCTCGTGCCCTTCCTCAAGAAATCGCTCGATGTTCTCGATTGTGACTGTCGCGTCGTCGACCAGAATGCCAACCGCCAGCGCCAGTCCGCCAAGGGTCATGATGTTGATGGTCTCTTTCATCAGGCTGAGCACGAGAATCGACGTCAGAATCGAGAGCGGGATGGAAATTGCGATTATCAGAGTGCTGCGCCAGCTTCCAAGGAACAGTAAAATCATCAAGCCAGTCAAGCAGGCAGCGATCACCGCTTCCCGAATGACGCCGTTGATAGAAGCACGCACGAAAATCGATTGGTCGGCCAGCGGCTTTATCTGCAATTGAGGCGGCAGAGTAGCGGCAACGCGCGGAAGGAGCTTCTTGATGCCCTCCACGACGTCCAGAGTGGAGGCACTACCGGCCTTCAAAATGCTGACCTGGACGCCCCGTTGGCCGTCCCGACGGATGATATTCGTCTGCGGAGCGAAGCCATTGCGGACATTTGCAACGTCGCGCACGTAGATTGTCGAATTGCCGACCACCTTGACTGGGAAATCGTTTATCTCCTCAATCCGCTTGGGACTGTAATTCATGTCGACGTCGTACTCGAACTGGCCCAGTTTGGCCGTTCCGGAAGGCAGCAACAGGTTCTGGTTCGAAACCGCGCTTACGACATCGTATGGCGAGAGTCCTTTGGCTTGCAGTTCAGCAGGATTCAAATCGATCATCACCTGCCGCTGCTTACCGCCGTACGGGTACGGAACGACAGCTCCGGGGACCGTGACAAGCTGCGTGCGCAAGAAATTCAGAGCGATGTCGTTCAGATCCTGCTCCTGCAGTCCTTTGCCGGACAACGCAAGCTGTAAAATCGGAACGCTCGAAGCGCTGTAGCTCAAGATGATAGGCGGGTTGATGTTCGCCGGCATCTGCTTCAGAATCGTTTGCGACACTGCGGTGGTCTGTGCAACACCGGTGGTCACATCGGCGTAGGGCTGCAGAAAGATCTTTACAACGCTGGTGCCGTTGAGCGTTGTGGATTCAATGTGCTCTATATCGTTAACAGTGGTGGTGAGAACGCGTTCATATACCGACGTGATGCGGCCTTCGAATTCTTGAGGGTTCAATCCGGTGTAGGTCCAGATCGCCGAAATGACGGGAATATTTATGCTGGGAAATATGTCAGTCGGGGTTCGGAAGATTACAATCGGGCTTATCAGCAGAATCAAGAGCGCCAAGACGATAAACGTATATGGACGGGATAGGGCGACTCGAACAATCCACATTCTGTCTTTCTGATGTAATTACGATACCCAAAAGTTTCGAAAATGCGCAACCTGCAGCCCCGCCAGTCGCATCTGATAGATGAACAGTAGATTCACTGGACAACCGCGCTTAATGTCCACGTTGACAAAGGAAACAGAAGCCGATCTGACACCTCGCGGGCGAGGCCGCCCTCGCGATGAAGTGGCACGGACGCGCATACTGCAGGCCGCTCTGGAGATACTGGAGGACACCTGTTTTGTCAATACGACGGCGGATGCAATAGCAGAGCGTGCCGGGGCCAGCAAAGCGACCATTTATCGCTGGTGGCCCAATAAGGCAGCGGTTTTTATCGAGGCGCTGCGTGAAGCGACCGCTGTGGAATTACCCTTCCCGGACACAAATGATCTAAAGCAGGATGTCCGGCTTCAATTGCAGAATTTCGTCAAACTGCTCACCGGACGGCGAGGCCGCACGTTCCGAGCGTTTATCGCGGCCGCTCAAAGCGACCCGGATGTAGCAGAAGCCTTCCGCACACTCTGGATTGAGCCGCGACGCGCGCAAGCCAAAGCGGTTCTGAAACGTCATCAGCGGGAAGGACGCCTGGCTGCGGACATCGACCTTGATGTGTTTATAGATCTCTTATATGGACCGTTTTATTTCCGACTGTTAACGGGCCATAGGCCACTGACGCCGGCCTTTGCCGAGTCCATCGCAGATATGGCGCTCCGAGAGCTTGCCTGAGAGCGCGAATCTGCACGGGCTAAAGATAGACTAGGTTTGAATCCCCGAGCAGAGAGGACACGTGTGATAGATCTGCGCGAAATACTGATCGCAGAAGATAATCCAGCCGATGTTCGTCTGATGCGGGAAGCTCTTGCAGGGTTTGAATCCACCACCCGGAATTCACGTCGCCAGGGACGGTGAAGAAGCGATCGTGTTTCTGAGCCGGTCGGCGCAAATGCCCGATGCACCCCGGCCAAAGCTCGTTTTCCTAGACTTTCACCTACCGAAGACCGATCCACGCCAGGTTCTGCAGTTTGTGAAGCAGAGTGAGGAATTAAGAAACGTCGCCGTCGTCGTGCTGACAACCTCGAACACAGAAGAGTTGATTCGAGAAGTCTATCAGCTTGGGGCGAACTGTTACATCTCAAAGCCATCGGACTTGGATTCGTTTTTAGACACAATTCGCGGAGCGGCTAAATTCTGGTTGAACTATCCTACTTCAGATGAAATCCGACACCTATAAAAACACTCTCCATCTGTTATGATTCAGGCGCATGAACGTGTACTCGATAGGAGTAGACCTGGGCGGCACGAATCTGCGTGCGGCAGCGATCGACTCTTCTGGACAGGTTCTAGCCAGAGTTTCTGAGCGCGCCAATTTCGACGAAGGTCCCGAGCGGGTCGCCGGAGAGATTGCGCGAATTGCTGAGGATATCCGCACGCACATCGATGGTGCCAGTTTGGCAGGCGTGGGCATCGGGGTACCCGGTTTCGTCGACATTGACGCCGGCGTGATCCTGGGCGCCGTCAATCTGCCGGGTTTCATTGGCTTCCCGGTTCGCGATCGGATTCAACAACACCTCGGTACACCGATCATTCTGGAGAACGACGCTAATGCCGCGGCTCTTGGTGAGATGTGGCTCGGTGCGGGCCAAAACGTCAAGGACTTAATTCTGCTGACGCTCGGCACGGGCATCGGGGGCGGCATCGTTAGCGGCGGCAAGGTACTTCACGGATTCAGGGGCATGGCCGGAGAATTCGGCCACATTACCGTGATTCCCGACGGCAATCCCTGTGGCTGCGGCAACTGTGGCTGCCTGGAAAAACACGCGTCGGCAAGCGCCATTATTGCCATGGGACGAATGATGCACTTCGGACGTGAAATTCAATCGGCAGCGGACGTTTACGCGCTAGCGATCGAGGGAAACGAGCGGGCAAAGCGCGTATTTGAAACCATGGGCCGTGCCCTAGGCATCGCGCTGGCCAGCTTGATCAATGTGTTCAACTTCCCGCTATATCTGCTTAGTGGCGGGGTTTTGCCGGCTTGGGATTTTTTTGCGCCTGCGATGTTCGGCGAGATCTCGAAACGGTCGTTTACGTTCGTTCCTACTGGTACCAGAGTCGAGCGAGCGCTGCTTGGGGCCGATGCCGGCCTGTACGGAGCGGCCTACCTTCCCTTCAGCCGAGTTGGAGAGTAACAAATGTTTTGGCTGGGATTAGACGTCGGCACCGGCGGTTCCCGGGCGCTATTAGTGGATGCGAATGGACGTGTGGCGTTCTCACACATCGAACCCCATGAAGACATGCGAATGCCGAAACCTCTTTGGGCGGAACAAGACCCAGAGGACTGGTGGCGCGCCTCGCAACTTGCGGTGCAGGGCGTTCTCCAAAAAGCGGCAGTAGACGGTTCTTCTATTCGCGGGCTCGGACTCTCGGGCCAAATGCACGGGCTCGTGTTGCTCGACAAGAACAAAGAAGTGATTCGGCCGGCGCTGATTTGGTGCGATCAGCGCAGCCAGCGCCAGGTGAACGAGATCAACGCGGAGATCGGGCCCGAAGTTGTGTTGCGGGCGACCGCCAATCCTGTACTCACCGGATTCACACTTCCAAAGCTGCTATGGGTGCGAGACCACGAACCGGGTTTTTTTGGACGTGTGAGTCACGTCCTGCTACCGAAGGATTTCCTTCGATTCAAATTGACGGGAGAGTTTGCTACAGACGTCTCCGACGCGAGCGGCACAGCATTTTTCGATGTAGTGCACCGGACGTGGTCGAACGAGATGATCGAGCTCCTTCACCTTGACCGGGCAACTCTGCCGCGAGTATACGAATCAAGCGAAGTTACTGGAACTGTGACGGAGACGGCTGCCCGCGCAACCGGCCTCCGTAGGGACACACCGGTGATCGCCGGGGCCGGGGATCAGGCGGCAAGCGCAATTGGAAACGGTATCGTCGAGTCCGGCGCGGTCTCGTGTACAGTCGGCACCTCCGGCGTAGTGTTCGCCTATCTGAAAGAACCGGCATACGACCCTCGCGGCCGTGTGCACACCTTCTGCCACGCGATTCCAAATGCGTGGCATGTGATGGGCGTAACACAAGGTGCGGGTCTGAGTCTGCAGTGGTATCGGAACCGGCTCGCGCAAAATTGCCTCTACGATGAGCTCACTGCCGATGCAGCGCTTTCGCCGCCAGGGGCGCACGGCCTTTTCTGGCTGCCATATCTAATGGGAGAGCGTACCCCGCACCTCGATCCAAACGCGCGCGCGGCGTGGGTCGGACTGACTGCTAAGCACCAATCAAGCGATCTGGTCCGGTCCATTCTGGAAGGTGTTTGCTATAGCCTGAAAGATTGCCTAGAGATCATCGCGAGTTTGGGCGCGAGCGCCACTGAGACACGGCTTTCGGGCGGCGGCGCGAAGAGCCCGCTCTGGCATCAGTTATTCGCCGACATTTTTGATCAGAGAGTAACCACACTCGAGACCCAGGAGGGTTCAGCTTTCGGAGCAGCGCTTCTCGCTATGATCGGCACTGGCGAATACACGAACGCCCAGGAGCTCTGCCGGGTCGCGGTTCATGAAGTCAGCGCGAAGAACGCGGTACGAGATGCCGTGGAATTTTATGAACGACGCTACCGAATTTACCGGTCACTCTACCCAGCTCTGAAATCCTCATTCGAGACAATTGGCGAAGTTGAGAGCTGATTCACCACGACGTTACTGTGACGTTGCTATGCCTGTGCCCATCGATCGGCTGTTCACTTATGAGCTGCCGCTCACACTAAGGCATCGCGCGCTTATCGGATGCAGAGTGCTCGCACCATTCGGATCGAGGAAGCTAACTGGCATTATCTTGAGTTTGCAAGACGAGCCGCCGGCTCATGAAACTCGCGAAGTACTCAGCCTGCGCGATGCAGAACCGGTGCTTGAGACCGAGCTTATCGAACTCGGGAAATGGATCGCTGAATACTACTGCGCACCGATAGGCGAAGTGTTCAGGGGTATGCTTCCGCTGGGCGGCGAGACTCGTCGCGGGATAGAGTACTCTTTGACCGACGCTGGTAGAGATGTTGCCAGGCAACTGACTCTAGAGGCACAAAGCGACAAATCCCTGAAAATCCTCGCTCTCCTTGAAGAAAGGTCGCGCTCAGTCGAATATTTAGCCGCAAAGGTCGACGGCGCGAAGGCGCTGGCACGAGGTCTCATGAAGCGGGGTTGGATAGCAGCCGAGCAACGTGACGATGATCGCGATCCGCTACGTGCGCGAGCGGACCGGCTAGAGGCGGCTTTCGTAGCTCGTCCCTTCACCGGTATCAAATTGAAGAAGAGTGAGCGCGAGCTGCTCGCCTTCCTTGAATTGCACCCGGGCCTACACAATCTTGCGGAACTCGGAGATAAGTTAAAGCAGTCCAGCGAAGCGGCACGCGCGCTAGCTCGTCGCGGACTCATCACGCTCGAACCGCAACCCATCCAGTACGGTACTGGGTTCGAACGCCCCAGGCCGTCATTACACAGCCCACAGCAAGCGGCGCTGAACGCGATTGAACAAGCCCTTGCGAATGGCGGGTTTAAAGCATTTCTGCTCGAGGGTGTAACGGGTTCCGGAAAAACGGAAGTGTATTTGCGCAGCATCGAAGCAACCCTGGCTTTAGGGAAGAATGCGTTGCTGCTGGTTCCCGAAATCGCACTGACGCCTGCGATGGCAGAGCAGTTCTTCCATCGGTTCGGCAAACAGGTTGCTATTCTTCATTCCGCCTTTGGAGATGCCGAACGCGCGGATCAATGGCGCCGCATTCGCGGCGGACAGGCGCGAGTAGTAGTTGGAACGCGCTCAGGCGTATTCGCCCCCGTTCAAAACCTGGGGCTTCTGGTTGTCGACGAGGAGCACGACGGCAGTTACAAGCAGCAGGAAACACCACGCTACCACGGAAGAGACGTCGCCCTGGTGCGGGCAAAACAGGCCGATGCGGTTGCGATACTCGGATCTGCCACGCCTAGCATAGAGACCCGCTTCAACGCCGAGCAGGGAAAGTATTCATTCCTGTTATTACCGGAGCGCATTGCGCAACGCCCCATGCCACAGGTCGAGATCATCGACATGCGGCTTGAATTCCTGGAAACCAAAAAGCAAGCGACCTTTTCCCGTAAGCTGCTGGAAGAAGTCAAAGAGCGACTACAACATGGAGAGCAGACGATGCTTCTGCTTAACCGCCGCGGCTTCTCAAGCTTTCTTGTTTGCCGCGCTTGCGGCGAACGTCTGCTCTGCGCCAACTGTTCCGTCGTTCTGACATATCACCGGCGCGACCGCCGCATGCTTTGCCATTACTGCGGCTACTCAGAAAAGGTTCCCTCGAGATGTCCGCAGTGCGACAGCGACTATATACAGTTTCTCGGAACTGGTTCGGAACGCGTTGAAGATGAGCTTCATCAGCATCTGCCGGGCGCCCGCATCGCACGTCTTGATCGTGACAGTGCCAAAGGTAAGGGTGCTTTCGAAAGAATCCTTCATGCCTTCCGGGAGGGCGATGTCGACATCCTTGTCGGAACACAGATGATTGCCAAAGGCCACGATATCCCCAACGTTACGCTTGTCGGTATCGTTCTGGCCGATATAGGTTTGAGTCTTCCCGACTTCCGCGCCGCAGAACGCAGTTTCCAGCTTTTAACACAGGCCGCGGGACGTGCCGGCCGAGGCGCCATACCAGGCCGAGTCGTCATTCAGACCCTCAATCCCGATCACTATGCGGTTCGTTTCGCAGCACAGCAGGATTTCTCGGATTTTTACCGCAAGGAGATCGAGTTTCGCAAATGGCTCCGTTATCCGCCTTTCGCTTCTATGGCTAACGTCATGACGCGAGCTGAAAAGCAGGAGGAGGCTCTGCGCATGGCGACCCAGTTGGGTTACCTTCTCACCCCGCCTCCCGAAGGTGTACGCGTGATGGGGCCGGCTGAGGCACCTGTTTTACGCGTGAGGAGCGAATATCGTTATCAGATCCTTTTGAAGGCTGCCCGGCGAGCAACCCTTCGGAAGGTTCTCCAGGATTTGAAAGCTGTTGCCGAGCAGCAGAAATGGAAGTCGACCGCTCTATTGATCGATGTCGATCCGCTCAGTTTGATGTAACTCGGATGTTAAAATCAACTGATTACGGCGGCTGTAGCTCAGTCGGTAGTAGCGCCAGATTGTGGTTCTGGATGTCGTGGGTTCGAATCCCACCAGCCGCCCCAGCAGTTTTTGTTTAGCCGGACACATAGGTAGCAGATCTCGACAAGCTACGGACGAGCCGCACGATTGTTCTCCTGAAGCATCACGATACGATCGGCCTTCACGTTTCGCCAGGTCTGCCGCCCGCCCCTCGGCCAGAGAACTTCGATTTGCTGGGCCTCTGTTGCCGTACCTAAACCGAAGTGCAAACGCAAATCGTTTTGGGAAAGATAACTGCCGCCGCTCCGGACTTCACCAATCTGGGTGTGGCCCTTCGCGAGCAATCTAACGCGCGCGCCGATCGCGCTACGATTCGAGCGAGTTCCTACCAGCTTCAAAATCAGCCAATGCCCAGGCAGGCTCGTGGCTTCTTTCAATAGTGATGGCGGTTCGTTCTGGTTATTGATCGCAATTTCGATCGACCCGTCATTATCCATATCGCCGAACGCGGCCCCACGCGACGAGTGCTTCTCTTGCAGTGCCGGTCCAGCATCGGTAGAAATGTCTTTGAATTTTTCTTCGCCCAAATTTTCGTACAAGATTGCGTGATCTTTGTAGTGGATGTCGATGTGCAGAGAATCCACCTCGGGGAAGACGTGGCCATTTACAAGCAGCAGATCTTTCCAACCATCGTTGTTGAAATCGAAAAAACCGGTTCCCCACCCGACAAAGCGCGTATTCTGTCCGAGCCCGGCGTCGAGCGTCACATCGTCAAAGTTTCCCTTGCCGCGATTGCGATACAGCGTTTCGAACTCGTCGGAGAAATTCGTTCGGAAAATATCCAGGCGGCCATCGCCGACATAATCGGCGGCATCCACGCCCATTCCGGACATTGCTCTACCGTTCTGATCGAAGGCGACGCCTCGAATCAGGCCTTCTTCCTCGAACCTGCCTCTGCCCTTGTTGATATACAGCAGCGAGGGCGTCTGATCGCACGCAACGTAAATATCCGGCAGGCCGTCTTCGTTGAAGTCTGACGTCAGGACGCTCAGTGCGTAATGCCCGACAGGTTCGCCTACGCCCGACTGCTCTGAAACATCAGTAAAGCTTCCATCGCCGTTGTTACGATACAAGATGTTGCGATCGAAAGGCAGACCTCGTGGCCCGCAATTCACGGGTATGCCGCGATAAAAACAGTAGGGATTGGCTCCCGGTTTGGGCGTTGTTGCCGGATCGAATCGCAAATAATTGGCGACAACCAGGTCGAGGTTGCCATCCCCATCCACGTCCGTGAAGGCGCAGCCAGTGTTATACCGAGTTCTTCCCTGCCTCAGATGGGCTTGAGCCGTCACGTCTTCAAAGTGTTTGCCGGCAATGTTGTGATACAGGTGATTCGCGCCCCAATAGGTGACGAATAGATCCGTGAAGCCGTCGTTATCATAATCACCGGCGCAGACGCCCTCCGCCCACCCGCTACTTCGCAGTCCAAGCTGGTCCGTGACATCACGGAATCGATCATGGCCCTCGTTGTGATACATACGATTGGATCCGCCTTCGCCAGAGAGCACGAACAAGTCAAGCAAGCCGTCGTTGTCGTAATCGATCCACGCGATCCCACTGCCAGTAGTCTCAATAATGTACTTTTTGGAGGTGATTCCCCCGTTCGGAAACGTTTCCGTGAGGCCCGCAAGCGCAGCAATGTTGCGGAAATCGGGATGCCATTCATTACCTGCTGAAAAGCACAGCGCGGCAAGTACAATCGCTGTAATGCCCCTCACTGCTTCGGCTTTTCACCCAACTTATTCAGGAAATCGGTAAATTCGCCCTCGGGCGGTTTTTGCAGCTGTTCGAGCTTTGCTTTTTCGGCTTTAGCGCTATCCATATCGCCGGAGTCTCGATAAGCAGTCAGCAGTGCGTAATGCGCGGCTTCATTGGAAGGCTGCAATTCAACAGCCCGCTTTAAATGCACGATTGCTCGATGGAACTGCTTGTCCTGCGTGTTCATTTTGCCGAGTGCAGTCAAGGCTTGCACGAAATTCGGCGAAAGTGCGACCGCCCGCTCCAGATGTGCCTTCGCATCGTCTTTTCTGCCTTCGACCTGAGCGATCTGTCCCAACTGAAACTCACACGCGCCGTCTTCCGGGCTGACTTTCAACTCCGCTTGGAACGCCTCGCTGGCGTTTTGAAGAGATTCCCGGTTGTGGCTTTCAAGTAGTAGTGCCCGGCCCAAACGGAAGTGAAGATCCGGCGCGGATGGATTCATCTCAATGGCTTTTTTATATTCGGCGACGGCATCTTCGTAGCGGTTTTCGACTTCGAAGATTTCGGCAGATAACTCATGCACCCGGTAAGAGCCAGAAGCGCGCTGGAACATCGCGTAAGTCGCGTCATTGAAAGCTTTCATGTGGAGCTTTGCGCCTAAATACAGCACATCTGCATCGTTCGGAAACTTATTCTGTACCTTATCGAATAGAGAAAACGCCCGGCTGTAACGATTGGCCGCTCCGTAGCACTTGACCGCCGCCAGAACGGCAAGGCGATATAGATCTGCGTGATTTTCGTCCACCGCGAGCAGTTTCGGAAGGGCCGCGTCACAGTTCCCCAAAGCAGCTTCGGTCAATCCCAAAAACGTTTGGGCCTGAATGTCATCCGTACGGCTGTTCTGTAATTTTTCGAGCGCAGCCGAGTAGCGACCTGCTCCGAATTCCGCAATACCCTGTTCTGTCAGCGAACTACCGGCTAATAAACCGGTCGCCAACGCGATTTGAACTAGCGCAGGTCTAGTGGCCCGCATCGTCCAAGAGCAGTTCCGAATTACCGAAACGGTGATGCAGTTTCCCTTCATAGAACCGGAAGCTCAAAATCGGAGGCCGGCCGGGCGCGAACTGCCGGGTGGTTGCGACGCGAGCGTCAGGGCTCTCGGCCAATCCCACACAGCGGCCCGAGAGAATCACCTGTTTGATCGACCCATCGACAGAGCCGCCGATCAGAGCTAACAGCAACAGTGCAGCACGTAACATATAGCTAACGTGCCTCCAACTCCTGTAGGGCGTGGACCGCGGTTGCATTGCCGGGCTTGCGATCCAGCAGCTCATGCATTACCGCGCGCGCTTTTTCGATACTGCCCATACGGGTATAAATTCGGCCTAGATTTAGATAAAGTATATCTTCGTTTGGAGTAACACGGATGCCATATTCGAATGCAGCGATCGCGTCGTTTATCTTCGCTTCCTGAGTGTACAGGACACCAAGGTTATTGATCGCATCGGCATAGTCGCGCTTCAAGGCGATCGCTTCCTGGAACAGCCGGCCGGCTTCTTGGGTTTTTCCCTTCTTCGCGAGCGCCAGACCCAGACCGTTGGCAGCTTCCGGCGATTGGGGGTCGGTCTGCATCGCCTGCCTGTAGAAGGTTTCCGCTTTGGAAGAAAGATTCAACTTATCCGCGGACCGACCTGCGTTAAGCAACGTATAGAGAAGATCTGGCTTTAACGCCAACGCCTGTTCGTAATTTGTAAGAGCTCCTCGCGAATCGTTTTGAGATTCGCAGACATCCCCCAGCCCAGACCAAGCCTCGGCATAGTCGGGATTAATCCTTTTAGCCTCATTGAAATATCTTCGAGCAACGTCAATTCGGTTTGCTTCGAGATGGATACGCCCGACTAACGACAACACTCGCACGTTTTCCGGCGAGCGGCGCAACACTTGCTCGAGATACGGAAGTGCTTGTTGAGTGTAGCCCGACCACAAATAGGCCGCGCCAAACTTGAAAAAATCCCGGTGCGTTGGGCGCACGTAAGTACCACCGAAGGGGAGAGCCAACCGTCTGGCTTGATTCAATTGAGCCAGATCGGCTTTGACCTGTTTATCCGAAGGAATGCCGGCGTAAATCTTCACCGCGTGGCCGTCATCATCAAGCAACAAAGCGAACGGAAGTTGGAGCGATGCTCGCCAGTCGAACAAATAGCGGCGGAAAACTCGATATTGTTCGAGGCGGTCGGCAGACTTCGGCATTTCTTTGAGAACAAACAACCCAGGACCACGCTGTTTCTCCGGCAACGGTACAGGTTCCATGAACCAGGTGTCACTCAGTTTCAGGTGATTGTCAGCTTGTACGTTCGCCGCCTCCATCCTTGTGGCAGGTTTGAACGGGACAGCTTCCGGCTTTGAGGAATCTTCAACTATCCGGTATGTATAGCCTGTGCGCAAACCGGTGAACCGTTGCTCGGCGCCGGACGGCCACGTGATCCGAACTTCTTTCGCATCCTGGCTAGAACCCAATCCAAACAAGAGTCGCTTAGTATGTTGAGAAAGAAATCCCGATCCCGCTTCGAGCCACTTCGTTTGCCGATCGACTTGGATTCGCGCCCCGATGGCGTCACGATTCGATCGAGTTCCACGCAGTTCGAACGCCATTGAGTGATTGGCTTCGGCGCAGTCGTTCTGTAAAATGCGCACTTGCGGACCAAGCCGGTTCTTCAGAATCAGATCTGGTCGGCCGTCTCCGTCAAAGTCCGTAACGGCGAAGGCGCGGCTATCATCAGCAAACTCGAGGCCGCTCACTCCAGAGAAATCGTAGTAGCGATCTCCTCGTCTCGCGTGCGTCACATTCGGCTCGCGGCCGTTCCAACTGTACTCTTCTCGAATGAACTGATTTATTGCGTTCCAGCCGTTCTCATACGCTGCAGAAGGCTGCTGTTTGGTCGGAGACTTGGCTACCACCTGGCGCCAGAAAAAGCTACTCAAATCCGCCGGCGACTCGTTCGTCAACATGCCGGACGTGACAAAGATCTCCGCTTCGCCATCGTTGTCCAAATCGTGGCCGCCGGAAGACCACGCCCAGCGCCCGAAACCGGCGTGCTCAGTGCCGGTTGCCTCCTCGAACGTGCCGTCACCTTTGTTGCGATAGAGCGAATTGCCCATTGTGTGTCGCTGGTATGCGTTCTCCAAGGAATCACGGTGTGCCGGCGCGAAATGAGCGTCGGCAATTACGCGCTGCCCCGCTGCGGTCCACATGTTCGCGACGTAGAGATCGGGTTTTCCGTCGTGATCGTAGTCGAACCAAGCTGCGCTCATCCCGGGCCCGACAGCTTCTACGCCTGCCGCGGCTGCTTCATCACGGAAATGCCCGACGTTGTTCACATAGAGATTCTTGCGGCCGAAATCGTTCGCGACAATGAGATCGGGCCAGCCATCGTCATTGAAATCGCACCAGGCCGGAGCGAAGCTGAAACGATTATTGTTCTCGTTCATTCCGGTCTCGGCCGTTGCATCCCGGAAAAAACCAGTTCCGTCGGAGTTCAAACCATTCCGGAACAGAAAATTCGGCGGCCCATTCTGCGCGTCCTGATAAGGCGAGGCGTAGGTATATTGAGCCTCGCTCTGGAAATAGACATAGCAGCAGAGATACAGATCCAACTTACCGTCGCGATCGAAATCTGCCCCCGCCATGCCCGTGAAGTTTCCCCGCGGGGAGGTTGCGAAGCGAAAGGCATCGTCGCGCATTCGGAAACGCCCGTTCTCATTCAGAAAGAGAAGCGGACCGCTGCTGCACAAGACAACCAGATCCTGGCGGCCTACATTCCGGAGATCGAGAAATAGGGCGGTAGAGGTGTCGTCAAGAATGCCGACACCCCATTCGTCAGTAATTTCATGCAGCGAGTGATCACTATCGAATTTGTAAAGCCGGTTGGGGAGCCCACCTGGCTGACAAACATAGATTTCGTCGGAGCCGTCGTTGTCGATATCGCCAACCGAGATTCCGTTGCTCCCGTATATATCAATGCCCGAGGCCGGGTCCAACCGCGAACGCCAGAAAGGAATGCCGCGCGCCAGTTGCTCTGAAAAAGAATCTACAGTCGAGAAAGCGGTTCCGGTAACGTCACGGAACCACGGTTTTCCGCAGGAGGCCACATGCTCTTCCAGGGGAACGAACGAAAGAAGCTTGTCGTTGTCCCATCTTTGCTTCCATCGACCAACACTGTAAACGAGGTGTCCGCGTTGGTCTTCGCCCGCAATTTCGAAACGAACAACATCGCCCGAAAGCGGATAGAACTGAGCTCTGCGGACGTTCTTGAAAAAACGAACCCAACGCTTCCAGCCCTCTTGAACGCTAGTATCCGATTTATTATTGTAAACAGCTTCCCGCAGATCAGGCGCGATCGATCGGTAACGGGCGGGACAAGGAGACTGCCCGGTCGGTTCGTCTTTTAAAGTTTCTGTCCGGAAGGCCTGATCGAGTTCGGCAGCGATAATCGCCGCCTGTTTCTCTCCGGAAAACTCGTCGAATCCAGGCTGGATGAACTTCTCCAGAGCAAGATACGGCGGAGTGCGGCGAGGTTCCTCGGCAAAAGCAGGGCGACCGCGAACACTACTCAAGATTGGAAGAGCCGCGGTCGAGACAAGAAACTGACGCCGATTAAGGGGCATGCGACGTCCGCTCGGTGATTTTCAAGGTTTGATCTGCCGAAACTCTACCGAGGTGCTGAACGGTGCCACTAGGCCAGCGGACCTCGATCTTCTCGGCTTCCCGACATTCGCCGAGACCAAAGTGCAGCGTGAACGAATTCTGTGAATAGTAGCTACCGCCGCTCATCACTTCGGCGATGCGCTCACGCCCGGATGCAGTAACGATCACCCGCGCTCCAATTGCGCTGCGATTCGATTGGGTACCGAGCAAGGAGATATTCAAATAATGGCCATGCGGACCGCGATTCTTGAGCAGACTCGGCGTGGCATTCATATTGACGATCGCTATTTCAGGCTGTCCGTCTCCGTCGATGTCGCCGGTTGCCAAGCCACGGGCCGGGCGCAGGGTATGGAATGCAGGTCCGGCGTCTTCGCTGACATCCTTGAACTTGCCATTCCCGAGATTGCGATAAAGGATCGTAGGCTGGAGATAGGTGTCGCCCAGCTGTTTGCCTTCCACTTCTGGATAGACATGCCCGTTCGCAACGACCAGATCCGGCCAACCATCATCATCGACATCGAGGAAGGCGACACCCCAACCGAGGAACTGGCGCGCCGCCAGACCTGCTTCGCGCGAGACATCAGTAAAGAATTTTCCATCGTCGTTATGAAAGAGTGACGTGAGGTCACCTGAAAAATTGGTCTTCGCAATATCGAGCCGTCCATCGCCATCGTAGTCGCCTACGGCGATGCCCATCCCGGCTTGGAGTGCGCCATCGAAATTGAAGGCTACGCCGGCTTCCGCACCACGCTCTTCAAAGGTGCCGTCGTGCTTGTTGTGATACAGAAGGCTCGGTGTCATATCGCAGGCGACATAGATGTCGGGCCATCCGTCGTTATCGAGATCGGCCGCAATGACGCCGAGCCCGTAACGTCCTCCCGGTTTGAGGATACCGGCCGGTTCTGAGACATCGGTGAAGGTGCCATCTCGATTGTTGTGATAAAGAATATTATGCGCGAGCGGCAGGCCTCGCGGGCCGCACATAACAGGGATTCCCTTCCAGACACAGTAATCTCCGTGACCGGGACGGGGAGTTTTTGTCAAATCGAGATTGACATAATTCGCAACAAACAGATCCAGGTAGCCGTCGCGATCATAGTCGACGAACGAACAACCCGAGCCATAACGGACTCCAGTAGCCGGCAGCTTCGCGCGCTCCGTCACATCTTCGAACTTGCCGTTCCCGAGATTTCGATACAAAACGTTATGGCCGTAATATGTGACCAGCAGATCGGGCCGCCCGTCATTGTCATAATCGCCAACGCAAACGCCTTGTCCCCATCCGACAGCCGTAAACCCAGCCTGCTCGCCTACCTCTTGGAAATGGCCATTGCCGATATTGTGATAAAGCTGTGACCCGGGTGTCGGGCCGGATCGTGGAGAGTCTAGGCGCGTACCATTCGCTATGAAAATATCGTTGCGTCCATCACCGTCGTAGTCGAAAATCGCGACGCCGTTTCCAGTGGTCTCAAGGATGTAGTCTTTGCGATCCAGACCGCCAAAAACGTTGTTCCCAGTAACCCCGGCGCGAGCCGCAATGTCATCGAAGTCTGCGCGGAAACCAGGCACCGCGGCTACTACAAACAGTGTAAGCGCACCACATAACACCCATGACAGTTTACGCATGAACCAACTGGCGGCAGGGTACTCGACCATGACTGAAGGTGCAACAACTCTATTTCAAAATATTTGGTCTTGTGATACTATCCACTCCAGTTTTGGTCTAGCGATTCGGTCCGTGGGGGGATTCTATGCCAAGCCGGCATGGCTTTGTTTCGTACGCTCTTGCGTTTTTCCTAGTGTGTGGCAGCGCGTACGCACAGCGCGATTTAGGCACTGTGAGTGGTACCGTGACAGACGCACAGGGAGCAGCAATTCCAAATTCGAAGGTGACACTCGTCAATGATGCCACAGGTGTCGCGAACAATACACAAACCAACGAGGCAGGCGCTTACAACGTACCCGCACTCACGCCTGGAACCTACACGATCGCTGTCGAGGCTAGCGGGTTCCAGAAAGCAGAGCAGAAGGGAGTGGTAGTCAATCCCGGTCAACCGATTGCGGTCAACATGACCTTACAGGTTGGACAGGCGAGTCAGACGGTGGAAGTCACCGCGGCAGCACCGCTACTTGAAACGGAGACTCCTGCGATTGGTGCGAATCTGAATTCGTCGCAGGTGGCCGAGGCACCGCTCGGCGGGCAGCGAACATTCACGTTTCTTGCGCGTCTGTCGCCGGGTGTGGTACCTGCGGAACCGGGTGCGCGGGATGCCCTGGGCGGCGGCTTCTCGGCGAACGGCGTCAGGTCCACAGGTGAAAACAATTTTCTTTTAAATGGTGTTGACAACAACGTCAACGTGATCGACTTCATCAATCAAACTTCCTTCGTCATCGGGCCTTCTGTTGAAGCAATTGGCGATATGCAAGTGATTACGAGCGGCGCTAGCGCAGAATATGGACGAGCCGCCGGCGGCGTGTTGGACGTCAGCCTGAAATCGGGCACAAACCAGATTCACGGTGTTCTGTTCGAAATCTTGCAAAACACGGTGCTCGATGCGAACCGGTGGGAAAACAACTTGGCCGGCGTGCCGCGAAACCCGTTCAAACAGAATCAGTTTGGAGCAGCCGTCGGGGCCCCAATCATCAAGAACAGGCTTTTCATCTTCGGCGACTACCAGGGCACACGCATTTCGACGGCCGGCGGCTCGATCCAGAATCTAGGCTATGGCGGGTTCTACACGATTCCGACGCCGGCGATGGTCGGCGGCGATTTCTCCAATCTGCTGGGCAAATCGATCGGGACTATCAACGGTCAGAACGTCCTGCAAAACGAGCTTTTCAACCCTGCCAGTACAAATTGCATCAGCGGGTGTGTACCTGGCACCTTAACCTCTCTTTCGGGTGGGACTCCGAACTATACCCGGAACCCATTCCCCGGCAATCGCATACCCACGACCGCCATGGACAAGGCTTCCATGAACATCGCGCGCCTGTATCCTATTCCGAACCAGCCTGTCGTTTCGGGCACGTATCCGCAGAACGATTACTACACGGTGACGCCGGGCACCCTGAACACAGACCAGGGAGACGGACGCGTGGATTACAGGCTCAACGATGCCAATAGCATCTTCGGTACAATCAGCTGGTCGAATACGGCAAAAGCGAGCGTTCAGCCTTTCGCGGGCGCCTTGGACGGCGGAAATTTCAACGGCACCAGCGAACAGGATCTGGGCAGGAATGGAATGATTAGCTGGACCCACATTGCTTCTCCGAGTTTGGTGAACGAAGCGCGAGTTGGGTTCAGCCGGCTGGTGACCGCTCGCACCCAGGCGAACGCCAATACAGACGAGTTCAAAAATGTGGGTATTGGCGGCTATGATCCGACCACCACTCTGAATGGCGGTATTCCGCAGATCGAATTCCAACGGGGAGGCTCACAGACTTACAGCCAGATCGGAGCTAACGATTGGCTGCCTACCAAAGAATATAACAACGAGTGGGACATGATCGACAACGTCTCCCTGACCAAGGGCAATCACTCGTTCAAGTTCGGCGGCGAGGTCCGTGAACTGCACTTCCCGTTCTTTCAAGTCCCGTATCCGCACGGCGAGATGAACTTCGCACGCACGGAAACGGCGTACCCATCGAATGCAACGATGCCGGCGGGAAGAACGGAACGTACAGCGCGGACACGGGCGATGAGTTGGCGTCTTTCCTGCTCGGTTCGATCAACAACGGGCAGATTTCCACGACTAACTTCATTTCCTCGACAAAGAGGGCCATCGCTTTCTATGGCCAGGACACGTGGAAGGTCAAGCCGAAATTGACATTGAACCTCGGGGTCCGGTACGAGATCTTTTCCCCAATTGGCGAGCAGTTTTCCCGGCAATCGAATTTTGTTTTGCAGGATATGACACTCTATATTCCGGCAGGCCCGAATTCGAATGCGCCCCTGCCGCCGAACTTCAATTCGCCGGCGACGATCAACGGGGTTCAATTCCCGGCGCTTTTCCCGCATGTGAAGGTCTCGCGAGGCGCGGTGGGTCCATACCTGATTCCGTGGGACAAGCTGGATATTGGGCCGCGTCTGGGTTTTGCTTACAATGTGTTTCCTAGAAACCGTTGTACGAGGATTCTATGGCATCTTTTACGGTGGTGAAGAAAACCAGGGCGGCAATCCAAACCGCGGGGAATCGGCGCCTTTCAATTTATCGCCTCAATTGAACCGTCCCGCTGGTGTTGGCAATTTCCAACCTGATCCGTTCTTTGCAAATGGAGCTCCTACCGGCGGAGTAACGGTTGGATATCCGCTGAATGTGTTCAACGGATTTCCGGTTTCGTCGCTGCAGTTCCGCAGCCTGGCGACTAATTTCCGCAATCCGATGGTGCAGGAGTGGAATCTCTCTATCCAGCAAGAGCTTCCCGGACAAATGGCTCTCGAACTGGGATACGAGGGTAACCACCAGTCACATCAACTGCTGCAACCGGACCGAATGCCTGCCCGAACGTTTTTACAACCAACTCGGCGATAACCTGTAATGCCCTGCGGTTTTCACCGGAGGTTGGCAACCTTTCAGGAACGGCAACGTTTGGCTTTGGCAACTACGAAGCTATGACTGCCTTCCTGCGCAAGCGCTTGAGCGCTGGCCTGCAGTTCCAGGCGGCTTACACATACGGCCATGCACTGGCAAACTCTGGCACAACGCTCTCGGGATCTAACCACCTGGGCACGTCTCGATCCGCTCAATTACAATACGTCCTATACGAATGCCTCGTGGGACATCCGTCACAACTTCACGGCCGGATTCAATTACGATATTCCGTTCGGACGCGGCAAGCAGTATGGCGCCAGCCTGAACAAGGTCGTGCAGAGTCTGGTAGGCAACTGGCAGTTGAACGGTATTCTCACACTGAGAACAGGCGTGCCATATACAATAAGTGCCAGCGGCTGCCAGATGGAATCGGGCGACGGAGGCGTTTTGCGGAGCGGACCTGATCTCCGGCAGTCCCAACGCCGCGCCTCCGGGCGGACGGACCCCGAGCGAGTGGTTCAACACTGCAAACATCGGCCCTCCGGCTCGCCACTCTCACAAGGAAACATCGGATTACAAACCAACTATGGTCCCCCGAATCGGACCCTGGACTTTTCGATTTTCAAGAGTTTCAATTTCACGGAGCGATGGGCTTTGCAGTTCCGCGCAGAGGGCACGAATGTTTTCAATACGTCGCAATTTAATGTGCCGGATAGCTCCTATCAGACTCGAATTTCGGCAGGATTACCGCCACGCTACCTGGCACCGAACGCCACATTCAGTTCCAATTGCGGCTTGCAGTTCTAAGTTGTTGGCGAAATTGTCAGGCAGCGGCCGCCGTGCTTCGGCACGGCGGCCTTTCTGGTTTATGTTGATAGTTGCCCTTCCTGCTCTGGCTACTGGTTTCCGCTTTTGACCCCAACCAAGCCCAAACGCTACTCCAGAAAGGGTTAGTTGCGCTGCAGCATGGAGAGCTTTCGGAAGCGCGATCGGTATTAGAGGAAGCTTCGCGCGCCGCTCCGCAGGATCCTTACATCTGGACGTCGCTGGCGGAGACTTATCTGCGAACCGGCGAAACAGGTAAAGCGGAGGCGGCCGCGGTGAAAGCCCAGCAAATCGCGGGCAAGAATCCAGTCGTCATTCATGCGCTTAGTTTGTTTTCCTTTAAATACGCGCAGGAATTGTTGCGCAAACAGGATTTCACCCATGCCGCTGATACCTTGAGCAAGGCGCTGAAGAGCGATCCAAACGATTCGCAGCTTGTACTGGCGCTCGGCGTAGCACGTTACGGGCAGAGGCGCTTCGATGAAGCCATCGGACTGTTTCTGCAGGTGATTCAGATCGACGCCACGATCGAGCAGCCATACGTTTTCCTAGGGAAGATGCTCGATCAGGCCGGCCCCCACTTACCAGAGATCACAAAAGACTTCGAAGACTGGAACAGGCGGCAACCAACCAATCCGAGAGCACCGCTTGTTCTCGCGAAGGCGCTTTTGACAACCGATTCGCACAGCCAGCGCGCGGCGGAATTACTGCGCCGATCAATCGAGTTGGATCCGAGCGATTGGGAGTCACACTATGAACTCGGCGTGGTGCTCGCGGCCAATCACGACTACACGAACGCCGCTGTGGAGCTAGAAACGAGCATCGCACTGGATGGCGCAGAAGCGATGCCGCATTATCATCTGGCTCGTGTTTACGACCGGCTCGGCCGGTCTGAGAAAGCAAAGGCCGAACGGGAAATCCACCAGAAACTTATTGGAAGCGGAAGACCGTAAGCCGAACCCAGGGCGTGGCCGCCCCCGGCACTATTCAGTGCAGCCAGACAGCTAACATCCGCAGGAAGAAACAGGTGCCGGAGTACGGGCCTTCTCCGGGAGAACGCGTCGTTGTCGCACTGCGTTAGAAAGCGCGAGCCGCTCGCATAGTACAATTGACGGTACGGTCTCATGTTTCTGCCGCTGCAGCGAGAACTCATCATTAGCTTGGCCCTTAACGGCCCTGCCTGAGACCTCTTGTACGATTTTCCGAGGCCACCGGCAGGACATCCCGCCGGTGGCCTTTTGTCTTTAGCTCCAGTGCAAAGTTAACTAACAAGGATTGCGAACATTTCAGTCATGAGAGTCTTCACGTTCGACACGACGCTCCGGGACGGCACACAGGGGGAATCGGTGTCCTTCTCCGTGGACGACAAGCTGCTGATAGCAGAGAAGCTGGACGAACTAGGGATCGACTACATCGAGGGCGGATGGCCGGGCTCGAATCCGCGCGACAAAGAATTCTTTGAGCGTGCACGGAAGTTAAAACTGAAGCACGCCAAACTTACGGCTTTCGGCGCAACTCGCTTCGCAAAGAATCCTATAGACAAAGATCCGAACGTGGCTGAACTCGTAGCGGCCGCAACTCCCGTTGTATCAATTTTCGGCAAGACCTGGGATTTCCATGTGCGCTGTGCTCTTGGCATTTCGGAAGAAGAGAACCTTGCTCTTATTTCGGAGACGGTGAGCCACCTGATCGATCATGGCCGGGAAGTGGTTTACGACGCCGAACACTTCTTCGACGGGTATATCGCGAATCCGCATTATGCGCTGCAGACACTGGAGGCTGCAAAATCGGCGGGAGCGGACGTGCTTTGCCTCTGCGACACCAACGGCGGAACACTGCCGGGGCGGATAGCGGAGATTGTGACAAAGGTTCGAGAGCGATTCGACGGCGTACTGGGCATACATACCCACAATGATTCCGAACTGGCCGTGGCAAACAGCCTAGCGGCAGTGGAAGCAGGTGTTACACACGTACAGGGATGTATGAACGGCTATGGCGAGCGCTGCGGAAATGCGAATCTCTGTTCGATCATCGCAAACCTGGAGCTGAAGCTCGGGCACAGCACAATCGGCACCGAAAAACTGAAGAATCTTACCAACGTCGCACGCTACGTAGCGGAGATGGCTAACCTCTCGCTCCGCCGCGAGCAGGCGTACGTAGGGCCGAGCGCGTTCGCTCATAAAGGCGGTATGCATGTGAGCGCCGTCATGAAGGATTCGATGACTTATGAGCACGTGCAGCCGGAGCTTGTGGGCAACCGTCAGCGAGTTCTGTTGAGCGATCTTTCGGGACGCGGCAATGTAGCCTACAAGCTGAGGCAGCTGGGGTTGAAGGAAGGTCTGAGCGACGTCGCGGGGCGGGAACTGCTTCAGCGCATCAAACAGATGGAGCACCAGGGCTACGACTTCGAATCGGCGGAAGGCACGTTCGAGCTGCTGGTTAGGGAAGCCCTGCATCCCGAGTTTCACCCTTTTGAAGTGGTCAGGTATGAGGTGTCTACACAGTTGCAAAGTGAGACGGAAGATACGGTAACCACGGCAAGCGTGACACTGCAGGTCGATGATTCTATCCATTCCTCGACTGCGTCTGGTCGCGGTCCAATGAACGCTCTCGACCTGTGCTTGCGCCAGTGTCTGGCATCAATCTATCCGGCGATCACCAACGTCCGGTTGACGGACTATAAGGTACGAGTCCTCGGGCGAAAGGGCGGCACTGAATCGAGAGTGCGCGTTCTGGTCGAGTGGAGTGATCACCGGCGCAGTTGGGCCACTGTCGGAATTTCAGATAACGTGATTGACGCAAGCTGGCGTGCGCTGGTGGATGCATTGCGGCTGGAACTCATGCGTCTCTTGGAAAAGGCCGATGAAACTAGCCCGTCAGGTGTTCAGGATTTCAGTTGGGCAGTTTGATCGCCCTCTCTTCTTTGTCCTCTCTGCAAAGTGACAACGCAACGCCGGATTTCCGGTCGTCGTAGAATCGGCTAGATATGAAAGCAGTGGTGGCCGATCCTGTCGGTGGTCCCGAAAATCTGAAGATAGTCGAAACCCCGAAACCGGAGCCTGGCGAGGGCGAACTGCTGGTCAAACTCGAATCCAGCGGCGTCAACTTCATCGACATCTATTTTCGAAAGGGACTTTACAAAGCTCCGGAAGCTCCTGTAAAGCTTGGTAACGAAGGCGCGGGAACAGTCGCGGCGACCGGCAAGGGAACGGGTTTTCAAGTAGGCCAGCGGGTGGCTTACGCGATGTCGCGCGGTTCTTATGCGGAATATGCCGTGGTGCCTGAACGGGTTTTAGTGGAGTTGCCCGAGGCTGTGAGTTTCAACGATGGCGCGGCCGTTATGCTGCAAGGAATGACGGCGCATTATCTGACACATTCAACGTTTGCGCTTAACGATCGCCACATTTGCCTGGTCCATGCGGCTGCGGGAGGCGCGGGGCTACTGATTGTTCAGCTTGCAAAAATCCTGGGTGCTGCCGTGATCGGCACCTGTTCCACAGAGGAAAAAGCCGCGCTTGTCGAAGAGCATGGGGCGGATCATGTGATCCGGTACGATCAGCAAGATTTCTTGAGCGAGGTGAAGCGAATTACTCAGAACGCAGGTGTGGACGTCGTTTACGACTCGGTTGGGAAATCGACTTTCGCCAAGAGTTTGGATTGTCTGAAACCGCGAGGGATGATGGTGAGCTTCGGCCAATCCAGCGGGCCTGTTGGGGACATCGACCCGCTTATGCTCTCGCAAAAGGGCTCGCTGTTTCTGACCCGCCCGACTCTGGCGAACTACATCAGTGATCCAGCCGAATTGAGGTGGCGTTCGTCAGATCTCTTCAAGTGGATCAGCAACGGCCAACTTAAGCTCGAAATACATCGCGTATACGGCTTAGCGGATGCGGCGAGCGCGCATCGAGACCTCGAAGCAAGGCGAACGACCGGCAAACTGCTGCTCAAGCCATAGATGACCAACCTCGACGAGAGATCGGAGCAGACCGTCCGCCGAGAGCAGCTCTGGCCCACACTGGCGGAGCATAGGCTGGACGCATTTCTCTCAACGGCCTTACCGAACGTTCACTATCTCAGCGGCTTCAACGGAAGCAACGGAGCGCTGCTCCAGTCGGAGGACCGTGCATTACTCTTCACGGACCCTCGATATGCCACGCAGGCGCCACAACAATCGGATTGCGAGGTCAAAATTGCCGCTGGCCCGTTAATACCCGAGATTGCCAAGTGGATAAGACGGCTTAAAGTCAAGGCACTCGGCTTTGAACAGAACCGGATCAGCTTCGAGGAGCACAGCCAGCTGAAAGCCTCACTATCCGGCGTACGACTAAAACCCGTTATTGCAGCCGTAGAGAATCTACGGATGATCAAATCGGAGGCGGAAATCGGAACGATCAAGGCTTCGGTGCGACTCAATTCGGCGGCGCTGGAGCAAGCTCTGGAGCATTTCCGACCCTCAATGAGCGAGGTGGATTTTGCGGCGGAGATCGAATACAGGATGCGACTTCTGGGAGCGGACAGCACCGCTTTCGAAACCATAGTAGCTTCCGGACCGCGAACCGCGCTGCCTCACGCACACCCTACAAATTACCCGGTTCAGAGCGATCAATTACTATTAGTGGATGTGGGTGCGAGAGTGGCTGGCTACGTCAGCGACATGACCCGTACCTACGCCTTGGGTAAGCTGGATGCGAAACTACGTCGCATGTATAAGGCTGTGCTTGAAAGCCAGCTTGCTGCTATCGACGCAGTAAAACCAGGCGTTTCCTGCGCTCACGTAGACCGAACAGCACGTGAGATTTTGCGCGGATTCGGATTAGATAAGCTGTTTGTTCACTCGACTGGGCACGGGCTCGGCCTAGAGATACACGAGCGCCCGAGAGTTGGCAAGAAAGAAAGGACGAAGCTGCAGGCAGGAATGGCCATCACGATCGAGCCGGGAGTCTATCAGGAAGGCCTGGGTGGGATCCGCATTGAGGACACATTGGTGGTCACGGCGCGGGGCAGCGAAATTCTCACAACGCCAGGCAAAGAGCTGGTCGTCCTGTAACCTTTTATAGTTCGCGGCGCCGACGAACAATGACGATAGAAGAGATCAAAAAGCTGATAGAGATTGTGCGGGAGACCGGTATCTCCGAGCTCGAAGTGGAGATGGGCGAGGGCCGGGTGAAAATCCGGAACAGCTCTGGAAAGGGCCAAGAAATCGTGCTTCCCACCGTACTGCCACTGTCAGTAAGCTCCGCAACTCCTCAGGCGCTGGCGACTTCAACACCGCCACCCCCCGAGCCGGCACCATCGTCGGTGCCGCCGGGGCGCGCGACGGAAGATGAACAGAACGTCTTAGTGAAATCGCCTATCGTGGGCACCTACTACGAAGCACCATCAGCCGGATCTGCACCCTTCGTAAAAATTGGCGACCGTGTGGAACCGAAACAGGTGCTTTGCATTATCGAATCTATGAAGCTGATGAATGAAATCGAAGCGGAGATAGCGGGTACGGTGATCGCCAAACACGTCGAAAATGGACGGCCGGTCGAATACGGCGAATCGCTTTTCACGCTTCGCCCTCTCTGAGGAATTCAACGTAAGTAAATGTTCCAAAAAATCCTCATCGCAAACCGGGGTGAAATTGCACTCCGGATAATATGCGCGTGCAAGGATCTTGGAATCCGGACTGTAGCCGTCTATTCAGAGGCTGATAGGCATAGTCTGCACGTTCGTTTTGCCGATGAAGCAATCTGTATCGGGCCTGCAAAGAGTAACCTGAGCTACTTGAACGTAGCGTCAGTAATTAGTGCTGCTGAGATCACGAATGTGGATGCCGTTCATCCCGGTTACGGCTTTCTGAGTGAGAATGCGGATTTCGCCGAGGTGTGCGAACTCTCGGGAATCAAGTTCATTGGACCGAAACCCGCGGTCATTCGGGACATGGGCCTGAAGCAGAAGGCACGCGTGATCATGGAGCAATCCGGGGTGCCGATTCTACCTGGCTCGCGGGGCATTCTAAGCTCGCCTGAAGAGGCGTTGGAGCTCGCATCCCATATCGGTTATCCGGTGATGCTGAAGGCCGCGGCAGGCGGCGGTGGCCGCGGGATGCGAGTAGTTCACTCAGACGCCGACTTGATACCTTTGCTGGCCCAGGCGCAAGTGGAGGCCGCTGCTGCTTTCTCCTCCGGTGACATGTATATGGAGAAACTGCTGGAAGCTCCCCGGCACATCGAGTTCCAAATCTTAGGCGACGAACACGGAAATGTCGAGGTGTTGGGCGAGCGTGAATGTTCAATCCAGCGCCGCCATCAAAAATTACTAGAAGAATGTCCTTCGCCATCCGTTACCGCCGAAATGCGTGCTGCAGTATCAGAACGGCTACGCACCGCAATGAAGGCGATCGGATATACGAACGCCGGAACGGTGGAGTTTCTGATGGATGAGAACCGGAACCTTCACTTCATCGAGGTAAACGCTCGCATCCAAGTGGAGCATCCGGTAACGGAATTTGTGACGGGCATCGACTTGGTGAAAGCTCAGATCCGGATCGCTGCCGGTGAAAAGCTTGAGACCATTCTCAAGCAACCTGTTGAGTTGACGGGACACGCCATCGAGTGCCGGATCAATGCCGAAGACCCGCAGACGTTTAAACCATCGCCAGGGCGCATCACAGGCTTGAACTTACCCGGTGGAATCGGAGTACGCGTGGACACGGCCGCTTACACCGATGGAGTTATCCCACCGTACTATGATTCGCTAGTCGCGAAGCTAATCACTTACGGCAACGACCGCGAGGAAGCTATCCTCCGAATGAGACGCTCTCTCAGTATGTTCGTCATCGAAGGCATTCATACGAGTCTCTCACTGCACGACAAAATATTATGCGACCAGGACTTTATTGACGGGCGGTTCGATACGACATTTGTCGGCAAGCTTCTGCACCTAAATAACGGCACCCGGGAACAGTAATGACCCGAGCGCCGTTAGTTTGATTGACTGGTATCAGAAGCTGATTCCTAGTAGAACATCACCCTGATCCTTGTTCGACCTCAATCCGTTGGCTGAAAACGAGTTGTTGGCCCAACGAGTGTAGCGGGCTTCCGGGGTCAACTCGAACGGACCCTTCTTGAAGGTGATACCGAAACCGGCAACACCGCCAAAGCTATTGCGATTTGCGATAGACGCCGAGTTGTCGATATAGGTCGGACCATTGCTTCCCAGTAACGTTTCCTGGCCGATCGTAGAGATATGACGGTACGATGCTCCAAAATCGAGGAATGGACGGAAATGCCCGAGCGAGATATTGTATTTGAACAGGCCCGGTATTTCCCACTGATTAAAGCTCGTTCTCATGTAGCCATTTGTCCCCGATGTTGAGAGAAAGCTGTTATTAAACCCACCGCGCTTAAATAGCCCATCAACCTCGAATCTCAGATGCAGCGGGAGCCGGAATTCCGCACTGGCGCCAAATTCATATCGAGGTGTAGACGAAGTGTACGGAGAAGACGGAAAGCTCAAATTGTATATCGAAGGGCTTCCAGAGCTAAACATGTTGCTAACCGGAATGCCGGCCTTTAGTCCGAGCGTTACAGGCCAATGCCCCATATCTTCACTCTGCGCCCATAAAGAACTAACGCCCAGGGTAACGAGAGCTATAAATCTAAGATTGTTACGCATAATTACAGACTTCTCCCACAGATTGTTTAAGGTTTATTTACTGCGCCTTTTGCTTGATTAACTAATCACCATGCGGAGCAAAGCGGCTGCGCAGCGCCTTATACCGTTTGTGATGCCAGCAGCAGTGGACGGGTTTCTGAAAATGCAATTACTGCAATATTTACGAGAAGTGAACTTAATTCGTGCAAACTATGCAGGTAGTTTGTGCATAAATTGCAGCAGGCGCTCCGTCGCGAAGACAACCGGAAGAGTGAAGAGATTGCTATCGACTCGGTCCAGCATGCCACCGTGGCCTGGCAGCAAAGTACCGCTGTCCTTCACGCCCGCTCCGCGCTTGACGGCAGATTCCGCCAAGTCTCCGAACTGACCCATCACGTTCCCGGTGATGGCGAGAATTATGACTTCCCACCAGGGGAAGCGGGGCAGGTAATGGCCCAGATAAACCAAACCGAAGACAACCGAGCCGAACACTGAGGCCAAAGCGCCTTCCCAGCTCTTCTTAGGACTGACAACCGGCGCCAAACTGTGTTTACCCAGGGCGCGGCCTACGTAGTAGGCGGCCGAATCTCCAATCCAATTGAGAGCGAGCGCAAAGAACAGAAGGTGGATGCTCTCCTTTCGAAGATCGATTGCGAAGCGCCAGGGCGCGAACGTATAAAGCGCGCCGAAAACGACGGACGAAACATAAGGAAGAATTGCGCTCAGATCAGAGAAGCGCAACGCTAGGACGAATGCTAGGATCGCGAACAAAGCAAAGCCACTCAGAAGGCCCGCTTCGCCCGCCGTTGTCTGGGGCAAGAACAGAATGAGCAGGCCGCCGGTGATTCCGACCCATCCCGGGTCAGGAATCTGATGTCCAACAACCAGCGTCGAGTATTCCCGGTAGCAGAGAAGACTCATCGCGAGCGCTGCTGCCGTGAAGATCAGTGCGGGCGAAAAAAAAACTAGATAGAACGCGAGCGCTATAAGCCCAATTCCGGTAAGCAGACGCTTCATGAAAAGGGCTGTTCCACGCTAGACTATCGGAATTTCCAGAATCTCCTCTTCGAGAATAAACGAAGAGCCTTCGAGAGGCATTGCCGCATTCCGAGTCAATCCCCCAAAGCGGCGTTCGCGGTTCTGATAATCCAAAATAGCCTCGAGCAGTTCCTGGCGGCTAAAATCAGGCCAGAGAGTCTCTGTAACGTAAAGTTCGGAGTAGGCTATTTGCCAAAGAAGAAAATTGCTCAGGCGCATTTCCCCGGAGGTGCGGATCAAGAGATCCGGATCTTTAAGACCCGCGGTGTACAGATGAGCTGAAATGGCCTCTTCAGTGATTTCGAGCGACTCCAGGTTACCTTCATTCCGGGCGTTTTCGATCATACTATTCACCGCATCGACCAGCTCGGTGCGGCCTCCGTAGTTGATCGCCAGATTCAAGCGCATGCCCCGGTTCTGCGCGGTCTTATTCATAACATCTTGAAGTTCGGCCTGCACGCCGGAGGGGAGCGATTCCAAGCGCCCAATAGCAAAGAGCTGAATCTCGTTTCGCATGAGATTCGCAAGTTCCCGCCGTAGATAGACGCGAAGCAATCGCCAGAGCCCCTCAATCTCGTGGCGCGGCCGTTTCCAATTCTCTACCGAGAAGGCGTAGAGCGTCAGCGCTTCCAAGCCGAGGCGCGCGCACGTTTCGACCACCGTCCGTACGGGATCGATGCCCGCTTTGTGGCCAAGAATCCTTGGGAAGTTTCGCTGTCTCGCCCAGCGTCCATTTCCGTCCATGATGACAGCCACATGGGCTGGGAGGCGCTTCGGATCGATCTGCATCGCGATGCGCCATTCCTGGTCGCCAGGTGAAAGCGACTCAAGCAGTTCCTTCATAACGTAAAGCTCTATGGTACATCAAGAGGTCTCGTCAATTACGGTGAAAACAAAGGCAGCAACGCCGCCGCAAAACATAGAAAACTGCCGAACGGAAGCTCGTAGGAGAGCGCCTCGCGCCGCTTGCGAATCAGCAGCACGACGCCGACAAGAGCACCTGCCACCGCGCCGATCATCAGGGCACTGACTCCTCTTTCCAGTCCTAAGAAAGCGCCTAGCATCATGAGCAATTTGATGTCTCCGAAACCGAGAGCCTCACGCTTGCGAACCCGGCCGTAAACTGATCCGAATACCCAAATCGGAACGGAAAGCACCACGGCACCTAACGTCGCATTCAATAGCGATTGGGAGCGCCATCCCGATTCAGGTAAAAGCAATACAGCTACATTTCCGGGCACACTTACGAGCAGGGCGAATATCAAGCCTGATAAGGTCCCACCGACGGTCAATTCGTTGGGTAGGATGCGGTCTTCGAGATCGGTCCAGAACAAAGCGATGAGCAGCATCTCGAAAATGGCCCATTTCACAGCGGCAACCGTCAATCCATATCTGGAGACGATCAGCAGGAATATCAGGCCTGCCGTTAATTCAACAACGAGATATCGTAAGCCGATCGGCTTCAGACATCGCCGGCACCGGCCTCGTAAAAGGAGATAACTAAGGACGGGAACGTTTTCGCTCCAAGACAGTTGGCTGCCGCATTCGGGGCAGAACGAGCGGGGGGCAACGACTGAGAGATCGCGCGGTATGCGATAGATGCAGACGTTCAGAAAACTGCCGAAGACGATACCGAACAAGACAAGCAAACAAAAACAGAACGGTCGTTCATTTCAGTTCGCCAGCGCCCGTGCGTAGCTCTGTAGCGTGTTTTCGACCATATGCTTCTCTGTGAATTCCCGCTCGACTCTGGCCCGTCCGGTGCGGCCCAAATTCTGCATCAACTCCGGGTCCTCTTTCAACTTCGTTATGGCGGTTGCGATCGCCTGTGGATCATTTTTCACAAGAAAGCCAGATTCGAAGTCGGTGACGATTTCCGGAAGACCACCTACACGGCTGGCAACCACAGGAACGGCAAAGCTCATCGCCAGCAACGCGGCTGAACCGAGGCCTTCTGATCGGGTGATGTAGGTAAATAATGATGCACGCGGCAGATCTATAGGTAAATCGTTTGAGAATAGGACCCGAACGTTAGCGAGCGCGCAGGCCTGCTCTACCAGTTCCCTGCCCTTAGCAGGATCGCGGGATGCCGGTGCAACTACAAGGAAGTCGCTCTTGGCGCGACAGGCAGGGCTGGAAGTGAGTTGCACGCCATCGTAGACAATGTCCGTTTTCATCGAGGGGACGCCCGCTCTCTCCAGCTGCCCGGCTACGAATTTCGAAACAGCAAGGAAACGAGCAGCTCGATTGTATTTCCAGCGGGAGGCGAACCCGGACCGAACTGAGAATGCCACCCGACGGGATACCACAAATCGCGACTGGGAAGCGAGTGCCGCAAGAGCATGAGCGCGCGCGTCATGCGTATGAATCAAATCGGCGTGTCGCGATGCTTCAAACACCCTGCGTACACTCGCCGGGCGCACCAGGAAGCCCGCCTCCGCAGCGGTATTCCAGAGCGGGCTGCCGGGGCGGGCAAGAAGTTCTGAAGCGTGGCCCCGGTTCCTGAGCCCCTGCAGGAGAAGTAAAACCTGGTGCTGTCCGCCTCGCATTTCACGTCCCGTATCGATGTGCAGAATGCGCAAAGTGCTTATTGCTTGCGGCCCGGCACCATCAGACGCGCTTTGGAATATTTCGCGAAATTGTAGAAGGCAGCCATATAGGCGATTGTCAATCCCTCGACACCGTCGAGAAATCCGCGTTTGACGATATAAGTACGGAAGAAAGTCCAGGGAGGATCAAGCAAGAGCTTGGCGAGGGAAATATCATCCCGGCGAGAGGCGATCTCCTGTGCAGCCAAAGTGGTGTACCGGTCCATGGTTCGTAGATGCTCGGAGATCGAGCTGCAAGTGAAATGCAGCAGATTGGATTGAAGGTGGCCCACGATCCCATCGACCCTGACCGATTCGTGCACGAAATCACCAACCCATTTTGCCTTGGCTCGATTAAAGAGTCTTATTTTGCGATCGGGGTACCAACCGCTGTGCAAGATCCATCGCCCTAGATACTGCGCAAGCCGCGGGACCGTGTAGCCATCGAACTTCGGCCCACTCTTCTTGATTTGCCAGATTTCCGCTTCGAGCGCTTCGCTCAGGCTCTCATCGGCGTCGAGCGACAAAACCCAATCATGGGCCGCAAGCTCTGCAGCGATGTTTTTCTGAGCGGCATATCCGTGCCAGGAGGCCTCCACGACACGGGCGCCAAGCTTTCCCGCGATTTCTACGGTTCGATCATTCGATCCACTGTCGAGCACCAGGATTTCATCGCAACACCGAAGGCTTTCAACAACCCGGGCAATGTTCCGCTCCTCATTAAAAGTAATGATAGCGGCCGAGATCTTCATCTGATGGGCACGGCGGTGACAGAAAGTACAAACACAATCAATGCCGCCAGCCCGAGGAGAACATGTCGACCTGCCAGCGGTGTATTGTCATACACGAGAGGATGACGCCGGTAGAAAAAGAACGAAGCGACCGCCCAGAGCCACCAGGGCCAGTAGTAGAATCCGGCCACGACAAGCACCAGCACAAAGGCCAAGCTCGAGCGCCGGTGCCATGGTTCAACACCGAATGCATAAACGATATGTCCGCCGTCGAGCTGACCTATCGGCAAGAGGTTTAGGGCAGTAGCAAATAACCCCGCCCAGGCTGCGATGGCAATCGGATGAAGGAGTATGTGGGATGCCGGAACTCCAGGAAACCGTGCGTACTCCATCAGCCGCAATATGAGTGGCGTGCCGAATGCGATTGAATCTGCCGAAACAGGGGGTGCGCTGGTTCTGGACAGCCCGACTCCAGCAACCAGAAACGGCAGCAGCGTGAGAAAGCCGGCGAGAGGACCTTTGATGCCAATGTCGAATAATCCTTCGCGACTGTAGATCGGGGAGCGAATCCTGATGAAAGCCCCGAAGGTGCCGAAAAGGGATGGAGAAGGCAGGAAATAGGGCAGACTGGCGTCTACATTCCTCCTACGGCATTCAAGGTAATGGCCAAGCTCGTGGGCCAGCAGAACGGCGAGAAGCGGAATCGAGAAAATGAGCCCCGCCCAAATATGACCATCCAAGCGGAAGAGACGGCGATAGCCAGTGATGAGAAAGCCGACGCTGAGAGCTCGGTTCTGTGCGAAGCTCTCGACAACAGCTGATCCAAACGCTGTAGTAGTTAGAAATGTTGCGAAAAAAAGGACAGCGTTGAGCCACCAAGTCAAAGGTCGAGAAGACACCGCCGACAGAGATGTTTCATCGAGACCTTTGAGGTCATCGTCCGCTTGCCCGCTGCGGCGGTCTAATAACGGGTCGTCCGCCTCCAGGCTAGGGTTATCAATCCTCTTGCTAAAACCGAACTCGGGCACAGCAGTAGAGGCTTACAGGGTCTGGAGTTCCTTACCGGGCTTAAACCGTACGGCTTTGCCAGGAGGAATTGCCACTTCTGCGCCGGTCCGGGGATTCCGACCGATCCCCGTTTTCCTCGGTCTTACGTTGAATATTCCGAAGCCTCGCAACTCGATTCGGTCTCCCTCAGTGAGGGCTTTCTTCATTGTTTCAAAGACCGTTTCGACAGCCATCTCCGCTTTGGTTTTCGTTATACCCGTCCGGTTTACGACTTCGTTAATGATGTCAAGCTTTATCAAGGAACCTCCAGGCACCCGGCGGTCGATTTGTGGAGTGCCAGCAATGTTCATGATATTAAAGCGTTTACGCACATGTCAAACATGTGCGGCAGCGTCCAGACTTGCAGCCGCTCGCGCAAATTTTTCCGGAGTAGGGGGAAACGGCCTGGTATCGCTTACATTGAGCCCTGGCCGCCCTATTTGTTCCTAACAGTTTAAAAGCACGACTGAACTGGCCACCTACTTGCTGTTGCGTATGCGGGCAGCAACAGGAACATGAAGCGATTGGAAATCCTGCTGGTGGAGGATTGCTCCAGTGACGTGCGCCTGATCCAGGAGGCGTTAAGGCAAACGTCCGTGGATATAGGAATCACCGTCGCGCGTGACGGAATGGAGGCTTTGGAATACCTCCACGGTTCGGAGCGCGGCGTGAACCCGCGACCGAATCTTATCTTGCTCGATCTCAATCTGCCGAGGAAGAATGGCCGCGAGGTGCTGGCGGAGCTCAAATCGTCCCCGAAACTGAAGCAAATTCCCGTACTTGTGATGACGGGTTCACGCGCAGATGAGGATGTCGCTCAGGCCTATGCCCTCAATGCAAACTGTTACATAACAAAGCCCAGCGATCTGAGTGAATACCTCAGTGTCGTGCGAGCAATCGAAGATTTTTGGTTTTTTACCGCCACTCTACCGGACTCGTTCCAGGTCTCCCAAACCCCGGGCGAATTCACCCGGTCCGGTTCGCTTTGCGGCTAGAACTAGACTTGATTCTGGGCGTCCTTCGCGGCGGCGAGAGCCGCATTGTAGTCAGGATGATCTGCGACTTCCTTAACGTACTCAACGTGGCGCAACTTATTGTTGCCGTCAAGGACGAAGATAGCCCGGCTCTCAATGCGTAAATCGGGGATCAGAGTTCCGTAGTTTTGTCCGAAGGAACAACTACGGTGGTCGGAGAGCATCCCGACATTCTTAACTCCGAAGCTTCCGCACCAGCGTTTCTGCGCAAACGGCAGGTCCATGCTTACGGTGTAGATGCTGACGTCCGGAAGTTCGCTCGCAGCCTCCTCAAAACGTTTGGTTTGCGCATCGCAGACCGGTGTATCTAGCGAAGGAACGACACTGAAAATCCGCACGCCCCGTCCCGTCTTTGCCAGATCTACCTTTTGTAACGAACTGTCGACTAGATCAAAATCGGGAGCAGTGTCTCCCTTTTTCAGCTCCGGGCCTTCCAATTTGAAGGGATTACCTTTCAGAACCGTAGTCCGGGCACTCTCACTCTCGTTAGCCATCGGCCACAGTGTACCAGAGGATCGCAAAACGCGGAATCTGCTAGATCAATGCTATTCAGTAGGTTGCCTAACAGTCGTTTTGAATTCTTGCAACGGCTTTGTATTTATAACGTCGGTTGCTTCGAGCCAGCCGCGCCTGGCTGTTATCACTCCAAAACGCATGTTGAAAAGGTGCGCCGGGCGATGGGAATCTGTAGAAATTGTAAAGCGGCAACCGAGCCGTCTGGCGGCGCGGACTAAATGAGACGGTAGATCGAGCCGTTCGGGACTGGAATTAATTTCAAGGAAGACATCCCTGTCAGCTGCCTTTCTAGCGATCCGCTCGAAATCAAATGCATAAGATTCTCGTTGCAAAAGCATACGCCCTGTCAAATGTCCAAGCGTGCGGAGATTGGGTGACTCGAGGGCACGCAGCAACCGGTCGGTCATCTCGGCCGGCTCGAGATTGAAGTGGCTATGGATACTCCCGATCACAAGATCGAGTTCGGCTAGCGCGTCTTCGGCGACATCCATTGTTCCGTCGCGCAAAATGTCGCATTCGAGGCCGGAGAAGACATGTAATGGAAGACCGTCTCGATTCAGCTCACGGATCTCGCGAGCGAACTCCACCACTCTCCTTTCATCCAGGCCGTTGGCCATCGCCAAAGCTTTAGAGTGATCGGTAATGGCTATATATTCGTAGCCAACAGCGGCCGCTGCTTCCGCCATCTCGCGAACGGTGGCCCGGCCATCAGTAGCCGTAGTGTGCATGTGCAGGTCTCCGCGAATTTCACGCTGTTCGACGAGTTTCGGAAGAGTACCGTGTTGCGCAGCCTCCAACTCCCCGCTGTTCTCGCGCAGTTCGGGCGGAATCCACGCATACCCGAGTCGGTTATAAATCTCCTCTTCAGTCTCGCCAGCCACTCGCCGGTTAGGTTCCACTTCGAACAACCCATACTCGTTCAGCGTCAAACCTTGTTTGACAGCGTCTGTCCGCAGAGCAACGTTGTGCTCCTTGCTACCGGTGAAATACTGCAAAGCTGCGCCAAAACTCTCATGCGGTAGAGCGCGCACGTCAACCTGCAGCCTGTCTAATCCGAACGACACACTGGCTTTGTTGACGCCTTGGCCGAGGACTTCCTGAGTCTTTGGATGTTGTATCAAGTGATCGAGCGCTTGCGAGGCGCCTTCGCCGGTTACGAGCAAATCAAGATCGCCGGTTGTCTCGCGTCCGCGGCGTAGACTGCCGGCTGGCTCCACGCGTTCAATTCCAGCAAGGGAGTAGAATTCGGCGCACAGTTCATCCGCAGCGCGCTGTACAAAGCTGAGCAGAAAACGCCCGGCGCTCTTACGGTAAGCTTCGATTGAGCGCAGGACCTTCTCCTCTAGTTTCGTTCCCATTCGGGGCAGATCGCGCAGTTTTTGCTCGCGACAGATCCTTTCGAGATCGTCGACAGTCTTCACTCCGTGATGTTCATAGAGGAGAGCGATGGTTTTGGGACCGAGACCTTGGATCTTGAGCAGCTCGAGGGCCGAAGCGGGATATCGTTTGAGCATCTCATCACGCCGGTCGAAGGAGCCGCGCTGACAGATCTCAGCTAGAACAGACGCCAGGCCTTTGCCGATTCCAGCAATTTCCGTAGCTTTACGCTCAGGATTGCAAACGAGGTCTGCCACACGTTCGGGGTAAGTAGAAATGGCCGCTGCGGCGTTCCGGTAACTTCGGATGCGGAAGCCATCTTCACCCGCCACCTCCATCAGATCCGCAGTCTCATGGAGGAGGCGTGCTATGTCCTTATTTTCCATGTTTGCCGTCTACTCGAGACGCGCCCGCAGCGGCTCTCGAAACGAGCGGCGACGGCTCGACATGCACGAGCACATCAGCCACCCACGGCAGATCGCGCTTGATGGCGAAGCGCACCTCAGTAGCGATTTCATGGGACTCATGCACCGTCATTTCCGGATCCACTTCCAAGTGCAAGTCGACGTGGTACTTCAGTCCGGTGCGACGGGCAAGACACTTCTCGATACCGAGCGTTCCCGCAACGCTCAAGGCGGATCTCCTGATCTCCGCCAGTTTCTTCTCCTCGGGCATGGTATCCACCAGCTGATCGACGGTATTGCGCGCAAGCCGCACGGAAAGCAAAACAATCAAAACACCGATGGCAATGGCGCCAATGCTGTCGGCCATACCAAAACGAGCCGGGTCCAGCAATGTGAGCAGAACAGCAATCAACGCAATAGAGGTAGAAAGCAGATCACTGAAATCGTGCCAGGCATCAGCCTGAAGTGAGGTGCTGGCCACTCGTTTGCCAATGCGAAGCTTGCAGGTACCAAGAGCAACTTTGAGAACTATGGAAGCCAGAAGAGGGAATAATGTGTAGAGCGGCAATGCACTTCTCGCACCCAAAGAGGTAATGCCATGCCAGAGAATGCCGGCTCCGGCAAGCAGGAGAAGAGCACAGACCGCCAATCCCGCCAATGTTTCATAACGGCCGTGCCCGTACGGGTGTTCGGCATCCGGCGGTTTGCTGGCGAGTTCCAGGCCGGCGTAGACAATACCGGAAGAAAGCACATCGCCCGAAGCTTCGAAACCATCCGAGAGCAGTGCGGCTGATCCGGCCTTGACACCAACTAGAATCTTGGCCAGAGCCAAAGCCAGGCCGATGCTTATACTGATAAGCGCCAGACGCCGGGCTATGTGACCTTCTTTAGTGAGAGCAATGGCATCCTCAGGCCGAGCCATCATACTCAGAGAATAACCCGGCAGATCCGAATAGCCGGACGCAATGGTTACTCGTAGCGAAGGGCCTGAATAGGATCCACTCTGGGGCACGACGGGCAGGCAAGTAGCCCGACAAGATCGCGACGGAAGCAATCGCCAAGGTTGCGATTGCGGCGGAGGCGGGATCGGACGGCTGGATTCCACAGAGCTGTGATCGTACGCTTTGAGCAAGCATCCATGACACAGGAAGAGCAATCACCACTCCGATGCTCAGCAACCCGAGTGCCTCTCGCATGATCAGCCAGAGCACATCCCATTTGGCCGCGCCAAAGCTATGCGAATTCCGATCTCGCGCGTGCGCCGCGTCACCATGTAAGCCATGGCGCCATAAAGCCCAATGGCAGCCAACAACGTGGCAAAGTAAACCAAAACCCGTTGATAAAGTTGCTATGAGGCGCTCGGTAACGAGCGAGTCCTGCACCTGGCCCTCGAGAGTGACCATGTCGATTACCGGAAGATTCGAATCGAGGTCGTGAATTCGCTTATTGATACTGCTAAAGATGTCTTCCGGATTATGCGTGGTCCGAACATTAACGGTTATCCCGGTTGCAAACTCGAGCTGTCGATACGGACGATACACCTCAATGGGAATCTCGTCACGCATGCCCTCATATTTCGTGCCGCCGCGCCACCCCGAAGGGTAATTCGTTTGGTGCCGGGATCAAATGCCCATTCCTATTCTGTGCCCCAACGCTTTTATCGTTCCGAAATACTTTTTGGCAAACGCTTCATTCACGATGCACACTTTGGAGCGCCGAGCGTGCCGCTAACTCGAAAATCGCGACCTGCGAGCACAGTGATTCCGAGTGTACGGAAGTAATCCGTAGAGAGAAAGTTCATCTGCGGCTCGGGCACTTCTCACGTTTTTGGCGAATAGCAATCGATGGTGACCCATTGATCCCTTTCGTCGCCCTCCATGACCGGCATAACCGCGAGACCCACATCATTGACCCCTGGCAATGTCGCGGGCTCCTGCTTCGGGCGATCGTAGAAAGCCTTGGTGCGCTCAGGCGGATAGCCATTTAGCGGGGGATCCACTTTGAAGGCCAACAGATTACTGGTGTGGAATCCAGGATCAAGGTCACGGAGTGTTTTGAGACTTCGAATGAAAAGTCCCGCGCCGAGCAGGAGCACGAGCGAAAGCGAGATCTGCGCCACGACGAGCGCTTTTCGGACTCTGCTGGAAGTGCCACCCGCGACCGCGTTGGCTTGATCCTTGAGCGTACCAGCCAGTTCCGTGCGAGTCGATCGAAGCGCGGGCGCCAACCCGAAGACAATTCCGGTCAGCAGAGCCATAGCTCAGACTCAAATCGGTTTCACGGAAGCAGAACATTCCGCTAAAGACTTTGTTGTGGTCCCTAAAGTCCTGGCACATGGGATACGAGATCCGGTTGTAACCCATGTTGCTGCCATAGGCCGGCCAACGGCGCTGAGCATGACCAGCTGTTCCGGGTGTCTAGCGGGCAGCATTCGGATCAGAATCTGATCAGTTAAAGAGAAGATGGCGGTGTTCGCTCCGATGCCAACTAGAAAGCACGGCCGCGGCAGTAAACAGCGGCGATTTCACAAATGTGCGCCAGGCGAAGCTAACGTCCTGCAGTACGTTCACAAAATTCAGCGCTCCATTTGACGGGGACGAACAGTTCGGGTTGGCTATTTTTTCTTACGGATATAGATCTGCCCGTTGAAAGAAGTAAATTGAAATTCCGGACCGCCACCATTGATGGTTCCGTGCAGCGCGCGGTCGAACCGGATGTGATAAGCGCCGTTTTGCTGGCGCCCCGGCTCGCCGTGCATAATGCGGGCGCCCGAATCGAGCTTCACTTCGAAGTCGCTGTAGATCTCGCCGTTATCGGTTTTCATTTGCACATTGGCCTTCAGGTTGTCCGGCAAAGTCACGTCGATGTCGCCGTTCAACGTACTGAAAGACATCGGCCTGGATGGATCGATTTGATCGAGCGTTACCAGCACCGATCCGTTTAAGGAGTGAGCAATGACGGACCCAGAAACGTTTTTGATCGTGACCTTTCCGTTCAGATCATCGGCGTCGATCTCGCCTTCCACCTGATCGACGTAAATATCACCGTCATTCAGGCACTTTAGTTGAAGCGAAGAACGGCGAGGAACAGTAATCACGAGGTCCGCTGGGCCGCCGGAGGGGGAAGTCTTGATGTTAATTACGTTGTTGTCCTCGGTCACATCGAGACCGGCGTTACCAGGGAGATAGAGACGTCTCATTCCGCGAGCGCCCTCAGGCGGCGGCTCGCGTCTTTCACCGGAGCGCGAACGAACCTCTATGACAACGTTCTTCACATTGGCGCCGTGGACTTCGAGACCTCCGGAAATCAGGTGGGCATGTATCTGCGCTGGGCGCGCCGGGTCGTCAAGCGGCACAGTCGCCTTCTCGGGCCCATCTTGACCGAGCAGAGCTCCGGCAACTACAAAGATCAAACCCAATCTCTTGTTCATAGTTAGTTTCCTTATTGCTCCCGATGCAGGCGAATGCTTCCGTTGAACGCGTCGAAGGTCAGCTCTGGACCCCCCTGTCCCGCGCGTCCCCCATGAACTCCGTTACTGCGGTAAACGAATTTGAATTTGCCATTTTGGCGCTCGGTCTGGCTGGCCTGCACAGCCCTAGGTTGAACATCGAAGTCGCTGTAAATCTGTCCGTTGAACGTTTTGAAGGCCAAATCCGCTGAAAGCTCCGCCGGGAAGTAGGCATCCATTTCGCCATTGATGCTTTTGAAGCTACAAGCGCCCGACGGATTTCTTGCAAAATGAATCGTGATCGGCCCATTGACGGTATGCGCATCACCTGAACCTGAGATACCGTTCATGGCAATGGCGCCGTTTACGTTGCTGACGTCGAAATCACCGGTTCCGTCCAGACGAATGTCCCCATCGTTCACGGTGGACACGACGGTCCTCGCTCCATGCGGCACCTGGACATCGATGTCGTAGCTGACATTGTAGAAGCGGCGGCGCTGCTCATTGCAACTGTTGCAGCATCCGCTATTACAGCGCCAAGGCGCGTCATAATAGACAGAAACCGACCCAGCTTTACTGTCCATGTCCAACTTCACTTCGCTCTTGGCTTCCTGCAGATCGCTCGTGGTCTCGGCACGGATTGTCTCGTGAGCGATGATGCGAACAGTGGAGCCAGCGGCACCCGTAACGTGAACGTACCCTTCCACGTTATCGACCACCACTCGCATCGGAGGTACAGAGAGCTCCAACGTCTTTTGGATGGTCGTCTGTTCCCGAATCGGCCACTGGTCCGAGTGCGGACGCGCAGAGCAAAGCCCTCCCATCCCGCTTGCCATCAGCAGGCAAATAGCGAACTTCATTGTCTTGATCTCCCTAATTCAGCCTGAGTTTTTCCAGACCCCAGCGCGCGCGCTGTTGGACTGTGGCATTCACGCCGTTCTCGCTGGTGAGTTTCTTGAGTTCCCCGGCGGCGCTGTCGTCGCGGATGTGCACCAAAGCATCGATCAGAGCAATCTGCACCAACGGCGAATCCTGCTGCCGTATTGCATTCACCAATGTCTTGCGAACCGTTGCTTCGTTACTGAACTTCTCTAACGCATCGAGCGCCGAGAGACGTACATTGACATTGCTGTCGTGGTTGAGCGTATCTGATAGCGCAGATAGTAGCTCGGGATCGGGCCGTTCTACGTGCGTACTCCAGGAAACTCCTTCGAGCCGTGAACTAGGAGACTGCCTTTCAAGTAACGAGAGCGCCACCGTTCTCCGCAGGTCTTGTACTTGATTGTGCAATTGAGTCACCTCGTTCCTGGAAGCCGGGCCATTCAGGTTCGAGCGGCCCACGTACAAACCCGACCCAAATAGAAGAACGGCCATTGCGACTTGTCGCACCAAGCCCGAAAGACCAGGTTTCCACCACGCAAAGCCACCCGCAAACGGCCGCGCACGGCCTTGATTGATGTCATTCAACTTTTGATAGAAGCGTGCCCGCACCGCCGAACTCGGCTGCTCCTCGGGGAGCAGACCTAGCTCTTCCCAGGTGGATTGAAGTTCTGCCACTTCAATCCGCAAAGCGGCGTCCTTGCTCAGTTGAGCTTCGAACAGCGACTTCTCCGCGCCAGCCAACTGCCCCGAAAGATAACCCGGAATTAGCTGATGGAACTCTTCAGAGGTCATAAAGCCTTTCTCCACGAAGTTCACAGAATTTCTCGCGCAGCTCTCGCAGGGCGCGGTAGACTCGGACCTTTACTGTGCTGATCTCACATTTCAGAATGAGCGCGATGTCCTGGTAGCGCAGGCCATGGAACCGGCTAAGCACAAGAATTTCCCGTTTCTCGTCCGTCAGTTGCTCGAGTGCCTGCCGCAGGAAAGCCGAATCCTGTTTGCGCGTTAGGAGTTCTTCGGCGATCGGTTCCTGGCTCATGATTTCGTTTACTTCTTCGCTCGCGATTTCGGCGTGTTGCCTGCGGAGTGAATCGAAATAGGCGTTGCGGGCCATCCGGTAAAGCCAGACCCGAAACGCGAGGCTCGGGTCGTAGCTACCGGCGTACTTGAGAACGCGAAAGAAAACTTCCTGCACCAGATCCTCACTCAAAGCGCGATCGCGCGACAACTGGAGCAAGTAGCGAAACAGCGCGCCGTGGTAACGCTCAAAGAGAACTGCGAGCTGCGGGATGTCGCCCGCCTGCACCAGTTTCATCAATGAGCTGTCGGTTTGCGTCTCCACCTGCCCTCACAGGATCAATACTGAGCGAGCAAAAGAAGGTTACAAAGAAAAATTGGGAAGGTTTGCGAGCTGTGAAGAGCCGCCCATTTATCGACGGAGGGGTCGGGGTGCACACGTAGAGCTTGCGGGCATCGCGAATGGAGTTCGCCCGCGAAGCTCTACAGATTACTCATGCTGTTCCGCGCCGACAGGCTGCTCGGGCGAAAATAGATCCTCGGCTGATGAGTCCTGCTCATGTTCAGAACCGGTTCCGGCCGCGCGCTCGGCTTTCCGCTGTAATCGCTTGGCCATTTTTTCCTGCTGCCGCTCTTTTCTTTCCTGTTCCTTCTGGCGTTTCTTAAAGGTCTGTGGGCCTCGACCAGGCATAATTCCTCCTGAAAATAGAAAAGCTGCCCGCACCGTGGACTCTGACGAGACCAAAGTGTTGGGCAGCCAGAATGCCAGGATACGTTCTTAAATAGTCAACTGACGGCTTACCAACGCGAGCCGCGTCCGCCTTTGCTCCCGCCGTAGCCCGAATTCCGTTTTCCGCCGTAGCCGCCGCCACCACCCGCCGGCTTGGGACGGGCTTCATTTACATTCATCGCACGTCCGTGTAGCTCGGCTCCGTTCAGATGAGCGATTGCGGTTTGAGCAGCTTCGGCATCCGTCATTTCAACGAAGGCAAAACCACGGGGCTGGCCGGTGTCACGGTCGGTTACAACGTTCACGCGCTCTACGCCGCCGTATGCCTCAAATGCCGCCTGAAGGTCGGCCTGAGTAGCTTGATAACTGAGATTTCCGACAAATATGTTGGTCACAGTATGGATCCTTTGATTCGAAAATTATCTTTGCCAGACAGCTCTGAAAACCAACTTGAGGAAGGAAGAGATAGCGGCCAGAAGGCACTCGAATGAAATACGGATGCGCGCAAAGACATACTTAGGATAACAGGGTCCGTTTGAAAAAGCTATCCGCAGCAGCCCACCTGCCAAATCACCCAGCTGCCGCCGACGACTTCCGAGGCCGCAAGCCGCCGCTTCAGAACATAAAAAGGCGAAAATGTACTGGGATAGACTGTGAAGGACCTGTGAAAATCTCGGGCAGAGCGATGGCCGGCAGCGCTAACTGCCACCAACAGGCATAGATTCACCCTTTTTCACAAAGTTCGCGTTTTGCACAGGTCGCTTCGCCTTGAACAGGTGATGATTTTTTTCTATCGTGTACCGGTCGTCCTATGGCAGCACGTGACATCACCGTCGATCATCCGCTTCCCGATAATCTCGACGCCGAGCGCTTCGTACTTGGCGCAATCATGAGCACCGAGACGGCTTTCCTGCAAGTGGCAGGGACGCTCTCGGCGGACGACTTCAGTCTGGAGAAGCACAAGCGCATCTTTCTGCGCATGAGCGAGCTGCATGAGCGCGGCGAAAAGATTGATCGCGTAACGCTGGCCAACGAACTGATGAAGCAGGGGCAACTGCAGTCGGTCGACGGCCTTAGCTACCTGGTATCACTCGATGACGGCTTACCGCAACTCCACAATCTGGAGAGCTACGTCGCAATCGTAAAAGAGAAGGCGCTGCTCAGGAGGATAATCAGCGTTTCCCAAGACACGATTAATCGCTGCATCGCCTCCGATGAGAATGCCAGCCAGATTTTGGGCGCGGTAGAAGACGCGCTGATGAGACTCGGTGACGTTCAGTCAAAAAACGCCCTGTCGAGTCCGGCACAGATCGTCAGCGAATATGACGGCGGCATCAACGCTTTTCTCGACGCCAGCAAGCGGATTAAGGGTATCGGCACCGGCTTTCTGAAATTCGATGAGATGACAGGCGGCCTGCGCGAAGGCGAGTTATTCATCCTGGCTGCCCGACCGGCGATGGGGAAAACGGCGTTTGCTCTCAACATCGCGCAGCACGTTGCGATGAACCCGAAGAACCCGCAGCCAGTCGCGATCTTTTCTCTCGAAATGTCCAAGGAATCGCTGCTGACACGGCTAATTTGTGGAACAGCGCGCGTCGACCAACAGCGATTTCGCGCCGGATACCTGAACGCCGAGGAGCGTCACGCGCTTCAGGATGCGCTCTACAGGATCGTCGAGTCCCCGATCTACATTGACGACTCCGCAGGAATCAATCTCATGGATGTGCATTCCAAGTTGCGCCGGCTGCAGGCGGAGCAGGGCTTGGGCCTTGTGATCGTTGACTACTTGCAGCTCATGCAAGGGCGCGGTCGCTACGAAAACCGCGTCCAGGAGATCAGCTCTCTGTCACGCGGCTTCAAACTCATGTCCAAAGAACTGCGCGTCCCGTTTTTGGTCCTGTCGCAGTTAAGCAGGGCACCAGAGACCAGACCCGGGGATCACAGACCGATGCTGAGCGACCTGCGGGAGTCGGGCTCGATCGAGCAGGATGCTGACATGGTCGCGTTCATCTTTCGCGAGGAAGTTTACCGGCCGGACAAAGAAAGCCTGAAAGGGCTTGCCGAGCTGATCTTGGCGAAGCAACGCAACGGTCCCACCGGTCGCGTAAAGCTTGCGTTCCTCAATCGCTATACAAAGTTCGAGAACCTGGCGGCCGATACGGGCGACGACGAGCCCTTCGGGGCTGAGGATTAACGACCGGTTCACCTTCTTGAACCGAAAGGTTAACGGCCCGCCTGGGTTGCTCCCTTCTCGGCCGCGAGTTATTCCATGTTTTCAATGTTTTAACGCCTTGCCGTTCTTGGCTCATCCAACGGAACAACATTTGCTCTTTCTGAAGCCGCCAACCTGACCGGGAGGCAGTTAAACGGAGAACGAACAATGTTGAAAGCAATCTTAATCGCCCTGGCTTTGATGGGCGGTTTCGCGCCACATCATCTTGAGTCTCGATAATCGCAGCACTTCGTCTTTAATCGCTGCTTAATGTGCGACGCCTGGACGCGACGTATCCAAGCCCAATCCAGGAACGTCAAAATAGCAGGAGTCGTTTTAAGAAGTAGTGGAAAGGCGATAGAGATGCGGATACGAAGACGGATGGCTTGGCTCATAGGAGCGATGATTTTGTCGGCCGCCGGAGGCGCTTTTGGATTCCCTCAGGATCCAAATCAAGCACCCCCACCCGACCAGCAGGCGCCGCCGCAATATCCACCACAGGGCCAATATCCCGCTCCGCTAGCACAATACCCGCCCCCACAGGGTCAGTATCCGCCGCCCCAGCAGCAACAATATCCTCCGCAGCAGGGTCAATACCCACCGCCACCACAACAGCAGTATCCTTCACAACAAGGTCAGTATCCGCAGTATCCACAAGGACAGTACCCGCCGCCGCAGTATCCGGCGCCGCCCATGTTGGCTCCCCAGCAATTAGATCAGCTCGTGGGCCCAATAGCGCTATATCCGGACGGCTTGCTGGCGCAGGTCCTCACAGCCTCTACTTTTTCCAACCAGATTCCGGACGCTGCTGCCTGGGCGAACGCGCATCAATACCTGCGAGGAGACGAATTGGCGCAAGCCATGCGGGCCGATAATCTGACGTTTGATCCCAGCGTAATGGCGCTGCTGCCATTTCCAGGCGTGCTGAACTACATGGCGCAATACATGGGTTGGACCCAGGCGCTTGGGAATGCGGTTCTGGCCGAGCGCGACCAGGTGATGGACGCAGTGCAACGACTGCGGCAGGAGGCGTATAACTACGGATATCTGCGCGACAGTCAATATGTACGCGTTGTCCCGGTACCGGGTGCTATCGAGATCTTACCCGTGACACCGGGATTCTATTATGTGCCGTACTACAACCCAGTCGTCGTGTTTGCGCGCCCGCGGCCGGGCTTCTTCATCGGCGGAGCAATTCGTTTCGGTGGGGGCGTCACCATCGGCGCTTCCTTCGCTCCGTGGGGTTGGGGTGGCGTCGGGTTCGGGTGGCAGCAGCATACAATCCTGGTTGACAATCGTCCCTGGGCCCGCACCTGGAGCAACCGTGGGGTCTATGTGCATCCTTACGCCAGGCCATATCATCCGGCACCAGGACCGCGCGTGGAACATCATGATGTCCATGACGGACATGAGCATCCGGACCATCGACATTAAGACTGTTCAAAAGTGGTGAAGCTCGCGTGCGCAGGCAAGTCCTGCGCACTATGTTTTTTGCACCACCGGAATCGCGGTGGATATACCTCGAAGCTGCTATTCTGGGACTGCACCCCGCACGGAATTTTAGCCCCTTGAAGATAGGATTTGTAAGTCTCGGCTGCCCGAAAAACCTCGTCGACAGTGAGGTCATGATGGGCCAGCTCGTTGCAGATGGACACGAGCTAACACCGCAGCCTGCGGAGGCGGATGTCATTGTCGTCAATACGTGCAGCTTCATAGATCCGGCCAAACAGGAATCGGTCGACACCATTCTCGAAATGGCAGACTACAAGAAGACCGGCAAAGCGCAACGGCTGGTCGTGGCCGGTTGCCTCGTAGAACGCTATCGCGACGACATTCGCAAGAATCTGCCTGAGGTCGATGCAGTGCTTGGGACAAATGAGCTCTCGCAAATCACGGCACTATGCGAAGGCTTGCAGCCCAACAAGCGCGTGCACGAGCCTTACCTGTATCACGATCTGTCGGCGCGGGTCTTCACTACTCCGCGTCACTCCGCTTACATCAAGATAGCGGAGGGATGCGACCATCCATGTTCGTTCTGCATTATTCCTCAGTTTCGCGGAACATTTCGCAGCCGACGGCCGGAGAGTGTCGTTAACGAAGCGAAACGCATGTTCTCGAGCGGCGTGCGAGAGATCAATCTGATCGGCCAGGATACAACTTGCTACGGCGAAGATCTTGGATTCAAAGACGGACTGGCAGACTTGCTGGCGCGGCTGGCCGCGATTCCATCGGAACTTCCCAGATGGATTCGGGTGCTCTATGTCTATCCGAACAAGGTGACGCAAAAGCTGCTAGATACAATCGCGGCCCACGACTCGCTCGTCAAATACATTGACGTGCCGTTGCAACACGCGAGCGCTACCGTACTGAAGCGAATGAAGCGCGGCGCGCACGCGGACATCTTCCTAAAACTGCTTGAGCGCATTCGCTCCACGATCCCCGGAGTCGCCATTCGGACGAGCATGATTGTGGGCTTTCCGGGCGAGACACAGGGCGAATTCGAGGAGCTCTGCCGGTTTGTTGAAGCTGCTCGGTTCGATCGCCTCGGTGTGTTCTCGTACAGCGATCAGGAAACCAGCGGTAGCTACCACCTAGACGGCAAGGTCGATCAAAAAACGATTTACAATCGCAGGCGCACTCTCATGTCGCTCCAACGCCGCATTTCTCTGAAGCGCAACCGGCAGTTAATCGGCCACGAGTTTCCGGTGCTGATCGAAGGACCTTCTCAGCAGACCGAACTGCTCTGGGAAGCAAGGCTCGCAACGCAGGCGCCCGAAATCGACGGCATCTGCTACATCAACGACTTCGGCTCCGATTCCGAGGCCCCTCGTAGAGGCGAGATGCGCGCCTTGCGTGTTACGGAAGCCCACGATTACGATCTCATAGGTGAGTTGACCGGCGTGCCCGAATGCTCGTCCCCGAACGGCCCCATCAACGCCGCCAGTCCTTTCCCAATACTGCAGATCCAAACGCAACGTGCCAGATCCACCGCTATACCGGCTCGGTGAGCGAAGTGAGTATGGCAGGCCCGACGATATCTTGCCCCATCTGCAAGAAAACTGTTGCATTCGACGACCCGTACATGCCTTTTTGTAGCGACCGCTGTCGCTTGATCGATCTGGGTAACTGGGCCTCTGAAAAGTACTCGATCCCGGGCTCATCGGCGCCAGATGAAAGGGACCAAGATAATTCAGAGGAGCCGGAAGGCTCCTCGCGGTGACCCGGCTGGCCCTGCTGCTGGCAACTTGGTTCGGCTGTGGATACTTTCCCTGGGGACCTGGCACAGTCGCGTCTCTGGTTGCTGTGACGATGGCGGCTTTCTTACACGTCTACGCGGGCGTGGGTCGTGGGGCGTTGCTCCTGATGGCTGCGGCACTACTGATTCCAGGTATATGGGCCTCCACGCGAACGGCTCTCATCGTAGGGGAAAAAGATCCAGGACTGGTGGTAGTCGATGAAGTTCTCGGCCAATGGGTTACGCTGACAGGCGCAGCCGTTCTGAATTGGAAAACATTGCTGGCGGGATTCGCCCTGTTCCGTCTATTTGATATTTGGAAACCCTGGCCGGTGCGGAATTTCGAAAAACTACCTGGCGGAGTCGGCATTGTCACCGACGATCTGGCGGCGGGAATTTACGGGGCGCTTATCTTGTATATAGGTGGCAGCGCGAGATTGTATTAGTTATGCCGAATAAGCAACAAGCAATGGAATTGGCAAACGGAAAGCCTCGTATCACTCGGGTGGAGCCCTCGGCAGCGATCGTGGGAGGCGAGTTGCATATCCGCGGAGAGCACTTCGCCACGGAAGGACGTCCTTCGGTTCGTATCGGCAACCAGCCCGCTCATCTTGTCATGGCGGGCGAACGCTACATCATTGCGCGCGTGCCGGAAAGCGCTGTCGCTGGGGAATTAGTGGTATTGGGCGAAGGCGCGAAGCCAAGCAACAAGATCGAAACCCATATCGGCATACTCATTGCCGACAGTCTTCACCCAGTCGCCAACCCGGCCGTCGACGCCGAAGGGAATGTCTACAGCACGTTCAGTGGATCGCGCGGGCAGAAGTCCCCGGTCTCCCTTTACAAAGTAGACACTAGCTTCAACTCCAAACCGTTTGTTACGGACCTGATGAATCCGACCGGGCTCGCCTTCGACGCCGAAGGCTTGCTGTACGTTTCCAGCCGTTACGACGGCATCATCTATCAGGTGACGCCATCCGGGAATATGACGGTTTACGTGGAAGGAATGGGTGTCGCTACAGGTCTCGCCTTCGATCGTGAAGAGAACCTTTATGTCGGTGACCGCAGCGGAACCATCTTCAAGATCAGCCGTTCACGGCAGATCTACGTCTTCGCCACTCTAGAACCGTCGATTGCTGCCTATCACCTGACATTCGGACCGGAAGACTACCTTTACGTCACCGGACCCACCACGTCGAGTTTTGACGCCGTGTATCGCGTTTCGAAAGCCGGCGAAGTAGAAACCTTCTATCGCGGATTGGGGCGGCCCCAGGGCGCCGCTTTTGACGCCGAAGGGCGACTCTACGTTGCCGCTTCGCTGCATGGACGCCGTGGCATCATTCGCATCAATCAGGAGCGCAAAGCCGAGCACTTCCTCTCCGGACCCGGTATTGTCGGCCTCGCGTTCACACCATCTCGAGCCATGATCCTTGCTACTCACAACGCGTTGTATCGCGTCGATCTACACCTGGCCGGGCGCCCCCTATCCTAGCTCTCTCATGTCAAAGAACGCCGAGATCATTGCAATTGGCAGTGAATTGCTCACACCTCAGCGCGTCGACACAAACTCCCTGATAGTCACCGAGCAACTGAATCTGCTCGGCGTTGAAGTTGTGAGAAAACTCATCGTCGGAGATGATCGCGAACGCCTAACTGACGCGATCAAGAAAGCCGTGGAGCGCTCGCCGATCGTAGTCTTGATCGGCGGCCTCGGCCCGACAGAGGATGACGTGACACGTGATGCCGTCGCGTCTGCTCTCGGCCGGAAGCTGCTACTGTCGCTCGAACAGGAATCGGTTTTAATTACTCGTTTTCGGCAGATTAATCGCCCAATGGCTAAGAACAATCTGCGCCAGGCCTATCTCATAGAAGGGGCGGAGGCGATGTCCAATCCATTCGGAACAGCGCCGGGACAGTTCATCTCGACCGCTCGAGGTGCGCTAGCCCTGCTCCCCGGGCCACCCCGCGAACTCAAGCCCATGGTTGAGAACGAGCTCGTCCCTCGTCTTCGTCCCGTCCTTCCGCCACAAGTCATCCGCGTTCGCAGCTTTCGCATCACTGGTATTGGCGAATCCGACCTCGACACACTGATTGCCCCGGTCTATACCAAGTACAGCAATCCTGTTACGACGGTGCTGTCGTCTCCTGGCGATCTCTTCGTCCACCTGCGGGCTCGGGCCGAGACTCGCGATCAGGCCGACCTCCTTCTGCGCGAAGTGGGCAATCCTATAGCTGGATTATTGGGCGATCGGCTCTACAGCGAAGATCCGGATGAGTCCATCGAGATGGTCGTCGGTAGATTGCTACGCAAGCAGCATGCAACCGTTGCCACAGCCGAAAGCTGCACGGGAGGGCTTTTGGCGGTTCGCTTAACCGAACATCAGGGCAGCTCTAAATTTTTTACCGCTGGATACGTCACTTACAGCGATGCGCAAAAACACGATGTTCTGGGTGTGTCGACCGAACTGCTCGCCAGGTATTCAGCGGTGAGCGAAAAGGTTGCAGCGGCGATGGCAGAAGGTGTAAAGCAGCGCGGGGCAGCTACTTACGGACTCTCTACTACCGGCTACGCAGGCCCTGAAGGCGGTACCGACTTCGATCCGGTTGGAACAGTTTACCTCGGTTTGGCCGGACCCGAAGGCACCAAGGTCATTCGCATGCGCTATGGCTTGGACCGTTTCCGGATCAGGACGCTCGCCACGCAGGCCTCACTCGATTTTCTGCGTAAAACTCTTATTCGCTCGGCGACTTAGCAGCGTTCAACGGCGGGAACTCAGCACCGTTGGCTTCCGTCGCCTTGGTCGAAGCTGGAACATCGATGGCGGATATGGGGATCTTGTGCACCGGTTGGCTCGACAGGTCCCACAAAGCGTTACCCATAACAGCGTAGTTTTGAATGTGTAAAGTTTGACCACTCGTCAGCACCACAGTCAGCGGCGGTGATGGCGGTTGAGTCTCTTGCTGTGCAGAACCCGAAGGCGAATCGGCCGGCGCTCTCTGGCCAAGCTGATTCTGCAAATCGTTGACTTGCGCACTCAATTCCTCAATCTGCTCGCCTAGGACATTTTCGCTAGGCATCGGAGCGGATTGATCATAACCGGCAGAATAGGCGGGGTAGCCGGAGTAACTATAGCCGTCTGAATAATCCCAAAGCGGGAAATACGGTGCGGCCAAATAGCCGTAGGGAAGCACTCGATTGTAGCGGCCGCGCTGATATGGCGCACGGAACGGACTGTAGTTCGACGTCCGGTAAGCCGGGTTCGGAGCGCTGGAGTATACGGAAGCCGAGGGAAAATTGGGAACTGTTGTAGGCACGAAGACCCTAGGCGAACTGACCACCGGCGCCGCTACGTGCGGTGCACTGAGGGCGCCTGAATGCATCCCGCCGTGAGATCCGTGTTGCCCGAGCAGCAACGCACCGGATAAGCTGAACAGGCTCGGAACCAGGAGAAAACGATTTACAACCTTCATGAGAGCCTCTCTTTTTAGCTTACCCGAGTTATTAGGACTCCTCGAGCCCGCAACGCGGCGTGAGACTTCAAGTAGCAGTCACGTTTGCCCGCGAAGCTCACGGTATAACCAGGCTCGCGCAAAATCCCATTCCCGCTGCACCGTGCGCGAGGAGATGCCCAAAACTTCCGCGGTCTCGTCAGCATTGAGGCCGGCGAAGAACCTCAATTCAACCACCTGGCTCTTTCTGTCGTCGAGACGGGCCAAGCTTTTCAGAGCTTCGTCCAAGGCGATGACATCTGAGCCGCGGTCGACCTTCCCGCCCGCTTCGGTCAGCGAAACGAGAATCTGTCCTCCGCCCCTTTTTTGCCTCTGGCGGCTAATCGCTTGGTTAACAAGTACGCGTCGCATTATCTTAGCGGCTACGGCGAAGAAGTGAGTACGGTCGGCCCACGTTGCGGTGTCCCATTCGATCAATCGCAGGTAGGCTTCGTTGATTAGCGCTGTTGGTTGCAGGGTATTCCCGGCGGCTTCTCTATTCAGGTACCCGCGCGCCAACCGGCGTAGTTCCGATTCCACAACCGGTGCCAATTGTTCCAGCGCGTCCTGGTCACCCTTGCACCAGGCATTTAACAATTGAGTAAGTTCACTCGACTCGGGATCCATATCTTCGCCTCGCCGCTCCTAAGCGAGGCGGAACATTCTCCAGTCCAATTCATTGATGCAGCTAGTGAAAATTCTCGATCAGCATCAAATCGTTGATATCCCGATCGAGGTACGCAAATAGCATTAGACGGCCGTCTTGCGAAAGTGCCACGTTAGGATAGTTCCAAATCGGCTCTTTCGCCAATATGGCAAGCGAGGTCACACGCCGGGTAGCAAAGCTGAAGAAACGGATGGTCTGCTGCGGGGAATCCTGCCTTGACAGAAAATAGATGCCACGGTTGACAACTCCCCACGAGCGGAAAATCTTGTGGTATTGAGCAAGCTCCGGCAGTACCTTTTCGGGGCCGCCGTTTACCGGCACCGTCGAGATCGTTCCCCAAGGACGGTTGCTGAAATACAAAACTCTGCCGTCTGCTGAGGGGAATCCTTCCATCGCTCCTCTGGTAGTGATCTGCACGGGTGAACCGCCCTCGAACGGAACCTTCCAGAGTTGATCGCTGCCGGAACGATCGGATTTGAAATAAAGCCATTTGCCATCGGGAGACCAAGAAGGCATGAAATTGCCGGACGGACCTGTGGTCAACCGCCTCGGCGCACCGCCGGCAGCATCAATAACGTAGATATCCGGGTTGCCGGAAGCGAGCGAATCGAATGCTATCCAGCGGCCGTCCGGCGACCAGCGCGGCGTACCTGTTCCCGGTCCTCTAAAAGAAGTCAGCTGTTTGAAATGTCTCTCGCTCAGAGAGAGTGTCCAGATCTCCTCGTTACCCGTTCGCCTCGAGACGAACACGATCCGTTTCGCATCTGGCGAGATGCTCGGACTATCATCTCTGCGGGATGAATGAATCAGAGTTTTTGCTGAGCCAAAGCGGCCTGGAACCGAACCGGCGCCGAACCCCGCCCCTTCGTAAGCATCGATATTTGTGTCCATCGAAGCTTGCGTGTATACCAGACGTTTCCCCGCAATAGAGGGGTAAAAGCCGCCCTCGAGCGTGGGCGAGAGCCGTCTGGGAGAGCCGCCGTCTGCCGCAACGCGCCAAAGGCTTTCACCGCCCACTCCACGATTCGAAGCGAACACAATCTCGCGGCTGTCCGCGGTCCAGGCCGCTCCATAAGTCGGTTCACGGTCGAACGTAAGCCGCTTGGAGGAGCCGCCCACCGCCGGAACGACATAAATCTCGCGTGCTGAATATCCGAAGTCGCGGGTGAAGGCAATCCAGCGCCCATTGGGTGAGAAGACGGGAAGATCATCCGCATATGGACGAGGGCTGGTGATTTGATGCCGTTCCAGCGTGCGTAAGGAAATCAAGACGATTCCACCAGACCTATCCGGCTTGTCTGCAATTGCGAGGGTCCTGCCGTCGGGCGACCAGGATACGCCCTGCCGGCCTTCCGCGATCTTTCGTTCTCGTCCGCCGGCTGCTGGCACGACAAAGATTTCAGAACGGTGCGCATCCGTTACCGGAATGATCGCCCGGCAGAAAGCAACATTACGGCCATCCGGAGACCATGCGGGTAGGATATCGTCCTGGATGCCGGAGCTCAAACGAACGGGATCATCCGGGCCGATCGTCTTAATGTAGATACTTCGGTCCATTTTGCCGCTATTGCCGCCTTCTCCACCGTTCCAGGAGAAAGCGATTCGGGTACCATCCGGGGACAAAGCTCCGAAATCTTTAAACCCTTGAAAACTTGTCAAGGGAACCACACTCAAGCTGGCGGAATCGATCCGACTGCTGGTGCGTGGCACCCGCAGCGAATACCAGCCGAGGACTGCGATCAAAACCAGTGCAGCAGCCGAGACGATGAGCCTCATCCGACGCGGGCGCAACCAGTGAACTGATTGGGTTCGGGTTACAGAGGCCTGCTGGCACTGCTGGTTGAAGCGCTGCAGATCTGTGGCAAATTCCTGCATCGCCTGATAACGGACGTCGCGATCTTTTTCGAGCGCCTTTAAAATGATCGAATCCACAGACTGCGGGATATCTTTCGCACAATCCGAAGGCAGAGTGGGCGTTGGGCCAAGAAGGGCGGCAAATACCTCAGCCGCGGTCTCACCGGCAAAAGCTCTGCGGCCAGCGACCATCTCATACAGAACCGAGCCCAGGCTGAATATATCGGCCCTGCTATCCAGTTTGTCGCCGCGGGCCTGCTCGGGCGACATGTAGCGAGGAGTGCCGAGCAGTGTACCGGCCTGCGTTGCGTCCGGGAGGGCCGTCTGTTCCGTTATGATGCGAGCCAACCCGAAATCGACCACCTTCACCAAACCGTCTCGCCGCACCATAATATTTTCCGGCTTTATATCTCGATGCAAGATGCCTGCCTGATGCGCAGCTTCGAGTGCCACGGCGCATTGAATAGCGATGCCAATCGCCTCCGGGACGAGCATTCTACCCGCCTTGAGCCGCTCTCGTACCGTTACCCCTTCGATAAACTCGGCAGCGATGAACCACGTTTCGCCGATCTCGCCGATATCGTAGATCGCCATGATGTTGGGGTGATTCAGAGCAGAGGCGGCTTTAGCCTCGCGCTGGAATCTCGCGACCCGGCCCGCGTCGCGAGTGAACTGTGAAGGCAGAACTTTCAGGGCCACGTCGCGATCGAGCCTGGAGTCGTGGGCCAGGTAAACTTCCCCCATGGCGCCCGCACCGATCGCCGAAAGGATTTGATAATGGCCCAGCGTACACCCGATCAGGGAATATTCGGCCTCGAGATTGCCCAAGTGACCCGGTGTGAGAAAAGCTCCAGCCTCATCGCGCGCATCTAGCAAGGATTCCACCTCGCGCCGCATGGCCGGATCGTTCGGACACAAAGCGTCCAGAATCGCCGAGCGACTCGTCAAGGGCGACGCCACGACGCTGTAGTAGATCTGTTCGACCTGCTTCCAGCGCTCCAGATTCATGCTTAAAGGAAAGCTGGATAAGAATGTACCAAATCACCAAACGACCAGTTTAGGTTTGCCAAAGCAAGGACGCTTCGGGACACCCGCACCTGCTTACTTGTAGTACCAACTGTTTCTGCAATCCGGAGTCGTTGCGTCACATTTCAGCCCTTTTCGTTGCTTGTTCTTTTGAAGAAATGAATTCACCCGTCGCTTTACCGTTTTCTGGACGACAATCAGCCGAACCTGCTCGGCCACTCACACAGCGGAGTCTTTCTCCTCCTGCAATCAGGTCGCAGCTCTGCAAAATTCTAAACAGCAAGGGCTTCGCGCACGCTAAGAGGATGCGCCGCTTTCTGGAGTTCGTGGTAGAAGAGACACTCGCCGGACGAGCTAGCCAGATCTGTGAATACGCCGTCGCGACCTCGGCTTTTGACCGAGACGAATCGTTCTCGCCTGGTCTCGATCCCATCGTCCGGAACGACGCGCGGCGTCTTCGGCAAAAGCTTCTCGAATATTATCATCGATCGGAACGCGGGCGAGACGATCAGATAATCATCGAGGTTCCGAAAGGGGGCTACGTTCCCGTGTTCAGGCCCGTTACGCACCCAGAACCCGCGACGACGCGCGGAAGCTATCGTCTCGTGGCCCGCTTGATCCGTATCGAGGACGGTGCCGAGGTGTGGAACGCCGATTGTAATTTCCAGTTCAACGAAAGATCTGATGACTCCATTCTTTACATCAGACTCTCTGCCGACCCTTCAGCGACGACGGCAATTGAACAAGTGCGGCTTTTGGGCTGAGAGCCACCACACACACCCGGTAATACAAACACGCTAAAATGCAGTAACTCGCACCGCCATCGCCGATTGGACGTGTCTTGTGCCGGAAGCGCCGTTACCGCCGAAATTCGACCCGGAAAGTACTCATCTGGATACTGGCTCGGCATCATCCGAGACTCTGGGGCCTTATCATCTGCTCCAGCAGATTGGTCAAGGCGGCATGGGCGAAGTCTGGCTGGCCGAGCAAAGGCATCCGGTGCACCGCCGTGTTGCACTGAAGCTCATCAAAGCCGGAATGAACACGCGCGAGATCGTGGCGCGGTTCGAATCCGAACGCCAGGCACTCGCCCTCATGGATCATCCGGCGATCGCCAAGGTATTCGATGCAGGGTCGACGCCAGAGGGCTTGCCCTACTTTGTCATGGAGTTTGTCGCTGGCGTGCCGATCACGGACTACTGCGACAAGCACCGGCTTACTACGCGCGAGCGACTGGAGTTATTTGCGCACGTGTGCCAGGGCGTTCAGCATGCGCACCAGAAGGCCATCATTCATCGCGATCTGAAGCCCTCCAACATTCTTGTTACTCAGGTCGACGACAAGCCCGTTCCAAAGATCATTGATTTCGGTGTTGCCAAGGCAACTTCCCAGCGCCTTACCCCTGAGACTATGTTCACGCGCATCGGGACGCTCGTCGGCACTCCCGAATACATGAGCCCCGAGCAGGCCGACTCCGGAGCGGAGAACGTCGATACCCGAACGGACGTTTACTCTCTCGGGGTCGTTCTATACGAGCTGCTTGTGGGTGCTCTACCGCTGGACCTCACCGAGGTTCGCAACCTGGCTTTTTTTGAGGTGCTCCGCCGAATACGTGAAGAGGAGGCGCCGCGGCCCAGCACGAAATTCAGAACTTCTGGCGAACACTCCCGGCTTGCCGCCCTCAATCGCCGGACAGAACCTTTGGATTTAGGGAAACAACTGAAGGGCGACCTGGATTCGATAGCTCTCAAAGCTCTTGAAAAAGACCGCTCGCGCCGCTATGGCTCGCCTTCCGATCTTGCAGGCGATATCCAGCGCTACCTTCACGACGAGCCTGTGCTGGCAGTTCCGCCGTCCTTCGCTTACCGCACCCGCAAGTTCGTACGCCGGCACCGGTTCGGCGTAGCGGTGTCTGTTGGGGTGGTTTTCGGGATGCTTGCGCTGATCACTTCTTTGATCGTCGGTTCGGTACGCATTGCGCGGGAACGGGATCGCGCCAATCGCGAGGCGCAGGCCGCGGAGCGGGTCGCAGATTTCCTCGTAGGAACTTTCAAGGTTTCCGACCCCGATGAATCCCGGGGCAATAAGGTCACAGCCCGTGAAATCCTGGACAAGGGCGCCCGCCAAATTGAAACAGATCTCGCCGGCCAACCCTCTCTTCAGGCCCGGCTGATGTTCACGATGGGCAACGTCTACGAAGGGCTCGGCCTGTATGAGGCGGCAAGAAAACTTGTCGAGAAAGCGCTAGGTCTGCAGAAGCGTGTCCTTGGACCCGATAACGCGCAAACACTCAGATCGCAACGCCTGCTTGCCAGAATACTCGAGTACCAAGCCCATTATGCCGACGCCGAGAAGTTGTACCTGGAAACGCTGCAACGAGAAGAACGCGTCCTCGGACCTCAAAATATAGAAACACTTCGAACAAAAAGCAGCCTTGGTGCTCTTTATAACGAGCAGGGCCGCTATGCGGATGCTGAAAAACTGCTCACGAAGGTTGTAAACGAGGCTGAGCGCAGCTCGGGTCGGGACAGCCCGGAAACTTTGAGGGCGCTGCATAATCTGGCTATTGCGTATGACGGCGCAAGGCAATACGCGAACGAACAGGCCGTGTGGGAGGAACTGTATCGGCGTCGGTTACAAAAACTCGGACCCGATCACCCGGATACCTTCAGCTCTATGCAGAATCTTGCTTATGTTTACTTCAGGCAAGGTAAGGGTGCAGAAGCTGAAAGATTGCAGCGGCAAGGTCTTGAAATCGGCCAGCGCGTGCTTGGCAAGAATCACCCCAGCGTTCTGATAGCGCTGGGCAATCTTGCGAATACGCTACTAAGCGAAGGAAAGGCGGCCGAAGCGGAACCGTTGCAGCGTCAAGCGCTCGAAGGACGTCACCGGGTACTCGGCCCCAACCACCCGGATACCCAATTCGCTATCGCCAATCTTGCGATTATTCTCTCTGCGGAGAAGCGTTACCGTGAAGCGGAGCGGTTATTCCGTGAGGCACTCGATGGCGAAATCAAAGTACTCGGTAAGAATCATCCCGAAATCGCCAACGCTTGGTTCAATTTGGCAACTGTGGAGGCGGCTCAAGGACGGCGCAGCGAGGCTTTGGCGGACCTCCAGAAAGCCATCAGTCACGGCTATAACAATCCCGACGAGATTGCGCAGGAAGCAGGCTGGAACGCTCTTCGCAAAGATTCCGGTTATCAGGAAGCCGTAGCCCAGATCAAGAATCACAGCGCGAACAAGTAGAGATTCATCGCGTTACCCCTTACTCCCGGCCTAACATTCATCTGAATACCGCACCGGCAGTGCCAGCCCGCTCTAAAGTCGCTGCCGAAGCCAGCCGATAGACTGGCAGGACACAATACTCTTGCCGCAATCTGCCTCAGTTCAACCGATCATCATCATCCGCAAGAAGGCTGCTCATCATCCCGCTCACCACGGGGGCGCCTGGAAAGTCGCCTACGCGGACTTTGTGACCGCAATGATGGCCCTCTTCATCGTCCTTTGGCTCATGGCCAGCAGTGATCAGGTCAAGAAATCCATTGCTGCCTACTTCCTCGACCCGAAAGGGCAAAAACACGAAGTCGGCAGTGGAGGTCTAAACGGTTCCGGCAAATCGATGTACTTGTCGGTAAACGACATGCAGAAGTTGAAGGAGAAGCTGCAGCAGGCCTTTCGCTCGCTTCCCGCCGTAGAAAAGCTAAAAGATCAGATCACCATGACCATCACCGGTGAAGGTCTCCGAATTGAGCTGCTCGAAGATTCTAAAGGTGTCTTCTTTGAGTCGGGTAATGCCCGGCCGACTGGCTTGGGTGTCGACGCAATTGGTTTATTGGCTTCACAATTGGGGCAATTGCCTAATGCCATGGTCCTCGAAGGCCACACAGACGCAGTCGCGTACGGAAACACAAACGGGTACTCGAATTGGGAGCTCTCGACCGATCGAGCCAACGAAGCTCGCCGTCTCATGCAGGCGCACGGCGTTCGGCCCGACCAGATCAAGCAGATCCGGGGCTATGGCGATCAGAGCCTGCATAACCTCAACAATCCTCTTGATCCATCTAACCGGCGTATCTCAGTGATCGTTCTGTACGGAGATCCATCCACAGCAGCAGATGGGGCAGCTAAATCAGTAGCGGCGAAGAGCGGAGGATCTACCCGGAAAGTTCCTGCGGAAGCCGCTAACGTGGCATCTAGTATGCGCGAGGCCTCCGTTGTCCTGCCGCCGGCTCCGGGAAATACGAAGAAGAAGTAGAACGCTAACTCAGCGGAGTTTCAGTCCAGCTTTTCCCTTACTCTGAAATCTTTCAGCGACACGCACCACGATCCATATCCGCGCTTTCGGGAATAAGGATCGTCTTCAATTTGCAACAGCACATCCAGTTTTCCCCGCGGCTCGAAGCAATCTGCCAGATGGCCCTGGTTCCACGCCTTACAGAACAGAGTTCGCCCGTCCTGCCGCAACGCTACAGTCATGTGCTTGCCGGTATTCATTGGCCTGGCCGGTCCCGCAACTTCGACCCCCGAGCAGCGGAGGATCGGGGCGGGGTTGCCGAACCCGAATGGCCCCAGAGACAGCACCTCGCCCGCACAGTGGTCCGTAAGTTCGCTCAAAACGACCTCAGCATCAACCTCGTACAACGGCAGGAAGTCATCCGGCTTCAATTTGGAGCTAGCGAATAGGTTGAAACGCCGGCGAAAGTCCTCCAGGTCTTTAGCCTGCAGGCTTAAACCGGCTGCTTGTCTGTGACCTCCGAATCGCTGAAACAGCTCGGGCATGCTCTCGAGGGCTTCGAGCAGATGAAACGGTGGAATGCTGCGCCCGGATCCCGAAAGACAAGGACCGCCGGTCTCATCGGCGGCTGCGTCACTCAAGACGAAAACAGGTCTGTTGAAGCGCTCCACCAACCTGCTCGCCACGATTCCCAACACGCCCAAGTGCCATCCCGACCCCGCAAAAATCATCGCCGCAGTCGCTTCATCGAGTGCGCTTTCCGTGCATTGCTTCAGGACCCTTTCAACAATCTCGGACTCCACCCGCTGCCGTTCCCGATTCAATTCATTCAATTGTTCCGCTAATTCTTGTGCACGATCCGCCTTATCTGTCGAAAATAACTCGATCACATCCTTCGCGGTTGCCATCCGTCCCGCAGCGTTGATTCGCGGCGCCAGACGAAATGCCACCTGGTGCGCCGACGGACACTCGCCTTCATCGAATCCCGCTACTCTCAGCAGAGCCCGCAACCCAGGATTACGCACTGTACGAAGTCCTGACAGCCCCCGCTTGACGATCGTGCGATTCTCGCCGGTCAAGGGCACGATGTCCGCCACGGTCGCGATAGCCACTGGTTTCAGGAATGAATCGAGGAGTGCGATTTTGCGATTCTCTGCGAACGCCGCCTCATTCAGGAGCGCATGAACCAATTTGAATGCCACGCCCGCTCCGCAGAGATTCTTGTTCGGATACTCGCAACCAGGTTGATTCGGATTTAATACCGCGAGCGCGGGCGGGAGTTCGTTCTCCGGCAGGTGATGGTCTGTGACGATCACGTCGACTCCAATCGCATTCGCGTGACGCACTACTTCGCCGGCTCGTATCCCGGTATCCACGCTGACAATCAGCCGTATGCCCGCTTCCGCCGCGCGCCCGACTACTTCGCTCCGCATGCCGTAGCCGTCCTTGACGCGATGAGGAATATGGAAATCTGCGATACCACCCAGGATTTCGATCGTTTTCTTGAGAACTACGATCGAGCAGGTGCCATCGACGTCATAGTCGCCATAAAGCAGCATCGGTTCTCTCTCTGCTATCGCTCTGCGAATCCGGCTAACCGCGCGATCCATGCCTCTCAGCAGAAAAGGATCGTGCAGTTTATCGAGCTTGGGATTGAGAAATTCTTGCGCGGCGGCTTGGCGGTCGTATCCTCGGTTCGCAAGAATAGCCGCTGTTACTCTTCCCAGGCCCAGTTCTTTTCGGAGGATAGAAATCGCGTCGCGTCGATCTTCCGGTTGCCGCCATTTTGCGGCTGACCTTTTGTTTGCCGCTGCGGCCTCAAATTCGGGCATCAATTATTCGAAAAGTACCCTCCGAGAGATCCGTCTTCGCTCGAGTCTTCTTGTTCGGCAGCGGCATCGAGCTCGCCCAGGATGTCCGTGAACGATTCGTACCACTCCGTATGCACTTCGAGCAGATACACTCGAGCTTCGAAGGTAAAAGAGAGTTCGAGCGATGACGTGAAGCCCTCATATGTCTGCAACTGCCTCAAGCGGCTCTCATACTGACGCTTCTCTTCCCGCGTCAGATCGCAATCCTCCAACTGGTCCAACGCTTCATCGATCTGATCGAGTGAAAATGCCTGCTGATGGAACACCATCAGCTTCGCGCCCGCCGAACGGCCAGCATTGACGAACTCGCGAAAGTCGGTGTGATGCTCCGTATCCCACGAGACCTGCAGCATCGCATCGGGCATCCGGTGATATCCGTAGAACACAGGGATCTCGCATGCCAGGAGATAGGCCTCAATTTCCAAGCGCAGCTTTTCGAGATCTTGAGTCACCGCTTCAAACTATCAGATTTGTCGATCGTCAGCCTCGGTCACCACTCGCTTACAATGACGCGTGTTTCGCATAATAGGTTTGGCATAAGGCATTCAGCCCAGTCTCGGCGAGTTTTTGGGCTACGATCGTCGCCGCCACAATCGCCCAAGCCGGCGGCGGCGTAAGGGCTGCGAGGAGACCTGCCGTGGCCAGGGAAGCCGCCACCTGCGGGATTGGAGGCGCGCAGCAGCACCACACCGCTCAGGAACGATTGCTTCCTCTACAGCGGACTGCCACCTGTAGCGCCTCTGCCGGTGATACGCTGCTATTTTCGAGCAGATTCTTGAGTGTGACCCCTAGCTTTGCGCGGACGAGGAGTGGCTCGCCACCTCGTTCATTTGCCACTCGCGGCAAGCTGCCTGTTGTTGACCGTGCCCTCGTCCGCCGCGTCCTCTGGGAATGCGGAGCACGCCGTTCCCGCTGTGACGTTCTACAAAAACATTGCCCCGATTGTCTACCGAAATTGCTCGGCCTGTCATCGACCTGGCGAGGTAGCGCCTTTCTCTCTTCTCAACTATCGCGATACGAAAGTACACGCTCATCAAATTGCTGACGCCACAAAGCGTCGTTACATGCCGCCCTGGTTGCCCGAATCGGGCTACGGAGAGTTCGAGGGGGAGCACCGGTTGAGCAGCGCACAGATACAGACGATCCAGGACTGGGTTCAAGAAGGATCTCCGGCAGGATCTCCGAGCGATGGTCCGCCGGCCCCAACCTTCACAACGGGTTGGCAGCTGGGGCCGCCGGATTTAGTGATCGAAGCCCAAAAACCGTTTCTGTTGAAAGCTGATGGACCGGACGAATTCTGGAACTTCGTGCTTCCGTTGCCAATAAAAGCCAAGCGCTGGGTAAAAGCGGTTGAAATCAGACCTGGTAATCCGCGCGTATTTCACCACGCAAATCTGCTGCTGGACCGATCCGGATCTTCTCGACGGCGAGAAAAGAGCCCTGGATCAGGCTTCGCGGGTATGGAACTCTCGATCGTGGAAGACACATTCGATCCGGATAGTCATTTCTTGTTCTGGAAGCCGGGTAGCCTTCCTTGGATTGAACCGGATGGTATGGCCTGGCGAGCAGACCCGGGCATGGATCTCGTGCTGAACGTGCATCTTCAACCTTCTGGCAAGCCAGAGTTAGTGCGTCCGTCGGTCGGCCTGTACTTTAGCGATCATCCCCAGACGAAATTTCCGATGTTAGTGCAGCTCGAACACGATGGCGCCATCGATATACCTCCCGGCGATCGCAGCTTCTTAGTGAGTGACGATTTCCGGTTACCGATGGATGTCAGTGTTTTAGCTGTCTATCCACACGCGCACTATCTGGGTAAGTTACTCGAAGGGTACGCTACATTGCCGGACGGAACACGAAGGTGGTTGATTCGCATCCCGAATTGGGACTTGAACTGGCAGGCGGTCTACCACTACCGGCAACCTGTATTTCTGCCGAAAGGCAGCGTCGTCTCTATGCGTTTTCACTACGACAATTCCGCAGACAATCCGAGGAACCCTCATAATCCCCCGATACGCGTCAGGAATGGCGACAACGGAACCGATGAAATGGGACACTTATGGATTCAACTCCTTCCGCTTGGGGAACCCGACGGACGTATGACACTGCAAGAAGCGATCATGCTGCGGCGTCTCGAAAAATACCCCGGCGACTTTTCAGCGCATTTGAACCTTGGTTCACTTCTAATGACGCGCCACGACACCGCCGGTGCAATTCCTCATTTTAGAAAGGCTCTGCAAACAGATCCGGGCAATGCAGTAGCGCGCAATGAACTCGGTGCAGCCTTCCTTTCAGAATCGAAACTGCCTGAAGCAATAGAACAATTCAAACTCGCTTTGAACGCTGATCCCGGATACCGGATGCCCGATATAATGTTGCAAATGCTCTCGCGTCTGAGGAGAAATGGGAATTAGCCGCTGCACAATTTCGGAAGATCTTGCAGGAAAATCCGGGTGATAACGGCGCGCGTGAGCATCTGCTCGAGGTATTGACCATGTGGGGCCAGGAGTTAGTTGCAGCCAACAAACTGGAAGAAGTCGTGCTGTGCTATCGCGAAGCACTCGAGCTTCGGCCCCAGGATGCCGAGCTTCACACCAACCTTGGTACCGCGTTGGCGCGACTCGGGCGGCTTTCCGAAGCAATTCCGCAGTTTGAAGATGCTCTCGAGATCAGCCCGGATCTCGAAGCCGCTAAACGAAATCTCGAATCCGCGCAGGCTATGCTGCGTGCGCAAGAAGGGCGCGCCAGGAAATAGATTGGTCAAATGAATCGACAACGATTCTAGGACCCTTGCGCCTTCCTAATTAGATCATTCGAGGCGAGAGCGGGATTCAACACCTTCATGGCAGTTTCTCTTCCGGCGACCGGCAGCTTGGACGAGTCTAGAAGCCCGAGTTGAACCAGAACGGACGCCTGATCCCAATAGATATGCTCATGCGCGAGCTTGCCATCCCGGAATTGCACAATCGCAACCAACGCGCACTCGACCCGCCTGCCCGTGGGAGCGACGCCCGGCAGCATCCAATCCATCTCCAACGTATGGGTGAAGCGGAAAACCATCTCGTCCACCAGCCGGTCGACTCCGATGGTTCGAGAGATTGGCACGATCTCCGTATCGGGCGGCATCTTGGGAATGAAGTGCTGCGAATAGAAGTTGCGCAATTGCTCTCGGCCAACTCCGCCCGTTAGCACAGGAACGTGATTCACGTAAGGGTCTGCCACCATCGTCTCAAGAGTGGCGCTCGTATCGCGCGTCGTGAACTCGTCGCGAAGATGCTCCTCCCAGAGATCGTTAAGGAATTGCTGCTCGGATGTCACGTCGGTTCTCCTCTGCCTTAATCGCTAGCTGCCGCGCGACCAGGGCGGCACGATCCCGTTCATGCGTGCGTAGGCGACCAGCTGTCCCATGTGCTCGTTGGCGTGGATGATGATGCGCAGATAGATGCCATCCACAGTGGCGTCCCTGCCATTAACTTTGACTCTGCGCTGCAAATCTTGAGGTGTCGCGCTTGCATGTGCGTTCTTAACCGCATCCAGGGAACGCTTCAACCAGTCAATCACTTCCGCCTTCCGAGTAATCGTCTTCTCTGCGTGAGGAGCTTTGAGGGCGGCAGGCATCTCGGAACCTGTAGCGCTAAGCAAAGAGAAATTTGCGATCGCAATGTGCATGAAAACTTCGCTCGTGGAGCGCACTCCAGCTGCCGGGCGCCACGAAAATTTCTCAGCAGGAATCGTTTCAGCCAGGGCGATCAATTGTCTCGAAACATGGCCCCACTCCCCGGCATAACCTTGCCAAAGTCCCTCGAGCGGGTCCAGCTGCGCATGTAAGGTTAGTCCGCCCAGAATGATAGCCAGTAGAAGTGCTTTCACGACCTCGGTTTCCCTCTATCAGCGAAGTGCTCGTACTTACATGGCACAACGTCTAGAAGATTATCATCAACCGTCTTCGGCATGATCGGATAATTCAGGTGTTAAGCTAATTAACAAATCTGCACTGTCGCGAGCCGGACAGAAGTGCATTGCGAGGTCAGAAGAGGTAGCAAGCAGTGCATGAGCCTGCATCAAAGCAAACGTCCAGTCACTTCCACATAGTCGGAATTGGCGCTTCCGCCGGAGGATTGGAAGCGTTTCAGGACTTGCTAAAGGCGTTGCCCTCTGATACCGGAATGGCCTTTGTCGTAGTGCAGCATCTCGAGCCCAACTACGCCAGCCAGTTGGTTGAAATCCTCTCGCGCTCCACCACCATGCCTGTGGTCCAGGCGCAAGAGGAACAAGCTGTAGAACGTGATCACGTGTATGTGATCCCGCCGAATGTGGTCATGGTGATTCGAAACGGAGCGTTACATCTGGCCCCCCGCTCCGAAAGCGCGAGGCCCTATTATCCTATCGACGTGTTCTTTGAATCTTTGGCCGTGGATCAGGGGCCGGCTGGCATCGGCGTGGTTCTCTCCGGGACAGCATCAGATGGCTCGCAAGGAATTCGAGCGATCAAAAGCAAGTGTGGAATTACCTTTTGCCAGGACGAACGCTCGGCCAAATACGGAGGGATGCCTCACAGCGCTGCCGCCACCGGGGCAGTGGATTTTGTGCTGCCGCCCGCAAAAATCGCGGAAGAACTGGGCAGAATCGATTCCCACCCTTATCTGACCGCTCCAGTCGAGCACTTAGAAGATCCGCTGGCCGTGGCGGAAGAAGACGGCCAGCTTCAGAAGATACTCGATCGTTTAAGAAGCGCCACGAGAGTTGATTTTCGACACTACAAGCAAGGCACAATCCGCCGGCGTCTGGGACGCCGCCTGGTACTGCATCATCAAAGCACGGTAGGCGAATACCTCGAATATCTTGACAGCCATCCCGGGGAGATCCACGAACTCTACCGCGACATTCTGATCAATGTGACCTCGTTTTTTCGTGAGCCTGGGATGTTCGGCGCGCTCGCGACGGCCATTCGCGATTACTTGGCCAATCGCGCGACTGAGGACCCCTTCCGCCTGTGGGTTCCGGGATGCGCGACGGGGGAAGAGGCATATTCGCTTGCGATCACCGCTTTCGAGATTTTGCAGAATGCCGGAAGGGATCTCCCCGTTCAGGTGTTTGGCACCGACATAAGCGACTCGGCGATCGACTGGGCGCGCAGTGGCATCTACAGTGAAAAAATTGCGGAAGATATTTCACCCGAACGGCTTCAACGCTGCTTTTCGCGAACAGATTCAGGCTTTCGGATCAAACAAACCATCCGCGAAAGCTGCATCTTTGCGAGACATGATTTAACTAGCGATGCACCGTTTTCGCAGATGGATGTGATCAGTTGCCGTAACGTTTTCATTTATCTGAGCTCGAATCTGCAGCAACGCGTCTTGCCGGCCCTGCATTACGGTTTGAAGCCGGGCGGATTGCTGATCCTAGGGTAGCGCCGAGACCGTAGGCAGCCGCTCAGATCTGTTCGGTGTCGTCGATAACGAAAACAGAATCTACGTGAAGCAGGCAGTAGCCGCTCGGCTCAGCATAGAGCTGAGGTCTCCCGAGCGCGCCGCGCAAGCTGTGCGCAATGGGGCGCCGGCCAAACTCGCTCTTCCTACGCCCACGCTAACAGATCTCGAGACCAGGGCGGCGCGCATTTTGCGGGATTTATATGCGCCCGCTGGCGTGCTTGTTAACGATGACATGCAGGTGGTTCACTTCCACGGAGAAACGGATTTCTACCTGGAGCAGAAACCAAGCGAAGGAAGTATCAATCTGTTGCGGCTCGCGCGGGAAAGTCTCGTTCAACCTCTGCGCAAAGCGGTCGAAGCCGCTCTGACACAGAAGGAGCCCGTACACGAATCGGGCATTCCGGTTCAGTACGCACAAGAGACTCGCCAGGTCAAGCTCTCGGTCATTCCTCTTTCGGAGGAGGCGCCTTTCTGTTTGGTGCTGTTCGAAGAAGAGCCACACAAGGACGGCATAACTGCTGCAGCACAGAACATAGGCCCTGAGCCGAACGCGTCGGAGCTTCAGTTCAGCCATGTGCAGCGGGATCTCGCCCGAACCAGGGACTACCTTCGCAAGGTGATCGAGCAGCATGAGGCTACTACGGAGGAGTTGCGCGCTGCGAACGAGGAGTCCCGCTCCGCGAATGAGGAGTTACAAAGCACAAACGAAGAACTCCGGACGGCGAAAGAGCAGTTGCAATCGTCCAACGAAGAGCTCACCACGGTTAATGATGAACTCAAGCACCGCAATGGCGAACTCAATGTGGCTACCAGCGATCTGAGTAATATTCTGAACGCCGCGACGATACCGATCATTATGGTGGGGATGGATCTCCGGTTGCGTCGTTTCACGCCTGCGGCGGAGCGGCTGCTCGGAATGGTTTCCAACGACATCGGCCGCACCATCACCGAGATTCATTTCCCATTCCATCTGGCCTTTCTAAAAGACATGCTGCTCCAGACCCTGCAAAGCCTAAATCTCCAGCAACGCAGGATTCAGGATCGGGAGGGTCGTTGGTACGAGTTGTTCGTGCGGCCATACCGCACCATAGATGACAGGATTGACGGCGCGGTAATGACCTTTATCGATATCGATGACTCCACCCGGGCGCTGGATCAAGCAGAGCGCGCGCGTGAGTTTTCAGAAGGAATCGTGGAGACTGTGCAGCATCCGTTGCTGGTGCTCAATCCCGATCTTCGAGTTCTGCGAGCCAATCGGGCCTTCTACACAACTTTTGGCGCTCGGTCGGAAGACACGGTGGGGCAAACAATAGACGATCTGGGCAACGGGCAGTGGAAGCGGTCGAATTTGCGGCGCCTGCTCGAGCAGGCGCTCTTCCGTGATGTCCCCTTTGGCGATCTTGAGATCACACACGAGTTCCCGCAGATCGGTACGCGGACGATGCGGCTCAACGCCCGCCGCACCCCTTCACTTGACGGGAATTTCAGCTTGCTGCTGGCGATCGAGGACGTCACCGAACGGCGAGAGGCGGCCGAAATCCAGTACCAGCGGTTGTTTGAATCGGCAAAAGACGGAATCATCGTTTTGGAATCGCCCTCCGGCATCGTTGTGGATGTGAATCCGTATTTCCTCGAACTGTCCCGTTACTCAAAGGCCGAACTGCTGGGCAAGCCGTTTCGGGAAATACCGCCGTTCCTGGACGTTGAGCAAGGGCGCCGGCTTGTTTCTGAAACTGTGGAACGCGGAACCGTGCGCTACGATTCGGTCGCCCTTCGGGCGCGCGACAGGCGGGATCTTATCGTTGAAATCATCGCAAATCGATACCGCCTAAAAGATCGTTCATTGATTCAAATAAATATTCGTGATGTAACGGAGAAAAGACGTAGCGAGGAAGAAGTCCGGCGCTCCAATCTAGATCTGCAACAATTTGCGTTCGCCGCATCGCACGATTTGCAGGAACCTCTGCGGACGATTACCAGCTATCTTGAGCTCCTGCAGCAGCAGCACGAAGAAAAGCTGGGGCCGCAGGCGAATGAGTACATTCGTTTTATCATCAACGCAGCGGATCACATGCGCCAGCTGGTGCTCGATCTGCTGGGATTCGCGCAGGTTGCGCGCTCGGAAATGAATCGCGCGGAAATCAGCGTGGAGGCAGCGCTGAGCTCCGTCTCGCTGAATCTTCAGCTGGCAATCGAAAGCAGTCAGGTAAGAATCACTTTCGACCATTTGCCCGTGGTTTGCGCGGATGAGACCCAGCTGGTTCAGCTCCTGCAGAACCTAATCAGTAACGCCATCAAATACCGTCGAGAAGAGCCTCCGCGAATCCATCTTTCAGCTAGCGACGCGGGGCCGGAGTGGGTGTTTTCTGTCCAGGACAACGGCATAGGTATCGATATGAAGCATGCTGAGCACATTTTCGCCGTGTTCAAGCGCCTCCATGGCAGGAAGTATCCGGGAACCGGCGTTGGGCTGGCAATTTGTAAGCGAATCATCGACCGGCACAACGGACGGATTTGGGTAGAATCGCAGCTCGGCGCGGGTTCCACTTTCTACTTCACGCTGCCAAGACGAACGAAACAAGATTAGGTCGCTGACAGTCTACCCTTTAAGGGATGCTTCGCATCATTCTGGTAGAAGATAGCGCCGCGGACGCACAGATCGTACGAATGGCTCTGGAACAGGCGGGCACGCCGGTCCAGATTATGGTGCTCGATGATGGTTTTGCCGCCTTAGAGTACCTGATGCGAAATGAAGCCCAGCACGCCGCGCTTCAGTGGGATCTCGTGCTGCTCGATCTGAATCTTCCCACGATCAGCGGCTTCGAACTTTTGGAACGCATCAGGGCTTCCGATAGATTAAAGACGCTGCCGGTGCTTGTGATGTCCGGCTCGAGTAACCCGACCGACGTCGACCGGTGTTATCGCGCCGGCGCCAACTCCTATGTTTGTAAGCCTCCCCATCTTGCCGATCTTTTCTTCATTGCGGCGCAACTCGTGGCATATTGGTCAAAATGCGTCAAGCTTCCTTCGAAGCGTACGAGCGGATTGGAATCAGGTTCGCCTCCTCAAGGCATCGGCGCCGCCAGCCGTTGAGAAGAGCAGGCACTCCCGGTGCGCAGCTATTCGGCAGGGCTTAAACAGGCCACCAAAAAAGCCCGGATCCTCCGCGGTCCGGGCTTATGATTCAGTAGCGATGCTTACTTTTGAGTTGAGGCGGCAGTGTCTTGCGCCGGCTTGCTGTTTTTGCTCTTCTTCACGTTCTTCTTTTGAGCTTTCTTGGAGGCTGTTTTGTTTTGGCTAGCCGGCGCTGTGGTGTTCTGGGCCTTGTTCGCGGTCGCGGGAGCGGCCATCAGGAACGGAACCGCGGCGACCGTTAGCAGGGTGGATGTGAATAGCTTTTTCATTGTTTTTTCTCCTTGAGATCGTGGCGGTTCTCGCCCGCTCACAATCCTAATTTGCCTCGTTTGCGGATTTCACGCCATCGCTCGTATGGGCGAAACTTCATCCCGTATTCACGGGATGGCGGCGTGTGCGTGTTAATGAAAGAATCGTCATCGTGCAGCAAACGAATCCGACTCCGATTACTAAGGCACATCTGCAGCGTACGTTGCTGCTCGGGCTGTGCGTTTCCGCTCTTCTACTTCTTTCGGCGCTGCTCCTTGCGTTTCGGACGGTTCATCAGATTAACAACTTCACCGGGATGTTCGCCGACCAGCAGGCTAGTGCGAAAGATTCTATTGACGGCATTCAACGAGAACAGGCCGAGCTCAATGACCGGTGGCGGCGCCTCGCGCGCAAGGATGTGGTACGGCGGGAGGAGATTCTCCAGCAGCTCGAGCAAAACCGGGCTCAGATGAGCAGTGCGCTCGAATCGGCATACGAGCAAGCGGAACTGCTTCGTGAGAGCATTTACCAGAGCGGCCACGGATTACTGCGTTGGACAGTTTGGCTCTTTGCGATTTGCGTGGGATTGTCTCTGTTATGTGCTACTTGGGTGGTACGTGCTTCGGCAGTCCTCTTCCGAAGGCTTGAAACGCAAGCAGACGAATTGACAGGCTTGCAGTACGCTTTCCTCGAAAGCCAGGAAGACGTAGCACGCCGGTTCTCGCACGAGCTGCATGATGAGCTCGGACAGGCGCTGACCGCAGTCAAGGCTAACCTCTCCGCTTTGCGCCTGGATCCGGAGCCGAAGCGCGTGGAGGACTGCATGACCCTGGTGGATGGAGCCATTCGCGATGTGCGGGAGATGTCACAACTACTGCGCCCCACCGTCCTGGACGATTTTGGTTTGGATGCTGCGCTACGGGCTCTCGCCGAGAGCTTTGGACAACGGACTGGCATTAAGATCCACTATCACAGCGACATCAAAGAACTGCGGCTCAGGGACGAAGCCGAAACGCATCTATTCCGCATCGCTCAGGAGGCTTTGACGAACGTAGCGCGGCACTCGGAAGCGAATGCCGTTGATATGGAACTCAGGAGGGATCGGAACGCCATTCAACTGAAAGTAGCCGACAATGGCCACGGTATGCGAACCAAGGATTATGAAACGACAAAGAGAGGCTTGGGGCTGGCCGGTATGCAAACACGCGCCCGAGGTTGCGGAGGCGAGCTGACCATCAGGTCTGAACCGCAAAAGGGCTTTACCCTTGCGGTAACCTGTCCCGTGAGCGCAGCAGCAAATTGATGCCTTCCACGATCAAAATACTTTTGGCGGACGATCACACAATTGTTCGCCAGGGCCTTAAAATGATTTTGTCATCGCAAGCGGATTTGCAAGTGGTGGGCGAGGCGGCGAACGGCCGCGAAACAGTCGAGCTCGCGCAACAGCTGAAGCCCGATGTGGTGCTGCTGGACGTGGCGATGCCGGAGCTCAATGGCATCGATGCCACGCGCCGGATGATGGAGACAAATCCACGATTGCGCATTCTGGTCCTGAGCATGCACAAGGAGGCCGTCTATGTGCGCGAGATCCTCAAAGCAGGTGCGCGAGGCTATCTTCTGAAGGACGTGATCGACACTGAACTGGTGAACGCAGTCCGGAGCGTCGCTCGTGGAGATGGCTATATCAGCCCGGCTGTATCGGGCGCTCTATTGAGCGATTACCGGCAGAACGTCACCGATCCGGTAGACCTTTTAACCAAGCGGGAGCGGGAGGTGCTACAGCTTATCGCGGCAGGTAAAACGAATAAGGAAGTGGCAGCGCAGCTAAACCTCAGCGTTTATACGGTGGATTCGCATCGCGGAAAAATCATGGAGAAGCTGAATCTGCACAGCACCGGCGAGCTCGTAAGATTCGCCATCAAGCATGGCTTGGGCGATTGAGACTCAGGCTGTGGCGAATTTGCGCTTTCTCAATTCATCGAAGCCCACGGCTACGATGATCACCGCGCCAATCGTGACCTGCTGCCAGTAGGGATTAATGCCGAGCAGATCGCTGCCGTTTGATAGAAGACCCATGATGAAAGCGCCAATCAAGGTGCCAATCACGCTTCCTGCCCCGCCTTGCAAACTCCCGCCGCCGATCACAACAGCGGCTATGGCCTGCAGTTCGTAACCTAGTCCCGCTGTCGGTTGACCGGTCATCAGGCGCGAAGCTTCCACCATGCCGGCGAGACCTGCCAGCAAGCCCGCGATGGCATAAACCGCCGTGAGGATACTCTTGATCGGAACACCCGAATAGAACGCGGCGCTTCTGTTGCTTCCGATAGCAAAGGCGTAACGGCCGAGCTTCGTGTTTTCCAGGAGGAAATGCATCGCGAGCGCGCAAATAGCGAGCACCCATAAAGAGAACGGCACGCCAAGTAAATTACCGTCGCCCAGAAACGAGAAGCTGGCTGGAATGTCATGTACGGGCAGACCTTTGGAAATGACGAGTGCGAAGCCGCGATACGCGCCGAGGGTACCGAGGGTGACGATAAACGGATCGATTCTCAAGCGGGTAATCATGAGCCCATTTAGGAGACCACATACCGCTCCGGCCAAGGTCCCAACGACGATCGCAAGAGGGATAGGCACTCCGGCCTTGATCGCCATGGTGCCGAACAGCCCAGCCACGGCCAGAACCGAGCCCACCGACAGATCTATTCCGCCACTTACGATCACTAAGGTCATGCCCAGGGCCATTATGTTGATAACGGCAGTCTGACGGGCGACGCTCGCAAGGTTGATCACAGTGAGGAAGTGCGGTGTCGCTATCGTCAACGCAATACACAGCACAACCAGCGTGAGAAACGGCAGCAGACGCTGAATTCTTTTCAAGAGGCAATCTCCGCAACGGAAGTAGCGCCCGAAGGCGCGGCGAATTGCATGATCTCCTCCTGGGTTGCGCCGCGTGGCAGCGCTCCGCTCAGCCGCCCTTCCCGCATGACCAGAATCCGGTCAGCGACCTCGATCAGTTCAGGGAGTTCAGAGCTGACCATCAGAATCGCGGCTCCCGCTCGCGCGAGCTGGTCCATCTGTTCGAAAACGTCCTGCTTGGCTCCGACATCGATACCGCGTGTTGGCTCATCGAAGAGGAAGATACGCGCGCCTCTCGCCATCCATTTGGCGATGACAATCTTTTGCTGCGTGCCACCGCTGAGGCGTCCGGCCAATTGTGCGGGAGAATCGCATTTGATGCGCAGCCGGGCACCGTATTCTTCGGCCAGAGAGATCTCGCTGCGCTTGTTGAGAACGCCCCAGCGCGAATAGCGCCCGAGATCAGGCATCGTGATGTTGTGGCTTATCGGCAGTTTCAGAGCGAGACCGTCACGCTGCCGGTCCTCAGGGATTAGCGCAAGCCCCGCGGAAGCAGCATCCTGTGGAGAGGCAAATGAGACTGCCTTGCCCGCCACTTCCACGGCCCCGTGCTCGGGCCGATCGATGCCGAAGAGCACACGGCAGAGCTCGGTCCTTCCGGCACCCATCAGTCCTGCCAAACCCACGATTTCGCCGGCTCGCAGCTCAAAGGAAATGTCGCGCACGAAGCCTCGGCTGATTCCTGCTACTCGCAAGAGCGTCTCGCCAGGAGCAACCGGTAGGCGGCTATAGGTCGCGCTCAGTGGACGGCCTACCATATGCTGAATCAATTGCTCGCGGGTGAGCTCGGCGAGGGGCCCGGTGAAAACCGTTGCCCCGTCGCGCAACACGGTGACGCGATCGCCCAAAGATCTCAGCTCTTCAAGGCGGTGAGTGATGTAGATGACGCCGACTTTGCGCTCCCGAAATTGGCGCACAATCCGGAAGACTTCACGGGTTTCGGCTTCGGAAAGCGAGGATGTGGGCTCATCAAAGATAAGCAAGCTTGAGCCGAGAGCGATTGCGCGGCAGATCTCGACAAGTTGCCGGCCCGCCGGGCTGAGCGTCTGCACCAGCGCTTCAGCATCAAGTTTGAAACCGTTGGCGGCAATCAGGGAGCGAGCACGCTCGACCGCGACAGCGCGACGCACCCATCCCAGCTTCGTTGTGACTTCCCGGCCGAGGAAGATGTTCTCAGCCACGGACAAGTGCGGCGCCAGCAGCGACTCCTGATGCACCATCGCAATTCCTTGCGAAGCTGCCTCTGAGGGATTGTTGAAAGAAACGGTGCGCCCGCGCCAAAGCATTTCGCCGCCATCGCGCGTGTGCATGCCGGCCACGATACGCATGAGGGTCGACTTGCCTGCACCGTTCTCGCCCATGAGCAGATGCACTTCGCCTTCGCGTACTTCGAGATTGGCGTCGCGAAGAGCACGAATCCCGCCGAAGTTTTTCTGGACATCGCGCAGTGTAAGCAGCAATTGAGAAGTTTATCCCAGTGCGGCGAGCGCAGGCTATTTCGAGGGCGAGAGGATCTCATCCAGAAGAGCGCGCGTGCCTTCTACGCGCTCGAGCCTGGGATAACGCAGCCCACCATGATAATCCAGATCTATCGTCTGATAGCGATCCTCGCGCTTAAAGAGCAGCTTCATCGCAGCCTTGTCCGTTTCTGCTTCTTTGATGGCGGCGTCCAGCTTTTCCTTCGTGTACGCCGTTCCATTCACAGCCGTAAGCTGCATGTCGGGCGTAATGCCCGCTTTGAAAGCCGGGGTATTCCACCAAACGTTATCGAGATCGCCATTAGCTTTTACCGAAAAGCCGACGGAAGTAGAGTAGTTCACCGCGGCATCCGGCCTGTTTTGTTGTTTCAGCCAGTCCGGAGGTGTATCGCTGTAACCCAGCCGATAGCCGCCGCGTGAAATGCCGTCTTCCGGCGTATGCGGCGCCAACAGATCGACGCGGTCGTGGAGAAACGTCGCCCAATCATAAGGCTGAACCGTGTTTAAGCCGGTGACCAGGTCATCGAACGTATAGGTCCGAGTTATGTAGCTGCCGTTGTCGATTCCGAAGAAGAGCTTGGCGAAATCGTCGAGCGACTTCTTGTCCCCGCTCAGCTCGCGGATCTTTGTATCGGCATCGAGCCAGATCAGCAGCCCTTCCGTGTAGTAGTCTTCCGGGCGCTGCCAGCTAACCCAGGTCACCGGTGAGCGCTGTGAAATGGTCGGTTGATTCGTTGTATCGACTAGGGGACGCCAGGTTCTCCCAGGGCTGGCATCGAAGTTGGCGGCGATGCGAGCGATCAAATCACGAGTCTGTTCCGGCGTACGCATGCCGGAGCGTGCCGTCAGCACGTAACCCAGGTATTGCGTCATTCCTTCGTATACCCAGAGCAGTCCGTCCTGCATCGGAACGTTGAAATTGGGGGTCCACAAACCGGCAGGGCGGCGAAACTTACCATTCCATGAATGCGTGTACTCATGGGCCAGAAGGTCGCGTCCGGCGACATTCGCCTGCCAGTCGGTAAAGTAGTTGGCTTTCTCGCCATCTTCGCTGGATTGGTGATGCTCGAGACCGATCCCGCCTACCGTCTCACTCAGCAGAAACAGGAAGTCGTAATGATCGTAGTGACGCGATGCAAACAGCTTCGCCGCTTGAAGCACCATCTTGCGATGAGCTTCGAGCTCTTGCGGCGTGATTGCCAGGTCGGATGGCGAGTCGGAAAAAACATCCAGGGAAACATGATTCGCGGCATCGGTCGAGAGATCTACGCGTTTAAAATTGGCTCCGGCATAGAGTGGCGAATCGACCAGGGTGTTGAGCGTGGTTTCTTTGAACTGGATCACGCTGCCTTCGTGCGAGCTCGTTTCGAGCGCTGTCGCGAATTTCCAGCCTCGCGGTAATTTCACGTCGGGGGCAACGTGGATGCGGCGCGAAAAATAGCCGGCAGGATAGAGCACCACCGTGTTCCAGGCAAGATCGGCAATTTTGGAGGAGATGGAGATTCGCCCTTCTTTGGAACGCATCGGCGCCAAATATTGGAACGCGACGTTAAGCCGGGCCACCCCGGACGGAATCTCGATGTGGAAAGCATAGACGTCGACGGTATCTCGTACCCACTCGAGTCTCCTGCCATTTGCAGTCACAATCAATCCGGCAACTTTGGAGATAGGGCCGGTCGGCGAGTGATTGCCTGGAATCCACTTCGGGTACAGAAGCGTCAGAGGTCCGGCTTGTACGGGAATGGTTTCGTGTACTTCAATGATCCGGCGCTCGACATCAGTCAAATCGACCGACAACTTGATCGCGCCCGAATAGGGCACGTCCTTGGGAGCGGCTATTGGCGGAGGGAGAGCCGCTGGCTCCGGACCGGGTGAGTCCTGCGAATAAATAGCTGAAAAGGCGAGAAGGTAAAGCGTCGCTAGGCGCAGCGAGAGTCGTCGGAAGCCCAATACTCCGAGTCTATCTTGCTTACTTCACCGTAATCGGTACGGAAGCGACATACTGATCCCAGGCGAGTTCCAATTTTACTTTGTTGCCGCTCTCCTTGGAGAGAGTGTACTTGAGAGTTTCAATCGGAGCTGGGGGCTTGCTCATATCCATCTTGACGCGTCCCAGATCTTGGTCCTTGTTGTAGGTAAGTCCCCATTGACCGGTCTGCTTGTTGATGATGAGCACCCAGTGATCGGGATCCGCCAACGAAACGTAAAGCGTATAATCACCCTTGGGCACCGACAGGTCTCCTATTTCAAGGTCCGCATCCGTATGGAAGGCGGTGGCCGGATTGGCGCCTGCTCGCCACACCGGATAGTTCGGATCATTCGAAATGCGGCCCCCCGGTCCGAAAATCTTACGCCCGTGCACGGAGGGCGCATTGTAGTCTATGGTGATTTTCTTCCCATCTACCGTGACTGACGCCTGAGCTTTCGGACTATCGAGCCCATAAGCACTAGCGAACGAAAAGAGCAGCGCCGATGCGAGTGTCCATGCCAGTTTCATTGTTGTTAAGTCTCCGTTTGCAACGACGGCTTCATCTTCCATAAGCCGCTTCCGTATCTTATTACGGATCGAAGCAGCATGACGCGTTCACCTGGGATAGGGATGGCCGCGCAGTGTCGTCAAGGCTCGATAGATCTGTTCCGCCAGCATCGCTCGGGCGAGTTCGTGCGGAAAGGTCAGGTGCGAAAGGGAAATGAGAAGGTCGGCACGCGGTTTCCACTCAGGAGGCAAGCCATCATGCCCGCCGACCAGGAAAACGAGTTCGTGGCCGGTACGCTCCGCTTCCGAAACAAGCTTCAACATGTCTGCCTGCCTACCGGTCGGATCGAGCAATATCTTGCGGGCGGTCGCATGCCGGGTGAATAGGTCGAACCGTTCCGGGTTGATTTCACGCATTTCACAAGCCGCATAACGCGCAGAGCGCTTGACGAACTCGGCGGACATTGCATTAGCATGAACATCGCGCGGCTTGCCGATGAAATATAAGAGGATCTTCATGCTTGCTCATATTATGGGCGTGTAAAGGGTGCCCGTGCATCGGAATCGCAATATGCTCCCCAGACTCGACGTGTTATGCAAGGAAGCGGCACTCACCCTACGCACGCTTCGTAAAGAGCGGAGCTTCACAATCCTGTCGGTGGCTCTGCTCGCTTTGGGAATAGGGCTCGCCTCGGCGGTCTTCACCTTGCTCTGGCAGGCGATTTATGCGCAATTGCCGGTACCACAGCCGGACCGGATCTTTTCCTTCAGCAGCAACGTCACGCATGCCGGCCGTTCCGACAGCGACTCCATGACCCAGACTATAAGCGCGCCGGCCTACCGTTATCTCTCCGAACACTTCAAGATCGTGGACGGAACCATCGCGCGTCGCGGCGAGATGGTGAACATGGAGACACCCGGCGGCTCGCGTCACCTGCTGGCAGACTTCGTCTCGGGCAACTTCTTCGATGTTCTTCAGGTGAAGACGGTCATCGGTCGTCCTTTAGAATCGCTCAACGATACCTTCTCCGACGAACGCTTCGCGACGGTCCTTTCCTACGATTTTTGCAGGACGCGTACGGCGGCGAGCTGTCTGCATGGAACGGTGTCATGAGAATCAACGGAGTGCCTATTCGGATCATTGGAATCGCACCGAGGGGCTTTCACGGTCTGATCGCTGGGCGATCCCCCAAGCTCTACTTACCCATCACGACATACGCCGATTTGAATCCGAACTGGCATGGGTATAACGATTGGGGGCTTCGCTGGCTCAACCCGTTCGTGCGTTTGCCCGAGCGCGTCGCGATTCGCACGGCGGAGGCCCAACTGCAGACGTCTATCGCGCGGCAGTCCGGCAGGAGCTAGGCAGTGAGGGAACGCAATCGGCAAGAATACCTGAAGGAGCTCTCTCACGAGCGGGTGTCTTTGGTACCGGCCGCCCAGGGCGACCACGCACAGCTCGACAACTGGGCCGCGCCGCTCCGCGTACTGCAATGGATGACTCTCGCCGTATTGTTGCTGGCTGCCATCAACGTGGCTGGGTTGATGCTCGTACGAGCCATAAAGCAGAAACAGGAGATGCTGATCCGCTATGCAGTAGGAGCAACGCGCGCTGGGGTGATGAGGCTGCATTTTCTAGAGACCCTCGTATTGGCGCTGCTCGGCGGCTTGTTGGGTCTTTGGATCGCACGCTGGGGAGCTCAGCTACTCGTTCACCTGACGCGCATGGATCGTGGCAATGCGTTCATTTACCGGCCCCAAGGGTGGACGCTCGCACTTCACTGGGCGGGTGCGCTGGTAACCGGGTTGCTCGTCGGCATCCTACCCGCCTGGCAGACTGCCCGAATCGATCTGGCGGCGGGACTTAGCGAAGGAGCGCTCACGCACTCGGCTAGTCATTCACAGACCTTGGCGCGAAGATCCCTAGCCGCCATGCAGATCGCGCTCTCGCTGGTATTGGTAGTAGCCGCGGGCTTATTCGCCAAAGCCTTGCACAAATTGGTCAGTGTTCCTGTCGGATTCCAGCCTGAGCATCTGACGGTCTTCTCGGTCGATCCAAAGCTTGCCCATTCAACTGTCCAGAGCACGGCACTCTTGTGGGAGAATTTGCAGCGGCGCATTCAGGAAACGGCCGGCGTGGAAGCTGTCACATATGGAACCGGGGGGCCGTTCCCGCAAGCGGATGATGCCGCCGTCATCATTCCGGGCACAACCGCAGAGAACATCCCGAAGCACCAGAGCGGAACTCGCAGCATGATAGGTCCCGGCTATTTCACAACGCTCGGAATCCGCGTGCTGGCAGGCAGGGAGTTCGACGAACCGATCGGGCAAACACCCCAGGAGTCGTCATGGTCAACGAGACACTCGCCCGTAAGCTCTTCGGGTCGGGCAACGCGGTTGGACAGAGGGTAACGATGTTCAACGGCCTCGATCCAAACTGGCTTGCAACTGTGGTCGGGGTGGTCGCCGATCATCATCAATCGTGGCGCAGAGCAAACGCGTCCTTGATGTACACGCCGGCACTGCAGGCGAAAAGAACAGACGAGATGACCTACTATGTACGAACCAGAGCGGCGGCGCTACCCGAACAAGTCATTCGCGACATTGTCCGCCGGGAAGCGCCGGCGATCTCACCATATGACATAGCCACAATGCAGACTCGCATCGCCGAGTTTGCGTCAGGGGATCGCGCTATGGCGATCCTGGTCAGTACCTTCGCGCTCCTCGCTCTCGTGATCGCGACAGTTGGCATTTATGGCGTCGTTGCTTACGGAGCTTCCTTGCGCATCTTGGAATTCGGCATCCGGGTATCTGTTGGAGCCCAGCCGGCAGATATCCTGCGGCTGGTACTGCGAGAAGCGGTGCTGATTGTCTCGGCCGGGATTATCCTGGCGGTCCCCTTGAGCTATTTCGGGCTATTGATCGTCCGGCATCAGCTTCAGGGAGTCTCATTTCAGGAGCCGGCGATCTATTCCGCAGCCATTCTGCTGTTGACGACCTGCACTCTGCTAGCGGCCGCGATACCCGCCCGGAAAGCGACGGCTATGAGCGTTCGCGGGGCGCTGAGATCTCACTAGAACCTCTATAAGTACCAGCTTGCAAAGGACATAGTGACACGTTATTGTTTTAGATGCGCCGCTGTTTCGCGCCCGATGGAGGGAAGTAGCCATGGCTGCAACAGTTTGGAAGGGTTATATCACCTTCGGTCTGATCACGATTCCGGTGCGTTTGTTTGCTGCCGCCCGCACCGAGCGGGTCAGCTTCAACCAGATCCATGGTGTTTGCGGGAGCCGCATAAAACAGCAGACGGTTTGCCCGCGCTGCGATCGTGTAGTCGAGCGCAGCGAATTGCAAAAGGGATTCGAGGTCGAAAAAGAGCGCTACGTGATCGTCACCGATGAGGACGTCAAGAGTGTCGCCCCACCCTCCAGCGACAACATGGAGATCCTGGAATTCGTCAAAGCCGAGGGCATCGACCCGATCTATTTCGACGCCTCCTATTTCATGGTTCCCGAGGAGGCAGGCAAGAAGGCTTACCACCTGCTGCTCGAGACCATGCGCAAATCCGGCTACAGTGCGATCGCGAAGATCGCCATGCATCAGCGCGAATTTACCGTGGTCATCCGGCCGCATGCCGACGGACTGCTGCTCCACACCATGTTTTATCCGGAAGAAGTACGGGAAGTACCGGAATTCCGGCGCGATACCAACGTGACCGTGAAGCCGCAGGAAGTCGACTTGGCGGAACGGCTTGTAGAAGGGCTAGCGACCGACTTCGATCCTTCGAAATATCATGACGAGTACCAGGGCCGCCTGAAGCAGATGATCGAAGCCAAACGAGAAGGGCAACCAATTGAGGAAGAGGCGCCCAAGCGACGCGCTCCCGTGATCGATCTGATGCAGGCGCTGCAGAAGAGCCTCGGCGAACTGCCGAGGAAGCCTGCCTCTAAGGCCTCCGGGAGCCAGCGCACCGACGAGCAGGAAGAGGCCCCGAAACAGGCACAACCGAAACGCAGGCGGGTAGCTCACGGCTGAGCGTGAGCGACACTGTTACCGATCCTGATCAGCCAACATTGGCGCGCCGTATCGGCGTATTCGACGCCACCATGCTGGTGATGGGCGGCATTGTCGGGTCTGGTATTTTCGTGAACCCCTACGTTGTCGCGCGGCAGGTTCACACGAGCACTCTGATCATCGGCGCGTGGGTCGCGGGCGGGTTGACGGCTCTCGCGGGAGCGTTCATCTATGCCGAACTCGCCGTGTTGAGGCCAAACATCGGCGGCCAATATGCATATCTGCGGGACGCGTACCATCCGGCGGTGGCATTCCTTTATGGATGGGCGCTGCTGCTCGTGATGCAGACAGGCGGAATGGCTGCCGTCGCGGTTACCTTCGCGCGCTATTTTCGCGAGATTGCAAGAACCGGCCTTTCCGAAAGTCTGATCGCAGTTCTGGCTTTGGCGGCACTCTCGGCGATCAACTGTTTCGGAGTCCGTCTGGGAAGCGCTGTTCAAAGCACTCTGATGCTGCTGAAAATTGCCGCGATTGCCATTCTGCTGGTGGCCGGCTTCGCCGCTGCAAAAGCGTCTCCCATTTCTATTGCCCAGCTGGAAGGCTCGCATTCAGCTTCGCTCTTATCCTCGTTTGGAGCCGCCACCGTACCTGTCCTGTTTGCGTATGGCGGGTGGCAAACCTCCAGCTTCATGACCGGCGAGATGCGCAATCCACAACGCGACCTGTCGCGCGCGCTCCTATTTGGCGTAGCGGGAGTGATGGCCATTTATCTCGGCGTGAATATCGTGTGTTTACGAACGCTCGGACCAGCCGGACTGGCCGCTACCACCACGCCCGCATTCAGTGTGATGCAGCGGGCGATGGGCACCTACGGCGCACTATTTATGGCGGTTGCGATCAGCATATCGACTCTGGGTTTCCTGAGCCAGGGCATGTTGACGGCCCCGCGCGTTTACTTCGCCATGGCGCGGGACAGACTTTTCTTTCGCTCTATCGCATGGCTGCCGCGAAATACCCGCGTGCCGGTCGCTGCTATTATCCTGCAGGGCGCGCTCGCCGCCGTAATCGCGATATCAGGTCAATATGAGCAGATCCTGAATTACGTTGTCTCAATCGATTTCATCTTCTTCGGACTCACCGGTCTTTCGCTGTTCATCTTCCGACGAAGAATGAATGTCTCTGAGCAACACCGCACGCCGGGGCATCCGTTCACGACCATCTTCTTTGTGGGGGCTTGCTGGCTGGTAGTGCTTGCAACTTTCTATCACTACCCGGCAAACAGCTCCGTCGGGCTCGGCCTGGTATTGCTGGGAGTGCCCGTCTATTTCTACTGGAGCAGGAGACAGAGCCTTGCAAAACAATAAGCGGACAATGAGCTCCGCTTACATGGAATGGGTTAAAACCCAGACCGGTGTCAAGTTCAACCTCGCCAACAGCGGCGTCAAGAATTTTCCGCTCTCGGGCCTGCCGGTAGACTTGAACGCACTTACCTTGAGCGGTCCCGGCGCTTACGGCTACGCACCATTGAAAAAAGCGATTGCCTCAAAGAGCGGGGTGGCGGAGGAGTGCGTAGTGACAGCGCAAGGTACCTCGATGGCGAATTACCTGGCCATGGCCGCGATTGTCGAGCCGGCCGACGAGGTGTTAATGGAGTATCCGTCGTACCCTCTGCTCTGGGAAGCGGCCCAACAACTTAGCGGCAACGTTATCTTCTTTGAGCGGCGTGAGGACGAGAAGTTCGCATTGCAACCTGAGCGAATCGAAAAGCTTCTGACGCCAAGAACGCGGCTGATCGTGATCACGAATCTTCACAACCCCAGTTGTGCTGTCACTTCAACTCAAACACTCAGCGAAGTGGGACATCTGGCTCGCCAAGCCAAGGCGCACGTTCTCGTCGACGAGGTCTATCTGGATGTGCTGTTCGAAGATGCGCCTGCGAGCAGCTTCCATATCGGCCCCGAGTTCGTGATTACTAACAGCCTCACAAAGGTCTACGGGCTAAGCGGGCTCCGCTGTGGATGGATTATTGCCGAACCGGAGCTGGCGCGCAGAATGTACCGGCTGAACGATTTGTTTGGCGCCAACAATCCGTACATAACGGATCAGATCAGTTGCGTAGCGTTCGAGCATCTACATCAAATCGCGCAATGGTCGCGTGAATTGCTCGACCGTAATCGCGCTCTCGCCAACGAATTCCTGAGATCGAATCCGGCGCTGGCATGCAATCCCTTGGGAGCGGGAACGGTCCTGTTTCCCAGAATTGAATTTCCGGTAGACGACTTTTGCAGCTTCCTTCGCGAGCGCTATGAGACAGCCGTCACGCCGGGCAAGTTCTTCGGAGCTCCGGAACATATTCGGATCGGCATTGGAGGAGAAACCAGTATTCTCGCGGAAGGATTGCATCGGATTCGCCAGGGATTGAATGAATTCAAAAACAACGGTAGCTGAACCCTTTTATGCTTCCGCAAGCCAGTCGTACTGCGCCGCTGTGAGCGGCACCACGGAAAGGCGCCCCTGCGTAACCAGCGGCGAATCGGCAAAAAGCTTGTGAGCTTTGATCGAAGCCAGCGTCCTTGGCTCACGAAGGCGCCCGCCCGCTTTGATCCTCACCTCAGGAACCTTTGGATTCGCGACGTGCACACCAGTTACAGTCGCAGTTCCGACCGCTTGCCGCTCATCACCTGTGTGATAGATCACAAGCTTTTCACCGGTTTTCATCTCTCGCAAGTGCTTCACTGCCGTCGGATTGGTCACTCCATCCCACAGAGTTTCCTTGTCGCGTTCCAGGTCTGAAAAGGAGTAAACGCCGGGCTCGGTCTTTAACAAGTAAGCAGGCATGGAACTTATTATCATGCCTGCAAATGAAAAGAGCGGCTTAAGCCGAGGCCCAAACCGCTCCTTTTGAGACTTTATGGAGGAATGTCTAGTGGTGTCCGCCGCCGCCTCCGGCAGAGGAAACGCCGCCGCCATGAGATGCCCCTCCGACACTTGCTGCCGAGACTCCTGAGGAATGCCCGCCTCCGCTGTAGCCACCGCCTCCCGCCGCAGCGCCCGAACTGGCGTGTGCGCCACCGCCGGCACCGTAGGAAGCACGCCCGGCCGGAACCGTTGATCCGCTGGCCGTACGAAAGCCCGTCGGTGCGTAGGAATGAAGGGATTGCGCTCGCGCGGCTTGGCTAGCCATAGGAGAACTGATATTGCTGCCAACCGCGGGTGGATGCGCCGCATTCACGGGAACTGGCGCGACCTTCCCGCCAGTAGTCCTGGTCGCCGTTGTCGGAAGTTGTCCTCGACGGTAATACCCGCCTCCGCCGCCGTATATTGGCGCGTACATCACCGGGGCGTAGCCTACTGCCATAGGACTGTAGAAACCGTATCCAAACGGGCTGTAATAGGCGCCCGAACCCGGCAGCCAGGCCCAACTGTTGAAACCCGAATTCCAGAACCAGCCCGGATTTGAAAACCCGCTGAATCCATATCCGCCCCAAACCCCGCCATAGCTCGAAGCATTTACGTCCTGCGCAGCCTGATAGCTGGAGGCAGCATTGTATTCGGAGCGCACGTTGCTCCAGGCATATAGTTCATCTTCCGCTTTCGGATCGAACTTCTTCGTTTTCAGGGAGGCGTCGGCCAGAATAGCCTCGTGGCCCTTGCCGATTTCGGTCTTACGATCGCCATTCAGCACATTGAGTTTGCCTTCGAGCACTGCCACTGTCGCGGAATCGCCGGCCGTGAACTTGTATAAGCCGTTGCGATCGATCAGAACGGAACCGCCATGGTCGAGCACCGTGACCTGACTGTCCTTGACGATGTCGTCCGCTTCGACCATCATCTCGCCCGCTTTTAGTTCCAGCTGAGTGTTGATGAGTGAGGGCGACACCATGTGCACCCTGCTATTCTCGCCGAGCCTCAGAAAAACTCCCGGGCTGAGCAGCACCTCGGCCTTACCGATGTCCGTCGAGATGGTCTCGTTGGCATTGACAAAAGTCGCCTTCAGGTTCTGCGGCGAGACCGCCTTGCCATCGATGAAAACATTGCCTTCGACGTAATTAACACCACCCGGTTTCGCCGAAATGGTGTAGTTCTGCGGCATCGCACAAATGGCGGTGGCAAAGACCCCGGTTAGGATCTTTATCCCCGTCGGCAACACGCGTTTCATATGAGCAACTCCTTTTGCTACTTCCGACGTACCCGTTCCAGGATGTCAGGTACAAGCCTACTTGATTCTCGTGGCTCTATTGTACGCCTTTTTTTTAGAGTAGTATCGGCTACCTAACAGGGAAATTGTAAAAAATTCGTGCGATACAATTGCCCGCACGGAGCTACCCGTTGACACTCAGAGCGATCGACTACATCAGTCTTATCATCTACTTCGCATTTGTTCTAGGTATCGGCTGGCTAGCGAAGCGCAAAATCTCCACCAGTGAAGACTTCCTGACCTCGGGTCATTCAGTCCCGGTTTGGATCACCAGCCTGGCTTTCATTGCCGCCAACCTGGGAGCCCAGGAAATGATTGGCATGTGCGCCTCCGGAGCGAAATACGGCATCATGACGGCCCAGTTTTACTGGCTGGGAGCTGTACCCGCCATGCTCTTCGTCGGGCTGTTCATGATGCCGTTCTACTACGGCAGTCGGGCTCGGAGCGTCCCGGAATATTTGAAGCTTCGTTTCGACGAGAAAACTCGCGGTCTGAACGCCATCACATTCGCGATCATGACCATCTTCTCGTCCGGAATCAGTATGTATGCTCTGGGCCTGCTCTTCGAACTGGTGCTCGGATGGAGCTTCACGAACTCAGTGCTCCTTTCGGCGGCCATCGTGTTGATCTACACTCTGCTGGGCGGTCTGACGAGCGCCATTTATAACGAGGTCGTACAATTCTTCCTCATCGTACTCGGCTTTGCTCCACTCTCGATCCTCGCCATCCAGAAAGCCGGCGGCTGGGCCGGTCTGAAGGCTCATCTCCAGCCGGTCATGCTTCACACCTGGCGCTACTCTGTCCACGCAAACGAGAATCCAATGGGCATCAACTTGTTTGTTCTGGTGGCGGGACTCGGTTTCGTTCTCTCGTTCGGCTACTGGTGTACCAACTTTCTTGTAATCCAGCGCGCAATGGCGGCCGAGACCATGCATGGCGCTCGCCAGACGCCGCTAGTAGCAGCATTTCCAAAGATTTTCATGCCGTTTGTGGTGATCCTGCCTGGAGTAGCGGCGGTCGCGCTCATGAGCATGTCGAGCGGCTACACCATTCCGTTAAAGCCCACAGGCGGCTACAACTACGATCTTGTACTCACTACTTTAATGGCCAAATTCTATCCGTCCGGGATGCTCGGCATCGGTCTCACCGCGCTGATGGCCTCCTTCATGTCAGGTATGGCCGGCAATGTGACCGCCTTCAACACTGTTTTCACCTACGACATCTATCAGAGCTATATCAGGCGCAGCGCCCCTGATAGCCACTATCTCTGGGTAGGGAGGGTGACCACTGTAGCTGGCGTGGCGCTTTCCATCGCAACCGCCTACCTGGCGACCGCATTCAACAACATCATGGATTTTCTGCAGCTTGTATTCGCTTTCGTGAATGCCCCGCTGTTTGCCACGTTTTTGCTCGGAATGTTCTGGAAACGAACCACCAGCAACGGCGCGTTCTGGGGTTTGCTTACCGGCTTGATCGGCGGCGGCCTCACCCTGGGTCTGACCGTTGCCGAAGGAAAGGGTGGTTGGATAGCCCCGGCTTATCAGTTCTCATCGGCTATGGCCCAGAATTTCTGGATTGCCATCATTTCCTGGTGTACCTGTTTGATTGTTACCGTGCTGGTCACGTTAGTCACACAACCGAAGCCGGAAAGCGAGCTGCACAACTTGGTTTATGGGGTGACCGAAATCCCGCACGAAGGCGGCGTGATCTGGTACAAGCGACCGGGTCCCCTGGCGGTGCTGGTCATAGTGGTCCTGGTCATTGTCAATCTGATCTATTGGTAAAAATATGAACGACTTGCGCCGTCCGACGGGTTATCTCTTTTCTCTTTTGGGATTGATCCTGGTGGTCTACGGCTTGGCCAGCCCGGAGGTCCGCGCGCCACTCGACGCTCAAATCAACGTCAATCTTTGGTGCGGGTCTGACCATATTGGTTTTTGGGGGAATACTGCTTTGGCTCTCGTTCCGGACGAAATCCTAAAGCTCTTCGACGAGCATTTCGGTACGGGCTCAACGCCGGAGATCTACCGTGCCCCCGGCAGAGTCAACCTGATCGGAGAGCATACCGATTACAATCTGGGCTTTGTCTTTCCCATAGCCCTCGAGATGGCCTGCTACGTGGCGATCGCCCCGTCGGACCACGGCAAGTTGCGAGTGTACTCGCGGGATACGGCCACCGAATTTGCTATACCTATTAGTCACATTGGCGAGGCGAAACCAAGTGGAGCCTGGAGCGATTATGTTGTCGGCGTTGCGCGTGAGTTGGTTCGTAGTGGTCTCAGACTAGACCCCTGCGATCTATACGTCGCCAGCGAGGTTCCCGCCGGCTCCGGGCTCAGCTCTTCCGCGGCGATCGAGGTTGCGTCGGCGATTGCCCTGCTCGGCTCGCGAAAACTGGAAAGACTCGATATCGCGATACTTGCCCAACGTGCGGAAACACAATTCGTCGGCATGCCTTGCGGGATCATGGATCAGTACGCCTCGGTTTTTGGACGCGACGGTGCCGCCATTCAACTCGATTGCCGCAGCCTCACTCACAAGTACATAGAGCTCCCCCGAACACTCGCCATCGTCGCCGTCAACTCGCTGGTCAAGCACGAACTCGGCACATCAGCTTACCGCCACCGGGTAGCGGAATGCCGGGAAGCTGTTGAAGCCGTGCAGCGCACCCATCCGGAAGTCGAGAGTCTGCGCGATGTGACGCCCGAAATGTTCGAAGAGGTGAAAGACAGCATACCGGGGATTCCCCGCCGCCGGGCCCGGCACGTCATCTCCGATTCCCAACGCGTTCTGGAACTGGGCGACGCGGCTAAAGCCCATGACCTGATTGGCATGGGCAAACTCTTCCTCGCTTCCCATCGCAGCATGAAAGAAGACTACGAGATCACCTGCCCGGAGATCGACTTCCTGGTAGAGAAAGCGATCGAACTTCCCGGTGTGTATGGTGCGCGAATGACGGGCGGCGGCTTCGGCGGATGCACCGTGAACCTTGTTGCCCCTGATGCAGTGGACCGGTTTCGCGATGAATTAGCGACCGCCTACGAGGAGAAATTCAACATCAAGCCCACTTTCTACGATTGCCAGCCGGCGTCCGGTGCTGGCCCGATCTAAGGCTATCCTAGGAAGGAGGACCGAGTCATATGAACCAATACCAACAGCCAGCTTCCGCCTGGGACAAGCTCACCAGTTCAACTGCCCTTACTGCACAGAGCGCCTCGGTTATCAAGCAAACTTATATCCTCTTCGGTCTTAGCGTCTTTTGTGCACTGGCTGGGGGATATATCGGAGCGACATCGGAAACTCTGGCGCGCTTCTTTTCCGGGTGGCTCGGATGGATCGCGGCTATCCTTCTGCTGAATGTGGTTCCTTATATCGCGATGGCCGCAAGGCACAATCCCGTGCTTGGCGTCAGCGCTCTGGCTGGTGATGGATTCCTGGCCGGGATCGCGATGTCGCCACTGCTTTGGGTCGCGCGCACGGTTGCTCCGGTATTGATCCTGGTTGCGTTGGCGATCACCGCTTTCGTATTCATAGGGGTCACGGTGTACGTCATGGCCTCCGGAAGGACCTTCTCCGCCCCGCGCGGCTTGATGACCGGTCTCTTCTTCTCGGTCATCGGAGCAATGGTCCTGAACGGCTTTCTTCACATCGGAGTCATCGGCGTCCTGATAGCTATCGCCATCGGAGCCATTGGTGTATTCACCCTCGTCTATTCAACCAGCACTGTCTTGCGCTCGCCGATGGCCGACAGTCCGATTCCTGGTGCGCTCATGCTGTTCGCCGGCGTCTTTAATGTGTTCGTCGCAACGCTGAGTATTTTGTTACGCCTGCTAAACGGCGGCCGGCGCTAGTAACTGGCAAGTACCCGCGACGGGCTATGGTGGGGTTTTTACCGTCTATAAAAGGAAGCGGCGGTAACAATCTCGGTGCGCCCGCGACACGGCAAAAACGCTTGCGACTTGAGGCAGTCCGGCGTTCTGAAAAACGCGGCATGTTTCACGTGAAACTATTGTGAATACGCGCTTTTTGCGACTTGGAGATTGCGGCTACTGCCGGTCGTGAGCGCTAAAGCACTGTGATTGCTCGGGCGAAAAGATTTGTTAAGCCGTGACCACTTTCGCCCTCTGATCTTGGAGGGTTCACATTCGGGCGCAAGATCATGAGAGGCCGCTTGGGTTTCCGTGCTGGATTCGATCTGCGGAATGCGTATGAATCAGGCGAGTACAGGGAGGTACGTCCCAGGTGCCTGAAACGGTAATAACCCCCAGCTTGGCCGTAAGGACGCCCAGGGTTTTGCGAGTGGATCGTTGGGACGTGCTGTCCTGAGGAACCCGGGTTAACCGCCAATCGAGTACATCGGCCGTTGCGGTGGAAGGAAGCTGGACCGGCTGATTTCGTGGCCTGCCCACTTCTGCCAGATCGTTGTCCGGATCGCGGTCTCTAACGCCTCATCCTGCCCGTCCAGCAGCGGTTTGATGTCGGTCTCTTCCCTGGCGAACAGGCAATGACGAAGCTTACCGTCTGAAGTGAGACGCAGCCGGTTGCAGTTCATGCAGAACGGCCGGCTCACAGATGCGATGAATCCGATCCGATCGCCGTTCGAGAAGCGGTATTCCGTTGCTGGGGCGCGCGGATCGGCATCCGGCACTGCTGTCAATGAACCGAACTCCTCACTGAGCCGACGGATCATTTCATCGGCCGTTAACACCTGATCGAGAGACCAGATCTGTTGTGCGTCCAGCGGCATGAATTCGATGAAGCGGATCTCCATATTCCGCTCCCGTGCGAACCGGACGAGCGGCACCAGATCAGCTTCCGAAAAGCCCTTCAAAGCTACCGCATTCAGCTTGATGGACCGGAAACCGACGGCCGCGGCCGTATCCAGGCCGTGCAGAACTTTCCTAAGGTCGTCTCTCCGCGTTAATGTTAGAAAGCGCTCGCGATCTAGCGTATCCAGGTGGACATTCAGCCGCCGCAGACCTGCCTCGAACAAGGGTTGTGCATATCGCGCCAGCAATACCGCATTTGTAGTCAGTGCGAGGTCTTCAATTCCCCGCAAGGCGCTCAGGCCGGCCACCAGCTCTGGCAGCCTTGGACGCAGCAGTGGCTCGCCACCAGTCAGCCGAAGTTTCCGGAACCCCAGCGAAGCGGCCACTTCTGCGAAACGAATGATCTCCCGAAATGTAAGCAGCTTCGAAACTGGCTCAAATGCTGCTCCGGTCTCCGGCATGCAGTAGAAGCACCGAATGTTGCAGCGGTCGGTCACGCTGATCCGCAAATCGGAATGGACACGCCCGTACGTGTCTGCTACCGGCCCGCTTAACGGAAACGAGAGCGGGACAGGAGGCGGCGCGAGTTGGATCAGCTGGCTCACTACTTAACGGCTAGCATCCGCTCGATCGGGACACGGGCCCGGCGCATGATCTCTTCCGGCAATTCGATCCGGGGTTGCAGATCCTCCAGGCAATCATGCAGCTTCTCGAGCGTGTTCATCTTCATGTAAGGACACTCGCTGCAATTGCAGTTTTCGTTGGCCACGAAATAAAACTTCTTGCCGGGGCTGAGCTTTTCGAGCGAGTATCTCACCCCGCTCTCGGTCATCACGATGAACTCGTCAGCATGCTGCGCAGTGCACCAATCGATGATGGCCGAAGTTGAACCGATAAAATCCGCCATTCGGAGCACGTCGCCCGGGCACTCGGGGTGCGCCGCTACTAACGCATCGGGATGTTCGGCCCGAGCAGTCGTCAAGCGGCGCGCTGGAAACGTGGCATGCACTATGCAGGCTCCCTGCCATATCTGCATGTTCTTGCGCCCGCTCTGCTTCTTGACGTAGTTACCCAGATTGATGTCCGGCAGAAACAAAATCGGCTTGTCGGCTGGGATCGAGTTCACGATCGCAACAGCATTGCGCGAGGTACAAAGAATATCGCTCTCAGCCTTCACTTCGACCGAAGTATTGATATAGCTCACGACGACGTAATCCGGGTGCTTACGTCTGAATGCCCGAACGCCCTCCGCAGGACAGCTATCAACCAGGCTGCAGCCTGCGTGGATATCCGGAAGAACGACTGTGCGCTGCGGGTTCAAGACTTTAGCGGTCTCCGCCATGAACTTCACGCCGCAAAACGCAATCACGTCGCCGTCGAACTTCTGCGCGACGCGGGCGAGTTCAAGGCTATCTCCTATGTGGTCGGCGATCTCCTGTATCTCTGCATCTTGGTAGTGATGAGCCAGGATCGTGGCGCGCCGGCGAGCCTTCAGTTCCGCGATCTCTTCAATAACTGTGGGAGAGGCGATCATTTCCAAATCTTAGGCTCGCTGAGAGCGCACGGCCTCCTTAAGCGGCCCGCTAATTAGATGGTAGCGGGCCGGGATTCGGTTCGGTGGCCGGATTTTCAGAAGATGATCTTGGCGCCGAGCTGCAAATTGCGGTGATCGTAAGTAGAGGCAGAACAGCCGTAGCAGGCGGAAACAGAGTTGGAACTGGCGAGATCGGCGTTACTACCTACGACATATAGGTTGGCGTGATTGAAAATGTTGAATGTCTCAGCGCGAAGCTGCAGCGAGACGCGTTCGGAAATCCTGATGTCTTTATTGACACCAAGATCGAAGTTCCAGAATCCGGGCGCTCGAAACGCATCGCGGCCGGACATGCTGGCGGGAAACGGAGCAACGTTGTTGCAATCGCAAGCGGCGTTGATCGGCTCGAGAATCTGGCTGGGAGAGAAGGTGAGGTAGTTATAACTGTCGGGAGTCCCGGATCCGACCAGGGGTCCCCCGCTCGATGGTACGCCTTGAACAAAGGAAGCACGCGCCGTGGTGCGCGAACCAAGCTTGTAGGTGCTGTCGAACACGCTGAAAGGCATGCCGGAGCGTGCGGTGAAGACAGGATTCAGACTCCAGCCGCCTATGAGAGCGTTGAACCAGCCGGAACCGTGGCCAAACGGAATCTTCCAGCTGCCGGCGACAACCACCCGGTGGCGAATATCGAATTCGGCGCTGCCTTTATCGAGATTTGGAGCATAGGGGTCGAGCAGGCCGTAGTTGAAATCACCATTGTTGCTGGTGATGTTGTTAGCGCCATTTACGCCCACAGTTCCGGCCGCCTCAAAAAAGGTTGTACTTAGATTGTCGATAGCATGCGACCACGTGTAGTTCGCGGTCATGTCAATACCGGCGTTACCGATGTTGCGGATCACAAGGCGATTATTGATGCCGTTGTAGAGCGAGAAGCCCTGGTTGCCCCGATAGCCGATACCGGAGCTGTACCGGGAGTTGGGAGGGTCTGTGCAGTCGCCGGCCCCGGTACACGGGTATCCCAGAAGCAGGTTTCCATAACCTGCCAAATTCGGATAAGAGATCGAGTAGAGATCCACACCCTTCGAGCCGCTGTACTCGGCACTCCAAAGAATTTTCTGGCCGAACTGATGTTCAAGCGCGAGACTCCAGGTATGGGCATAGGCGGTCTTGATATCCGGATTAACGATGCGCGCCCCTGTTTTAGGAATCGGAAGTGTCCCACTGCTGCCCGCCAAGGGACCAAAATTGTTGAGCGTAATCGGAGAGGTCTGTTCGACGTCGAGAACGGCATAGTTCGGCGGGTTTTGAATCAGGTTGAACGTAACGTTGCCAAAGTTTCGTTCATAGCCGATCCCGTAGCCGCCGCGGAGAGCAGTTTTGCCATCGCCCCTCACGTCCCAGGCGAACCCCACACGCGGCGAAAAATCATGATAGTCAGGCTTCCATAACTCTCCAATAGGACTTTGGGGGGCGAGTTGCAAACCGCCTTGGGCTAAGTAGGCCGCAAGGTTCGTATCAGCTTGATCGGTCGTTGTTCCATACCAATTGGAATCGAGACTGGCTCTCTTATTGTGCTGAACGCCGAAGTATTCCCAGCGGACGCCCAGATTAAGCGTGAAGCGGGGAACGACTTTCCAGGAATCCTGCGCGTATAGTGCAAACTCCTGGAACCGGTTGCTACGGCTGAAATTGGGAGAACTGACCGGCAACGAGACTTCGCAATCGGAAGTCGGATTCGAGGGATTCGCACACGGATAGTGGCCTTTCGGATCGATCGCAACCTGAATCTCCTGGAACGTACCGGCCATGAGCGCGTTGAGAGTATCGCCGACGGTGCCACTGTCGGTAAGGCCATCAGTAGCCGTTTGGTAAGCCGCGTAGGTGCGGTTATCCCGGATATAGTCGTAGGATCCGCCGAAGCGAAAACTGTGCTTGCCGTGAGTCCAGCTCACATCTTCGTACGCCTGAATGTAGTTTTGCGGGCCGCCGAAAGCACCGCCGTTACCGGGGGTGGCAGGATTGTAGCCGGGGAAGAGAACGCTATCCGCGCCGATGGTCGGAATGTTGGACAACGAAGCGTACATGGTGGGCACCAAGCCTCGGCTGGTTAGCCCCTGCTGAATGTTCGTCAGACGATTGAACACCACCTTGCTCTGTGACGTCCAGGCCGGTGAAAAGGAATGGATGATCGAGAAGAGTCCATTGTTGTTGAACTGGGTCTGGCCGAGATCGTAGTTGGCATATGGACTGTTCGAAAGGGAACCCTGAAAATCGGACTCGCTGTAGAGCGCATACCGGCCATACATCTGCGTGCGATCAGAAAGGTTGTAATCGACGCGGCCGACCGTCATGTAAGTGTTTTGCGGGACTCCACCGCCGGCGTCGGCGGGAGCGGTGTAGCCGACGTGCTCGAACAGCGGCGTATTCATGCCGAGCGTAGAACAAGGACCCGACGCACAAGGATCGGACCCAGTGACGCCGATCAAGCCGGCGCGGCTGATCGTGCCAAGGTTGGAGGCGCTCGAACGCAACTGGCCTAGTGTGCTGAAGAAGGACTGTGTAACCGGAGCGGCGGCCGAGAGAAGATCCGGCGTTGGAACCCAGGCGAAGACGTTCGCGCCACTACGGACGCGAATCCACTCCGTGCTGTTGAAAAAGAACAATTTGTCCTTCAAGATCGGGCCCCCGACGGAGTACCCGAACTGGTTGCGGTCGAAGACCGCTTTCGGTTGGGAATCGGCGTTGGACTGGAAAGAGTTAGACGAAAAGCGCGAGACGCGGTTGAACTCGTATGCAGTTCCATGGAAGGCGTTGGTACCAGATTTTGTGACGACATTCACGACGCCCCCCGATGCCCGCCCGTACTCGGCAGTGAAATCGCTGGTGAGAACGGAGAACTCGGCAACTGCATCCAACGGAATCTGTTGGCCTACTGTCGCATTGAATTCGTCGTTGTTGCTCGACCCATCCAGCAGAATGTTAGTCGAAGCTTCACGTTGGCCATTGATGGAGAACCCGGCACCGCGCGAGCCCATGCCGGCATCGGAGACGTTCCCCGCCAGGGCCACGAACTGGTATGGATTGCGTGTCAGATTCGGCAGGTCGCGCAGCTCGCGCTCGGTGACGACTTGGCTGAGAGTTTGGGATCCGTATTCACTTGAACCGCGCTGGCGCTGACCTCCACCACGGCCGATGAGGTTCCAACTTCAAGTTTGAAGTCCTGCCCAACACGCCCGCCGACGGCCACCGTGACACGCTGTTCGGTTCGCGCAAATCCCGATGCGGAGGCACTCACGTTGTACTCGCCGGGGAGCAGGTTCGTCACCGAATAGTCACCACTCGACCCGGTTGTCACTGTGCGATTCGCTCCAGTACCCAGCGACTTTACATCGACCGTCGCGCTCTGGATAGCCGCTCCGGTCGGATCGGTAACGGTACCCGTGATCTGCCCGGTTTCCGTCTGGCACCAGACGAGGCCAGCAGTACCGATAACGGCGATGATGGCCTTGAAAAAGGAATTGAGTTTGAACTGAGACATTGTAACGGACCTCCCCGTCCCGCTCGACGCGGCGTCATTACAACCGAATGCGTGTGAATATACAGCGATAGCCCTGGCGGGGCCAAGGCTATTTAGGTGGACAGCTGGGTCCTGGTACGAACGATGTAAGTGTGGAGTTAGATACCGGAAAGAGGGGATTTGTTCCTCTCTTTCCGGCGCATCGAGAGCGCTGCTTTAGAAGGTTAGCTTAAGAGCAAGCTGCATCGAACGCGGATTGCTGGAGAATGCTTGGCTCCATTGCTGGAAGATGGGGTTGCCGGGTTGGACCGTGGTCCGCACGAGATCCCCTTCAATAGATCCCTGGGCATATCCACCTCCCGCGTTGAATCCTGACGAACCTCCAAAAGATCCCGCATCGTTCAACCATCCGCCGGTATACTGCGGATGATTGAAGATGTTGCTGGCACGAAGCGAGAACTCGAGCTTGAAGCGCTCAGTCAGGCTGAACCTTTTCAATAATGTGAGATCGATATTATCGATCGGGTTCAGGTTCAGGATGCTCCGCCCGCTAGTTGCGAGTGTCCCCTTTGGGGCAGCAACGAACATAGCATTCGGGTCCGCCGCCAAATATGCTACAGTATCCCCCGCGCTGTTCGCTAGAGGGATCGCTGTTGTGCCTAGGTTCCGGTTACCAGCCGGATTGATAATGACGCGATCCGGAGCGCTGTCGCCATTGAGATTCGAATCAATCGCGCTCTGGGGTGTCACGTGCTGACCCGACTGGTAGGTATAGACTGGCGCGATTTCCCAGTTCCCAATCAGATTCTTCATGAACCAATTGCGGTTTTTGAAGTAAGGGACATCGTAAAGCATCTGCAGCACGAAGCGATTCCGATAATCAAGTAAGCGATGACGCACGCTCCGGCCTCAAATCTTGGGAATTCTGGGGGCGCCGCGGTGCCAGAACCGTCGAATCTAGTGCGTCAGTGGAATCGTCTATGTTGTGGCTCCAGGTGTAGGAACCCTGAAACTGCAGGCCATTGGAGAACCGCCGGGTCAACTGGTTAGCCCATCCATGATAAATGGAATTGCCCTGGGGCATGAAAGCGGTGATAGGGCTAATAAAGCCGGCATTAGCAAAGGCAGGTACGTATTTACCTCCCGCGTCATAAGCAGTCTGAAGACCCGACAAAGTGTTGGGCAGCGAGTTCAGGGTCGCTTGACTTGGCTGGCTGAAGTAGACGGGCAATGCGTTCGATGCATTCACCACCGGTTGTATATTCAGTTGAAGCTGTATAGGAAGGAAGAGTCCCCGGGTCCCGAGATAGCGGGTCTCGAAAACGTAATTTCCAGCGAACTGGTGCTGGATGCCAAAGTTCCAGTTGTAAGCTGCAGGGCGCTTCTGATCAGGAATGAACCCTGCGGTGGCATTCCGAGCATCCATACCCTCCGGAATTGCGATGGAGGCGTTTGGTGGAATGCCTCCGCCTGCAAGGAAACCGGTCGCATCCGCTCCGGTCACATCAACGGTAGTGCTAAGTTGCGGAGGCAAACTTAGCGTTCCCAGATTGTCGTACAGCACATCATAGGTAATGCCGAAGCCTGCCCGAATCGAGGTCTTGCCGCTGGTGCCGGGCGAATACGCGACACCCACGCGAGGCATCAAGTTTTTTGTTTGTGCGGTAGGCGATTTGAACACCATCAGACCGGGAGCACTCGCACTGGCATTCAAGTCTTGCGTGTTCTCGCTCAGAGGAACTGTCAGATACTCGTACCGCAGTCCCAAATTCACCGTTAAGTTCGGCGTGACTTTCCAATTATCATTTGCATAGAACCCAAGAAGCTGTTGATTCTGATAGTAGCTGGCATGTCCCAGTGAGCGCTGAGCGATACCGTCCGGATTGTTGTCATAGAGATAGTCAGAAAGGTATTGCCACTCATAATCGCCCCGTGAACGCTGGATGAACTGAGTAGGCGAAATAGCGCTCCAGCCATCGAACCCAAATTTCAAGCTGTGGCTTCCCTTGGTCCATGTGACGTTGTCGGTGAGCTGGTAGAGATTTTGAATCGAGTATTGCGGCGAATTCGGGTCCGGACCAAAAGCCGCATTCAGTTCGTACACATTGATGTTTGGAAAAGAGTCCAACCCGGGGAACGATTGATTCCCAAAAAGAGGATAGGTCTGATTGAAGCGGTTATATCCCAAGCGGAATTCGTTGATCAGGGTCGGCGTAAAGGTGTGATACTCGGATAACGTGGCGATATAGGCGTTGGTCGGCTGGACGCCGTAGAATACGGCCGGGAAACCGGTCGCATCGACTGATCCTGTGCGGTTGAGAATGAATCGCCCTCTCAGCGCATCCTTATCGGAGATGTTGTAATCCACCGAACCAATTCCATATTCTGCGTTTTGAAAGCTGGGCGGAGCGGCAGAGATCGTTCCAACGGGAATGCTGATCGCCCCAGTTCCACCAGGCGCAAATACGCCGGTCCCCAAACTCTCATTGCTGCCCGGACCCGGAGCAACGAGGGCCGTGGTGCCATTCGGTGAGGCGCCGGTTCCCAGGTACTTCTGGAATTCCGCAAGATTTGTTCGATTGATGCCGGGTAGCGCAGCTAGCGTTGCGTACCCTGCCGCGGTTGGAGCAGAGTAGAAGGTGGAATTTACGCCACCGCTGGGATTGTATTCGTAATCTCCAAAGAAGAACAATTTGTTGCGCTTGATCGGACCACCGAAATAACCCCCGAAGCGGTTATTGTCGAACCGCGGATGAAGAGGATTGCCTTCAACAAAGTTCAGGTTGTCGGCAGCATCGAGATTGCGGTTCTGAAAATATTCATACGCTGCCCCGTGGAACTCGTTCGTCCCGCTCTTGACTACTTGATTGAACTGCCCGCCGGAAGAATGACCGAAATCCGGAGAAAATTGATTTTGTAGAATGCTAAATTCGGCTACGGCATCGTTGGGAACTGTCACGACGGATCCCGTGACGTCCAGCCTGTTATTGTCGATTCCCTCGATCGTGAAGCTGTTGTTCGTCGGGCGCTGCCCGCCAACTGACGGACCCTCCCCGTATCCCGAACCGCCGGTGGTTGTAACGCCTGCATTCAACAATGAGAGGTTGAGCACGCCCGTGCCGCTGCTTGCCGCGCCAAGATCGGCCAGTTGTTTAGCCTGATATGTTGTTTGCACCTGGGCGGTGGTAGTGTCGATAGCGGCCGCGGCGGCTGATACCTCCACCGTGGTCGCCGCTTGACCTACCGTCAGAGTCGCGTTCGTTGTCACCGTCTGATTGAGTTGTACATTTACGCCGTTCACTTCGGCTTTGTTGAACCCTCCGGCGGTGACGGTGATGTTATAGGTACCGATGGGAAGATTCTCAAATCGATAGCCCCCTGCCGATGTCGTCGTCGTTGTGTTCTCGAGGTTTGTTGCAACGTTCCTCGCCAGTACCGTCGCTCCGGGAACCGTCGCCCCCGACTGGTCATAGACCGTACCGGTGATATTTCCGCTGGTGAGTTGGGGGAATGCCGGCGCGCTTAGAAAAACGAACGCGAAGACGGCCAACAACTGATTCTTAAAGATTTTCATTGAATTACCTCTGCTACTGCCAGGGTGTCTGCTGCTAAGCGCCTGCCTGGGTACAGCTCTAGTACTTTCCAAAGTGTCGCACGCTTTCTAAGGCAATTGGAAGACCACCCGGCCCGCCGCTGTAAGCCTCTGAAACTGTGGAGATATGCGTGGCGCCAATAATAAAATAGTATTGATTCTAATATACACTCGCAAGTGGGTCTTCCAAATCCAGGAGTTATCTGTGACTCGAAATGCCTCGCAGCCGGCACTCGCGCGATCTGAAGCAGCACCAGATCGACAAACGCAGAAAAGGCCAAGCGTTTAGACCTGGCCATCGATTCTTATGATGAACTTTGACTTAACGAGCAGCGAGCAATGCTCTTAGATGTCGCGCGCGCTCAGGAGAGCGCAACTGCCGGAGCGCCTTCGCCTCGATTTGGCGAATCCGCTCGCGAGTTACGTCGAATTCCTGACCAATTTCCTCGAGAGTGTGTTCGCGTTCGCACCCGATACCGAACCGCAGCCTGATCACCTTCTCTTCTTTCGGAGACAGCGTTTTGAGGATATTGGCCGTCTCGTCACGCACGTTCGAATCGATCACCGCATCCACCGGCGAACCCACCCAGCGATCCTCGATCAAATCGCCCAAAGCGGACTCCCCGTCGCGGCCCACCGGAGTCTCCAGAGACACCGGATCGCGCGAGATGGTCTTCAGCTTTTGCACCTTCTCTACCGGAATGTCCATCCGGCGGCTGATTTCTTCATTGGTAGGAACACGGCCAAGCTCCTTTTCGAGCTCACGCGTGGCTCGCAGGAACTTGTTCATGCTCTCGTTCATGTGAACGGGAATGCGAATCGTGCGCGACTGGTCGGCAATCGCCCGAGTGATCGCCTGCCGGATCCACCACGTCGCGTAAGTAGAGAACTTATAGCCGCGGCGGTATTCGAATTTATCGGCGGCACGCATCAGGCCAATATTGCCCTCTTGAATCAAGTCGAGCAAATGAAGCCCTCGATTGACGTATTTCTTGGCGACGGAGACCACTAGCCGGAGGTTAGCCTCGACTAGATCTTTCTTCGCCCTTTCCGCCTCGATTTCCCCATGCCGGATTACCGAAAGGCTGTGCCGCAGATCGGGGAGACTGGCTCCTGCCTCGCCTTCCCTCTTTTTCAGGTCTCGCTTCAGCTCTTTAAGCCGCAGTTGCGCGGAGGCCGAAGTTCGACCCTCTAATTTTCTGAGCTCGTTATCGAGCAACGCCATTTCGTCGGCATTTGCCTCGATCGCCCGTACGAACTCCTTCCAGCGCGCCAGATTAAACGGAATACGGCGAAAAGCCCGGGAGAGCTCTACCTTGGCCCGAACGACTTTGCCGGCCCACTTCTTGCGAAGTTTCTTGTTGATCGACGGAACGGCCGCATGCTTCTCGGTCGTCTGCTGTAGTTTCTTATCAACTGCCAGATACGCAAAGAAAAGCTCGCTGATGTCGCTCCGGCGCTTGATGTCCGCCGGGCTCCCCTCCTCGATATCGGAAGGACCGAAGTCGACATAACTGTCCACGTCCTCGGAACCCTTGCGAACCAGCTCGGCAAACTCATAGACCATCGTCTGGATAAGCGGAGACCGGCTGATGGCTTTCTGCATGCGCAGCTTGCCCCGCTCCATCTTGCGCGCCAGATTGACTTCGCCCTCTCGGGTCAGCAGCGGAACCGACCCCATCTCACGCAGGTATACACGGACCGGATCGTCCGTATAAATTGACTCCTCAACCTGCTGAGCGCCGTGGAATTCCTCATCCTGTACTTCTTCAGGATGGAAAAAGTTCGACTCCTCGTCGAACGGGAGCGCTAACGGCTCGCGTCCATCGGCTAAATACTGATCCTCAAATTGATCCACTTACCTAATCACCTCTTCTTGCTCAACCCTCAAACTTCTTCCCTTCAAATGACCTACGTGGGATTATCGTATTGCCCCGCCCCAGTGATTAAGAAAACCGTCCGGAACTCGCCTTTCTCCACGCCTCCTCCACATATACTTAGACTGAGTCCCAGCCGAGATGGGATACAAGCGTAATCGATCCAATGTTTGTGCGCCACAATTGTAGCCGATCTTGCCCTAAAAGTTAAGACTTTTATTAGGGAGATGATCCCCAAAGTGATTGGTTACGCAAAACTTACAACTCAACGCGTCTCCCGGTCATTTGCTGTCGGCCTACTCCCCTCTTATTAGACTTTCCGTTGGAGCATTACGTTCTTCAGCTCCCCCAAAAATTCCTCAAGATCCTGAAAGTCCCGGTAAACCGAGGCAAAACGAACATAGGCTATCTTGTCGAGGGAATGCAGTCTCTCCATCAGACGCTCTCCAATGACGATGGTGGAGAGTTCCCGATCCGGGCTTTCGAGCACCTCCGATTCGATTTCATTGACCAGTCCGGCCAGGGTGCCCATACTGACGGGCCGCTTTTCGCACGCCCTCAGCAATCCGTTCAGCACTTTTTGACGATCGAAGCTTTCGCGCCTGCCGTCTTTTTTGATGACCATGGAGGGCACTTCGTCGCAACGCTCGTAAGTGGTAAATCGCCTTTCGCACCCCAGGCACTCCCGTCGCCTCCGGATGGAGTCGCCTTCCTTACTCTCCCTGGAATCAATCACTTTGTCTTCGCGATGGCCACAGTATGGACAGGTCATAGGAGAAACTCGCCGGGCTGTTTGAATTTACAACACTTTGGGGCCAAGGCAATATAAAGGGAAGCGCTTTCAGACGGCTGAGGTCTATTGAACTTCCGGTGCTGCAATTGCGTTAAACAGGATGCAAGCCGATGCGGATTCGACTCGTCAGCCTATAAAGTTTAACCGCACGGCTTCTGAGAAGAATCGATGTCGGCCGCTGCGATAACACCTCTTTCGATAAACTTGAAGGTTCCGTTCAGGGAAACCGTGTCAACCGCGTCGTGGTGGGGGGGAACTCCGGCGCGCACGAGCGCGACGCGACTAGTGGATGCCGAATCAATCCTGATTGCGCGATGCCTGGCTGGGGAGCAGGGCGCCTGGGAGGAGCTTGTCCAGTCTCACACCAAACGTGTCTATGCCATCTGCTACCGCTTCACGAGCAGTGATATAGAGGCTCAGGATCTTACCCAGGAAGTCTTCCTGCGAATCTTCCGAACCTTGGGTACCTTCCGCGCCGGCGAGGGCTCGTTTTCTGTATGGCTCACCCGTCTCACGCGAAACCTGCTCATCGATCATTATCGCCGTACCAAGCAGGAGCGGGTCACCGATGCCATCGAAGAAAAACTCGGTGTTCTCGAGGAAAAAACTGCCCAGCATGCGCGTACCGACGGCATGCTGGCTGGACGCGAAGCCGGCGAGTTGTTGCAGGCCGCCCTGCAAAGGTTATCTCCTGAATTAAGAGAAGCGGTCATCTTGCGCGACCTGCAGGAAATGGAGTATCGCGAAATTGCTAATGTCCTGAGTGTTCCGGAAGGAACCGTGAAATCCCGACTGAACCGCGGCCGCGCCGAACTCGCCCGGGTTTTGCGCCGCAATAAGGTTACGGTATAGAGCTCGCCCCGGAATTGTTTGTTATGAATTGCGCGGAGTTTGAAAGCATCCTGGCCGACTACCTCGACGGCATCCTTTCCGATGCCGGACGAGCGTCTGTCGAGGAGCACCTCTCCGGTTGCGGCGCCTGCCGGCAATTCATGGCGGATGTGAACGGCGGGCTGAACCTTCTCAGACAAAGCCAGCCTGTCGGGGTGCCCGGGGAACTCATCACCCGCATCGCCTATCTGGCGCCAAGAGGCCGCTCCCGCGACCCTTTTGAGAATCCGGGTCTGCTAAGCCGCTTGGTCAACAAATGGCTCCGTCCCGCCCTCCAGCCCAGACTCGCGATGAGCATGGCGATGACGATACTTTCCTTTGCCATGCTCGAGCGCTGCACGGGAGTTCAGGTGCAACGGATTCGCCCGGCCGATCTGAGCCCGGTTCGAGTCTGGAGCGGCCTTGAAGACAAGGCCCTGCGTGTCAGGGATCAGGCAGTAAAATACTACGAAAATCTGCGCATCGTTTATGAAGTCGAGAGCCATCTCAAAGACCTTCAAGAAGCACAGAACAGCGCACCGCCGGCGCGAACGGCGCAAACATCTTCTTCCAATCCGAACGGTAGCGGCTCCAGCCGCCCGTCCAATCAGGGGGCTAAACAATGAATTGCTATCTCCATCCAGAGACGCCCGCAACCGCCTTTTGTCGCACCTGCGGCAGATCGCTCTGCGCTGCGTGCCAGAGATCAGCCGAAGGAACGATCTTTTGCCAGGACCATGTGCCTGTTCCGGCTTACTCAGCCCCTCCCGCGTCCGACCCCTCGAATCCATACTTCCAGCAAGGAGCTATTCCGCCCACCTCCCCGGTGCGAACCTCCCCTACCCTGGCATTCATTCTCGGCTTCATTCCGGGCGTGGGCGCCATCTATAACGGCCAATACCTGAAGGGGTTGGTACATGCGCTCATCTTCGGGCTGCTGATAACCATCATCGACAACACCCCCGGCCCCTCTGAACCCCTGGTGGCCATCCTGCTCTCAGCCTTCGTTTTTTACATGCCCTTTGAGGCTTACCACACCGCAAAGAAACGCGAGATGGGCGCCGTGCTCGACGAGTGGTCCAGCATTTTGCCCAGAAGCCGCCATCTCGGACACGCTCCGGTGGGCCCAATCGTGCTGATCGCAATTGGCGTTCTCTATCTGCTGAATTCGCTTAATCTCGTCGATTTCCGCCAGATTGGCCGTTTCTGGCCGGTTATTTTGATCGTGGTAGGCGCCTACATGCTCTACTCACGCGTCACGTCTGTGGACGCAGTTCCTCCTCCCGGAGGCCAGCCCTATCCTCCGTACACCGGCCCCGGACCCGGGCCGACACCCAGTGACGTAATGGGCAGCAGGCATGAATAATCGCGGAGCTATGTTTGCGCAAGCCGCTCGCGGCCCTGTGCTGTTGATCACCATCGGCGTTCTCTTCGCCCTCGAACAGTCGGGCATGCTTGCCTTTTCGCGAAGCTGGCCCCTGTTGATCATCGTGATCGGGGTCATGAAGCTGATCGAACGACTCCTGCTTGGCCCCCACGCCTATCCATCCCAAGCTGCTCCCGGCTATCCTCCGCCGCAACCGCCCGGGTACACGCCCAGGCCGCCGGCAGGACCGCCAGGCCCAGGAGGGACCTTCCAATGAGACCTCGCGGCTCCATCACCGGCCCGCTGATCATCATTCTCATCGGCGTCATATTTCTGCTGCATGCCATCTCCCCCCAATTTCCGCTCATCGACTGGATTGCCATCTATTGGCCCTATCTCCTGATCGTTTGGGGCTCAATCGCGCTCCTTGAAGTCGCCCTCCGCGCTTTCCTTCGGCGGCCGATTCCGTACAACGGCGTCTCGGGCGGGGGCTGGTTCGCGGTTGTCCTGATATGCCTGGTCGGCTTCACCTTCTTCCAGGTCCGCCGGCACTCCGACACCTGGTGGGAGAACACCGATTGGGGCCGCGGCTTCGATAACGCATTCGGCGACGAGCATGAGTACTCCGTCAACGTCACGCAGAAGGACGTCGGCGCAACTCCGCACATTGTGATCGAGAACTTTCGCGGCGATGCCAAAGTGGCAGGCGTCGATGGTACCTCCTTAACCGTCTCCGGTCACAAGACGGTGCGCGCCCTCAAGGATTCGCTGGCCGATCAAACCGACGCTGCGACGCCAGTAAATGTAGCCGTCAACGGCAATAATGTCGTGATCCGCTGCAACCAGAATCACGCGCTGTATCGTACCTCGGTTACCACCAATCTCGATCTTTCCGTGCCAAAAGGCGCCAGCGTCGAAATCAACGGCTCTTCCGGCGACATGGATGTCGCCTCAATAGCAGGTGATCTGACCCTGCATAGCGGCAACGCGGGAATGCGTCTGCAGGATATCGGCGGTAACATCAACGTCGAAACGCACCGCAGCGATCTTATCCGCTGCACGAATGTGAAAGGAAAGGTCGACGTTCGCGGCCATGGCTCCGATGTGGAACTGAATCGCGTCGCCGGTCCGGTCTTTATCAACGGCGAGTATACCGGCACACTGTCCCTGCGCAGCCTCGATAACGTGCTGCACTTGCAGAATATGCACACTGACCTTCAGGCCGATCGCATTCCCGGCGAAATCCGCCTTGATCGTGGAAGTCTCAACATCCAGGACGCAGTCGGCCCGCTAAAAGTGAATGCGCATTCGACCGACGTCAGCCTCGAGGGGGTCTCAGCCGCGATGGATGTTTCGGTTGACCGCGGAGATCTCGATCTCAAACCCGGCAAGCTTCCCCTCGGCAAGATCACCGCGCACACCGGGTCGGGGAACATCGATCTCGCGCTTCCACTCGCCGCCAGCTTCGCCTTGACCGCAACCACCGACAGCGGCCAGGTGGAAAACGATTTCGGTGACAGCCTAAAGGAGCAGACCTCGGGACGCGGCGCGCGCCTTGAAGGTTCAGCCGGCTCCGGACCGTCGGTCGACCTGGTGACTGGCCGCGGAACGATCACCGTTCGAAAAGCCTCAGAGTCGACACAAACGACTGTGGCTTCCGTCGCCGCGCAGTAAGCGCTGAAGTCTCTTGATCCAACATTCTTGATAGTACGAGTCGTAAACCCTTTCTCAAATCGGCAGATTAGATCACCCGCTACGCTTATTAGTTGGATCTGCAAACTCCCCTGCAGTACGTAAAAGGAATCGGTCCTGCGCGCGCGGAAATGCTCACCGCAAAAAATCTCTCGACCGTGGCCGATCTCTTGTTCTACGCCCCGTTCCGCTATGAAGATCGCAGCAATACCAAGATCATCGCGCAACTCGCTCCCGGCGAGAAAGCCGCTGTCACCGCATGGGTCGCGTCCGCCAAACTCTCCGGTTTTCGACGCCGTTCCCTCGGGCTGTTCGAGGTCCGTTTCGAGGATGCCTCCGGCGCTGAACTACTTGGACGTTGGTTCCACGGCGAACGGTATCGCGATAGTCTAGTCCCCGGCACGCGCGTCGCCCTGTTCGGAAAAGTTGAACTGGATCGTTCGAACGCGCATCGCCTGATGGTGCAGCCGGAAATCGAGATCCTCTCGAGCGAAGACGAGCCCGAAGAGACACTGCATAGCGGCCGCATTGTCGCCGTCTACGAGGCCGCCGGGAAGGTCTCGACGCGGGTCTTTCGCACTCTTCTCGACCGAATTCTTAAGAATGTCGATCTCCCCGCCGATGCGCTGCCCCCGAGCGTGCGCGACCACGTTCAGCTGCCCGATCTGCCGACCGCCATTCGCGAGGTTCACTTTCCGCCTCCCGAGACCAGCCTCTTGCTGCTCAATGAATTTCGTACGCCCGCTCAGATCCGTCTGATTTTTGACGAGTTCTTCTGGCTGGAATGCGGCCTGCAGCTCAAGAAATCTAAATCGCGTCAGGCCACGGGCATCGGCTTTGACATTACGCCGCGCGCTCGCGAGCAGATCAAGAAACTTTTGCCTTTCAAGCCGACTGCCGCCCAGAGGCGTGTGATGCAGGAGATCGCTGATGATATGAAAGCCGCGCGCCCCATGAACCGCCTCTTGCAGGGCGACGTTGGAAGCGGTAAGACGATCGTCGCTGCGCAGGCCGCAGCTATCGCTATCGAGAATGAATATCAGGTCGCTGTGCTCGCGCCAACGGAAATCCTCGCGAACCAGCACTTCACCTATTTCAGAAAGCTGCTCGAAAAGCTCGGCTACGTAGTCGCCTCTCTCACCGGTTCGCAAACGGCTCGCGAGAAGCAGCAGGTCAAACGCCTGGTTGCCGAAGGATTCGTCAAGGTCGTCGTCGGCACTCACGCCCTTTTGCAGGAAGACGTCTCGTTCGCCCGTCTTGGTCTGGCCATCGTCGACGAACAGCATCGCTTCGGAGTTCGCCAGCGTCTCGAACTCTTCAAAAAAGGTGCACAACCCGACGTGCTCGTCATGACCGCCACGCCCATCCCGCGCACGCTTGCCCTCACTCTCTACGGCGATCTCGACGTCTCCTCGATCGACCAGCTTCCACCCGGGCGCCGTCCTGTCGTCACCCGCCACGTTCAGCAATCCGCTATCGAAGGCGTTTATAGTTTCCTTGCACAACAAGTGAAATCCGGTCGCCAGGCGTACGTCGTCTATCCGCTGGTCGAAGAAAGTGAAACAACGGCCGAGATCAAGGCCGCCGAAAAGATGTACGTTCATCTCGCGCGCACCGTCTTTCCCGATCTCCGCGTGGGACTGCTGCACGGCAAGCTGTCCGTCGAAGACAAAGACTCGGCGATGCGGCGTTTTCAATCGGGCGACCTCGATATCCTGGTCGCCACTACGGTGATCGAAGTTGGTGTCGACGTTCCCAACGCCTCGGTCATGGTGATCGAAGATGCGGAACGTTTCGGCCTCGCCCAGTTGCACCAGTTACGCGGCCGCGTAGGACGCGGCCCGCATCAGAGCTACTGTATCCTCGTCACCGGAAAGCTCAACGACATCGCCAGGGAACGCATCAGAACACTGGTCGATTCGAGCGACGGCTTCTTCATCGCCGAAATGGACATGAAACTGCGCGGCCCCGGGGAGTTCTTTGGCACCCGGCAGTCCGGTATTCCGGGCCTGCGTCTCGCCAATCTCCTGCGCGACGGCGACATTCTCGAACAGGCGCGTGCTGAGGCTGAACGCCTCATTGAAAATCCCGCCGCCCGTGACGAGCTGCGCGCTGCTAACCGCTACATCCAGGAAAACTGGCAGCGCCGCTACGGCTTCGTCCTGGTGGGCTGAACATGCGGGTCATCGCCGGCCGATTTCGCAGCCGCAAATTGAAAAGCGTTCCCGGTCTTGCCGTCCGCCCCACTCCCGACCGCTTGCGGGAATCGCTCTTCAGCATTCTCGCTCGTCGCATCGAAGGAGCCGTTTTCATCGACGCGTACGCGGGCAGCGGGGCTGTGGGCATCGAGGCTCTCAGCCGGGGAGCGAAGCACGTCTTCTTGATTGAGCGCAACGCCCAAGCGCTGTCGGTGATTCGCGAGAATCTCGATTCGCTCGGCATTTCGAAGGAAGTCACGGTGCTGCGCGGCCGGGCGAGCTCCCTGCTTGCCGATCATCGCGCCGACACTGTTTTCCTCGATCCGCCGTACGATAAAACCAATGAGTACCGCGAGTCGCTCCTGGCCCTGTCCGACGTCGGTTGCCCTTATGTGGTCGCGCAGCACGCGTCTCGCCTGACGCTCGACAGCACCTACGGAAATCTCTCCAAAACACGCGTCCTCAAGCAAGGAGACAATTCCCTCAGCTTTTTCGAGCCATTCCGGAGCCCTGAGTGAAACGATTGGCGCGTTACACCCCTACAAGTCGCTCAAGTTGCCGCCCGAGTGTACGACCACCGCCGGCTACTATCAAAAGTCGCAGGACACGGCTACACTCGCCTCCGCGTCCAGTAATTGAATCACGTAAGGAGGCGATATGAGTGTAAAGCAGGCCCTCGGCTTAGAGCCACGCAACAAGGTACGCTACGCGATGGTGGCGTTGGGCGACATCGCTCAAGAAGCCATGTTGCCGGGCGTTGAACATACTGGAAATTCTGAGGTCACGGCCTTTGTGACTTCTGACTCAGAGAAGGCCCGCGAAGTAGGCAAGCAGTATGGCGTCGATCGCAGCTTCAACTACGACCAATTCGAAAATATGCTTCATTCCGGAACTGTGGACGCCATCTATCTCTCAACTCCCAATTGGCGGCACGCGGAGTTTGCCATACCGGCGCTTAAAGCCGGTATTCACGTCTTAGTCGAAAAGCCGCTGGAGGTTTCAACAACCAGATGCCGCGAGATCCTGGAGGCGCAACGGAACTCGAATGCAAAGTTGATGGTGGCCTACAGGCTTCACTTCGAGCCCGCCACGCTTTCCCTCATCGACCGCATACGCTCCGGCGAATTGGGCGAGGTCCACATCTTCACCTCGACATTTGCGCAGATGGTCGATCCACAGAATCATCGCGCGCAGCACGGCGACCTCGCTGGTCCGGTGCTTGACATGGGACCGTATCCCGTAAACGCCGCCCGTTATGTTTTCGGTTCGGAACCGACATCTGTTCTGTCCGCGGTCGGCACGAGACATCCGGACTCGGGCTTGGGTGACTTTGATGACACAGTCGCCGCGACCTTATTGTTTCCTGAGAATCGCATCGCTCAGTTCGTAGTCTCTTACTACGGCAATACGACGCAATCGTACTTTGTCGTCGGCACGAAGGGCGCCGTAGAGATGAATCCGGGCTACACGTATGGCAAGGCTCTCGAGCAAACTGTCGCGATCGGGCAGAAGGAAAGCGATCACAGCTTCAAGAACACGGACCACTTCGGCGGCGAGATGAAGTACTTCTCGGATTGCATTCTGAAGGGCAAGGATCCCGAGCCGGACGCGGAGGAGGGTTACGCCGATGTCCGGGTGCTCGAAGGCATTCTCCGCGCGCTCAAAACAGGGTCGCCTCAGCAGCTCGAGCCTTTCAGCCGGACGAAGCGCATCGATACCTCGGCCCAAAAGGAAACTCTATCCGCGCAGAAGTCGCCGGACCTGGTAAACGCCTCCAATCCGGCCCGCGGCGTTGAAAAAGTTCCCAAGAACTGACCATCGCACACCACTGAACTCACCCGTAGGTTTACGATATACCGAATAGGGCATATGGGAGCAAACCCCACAGGCCCGGATTCGGCCGTAGTCCCTCGTCGCATCATGAGCCGGATTCGGCTCACAGTTATCGCAGCACTGCTGGTGCTGCTTGGAGTGTGCCTGGTTTTCGCTTGGAACACGCGAGACGCCATGGCCAACCTCGCCTTCCTGAAGCGGCAATCTAAAGCGCGGGCTCCTGCCGCGGGCCAGAACACCGTTGTGGATCTGCGCCCTTGGCAAACCGCCCAGGCCTTGGCAGCTCTCGCCGTCTCAGCCGAGGAGACCGAGTATGCGCACGACGCCGAGCGCCTGGCTGACCACGAAATAGATCAGGCCTTCGCTTCGGCCCTGCGTCAGGCCAGCATGCAGCCCCGTGTGCTGACCGGCGAGGCCCTAAAGTTGTCACAGAAGCTGAAACACTTGCAGCAGCTTGTCAAAGAAGATCAGGCACGAGTCGATAACCTGACCCAGAGAGCTAAACAATCGGCATCTCCTTCAAGCAGCGGCGCTGCCCACGTGATCATTGCGGACGATCTCGACATCGCCAAGGCGCAGCTCGGCCTCGATTCCGACGAAGTCGCCGATGCGCAGCAGGACCTCGCTCGCGCAGTTGGTGATGAACGCAACAGGATCCAGCAGGAGCTCGCCGGGCATGAAGCGAACATGCGCAAGTACGATGCGCAGACAGCGAAAGAAAGCCAGCTCGCCGCACTGTCCGTTAAGCGATTCGGAACACTGGCGACGCGCCTGAAGGCCTGGATGGACCAACGGACTCGCTACCGGTTGATCCAGGAGGCAATGCAGCGAGCGCAAGCAGATGCGGCCGCGCTGATCGTGCAGCACGATGCGCTCGAGAACCAAGCCAACGCTTCTTCCTCTCCCGAGGCGGACAAAACCGCAGAACTTGCCTCCTTGAATGGTAGAGCCGCGCGGCGCCAGCTGCTGAGCATCTACGACGACCGCATTCAGACCCAACAACAACTCGCCTCTGTCTACAGCAAATGGTCCGGGCAGGTGCTTCTCCAACATCGCATCGTGCTGCACCTGCTTTTGCGATCGTTTGCTCTGATTGCGTTCATACTTCTGTGCCTCGTCCTTCTCGATGCACTCGTGCGCCGTCTCGTAGAGCGCCCCGGGCTGGACCGGCGCCATATGCATACCCTTCGCATCATTTTCAGACTGGCCCTAAGGGTTGCCGCTGTAATACTCATTTTGATAGTCATCTTTGGGCTGCCGAATCAGATGCCCACCATCATTGGCCTCACCACGGCCGGAATGACGGTGGTCTTACAGGATTTCATTCTTGCCTTTCTCGGCTGGTTTGTCCTGATGGGTAGAAACGGAATCCGTGTAGGAGACTGGGTTGAAATAAACGGCATCGGAGGCGAAGTCGTCGAGACAGGCGTCTTCCGGACCGTGCTGCTCGAAACCGGAAACTGGACGGATAAAGGTCATCCTACCGGTCGCCGTGTCACGTTTATGAACGGCTTCGCGGTCAAAGGTCAGTTCTTTAATTTCTCTACTACGGGGCAATGGATGTGGGATGAGATCACCGTCACCATTCCTCCAAGGGAGGACACTTATCGCATCGTTGAGCTCATCCACAAGGCGGTGCTCAGCGCGACGGAAGACGACGCCCGCCTTGCCGAACAGGAATGGATGCGTGTGACTAAGCAGAACCGTCTGGGCCGCTTCACCACGGCTTCAGCAGTTGATATGCGTCCAGGTATCTACGGGCTGGATGTCATCGTCCGTTACGTCACCCGCGCATCAGAGCGTTTCGCGGTGCGGAACCGGCTGTATCAGCGCGTGATAGATCTGTTGCACGAGCCCGCAACGCCTCTCGAAAAAGTCGCTCCTACTGCTTGACTCATGGTCGAGCCTCCGGCTTTCGCCCTTGGCTTCAGCACTGAAATACATCAAAGAACCATCAGGTGACCAGGTGGTGGAGATGCAGGGACCGGCCGGTCCCACTTGCCTCGAACCAAATCTCCCATCGAGCGAAATGATCCGGCACGGGCCGCATGAACCTCGGCCGTCCATCTCCACTAGCAACGCCACTTTCCGGTCCGGAGAGGCGCAGGAGTAATGCGCCATGGCCCGTTCGCGCGCAGGGAAATATAGTTCTCGGAAGTGCTGGCCGCCGACCGCGCCCGTGACAATTCCCATATGGAGTCTCGTGGAGCGTATGCGCGAGAAGAGGAGGTGATCCCGGTCGAGCCAGCTCAGACTGCTGTAGTTCAGGAAAAGGTGCGAATCGCCCCCGAGCACCGAGACCACAGAAGTTACAAATCGCAAATCTTGTATCGCGGTGTAAGCAATTGGGGAGCCGTCAGGCGAAAACATAGGACCGTATTTCCACCGTCTGTCATCTGTGACCTGCCGGGCCTCGCATGGGGGAGAAATCTTCACGTAGATCTGATCTATCAGTACGACCCAACCGGCAAGAAACTGCCCGGTGGCGCTGAGGGTGTGGCGAAGGCCCCCACACAAAAGAATCCTCTCGCGTGACACAGGCTGTGACTACCTGCCGTGTGGACCGCCAGGACCGCCCGGTCCTCCTGGACCGCCGCCAAAGCCTGGACCCCCGATCCTGCAGCCAGCAGACTGGCCTCGATATTTGTTTGCTGATCGTGGTCAGGCTGGCGAAGAACGAGGCTTGCGTTTTGGCATCGTTCTCTGTTTGCTGCGTGGTCAGGCTTCCAGCTGGGCGTTGCCTCAACATGATCCTCGGCGAACCGCCGCCGAGCGGAATGAGCGCTGCATTCAATACCCGCCAACGGGAAACGCCGCTGCCGCCATCAGCCAGCATCGTTTCTCCAGAACCCGCTTTACGAAAGCTTTACAATCTGCCGCCTTTTTCGCGTGTGGTTTGATGCGCAATTCAAAGTGCGCCGGTGTCGGAGACCGGCGCACTTCTCTTTAGCAAGGCACTACTTGGGAAGCGTGCATACCCTGCTAATGACGGTTACGTAGACGGCGTTTTTCGTCAGGAGGTTTACAAGCGATCTATCTCCGCCCATTTTTAGATCTGTCCGGCATGCCTCGCACTCTCATTGCCAGACGCTAACTGCTGATCGCCGGCCTTTACACTCAAGATGTTCGCCTGACATATGATCAAACGACCGATCGCCCTTATCGCCGCGCTCACTATCAGCTCTCTTTTCGCTCAGACATCGCCCCACGTCTTCTTCCGCGTTACAGCCGGTCCGTCATGGCAGGCCCGTTAAAAGGTCGCTTGCTTATCTTCATTAAGCGCGGCGCAGGCGATAAAGAAGTCGATACGGCTGAATTTCGTCCGCAGGAAACCTGGGTCGCAGCCCGCGAAGTGCAGGATCTTATGCCGGGCGATAAAGTTGAGGTGGATGCAGATGAGATCGCTTTTCCGAAGCCTTTCTCGAATCTGCCTCCGGGCGATTACGAGGTGCAGGCCGTGCTCGACGTGAATCACACCTATGATTACAGCGGCCGAAACCCTGAAGATTGGATCAGTCCGGTGACTCCGCTCCCTCATTGGAATCCCGCAGGCGGCGCCGAACCCAATCTCACCCTGGACCGGCATCCGTCGCCAGACCAGCAGCAAACCGCGCAGCTTGCCAAACTGCGTGAGCAATCTCAGCCCGGAGTTGCTTCCAAAGAAGAGCTGGTCAGCACCCTGCTAACACGGTTCTGGGGGCGCCCGACCAGTATCAAAGCGTGGGTAATCCTTCCGCCTGGTTACACCGAAAACACACGCGCGCGCTATCCAACTGTTTATTGGACTCACGGCTTCGGCGGCAATCTCGAATATTCGCTCGCCTCAGGTTTGCGGCTTCACACCCGCATGAAGGACGGCAAAATGCCGCCTATGATCTGGGTCATGCTGGATGAGTCCATTCCCCAAGGCACCCATGAATTTGCCGATTCCGTCAACAACGGCCCGTGGGGTGCGGCTCTCACGGCAGAATTCATCCCGTATCTCGAGCACAAGTACCGCATGGATGCTCGCCGCGATGGACGTTTTCTGAACGGTCATTCGAGCGGCGGCTGGGCGACCCTGCAACTCGAAGTCAACTACCCGAAGATCTTTGGCGGCACCTGGTCGACTTCGCCGGACCCCAGCGACTTCCACGATTTCACTGGGATCAATCTATACGCCCCTCACGCAAACGTCTATCGTTCGCCCGATGGCTCGGCCACCCCGATCATTCGTGAACACGGCAAAGTGCAAGTGACTTTCGAGCAGATTTCCCGACTGGAAGCGGTGCTTGGGCCCTACGGTGGCCAAATCTCTTCCTTCGATTGGGTCTTCTCTCCCAAAGGAGAGAACGGCGCACCGGTGCCCATGTTCGACCGTAACACCGGCAATGTCGATCCTGCAGTCGTCAAATATTGGCATGACCACTACGATCTCGCGCACGTTGTCGAGGCCAGTTGGACCCAGCGCCGCCGCGATCTTACAGGCCGCATCCACCTGTTCGTCGGCACCGCGGACACCTTCTACCTCGACGGCTCGGCGCACAAATTCGAGGCCGTACTCCAGCGTTTGGGAGCAGATCCGCATTTCACCTACATTGCCGATCGCACTCACTTCGATCTCTACGCGGTAGGAGCCGATCACAATGGCCTCTTCGATCGGATCGCCAAGGAAATGTACGCGATCGCCCGGCCCGGTCCGTCAAACGCACCTCCCGCCCGCTCCCAGGCACAATGAATTCATGAATGCTGCCGATTTCCGCCGCATCGCTCTTAGCCTTGAGGGCGCCGAGGAAGGTTCGCACATGGGCTCGCCGGATTTTCGCGTCGGCGGCCGAATTTTCGCCACCCTTGCTTCGCAACGCCAAGGGTTTGGAAACCTGATGCTCACGCCCGACCAGCAGGCAGCCTTCGTCGAGGAGGTGCCGGAGGTGTTCCTGCCTATCGCGGGCGGTTGGGGAAGGATGGGAGCGACTCACATCCGGCTCGATAAGGCCAATGAAGATTTGCTCGCCGGCGCGCTCCGAACCGCCTGGAAGCTCCGGGTCGAGAAGAACGCCAAAGCCTCGGCCAAAAAACGCGTTCCGACTGGCGCAAGAAGCCTCACACCGAGAGCAGAATCTGAACATCCATGACGTTCGTTCCGGTCGGACCTGTTCGCACCAGATCTCCCAAGGGTTCAAAAAATCGGTAGGAATCATTGTGCTCCAGATGTACATGCGCATCGATGCCGAGGTTCTCCGCCCTTGCTAGTGTGCTACCGTTTGCGAACGCTCCTGCTGCATCCGTGGGTCCGTCCGTTCCGTCTGTCCCGGCGCTGAGCAGTGCGACGTTCTCGAGGCCTTGCATCCCAATCGCCGCTGCCAGGGCGAGTTCTTGATTGCGTCCTCCCTTCCCCGCCCCGCGCACCGTCACTGTCGTTTCTCCACCGGCCAGAAGACACCGCGGTCTGTCATCTCTCAACACTGCGCGCAATGACTTTGCAAATTCCATACCGATATTGCGAGCTTCGCCTTCGACGGTACTTGAGAGAATCTGCGGCTTATATCCCAGGCTGAGAGCTTCTCGTTCAGCCGCTTGGAGCGCCAGCCGGTTGCTTCCAACAACGATGTTTCGCACCTTGTCGAAGATGGGATCTCCTGGCTTCGGTGTCTCTTCGATCCGTCCCTCGCCACCAGCCTCCAGATAGCTCATTACTGTTCTCGGCACTCGTGACAGCAGATCATAGCGCTCGAGTACTGCGATCGCTTCGCCGAAAGTGGATTCGTCAGGCGCCGTCGGACCGGATCCGATTACGTGGAGCGGATCTCCGATCACATCCGATAGAAGCAAGCTCACTAGTGCCGCTGGATACGCCAGCTTCGCCAGCCGCCCGCCCTTCATAAAGGAGAGATGTTTACGCACGGCGTTCAGCTCGTGAATGTTTGCCCCTGCTCGCAGCAGCAGATCGGTAGTTTCCTGTTTCGCCTTCAGCGTGATGGCATCGACGGGTGCCGGTAAAATCGCCGACGCACCTCCCGATATAGCGACCAGCAAAAGATCCCGAGATGTTAGTGTCCCGAAAAGTAGATTCCGGATCTCCCTCGCCGCCTTCGCACCGGCCTCGTCCGGAATGGGATGCCCAGCTTCGATCGCAACACAATCGCGCAACGGACCAGTGTGGCCGTGTTTAGTGACTACTATTTCCCGGGTAACCGGAGCGCCCACAATCTCCTCGATCGCTTGTGCCATCGGTACTGCCGCCTTTCCGGCCGCGACCAGAAAGATGCGATCGTAGCTTCTCTGTGTCCAGCCAGAATGCATCGCTGGCCGGTCCCGTCTGCGCACCTCGCCTAAGGTACCGCCGGACCGCATTGCCCGCATCTGCAGCCTCGAGTGCCTTGCGCAAAATGCAGAGTGCGTCTCGCTTGAGCTTTTCTTCTTTCAATGTTCAAAAGATCGGCAGCTTCAGGATCTTTCGCACGATTTCCGCGATGTCGTCGGTATCTACTTCCAGCCGAAAATCGGCGCGTCTATATAGCGGCCGCCTGTCGCCATAGAGCTGCGCCAACTGCGTCCGATCCGCTGCAAGAGGACGGCTCACGTCATCTCCCAGCCGCTGCAGAACCGTGTCGAACGGGCAATCCAGCCACACCGTGACGCCGTTGTTCTCGATCATGTCCCAATTCCTGGGCTGTACGAATGCGCCGCCTCCGAGCGCAAACACGCATGGTCGTCCAGCCTCGACTCTGGTAACGTGATAGCGCAGCGTTTCTGTTTCCATGTCACGAAACGCCGTTTCGCCGCGTTCTTCAAAAATCTCTCGAATCGATTTGTTCTGCTTCGCTTCGATCTCGGAATCGATGTCCACAAAGCACCAGCCCAGTTCCTCTGCCAGGGCGCGCCCGACCGTCGTCTTTCCGCTGCACATAAATCCAACCAGGTATAAGCCCGGAGTGCGCTTCAGCTTCAGCGTCATGCCTCTTTACCCCACCTGCATCTTTTCCAGCAAAGCAAAGACAACGAATCAGTATACTCTCCGGTGTTCGCTCACCTGCATTACAACAACAGACTGTCCGCATCTCATGGCACAGGACAGCCGATAATAGGGGCATGCCCTCGCAGGTATTGCCTCTATTTCCGCTTTCGTTCGTACTTCTACCTGCCATGGCGTTGCCTCTTCACATCTTCGAGGAGCGCTACAAGGAAATGATGGGTGACATCATTGCCGCTGAAGCCGAGTTCGGCGTTGTGCTCGCAAAAGATGAGGGCATCGTTAACATCGGATGTTCCGCCTTGATCGACCGCGTAGTCAATCGCTATCCGGACGGCCGGCTCGATCTACTGGCTATCGGCCAGCGCCGCTTTCGCATCGCCTCGCTTGACCAGGACAAATCGTATCTGCGCGCCGAAGTCGAGTACTTCAACGACGAAGACGCCACGGACGTTCCATCCGATCTGCATCAGAAGGCCACAGATGCCTATCGCCAGTTGCTACGGATAGAACGTCCCGAAGTTCCGGAGGAACCGAAACTGGAGCGCTCCCGCATGAGCTTCCAGCTCGCCCAGTATATACAGGATCTCGACAAGCGGCAGACCGTTCTCACTCTTCGCTCCGAAGTAGAACGGCTGGAATTTCTCGTCAAAGTTATTCCCGATTACATTGAACGCCAGGAGCGCATCGCTCTCGCGAAGAGAGTTGCTCCCCAGAACGGCCACGCCAAGGGTCTTTAATCAAGCTGAGGCGGGAGTTCGTGAAACGTCAATCTCTCATCTTTGACGCCGATGACACTCTGTGGGAAAACAACATCTACTTTGAAGCTGCTTTCGACCAGTTCTGTAATTATCTTGCCCACTCTTCGTTGACTCCCTCAGAGGTCCGCGCCGTGCTGGACGAAATCGAAATCGTCAATTCGCAAATCCACGGCTATGGATCGCGCAATTTCGCGCGTAATCTGGCTACTTGCTACGAACATTTAGCGGAGCGTGAGATATCCGATAAGGACATAGAGACCGTTATGGATTTTGCGCATGCAATACTTGAACGCCCCATCGAACTGATCGAGGGCGTCGCTGAAACTGTTCAGGAACTCTCGATCCACCATTCCCTCACCCTTTTCACCAAGGGCGATCCGGAAGAGCAGCAGCTAAAGATAAACCGCTCGGGTCTGCGCGAGTGTTTCGAACACACCGCGGTAGTCAAGGAGAAGAACGAGCCCGCTTATCGCCAATTGGCCGACGAGCGAGCGTTCAAGCACGCTGACACATGGATGATTGGTAATTCCCCAAAATCTGACATTCGGCCGGCCCTCGCCGCCGGCCTCAATGCGATCTTCGTTCCGCATGAGCGCACCTGGGCTTTGGAGCTCTCTTCATTGCCCACCGATCATCCGCGACTGCGAAAGATCAACAACATACGCGAGCTGAGCCGGCTCTTCTTATAAAACGCAGAAATCGAGCATGATTAGCGGAACATCGCCGCAGATGAGGACGTGAAGGTTGAAAGCGTACCGGGGAAGATGCCCAAAATCAGCACTCCGATTGCGCTTGCCCAGATCGCAATCCGAAGACTGATAGCAGGCGGCGGCAACTGTTCCACCGCCTCTCCCGGTTCGCGCATATAAACGGCGACAATAATCTTCAAATAATAATAAGCGGCGATTGCGCTGTTGATCAGACCGAGTACCGTAAGCCAAACCAGGTGTGAATCAAGCGCCGCCTGGAAAACGTAGAACTTTCCGAAGAAGCCTCCGGTCAACGGAACGCCGATTAACGAAAACACGAATAACGCAAGCAGGGCCGCTGTAACAGGTTCGCGCCGGCCCAGGCCCGACAGATCTTCAATCTTTACGTAGCGCTCGTGACGCGCGGCGATGTGGCTGATGACGATGAATGCGCCGATATTCATCAAGGCATAGGACGCCAGGTAGAACATTGCCGCAGCCACGCCGATTTGAGAGCTCGCGGTCAATGCCACCAGGACATATCCTGCATGCGCAATCGAGCTGTACCCAAGCAGCCGCTTCACATTGGTCTGCAGTAGAGCCGCAAAGTTTCCGACTACCATGGTCGCCAGCGCGCAGCCCCAAACCAGCCATATCCAGCGTCCATTCAGCGGCCGGAAAGAAATCATGAACACGCGGAAGAAGATCGCGAAAGCGGCGGCTTTGGGACCGGCTGACATGAACGCGCTCACCGGCGCCGCCGCACCCTGGTAAACATCCGGCGCCCATATCTGAAAGGGCACCACCGAAACCTTGAAAGCAAAGCCCACAAACAAAAGACCGGCAGCGAGCCCCGCTAGCACCGCCGATTTCGAACCCTGGTCCAGCACGCTTCGGATCTGGTCTAGGTTGGTGGAACCCGTCAATCCGTAGATCCACGCGATCCCATACAGCAAGAATGCCGTCGCGAATGAGCCGAGCAGGAAATACTTTAGAGCCGATTCGTTATTCCGCCTGTCGTCGCGCAGAAAGCCAGCCAGAATGTAAGTCGCAATGGATGAGATCTCAAGTCCGATAAAGACCATGATCAAATCCGCCGCGGTGGACATGACACATTGACCGACAAGCGAAAACAGAATCAGAGCGTAGTACTCGCCCGTCTGCGCTTTCTCCCTTTCCAGATAGCTGATCGATGCGAGCACGCAGAGAAAGCCGACGACCAACACCAGTCCCCTGAAGAATGTGCCGTAGGCATCAACCACAATCATGTTTGAGAATGCCGGGCCACTATCGCCTGCGGCCCAGATATTGGCGAGAAACGCCGCAATCAGTCCAACGATCGCCAGCACTCCAAGCGAGGTTCTCTTGGCCTGCGGTCGCATGAGCGCTTCGAACAGCATGATTGCAATACCGAATACGGCGAGTAAAATCTCCGGCAGGAAGCGCAGGTAATCCACGCTGCCGGGCTGATAATTAGCGAACATCAGCCACCTCGCGAGAGGGTGGAGCTATGAACACTTTGTATTGATTGTTGAGGTTCGTCTGCTCCAATAGATGTGAAGTCGCCGTCGTGATGCGAGGCATGAAAGAGGGCGTATAGCTTCCAAGCCAGACCATCAGCACGATCAACGGAACAAGCGGCGCCCAGTCCCTCATACTCAGGTCGGGAAACGGCCGCCCGTTCTCGGTCTTGCCAAAAAACGTGCGCTGATACATCCACAACATATAAGCCGCAGAAAGGATCACGCCTATAGACGCCCAAACTGCCCAGGAAAACTTCGCAAGCGCAGCTCCTTGTAGAACCAGAAATTCACCTACAAAATTAGAGAGTAACGGCAATCCTATACTCGCCAACAAGGCAATCATGAACGCCGTCGATAATCCCGGAGCAACATTCGCAACACCGCCGAAATCCATGATCTCCAGAGACCCGCGCCGCTGCTCGAGATAGCCGGCTAGCAGGAAGAGAGCGCCCGTCGATACGCCGTGAGCGATCATTTGATACACGGCTCCGTCCGCGCCCTGCTGCCGGAAGGTGAAAATTCCAAGCACAATGAAGCCGAGGTGGCTGATCGAAGAATAAGCGATCAATCGCTTGATGTTGGTCTGAACGAGCGCCAGCAGAGCGCCGTAAATGATCCCGATGATCGCCAGAACGCTTACCCAGCCGGCACAACTGTGAGCGCCACTTGAGGTGATTGTCAGGCAATACCGGATCAGACCGTAAGCACCCATCTTCGACATGACTGCAGCCAGTAGGAAGGTCGCCGGAGTGGGAGCCTGCGTGTAAGCGTTAGGCAACCAGGTGTGCAAAGGAAAGATCGGCACCTTGACCGCGAACGCCGCGAAAAATCCCAGAAACAGCAGCAACTGTTGCGATGGCAGCAATACCACCGAGCCCGCGTTGATGGCATTCATGATGTCCACATAATCGAAACTGCCTGTGAAGCTATGCAGGTACAGAATCGACCCGAGCATCAGGACGGAGCCGGACATCGTGTACACAAAGAATTTGACCGAGGCTGGACCGCGGAGTCCGCTGCCCCAACTGCCGACCATCAGATACATCGGAACGAGGGCGATCTCCCAGAACACGTAAAAAGCGAAGAGATCGAGGGCCGTGAACACGCCGATCAATCCGAACTCAAAAAGCAGGAGCAGCGCGAAAAAGTTCTTGTGCCGCTCTTTGATCATGCTCTGCGAAATCCACACTGCGATGGGCAGCAGTAAGGTAGTCAGCAGAACGAGCCACAAACTGATTCCATCCACTCCCAAATGAAAACGAATCTGTAATCCGGGAGTATCGGTCCATACCCTGTCAATTACGGACGTGAATTGTGCGCCGTTTTGTCCGACCGGGCCAATCAACCCCAACGAGAAAAGAAACGTCACGATTGTCGCCAGCAATGCTACGTAGTACGGCGACTTGGAGCCACGGGGCGCGAATAGAACGAAGAAGAAGCCAATGAGCGGAAGAAACAGGGTAATCGGTAGCAGATTCATCGCGACGCTCCCAACAGCCCCAATACGAAAATCGTCAGCAGCGAACCGGCAAGCACCCAGGTCGCATAGTTGCGTATACTGCCGGACTGCAGTCGCCGGAAGAGCGCTCCCCAGCCTTGCACTAGCTTTCCAAGTCCGTTGACCAGTCCGGTATCTATCAGACCTTCGTCCACTCCACGCCAGAGAAGCGTACGTGAGATTCCTTCGACTGGCTTTACTACCGCGCCCGTGTAGAATTCATCGACATAATATTTGTTCGACACGAGCGTATAGAGCGGGCCGGCGGCGTTCTTCGCCGATTCAGCGAGGCCTGGCCGAAGCCAATAGAAGATTGCGGCGAGCAGTATTCCGATTATTCCGAGCGACGCGGAAATGATCATCGCTGCTGCGTTCTCATGCGCGGCGAGTGGATAACCGGGTGAAAGAAATTTCGGTATATCGATAAAGCCGCCACCGGCAGCCAGCACAGCGAGAATAATTAGCGGCAATGTCATCGACGACGGCGATTCGTGCGGATGATGATGCCCCCGGTACTCGCCGAAGAACGCCAGGAAGAAAGCTCGGAATACGTAGAAGGCGGTCATGCCTGCGGTGATAGCGCCCACCCAGAACATCCAGGCGGAGTGCTGGTACGCCGCCGATAGAATGGCGTCTTTGCTGAAGAATCCCGATAGTCCGGGGAAACCGGATATTGCCAGACTCGCGACTAGCAAAGTCACGCAGGTAATCGGCATATGCTTGCGCAATCCACCCATGTGGCGCAGATCCTGCTCGCCACCCAGTCCGTGGATCACACTGCCCGCGCCCAAAAACAACAGCGCCTTGAAGAATGCGTGCGTCATGACGTGGAATATGCTTGCTGAGTAAGCGCCAACACCCGCGCCCAGAAACATATATCCGAGCTGCGAAACGGTCGAATAAGCAAAGACCTTTTTTATGTCGTTTTGCGTAATGCCGATGGTCGCTGCGAACACCGCCGTCAGAACTCCGATAACCGCCACTACGTGCATGGCAGACGGCGAGTGATCGTAGAGAAACGACATGCGCGCAACCATGTAGACGCCCGCCGTCACCATGGTCGCGGCGTGGATAAGCGCGGAAACCGGCGTCGGGCCGGCCATCGCATCCGGTAACCAGACGTACAAGGGGATCTGCGCGGATTTGCCGGTCGCGCCAACAAAGAGCAACAGTGCGATCGCCGTTATGGTTCCGCTGGTCACTTCAGCGGGCATGCTTGTCATGGCCGTCGCGAGCTTGCCGAAATCGAGCGTATGGAAGGTCACTACGGTCAGCAGAATGCCCAACATGAAACCGAAGTCCCCAATACGGTTGACTATGAAAGCCTTGTTGGCAGCATTGGTGGCCCATGTCTCTCGAAAGTAAAACCCGACCAGTAGATAGCTGCACAAACCCACGCCTTCCCAACCCACAAACAGCAACAGAAGATTGGAGGCGAGTACGAGCAGCAGCATGAAAAACATGAAGAGGTTGAAGTAGCTGAAGAAACGGTAGTAGCCTTCTTCCTCTGCCATGTAACCCACCGCGTAGATGTGGATCACCAACCCGACGCCGGTGACAATCAGCAGCATCACGGCCGTCAGACGGTCAACGGCCATATCGAAGCCTATCTGCAGAAAACCGCTTTGAATCCAGGTGAAGTAATTCTCTGAAAAGACGGTCTCGAGCGGCCAAAGCCTGGAGAGGACAAAGAGTACATACAGAAAGGAAAGAGCTACCGATCCAATCGCAATCAGGCTGACAAGAGGCTTCGCGAGCCGCCGCCCGAAGAGCCCGTTCACCAGAAAGCCAAGGAGCGGAAGAAGAGGTATTAGCCAGAGAGTCATCGTTTGGTTGTGGCCTGACTACAGCTTCATGGAATCGACTTCATCGATTTGAAGAGTGCCGCGGTTCTTGAAGATGGTGAGGATGATCGCGAGGCCGACGGCAGCTTCCGCAGCCGCTACGACCATGACAAAGAACGAGTAAATGTGGCCGTCGATACGATGCAGATTATATGAGAACGAAATAAAGCTGAGATTCACCGCGTTTAGCATCAGCTCGATCGACATAAAGACGGTGATGACACTCTTGCGATAGACGAATCCGGCTACCCCAAGTGCAAACAGGACAGCGCTCAGCATCAGGTACCAGGAAATCGGAATGTGGGTCATAAAAATCAGTCGACTTCCTTGCGGGCGAGAACCACCGCCCCGAGAATCGCAATGAGTATCAGAATAGAAATGACCTCAAACGGCAGTAAATAGTGAGTGAAGAGCAGTTGTCCGATTCGCTCCGCAGTTCCACCAACCCAGCTACCAAACTCAACCGTCCTATTGCTCGAGAATCCGAACTCGATCAGAAACCCCATGATGGCGACAAAGGCTAGAAGCAGAGGCAGGCCCGCTATTTGCGCAAACCAGGATTTACCGCTCGTTTTCTCGGCCCCGGCATTGAGCAGCATGATCACGAAGATGAACAGGACCATCACCGCGCCCCCATAAACGATCATCTGAGCCATGGCCATGAATTCCGCTCCCAACAGCAGGTACAGGACTGCCAGCGAACCCAGAACTCCGATCAGCGACAGGGCGCTCGAGATGGGATGCTTTTGCAGAATCAGATTGAAGGCGCACACAACAGCAACTATTGCGAAGACGATGAAGAGGATTGTATCCATGTGATGCACTCCGCTAAAACACGGCAACACAGAAGGCAGTTATGAGCAGGTTGATAAGCGCTGCTGGAAAGAGAAACGTCCAGGCGAAATGCATCAGCTGGTCATATCGGAACCGCGGAAGGGTTCCGCGCACCCAGATGTAGGTAAACAGAATGAAAGCCGCCTTGCCGCCAAACCAGAACGCCGGAACCAGGAACACTTGCAAGAACGGAATACTCCAAATCACCGCAAGGACCAGAGCGGCCACACCGAAGATTGGCATGGTGGTGCGGTCCCGTCGTCGTGAAGGCTGCGCAGCCTGGAAAAAGAACACCAGAGCCGCGGCGATGAACACAACAGTCGGTACCCAATTTGAAACGGGCGCTGGAAAAAGAGGGTGCCACGCGCCCAAAAAAAGCAGCGTTGCTACGCACGAGATCGTCACCATGTTGGCGTACTCGGACATGAAGAAGCAGGCGAATTTCATGCTGCTGTATTCGGTGTGGAAGCCGGCGACCAGCTCATTTTCAGCTTCAGGAAGATCGAATGGGACGCGGTTAGTCTCGGCAAATCCCGCGATCATGAAGATAATAAAACCGAAGATCTGCGGGAACGGCATCTGGAAAATGCTCCAGCGCGGTATAAAACCCAGATAGTAACCGGCTTGACCCTCTGCAATAGCTCGGAAGCTGAGGTGGTTTGCGAGTAAGAGCGGAGAGACAATGGCCAGAGTCAAAGGCAGCTCGTAGCTGATCATTTGGGCGCTGCTACGCAATCCCCCAAGCAGCGAATACTTATTGTTCGAGGACCAGCCAGCCAGCGCAATGCCGTACACGCTGACCGAACTGATCGCCAGCACAAACAAGATGCCGACATTCACATCGCTGATCTGCATGAAAGTCCGGGTACCGAGTACGTTGATCTCCGGACCGAATGGAATGATCGAAATCGAAATCAACGCAAGGCAGACCGCGATAAACGGGGCCAGAAGGTAGAAAAGCTTGTTTACATAGGGCGGCAGCAGATCTTCTTTCGTCAGCAGCTTGAAGACATCGGCCATTGGTTGCATCAAGCCGTGCGGCCCGACTCGTAACGGACCTGTGCGCGACTGGATATGCCCCAGAACTTTTCGCTCGATCCACTGCAGATAAGCGAGCGTGGTCATGAAAATAGCGAAAACGATGACGATTTTGATCAAACTGACGACAAAGAAGTTCATCAGCGGCCCGCTATGCTTTCCACTTGCACGCTGCCAGGCTCCACGACCGGCTCAGCCGGAGGACCACCGTATAGCGCTCCGGGCGATTCGATCAAAGAAGACAGGTTATTAGAAAAGCGGCCGAGAGTACCGGAAGTATAGAGGGTATTCGCGGCTGAGCGAATCAGCTCGGGCCGGGATTGGATGGTCACGATATCGCCGTCTGGAGCGGTAGCAGCGGCACCTCCCGTTTCTATGACAGCCAGCGGCACGTCGTAGCCGGGAACGGTTTTGCGAATCTCGGCAAAGATAGTCTCGGGTTTGAGTATTCCCAAATCCGCGCGCATCTCTTTTGCAAGCAGGGCGATGATCTCCAAGTCCGACTTAGTGCCCATTGTTTTGGGACCGCGGGTCAGCTTCTGGACATCGCCGCAAACGTTCGTCACGGTGCCATTTTTCTCGTATGCTGAACTGGCCGGCAAAACAACGTCTGCGCGCCGAGCGGTCTCAGTCAGAAACAGGTCGTGCACGACCACGAAGGCGCCAGTGGCCGTCAGGCCCTGTCGCGAAAGAGGATTCGCTCCTACGACCCAAAGCGCTTCCAGGTTCGGATCAGCTAGCATCTGGTCCTGATCAAGACCGGGCTCAAGACCTGAGCCGCTCAAGGAGCGATAGCCAGGCAAAGAATCGGGTAACAGCCCCATGTCCGACGCGCCGCGCGAATTCGAGTAGTCCAACAAACAAACATATTTCACAGGAATACCCAGTGAATCGCCAAACTCGACGAGCTGGCGAATGGCAGCGCCCTTAATCGCAGCGCCGAATACAATCAGCAGCTCGGGTTCTTTCGCCAACTGCTCGCGCCAATTTTCCAGAACTTCGAATTCCTTGCCTATCTCGGCCCGCGCTGTAACCGCATAACTGTCTTCCCGTACCGGGCCCGGGGTGATCGCGTAAACGTGCGCCTTGTTCAGTCTCCAATTGGAGCGCAACTGAAAGGCGACCAACGGCTGCTCTTGTGCCAGATCACTGTCAATCACCAGGGCGGCCTTGGTCGTAAACAGATCTGCCGTCCTCGCCAGAGCCTCTTTACGCCCTTGCAGAGTACTAATCAAGGTAGCGATATCCCCGGTCCGGTGATGATCGATGTTCGGCGTATTGAGAACGGATCGCGCAAACTTCTGGAGCAGGTAGTTCTCTTCGTTGCTCGTGTGGTTCGAGCCGATCACGCCGAACTTTCCGTTCCTGGCGCGCAGCTCAGCAAATTTTTTGGCTACCGTGGCGAGCGCTACTGCCCAGGAAACCGGACGCAACTGGCCGTCAACGCTGTTCCTGACAAGCGGGGCTGTCAGTCGCTGCGGGTTCTCGTTGAAATCGAATGCGTAACGCCCTTTCAGGCACAAGAATTCGCCGTTGACACCGGCACGATCCCGGTTGTTTGCGCGAATGATATGGCCATTGCGCACACCCAGCGTGGTTTTGCAGCCGTTCGAGCAATGTGTGCAGACGGTCCCGACATGCTCCATTTCCCAAGGGCGCGTCTTGTAACGATAAGGTCCCGAGGTCAGGGCGCCGACGGGACAGATGTCAATACAAGCGCCGCACTCATCGCATTCGAGGTGATCGCCGCGATTCGGAACAATTTCGGCGGCTGCCCCCCGATTTCCAATCCCGAGAGCGTTGACGCCGAGGCCCTCACCGCAGATGCGCACGCAACGGTAACAGAGGATACAGCGCGGGGCATCGTAATACACAACCGGCGACCACTGCTTTTCGTCTACGTGGATTTTGGCTTCCCGGAACCGGCTCTCGCCCGCACCGTAGCGGAAGACCATGTCCTGCAGCTCGCATTCGCCGCCTTTGTCGCACACCGGACAATCAAGCGGATGATTGGTCAGCAAGAACTCGAGCGTGCCTTTACGTGCCTGGCGAACCTGCGGTGAATCCGTATGAACAACCATGCCTTCAGCCACCGGCAGTGTGCAGGCTACTTGAAGCTTTGGCGTCTTTTCAACCTCAACAAGGCACATGCGGCAAGCCGCTTGCAGGGAAAGATTGTCGTAATAACAAAAAGCAGGAATCGAAATACCAGCCTCTTTGGCCGCGTTGATCAGCAACGTGCCGGGAGGCGCTTTGAGCGGTTGGCCGTCGATCGTGAAATTGACTGGGTCAGCCATAAAAGTCTTGCGTTAGATAGAAACCAATTCGGGTTCGGCAGGCACCTGCGACTTCTTCAGATACTCTTCAAATTCGCCACGGAATTTAGTGATAAAGCCCGTGGTCGGCATCGCGGCTGCGTCTCCGAGCGCACAGAAGGTCCTGCCAAGCATGTTGTTCGAGAGTTCACCGATCAGGTCGATATCGGACGGCACACCGCCGCCCTCGTGGAAGCGGGTCAGAATCTTCTTCAACCACGTCGTACCTTCGCGGCACGGAATGCACCAGCCACAACTCTCATGCGCGTAGAACTTGATCGTTCGTAGAGCCACTGCCACAATGTCGGTATCTTCGTCGAGTATCACCAGACCGCCCGAACCGGCCATTGTCTTGGCTTTTGCCAATGAATCGAAATCGTAAGGAATATCGCATTCGTCCGCCCGCAAAACGGGCGACGAAGAGCCTCCCGGAATCACCGCCTTGAGCTTCTTGCCATTCCGGATTCCGCCGCAGACCTCATTGATCAAACGCATGATCGGAAAGCCCATCGGAAGCTCATATACTCCGGGTTTGTTCACATGACCCGAAACACACACCAGCCGCGTGCCGCCGTTCTTCGGTGTACCGAGTTCCGCGTACCACGCCCCACCATTTCGAAAAATCACCGGAACCGCAGAGAACGTTTCGCAGTTGTTCAGAATGGTGGGCGATTGAAACGCGCCGACTACTGCGGGGAACGGTGGTTTCAGACGGGGAATTCCGCGTTTGCCCTCTAACGATTCGAGCAAAGCCGACTCTTCTCCACACTCGTAGGCGCCCGCGCCGGTATGAGTGTAAACATCGAAGTCCCAACCCGATCCAAGAATGTTCTTCCCGAGATAGCCGCGCTCGTAAGCTTCCGCGATGGCGCGATCGACGATTTCGATCAGATAACGATATTCGCCGCGGATGAAGATGTAGCCCTTGTTCGACTTGATCGTCCAGCCCGCGATCAACATGCCCTCGATCAACTGGTGGGGGTCGTTCTCCATCAGGAGACGATCTTTGCAAGTGCCGGGCTCGCTCTCGTCCGAGTTACAGATGACATACGTCGGCTTGCCGGTGTTGCGCGGGACAAAGCTCCACTTCATACCGGTCGGAAAGCCGGCGCCGCCGCGCCCGCGCAAGGAGGAAACCTTCAGCTCGTCGATAATCGCCTCAGCCGTCATGCCGAGAACCTTCTTAACCGCTACGTAACCGTCATTGGCCAGGTAAGTATCGATAGAAGTTGAATTTGGAAGGTCGAAGCGTTGTGAGATAACTCTGACTTCCAAGGGGCTCGGTTCGTTGTAGCGCATCTTATTTAAGTTCTCAGGAAGCCTTCTGTTTGTAGCTGCCGTCGCGCAGAGCTTCCATTAGTCGATCGAAACGCTCCGGAGTAACAAAATGGTGAAAATCGTAGTTGATCTGAATGGCGGGAGCCCAAGAACATGCGCCCATGCATTCGACTTCTTCAAGCGAAATCACTCCATCTGGTGACACTTGTTTGTTCTTAAGACCCAGCGTGCGGCTGGCATGCTCCATCAGTTCCTCGCCGCCCACCGCCTGACAGGCGATATTTGTACACACCTGAACGTGATACCTGCCGAGCGGCCTGCGATGCAGCATCGAATAGTAACCGATCACCTCATCCACCTGCAGAGGCGTCACGCCACAACGGCTAGCCACTTCCTCGACCAGCTCTTGTGTAACACTGCCAATCTCGTCCTGTGCGTAAAGCAACATTGGGACCACCGCTGAACGCTGTCGCCCTGGCGGATAGCTTGTCAGCAGCTTCGCGAACCTCGCTTCCAACTCCGGCGAAAAAGTCATGGCTACCGGTCGACGTCCCCGAGCACGAAATCCATGCTACCCATGGCAGCAATCGAATCGGCGATCAGAACTCCTTCGAGCATTGCCCCAAGCGCCTGCAAATTACCGAAGCTGGGCGTTCGCATGAAGACCCGATGAGGATTTGCGGTTCCATCGCTGACGACGTAGTAGCCGAGTTCACCTCGCGGCGACTCTACTACCTGATAAACGGAACCCTCCGGAACACGAAATCCCTCAGTCACGATCTTGAAGTGATAGATGAGTGATTCCATCTGTGTCTTCATCTTTTCCCGATCCGGCAACAAGATATGGGGCGCATCGGCACGCCAATCCCCGGGCGGCATTCCATCGAGTGCCTGGCGAACGATTCCTAAGCTTTGCCGCATCTCCTCGACTCGAACCTCGAACCGTGCATAGACGTCGTTCGCGGTGCGTGTGGGAACCTCGAACTGGAACTTGTCATAGCTCGAATGGGGAGTATCTTTTCGGGCATCCTGTTTCATTCCGGCAGCCCTCAACAGCGGGCCCGTGACTCCGAGGTCAACCATCAACTCGAGCGGCAATCCGCCCACACCTTTGGTCCGGTTCAGCCAAATCGGATTGGCAGAAAGAAGAGCATAATACTCGTCGACCCCTCGCGCCAATCGTTCTACCAAGATCCTAACGGTCTTTTCCCACCCGCGAGGAGGTTCAAGCGCTAACCCCCCAACACGTATGTAGCTCGTCATCATGCGCTGGCCCGAGAACATCTCGAATACCTTGAGGATCTCTTCCCGTTCGCGCATGCAGTAGAAGTAGACGCTCATCGCCCCGATATCCAGCGCGTGTGTGCCCAGCCAGACAAGATGACTGGACAGTCGCTGCAGTTCGCAGAGCAACACGCGCATCCACTGAGCCATCTCTGGGATTTCGAGTTTCAGCAACTTCTCAACGGCCAGCGCGAAGCACAAGTTGTTGTTCAGATTCGAAAGGTAATCGACGCGATCACTGAGCGGAGTGCCTTGGCCGTACTTCTTTGCTTCAAACTGCTTCTCAATGCCCGTGTGCAGATATCCGATCTCAGGACGCGCACTTAGAATCGTTTCGCCTTCCAGTTCCAGAACTACGCGTAGTACACCGTGCGTAGAAGGATGCTGCGGCCCCATGTTCAGAGTCATGCGGCGGCCGCTTCCCGGCTTGAGCCCTACGTACTCTGTTCGCGAAGGATCTTCTACCGCAAGCTCATGCTCCGGGTCTAGTGATGCGACGCGCGCATAGTCTTCTCTCATGACAAAATCCCGTTAGAGTGCTCGACGACAAATGCCGGCGAGCGATGTTTACTCATCTTGTTGATAAGAGTACTTATGGCCATGAACCGGATAATCCTTGCGAAGTGGATGGCCCTCCCAATCGGTTGGCATCATGATCCGCTCGAGGTTTGGATGATTGCGGAACGGGATACCGAACAGATCGAACACCTCGCGTTCATACCAGTTCGCACTTCTCCAGACCTGGCAAAGTGAATCCACCTCGCTGCCTTCGGGAACTCGGAGCACAAACCGGATGCGGCTGTTGTTAGCTGTACGAGTGCAGCAGATACACGACTTCGAAACGCGGCTCGCGGGGCCACCAGTCAACTGCCGTGACGGCGGCTAACTGCTCGAAATTCCCTTGCTCCTTGAAGTAGCTGCAAACTGGGACAATCTGGGCAGGATCCAGGTAGAAAACCGGGCCATCGGGCTCCTGCTTCGCATCTACAAGCGCTTCTGGAAACTGCTGGTTGATCTGTAGAGCGGTCGAATCCTGCGCCACGGCATCAGGCAGCACGTTTTGCCTCCGCCGCACGCCGCCGTTCTTCATCAACGGACCAATTCAAAACGCCCTTCTTGAGGACGTAGAAGAACCCGCAGAGTACTAAAACGATGAACAGCAACATCTCGAAAAACGCGAACAACTTAAACTGCCGGTAAACCACAGCCCACGGATAAAGGAAGATCGCTTCTATATCAAATAGGATGAAAACCATCCCGACCAGATAGAATTTGACTGAAAATCGCTCGCGTGCGTTGCCCACCGGCGCCATACCGGACTCATAAGGTGAGAACTTGACGGGATCGCGAACTCGCCGGCCGATTAAAGCCGAGAGGCCAATCATGGCGCCCGCCACCGCAATCGCAATTACGATCTGAACCAGTACGGGAAACCAGGTTTCAGCATAAGTGGTGGGCATGGTTCATTAATCTACAGGTTAGCAGCCGGACCTTCATATAATCAGGACAGAAAGACGGAGACCAGGATGGACAAGGACACCATCAACGTAACAATCAACGGTGAATCGCGTGAAGTGCCTGCGAATCAGTGCGTGGCCGCATTGCTCGATGAACTGAGCATCGCCTCGGACCGGGTCGCCGTTGAACTGAACAAATCGATCGTCCGCAAGCGTGACTGGGCTGAAGCTAAGGTCGGCGACGGCGCCCGGATCGAAATAGTTGAGTTTGTGGGCGGCGGTTAGCTCGCACTTGGCGAGGGCTCTCGCCCCGTATCGCCGAAAATGCCGCTTGACTCCTGCCGCGGCTCTAGTAAAATCTTGGCAGCCGTAGGAACTCCAAACGAAAACGGGGCGTCATGTTCAAAACACGGAAAGTCCGTCCTGATTTACTCCCGTCCAGCCGGACATACACGAGTACGGACGTTGCCAGGATCGCCCAGGTGAGCCTGCGGCAGCTTCAGTGGTGGGACGAGCGCAAAGTAGTTTCACCCCGGCACGAGGGTCACAAGCGCATCTATCTTCCCGAAGAAGTAATCGAAATCACGGTGATCGCCGAACTGCGCCGGAAAGGCTTCTCGCTACAAAAAATTCGGCGGGTTCTGCGTTTTCTCCAGCGGGAGATGGGGCGACGCCTGGCGGATGTACTGTCTAACGATTCGAAGCTTCATCTGTTGACCGATGGCAAGTCGATCTTCCTGGAAGATCAGCAGGACCGGATTATCGATCTCCTGAAAAACGCTCGCCAGCCGATGTTCCTGGTGTCCGTGAGCGATCAGGTAAAGCGTTTAGATGAGGTGCCCAAAAAGGCGACCCGCAGCGAAGTCGCTCTTGCGAGACGGGCGCGGGCTGCCGGTTGAATAAAAACCGCTCATTTTCTTCCTAACCTCGCGTCCTGAAGCAGTTCTGGGACGTCCTATACTGGAGACAGATCCTGGAGGTCCAATTGTTGTCGCAGCGGCGGTATGTCCTTTTTATTCCCTTATTCCTTGGAATCTGCGCCGTTGCGGGCGGATTATTCGGTCCCGGACCTCAAACGGTATCGGCGGCCTCGCAACATAACGCGAGCGTCACCTCCGATGAGGATCTGAAGGCCAGCATCGAATCCTTCACCAAGGTTTACGACCTGGTCGACCAAAACTACGCGGACAAGCTAAGCGCGGATAAGAGTATCTATCGAGGCGCAATCCCAGGTATGTTGCGGACGCTCGATCCCCACTCGAATTTCTTCGATCCGAAGGAATTCGCCGGGCTTCGCGAAGAACAGCATGGGATGTACTTCGGCATAGGCATGCTGATTGGAGCTCAGCCACGAACAGGCAAGCCGATGGTGGTGCATCCGTTTGGCGGAACTCCGGCGTACCGCGCCGGGATTCGGCCAGGGGACATGCTCGTTGAGGTCAACGACAAGCGGGTAGACACTCTCAGTACCAGCGAAATAGCGGAGATGCTGAAGGGGCCCAAGGGAACCAAAGTGCAAGTGAAGGTGAGCCGCGAGGGCTCGTCTCAGCCGCTAACTTTCAATCTGGTACGCGATGAGATCCCGCGCAACAGTGTATGGCAGGCCTTCTGGGTGAAACCCGGAATCGCCTACATGCGCGTTGAGCAATTTACGGAAACCACTAGCAAGGAAGTCGAAGACAATCTGAAGGCGCTTGGGGAGAAAAACATCAAGGGCTTGATACTCGACCTGCGCGAAAATCCAGGCGGGCTGTTGCAAGAGGGCGTCGCGGTGGCGGGACACTGGCTGGACCGCGGCCAGGTAGTTGTTTCGCACAGAGGACGCGCTTACGCGGAAAAGCCTTATGTAGCGCGAGGCAGCGAGTACGGCGAAAACTACCCGATTGTGGTTTTAGTTAACCGCTACTCGGCTTCTGCGGCCGAGATCGTGGCAGGCGCACTACAGGACCACGACCGTGCCTGGATTCTCGGCGACACAACCTTCGGCAAGGGTTTGGTGCAAACCGTGTACCAGTTGAGCGATAACACCGGCCTGGCATTGACCACTCAGCACTACTACACGCCGAGCGGACGCTTGATCCAGCGTGACTATTCCCACATCTCGTTTCTCGACTACTACTACGGCAAGCGAACAGAAAACAAAGATCCGACGGACGTAAAACAAACCGATCTGGGGCGCACGGTTTACGGCGGGGGCGGCATCACACCGGACGAGAAGTTCCAGAACCCGCAGCTGGATGCGCTCGAGCTGACGGCGGTCCGGAAAGACGAGTTCTTCAATTTCACGGCCTTCTATTTCGCCAATCATCCGACCAAGCTGCCGCAAGGCTGGGCTCCCGACGAAGCAGTATTGAACGATCTGCACGACTACCTGATGAAGAGCGGCATCAAGTTCTCCGAAGCCGATTGGACCCGCGATCATGGCTGGATGCGCGATCAGTTGAGGGCTCAAATGTACGTCACGGCGTTTAGCTTTGAAGATTCGCAGCGGGTAGGCGTTCAACAGGATCCAGAGGTGCAGAAAGCTATCGAAGCCATGCCGAAGGCTTCGGCGCTGTTGGCTCAATCGAAGGCGCACTTTGAAAAACAAAGAGCGAGTCTTCGATAAACGAATAGACTCGCCTCAGATCACCGTCCTCGACACTGGCGGTCAATATACTCACCTGATCGCGCGGCGCGTTCGCGAACTTGGCGTCTATAGCGACGTGCAGCCCAGCGAGACTCCGGCAGAAGCGCTGGCTTCCCGACGGGGCCTTATCATCTCCGGAGGCCCAGCGAGCGTACTGGAGCCTGGTTCACCTGATATCGACCCGCGAATACTGACTTCGGATGTGCCGGTGCTCGGAATCTGCTACGGCCATCAGCTCCTTGCGAAACATTTGGGTGGGCGCGTTCAAAAGGGAACGCGTGGCGAGTATGGGATTGCGCAGTTGACTGTAACCGCGCCGGACCCTCTATGGAGCGGAGTAGACCGATCGCAGATCTGGATGAGCCATTTCGATACAGTTGACGCCGTTCCTGCAGGATTTCGAGTGACCGCTTCGAGTGGCGTCTCTGGCGTAGCGGCCATGTCAGACACAGAGCATAGGCTTTTTGGAATCCAGTTCCATCCAGAAGTGATGCATACCCATGCCGGGCGCCGGGTGCTCGAGAATTTCATCTTCGGCATATGCGGAGCTGAGAAGGACTGGAACATTGCGGAGCGCGTGCCGGAAGTGGAGGAGCAGATCCGGTCCGCCGCAGGCGACCGCAACATCTTCTTCTTCGTTAGCGGCGGAGTCGATTCCACCGTGGCCCACACGCTCTGCCTGCGGGCACTCGGAGCGGAGCGAGTCTTCGGGATCTACGTCGATACCGGCCTGATGCGTAAAAACGAAACCGACTTCGTGCGCTCCGTGTTTTCCGAACTCGGGGCCAAACACTTCCTGGTCGATGAGGCGGAGGCGGAATTCCTGCATGCTTTGCGCGGCACAACCGATCCGGAAGTTAAGCGCTGCGCGATCGGAGAGCAATTCGTCAAGGTACAGGAACGAATACTGGCTACGGAACATTTTCTCGACGGGCACTGGATTCTAGGTCAAGGCACGATTTACCCCGACACGATCGAGTCCGGAGGCACGGCCAAGGCGGATCTCATCAAGACGCATCACAATCGCGTGGCCGGGATTCAAGCGTTGATCGATTCCGGGCGCATTATCGAGCCGCTGACCTCTTTTTACAAAGATGAAGTACGTGAAATCGGCCGCGAATTAGGGGTGCCGGCGAAGTTTCTTTCACGCCATCCGTTCCCAGGTCCGGGACTTGCGATTCGTTGTCTCTGCTCTCCAGAAGAAGCTTCGGTCGTTCCGACCGCAGATGGCATCTTGCTTCCGGTGCGCTCTGTAGGAGTGCAGGGCGATGCGCGTAGCTATCGCCAGGTACTGGCGATAGCTCGCGTTCCGACAAAGGAAGATATCGACAAAACCGCTCCGGAACTTACGAACAGACGCCTGGACATTAATCGCGTGGTGGCGCTTTGCGGCAGCAAAGCGCCACTGGAGCATTTCCATGTATTTGCCGCTTCGATAGATAAGCGGCGGCTGGACATCTTGCGGGAAGCGGATGCGATTGTCCGGGCGTTTTGTCTCGAAACCGGATTCGAGGAACAGGTTTGGCAGTTCCCGGTTGTGCTTCTACCGGTGGGGGTGCCGGAGGCTCGGGAATCGGTTGTGCTGAGGCCGATCAATTCGGCCGATGGAATGACCGCCGATGTGGTGCTGATGGGGCACGAAAAACTCGAGAAGCTGACGGAAAGACTGCTCAAGTTGACCCAGATCGCAGCGGTTTTTTACGACCTGACGCACAAGCCGCCGGGCACCATTGAGTGGGAGTAAGCAGGGGGTTTTTACCGTCTATAAAAAAGGTGGCCCGACGGTAATTATATTCGATGAAAGCTTTTTAATATATCTTTCGTACTGTAACGGAGGGCGATCGGGCGCCCGTGCGGGCAGGTCATCGGGTATTCGCAGGCAGCGAGTGTCCGCAACAGCCATTCGATTTTGGGCGGTTCCAGGCGGGTGTTGATTTTGATGGCGGCGCGGCACGCAATGGTGGCGCAGACGCTGCGGCGGATTTCTTCAAGCGAGGCGGAACGCAGCTCGGTCTCGGCAACCTCTAGAATCTCGAAGACGATTTTCTCGACATCGCTGGCGCCGATGCCAGCCGGGGCGGCTTTGATGGCGACGGTCCGCTGGCCAAATGGTTCCGTTTCAAAGCCGTAGAGATGCATTTCCTCGGCAATACGGGCATATTCAAACTGCTGGGTGGGGGTTAACTGCAGGACGGCGGGCATGAGCAGGCGCTGTACTTCAAGCGTTCCGGCGGCTCGCTGACGTAGAACCTGCTCGAACAGAACGCGTTCGTGGGCAACGTGCTGGTCGATTATCCAGAGTCCGTCGCGCCCGGCAGCGATGATAAAGCTCTCGTGAAGCTGGCCGAGCGGGCGCAGATCGGGGAGTACGGCGAGCGAATCCACACGATCCCATTCGGGCGGGAGAGAACTAAGTCCGTGATGTGTATCGGGAATACGGTGATTGTTCGATGGGCGAGTTTCCGGCGGCGGTAGTGGCTCCACGGATGGGGGCGAATGGGTAATAACCGGCCGAATGATCATCTCGGGAAGCGACGCGCTTTCGTAGGCCAGAGCGCTCTCATATGAACGAACAGTCTCGTGTACTGGAGAGGGCGACATGTACGCCGGAATGCTCGAAGCGGGCCGGCTCGCCATCAGAATTTCACGGATGGCATCGCGCACGAAATCGTGGACGTGCGGACTATGGCGGAAACGCACTTCGGTTTTCGAGGGATGCACATTCACGTCGACTTCGCCCGGGTCACAATTGAGAAAGAGTAACGCGAACGGATAGCAACCGGGTGGCATGAGGTTGTGGTACGCCGACGAGATGGCGTGCATCAGAACTTTGTCCCGAATGAGACGGCCGTTCACGAACAGGTAGACAGAATTGCGATTTAGTTTTTGAACTTGAGGTCCGGAGACGAGACCTTCAAGCGAAAACTGCACGGGTTCTTCAGCTATAGGAAGTTCGAGAGTCTTAGGTGCAATTTGCGCGAGCTCTTCGGTGATCTCGGAACCGAATACCTGGAACGCGCGGTCTCTCAGGTTTGAGACAGGAGAAACCGAAAGCAGCGCGCGGCCCTCGTGATGAAACTCGAAGCGTTTATCGGAATGGCCGAGGCTGTAGTGCGTGACGAGCGAGCCGATGTGAGCGAGTTCGGTCTGATCGGAGCGGAGAAATTTTTTGCGGGCGGGAACGTTGTAAAACAGATCGCGTACTGTGATGGTGGTACCGGGGGGACGCGCGATTTCATCACAGCGCAGCAGCTTGCCACCGGCGATTTCGACACCAGTGCCGGTTTGTTCGTCGAGAGAGCGTGTTTCGAGGAGCAGGCGGCTTACCGATGCGATGGAAGGGAGCGCTTCGCCTCGGAAACCGAGCGTAGAGATCGCGAGCAGGTCTTTTAGCTCGCTCAGCTTACTGGTGGCGTGACGTTCGAAGGCAAGCAGGGCATCGTCGCGGAGCATGCCCGAGCCGTTGTCCTGGATGCGGAGCAGGCGGCGGCCGGCGTTTTCGGCGTCGATGCGGATCTCTGTAGCGCCGGCGTCGAGGGAGTTTTCTAAAAGTTCTTTAGCAACGGAAGCGGGCCGCTCTACCACCTCTCCGGCAGCGATTTTGTTCGCGACGTTGTCGGAGAGGATGCGGATGCGGCCCATTAATCAGCCGCTCATGGCGGCCAAGAATTCGGCGTTGCTGCGGGTCTTTCCGAGCTTATCGATCAGCAGCTCCATCGATTCAACGGGCGAGAGCGGGTTGAGTACTTTGCGCAAAATCCAAACACGGTTTAACTCTTCACGCGGCATCAGCAGCTCTTCTTTACGGGTTCCGCTCTTGTTGATGTCGATGGCGGGGAAGACGCGCTTATCGACGAGCTTGCGATCGAGATGGATCTCCATGTTGCCCGTACCCTTGAACTCTTCAAAGATGACGTCATCCATGCGGCTTCCGGTATCGACCAGCGCGGTGGCAACGATGGTGAGCGAACCGCCTTCTTCGATGTTGCGGGCAGCACCGAAGAAGCGTTTGGGCCGCTGCAGGGCGTTGGAATCGACGCCGCCCGAGAGCACTTTTCCGGACGGCGGAACTACGGTGTTATAGGCTCGCGCGAGACGCGTGATCGAATCGAGCAGGATCACGACATCACGCTTGTGTTCGACCAGTCGCTTAGCTTTCTCGATCACCATTTCAGCGACCTGGACGTGACGAGCAGCCGGCTCATCGAAGGTCGAGCTGATGACCTCACCGCGAACGGAACGCTGCATGTCGGTCACTTCTTCCGGACGTTCATCGATCAGTAGAACGATGAGATTGATCTCCGGATGGCTGGTAGTAATCGAATTGGCGATGCTCTGGAGCATCATGGTTTTGCCGGTACGCGGCGGGGCCACGATCAAGCCACGCTGGCCTTTGCCAAGCGGTGTGAGCAGGTCCATAACGCGGCCCGAGAAATTGTCTTTGGCGGTTTCGAGCTTCAGCCGCTCATCCGGATAGAGAGGCGTGAGATTGTCGAAGAAAATCTTGTTGCGAGATTCCTCCGGCGGCTCGAAGTTGATCGCGTCTACTTTGATGAGTGCGAAATAGCGCTCACCTTCTTTCGGCGGACGAATCTGTCCCGAGACGGTATCGCCGGTGCGCAGATCAAAACGGCGAATCTGCGAGGGGGAAACATAGACGTCGTCGGGTCCCGGCAGATAGTTGTATTCCGGGGCGCGCAGGAAGCCGAATCCGTCCGGTAGACATTCCAGTACACCTTCGGAGAAGATTAGGCCGCTCTTCTCAGCCTGCGTCTGCAGAATTTTGAAAATGAGTTCCTGCTTGCGCAAGCCGGCGGCCCCGGGCACACCCAGATCTTTCGCGATCTGGTTAAGCGCCTGGATGCTCATGTCTTTCAGTTCGACGAGATCGAGCGTGGTGGCGCCATTGCGCTGCCCTTGGGCGCCGGTATTCCCGATCGAGTGACGACCTCGGCGCTGGAAAGGGCCAGGCTGTTGCGCGGCTGGGGCATTCGCCTGTCTTTGCTGCGCGGGCGGTGGCGGCGGCGCACCAATGGGCGGCTGCGTAGCGCTAGGCTCAGGTCCACTCGGTGGCTGCACAGCAACTGTGGCGACAGCAGGCTCTGGTTGCGGGTTCTCAGCGGCAGGCTTTGTTTCAGGGGCTGACTTCTGTTCGGCCGCGGCACGAGGTGCGGCAGGTCTGCCGTTTCCCCTAGCTTCGGCGTGCGATCGGCTGCGTGGCGGCCTTTCATGCCGCGTCTCCTGAGGTTTGCCATCGGCCGCATCCGCGGCTTTCACTTCTCCGTTTTCCGCAACGGCTTTCGCATCGCCGTTGGTTTCTTGTGGCTTCTCGGTGGGCTTACCTTCGGTGGTAGCCGCGGGAGTTACTGCTTGTTCTTGATCTTCGAGATGGTTTGCCAAATTTCCCTCACTCCCCGGCCGTCAGTGGCCGAGAACGGGATTAGCTGTCGGTCCGGGATTTCTCTCTGGATGACCTCTAATCCAGCTTTCAATTGGTTATTACTTTTCAGCTTGTCGATCTTGGTGGCAATCACCTGGTATCGACGGTTATGGAACTCCAGCCAGGCTTTGAGTTCCAGGTCCATATCCATCCAGCCGCGCCTGGCGTCGAGGATGAGGAAGGAGAGCGCAAGATTCTGGCGCTCCTTCAAATAACTTTCGATTAATTTCTTCCAACTCTCCCGCTCCTCCAGGGATACCTGGGCGTATCCGTAACCGGGGAGATCGACGAAACGAACATCGTCACTTATTGAAAAGAAATTGATCAACCGCGTGCAACCTGGACGCGAACTCGTAAAGGCCAACCCAGGTTTGTCAGCCAGCCGATTCAACAAACTAGACTTACCTACGTTACTTCTTCCCAGAAAGGCGATCTCGAAGCAATTGTCCGGCTGGGGGAATTGCTCCGCGTGCGCTACGCTTCCAAGAAACCCGGTCGCAACTGCACTTCCCGGCATGGTGGATTCCTGTATCGGATCACTCCAATCGCTTCGCTCATGGCTCCGACTAGTGAGTCAAATTATCTTCGGGCCTCGCGGTCAGTTCGGCCGCAGTGGCCGCGGGCGCAAGCGGCAATGCTACGATTTCGCGTTCCAATGCTATTTTCAGAACTTCATCCATCGAAAACGTGAAATGCAGTTTCATATCCTTTCGGACGTTTTCCGGAATCTCGACAAGATCCCGTTCATTCTCCTTGGGCAGAACGATCTCGCGAATTCCCTGGCGATGCGCGGCCAATAACTTTTCCTTCAAACCTCCGATGGGAAGGACACGCCCGCGAACGGTAATCTCGCCGGTCATAGCGATATCGCAACGAACCGGAATGCCGGTCAGAGCGCTGCAGATGCTAGTGGCAATAGTGATACCGGCGGAAGGACCATCTTTCGGAATCGCACCTTCGGGTACATGGACGTGAATATCCAGATGGCGATAGAAATCCTTGGGCAAACCGATGTACTGCGCGCGCGAACGTACGTAGCTCATAGCCGCCTGCGCAGATTCCTGCATCACATCACCGAGCTTGCCGGTGGTGGTGAGTTTGCCGCGACCTTCCATGACGGTCGCTTCAGTGGTCAGAATTGAGCCTCCAACCTCGGTCCAGGCCAGACCAGTCGTCGCGCCGATCTCATTCTGCTTGTCGAGATCGGTATCGCGGAACTTGATTGGGCCAAGCATGTCGTTGATGGTCGGCGGATTGATTACCACCCGTTCTATGGGCACCAGCGGAAGTTCTTCTTTTTTGGCTTTTTTCCTACTCTTTTTCACTGGCTCAGCCGGTTCTTCGACCACGGGGGCGGCAGCTTCCTCTTCGATTTCGACGCCATCTACAGGAGCGGGAGGAATCTCCGCGCCCACCGGAACCTGCGCCTCGACTACCTTACGGGCCACCTTCCGGCAGAGGTTTCCGATCTCACGCTCCAGATTCCGGACGCCCGCTTCACGAGTATAGGAGGTGATGAGAGTTTGCAGGCCTTCATCCTGAAATAGCACCTGCTCCTCATTGACGCCATTGTCTTTAAGCTGTTTGGGAACCAGGAATCGCTTGGCTATTTCCAGCTTCTCGAACTCCGTGTAGCCCGACAGCCGGATCACTTCCATTCGGTCCTGCAAAGCCGGCGGAATGGTATGGAGAACGTTGGCAGTGGCGATGAAGAACACCTGGCTGAGGTCGTATTCCACGTCGAGGTAGTGATCCATGAACATGTAATTCTGCTCCGGATCGAGCACTTCGAGCAGGGCGGCAGACGGATCGCCGCGAAAATCCATGGACATCTTATCGACCTCATCCAGCATGACAACGGGGTTCTTGGTACCCGCCTTTTTCATCATCTGAATGAGCTGGCCGGGCAGGGCGCCTATATAGGTGCGCCGGTGGCCGCGAATCTCGGCTTCATCGCGGACTCCGCCGAGGGAAAGACGAACAAACTTGCGGCCCGTGGCCTTGGCGATCGACATTCCGAGAGAGGTTTTTCCGACTCCAGGGGGGCCGACGAAACACAGGATCGAACCCTTAGGATTCTGCACCAAACGCCGCACCGACAGAAATTCGAGAATGCGTTCCTTGATTTTCTCGAGGCCGTAGTGATCGCTTTCGAGAACCTGCCGGGCATAGCGCAGGTCGCGAATTTCTTTGGTCTTCTTCTTCCACGGTACGGCTAACAGCCAGTCCAAGTAGTTGCGAGAGACGGTAGATTCGGCCGACATGGGAGGCATGCCTTCCAGACGACGCAACTCGGCGATAGCCTTTTCGTGCGCATCCTTGCTCATGCCGGCGGTATCGATCTTCTTTTTGAGCTCGTCTATCTCACTCTTCTCACCGCGGCCCAACTCCTTTTGAATGGCCTTGATTTTCTCGTTGAGGTAATACTCTTTTTGCGCCCGCTCCATCTGGCGCTTAACGCGGCCCTGGATAGTGCGATCGACATTGAGTTTTTCAATCTCGATATCGAGCAGGTCCGCAACCCGGGTGAGGCGGTCGATGGGATCGAAGATTTCGAGCAGCTCTTGCTTTTCCTCTATGGTGAGCTGCAGATTGGCGCCGACTGTATCGGCGAGCTTACCGGGATCGTCCACACGAATGGCGGCGATCATGGTCTCATAGTTCAGATTCTGGCTTAGCTTTACATACTGCTCGAACAGATTACTGACGCGGCCGGTCAGGGCTTCGAGCTGTGAACCCTGCTCGATTTTGTAGGATGTCGTTCTGACAACGGCGCGGAAATAGCCCTCTTCTTCGCTGACCGATATGACTTTACCGCGCTCGACGCCCTCGACCAGCACTTTGATGTTGCCGTCCGGCTGCTTGAGGCTTTGCACGATGTTGGCGACGGTGCCAACCGAATAAATTTCGTCGGGCCTCGGTTCATCCACAGAGGCATCGTGTTGAGTGGCGAGAAAAATCTTTTTGTCGGCCAACAGCGCCTCTTCCAGGGCGCGAACGCTCGACTCCCGCCCCACGACGAAGGGCGTCATCATAAACGGGAAGATCACTACATCCCGTATGGGCATCATCGGAAGTCGCTTGGAATCCGTTTTATCTTTTGTCGTGACCATTTATGAGTTTCTTAGCGGATTGTCCCATGTGTCAGCGGGACCGAGAACAGTTACAGATCTCTTGGACTAAACTGCAGCTACCGGCAACCTACAGTTTGATGCTCTTCTCAGGTGATTTGACGGCGACTAGCCCGCCTTTTCGAGCACGGCCATGTTGATCTTCTGGGAGAGAACCATCTCTTTGGTGACCACGAATTCACGAACCTTCTTGAATGTCGGGAGATAGTACATCAGGTCCAGCATGAGATCTTCCAAGATCATGCGGAGACCGCGCGCACCCACCTTGCGTTCCATCGCCAGCTGGGCTACAGCTTCGAGAGCATCCTCGCTAAACTTGAGCTTAACATTCTCAAATTCAAATAGCTTCTGATACTGACGAATAATCGCGTTCTTCGGCTTCGTCAAAATCTGCACCAGGGCATCTTTGGAAAGGTCTTCCAATACCGCCGTGACGGGCATGCGGCCAATGAACTCGGGGATGAATCCATATTTTATCAGATCCACGGGCTGGCACTGCGCGAGGAGATCCACATCCCGACGTACCTGATTGGGGCGCCGGACAGCATCCTTTTCATCGGGCGGCACGAAACCGATCGATTTTGTACCGACACGCCGCGCAATCACCTTTTCGAGACCGACGAATGCACCGCCGCAGATAAAGAGGATATTCGTGGTATCGACGGGTGTAAACTCCTGGTGCGGATGCTTTCGACCACCTTGTGGGGGAACGTTCGCGACCGTGCCTTCGAGAATCTTAAGCAAGGCCTGTTGAACGCCCTCGCCAGAGACGTCGCGGGTGATCGAAGGGTTTTCGTCTTTGCGGCCGATCTTATCGATTTCGTCGATGTAGATAATGCCGGTCTGAGCCCGGGGGACATCCCAATCCGCGTTCTGCAGCAGCCGCAGAATGATGTTTTCCACGTCCTCGCCGACATAGCCGGCTTCGGTCAGCGTCGTGGCATCGACGATCGCGAACGGCACATCGAGAATCCGGGCCAGAGTTTGCGCAAGCAGCGTTTTTCCGGTGCCGGTAGGACCAATCAGAAGAATATTCGATTTGGACAGCTCGACTTCGCTGCCGCGCTGTTTATTCATCTGGATCCGTTTGTAGTGGTTGTAAACAGCGACGGACAGCTTCTTCTTGGTCGGATCCTGCCCGATAACATATTGATCGAGATACTCTTTCAATTCGAGAGGGCGCGGAAGCTTGCCAGGAGCACCGTAGTTCTGCTCATGACGATCGTCCTCGATGATCGAATTGCAAACAGCTATACATTCATCACAAATGTAAGCTCGAGGGTATTCACTCGGAGACGAAATCAGCTTGCCAACTACGTCCTGGCTTTTGTGACAGAACGAACATCGAAGGGAGTCATCTGATCCGGCGCGCTTCAATCCAGTCTCCTCTGAGAAAAAAAGATCAAGAGGTCCCTGCCCCGATCGGAAGAATTTTCAACATCAGTATACCAGGATCATTGCCAGTTTTTTGAACAACATAACAGGTGAGCAGGTATGCTACCAATTCCGAGTATATGGCGTTCTGGGTAGTACGGGGGTAAAGCGGAACGTAGGGGCATCAGCGTGGGACTCGATCGAACTACTAGGACGGCGTATTACCTCTGAGAGATGTTCGGGCAGGTATGGAACAAGTTCTAGGTTCAGTATAGGAGGTTATCACAAAAACTCGGCCAGGAGTTTCAAGAAGTCGATTTTCAACAGAAGCTTAGCACGCAGATGTTCAAGCTATCTCTAGACTGCGTTTGCCTGAGCGGGAGAGTGGTGCCTGGCACTCTCCGTCGGAACTGGGAGGCGCCATCCGGAGCTTTGGTTCGCCACTATTTGCGAACAGCAGAGTGGTGCATTCGGTCAGCGCAAGTTCTCTTGCTGACGGCCATGTCGAAATTTTCAGAACCCAGGCCGCAGAAGAAACGCCGTTCCCTGTTCCCTGGCGTACCTAATGGCTGAGGGCTGAAGACATCGGGATCGAAGTAGGGTAGACCGTTTCGCGGGTTGGAGTTCAGGTTCAGCGCGCCGCCACGGTACTGGGGCTCGTCGATGCCCGCATTGTTAATGCCGTTCGGATTGGTGCCGAGCAGGGAGTTCTCGGTGTTGTTAAGCAAGGCGATGGGAAAGCCGCTGCTGAAGTGGCTGATACCCGACAAGGTCCAATATGTCGCGCTGGATGGGTCCGCCAGCAGTCGCGCCGCATTGATTCTGCTGGAACAACACCGCGCATCGGGGAAAAGAAATGGCGCGCATCCAGATCGGCATTCCGCGAGAACTCGAATAGATTGTCATGCAGGCTGTTGCTGCCGGACTTTGTCACGACATTGATTTGGCGTTGGTGAATTCGCGCTGACCGGCGATGGGATGGTGCCGGGGTTGAGGTCGCCTGAAGGAGAGAACGTGCTGGCGCCTACATCCTGAACGGTGTTGGCGTTGATAGAATTCGCCGGCGCGACCCCCGGCAGCAGGGACAGCAAATCTGGGAAGGCGCGGCCTTCAAGGGAACAGCCGTCATAGCGCACCCGGAAATCACTTCGCCCATTTGACTATTCATGGTCTCTACGTGGAAGGGGCTATCGGTAAACGGTGATGGTCTGGCTCTGCTGCCCCGGTTCGAGTATTGCGTTGATGGCCAACGCGCTATTGGCATCCAAAACAATATCCCTGCGCTTGTACGGTCTAAAAGTCGGATAGCTGACCGCGATCGAGTAACGACCGATGGGAAGCGCGGCAGAGGCATGGTCTCTTATTGACATACTTGCCGTCCAATGGGCTAGAAGCTGTTCGACATGCGAAGAATCAGGGTCGAACGGACTTGCGCAGGTATTTCGTTCCACGCCTGAGCACTGTTTCCACCTAGATTTCCAGGACCCGCTCCTCGAAGTGCGAAGCGGTGCGACAGGACTAGGTAAATTCGGGTTTTTACATTAAATGATTAAATTACAAAAATAAGCTTTGCTTCACGGTTAAAATACACTAATCTGGAATGCAAAGCTAACGTCTGCTAGCGATCTCGGAGTACGCGGGTGTCGGATGAATGCGATCTCGCCTCTGAATGATCACCATATCGAGGTAAACAAGATGGCAAATCAGCAGAAATGTGCATTGAGCGTCTGTACGTGCCCGACGGCAGGTCCGGGCGTCTATTGCAGCGAGTACTGTCAAGAGGCAGCTACACACGGAGTCGAGAGGGATTTCTGCCAATGTGCCCACGCAGGCTGTATCCCGGTCGGCGAAACAGTGGAGGTAACTCTCCCCATGCGGCCTGCAGGCTCAGAACAAGGTCACCAGCTGGCCAAAGCGAAACACGCTTAGGGACGCACCGCGCGTTACTGATTTACACCGGAGGAAAGAAAACCCCCATCGACGACGATGCACTGCCCGGTGATGAAACTCGAGGCATCGGAAGCAAGCAGGATCGCCGCTCCTGTCAACTCCGGTATGTTTCCGAAACGCTTCATAGGAGTACGCATCAATAACTCCCGGCCGCGGTCCGTGCCATCCAGAAGCCCGGAGTTCAGCTCGGTGCGAAAGACTCCCGGAGCAATCGCGTTGACAACGATGCCCTTCGGCGCCCACTCGACTGCGAGACTGCGCGTCAAACCCAGCACGCCCGCCTTCGACGCTGCATAAGCCGCCACTTCGAGGAAGCTCACGAAGGAGTTCAAAGACGCGATGTTGACAATCCGACCGTGCCCGCTTTTGGCCAATGGTTCGTAGAAGCTGCGACAGGCGCGAAGAGTGCCTGTGAGATTTACATCGAGCAGCGTGTTCCACTCGTTTTCCTGGATATCCATCGTCGGCTTCCTGAAGATCTGCCCGGCGGCATTGATCAAGATATCTATCCGTCCGAATTGCTTGAGAACGGTATCGCGGAGAGCATCGATTGATTGCTGGCTCGACGCATCGACGGGCTGCCGCAAACTTCTTCGACCAAGTTTCTCGATCTCGCCAGAAACTTCGTTCACTAAAGCTTCGCGGCGCCCGGCGGCCACGACGTCCGCGCCTGCTTCGGCCAGACCCAGGGCAAGGGTGCGTCCAATGCCGGAGGTCCCGCCCATGACAACTGCAACCCGTCCGGTCAGATCGAAGAGTTTCAGTGACATGCCTGGATTCCTATAAACAGTGGCTTGATATGGCGTTCGTAAAGATTTTCCGTTACGTTCTTAGCTACGGTCGCCTCACTTGCGGAAAGCAGATCCAGATAAGGATGGCCGATTTTCGCAGCGACTTTGAAACCGACGTGAAGAAGCTGGCGCATGCTGCTGTTATATGCCGGAGCGTTAGGATTGTGGCGCACGGCGGATACAAACTGGTCCGATGACCACAAGGCCACTGTTTCGGGCGAGGGAAGTTTATGCGGGTCGATATCGATTACGGCCGCGTAAGGCGCGCACAACTCATCTCGATGCGCGTAGGCGCCGGCATAGATCTCTTTCGCCAGACCGAGGCCTGCGCCGCCGGCTTCAGCCAAGCCTATCAGCTCTTCGAGCCAAGTCGTGCCGGCGGTCTTGAGGTGTACGCCGGCATTGAACTTCTTCAGTGTGCGCCGGATCGGCTCGTAGATAGAAAACTTATCGCTTCCCGAATGCACACTCAGCTTGAGATTCGCCGGCAGGCCGTATTGCCGAATAGCGAACGCAATCACAGCGACGTCGTTTGAAAACTCTTCCTCAAACTTCGCCAGGTTCCCGACGTAATCTACGCCCTTGTTGAAGCGGCCGGTGAATTTAGGAGCTATGGTTTGAATCGGGATACCCTCATCGGCGACGGCAGCTAGAATCACGACCAGTTCCATTGGTGTCTGAGGAGCGTCGGTCTCATCCATTGAGATTTCGGGAATGAACCTGTTCTTACCTTTTTTCTCTTCCACGTACCGGTAAATCCGGCCCGCTTCCTGTATGGCTGCGAGATATTTCTGCGCGACCTCAACCACAAACGGAGGGTCGATCTGCAGCGGTTTGTCTATGCCGTCGATTCGGACGGTGCCCGCCAGTTCAGGATGACGTTTTGCGAAGGCGTGAACGCTCGCCTCTTCAGCTCGCTGGCCAATCCAATCGGCAACGTCGAGCGTAAAGAAGTCGCATGGATCAATGAATCTATCTACCGTTTTTAAGTTGATATGGTCAGCGTCCACGTAATAGGGCTTAGTCCAGTTCAGCGTCTTTACGGCTTGGTCAGCGGCGGCCCTCGTCTCCGCAGGGTTCGAGCCTATGATCATGTGCTCCCGGTTGGACTTGTTCCAGACCGGGACAACTTCCACGCCCTGCTCTGCCGCTTTCGCACATGCTTCGAGCTGCGCCTTGGCCTGGTGCGCAAATCGATCCCCAACCCCCAGTGAATACTTTGGTAGAGGGACCACATCGGTCATGACGTTACCTCGCTAACCCGCAATCGATTGTTCTCTATGGCCTGGGACATGGTTTTTGGCAACACAGGCCAATGCAGCCTGAGCCGCCTCACGCAGCCTATCATGCTCATGAGGTCATCGATTGATGTAGCTTGCCTACTGAGCAGCGCCTGCGCCGCAAATGAGAGCGAGCCTATGCAGAATGGAAGAGTTGCCCGGACGGCAGGGATTGCCTTTACCGTTTCTTGCGAACGAGCCGCCGCGCCTTACGTACGACGGAAGGCGTCTCGGCGAAAGCCTCGTTCACGAGCGTCGCCTGCTGATCCACGTGCACTTTATGAGCGCCTGTGGCGGGGCTCGCTGCCGTCGGTCGCCCGACGTAGCGAAGCTGCCGGCCGGTTCCTCCGGGATTGATCATCGATTGCATCTGCTCTTCGACGAAGTACCATGCCCCCATGTTTTCCGGCTCTTCCTGAACCCAGAACAGTTCGGCAACGTCGGGATAGCGGCGCAAGATCTCGTTCAGCCTTTGCAGCGGAAACGGGTAAAGCTGCTCGATGCGAATGATTGCAGTATCGCTGCGCCCCAGCTTTTCACGCCTGTCGACCAGGTCATAGTAAACCTTGCCTGAGCAAAGCAGGATCCGGCGCACCTGGCTGCCCACATGCTGGGGGTCCCCGATTACTTCCTGGAACGCTCCAGTAATCAGATCGTCCAGGTGCGACGCAGCTTTCGAATGCCGCAATAGCGACTTCGGCGTGAAGATAATCAACGGCTTTCTCAGCCCGCGCCGGTCGGCGCCACAGTGCATCTGCCGCCTGAGCAGGTGAAAATATTGGGCGGGAGTGGTACAGTTGCAGACCTGAATGTTGTTTTCCGCGCAGAGCTGAAGAAATCGCTCAATACGTGCGCTCGAGTGCTCCGGTCCCTGTCCCTCCATCCCGTGCGGAAGCAGTAACACGAGGCCGCTCGGCTGATTCCACTTGGCCTCCGCCGAAACAACGAACTGATCGATGATGATCTGCGCGCCGTTGGCGAAGTCCCCGAATTGACCTTCCCACAGGACGAGTGTCAGCGGATCGGCCACGCTGTAGCCGAACTCGAAGCCCATGACGGCATATTCACTCAACAAGCTATCGACCGCTTCAAACTTGGCCTGCCTCGTATCGAGATGCTTCAACGGGCAGTAGCCTTCGCCGGTCTCATAGTCGCTAAATTCGAGGTGCCTCTGCGTGAATGTTCCGCGTGTGACATCCTCGCCGCTGAGCCGGACCGGAGTTCCTTCGAGTACCAGGCTGCCGAAGGCCAGCGTTTCCGCGAATCCCCAGTCGATCGGCGCTCCGCGCAGTACCTCGCGCCGCCGGTCGAGCAAGGTCTGCAGCTTGGGATGAAGCTTGAAGTCTTCCGGCAGCTCGGTACACCTCTGCACGACCTTGACCAGCGTTTTGTAGTCGGCCGCGGTCGACGGACTCGGCTGCATCACCTCTTCGACCGGGACTACCGCAAATTCTTCGATCGTGAATTGTTCACGATTTTTCTTGGATTCGTCGAAGGTTTGATTAAGCCTGTTCTGTACCTGTTTGCGCAGGCCTTCCACTTCATCCGGCTCTACGAACTTTTCTCGAACCAGCCGCTCGGCGTATTGTGTCGATACCGAGGGCGTGTTCTTGATTTTGCGATACATTACCGGCTGCGTATAGCTTGGATCGTCTGCTTCGTTGTGCCCCTGGCGCCGGTAGCCAATCAGGTCGATGACTACGTCGCGCTTGAAGCGCTGGCGGAAATCGTAAGCAAGCTGAGCTACGCGAAGACACGCTTCCGGATCATCGGCATTCACGTGGAAGATAGGAGCCTGAACCGCCAGTGCGATGTCGGTGGAGTAGATGCTGCTGCGGCCCTCGAGCGGATTCGTGGTGAAACCGATTTGATTATTGGTAACCACGTGAATGGTTCCGCCCGTCGTGTAGCCCTCCAGCTGAGACATCTGGAGCACCTCGGCTACCACGCCTTGTCCGATCAGCGCCGCATCGCCGTGAATCAGAATGGGAACAATCCGTTCGCGTTTGTCATCGCCGATGCGATCCTGCTTCGGCCGCACCAGACCTTCCACCACTGGATCGACTGCTTCGAGATGACTCGGGTTGAAGGCCACCGAGACCACGATGTCCCTGCCCATCGTCGAACGATGAACACCGCTCGCCCCAAGATGATATTTCACATCGCCCGAACCTTGCACGCTTTCCGGATCGGGCTCGCCTTCGAACTCGGAGAAGACCTGCGCCATCGACTTGCCTACTACATTCGCGAGCACGTTCAGGCGTCCCCGATGCGCCATCCCGATGACTGCTTCCTGCACGCCCTCGTTCGCACCGCGCTCGAGAAGTTCATCGAGGGTCACTATCGTGCTCTCCAGCCCCTCCAGGCCGTATCTTTTCTGGCCCACGAAGCGGGTCTGGAGGAAGTGCTCGAACTCTTCAGCCTGCACCAGGCGGTTCAAAATTCGCCGGCGCACCGCATCCTCGAGCTTCCACGAATTCATCGTGCCTTCCATGCGATCCTGCAGCCATTGCTTCTGCTGCGGCGCCTGGATGTGCATGTATTCGACTCCGATAGAGCCGCAGTAAGTCGTTCGCAGCCGGTCGAGGATTTCACGCAGCGTTTCATACGGCTGCATGTAAGAACCGATCGCCCCGCTAGGCGCTTTCACTGCTCCGGCCAGGAATGGTCGATCGAGATCCCACATCGATAAGCCGTAACTCGCGGTGTCGAGCTCCGGATGATATGCCGGATCGTTTCCGAGAGGATTGGTATTTGCGAGCAAGTGCCCGCGGATGCGGTAGGAATTAATGAGTTGAATGACGGCCGCTTCTTTGGCGACGTCGGCATTAACGCCCATGCCGGTACGACCGGGAGTAATCTGCTGGTCCGGCTGCCAGCGGACCGGCATGTACGGGATCTTCAGATCCTGGAAAATCCCCTCGAAGAACGCATCTCCTCCCATCAGCAGCTGCTGCAAACTAGCCAGGAAGGTCCCAGATTCTGCGCCCTGAATAATGCGGTGATCGTAAGTGCAGGTAACAGTCAGTACCTTACTCAATCCAAGCAGAGCTTTTGTTTCCTCGGTCGCCGCTGCAAACTCGGCCGGATAGTCGATGGCGCCCGTCGCGATGATTGCGCCCTGTCCCGGCATCAATCGCGGAATCGAGCCCAGCGTGCCGACGGTTCCCGGATTCGTCAGAGAAATGGTCGTGCCCTCAAAATCCGAGATTTGCAGCTTATTTGTCCGCGCCCGGGCCACGATGTCGTCATAAGCCGCTACGAACTGCGCGAAATTCATCCCGTCAGCATTCTTGATATTGGGAACTTTGAGCGATCTGGCGCCATCCTTGCCCGCAACATCCACCGCCAGGCCGATATTTACCTGGCTCCGCACGACCCGGAACGACTCTCCGCCATTTTCTGCGAAGGCATGATTCAGCGACGCATTGGTCTTCAGCGCTTTCACGAGCGCCCAGGCGATCAGATGCGTGAAACTCAGCTTGCCCCGTCCCTGGAGCGCGCGGCGCTTATTGATGATGTTGCGATTTTCTTCAATCACGCGCACCGGAATCTGCCGCTGCGAAGTGGCCACCGGAATCGAGAGACTGGCCGCCATGTTCTCGGCGATCCGAGCCGCCACGCCGCGCAGCGGAACCAACTGATCGCTCGCGCCCACGGCCTTGGTTGTTTCTGCTCGCGCCGGAGCCTTGGTGGATGTTGTCGCAAGTTCGGCCGATGGAGCGGGCGGCGGAGCCGGCAGCGGCGGCTCTGGCCGTACTGGTTCTGCTTGCGGCGGCAGTTCCGGAGCTTCCTGGACCTGAGGTGCTTCAGCTTTAACCTGAGGTGCTTCAGCTTCAACCTGAGGTACTTCAGTATCCGCAGCCGTGGTAGAACTTTGATTCGCGGAGCCGTTCTGGAACAGGTGGCCCCACCCTTCATCTACACTTTCACGGTCGAATTGATACTGATGATAAAGCTCGTCTTCTAACCAACTGTTAATACCCAACGCGGGGTCTTTTAGCTGCGGCATTTTGAGTGATATCTGCTTGGGTTTCGGAGATCGCTGAAGTTAACGCGCGAGCGCGAAAAACGCGGTTTTCCCTGAAGAATTGGTCCCGTATTCTTTATTGTAACGAAACATTGCTACCTCTCCCTGCGCTTTTTTATACGCGGTAAGAACCCCGCGCACGGCTATTCTTAAGGAGAACTGGGAACTGCCTCGCGATGGCGGAAGAAATCTTATATCTCTCGGAACTGCGCGGCATTAACGTCTATGACCTGAAGGGCCGTGATATCGGCACTCTGCGGGACGCCGCGATCGTTCCGCTCATCGATCCCGTCCGCCTCGATCGGTTTCTCGTCGGGGCCGGACCGGCGTGGCTGAGCATTCGCTACGATCAGGTCCGCTCGATCGATCTCGCCGGCATCCACCTCAAGGACGAGCGGCTCACCCCCTATCATTCCGATGAATACATGCTTCGCATGGTCCGAGATCTTCTCGATCAGCAGATCATCGACGCTCAGGGCCGCAAAGTCGTTCGCGTAAACGACATCACCTTTCTCAAGGAACGCGAAAACGACGGCGACGTGCTTCACATTCTGGAAGTCGATATCGGGATGCGCTCCATTCTCCGCCGGCTTCTCCAGGGGATCGTCCCGGCCGCTTCAATCCGTAGAATCCAGAACCGCATCCCGATGCATTCCATCCGCTGGGAGTTCTGCAACATGCTGGAAGCCGATCCTCAGCGCCGCGTGCGTCTCAACATCTCGAACAAGCTGCTTGAAGAGATGCACCCTGCGGATTTGGCGGATATTGTCGAAGACCTGGGCCACGAAGATCGCGCCGCCCTCTTCGAAACCATGGACAGCGAAAGCGCTGCCGAGTTGCTCACTGAAGTCGAGCCCGAGATCCAGACCCAGATCATTGAATCGCTCAAAGCCGATAAAGCGGCGGAAATTCTCGAAGAGATGGAGCCCTCGGAAGCCGCCGACCTGCTCAACGAGCTCGAAGAAGAGCGCTCAGAAGAAATCCTCGACGAAATGGAGCAGGAAGACAAAGAAGAGGTGGAAGAGCTTCGAGATTTCAGCGATGACAGCGCCGGAGGCCTGATGGATACCGGCTATCTGGCGCTGCCCGTTGAGACGACCGTCGCACAAGCCCTTGGAGAGTTGCGTAAGAACGAGGAGGTTCTGGAAGGTTTGCATGCGCTGTTTCTGGTGGACAACGAAAAGCGCCTCCGCTTCAGTGTTCCCCTCGCCAAGCTCTTCTTCGCGCCCGGCGATACGCCGCTGAAAGATCTCGCCGCCGATCCTCTGCTGTTCGCGCGGTCGGATGAAAAGGTCGATCGCATTGCGGAAATGTTCGACAAATACAACCTGCTCGCCTTACCCGTGGTCGACGATGACGAAGAACTTATAGGTGTTATTACCGTGGATGACGTAGTCGCGCTGTTGCGACACTCTTAAATCCAAACATCACTGCATGTCACACTCGCTCGAAACACTTTGGCATGATCTTCGCTACGGGCTGCGCCAGCTTGCCAAAGCTCCCGTGCTCGTGACGGTCGCCGTACTATCTCTTGCGCTTGGTATCGGTGCAAATACCGCGATCTTCACGTTGATAAGTGCGGTGATGCTGCAGCTTCTGCCGGTGCACGATCCGGGTCATCTGGTCCTCTTCAGCGACAAGATATGGAGTGGAACATACAGCGGGAACGACTATCCCGACTATGAGTTCTCTTATCCTTCCTACAAATATCTGCAGACGCACAACGATTCATTTCAGAGCCTTTGTGCATTCCGCCAAGGCACGGACCGGCTCGTGATGCATGTTGCCGGATCCTCCGAAGCAGGCCCGCAGGAGCAAGCGATGGCGCACCTTGTCTCAGGCAATTACTTCGAGACCTTGGGGGTAAGTCCCGCTCTCGGACGCCTTTTCGAAGCCTCCGATGACTCACCCTCTGCTGCTCCTGTCGCGGTTGTCAGCTATCGCTTTTGGCAAGCTCGTTTCCATCTCGATCGAGACATTCTGGGCCGGTCTGTCGTCTTGAACGGCACTTCATTCAACGTTGTCGGCGTTGCCGATCAACACTTCTTCGGTGAGCGCATCGAAACCGCTCCCGATTTTTGGCTGCCGCTCTCGGCTCAGCCGCGGGTCCTTCAACGCGATGCATGGTCGAATAGTCGCGCCATGTGGCTGAGCGCGCATGATGTCTTCTGGCTGAACTTCATGGGCCGTCTCAGGCCGGGCGTTAGCTTGCAAACTGCGCAGGTTTCCGTGAATCACCAACTGCGCCAGTTTTATACAGAGCAGGCGGGCGCACATCTTTCGCCGGGAACTCGCCGCAAGATTGAAAATTTTCACGCGGAACTCAAGCCAGGGGGTGGCGGTATCTCCGGCCTTCGCTATCACTACTCCAAGCCGCTCGAGGTCCTCATGGCCGTGGTGGCGCTCGTCTTGCTGATCGCTTGTGCGAACGTTGCCACGCTCCTGCTTGCTCGCGCTTCAGCGCGGCGTCAAGAATTCCTGGCGCGGCTGGCCCTCGGTGCTTCCCGAGGCAGGCTGGTTCGTCAGGTCCTTACCGAAAGCGTTTTACTGGCAGGCGTCGGAGGTCTGGCAGGTGCCGCGTTCGCTTGGTGGTGTGTCCGCCTGCTTGTGCTGATGTTAGAGTTCGATCCGGTAGTCAGAGTAAGACCCGATCCAATCGTCCTGACCTTCACGGTCGTCATCTCGCTGCTGAGCGGCGTGTTCTTCGGCATAGCACCGGCTCTGAAGTTCAGCCGCATCGATCCCCGTCCGGGAAATGTGTCCCGGGCAAGGCACATCGGCCGTTTGCGCATGAACAGCCAGCACGCTCTGATCACGCTGCAGATCGCTTTATCGCTTACGCTTCTGCTCGGTGCCAGCCTATTGGTTCATAGCCTGCTCGCCCTAGAGCGCCAGGACGTCGGATTCCGGCGCGAAAATATTTTGCTTGTCAGAAGCAATGCCAGCCTGGGCGGATACCAGCCGAACGAACTATTTCCTCTGTACCGAGAGCTTGGCGAACGGTTCAATCAGCTTCCCGGAGTTCTATCGGCATCGGTCGCTCGCTTTTCACCGGTAAGCGGAAGCACTTCGGCCTACAGCGCTGCAATAGAAGGCTACCCTGCGCCCCCCGACCAGCGGTTGGACATTTACGATCTGTCAGTCGGTCCCCACTTCTTCGAGACTCTTGGTATTCCACTTTTGCTCGGTCGAGTAGTCGATGCTCGCGACACGCCTGCCTCCACTCCGATCGTCGTCGTCAACGAGACATTTGTCCGCCGGTATCTACCGAATCAGAATCCTCTCGGGCGACGCGTTTCGCTCGACGTACCTTTCAAAGCCCCCGGCTTTGAAATCGTGGGCGTAGTCGCCGATTCCAAGTACTACGATCTGCACGAGAAGCCGCAACCGATGGGATTCTTCTCAATCTGGCAAAAACCGGTGACGAACTTCGAATTACTCCTCCTTACATCGGGAGCACCCGGGCGTTTGGGTAGTGAAGCGAGGCGCGCTTTTCGGGACGTGAGCAGCAAGCTGCCTATTCTGAGCGTCGATAACCTTAACTACCAGGTTGAACAGTCATTGCAGGAGCAGAAGATGATCACCAGCCTCTGCAGCATCTTCGGCGGTCTTGCTCTGCTTCTCGCTTCGATCGGTATCTATGGAACTTTGGCTTACGCGGTAAACGGCCGCATTACCGAAATCGGCATTCGGATGGCCGTAGGAGCACAGCGCTCGAGTATCATCTGGCTGGTTCTACACGATTCGGCGCTGCTCATCCTGATGGGCCTGGTTATAGGAGTTCCGCTTGCGCTAAGCGGGACGCGCTGGATCAAGAGCTTCCTCTTCGGAGTTCCGCCGCTCGATCCGCTAGCCGCCGGAACCGCAATTCTGCTTATCCTGATCCTGGCTTCGGTAGCTGGTTACCTCCCCGCGCGCCGGGCCGCCAAAGTAGATCCTATGCGCGCCCTCCGCCACGAGTAGATGTTCTTTGGACTCTCTAGTTCACCTCGAACTCGTCGCGGTCAATTTTCAGTACCCATTGATCCACCGTGGTGCCAGCCACATCCAGCTTGCGAACGAACCGGACTAATCGTTCGGTATCGGTACCTGTCGCATCCGTGGCCCGCTGCAGTTGGTAATAAGGCGGCACCGTCTGGTAATAGAGAGTGGCGCGCATTTTTCCTGCTAGCGCGGTTCGGTTGGTCATCGGCACGAGGTATCGCACCACGCTCGATCCGCTGCCATCCTCGTAATGCGGATCGCATGCGGTTCCAACGCAAGTACCTACCGGGCCGGTTTCCGCCGCCTCCGGGCCGCTTGCCGTCCAGCCTTGCGGTTGCAGCCGGTTATCTTTCACCTTCTTATTCAGTGCAATGAAACTTGTGGTCAGGAATCCTTCGGGGTTCCTAACTAACTCCTCGTAGATCTGCACCTGATCCTGGCGAGTGATAGGGTTCTTCTCCCAATAGTGCGCCTGAAATCGCTGCTGGGATGGGGTAAACGTTTCCGTAAGTAACGGTTCGCCCCGGCCATTCACAATCACACCTTTGAGCCCGTTGAGTACTTGGTCCGTGTCCGGCGCCACATTGCCTGACGCCCAGAGCACGTCATCGCCGTTCAATACCTGGAAATTGAGAAACGCCCTCCTGAAACCAACGCCTGACGGGAAACTGTGCCCGGCCTTGTTCGTCACGCGCACGTCCACCTGCCATGCATGCGGCTTTCGAACGACAGATAGGATCTTCACATCCGCCGTCTTTGTATTCGCAATCAAGTTCGTACCCTGGTCGATGGCTGTATCGATCCCATCCTCAGTGTTTAGCGATTGCCGGATCATCGGGTCCGGATTGATCACGCCGTCTTTGGGATCGGGAGTATAGAGGCCCAGTTCGGTACGGAATTGCTTGAACATCTCGAGTGCAAAAATGTTGATCCCTAACAGTAGGTGGCGCCGGTAGCCCGAGCGCTTTTGGAGGGTGATTTCGCTGTCAGGCGCGCGATGGTCCACGGGCGGGAACGTATTGTCCTCAATGTTCGCGATCTTATAGGCCAGCGGCTGAGATTCCTTCCCATCACGCAGAAACGTGTTCGGCATGTGGCACTGCTGGCAACTTTCGGGTTCGGACCCGTTATCCGCGAACTTGCTGTTTTGCCACTCGAAAAAAGTCGCTTGTTCCGCGAAGGTCCTCTGTTGAAATTTGCCTCCAACGGTCTCCATGACCGGCTCGCCATTTGCCCGAAATACCGGCAGAATGATGGTGTGGCACGAACCGCAGAGCGCCGATTCTGTAATCTGCTTCCCTTGCACCGGCTGCATCCCTAGAGCATTCTTCATCGGGAGTTTCAGCGGATTTTCGAATGGTCCGTTCATGTGGTTCGTCGGACCTACCTTGAAGTTTCCGGTGTAGGTCTCCTTAGTTCCCAAACCGTCCGGCGAAATGCGGTGGCAGACGGTGCAGGAAATCCCGTCCCTCGCGAGAGCTCCATAGATTGAGGAATCGTCCTGCATCTGGTCGCGCGTGAAAAGCTGGTGTTTGTCATGCACAAATTGGCGTTGCCCCATAACGCCATGGCAGTGCAGGCACAGATTCTCTACGTAAGGCTTCGCGGGCGTCGGGCCCAATTTCAGGTTGCCGTGCAGCGTTGTCTCCGAATTCAGTTGCGAAAAGAAAATCGGATCACGCCCCGCGAGACCCATCATTGAAAATCGCCACTCACCGTTGGGCGAGAGGTTGACGGTTTTCGGATCGTGCTCCGGTGAAGATCCGTTCAGGTAGTACAGCATGCTCGGCAGATCTGCCCTCGCTGGCGAGAGCGTTCCGGTTGCGTTATGGCAGCCCGTGCACTGGTCAGAAGTGACAAACGTCTGCGCGCCCAGCGGTTGCGGCCCTGCCACCACATGATCACTCGATTCGGGCACCATGCACGCGCTATTCGCCCCGGTTACACTCACCGGGGTCCGGTGCGCCAGGTGGAAATGGATATCGTCCTCAGGGGGGAAGTGCGTCAGAGCCGGCCCCTGGGTGCCGAGCACGTAGCGCGTCGTGGCGAAGGTGTCCGAACCCTTAGCCGCTGAAGCATGACAGTTTATGCAATATTCGCCGAAGGCCGCGAACGGATACTGCGCCTGCGTGCAGTCGGGTCCGCTTGTGAGCGATGGGGGTACTCCCGTCTGCAGAGTCCCAGGCGCAGAAAGATCTCCCCACCACCAGCCGTCCCAGGACCCCGATCTATCTCGAATCGTGACCGCCCAGTCGGTCAGCACGGTGGGCGTTTCACTATTCCCGTACTGCTCCTTAACTAATATGCCGCCTTCGGGCGCATCGCCTTGTCGTCCTCCGACCATCCAGGCCCACATATTGGGCGAATACCAAACCTTCACGTTCGGGTGAACTCCGTTTGTACCGCGGATATCCGGATCGTGCCGCCAGCCCGCCGAGGCGTAGCACTTGTTGTCGAGAAATGTTTGGAGCGACGTTTGAAAGCCGGGTGCCGTCGCGGGCGGCAGCGTCCCGCACGGATCTACCGCCCATAGGCCGCCACTTCCCCCCAACAGGAGGAAAATGAGCGCGTAGCATCGGCTACCGGCTTTCATCGACATACGAGAGAGTATGTTTGCTAATGGGAATTTATGTCAAGACATTTCTTGGGATGCACGGTTGCCACACTGCTAACGCTTCTCCTTCCAAGCGAGGCGCCAAGCGCCGATGCCAACCGGATGCAGTGGTTCGAGCACGACAAGCTAGGCATGTTCATCCACTGGGGGCCCTACTCGTATTTGGCCGGCGAATGGAAGAATCAGCAAATACCGGTCGGAACGGAAGCCGAGTGGATCATGCAACGCTTCAATATTCCAGTGGCCGATTATCGGGAAATGGCACACCAGATGAACCCCGTAAACTTCGACGCAGAGAAGTGGGTTCAACTGGCCAAGTCAACCGGAATGAAGTATCTGGTCGTAACAGCGAAGCACCACGATGGCTTCGCTATGTATCACTCCCAAGTATCGAAATACAACATAGTGGACTGGACGCCATTTAAGCGGGATCCGCTAAAAGAGCTCGCCGCAGCCTGCAACAGAGCCGGCATCCGGTTCTGCGTTTACTACTCACATCGTGAGGATTGGGAGCACCCTGACGGCTACGGCAATAACTGGGACTACGATCGTTCGAAGAAAAACTTCTCACGTTACCTGGAGGAAAAGTCAAAGCCGCAGATGCGCGAATTATTGAGCAACTATGGGCCGCTCGGTCTGGTTTGGTTCGACCGCGGCATGGATACCAACGAACACGCGCGCGAATTTGTGAACCTCGTTCATACCTTGCAGCCTCAGTGCCTGATTAACGGCAGGGTCGGCGGATACGGGCAAGATCTGCTGGGCGACTATCAGGACATGAACGATAACGGAATGCCTTCCGGCGGTCTGCAGGAATATTGGGAGACCCCACAGACGCTCAATACCACATGGGGATACAGCAAGTTCGATCAGCAGTGGAAGACGCCCGGCGAAGTGATCCGCCGCATGGTTGAAATCGTCAGCAAGGGCGGGAATTACCTCCTCAATATCGGTCCCATGGGGGACGGAACCATCCCTCCCGTCAGTGTTGCCACGCTAGGCGTGGTCGGCCACTGGATGCAGAGCAACGGTGAGAGCATCTACGGGACTACTGCCAGCCCGCTGCCCGAACAGCCGTGGGGGCGCAGCACCGTGAAGGGCGATAAAGTTTTCTTGCATGTGCTCACCTGGCCCGCCGATGGCAAACTGCCTGTACCTGGGCTCAAGAATGCGATTCGCAGCGCTTATCCGTTAGCCTCGCCCGCCACGAAACTGGCGACGATGAGGGAGAATAACACCCCGGTAGTGACGATTGCAGGATGCACAAGAGACCAGCTCGATACGGTACTGGTGCTGCAACTGGATGGGCCGCCCAAGGTGGACCCGCTCACGATTACGCAAGGTAGTGACGCACCGTTTGAACTGGATTATTTGCCGGCCGTCACTTCCGGCAAGGCGGTAAAGCGATTCAACCGCGAAGGCAAATTTCACATCGCCAAATGGACTGGACCGGCCGACTCGATCCAGTGGCATCTTTTGGTCAGCCAGACGGGCGAATACACGGTGCGAATTCGATATGCGGCGGACAAGGCCTCGGAGGGTAATCATTACACGATTGCCATCGGAGGACAAACAATCAGCGGCAGAGTGGTTGCGACCGGCGTAGCTTATCACTATCAGCAGTTCGATCTGGGAACGCTCAACGTAAAGAAGGCGGGGAGATACGTGCTCGAGGTTAAGCCGGCATCAGAATACGGACACAATCTGATGTTTTTCCAGTCGCTCGAGATGGCACCTGCCGGCCCGCTCGCCGTGGATTGACGCGCAATATGCCCAGTTTGTGGACATTGGGCGGCCTATCCGTTCGTGAGCTGCTGCGGCGTACCTGGTCCGAGAGCTGGCATGACGCGGTGTTTGGGCAAGCGGGACGGATGGCCTTCTATCATTTCCTTGCAGTTTTCCCTTCGCTGTTGGTGCTTCTCGCGATCCTCTCAAAAGTGCCTTCGATTGCTCCGCAGCTCAAAAACGCGATCGGCGATCTCGAAAGAGAATTCCTGCCACAGCAGGCATCCTTGCTTCTGCAGCAGACACTCGGTGAGATGGACAGGCATATGCCGAGTGGATTCCGATTCTTGTCCGCCTGCGCGGGCGCGTTGTGGGCCGCACTGAACGGAACATGGGCTCTCATGTACGGCTTAAACACCGCTTACGAGGTTGAAGAGCATCGACCGTGGTGGAAGCTCGGGGCAACTATCATTGGGTTAACATTTTCGTTGGGTTCTCTAGCATTGCTAGCGCTTGTTCTGCTGTTTTCAGCGGCACAGATTGAGCAGCCCATCTCGCACCAAGCCTTGTCTTTGCAGGCGACCGCGACGCTTCATGCCCTGATGTGGATGATCGTAGTTGCCGCGTTGATGTTCTCATTTTCAGTGATCTACCGCTTCGCCCCAAACCTTCGCGACCACGATTGGAAGTGGAGCACGCCGGGTGCGGTCTGCGCGCTACTGCTCTGGGTCGCTTCGACGATGGGAGTACGGTTTTACTTCGAGCACATAAACGACTACACGCGTGCCTATGGTCACTTAAATAGCGTGGTTATGTTGCTGCTTTGGCTTTATCTTACAAACGGCGCGATCTTGATTGGCGGCGAGATGAATTCGGAAATCGAGAAAGCCGCAGATCAGGACGGGAACGCGCACCGGTCCGGCGCCTGATGCGCCTGCGCGCCAGACTTGCTCATAAGTTCAGTAACCGGGCGGCATTCTCCGAATAAATTTTTCGAAGTACCTGATCGGATAAGCCAAGCCCATAGATCCTCCACCTGCCCTGAGGCGGCGTGGGCGCCGGCGCATAATCGAAGTACTCGTCCTTGCTCTCCAGAAACCGGTAATAAATCTCATAGAGCTGATCGCCGAATAACTGCTGCGGCGTATCTCGGCCGCCTGGAACCGCATCGGTGCCGAACATCACTCGATCCTGATATTTATCGATGAATGCTTGCGCGGCTCTCGGTTGCCGTCCAAGCTCGCCTATTCGAGCCGCGATCTCTACGTGCATGTTCGGATGACTGTCCAAACACTCGGAGACGTACTCAAGGTCTTCGGCATCGGCCACGTGCAAGCAGACGAACTGCGTTTTGGGATGGCGGCGCATTACATTCCGGCGAGCTTCCTGCAGTTCCCGATTACTGGGGAAATCTCTCCCATAAAAGGACCAATCAGGATGCGCATGTAGCTCTTCCCAGCGCTCATTGAACCGATCAATCGGGAGAAAAAAGGCCTCAGGATCAGACGTATGAATTGCGACAGGCATGTTGAGCGACCCGACCGCATCCCACATCGAATCGAATCGGGGATCGTCGATCCGCACCAACTTGCCCGTGGTCACGTTTTCCCGAAGATAGAGCCCGAGGATCTTCAGAACCTTTAGACCTTTTGCACCTCTCTTGTGAGCGTCTTCGATCAGATCAGCCTGCACGCGAGAGTAATCCGAGTCCGCTGCTTTACTCCAGGCCGGCTCGGTAAAGACCACGAACCGCCCGGGATGCGCGGATTGCAGCTTGTCAATCGCCTTCTGCAGATTGCTGCCGTACCCGCCCGTCAAATCCACCATCGTGCGTATATTCTTGCGATCCATCACCGCGAGACATTCTTCCCCAGTCGCGGCAAAACGGATTTCACCAGGCCCTTTCAATCCGCCCGCCTGAGTTATATGGGTGTGGAGGTCGATGACGGGATAAACCGCGCGATCTACCTTTGTTTCGTGTGCATGCAACATGCTGCGTGGTTGAAACTGCTCGATGGGAAGCTCATCTTTGGGAGCCGCCGCGTGAGCTTCAGAATTGAGAAGGGGCGCACCGAGGGCGCCACTCATCGACAGGAGGAGGTCTCTTCGATTCATGAGTGAAGGATGTTTGCTGTCTCAGATACGGTAGCAATTTGCCGCATTGATCAGTCTAGCCGAGCACTCAGGAAGATGCGACACTACAGGTCCAGCTTGTCCTGGTATTCCATTTCCTTGAGTGTGAATTTTTTCCGCAGATCCATTGACTCCATGGCGATGCGGAATTCTACGCTCTTGTCCTTGGCTGTGATCGGATCTTTTTTGGGGAAGTAAAAAAGGATACGGCCGTCGGCACCCTGGTTTACTTCGACCTTGCTGGGAGTGAGCGGATCGCGGTCCGAGCAACGCAGAGATGTGGCGATTTTCAGGTGCTCTTCCAACCGGCGCTCGTCATCGCCAGTGTTCGTCTCAGCCGAATCAGAGGATGCGCTGCGGCCTCCGATGTATCTCATCGGAAGCCCGATAACAGCGATCACGTAATCATCCGGCCTTTTCAAAGCGGAAGGATCAACACTGGAGCCACTCTTCTTTGCAGCCGCCAACATCACCGGCAGAGCGCTCTGCCACTGAACCGTAACTTCAACCGGCTGCGATTTCGGGGTGCTGCTCGGGCGACTCCCGCCACCTCCGCGACCCATCCCACCGTAGCCACCCCCTCCCATACCACGACGACCCATGCCACCACCCGTTCCTGGAGGCATCTGCCCGCCGTTACCCCACGTACCGTTCGGGTTACTGCTGCCGCCCTGCGGTGCCTGTTCACTATACCCGCCCGAGCCCTGCTCCGAAACCTTGATTTTCGACGGTTTGCTCCAGGGCGAATTGTTCAAGATTCGGTAAACGTCATCGCTGGTCCATTGAGATGGATCGCTTTTCTGCCAGTCGGAAAACGCTAGAAGCGCACCCGCACTCAGCAGGATTCCGAGCAACGACGCGTAGCACGGGCGAAAACGTTTACTGGATTCGGCGCAAGAAAAAGAACGATCCATTCCCACTACGACGAAGCGGCAACCTGCCGCGTTTCGATGGGAATCAGGCTCTGCCAAAATGGCATCGGTGACATCGTCACTGGTTGTCGAACTATTCTCCTAATGAAGTCTTCTTTTCTTACGGTTTTTACAGCTTGTTCCCTGGTTGCTCAAGTCAGAGTACTCACCAATCGCTATGACAATCGGGGCACAGGCGCAAATCTCAGTGAGCGCGCTCTCAAGGTAGCCAATGTCAACCCGACCAAATTTGGCAAACTCTTCAGCTATAGAGTGAGCGGAGCAGTATATGCCCAGCCGCTTTATCTTCCTGGGGTTGAGGTGCCCGGCCGAGGTGTTCACAATATCGTCTATATCGCGACGATGGAAGACCGGGTCTACGCATTCGATGCCGACCATCGCGGCGATGCTCTTTGGCAGAGAGACTTCGCCGATCGTGAGGCAGGCATAGGGCCGGTTCCCATCGCCGACATCACTGAGGACAATAATCTCAACGTCGTTGGCGACGTAGGTATTCTCTCGACGCCGGTTATAGATCCTTTTTCCAATATTATTTACTTCGTTTCACGAACGAAAGAGAAGCGGGGGTATTCGCAAAGCCTTCACGGGCTGGATGTGCGCACCGGTGCGGATCGATTGCCGGCCGCGCTCATCCGCGCCCGCATCGCAAGCCTGGCAAATGACGCGGTTGACGGCTACGCTTACTTCAATCCCAAAACGAATAACCAACGCCCCGCGCTCACACTGGTAAACGGCCAGATCCTGATCGCCTGGGCCTCGCACGAGGACATCGCACCCTATCACGGCTGGATCATGGCCTACGATGCAAAAACTCTCGAGCAGACTGCAGTTCTCTGTATCACGCCCACTGGATCGGCGGGCGGAATCTGGCAATCGGGCCGCGGCGCGGCCGTCGATAACGAAGGCAACATCTACTACGAAACTGGTAATGGCGACTGGAACGGAACTACTGATTGGGGCGAATCTCTGCTGAAACTAAGAATCAGTGACGGCAAATTTCAGATTGTGGATTACTTCACGCCGTCCAATTACCGTGTCCTCAACGAGCGCGATGCGGATTTTGGATCCACGGGTCCCATGCTCATTCCGGGTACGGATCTGATAGTTTGCGGAGATAAACATGGAATCCTGACATTGCTCAACAGCAAAAAGCTAGGCAAGTTGAACTCGAATTCACACGAATCGGCACAGTTTTTGAACGTTTATGGCGGGCGCGTGTTGAGCGGACCAGTCTGGTGGGACGGTCCCGCGGGGCGACTCCTCTACCTGTGGGGGGAAGCCGATTCTCTCAAGGCGTTCCGTTTCAACGGGTCAACCTTGGACCCCAAGTTCGTTGCCAGAAGCAAAGTCCGGTCACATGGGTCGCCGGGCGGTGCACTCACGATCTCGGCAGATCAGGGAAAGGCGGGAACGGGAATCGTTTGGGCCATGCTGACGGTGAACAAAAGTGCCGACCACGGTAACGCCCCAGGGGTGCTACGTGCATTCGACGCTGGGACCCTTGAAGAACTTTGGAACAGTGACCAGAACCTCGCCCGCGATCAACTGGGTACACTCGTGAAATTTGTACCGCCTACGGTCGTTGACGGGAAAGTCTATGCCCCAACTTATGACAATCTGGTAAACGTATATGGCTTGTTGGAATCGCACCCGAGCGCGGATGTCTCACGGAACCAGTAGGGGCTGCGCGTAATACCGGTCACGAGCTTGGACGATCAAGCCCTTCCGGCTGGCCTTCACTTGAAGTTTCCGAAATTCGAAATCCCTGGGCGGCTGATCGGAAACGTAGCCCAGGCTGTACTGATTACGAAGCTCGTCCTGAATCAAGTCGAAAATCTGATCAATGCCCTGCTTCTTCGACACTTCGAAGAATCCCCCGCCGGAATCCTGCGAAAGATGCTGGAGAACACCCTTGCCGTCCCTACCTCCGAAATCGTAAAATCCGGAATCTGAAAAGAGAATCGAGTAGATCAGAGTATCGGCTTTCTGCGCCGCATCGATTGCCGTTGCCAGATGGGCCTCGCTTCCGTTATCTACCCCGTCCGTCATCACGATCAATGCCTTGCGCCCACGTTGACTCTGCATCATCTGTGAACCTTTTACGATTGCGTCATACAGCAGCGTGCCCCCACCGACCTGGTTTCGCAGCTCGCTTCGTGACGGCGTATCTACAGTCGCGAGGGCCTGATTCAGCTCCTTCCACGACGAGGTCAGGTCCTGTTTGATCATGACGCCCATATCGAATTGCACGAGGAACATCTTGTCCTGATTGGGCCGCAAGACCTGGTCAAGGAAGTGGAAGCACGCTGAGCGTTCTGGCGTAATTACCCGCTCCTGGCTCATGCTCGAATCGATCATCAACCCAAGAGTTAGCGGAAGATCGGATTGCGCGGTGAAATAGCGGATCGTCTGGGGCCTTCCGTCCTCGAGAATCGAAAAGTCATCTCGATGGAGGTCACGGACAATGTGTCCTTTCTTATCGGTCACATTTGCCAGCACACTTACGACGTTCACCGCCGCAGAGAAGGTGGGTTGCTGTGCCGCGTGCAGGTCTTGCGAGACAATCGCCCCAGCAACGGAGATGAGAAAGCAGCGCCGCGAGCTCCGAGTAGACTGCTTCGTCCTCATTACACGGACGATCCGATCATTGTTCGGTGACTGGAAGTATCTTGCCCAGCGGAGGCTTCTCGATAACCTGCTTCGTTCCGCTTGGCCACGCGATTTGGATTCGCTGAATAGACCTCTCTTCGCCGACGCCGAAGTATAGACGCTTATCCTGCGCCGACTGATAGCTCCCCGTGGTTGTCACCATACCGTATTGAACTTTGCCCGAATCGGATATGAGCTTCACCTTCGCGCCAATACCGTCGCGATTGCTGCGAGTGCCGCGCAGATCGAGGCCGATCCATCCGTTCTGATTGCCGCCTTCATTGCGGAGAACGTAAAGAGCTCCACCGCAGGTTACGACGACAACGTCGATGTCGCCATCATTATCAATATCTCCGAATGCTGCTCCGCGGCTGGCCCACTTCTCCGAGAATACGGTCCCCGATTGCGCTGAAACGTTGACGAATTTGCGATTGACCTGCCTCAATAGCAGCAGCGGCTCCATATATTCGATGTGGGGTTGAGTTCTTTCGATGTTATCCATGACATGGCTGTTGGCAAAGAAGAGATCTTTGTAGCCATCGTTATCGTAGTCCAAGATGCGCATGCCCCAACCGCCGTAAAGCCGTGTCATCTCGCCGAGACGCGAGACGTTTGTGTCGTAGTCGAACATGCCATTGCCGCTGTTATGAAAGTAGCCATAGGTTTCATTAGACAGGGCCGTGGTAACGATATCGGGCTTGCCGTCATCGTCCACATCGGCGGCGTCGGTACCCATACCCGCAAATGTTTTGCCGTCATCAGTAAACGCCACTCCGGCCGCGACGCCATTTTCGGTAAATGTTCCGTCTCCGTTGTTGAGGAATAAAAACTGCGGAAAGGAGTCGTTGGCGACGCTGATATCCATGCGGCCATCGTTGTTGAAATCGGCAAAAGCAACCCCAAGACCTTTACCGGGCGAGGCCGCGATGTGGCTTTTTACGCTGACATCCGTAAAGGTTCCGTCACCGTTGTTGTGAAAAAGATAATTTGAGATCGGCTTGAAGTTGTCCGGATGGCAATAAGATCGCCCGCCCGCTTCGCGGGAGCCGCAGTATACATTCTTCGAGAAGTTCCAATCCAGATAGCGGCAGATAAAGAGATCCGGTTTGCCGTCATTGTCATAGTCGAAGAAACCGGCAGATGACATCCAGCCGGTGGTTTTCACTCCGGCTTTGGCTGTGACGTCCGTGAACGTGCCGTTCCGGTTGTTGTGATACAGGATCGCGCTGCCGAAATTCGTGACGAACAGATCAGCAAAGCCGTCGTTGTCGTAATCGGCCACCGCTACCCCCATGCCATAACCTGTGCCGCGCACTCCGGCCTTTTCGGTAACATCCGTGAAGGTACCGTCGTGATTGTTGTGATAGAGGCGGTTCCAATATTCCGGCGAGGATTTGTCAGGTACCTCGGTATCGGATTGACCGGCGTGAATCCGCGCTCCGTTCACAACGAAGATGTCGAGATAGCCATCGTTATCGTAATCGAGCAGGGCGACGCCGCCGGTCATGGTTTCAATCAGGTATTTTTCGGAAGTCGGTGAGTTGCTGTCCTTGAAACGAATTCCCGTTTTAGCAGTGACGTCGACGTAAGTCACGGGTTTGTTGCTGGCTTGGAGAAGCGTGGTCGGCGCAAGACCTAGCGCGACACATGCAAGCGCGAGCACCAGGGAAAGTGAAATGCGGAAACGGGAGTTGTTCATCAACTTCGAGCGGCCTCCGGCCTCGGGAACCGGCAGGATCAAACGCGATGATAACTTACTCCGGTCGTGATCAAGCCACGAGCAGTGAGGCGGCCCGATCAGGATTTTCTTCGATCCCACTTTCGCGGGTGCCGCTGGTTTTCACAAAGCAGCGCAACACCTCCGCTACGCTCCAGGCCTGAGCGCAGCAACCTCGGGGCGTGAAAGGCGGTTCAGCGTCGAAAATTTCACTGATCGAGCCTACACAGGCATCCTTCAACTGATCGCGGAAGCCATCGAGGAAGCCGCGCGCTGTCGCATAGTCCTTTGGATAGACCTTAAGCCAAGCATCTATAAACGGCCCGACAAGCCAAGCCCAAACGGTACCTTGATGATAGGCGGCGTCGCGCGCGCGGAGATCGCCATCGTACCTGGCTTTGTAATTGCGCTCGCCGGGCGCGAGAGAGCGCAGGCCCACAGGCGTGAGCAAGCGCTTCTTCGCGACTTCGACCACCGCCTTCCAACGGGATTCATCGAGCACCGGATAATCCAGCGAAATAGCGAAGAGCTGGTTAGGCCGGCACTGCGCATCGTTCCTCCCGTTTTCTCCATCGACGACATCATAGAGATATCCTCCGCGCGCGTACCAGAAGCGCTCGTTGAAGGACTTGCGCGCCTTTTCGGCATGCTGTGCGATGCCGCTGGCTTCTTCCTCACGCCGTGTATCGCGTAGCCATTTTTCGAGCAGACGCAGCGCGTTGTACCAAAGGGCATTGATTTCAACGGCTTTTCCGCGTCGCGGCGTCACGACCCAGTCGTCGACCTTGGCATCCATCCAGGTCAGTTGGTATCCCTGAGCACCTTGTACAAGCAATCCGTCGGCAGGATCGACATGAATGTTGAACTTCGTTCCACGGAGGTGATGGCCAACTATTCCGAGCAGCTTAGGAATAAGTTGCCGGAGAAGGTGCTGATCGTTGGTTTGCTGGAGGTAGCGGCTTAGCGCGTGAAAGAACCAGAGTGTTGCATCGGCTGTGTGATAGAGTCCGCTGGTCTCCCCTTCCGGAAACATATTGGGAATGAGGCCGTCGCGGATGTAATGAGCGAATGTTCGCAGAATATAGCTCGCTTCGACGCGCCGCCCTGTCGTGAGAGTAAGACCTTCCAGGGTGATCATTGTGTCCCGGCCCCAGTCGGTGAACCAGTGATACCCGGCGATGATGGAGCGAATCTCGTCGCCGGCTGCCCGGGCGCGGACCGTATCCTGCTGTCTGCCAACCGGTGTAAATACAAACTGGTCGGCGGCCCAGACGAGCTCGCGGCAGGTCTCGTCGAAGGTAGCTTGCGGATCAGCTTCGAGCAAGAGCCGGCGTTTGCGCTCGTGCTCCGCATCCCACGCCTGCTTAGGATTGAGCGCCGACATAGCTTGCCAACTCTCCGTAGAGGCCACAATAGTGGCGTCATGGGCGGCATCTATTTTCACGGTCCAGTAGCCAGGGCTCCAGAGATCACCGCGCCAAGTGTAGCCGCGTCCTCGCTCGACGTCGTACATGACATTGTGGATCTCGTGAGGATCAACGTTAACGGCGCCGGCGTTTCCGATCAGCTGCATACGAAGAGACGGCAGATCTTTGGCGCTCTTCAGCTCGTAGTTGTGGTCGCGAACCGTAAACGTGTATGGCTCGACCGGTGTGTTGACAGACGCCTCGTGCGGACGCATGTTGACCGCCGGCCGTAGCTGGAGCTTTAACGAGCCGCCCGCGACTACGCGGTAATTGATATACGTCGTATTCTGCCGGTGCGGAAGAACTACTCGTTTCTCGAGGGTGACACCATCCACCTCGTAAGTCCAAATCGGCAGACCGGCATCGAGCCGGAAGTTGGTCAGATGCTGCAGATGGTCCGGGTATTCGCGCTCTTCGGTTTCCAGACCATTGAGAGAAATGACGCGACCGTCCGCTGTTACCGCCAGTTCGAGCAGATCGTTGAGCATCATCGTGCGGCCGAGAGGAGTAGGCAAAGCGGCGATCAAACAGCCATGGAAAACACGGGTCGGCGTGCCGCCGATGGTTCCTGAGGCGTATCCCCCCAGTCCGTTTGTGACGAGCCACTCCGTCTCAAACAGCCAACGGCGCTCTTCTTCGCTCAGCGCAACATCCGCTCTGTGTGTGAATAAATTGTCCATGTCAAATCAAAACGAAAGCGACCAAATCACTGATTATCTTGGGCGTCCCGGTTGTCCCGGCTCGCCGGATAGAGGACGACAGCGGCCTGCCCGGGTATTCGCCAATTTTCGCTGGTGTCGAGCGGCGCCGTCCCACAGCTGCCATACTTCGCGTCATCAGAAGACCACAACTCTGACCAGCGCCCACACCGGGGCGGCCCCAGAAGCGGCTCGGGAGATGGATTCAGTTCGAGTTCAGTACCCAGGTTAATCACCAACAAGCGATCATCCTGGAATCCTGGTGAGAAATACCGCAATACAAAGGCTGAGTCTGACAACACCGCGCCGTCAATACCATCTTCGCCTTGCCGCGAAAATACTGGATCTCTTTGGCGAAGCATTAGCAGGTCGCGGTGCAGATCGTACCATTCCTGGTGCTTTGGCAATTCGGAATAGTCTATCTTGCAGCGCTCGAAGGTGTCCTCCGAACATGGATCGACCAGACACTTCCGCATCTCAGGAGACCTGAGAGAACGCCATTGTTTTAAGAATACGACGCGGCCGTGGCGAACGAGCCTGGCCAGCTCAGCCTTGTGATCGGCGAAAAAAAAGAAAGGGGAAGAAGGGCAGAACTCCTGGCCTTGAAAGAGCATCGGAGTGCCGGGTCCAAGCAGAGTCAGCGCGGTTAAGGCCCGCAATACTCCAGGCGAGCTCAGTTCGTGCACACGCTGACCCTTGGCAGAGTTTGCGATCTGGTCGTGATTCTGTATGAAGGTGACCATGGCTGCACGCGGCAAGCCGAGGGTTGGAGAACCACGCCTCTTTTTCTGCCAGCGATACCATTGCCCCTGATACAGGTAGCCGTACTTCATAGCCGAGACAAACTCTTGCGGACGCCCGTGGTAATCCGTGTAATACGCGTCGGATTTTCCGGTCAGCGCGACCATCGCGGAGTGATGGAAATCATCGTTCCACAAAGCATCCAGGCCATACCCGCCCTCGGCAGTCGGCCGGATCAGGTTTGTATTCTGCGGCTCGTTTTCTCCGATGAGAATGATCGAACGCGGTGAAGCTGCCCCCCGGGCACGCTCCGCCATCTCGGTCAGTATATGCGTTTTCGAGAAATCGTGAATATCCTGCGTCGCGTCGAGTCGGAGTCCATCCAGGTGAAATTCACGAATCCAATAGGCGGCATTTTCACTGAAGAAGTCGCGTACGGGGCCGTTTTGTTCACCGTCAAAATTGATCGCTTGCCCCCAATCCGTCTTGTATTTGTCCGTAAGGTAATAGGGAGAAAATTTCGGCAGGTAGTTTCCGTCGGGACCCAAATGATTGTAGACGACGTCGAGGATGACTCCGAGCCCGAGACTGTGGGCTTTATCGACGAACATGCGCATCTCGTCAGGAGTGCCATAGAGTGAGGCTGGCGAATATGGCTGCACGCCATCATAGCCCCAGCCGAACTTGCCTGGAAAATCCGCGACCGGCATGACTTCGATCAGAGTGAGACCGGTGTCGCGCAAATAGGTGAGCTTTTCTGCGGCTGACCGCCAATTACCGCCAGGTGTAAAGGTACCGAGATGCAATTCGTAAATGACTTGATGCGCGAGAGTCACACCGGGCCAGTCATGATCGGACCACGCAAAAGTACAAGGGTCGACAACCTGAGAGAAGCCATGCGGACCGTTAGGTTGATACCTGGAGGCCGGATCGGGATGTGCTTCTTTCTCGTCCAGCTCGTATTTGTAGTTCGCGCCCACCATGGCATCGGCGACGTAGCCCGAGAAGTAACCATCGCTTTCAGCTTGCAATGCCGTTGATGACGCACGCTGGTCTTGAAAAATCACTTTGACGGAATCATGCCCAGGAGCCCACACGCGAAAATGTGTGCCGCCCTTTTCCGGCTGAAACTCCGCGCCAGCTGACAGAAGTCGTCGGAAGGAGTCCTTCACGTTGCGCAGAGAAGTTTGTGATTTCAACATTTATCCCAAGCAGGAATTCTAGAGTATAGACACCCGGGCCATCCTCCGATTTCGCCAATGCAGCTAAAGTTTTCGGAGTAGAGCTAATTCGGCTGAACCGCCCCCGCGACAAATGAATGGCTACTTTGGGCTGATGTGAGATGGAGTTTGCGTGAGAAGAAATCGGCGGTAGCGTCGTAGGCTTCTACCCAATGTCGCGCGAGAAGGAAATCGTGAATCTCGTTGGGGAAGATAAGCTCTTCGAAAGAGACATTCCGCTGGCGAAGCGCTTCCACGAGCATCACGGTCTGGCTGAATTCCACATTGCGGTCATCATCTCCGTGGATCAAAAGCACAGGGGATCGCCAGGTATCAACCGAAGCCATAGGTGAGGACTCAAACGCTATTCGGGCGGCTTCCTGGCGATCTCTAAGTTCGTGCGGATCGCCGCTGATCTCTCCACCAGACAAGTACCCGCGCAGGCTGCTCCAATCATGGACGCCGTGAAAATCCACGCCGGCGGCAAACAGATCGGATGCGCGAGAAAGAGCCATCGCTGTAAGGTACCCGCCGTAAGAGCCGCCCCAAACGCCGATGCGTGATGGATCGACATCGGGGCGCGATTTCAGATAGAGGCCCGCGCCTATAACATCATTGAATTCGCTGCCGCCACGCGCGCCGTAGTTGATGGCCTCGCGGAAATTGAGCCCGTATCCGATACCGCTGCGGTAGTTTACGGAAAGCACCACATAGCCCTGGTTAGCGAGATACTGGTTGAGCGAATAGGCGTTCGAATAGTAATACATGTAGTGAAAGCCGAGAAGCATCTGGCGGCGCGACCCTCCATGGAAAAAGACCAGCGCCGGATGGCGCCCTGCGCCTGAGTCGCCCGATGGAAGAAAGAGCTGGCCGTGAATCTGAAGGCCATCCGCTGCCGTGATAAGAACCGGCTGCGGTTTGACGAGCGCCTGTGAAGGGAAGCCGGGAGGCGCTACAGCAGGACCGAGCGCCTGTGTCCGGCCGCCTGCCAAACGAACCTGGGCGTGTGACCGCTCATTGTAATCGGAAGTGAGATAGACAAAAGCATTCCCGTCCGCAGTTGGAGCTGGTGCCCACTCGATGTTCTCACCTGAGGTGATTGGCTTGGCTTTCTCATTTCCGGCAGCGGAGACGCTCCACAAGTGCCGACGGTCGATATCTCCGATATTGGTGGAATAGTAGATCGTTTTGCCGTCGGCCGATGCCGAGACATGCTCCACTTCGCCGTCGCCCGGGGTTAGCTCCTCAGGCCTACCTCCGGAAACATTCAGAGTGTAAAGATGGCTCCAGCCACTGCGCTCCCAGGGAAATACCAGCCGGTCACCTGGGGCCCAGAAGATCTGCCGACGCGCTTCGATTTCGTGGAAAAGGCTGCCGGGTCCTGTTTCAGCTCGAAATGCTTCGCGCCCGTTTCCTGTCTGCAGATCTGCAATACGGATGGACCATGGCTGCCCTTCCCGTTGCGGTGAGAAGAACGCGCGGTGACTGGAAGCGGGAATTCGCAGGAACGCTACGTGTTTGCCATCGGGAGACCAGACCGGCTCGGAATCCCGATCAACGCTCGCATCCATGTAGCGAAGAGACTTGTCTGCCAGCCGGTAAATGCCGATGAGACTGTGATCACCCCGATCACTGACGAAAGCGAAGGCGCTTCCATCCGGCGACCATCTGAGATTGGACTGTGATCCTTTCTGATCGACGAGCGGCTCGCCTTCTGTTTTGCCTGGTTTACCGTCGGTCTTAGCTAACAAAAAGACCTGACCTTTGCGGGTGAAAACGACATCGCCTCTCGACGAAATCTGTGGAGACAGTCCGACAGTGAGCTTGACCGGCTCGCCGCCGGTCACTTCGACACGCCAAATGGATTGATCGGGACGTTGGGGCGCCAGATTGGGATTGGGGTTCTCGCCGCCGTTCTCGAAATCGCCGCCACGGGCAAAGAGAATATAGCTTGCGTCAGGGCCCCACGCTAAGTCCGCGATCTCCTGGCCATCGTCTTGATCAAAAGAGGTCAACTTGCGTGCTGCCCAGGAAGGCCCGCTTGCCGTCCAGATGTTTCGCCGGCCCTGTTCGTTTTCGATCCATGCTACTGACGTTCCCGTGGGTGCCGCGATCAGATCGCTGGCGAAGGGAGCGCTCATGATCTGGTCGATGCTGAATGAAGTTGCTGCGCCGCTCGACGCGGCAAAAAGTCCCAGATAAACCGTAAAGAGAAATGTGCAGGATGCGGGCTGCCTCATCGGAGTTCTCATTTTGGCACGAAAGATCTTCTGAAATGGCAAAAGGGCCAAGCGGATATTCCGCCTGGCCCTTTCTTTACACTAACTAGTCGCCGGTTATTTCGGGCAGCCGAGCTTCTTGACCTGATCCTCAGGAAGAGGCTTGGGGTTCTTCACAGCAGGAGGCATGCTCGTGCTGTTGCGAGGCACCAGGTAAACCTCGACGCGACGGTTCTTGTCGGCTTCGGTTGTCTGAGAGCCCTTACGCTCCTTGGTGTTTGAAGTACCGCACTGACCCGGACGTGTTTCCGAAGTCTGGTCGGTACCAACCCAATCCACCTTGATGCGGGATGGATCGACCTTTCCGCAGGTACCTGTTCCGCCGCTCAGGACTGCAGCCGCATTCAGCACGCGCTGCTCATCCAGATCGTTCGCAGCCGCTGCCGCCCTCCGGCTTCTACGGCCGCGAACCGCAGCCTTTTCGGCTTCGTCAGTGTCACGATGGCCGACCAGAACGATATCGTAGTCGCCACTATCTACCTTCGGTGCAGCGTCGTCGATCAGAACGCGCTTGCCGCAGTTGTTCACGCGGGCGTTGTTCTTGGCGAAGATCACATCATCGAGGCGGACGAACTGCGGTGGGCAGTTGACCGTGATGGTGGTCGATTGAGATGCCGTTTGGCCCTGTTGATCGGTTACCGTTACAGTCGCCGTGACCGTCTTGGTTTGACCTTGTGCGCCGCCCTCGAAGTTGAGGCTGGACGAATCGAATGTAGCGTTGGCGCTGCTGTCGTTCGTGATGCTGCCCTCGCTGGCCGTCCACTTGTAGGTCAGATTGCCGCCGCAAGCAGAGGCCGTTGCGGTAGCAGTCAAGTTGGCCGTGTGAGTGCCATTCTTGTCAGCCGCGCAAGAGAGCGTAGTCGGAGCTGCCGCCACATTGCTGATGGTCGGAGCCGCAGCAGTGATGGTGATGGTGGTGGTTCCGGTCACAGGAGCCACTGGTTGCGGAGCCGGAGGCTGCACCCAGCAACGAACCGGGAACTTCTTGGGCCGCTCCAACGGCGGAGGCGGAGGTGTTGTGTCCGTAACCGTCACCTGAATGTTGAAGCTGCCTGTATTGTTCGGGGTGTAGCTCAAATCTGGACTATCCTCGCCCTGTGCCTGGCCATTGACCGTCCAGGCGTATTTCAACTTGCGATCCGCTGGAGCTCCAGCCAATGTCGCATGCAAAGTAACTGGCTTGCCTGGGCAGATCGTGCCTTCCGCACCCGAGATCGTCGGGGTCGGGAGAGGCGCTGGAGGCGGCGGAGCGGGTGGCATCTCCGGGCACTTGGTCGTCCCGGCGTACCATACCAAACCGAGAGTTCCCTGGAAGCCGTTTATTTTGTCGCGAGCGGGAATATAGACGAACCCATTCGGGTAATTCGGCAAACCGTAAGTTGGATTGCGCGACCAGAATCCGCGCGCATCCAAGCGCAGGCCAAAGTGATCGGTCAGGTGGAACTTCACGCCGCCACCATAATTCACACCAACCTGAAGATTACTCTTGAGCCCGCCTGTGCCGTACAGCGCTACATCACTGGCACTGGTCGCCTTCTTCACGGCGTTATCGGTCGGCGAAAACAGGATCCCGTCCACACCCACCGTCAAATAAGGTTGAACTTTCGTTCCGCGCGGTTTGAGATTGAAAATCGGATTCAAACCGTAGATATAATTTCTGGCGCCGAAACCGTAGGCAGGAAGCGGCGTGGTCGTTCCGGGAGCGAAACCGCTCGATTGCCGAAACACCACGTTAGCCGTATCATATTCAGCCCACAATTCCAGACCGAGATGCGCCGACGGATTGAATGCCAGGCGAAGACCGCCGAGACCGCCGTTGGCAAGTTTAGTCGTTAAGCCGCGCATGACTTGGCCCCACGTGCTAACGCCACCAAAGGGATCAATTTCGATCAAGTCGGGGTATTCATCCTGACCGTTAGAAACTGCCTTTTTGGCGGCATTGGTTGTGTTAGTACCAGCCGCGCCGGCTGTGTTCTGAGCTGCATTAGCCGCATCCTGAGCGTAAGCGAACGTGCCGAAGCACATAGTAACGCACAAGGAACTAAAAACAATCGGCTTGAATCTGGGCCGAGACTTCATCCTGCTCCTCCAAAACGAGAGTATACCCACGAGATAGAATCCAGTTTACTAGGTTTATGAATAACTAGTTCAGTTTCTTCTGTTAACAAGAATTAATACCAGCGGGCGAGCTTCGCGCTCACTCGCAAAACATTAGAGATTACCGAGGGCAACCCAGAGCTTTTAGTTCCGTCTCTGGAAGTTGCTTGGCATTTTTGACCGCCGGAGGCATCGCTTGGCTGTTTCTCGGTACGAGATAGACTTCCACGCGACGATCCTTGTCGGCTTCCGAAACCTGCGATCCGCGCCGTTCCTTGGTAACCGGCAGGTTTGAAGTTCCACAGAGTCCCGGGTCAGGAGTAGAAGTGGAGTCGGTACCAACCCAATCGACCTTGACCTGAGAGGGATCCAAGTTAGCGCAAGTGCCGTGCCCGCCCACAAGGACGGCAGCGGCGTTTAAAGCACGCTGTTCATCGAGGGCGTGAGCGACTGCATTCGGCCGGCTGCGTCTCCGTGCTCTGCCGCTCGAAGAGGTTCCTTCGTCGGCAGCTCGGTGACCGACCAAAACCACATCGTAAGTGGTTCCGGCTTGCGGTGCGGCCTGATCAATCAGGATCCGTTTACCGCAGTTGTTCACGCGGGCCTTGTTCTTTGAGAAGACAATGTCCGATAGACGTTTGAATTGTGGCGGACAGTTCACCGTGATAGTAGCAGCCTGCGAAGCGGCCTGACCGGTCTCGTCGGTGACTGTCAAAGTCGCGGTCACGCTCTTGCTCTGGCCCTGCCCACCGCTTTCGAAGTTCAAGGACGAAGCGTCAAATGTGGCATTGGGACTGCTATCGTTGGTGACACTGCCCTCGCTGACCGTCCACTTGTAAGTTAGATTGCCTCCGCATGCAGAGCCTGTGGCTTGACCGCTCAGACTGGAGGTATGAGTACCGCTCGTATCCAAAGCGCAGCTCAACGAAGTGGGTTGAGCGGCAACGCTACTGATTTGAGGCTTCGAGTATTCGCGGACGCTAAGCGTCACCGGCCCCGCTGTCACTGTGCGCGACGGAGTGGTCGAATCAGTTATGACGACCTCGACTTTGAACTCTCCCGCATTATTGGGAGTGAAAGAGAAGTCAGGACCGGTAGCAGTCTGGACAGCACCGTTAAGTTTCCAACTGTAAGTGAGGGTGTGACCGCTCGGATCGCTAGCTGTCGAATGTAACGTGATCTCTTTTCCCTGGCATAGTGTCCCACCAGGGCCTGTAATTTCGCCCACGCTCAGCGGAGCGGGAGGGGGTGCCGGTGCGGGCGGAGGTGGCACATAGGGTTTCTTGAGATACAGAACGATGCCCATTGTCGCCTGTATGCCATTGATATGTGACTTACCAGGAATGTAGATGCCGCCCGTCGCAAAGTTAGGAAGGCCAAAGGTTGGGTTTCGAGACCAAAATCCGCGGGCGTCGAATCGAAGTCCCAAATGATCGCTGAGGTGAAATTTGATTCCGCCCCCGTAATTCAGTGCAACTTGAAGATTGTCGTTCAATCCTCCCGAGCCATAGATAGCGTTGACCGCAGGATCGCGCGCATAAGCTTCAGCTTTGCTCGTTGGGGTAAATTGAGCCCCACCGCCACCTATCGTGACGTACGGCTGAAAACGCGATCCGCGGCGGGTGAAGTTATAAATAAGGTTCAGCGCCGGATAGTAGATCTGCTGGCCGAAGTTATAGCTCGGAAGCCCGGGAGCAATAGGTGTAACCAGGCGAACATTATTCACCATGAAGTTATAAGAAAGCTCCAGCCCCAAATGTTCGCTGAAGTTCCAGGTAGCGCGGCCACCGGCAATACCGCCAGTTAGCAGCTTCTCGCCGAGCCCACCCTTCACCTCGCCGAACATACTAACTCCGCCAAACGCATCGAGCTCGATTATGTCGGGATATTCATCAGCGACATTAACTTTCTCTGCAGCTTTTGCGCTGCTCCCGCTGGAGACATTCTGCCCAGCCGCCGCGATCGCTAAGCAGAAAAGAGCACTTGGAGCGAGAACAATTGGAGCAGCCACCGGCCTGGCTCTCATCGTTCCCCGCCCCGAGTCGTAAGCGACACCAAGAATTGATCTTAGCGAATCTGACTCTCATCGCGAAAGAGAATTCCGAGATCTCCCGTAATTCCGTACAGCCTTCCGGAGTTCGCGTCGGGCAACCAGAGTTGCCGGATACGAACAGATGGCAGCGAGGTTGGCACCTCCGTCCAGGCAGCTCCGGCGTTCGATGTTCTGAACAAGCGGCCGTATTCGACCGCGTAGGCGACTCCATCCCGATTTGTGAATATCACTGAATTAACTGTTGAAGCCGGTATGCCCCCGAGATTGGCGTACCACTTTGCACCACCATCCGGTGATGAATACAGCCCGAGGCGCGTTGCGGCGAGTAGCGTCACTCCCTTCGCAGAGCTAGCGATTTCATTCACGTCAGACGGGGGTAGGGGGAATGGCAGGTCCTCCCAATGCTCGCCACAATCTTTGGAGATGTACAAGCCGCCGGCAGTACGTGCGATGAGAGGGCCTCCCGAGACCGTCGGCAGGAAAAGAGCGGATACGCCCGGCGAGCCCGGAATGGAAGCGGCGGTCCACTGCTCTCCGGCATTGGTGCTCTTGAGCAATCCCAGGTCGGTTGCGGCGAAGACGAGATCTTTCGTGCCGCTCGAGATTGCATACAGCGCGCCCACGTCGGAAGGGTATACCTGGCGTATCTTTACAACCGGCCTTGCCGGGCGCCGGACGCGCGCTCTCGAAGCTGCCGACGTATGTGAACCGGAGCGGGGCGGAGCGGTTTGCGGCTTATTCGAGGAAGGTGGGGGTGTCTCAACAAGTCGAACGGGCAGCGGTTTCCACGAATTCCCGCCATCAATCGACTTATAAAGTTGATGCGGGCTCGCCGCGAGCAACATATTAGAGTTGCTCGGAAGTCCAGTGATGGTCTTCAGATGAACGCCGCCTAACCCCTTCACATCTTGAAAATGACTCCAGGTTTCGCCCCGGTCGGCACTGGCAAAGATGCCGCTGGTCTCGCCTTCCTGCGTTTCGATTGCGAAAAGCTTGTCGCCGGAGCGAGTCTCGGAAGAGATTGTGCGGTCCACAAAGCCGCGGTTTACAGGTCTGATCGTCTCGCCGCCGTTGTCGCTCTTGCCCACACCCTCGTACTCGAGCGCCATATACATGCTGCCCGGACGGGAAGGGTCGAAGGCGATAGCATTTACCTGGTTATCGGTCAAACTCTTCCAACCCAAGCCGCGATTGATGGACTTGAAGAGACCCATCGTGGTGCCGGCATAGATTGTGTCTGCGTTACTGGGATCTTCCCTGATAACGTGCGTGCGCCGGGATGTGTTTGGGATGCCCATCAGTTTCTTCCAGGTATCGCCACGGCTGTCGCTCGAGTAGATGCCGCTACAGGCGCTAGCCAATATCGAGGACGGATCTGCCGGATTGATGTAAATAGAGAAGACGTCGGAGTCATCGATCATCCCCGTGTGAATCGATACCCAGTTCTTGCCGCGATCGGTGGTTTTCCAGGGCAGGTGAGTGGTGCCTGCGTAAATGATGTCTGGATCTTTGGTGTCTACAGCCACTGCCGTGATCCCTTGCATTTCCAGATTCTCGGAGTCCGAAATTCGCTTCCACGTCGCGCCCGAATCTTCGCTGAGCCAGACACCCTGCATGGTCCCGGCGACAAGCTCCGAAGGCTTGCTGGCCGACGCTGCAAGAGCTCGCACTCCAAATCGATTCATGTTCTTAACGCCTGCCCAGGTTTTACCCGCGTCATGACTTTCGAAGAGACCGCCTTCTTCCGCAGAGATCATTCCCGCTAAATAGTGATCGGAGTCACTTGGATCAACCAGCAGAGAGGTAACTTCGCTCAAGCGGCGCTTTGGGAAATTGAGCAGTGCCCAGTCCTGGCCCGCGTCTGCGCTGCGGAAGACGAGTGCGTTCATACCGCCGGCGAGCACTACGTCGGGGTTTTTAGGATCTAAGGCGACGCTCCGGGCAGTACCGCCAAACGGTCCAGCAATCGTCCAATCATTCGCAGGAATGGAAAAGGCCCAGGCAGCCAGAGCGAGGGGCAATACAGCAGCCCCATACCCAAACAGAGCTAGCGCTCGTCGAATCATTTTGAAAGACATCTGTTTTAGCAACTACTCTATATTGTTAACGCATCTGGCTGATTGCGTCCTCGCTTAATGGAGAAAAGAGGCGATTTTCTCAGAGTGGGCTGCGTTGCACCGGGTTATGGCTGCGCCGTTCAGGCACCTGCGGCCTGCATCAGTCCGCGGATATAGCCGAAAGCAAAAGCAAAGGCCTGTCGGCCGCCCTCGTCGCTTTCGATGATTGGGACGTGGTCAGGCATCAACATCCCGTCATATCCAACCTCTTTATACACTCGAATCGCTCTTAGCATGTCTACATCCCCACAATCCGGGAACGTCTCTTCAAAATTCAAGAAGCCGCCATGAATGTTTCGAAAGTGCACGTTGAAGATCTTCTTGCGCGTCCCGAAATAACGAATGACGTCAAAGACCTGTACTGCCGGATTCGGCAGCATCTCCGATATTGTTCCTTGACAGAAATTCAAGCCATGGTAGGGGCTCGGATTGATTTCGATGAAACGCTTGAGACCCTCTACACTGCCAAGCACGCGATGCACTCCGCGGAATCCCACCGGCTCAGGCATTGCAGGGTCGTGAGGATGGCAGGCTAAGCGAACCTTATTCTGCTCCGCAACTGGAACCACGTGTTTAAGAAAGTAATTGATCCGGTCCCACATCATTTCGCTCGAGACAGGGCCGGCTTCCGTTAGAGCACGATTCCGCTTAGCTTCGTCAAAGCGAAACGTGCTGTAACTCGACCCACCACGGCCCGGCGTACGCTCCGTGCGAACCACGCCCAGAATCGTCAGGTTGTACTTCACCATGTGAATGCCGGCGCCGGCACAGTTTTCGATCATCCGGCAAATGTTGTGTATATCGCGATCTCGGTCAGGGCTCTGGGCGAGCATAATTGCCGAATTTTCTGAGTTGCTGATGTAATTCGAACTGAGCGGCAGCGGCACGGCCTCCAGCCGAATGCCGAACGACTCGACCCGCTCGCGAAGACGAGTAAGTGCATCGACAGACCAATGCTCATCGAAACTCGGTGATGGCAGAGTGCCGCATATGTGCGTCACTCCCAAAGCAGCGATCGTGCGCAGGACTTCGTCCGTAGTGCCGTGCTGGGTGCCAAGTTTCATGCGCCCGGTGTTTGGGGAGTCCCGAGAACCTGGCAGCGCCGGGCTCAAAGAGGCGGCTGCAATTGAAGTGAACTGTCGTCGATTCATATCTTGCAACTCAAACATTCGCAGTGTGCAGAGCATCACAGACAGCTTCGGTTACTTGGGCGGTGCTTGCATTACCGCCGAGATCGGGCGACAGTACGGAACGAGTTCCTGTGACGCGCTCGATGGCTGCCATCAGCCGCTCCGCGGCGTCCTGTTCGCTCAAATGTTCCAGCATCAGGACTGCAGTCCAGAAACTACCGATCGGATTAGCGATTCCCTTCCCCATGATGTCGAAGGCTGAACCATGAATCGGCTCGAACATGGATGGAAAGCACCGGTCAGGATTGAGGTTTGCAGTGGGCGCAATTCCAAGACTCCCGGCCAGGGCCGCCGCGAGATCGCTCAGTATATCTGCATGCAGGTTCGTGGCGACCATCACGTCGAGCGTCTGAGGCCTCGCGACCATCCGCGTTGTGAGGGCATCGACCAGCACCTTATCGGTCGTTATGTCTGGAAATTCTTCCGCGACCTCCGCGGCTATTTCGTCCCAAAGAACCATGCCGTGGCGCTGGGCGTTCGATTTCGTAACCACAGTGAGCAGCTTGCGCGGGCGCGAACGAGCCAGAGCGTAAGCGAAGCGCATGATCCGCGTGACACCCGCCCGCGTGAACACTGCCGTGTCCGTTGCTACTTCTTCGGGCAGTCCTCGATGAGAGCGACCGCCGTGCCCGGCATATTCGCCTTCGCTGTTCTCGCGAACGATGATCCAATCGAGGTCTGCCGGACCGATGTTACGGAGCGGACTCGTTATGCCCTGCAGAATGCGAGTCGGCCGGACATTCGCATACTGGTCGAAACCCTGGCAGATGAATAGGCGGAGTCCCCAAAGCGTGACGTGGTCCGGAATCTGCGGGTCGCCCACCGCGCCGAAATAGATAGCTTCAAAGCGCCTCAAAGTGCTAAGTGCGTCTTCGGGCACCATGCGTGAAGTGGCGCGGTAATAGTCAGAGCCCCAAGGGAAAGTCTCAATCAAAAGCCGGAAATCGCCGCATCGCTTCTGCAGCGCGTCCAACACTGTAAGTCCGGCTGGGATAACCTCTTTACCGATTCCGTCACCCGGAATACAAGCGATTTTGTGTTCACGCATGCTTGGCTGGTATTCTATATAGGTAGCTTTCAGAATCATAGGTTTAGCAGGTTAATGGCAAATACAATCTCAGCGTTGAAGCGGGTTCGAATGACGGAGCGCCGCACGATCATCAATCGCATGCGCAAATCACGTCTTCGCCACCAGATACGCGCGATGCGCCGTTTGCTCGACCAGAAAGACGCCACGGCAGCAACTAAAGCGCTTCCGGCAACCTTTTCACTGGTAGATCGTGCGGCAAAGTGGGGCATCATCGGAGCGAATACCGCCGCTCGCTACAAGAGCCGCTTGACTCTCCGGGTGCGTAAAATCGCGGCGGTCTAGTCGAGTAGTTCCCGAATACTGCTCATCTGAAACTCGATTTTCCTCGCCGGCAGTGAGAATGTCTCCGCGCGTAGCAACTGCCGTTCGTCGTACCGATAGAAGGTACCGTCCTGAGGATCGACGACCCAGATCTGCGAAATACCCATAGCGGCGAAGTCGTCGAGTTTTCTGAGCAGCCGCTGCAGCGTATCCTCCGGCGACAGGACTTCAAATACCGCGAGCGGCGGGTGCGTGATGATCTGTTCGGTGGGTTGATTGCGGTCCAGAATCGTCACATCGGGAACACGGAAGCGACTCGCAGAAACTTGCACTCGCAGTTCCGGACGAACGCGAATGTTCCAATCCTCTTCGTGACGCCAAAACCACTTCTGAATGGCTTGCTGCCAGGATGAGTGGTCAAAGTGTCCCATTGGTCGCTCCTCGATCTCACCGTCAACGTATTCCGCGTCCGGCTCATACGATGAGTTCAGATAAACCTCTAACGGGACATATGCGGCAGTCGAAATAATGCCTCCAATAGGATCAGCATAGCGCCGCTTCGAGCCTCCAGCTTGTTAGACTTGCTTGCATATGAGGCTCCGCTCGCCAAGTCCTGCATTGTGCCTCTGCGCGTGCACAATCCTCATTTACCAGGTAAACGGAAAAGAACCGGTACGTGCCAAACACGGCATGGTAGTGGCGCAGGAACCGCTTGCGGCTGAGGTCGGATTGGCGGTTCTCAAGCATGGCGGAAACGCCGTTGATGCAGCAATCGCCGTCGGCTTTGCGCTGGCGGTAACTCACCCATCGGCGGGGAATATTGGTGGCGGCGGTTTCATGCTGGTGCGGCTGGCGAATGGCCGGACTTCTTTCCTCGATTTCCGGGAGTGCGCTCCCGCGAAAGCGACTCGCGATATGTATATTGGCCCCGACGGAAAGGCCACTCGCGACAGTATCTTCGGGTGGCGTTCTTCAGGAGTACCAGGCTCGGTGGCGGGCTTTGAAACCGCCTCAAAGAAATTCGGCAGCAGAGCCTGGGCGCAACTATTGCAACCGGCAATCGGGCTGGCTCACGACGGTTTCGCCGTATCCAATACGCTGGCGGAATCTCTGCAGGCTGAAAAATCGCTGGCCTCCGACCCCGAATCGAAACGTATCTTTCTACGCGGCGGAAATAGTTATAAACCGGGCGAGATTATCAAGCAGCCGGAGTTGGCTGCGACATTAGAGCGAATCGCGCACCAGGGTAGTGCAGGTTTTTATGAAGGTGAAACGGCGGAGAAACTCGCCGCCGCCATGGCGGCGCACGGCGGGCTGATCACGACCGCGGATCTAAAGGGATACAAGGTTCAGGAGACCAGTCCTCTTACTGGTGAGTACAAAGGATTTCAAATCATTACCGCTCCGCCACCAAGTGCGGGCGGCGTGGGGCTGCTGCAGATCCTTGGCATTCTCCGGGGCACAAATTACGATTCTGACGGGCCCAATTCAGCGAAGGCCGTGCATTACGAGGCCGAAGCCATGCGCCGTTTCTACGCGGATCGTAGTGAGTATTTAGGCGATCCGGATTTCTACAACGTTCCGGTGAAGCCGCTGCTGGACCCAACCTATCTTGCTAAACGCAGAAATACGATCGATCCCGATCACGCCACACCAAGCGAATTCGTGACACCAGGACTACCCACCACCGCGGTTGCTTATGCCTTTCCTCGCGAAAGCACTGAGACCACACACTACAACGTGGTTGACGCCGAAGGAAATGCGGTCGCAGTTACTTATACGTTGAATAACTCATATGGTAACGGGATTACCGTGCCTGGGCTCGGCTTTCTGCTGAATGATGAGATGGACGATTTTGCGGCTCAACCGGGTGTCCCGAATATGTTCGGTCTGGTGGGTGGCGATGCGAATGCAATCGAACCGGGCAAGCGCCCTCTCTCTTCGATGACGCCCACCATGATCACCGCAAACGGTAAGCTCTATATGGTGGTGGGCGCGCCCGGCGGGGCACGTATCACCACCGGAGTTACAGAAGTCATCCTGGATGTGCTCGATTTCCACATGACTCCCCAGGACGCGGTCGATCTCCCGCGCTTTCATGAGCAGTGGCAGCCCGAATTCCTCTACCTGCAACACGGGTTCCCGCAGCAGACTGCCGAGGTATTGCAGAAGATGGGATACCAGGTGCAACCTACGAACGGCGTTGCCCGCGTCGAAGCTATCGTCGTGAATGGTGGAGTACTCGAAGGGGGAACCGAGTCGCGGCTCGATGGCAAGGCGGCGGGCTACTGATTGATGCAGCAGTTATTGTCCACACACTTGTTTGTCAAGCATCGCCTGACGACTATCTGGCTCGAGCGCGTTTGGGACGCCGGCTTTCCGGCAGTCGAGATTTTCTGTGCCCGCCAGCACGTCGACTACCGCGACAAGGCACAAATTGCAGAACTCGGGCACTGGTTCCAGGATTCCGAATTAAAGCTGCACTCGCTCCACGCACCCATGTACAACGACGATGTGTGGGGGCGGTCTGGTCCTCAATCGGTGATCAACATCACGGAAACCACCAAGGGGCGTCGGATAACAATGGTTGACGAGATCAAACGGGCCTTGGAAATCTCCGAGACCATACCGTTTCGATATCTGATCCAGCACATCGGTGTGCAGGGCGAAGAGTACGACGAGCGAAAACTAGATGCAGCTTTCTCCTCGCTGGATGAGATCAAGGTGTTCGCAGTGCAACGCGGAGTGGAGGTTTTGTTGGAGAATACTCCCAACGGCTTTTCTTCCGGTGAAAAGCTGAATGCGTTCCTCGCGCAGACTCATCTCAATCTGAACTACTGCTTCGATATTGGGCATGCGCATATCACCGGTGACATAGCCTCTGAATACGAAGTGATGAAGGACCGTATTCGATCGACTCACCTGCACGATAACGATGGGCGTGAGGATCTTCATCTGTTCCCTAGAAAAGGCACGATCGATTGGCAGCGCGCAATGCGGCTGCTAGGGAGCCGTCCCGATCAATATCCAGCGTTGCTGGAATTGCGCGAACCACCCGATATGGAGCGGCCGATAGAGGAAGCTCGGCGCAGCATCGATGAGGTCACAAAGTATTTGACACAAGATGAGCAGTGATATCCAAGCGACGCCCGCGCAGAATGCCAGGAAGATCGCTATCAGCGAAGCGCATTTGTTCGTTGGGCAACTCGTCGAAATTCAGGGCTGGTTATATAACCTACGCAAGTCCGGGAAGATTGTCTTCCCGATCATCCGCGACGGAACTGGCCTGATGCAGTGTGTTGCCGTAAAGAGCAATCTGCCGGAAGACGTGTTCGAAACCTTGAAAGGCCTGACACAGGAGAGCTCTTTCACGGTTACCGGCACGATTCGCGCAGAAGCGCGCGCCATTGGCGGCTATGAATTAGACGTTTCCGACGCCAAAGTCATCCAGAGAGTCAGCGAAGAGCACCCTTACCCGATTACGCCTAAAGATCATGGTGTCGATTTCCTGATGGATCATCGCCACCTCTGGCTGCGCAGCAGACGGCAGCACGCGGCTATCCGCGTTCGTCACGAAATCATCAAAGGTGTGCGCGATTACTTCGATTCACATGGCTTCACGTTGGTGGATACACCGATCTTTACTCCATCGGCTTGCGAAGGCACGACTACGCTGTTCGAGGTTGACTACTTCGATGACGAAAAGGTGTATTTGACCCAGTCAGGCCAGCTCTATAACGAAGCAAACGCCATGTCTTTCGGCAAAGTCTACTGCTTCGGACCCACTTTTCGCGCGGAGAAATCCAAAACGCGCCGCCACCTCACCGAGTTCTGGATGGTGGAGCCCGAGATGGCGTATGCCGACTTGGACGAGGTTAAGCGCGTGGCCGAGGAACTCGTCGTGTATCTCATCGCTCGCGTTCTCGAGAATCGACGAGAGGAGTTAAAGACGCTGGAGCGCGATACGTCCAAGCTCGAATCGGTCAAAGCTCCCTTTCCGAGGATGAGCTACGACGAAGCCGTGAAGATTCTGCAATCGAAGGGAAGCGAGATCAAGTGGGGCGGCGATTTTGGAAATGCGGATGAGACTCTGCTCACCGAAGACTATGACCGCCCAGTAATGGTCGATCGGTATCCCACAGCGTTGAAGGCCTTCTACTTCCAACCGGACGAAGCTCGACCAGAGCTCGCGCTGGGTTTGGATGTCATTGCACCCGAGGGATACGGCGAGATCATCGGCGGCGGTCAGAGAATTCATGATCTGGCTCTGTTGGAGCAACGACTAGCTGAACACAATTTGCCCCGTGAAGCCTTTGAATGGTACCTGGACTTGCGGCGTTTTGGGACTGTGCCGCATGGCGGGTTTGGCATGGGTATCGAACGATTCGTAGCATGGATGTGCGGCTTGGAACACGTACGCGAGACTATTCCGTATCCGCGCATGCTTTACCGCACACGGCCCTAGTGTTCTCGCATGCGGCAATCCCAGATCACGATACTCGGCGTGCCGCTCGATCTCGGAGCGGGCCGGCGCGGAGTGGACATGGGACCTTCGGCTCTCCGTCTCGCGGGGTTGAATGCGAGGCTGGAGTCACTCGGCTACGAGGTTAAAGATCTCGGAAACGTTTCGGTAGCCCAGCAGGAGAGCACACCGACCGGCCCCGAGAAGGCGAAATATCTTTCGCAAATTGCGAAAACATGTACCACTCTCGCAGAGGCGGTGGATAAAGTTGTGAGCGCGGATAAGTACCCACTCGTTCTTGGCGGCGATCATTCGGTTGCGGTCGGATCAGTGGCAGGCGTCTCTCAAGCGTTCCTCAGAGGCACCGAGAAAGTTGGCCTTATCTGGATTGACGCACACCCCGACATGAACACGCCAGAAACGAGTCCGACCGGAAATATACATGGAATGCCGCTGGCATGTTGTATTGGCAAGGGCCCGGCGGAACTGACACATATCTTCGGGTATGGACCGAAAGTGGAAGCGTGCAACGTGGTGCTTGTTGGGTTGCGCGACGTAGATTTGAGCGAGCGCGGGCCGATTCACGACTCCGGAGTGAGCGCGTTCACCATGCGCGATATCGACGAGCGCGGTTTGAAAAGCGTGATGCAGGAAGCGCTCGAGGTCGTGAATCGGGATACGGCGGGCTTTCATGTTTCGTTTGATATGGATGTGCTGGATCCGGACGAAGCTCCGGGCGTCGGAACGCCGGTACGCGGCGGGATGACTTACCGCGAAGCGCATTTAGCGATGGAGACGATTTGCGACTCGGGCCGGATGGTCTCGATGGACCTCGTAGAGGTAAATACTGTGCTCGACGTGGCGAACCGAACCGCGCAACTCGCTGTCGAACTTATACTTTCAGCGATGGGCAAGAAAATTCTATAGTAGTTATTACCGCCTATAAAAAAGATGAAACAACAGGTAAAAATCGCGCGTTCGCTCGCTGAAAGCGATCCCGAAATTTTTGATTCTATTCAACGCGAGATCGAGCGACAGGACAACGGACTGGAGCTGATTGCCAGCGAAAACTTCACTTCCGAAGCGGTTTTAGAGGCAAACGGGAGCGTTTTTACCAACAAATACGCCGAAGGATACCCTGGAAAACGCTATTACGGAGGCTGCCAGTTCGCGGACGTGGTGGAGAATCTCGCACGCGAGCGGGCGAAGGCTCTGTTCAAGGCCGAGTTCGTCAACGTGCAGCCACATTCAGGATCGCAGGCGAACGAAGCGGCGTACGCAGCAGTTCTACAACCGGGCGACACGATTCTCGGAATGAATCTGGCGCACGGCGGCCATCTGACTCACGGGCACCCACTCAACTTTTCAGGCAAACTCTACAAAGTCGTGGCGTACGGCGTGCGCAAAGACGACGAGCGCATCGACTATGAAGAGTTGGAGAGGCTGGCGGATGAGCACCGGCCGAAGATGATCATTGCCGGGGCGAGCGCTTATTCGCGGGTGATCGACTTCGCGCACTTTCGGCGAATTGCGGACGAATTCGGCGCGGTTTTCTTGGTAGACATGGCCCATTACTCAGGGTTAATTGCTGCGGGCGTATATCCAAATCCGTGCGAACATGCCGACATCGTCACTTCGACGACGCATAAGACTTTGCGCGGCCCAAGAGCCGGAATGATCCTGGCCAAAGAGAAGTTCGGAGGGGCGATCGACAAGGCAGTCTTTCCGGGCGCGCAGGGAGGTCCGCTGGTGCATGCGATCGCCGCGAAAGCGGTCTGTTTCCGCGAGGCCGCGACTCCAGAATTCCGGCGTTATCAGGAGCAAGTACTCCTGAACGCGCAGGCACTCGCAACGTCGCTCGGCAAGGAAGGGTTCCGGGTAATAAGCGGCGGAACCGATTCGCACATGTTCCTGATCGATGTCTTCGCCAAGGGACTGAAGGGCAAGGAAGCGGAGAAGGCGCTGGACCAGGCTCATATCACGGTGAACAAGAACGCGATTCCGTTCGATTTGAATCCACCGCTGAATCCGAGCGGCATCCGGCTAGGCACCCCCGCAGTCACTACCCGCGGGATGTGCGAAGCCGAGATGCGCGAGATAGGACCACTGATTTCCGAAGTGTTGCACGATATCAAGTCGGAGAACGCGATCGCACGAGCGAAGCAGAGCGTCGAAGAACTGACCAGACGTTTTCCGCTTTACGAGTGGAAGCGGCAGGCGAGTGCGGTTGGCGACTAATAGAGCCACCCCCTAGTGAACCGGAATTACCTTTGATAAAGTGTATTGTGCGCAAAGCGCTCGGGCCTATAAAAAAGGTTCTCTCTTATCAATATTTTCAACAGGATTGTAAAGGAACTCAGCGAAATGGCCTTAAAGAAACTACTTTCGGGGATCGTACTGCTCCTAGCGGGCGTAACGAGTCTTTCCGCGAGCACACTGTGGGTGGGCTTCAACACGTTGACGCCAGTCCAGCTATACCAAACGAGCGGAAGCTATCTGCAGGATTGGGGTCCGGCCGGCGCTATAGCGGGTTTTCCGGACGGTACTGGCGACTATTTCTCCGTTACCCCTTCAACAAGCAGCAGCACGGTTACCGAATACAACAGCAATTCATCCCCAATCGGCAGCTTCGCTCTTAACAATCTCATTACGGACGGCGGGGCAGGAGCGGGCAGTCTGTTATTTTCTGCCTACGATGGGTCGGTCTATCGCGTATCAACAACCGGCAGCATTTTGAATTCCTGGAGTACCGGATACACACACATCGGCGTGACGTCGAACGGCACGGATATCTACACCACAGAAGGTGATGCCGGCAACCTGATCGACATCTGGTCAACATCGGGCGCCAGCCTCGGTCATATTGCCACTCCGTTTGTGGGACTGTACGGTCTCGGCTACGACTCGACAACCGGGGATTTTTGGGCAGGCACAACGAATTTCGTATACGAGTTGTCAAGCAGCGGGACTCTTCTGGCCACGCTCGATCTAACCGGAGATTCGCGGACTCCGAACGGCGCTGTGCATGACAGCCTGGAGGTTGGCAACCTGGTGACCCCGCCACCGATTTCGACACCGGAACCCTCCTCCATCTTCCTGGTTATCGGAGGGGCGCTGATGCTGGCTCTATGCAGGTTTCGTTTGGGTGCCAGGCAGGCGCAGCGCGTGGCGTTTTGCGCGATCGCGTGCGGTGCTGCTTGTTTCGGCAGCGTGAATGTTACGTTGACACCGTCTGTTTCTTCCGGCGCACCGGTCGGAACCACTGTCACCTGGACGGCCAGAGCATCGGACACAACAAAATCGTCAGCTACGTTTACATATCAGTTCAGCGTTGCACCTTCGGGCGAGACGCTCCAGCTGGTGCGTGATTTCTACACGTTCAACAGCTTTCCATGGACGCCTTCAGAATCGGAAGGAATCTATGATTTCGAAGTAGTAGTGCGCTCCTCGACCGGCGCAACGGGTAGCGCGAGAGAGGTTTTCAGCGTAAGTTCGCGGGCGACGGGCAGCACGCCGGTGGTTTCCCGAACCAGCCATCCGCTGGTAGCGCTGTACAGCATGCCGGCCTGCGCGGCGGGCCGCACGGCGAGAGTTCGTTTCAAGCTGCCTTCCGACGCGGTATGGCAAGCGACCTCGACGAAGACGTGCACCGGGCACACCAGCTTGAATTTCTATGTGGCGGGAATGCGCGCATCCACCACGTATCAACTGCAACACGACTTGTTCAACGGTCCGTTCAACACTCCCGGACCTGTCCTGGACTTCACGACGGGAGCTTTGCCGTCCGGCTTGCCGATTGTCCCGTATAGCGTCGTCAAAGCCCCGCAAGCTCCCAACAATACTGCCTATCCGGTACTGCTGTTCGGGCCAATTAATGGCCTTCCTTATGCCACGGATACCAGTGGACACATTGTCTGGTATCTCCGGCCTCCATCAGTTCCAGTTGGCTATCTGGTACGTCCGCAACCGGGCGGGACATTTTTCGTTATCAATTTCGACAACGGTTCAGTACACGACTATCACCTATTGCAGGAATACGATTTGGCAGGTAATCTCATCCGGGAGACCAACTATTCGATCATCGCCCAACAGCTTAAAGCTTGGGGAACCGATCCGATAACCTCGATTCATCACGAAGCGATTCGGCTGCCGAATGGCAACATAGCGTTTTTTGGGAGCGTGGAGAGGGTGGCCAATCAAGGCGCAGGACCGGTTGATGTTCTTGGCGACGAACTTGTAGTGGTCAACCCAAATCTTCAGGTGGTGCATTGGTGGGACGAATTTCAACATCTCGACGTCTCACGTCCGGCCGTTCTCGGCGAGGTCTGCAGAAGAGGCCAACAGGGCTGCCCGGTGCTAACGAATCCGAACTATAACGTAGCCAACGACTGGACACACTCTAACGCGATTGCATACACGAGTGACGGCAACATGCTCGTTTCTTCCCGCCATCAGGATTGGGTGTTCAAGTTCAATTACGATAACGGACCCGGGAAATGGAAACGTCATCTGGAGACTCGGCAAAGAGGGTGATTTCCAAACCAACGCCAGCGATACTTATCCCTGGTTTTCTCATCAGCACAATATCGAGATTGAACCGAGCGGCAATTTGAGTCTCTTCGACAACGGCAATACGCGAGTTGCCGAATTAGGAGGAGGCCACAGCAGAGGACAGGCCTGGCATCTGGATGAGACGAACCGGGTAGCCACTCGAGTTTTCAACTTGGACTTAGGCGATTTCTCGATGGCCACCGGCTCGACGCAACTGCTATCGAACGGCAATTATGCTTTCGATCTCGGCTTTGCAGGAGCAATCAGCAAAATGAAGGAATTCAGTCCTTCCGGAGCGCTCGAAGCCCAGCAAGACGCGAACAAGAACTCCTATCGATCGTTCCGGATGCGCAGCTTGTATTCGGAGTACTAGCCTGTTCTGCCTCTGAAGAGATCCGCCTCAATTAACGACACTCAGCTTGGAGGAATCGCTTTGCCTTTTCACAACTTATCATCGGTCAGCAAACGTTTAGGGCAGATCGTGGTTTGCGCGATCACGTGCGGTGCTGCTTGTTTCGGCAGCGTGAATGTTACGTTGACACCGTCTGTTTCTTCCGGCGCAGCGGTAGGAACGACCGTCACCTGGACGGCCAGAGCATCAGACACGACAAATTCGTCAGCTAGGTTTACATATCAGTTCAGCGTTGCACCTTCGGGCGAGACGCTCCAGGTGGTGCGTGACTTCTATACCTTCAACAGCTTTCCATGGACGCCTTCAGAATCGGAAGGAATCTATGATTTCGAAGTAGTGGTGCGCTCCTCGACCGGCGCAACGGGTAGCGCGAGAGAGGTTTTCAGCGTAAGCTCGCGGGCGACGGGCAGCACGCCGGTGATTTCGCGAACCAGCCATCCGCTGGTAGCGCTGTACAGCATGCCAGCCTGCGCGGCGGGCCGCACGGCGAGAGTTCGTTTCAAGCTGCCTTCCGACACGGTATGGCAAGCAACCTCGACGAAGACGTGCACGGGGCACACCAGCTTGAATTTCTATGTGGCTGGAATGCGCGCTTCCACCACGTATCAACTGCAACACGATTTGTTCAACGGTCCGTTCAACACACCCGGACCTGTCCTGGACTTCACGACGGGAGCTTTGCCGTCCGGCTTGCCGATTGCTCCGTATAGCGTCGTCAAAGCCCCGCAACCTCCCAACAATACTGCCTATCCGGTGCTGCTGCTGGGGCCGAGCAATGCTATTCCGTACGCGACGGATGACGCCGGCAGGATTGTCTGGTATCTGCCTCCGCCGGCGACCGGTGTCAATTACCTGGAGCGCCCAATAGCCGGCGGAACTTTCATGATCGTGACGCCAGACGGTGCTTCCGGCGGCAATTATCGCTTGTTGCGCGAGTACGACCTGGCCGGCAATATCGTTCGCGAGACGAACTACGCAGCTATCGCGCGTCAACTTCGGGCCCGTGGAGCAGACCCGATCACATCCGTTCATCACGATTCGATCCGTTTGCCGGATGGCGACACCGCATTTCTCGGGAGCGTGGAGAAAGTGGCCGATCAGGGTTCCGGAAATGTCGATGTGTTGGGCGACTCGGTGGTGGTGGTGGATAAGAACCTGCAGGTCAAATGGTCCTGGAGCGAATTCAGACATCTGGACGTTTCGCGGCCCGCTGTTTTGCACGAGACCTGCGCTCGGGGCGCAAACGGGTGTCCACCGATTACGAATCCGAACTACAATGTGGCCAACGACTGGACGCACTCGAACGCTCTCGCTCTGGCGCCCGACGGCAATCTGCTAGTCTCATCCCGCCACCAGGATTGGATATTCAAGATCCGGTATCAAAACGGAAGCGGCGACGGCGCGCTTCTCTGGAAGCTTGGAAAAGATGGTGATTTTCAGACCAACTCCAGCGATCCTTATCCCTGGTTTTCTCATCAACACAACGTCGAATTCGAACCGAATGGCAATTTGAGTCTCTTCGACAACGGCAATACACGAGTTGCCGAATTGGGAGGAGGCCACAGTCGAGGACAGGCCTGGCATCTGGACGAGACGAACCGAATCGCCAGTCTCGTTTTCAATCTAGATTTAGGCGATTTTTCGAGGGCCACCGGCTCGACGCAACTACTCTCGAACGGCAATTACGCTTTCGATCTGGGGTACGTAGGAAGCACCACCAAGACGAAGGAATTTACTCCTTCCGGAACACTCGCGGCCGAGCTGAACTCCAGCAAGAATTCTTATCGATCGTTCCGGATGCGCAGTTTATATTCGGAGAAGTAGAGGCTCCGGGCATCGTGGCCGATACCCGGGGGGCGCGTGTGAATGGCCGGGACGGCAGCCGCCCTCCAGGCCGAAGTCGGTCTACAAGCACCGTGTTGCGGAGAGGGAATAGACCAAAGGAGAATATTCTCTGACATTGCGACCACAGGGTCAAGTTGCCTTCGGGTCAGAAGGGGTTTGGTGGGGTAATCGGTCAGCTGAATCTTACTCGCGTCATTTGAGCCATCTCGGACCCGTGCGCGTGCCTGTTAAAAGGATTGCTAGAAGTCCTGCCGCATCCGCGCGATATCTTCTTCTGTGCTATTCTCGTTCTCCGAAGCGTACTCGCGAACAATTTTATCAGTCGAGCTCGGTGTAGACCGCTTTGCGGTGGGTGCTCGATGTCTCGCTTTAAGCTTTGTAACATCCCGCCATGGCAGATAGGTACACCGCATTTGGAAAACCGAGAGCATTGCAAAGACTGCTCCCAATTTCGCCTCGGCTGTTATCGGCCGCTGTTGAACCGAAGGGTGCTGTCTACACCAAAAGGTGGGTTGTCGAACTGCTGCTCGATCTGGCGGACTATCGCTCAGAAAGAAACCTTGTTGATGCTCTCGCGGTTGAACCGGCTGCTGGCGATGGAGCGTTCCTCGGGCCGATGATCGAACGCCTTGTTGCATCATGCCGCAGTCTTGGCCGCGCTTTGTCGGACTGCCGAGATTCGCTGGTTGCGTATGAGCTGGATATTGCGAGCGCTGACCGTGCGCGCGCTCTCGTCATCAATACCCTGAGCACCTGCAGGGTCGAGAGACCCGATGCCGAAGATCTGGCATCGGCTTGGGTCCGCACCGGCGATTATCTTTTTGAAGCCAGCAGCATTCAAGCCGATTTCACCATTGGCAATCCGCCTTACGTTCGGCTCGAAAACATACCAGAAGAAACCGCTAGCTTGTACCGCGCAACGTATTCCACCATGCGGGGACGGGCTGATTTGTACGTGGCTTTCTTTGAGGCGGCGTTATGGCAGCTCAAGGACAATGGTGTCTGCGCGTTCATCTGCGCAGACCGGTGGATGCGAAATCAGTACGGAGCGGAATTGCGTCAGCTCGTAACATCCGCTTATAGCGTCGATGTTGTGGTTGAAATGCACAATGCCGACCCCTTCCAAGATGAGGTAGACGCCTATCCCGCCATCACCGTCATTCGACGAAAGAGGCAGGGAGTTGCTGTCATAGCAAGTGCCGGAGCTGAGGTCGTGAGGGCAAGTCCACAAGCTCTGGCAGCAACACTTGAGGCAACCGGACGGGGAGAACCGCTTGCGCTGCCCCAGGGCTTAAAGACCGCTTCAGTTGAAAAGTGGTTTAAAGGTCCCGAACCTTGGCCCTGCAACTCTCCGGAGCAGCTGTCGTTGCTCCAAAGGCTTGAAGATCAGTTTCATGCTCTCGAGGTCGACGCAAAGGTCGGTATCGGAGTTGCGACAGGCAATGATGGCGTTTTCATCACGACAGATAGCGGAGTAGTGGAAGAGTCGCGGCTCCTGAAACTGGCTATTGCCGACGACATTTGGGGGGGAAAGCTCGAGTGGTCCGGTCATTATTTGATTGACCCGTGGAACAGCAACGGGCTCGTCGATCTCGAAGAATATCCCCGCCTGAAGGCCTATTTTGACAAGCACCGGGCGGCGCTAACGAAACGGCACACAGCGAAAAATAACAGGAGCGGCTGGTACAAAACTATCGACCGAGTGACGCATGCTCTCGCGTATAAACCCAAACTCTACATCGCGGACATCAAGAATGTTCTCGACCCGGTACTTGATCAGGGCGAGACCTATCCTCATCACAACCTTTATTTCGTTCAGTCGGATACATGGGACTTAGAAGTGCTTGGCGGCTTGCTCATGTCGTCTTTTGGACAATTTTTCGTTGCCTCGTATGGTGTGCGCATGCGGGGTGGATACTGGCGATTCCAGGCGCAATATCTACGGCGGATCCGGGTGCCTGACCCTGGAAGCATCTCCAAAGCACACGGCAAAGAACTTACAGACGCGTTTCGCAAACGTGACCGGCAACGTGCCACGGTGGCGGCGCTCGGGGTCTATGGCATCACGCAACCCGAACTGGAGACGGCTATTGCTGAATATTGAGAGGCGACTACAGGAAGCGGTCCAAAGCTATTGGGATGCGCGAGCGAAAAACAAAGAGAAGCAAGTTGAGTCCGGAAAGATAGACGCCGGAACGCGGGGAGAGGTCACGGGCGGAACACAGATGGGGGCGCTCGAGGTTCTCGTCTCGGACATTCTCTGCGACGCGGGGCTGAAGCGCCTAGACGTTCGGACGCGCACAGCTCTGGAACTCCCTGGATATTTTAGAGCCACGAAAAAATGGGATCTTATCGTGGTTTCCGAAGGTCAGTTGGTTTTAGCTATGGAACTCAAGTCTCAATGTGGCTCTTTCGGGAAGAATTTCAACAACCGCTGTGAGGAAGCGATTGGAAGCGCGAAGGACCTTTGGACGGCATACAAGGCAGAGGCAAAGTGCTTTGGTGCTTCCGCACCGCCTCCGTTTCTAGGGTATTTGTTCCTTCTTGAAGACCACCAAGATGTTAAGGTTCCGGTCAAAAACAGCGAACCTTATTTTTCTGTAGACCCGGTCTTTCGGGGAAAACCTTACAAGTCACAAACGGGCAGCACGACTCACGAGGGTGTCACTTATAGCAAGAGATATGAGCTGCTGTGTCGTCGTCTTGTGCTTGACCGGCTGTATTCTTCAGCATGCTTTTTGATGGCGACAAACTCCCGCAGAACTAAGGTCACTCAACCAGCGGAAGATCTAAGATTTCGGAAAGTTGCTGCTGCGCTTCGCGGACACGCGGTTGCAGTCCTGGGCAGCAAGTAAACTGCGCGCCCTGAAGTCGAATAACTGTCTAGGTCTTAAGCAGTTATTCTTTTTCTCTTCGTAGACTCGTTTTCCGCATCAGAGCGGAGGCTGCCGAGCTGAACTCCAGCAAGAATTCTTATCGATCGTTCCGGATGCGCAGTTTATATTCGGAGAAGTAGAGGCTCCGGGCAGGCGTATTTAAGGCCTGTTACTCACTGGAGGCGATGAGGCGAACCTCGTTCAGATCGAGTCCGCGCTCAAGGCGGCGCAAGACTTCGTCATTGATGCGTCCTTCATCACGTAGTCGGATTGCAGTTTCGCGTTCGACTCGCAAGGTCTCAAGCGTCAGTTCCACGTAGCGCTCGTGAACCGTGTTCTCCGTCTCCTTCGCGTCGCTGTGATTCAAGTTTGCGAGCCGTTGGCGGTAGTGAGATGCCAAGTCGTCGTAGAGCTCCGCGTATTCGTTTTCGTCTCTCGTCCTGGCTTCTTCGAGATGAGAAAGAGCGGCTTCCGTGACGAGGCGCCGCGCTTCCTGTTCCTCACAGTTCGGCTTGGCCGTTCCGGTCAGCTTGAGCAATCGGATAAGCGGCGGGAGAGTGACGCCCTGCAAGGCGAGAGTCACGACGATGACGCAAAAGGTGAGAAAGACGATGAGATTGCGCCGAGGGAACGGAGCGCCATTCGCCAAGGCGACGGGCAGGGCGAGAGCGGCCGCGAGTGAGACAACACCACGCATACCTGTCCACCCAACGATGAAAACCTGCCTGGCAGTGGGAGGTTTTTCCTTTTGATGCAGGAACCGGATGCGCACGAAATAGGCTAACCGCGCACCGGGAAGTACCCACAAGAGGCGGAGCAGAATCAAGAGCGCGCTGAAGATTGCGCCGTAGAGGATCAGGGTTGAAATGCCGTATTCGTGCAGTGCCGAGCGGATCGCGGGAAGCTGGAGGCCGATGAGGACGAATACAACTCCGTTCAAGACGAAGGTCAACGATTGCCACACAGACCAGGCTTGGAGGCGGACCGCCGGCGAGAAAAAATTTGCACTGCGCCGAGCCAGAAACAAACCACAGGCGACAACGGCCAGCACGCCGGAAGCGTGGACGGCATTGGCGGCTAAGTAAGCCGCATAGGGGATCAGTATGCTGAGGGTGATTTCGATCGGGCCGTCGTCGATACGGCGCTCAATCCAATTGGCGAGCCAGCCGACAATCAAGCCGAACAGAATGCCGCCGACCACAAGCCAACCGAGGGTCAAGAATCCGCTCGACGCGGTAGAGATATGGTTATTTACGAGAATCGTGGTGGCGAACTCGAGGGCGAGCAGACCGCTGGCGTCGTTGATAAGGCTCTCGCCTTCGAGCACATCGACGATGCGCTGGGGCAAGCCGACTTGACGGGCAACGGAGGTAGCGGCGATGGCGTCCGTGGGAGCGACTATAGCGCCGAGTACCAGGCCCAGACGCCAGTCGAAGCCTGAGAAAACTTTGGGAGCAGCGATGGCGACACCAGCAACGGTGAAACCAACCAGACCGAACGCCAGGAAGAGGATGCTTACGAGGTTGTAACGGAAGTCGCGCCAGGAGGTGGTCCAGGCGGAAGCATAAAGCAGAGGCGGGAGAACCACGAGAAAGATCAGGTCGGGATTGAGTTTGATGCCGGGGATGACGGGGATGAAACTGAGGACGAGTCCGCCGATCACCATCACGATCGGGTAAGGCGTGCGGAGCTTTCGGGCGAGTATCCCGAAGAACAGAACGAAAAACAGCAGTAACAGAAAGACGAATTGAAGCGCTCCAACTTCAGTCATTCGGCGCACACCATCCCATGAGGATAGCGGTGCAGAGGATCGCTTTTTGGGACCTTCGTTCCCGCGCTTCTAGGATTTTCCGGATTGCAAACCGTCGATCCGCGTGGATCGTAAAACGTGGAGCGAGCTTCAGGCTGTTTGTTGAATCGGACCGGCGATCAAGGCAGTGTGCGCGATTTTGTGTCGCCGCGGTGCTAGCGTCCGCCTGATTGTGCCACCACAATGATCATGAATGTTCCGGGTTTGGCCTCTGGCCGGCGTTCTCCTGGTTTAGCTGGTTCGAATTCGGCGGTCGGCAGATAGATAGTGTGGGTGTCCGAATCAATGCCCATGGTTCTCGCCCCTACTGGTGTCTTTACAATTTGCGCAACTTCGAAGGCTCCAGGCGACTTTTCTTGGACCACGACCATTGAACCGTCACGGCAGCTTGCAAACGCCTCGCCCCGATCAATTTTTGTAGCATCGACCCCTGCACCGATCGGCAAGCTGGCTAAGACTTTGCCACCGTTGGTGCTCATCACGATCATCTTTTGTGGCTTCCGGCAACCGATGAACAACCGATCCTTCTCGACGTCCAATGCGAGTCCAACCGGCTCACCCCCGGGAGCAACGGGCCAGTGGGCCAGTACTTTGCGAGCCCGAATGTCCACAACTGCAAGTTGGTCCTTATCCTCCAGATTGATGTAGACCTTGCCGGCGCTGTCAGAAGCAAGGAATTCCGGTTTGAACTAAGCCGCTCGTGCGGCGGACGCTGCGCGTGCCGGTGGATCAGCGGTTCTTAATCCCGGTGTCTCGATACTGTTGAGGGTCACAAGGAGGTCTTGTGACCCATCTTAGAAAGTTAATGCTGGAGGAACTCCAGCGACGTAATTATTCCGAGCGTACCGCAAGGATCTATGTCCGAACAGTGAAGGAACTCGCCGAGTACTTCGGCTGTTCTCCTGCAAAACTCGGACCGGAACAGATCCGGCAGTACCAGGTGCATCTCGCAAAGAAGAAGCTGGCAGCTAAGACGATCCAGCAACGCGCAGCAGCGCTGCGTTTCTTTTTCGTTAAGACGCTACGGCGGCCCTATTTGCCGGAACACATTCCGTTTCCGAAAATCCCGCGTCGTCTGCCGACGGTGCTCAGCCAAGAGGAGGTGCAGCGCATGCTCGAATGCAGCATGAACCTGATGCATCGGGCCATGCTGCTGACGCTGTATTCCACTGGACTGCGGCGAACGGAACTGACACAGCTCAAGGTAGAGGACATCGACAGCAAATGCATGATGATCCACGTTCGCCAGGGAAAGGGCGGTCATGACCGCGACGTGCCGCTCAGCGGCAAGCTGCTCGAAGTGCTGCGCGAGTACTGGCGCTGGAAAAAGCCGACGACGTACCTGTTTCCCAGCGATTATGAAAAGCGCATCGGTCAGCCGGTCAGCGACAAGGTGATCTGGTGGCTGTGCAAGAAAGCAGCCCGTCAAGCCGGCATTCGCAAGCGCGTCAGCCCACACACTCTGCGGCATAGCTATGCCACCCACATGTTGGAAGCCGGGGCGGATCTGCGCACCATTCAAGTTCTGCTCGGCCACAAGAGGCTGGAAGACACAGCGGTCTATCTTCACTTGTCGAAGCGGCATCTCACCGCGGTTACGAATCCGCTCGACCGCATGGGAGTGGACACGCTGGCCGATGTTTTCCGTGCGCGGAGACAATTGAAAAAAGCATGAGCCGGCCCACCCTGGAGGTGGCCGACATTATCCGTCAAGCTGGCGACCGCTTTGTCGAACGCAACCGGGCTCATCTGGCCTGGCCGCACCTGAAAGTGCTGCGGGCCATTGAGCGCTGCCGGACAGCCGCCCTCGGCGGCCATCTGGACCGCTGCTCGCATTGCAGTCATCGCGCCATCTCTTATAATTCCTGCCGCAACCGGCATTGCCCGAAGTGCCAGACCCACGTGCGTGATCAGTGGCTGGCGGCCCGTTCTCAGGAACTGCTGCCGGTGGAATATTTTCACGTCGTGTTCACCCTGCCGCACGCCTTGTCCGCGCTCATCCTGCAAAACAAGCGCGTGCTTTATAACCTCCTGTTTCGCGCCAGCGCCGAGACTCTGGTTGAGGTCGCAGCCGATCCCAAGCATCTCGGCGGCGAGATCGGTTTTCTCAGCGTGTTGCATACCTGGGGACAAACGCTGGAGCATCACCCGCATGTTCATTGCGTGATTCCAGCCGGCGGCTTGTCACCGGATCGCTCCCAATGGATCCAGCCACAACGACGCGGATTCTTTTTGCCGATTCGAGTATTGAGCCGCATCTTTCGCGGCAAATTCACGGCGGCACTCAAACGGCTGTTTCGCTCTCGCCAACTCCAGTTTCATGGAGCGCTGCGGAACTTATCGAGTCCACAACTGTTCCGGCAGTTTCTTCGAGCTCTCTTTCGACGGGACTGGGTGGTCTATGCCAAGCGGCCATTCGGAGCGCCAGAGCATGTCCTGCACTACTTGGCTCGCTACACGCATCGCGTAGCTATTTCTGATCACCGCTTGCTTTCTTTTACCGATGGCAACGTTTCGTTCCGCTGGAAAGATTACGCTCACGGCAACAAGCAAACGCAAGATGACACTCAATGCCCATGAGTTCTTGCGAAGATTCCTGTTGCATATCCTTCCCCGCGGCTTCGTTCGCATTCGCCATTTCGGATTCTTAGCCAACCGTAATCGTAAATCGCGCGTATCTATTTGCGGCCGACTGCTCGTTGCAGAGCATCTCCAGCGTAGTGCTCCGGCTGCCGAAACGACAAGCGTCAGAGCAGGTTGGCACTGTCCACTTTGCGGTGGACCCATGCAGCCTGTCGAACACTTCACCGCCAACCAGCTCGCCCGCGAACTGGCTCGCTGGGAGAGCGGCGTTGACACTTCGTAACGCTGAAATCCCAACAGCCAACTTCAGATACTTCGCCATGCATACAGCCGACGTGCGTCTTCTTGTGTCGACAGGCGCCAGACTAGCCATAGTGAAAAGCTATTTGCGCGCTCTTTATCCCTTCTGGCCGCATCCTCTGCGCGCAATCCGGTCAATTCCCGTGATCCACTGGCGTCTCCAATACGTTCCGAAGTACCAAAACCAGCTACTTTACCCATAGCTGGCCGCGTCCGCCGCAAAACCGAGCGGCTCATTTCAAACCCAGCTATCGAAAATGCCCCTAACTCCGCCAGCCACACCAGCCTTGTCTGTCTTGGCATTTCCGATAGCTTGCTAAGGTTTACCGCCTAATGCGATAGGAGGATCGATCTTGCCGTGTACCGGATCTACATCCGGCTTCAGCGTCATCAGATCTCCACCGTCACCCGATACCATGAGCACCAACCCGCTTGCGCGGTCGTAGATGATGCCGTCCGCATCTGGTTCTGCGGTGATCTTCCCCAAGACCGCGTTTGTCTTCAAATCAAAGATAACCACAGCGCCGCTTCCACCACCGTCACTGATGAAGCCGCGGCCAACTTCCGGCACGATTGCTACACCATGACCGATCTTCTGCCCTGGTATGTCGGCGATCACATTGCCGGAATCGGCATCGATGACCATCATATGCGTCGATCTCGGAACATAGAGCCGATGCGTAGCGGAATCAACGGTTAGATAGTCCCAACCGCCTAGCCCGCCGATGTGCATCACCTTCTTGACGGCCCAGTCCGTCTGGGCGTGAATGGGAAGCAAACCAGCGCACAGAGATAACGCCAAAGTTCCGAAATGCTGCTTTATGGTTTTCATACGATGAATCTGTTAGCGTCCTTCAGTAAGGGTGCGGAGTGCCGTCGGGTTGAGATCTGCTTGACGCTTGAAGTTCATGCTTTAACTATGCGCGCGTATTCTGAAGAATGTGTGAACACGGCTGGTTATCGCGCACGTGCAGGAAGCGTGAGGTCCCGCTACCTAAGTGCAGAACGAGGCGTCTTCGAGCCCTGTCGCGTTTAAGAATTTTGTAAAACGAAACCATTCTTAAAGGAGCGGGTTTATGCGCCCTCAACCCCCTTCTAAAACGATGGCGATCTGATATATCAGTCGCACTGCCGCGAGCGCCGAAACCGGAGACAGCGCGCGCTAACTCGCAATTCTGAATATTCGCTGAACCTACTTCGGTAAACATATGTTTCCGGTTTTTTTTGGTACTAATTCGGAAAGATGCTTACCAAAGTATTCCTTTTCACTTGCCTGTAATATCGCGCGGATATTCTAGCCAGCGAAACACCGCAAGAACGTTGACAGCTGTGAGGCGGAATCAACGTTAATACCTTGCAGCGACTTGGGGATTGGGGCTTTGCGTGACACGTAAAAAAACTCTTTGCATTGCTACTACTATCTGTGTAGGTTTGATTTGTGCTTACCCTGCACGAGCAGCTTCGTTTCAGGTTCAGGCGTTTGCGTCGGGAGCGGCGGTCAATGCGACCTCTCCGGACTCTGTGGAATTCGGGGACGGATCGCTGTGGATTGCCTATCAAAACGGAGCCGACACCACAGGGGCCAGCGGTTCGAGCACCGTCGCTCGGTACAGCACGTCGGGAACGATTCTCAGCACCTGGAGCATCCGCGGCAACGTGGATGGCTTGCGAATCGATCCTGCATCCGGTTTAGTGTGGGCGTTGCAGAATAACGATGCGAACGCCGCTCTGACAGTGATAAATCCGGTGACGAATGGGACGACATCTTATTCCTACGGCACCTCATACACAGCAAATGGAAACTCTCTGACTCGAGGGTTCGATGACGCCGTATTCAAGAACGGCCAGGTCTATTTGAGTGAAACGAACCCCGCGACCTCGAGTGATCCCATAGTTCTGCGGTTGACGACTGGCTTGAGTTCGCCGTTGGAGGTCGCCGGCCTCCTAAACTCGACGTTCACCGGCGTCAACTTGGCGACCCGCCACACAGCATCTAGCACAATTACCGATCCCGACTCGGTTATCCAAGATCCTAACGGAGATCTGGCACTGACGGGAGAGGCGGATAAGGAGATTGTCTTTATCCACAATCCCGGTGCTTCCAATCAGAGCGAACAATTCGTATCCCTGCTCGGGAGTAACGGAACTCCAGTGAATGGAAACCCGGATGATACCGTCTATCCGACGGCGACTCGCGGGTTCATCTATTTGGCGGATACCGGAGCCAACATCGTATACCGTTTATCTGCTACCGGCCTGACGCCCGGTTCGGTCTACGTAGATGTTGGGAACGAGTTTGGCAGCTTGGATTTATCCACCGGCGTAGTAACTCCCGTTTTTCAAGGTGTCTCTCCGCATGGCGCGCAGTTCGTTAATGCCGCAATCACTGTGCCAGAACCTCGAACGCCTCCTTACCTCTTGCTGGGACTTTTCTGCTACGGCGTCTTGAGATGTCTCGGGCGGCAAACGGACTAGGGCCGGTATTTCGCTCGACGTTTTCTGGTTTCGGATTTGAAGAGGATTCTGTATGTGTCTAGGAAGTAAGCTCGTGGCGACCTGTCTTGCCTTTCTCTCTGCTGCCGTGCTCAATGGACAAGTCGACCAGGCGTCAATTACGGGCAGCGTAAAGGACCCAAGCGGGGCTGTAGTTGAGGGAGCGCGCGTTGAAGCTTCGTCTGAGCAAAAAGGGAAACAGCGCGAGGTAACGACTAACTCAGCGGGCGTCTACACAATACCCAATCTTCCGCTGGGAACTTATACGGTGTCGGTGCAGAAGCTAGGATTTGCCACGCTGAAGTTCGACTCCGTAGCGCTGAGAGTGGGTGCCGTAGTCACGCTGAATGCCACTCTGCAACTGCCGACCACGCGCGTGGAGACGCAGGTGATTTCAGCAGAACCACCGCTCAATCAGACGTCGGCCGCAGTTTCGGGGGTAATCGACTCGACACAAATCCGAAATCTGCCAACGAACGGCCGCAACTGGGCAAGTCTTCTCGCTTTGGCGCCTCTTGCATTGGACGATGGCGGGGGCGATCAACGATCAATCCGATTTGCTGGACACGGACGCGACGATAACAACTACATGATGGACGGCGTGGACGCGACAGGCATTCAGGAGCAGGCTCAAAAGTCGACCACACGCCTTCAGGTTTCGGAAGACGCGATACAAGAATACCGAGTTAGCACTGCCCTGTATGACGCTCAGTATGGAGCCGGCAATGGAGGACAGGTCGATGTTGTCACCAGGAGCGGCACCAACCAGTTTCACGGAACCGCTTTTGAGTATCTACGCAACAGCATATTCGACTCGCGTTCATTTCTGGATCTCGACCTAGACCCAGCCGCTCCGGCCAAAACGAAAGCGCCTCCATTCCGCTTAAACCAGTTCGGCGGTACTGTGGGAGGACCTATCAAGAAAGACAAGACGTTCTTCTTCTTCTCTTATGAAGGTTTTCGCCAGTTCCGGGGGCAATATCTGCATGCCCTGGTGCCGAGCTTGTCTTTTAAACAGCAGGTGCTCCAGACCTCGCCTCAGCTGGGGCCCATCATGAATGCTTATCCCAACGGCCAGTTGCCCGTAGATCCGTTAACGGCTGAGTACACTCACCTCGGAGCAGTGGATCTACACGAAGACAGCGGGTTGGTACGGGTGGATCATCGATTTACTGATTCGACGTTTCTGTATTTCCGCATGTCAATCGACGACTCCTTCGCCACCGCGCCACTTGGAAATTTGCTCGATCAACAGCAAGTGATCAACCGGCCTCAGAACTACGTCCTAGCGCTACAACATGTGTTCTCGCCCAGATCATTCAATGAATTCAAGTTTGGAGTAAACCGATCACCCTTCCACAATCCTCAAGTCAGCGCGTCGGATCTGGCGGTTGACATGGGCGGTCTGTTTGAGGGTTTGAACAATCACAACACCGACAATGAAGTCGGCACGACCTGGAATTACATCGACGATGCGACATTCGTGCTCGGGCGCCATACAGTGAAGTTTGGGGGAGAAGTCCGCCGAATCTGGCTCAATCAGGGCATCACCGATGACAATTCCATTTCTTTCAAAGACTACAACGGCATCATTAACGATCAGCTTGACTCGCTTTCACTTAAGTCGTCGTGGTGGTCAAGAGGTTTGAGACACACACTCGTGATGCCGTACGTGCAGGATGAGTTCAAGATCCGGCCAAACTTGACGGTCACTGCGGGACTTCGCTGGGATTTCTATTCGCCTGTTTCCGAGGTTCTGAACCGTACGCGTGTCTTCGACCTGTATCGCTGCCAGGGCATCTGCCCGCCGGATCGTCGCTGGAATTTCCGAATTATACGAACTTTGATCCACGTCTCGGAATAGCCTATGGAGTGGATAGCAAGACTGTTGTCCGCACTGGTTTCGGAATTTACCACGGTCCCGGGCAAAATGATGATCGCAACGCGGCGCTTGAGAGCGATAACGTCCGCTTGTCGCTTACGTCGGCCGACGTACCAGGCCTCTCGTATCCGATCGACCCATTCCTTTCCACCGCGGCACTGATTGGCGTCACTCCACGCGCCTTGCAACGCGATCGCAAGGATCTTTACACCATGGAATACGGACTCTCCATCGAAAGGAATCTTCCGGCCAATTTTGTGCTTGAGACAGGCTTCACGGGCGTGCAGGGAAGACGGTTATTTGCGAGAACGTACGTCAATACTATTGATCCGGCCACCGGAGTTCGACCGCTACCCAACTTTCAACAGATCGACATTAAGGAGAATAACGGTAACAGCAGCTTCAACGCATTGAATGCTTCGCTGAACCGGCAGTTTGGCTCGGGTCTCTCATTCACGCTGCAATATTTGTATTCGCATGCGGAAAACGATGGATCGGTCGGGGGCGGCGAATCGAACGCGCCGCAGAATGTGGCTTGCCGAAAGTGCGACTGGGGCTCGAGCGTCTACGACATCCGGCACAACGTTGTGACTGCACTTTCGTACCAGTTGCCTTTCGGCCGCGGCAAGCTGTTCGCGCATTCGGGAATTGCGGCCGCAGTTCTGAGTGGTTGGACCATCGCCGGTAACAATGTCTGGCATACCGGACATCCGCTTGACGTCACTCTTGATATAGACTCCAGCCTGGTGCCCGATGGAAACAACAGCAACATTCGTCCAGATGTCGTGCCGGGTGTGTCGGTTGTGCCGGCGAACCAGGACCCGAACAATTGGGTAAATCCTGGGGCGTTTGCTGCCCCGCCGAGCGATGCCAACGGTAATCTCCTCCGATTCGGGAACGCCGGCCGGGCATTGGCGCGCGCTCCCTACACATGGCAGACTGACATTTCGCTGTCTAGAACCTTCAAGTTGAGTGAGCGGCTCGCATTCCAGATCACAGCACAGGCTTTCAACATCTTTAATCACGATCAATTCGCGGATCCCAATAACTTGACACTTACCTACAATCCTCCTGATGCGACGCATGCGCAGTCTTACCTTACGGTCCCCGGAGGATTCGGTCAGATCACCTCGATTTCTAATTTCAACGCAAACAGTGATAAGTTTGCGGTTGACGGAACGGGAAGCGGACTGCCTCGTCAACTACAGTTTGCAGCCCGATTCATTTTCTAGTCGAGATGTTCCCTACGAGAGCGATTCGTTGCTGTTTAGTTGCTGGTGCCCTGTTTGCGTCCTTTTGCAGCGCCCAAAATCGTGCGGCCGATTTGCCGACTGATCACCTTTTGAGCACCCCGGGACCAACGTTTCGGGTTTCCGACAAAGAGTTAAGGCCTGAAGTCACGGTCATTACCTACGGCGATATGCGTTTCACAGACCGGTCAAATGTTACAGCGACAGATCCGCGAGTCCGCAAGTGGCTCGTCGACCGCATAGCGGATGAACATTCAGATGCCGTACTGCTAAACGGGGACGTGCCGCTGGCGGGTAACAACGTCGATGACTACCGGGTCTTTAAAGAGGAGACGAAATCCTGGCGCGATGCCAAGCTACGTCTCTTTCCGGCGCTGGGGAACCACGAGTTCACGGACCGGATCCGCTGAAGTGCCTGGAAAACTGGTGGGACGCTTTCCCGGAATTCCGCAACCGGCGGTGGTATTCGGTCCAGCTGGGATCTCGCCTCTACGCCATTACGCTCGATAGCGATGCTTCACTAATTGCTGGGAGCGACCAATATGTCTGGTTCAGTGAACAGATTCGCGATCTACCACCCAGTGTCGATTTTGTATTGATCAGCATGCATCACCCGCCTGTAGCCGATGTGCAGACGCACATCGAGGTCGATCACAATCCCAGACCGAACGAAATAGCCTTAAGAGATCTCCTCACGGAATTGCAGGCGCACACACACGCGCGCTTTATCGTTAGCGCTGGTCACATACACAACTACGAACGACACACATTCAATGGCGTTGTTTATCTGGTTTCGGGAGGCGGAGGCGCAAAACCCTACTTTGTAGAACGCACTCCGGATGATCTGTACCACAGCAGCCTGTTTCCCAACTATCACTACGTCAAGTTCACGCTCAAAACCGACCGCCTACAAGGAAAGATGTATCGGATCGCCGATCCCGAGGTGCAGGAACTGACGCTTCGGGAGAAGGACTCGTTTGATGTTGTCGTTTCGACAAGGCCTTGAACCGTGACGGACACCGTTCAACTCTGAGTCCGGCCGTGTTGGCGGTTCAACAAGAGGCATGACGTAGTCTCGTTGAATCGTATGATGGTGCGCGAATCGCGTCAGGGCCCCCTGAGCGATGGCGATCCCGAACATCCGAAGCCCGAAAACCCCGCCAAGTGTCGCTCCCGGGATATTGGCGTTGGCTGCCCCCGGAGGCAGTCTGCTTGGCGGTGTCGTATCCATCGACTTGGCCGCAATGAGCCGGGCAATGACGGGCTGTAGCAAGCGTGTCTTTGATTCGGTCGCCTTTACCGTTCCTTCGGAGTCGATTCGCAAACGGCCGGGAGTCTCTTCGGCCGCAGTGACCTGGGCTTGCATCGGCGCACAACGCCTAGATTCTAGGCGACGGACGGCGGTTGGACACTGTCGAAGGCGAATCGGAGCTGTCCGCCAACGATGAAAGAGACGCGCCGGAGGGCTAAGCGTCACTTTTCCCCTAAGCCGTGTGCCTTCCGGCAAAAACTAGCTTAGCTAATGATGCTTCCGTCCTTGTTGGTGTTGCAGGCGGGCCGAGGCCGACTGCCCACAGGAAATCAAGTGGAGGAACAATCGGCGTTGCCGACCTTGAACAGTAGTGCGTGATGGGGACCAGTGAAGTTTTGAAGGATAGATCTACCGTGTGATCACGGCGAACTAATCGGCTGGGAAGTTTTCGGAACGATGCGGGATGCGACCCGGGTTCCTCGCCTTCCGAACAATCGAACCGCACTGCGGGCAAACTAATTCATGTCACCGACGATTGCAAGAATTACGGAACGCGAACGTTCTTCCCGACGCGATAAGGCTGCGCGAATGAATGATAAGGCGAATACACAGGCGGAAAGAGCAGAAAACAGGACTTGACAACAATAAAATCTTCGACATATGATTTCCTCAGCCGTCCGCAGATTTCTTTTTTTTGGGAAATATTTCTCGATCCACAACGGTTTTTTCCGTCTACGACGGGGTATCTAGAGATGGGATTTGTCTCCGCTTTCAATCACAACCCCCAAAAGTACGACGGCGCCACGTTCGCTATGCGGTGTAGTCGATGACTGGTTCTTGGAGGGGCACGCATGAAGGGAAGAAGTTTTGCTCAAGACTTTGTTCCGGCATTCGTCGGAGTCTTTTTGCTCATGCTGATTTCCGCGGGCGCTTACGGTCAGGAGACCACCGGCAGCATTTCAGGATTGGTGGCGGATTCCAATGGCGGCGTTATTCCGAAAGCGAAGGTTGTCGTTACTGATTCCGTTACGGGCGCCGAAAGGACAACCAGCACAACGGATGCGGGAATTTTCTTTTTTACCAACCTGCCGGTGGGGACATATCTGCTTACCGTAGAGCGCACTGGCTTCAAAACCTCCAAGACGGCTGGTATTCAACTGCACGTCAACGATAAGCTCGACTTCCCAATCGTTTTGCAGGTAGGACAAGTTAACGAAGTGGTGACCGTAGAGAGCCAAAAATTACCTCTGCTCCAAACTGAGACTGCCGAGGTTTCGAATCTAATCGGAAACAGCCAGATCCAGCGAACCTGCCGCTCAATGGGCGCTATTTCAACTCGCTCGTTGACCTGGTTCCAGGTGCTGCGCCGGATGCCGGACGCCTTACGAGTGCGGGTGATACGGCCGTTTCCGTTAACGGCAATTCGTCGAATTCGAACCTTTATCTCGTCGACGGGCAATACGATGAGGTTATTGGCTCGAACAACAACCTGCTTATCATTCCTCCCGTCGATTCGATCGAGGAGTTTAAGATCTTGCGTAATAACTACAGCGCGGAATTTGGAGAAGCCAACGGAGCCAT
>CAWJEH010000041.1:0-320220 GCA_963841675.1 Terriglobia bacterium
GAAGGGAAGAGAAGTCGTAGATTGGCAACAAACGGCATTTCTCATCCGCGTCGATTCTTCGGCTTTATTGGCCTCTGGTGTGGCGGCTAAGCACTCCCCTCCTCGCATGACGTTCAGAGGATAGCTTGCTGTTGCGCACGCACATGCAGCAGAATTGCAAAGAAGATGTAAAAGCCGGTGCTGATGCGACTACTGGAAACAATTCGCCAACGGGTAGTGAGACGCGCCGAGATTTCCAGGATCATTCGCCGCGGGAGGCGTCGCTTTTCCGGCGATGCCAGATTCAACCTGCAAATTGTCGAGCAGGGCTTTGCTCCCCGGCCTACCGGCGCGGCAGATGATGCCGCTCTGCTCCGGCGAATTTGTGATGCGTGGTCCAAGGCGGCGGAGCAGCAGGCTGCTGTCTCTGAGGCCTTTCAGCCTCATGCGTGGTGGCGGGTTACACAAGAAAGGAACCTCGAACCAGCCAGGCGCGCGCTGGCGGCATATGATTTTGATTCGCTGCGCGGAATGTACCGCAATTTGTTTCGCGACCGGTGCAGCGCCGGGGTATGCGGGCTGCCCCTCTCCAGGGTTGACGCCAGTTCCCCGGTCAGTAAGAGCTCAAAAGAGCTGCACCTCATCGACGCCTTGCATCGAATAGATCACTGGAGAACCAGGACCGGGGGCCGCTTCGATATTGCCGATCTCAAACCACCCGATATTGGAAATCCGTTCGGCATTGTACTGGATGGTGTACTCGTGCGTAGCGGTTCCGAAGATCAACACTATTGTGCCCATAGGATTATCGATCTACTGCCGTCCTTGGAAGGATCAGTGGTTGCCGAAATCGGCGGCGGTTTCGGAGGCATGGCCTACTACCTGATCAGAGACCGCCCGGGCACGACGTATCTCAATTTCGATCTGCCCGAAACAATCGCCTTAGCCTCTTATTACCTGCTCAGCGCATTTCCCGATGCGAAGGCTACCCTTTACGGAGAAGCCCCGCTCGACCCCGAAACGCTTCGCAGCTCCCGTGTGATTCTTATGCCGGCCTTCGCTATGCCTCAGGTGCCAGCCGGCAGCGTGGACGTCGCATTCAATGCCCGTATCCTCTCGGATCTTTCTCCGGTCTCGCTGCATACTTACCTGGCGGAGATCGCGCGCACCACTCGCGGGCACATTCTGCATCTGAATCGAACCCAAGGATCTCTTGCGGCGGATGCCTGGTTCGCGGCGAACGCCCCCAATTTCAAGCTTCTCGAAACGCGCGTCTCGGAGTGGAACAATGCACGAACACTGCACCCTAACGAGATGGAATACCTTTATGAGCGGCAGTCTCAGGCGCAATTGCCATCCGCGCCGGACCGCCCGGCATCTTAATGCGCCGCAGTATACTGCATGGCACGCCGCTGCTGAGAACAATCATCTCGTTCAGGTCGCGCACTGCAGCGTATACGCGCTGCCCGTTGGGGTGGGTTTCGAGCCCTTGCGGCTTGCCGCCGGTCACGATGCGCTGAGTCTCCACCCGGCTCCCAAGAGAGATGACACTCACAGCACCCTCACTGAAACAGGTGACCCATGCGCGTAAGAGATTGTCGCGGCCGAGGGTTACTATGTCGACGGGTCCGCGGCCCACGGCGATCCGCGCCGATTCGGTTCTGGCTTGGATGTCGATCACGGAAACGCTGTTCGATCCGAAATTCGCGACCAGGAGCTGGTTTGCAGCTTCGGCAACCGCAATTCCCTGAGGCACTTTGCCGACGCGGATGTCGCAAATCTTCCGGCGCATCTCCGCGTCGATCAACGAGATATTTGCGTCTTTTTCATTCGTAACCCACGCATGGCGTCCGTTGCCGGTGAAGGCGATGTCGGAAGGTCCTCCGCCCGTCGCAATCTGACAAGAAACGCTCGAGGCATGGGTGTCAAGGACGGTGACAACGCCTGCTCCTTCGTTCGAAACCCAGATCTCACTCGTTCCTGGTCGCCGCGTCGCCCAGGCAGGAAGCCTGGCCGCGGGAAGCGACTTCTCTTCTCTGAGAGAGCTCAGGTTGATAGCAGCGATATTTGCGCTTGTCCAGCATGCCGCGTAGAGGTAGCGGCCCATATCGTCGAATGCCAGGCCGAAAGGCTGCCTACCACGCACCGGAATCGTAGCGAGTTCGGATTCGATTTCATCGAGCTCGAGGATTGTAATCCGATCGATTTCTGTGCGGCTGATCGCCAGCAGAGGCCCCGGCATTTACGTAGTCAATGCTAACGTGAACAACCAGGGGAATGGTTGTTTTACGATTCTCCGGGCCGGAATGTTGAGCACGCGTCATCCGCACCCAAGAAGGTAAATGATACGCACGATCGGAAAAGTAATCAAGAAGGTCGCGCTGGGCGAAGCAGATGTACCTCAGCAGTGCACGCTGGGAATGCCCGATCCTCAGCCGGAAATCCGGGTTTGGCTCGAAGGATGGGGAGATCCCTTGGACGTGACGAACAATCATGTCGTGGCTTGCGCCTCTCCCTTGACTATCGGTCTCGGAGTGAATCCCGAGCGGCACGGGCAGGCACATGCGCGCCTATATTTGAACTTTCGCGAGTGCAACGGCGAGCAACGGCTGCTTGCCCGGATCGGCCTGCAACCATCGGAAACTCTTTCCGCGGCCGGCCAAGAACTATCCCTGTTTGAGATTCGAAGCTGCGCCAATTACTGCCTGGCGCAGCACCGGCTATGGGTCCACGATTTACATCAGTATCTTCTACGCCGGCGGGCCGGGAAGGATCCGGAGATCCCCATGTCGATACGCGGCGCACGCTCGATGAATGTTCTCTTCATCTGCCCGCGTCCGGTCGTTTTGGTGAGCGCAATGCACGGAGGTTCCGGGAATATTTTCCCAATGAATTTGTTTGGGAGTATTGGCGACGGCCACTTCGCATTTGCGCTTAATAGTTTTCGCAAGGCCGCTCCGCTAGTCGAACGCGCAGGTCGTGTTGCGCTGAGCAACATTCCTCTGGAGAATGCCGGATTAGCGCGCCAACTCGGAAAGAACCATCGATTGGAATTCGCGAACTGGGATGAACTTCCGTTCAAAACCACGCGGTCAGCGGCGCTTGATCTTCCCATCCCGGAATTCGCACTGCGGGTGAGAGAGGTGGAGATCGAGGCCGTGCGACAACTGGGTAGTCACACGCTATTTTTCGCGCGCCTGATCCGCGACGAGCGTTTGAGGAACGACCTGCAGTTTTGCATGGTTCACGGAATCTACCAGGCATGGCGGTTGCGCCGCACGGAACTTAACAAGAGTGGCGACGGCGCCAAGCTAGGCAAATGACGTGGTCTCGCAGTTCGCTGATGCGCATCGGGATTCCCACGCTGGCCATCTGCGGAGTGATGTATTTCCTCTGTACTGACTTCCGCAGAGGTTGGATGCAGAGCACGACGGACTTTCCGAACTACTACACGGCTGCCCGACTACTCCACTCCGGCGAACATCTGCGCAATTTCTACGATTGGACCTGGTTTCAACGGCAGATGAACTATGCCGGCATCGAAAAGCAGCTAGGCGCATACACTCCGCAACCTCCGTTGACCATGCTGCCTGTGTTGCCGGTCGCGGGGTTCGCGCCGCAGACTGCAAAGCGCATCTGGTTGGTTTTCAACCTAGTAATTCTGAGCTCCACAGTATGGCTGCTGTCCAAACTCGGGCGTTTGCGAATTCAACACATAGCACTTCTGGCGCTTGCTGGATACACTTCGTTGCGAACCAATTTCGTGCTCGGTCAGTACTACGTTTTTCTCTTGTTTTTGTTGACCCTGACGTTTTGTCTGATCGCACGAAAAAAACCGATCTTGAGCGGCGTCGTCGCGGGGCTTGCATTTGCCCTCAAGTTGTACGGCGGACCGCTGATGATTTACTTTGTCGCGAAGCGCTATTGGAAGGCCGTGGCGGGTATGATTGGCGCAACCGTGGTGATGATAGCGATCGCAGTGGCGATCTTCGGATGGTCAGACGTATGGTTCTACACCACACGAATTTTACCGCGAACACTCGAAGGCGTACCGCCCGATCCCTATAATCCGGGTATCCAAGTCGTCGGTACGCTGTTGCGGCGTCTCTTCTTAGCCGATCCGGAGCTGAACCCAAACCCGTTTTACAACGCACCCTGGCTGTTATTCTTCCTGCAGCCACTGATCAGCTTGGTAATTGTCGTATTCGTATCGCTGGCGGTAGCGTTCAATCGAGCCGCTAGTTCCCGCCGGGACTTCGCAATTTTCACGATCGCCCTGTTCCTAATCTCGACGAGTGTTGCTTCCTACACGTTCTTGCTGCTGTTACTGCCGATCGTCCTATGTCTGGAGGAGGCCGGCCCTCGCGAGAGTCTATTCCTGGTAATTTCCTACATACTGCTCAACGCGCCTTTGCCGGGTGCGCATCTGTTCCCCAAAGTCTGGCTCCTGGTCGCATTGCTAGTGGTTGCCGGCCGGCACTACTGGTCCGTTCTAACCCCGCGCGTGATCGCCGGGGCGCTGGCGGTTATCGCCGCGCTCGCAGCACTGAAAGCGCAACGCTCGATTGCCGATTATCGAAGAGAGCCCGACCGACGTTCTCAACTGGTTGACGTCGAGAAAGGATCGCTCTTCGTCGCCTACCCCGCTATTTCTCGCGCAGGATTATTCTGCCAGGCCCAGACTCGCAATGGCTACGTTCTGCGTTGGCAGCACGGCAAGGATGTTGAAGATTTCTCATTCGAAGGAGAAGCATTTCGTCCGATCGTCTTCGGTCCAGCCGGCCCGATCTACTTCGAGTTAGTGGCTCACGCTACCTCGAGAATGATGCAGTTCGATCCTCTCACCAGAAAGGCCGTGCCAGCGCCCATGGCTGTGGATATCCGTCCAAGGGACGCGGCCACCTCACCAGACGGCCATCGAATAGCTTTCACATCAGACGCCGAAGGCTCACAACAGATCTTCATTAAGAACGTTGCATCAGGAGAAGTTAAACGCCTGACCGGTGGAAATTGTAATAACTCAGAGCCCGCATGGGATTTGAAAGGCAACGCGATCGTATTCGCGAGCGATTGCGGGCGCGCTGTCGGACTCTCCGCTATATATCGCGTTGACCTGACCACTCCGGCGGGGCGATGAACTTCGGAAAGCATCCGTCCAGTGCGGCAAGTTGCACAGCGCGACGGGAACAGAAACATTTCACTCCCGTCATTGCTATTATCAATGCCTAGTTTTCCTTTAATAAACGGCACTAATAATCACTCTTCAGAATACAAGCTAATTGCGTCAGGCCACACGTAATTGTCGTGTACCAGTACCTTGAATACTCACTCCGGTACTAAGGGGGCGGTAATTTACAATTACGTTACACCTTCGCGCGAAAGCAGGCTTACTATCCTCCTAAGGCAACAATTGATGCTGGAAAGGGGGTGAAAAAGTGAAGCACTTAAGTCTGAAGATGGAGAAGTTAGAAGAGCGAATCGCGCCCGGAGGGATTCGGTTCGGCAATCACGGCTCCAAGAGCCATCAGGGCTCCAAGAGCCATAATCGGTCCAGAAGCCATCGGTCCAAGAGCAATCGGTCTAGATCCCATTAGGAGCCTAGAACAGGTTGACAAAACCATGGGATGGGAAGGCGCGAAGGTTATTCGCACCTTCCCCATTTCTTGCAGTGGATGGATTGCAGAATCATGACGTGCGTCTTACCCAAACTCCGCGACGATTTGACGCTTCGTGTACAAACCGCCAAGGACGGGAAATACCTCATTGTGAAGGACCCGACCTCGGGGCAGTTCTATCGCTTTGGCGAGGCCGAGGAATTTATCTTGCGTCAACTCAACGGCGAGGCGACATTAGACGACATCCGATCAAGAGTGGAAGAGGAGTTCGGGGAGACGCTGGAACTCGAAGTGTTGCACGCGTTCATCAACAACCTGGAAGCAACGGGCATGCTGGAGGGAACGGCGCGCAGGAGTTCCAGGCTGGCGCGTCGTCGACGGCTTCAGGGGAATCTGCTTTACCTTCGTTTCAAGCTTTTCGATCCAACGCACATTTTCAACCGGCTTAGCAGATGGAATGGCTTCTTCTACACCGGATTTTTTCTGGTGTTTTCGGCGATAGCTATTCTCTTGGCTGCCGATGCAGCTATCGTGAATTCGAGCGACTTGCTCAAAGCGTTCCGGTCCCTGGCGACGCCAAGCGCCATACCGTTGTACATTGTGGTCGCCTTCGCGACCGTTGGCTTACATGAATTTGCGCACGGACTGACCTGCCGACACTTTGGTGGCGAAGTCCACGAGATTGGTTTCTTGCTGATCTATGGCCAGCCTGCGTTGTACTGCAACGTAAGCGATGCCTGGCTAATTCCCGAGAAGTCGAAACGGCTTTGGGTGTCTTTCGCCGGGCCATATTTTGAGTTACTTCTGTGGTCGATAGCGATGCTGACCTGGCGGGCGACGGAACCCGGTATGTTTCTCAACCAAGTGTGCCTGGCCGTGGTGGGTATCTCAGGTGTGAAGACGCTTTTCAATTTCAACCCATTAATCAAGTTAGACGGCTATTACATGCTCAGCGATTATCTGGAGATTCCAAATCTCCGGAGAAAGTCGTTCCGCAGCGTGGGTGCTTTGCTCGGGCGCCTCTCGGGGCGGCGCTGCGAGATAGAAGGTGAAACCCGGTGGGAGCGAATGATCTACATCAGTTACGGTCTAATTGCCGCCTGTGGTTCGTTTGCGCTGATGGGTTCCGTTCTTTTTAGCGTCTTCCGATATTTAGGTGATGCTGCTCAGCCGGCCATTTTAGCGGTTCCGATCGCGGCTGGTCTGGTCATTAAAGGCCAGCGCTGGTCGAGGCGTTTGTTTGCTAGCCCTTCGAACGGTGCCTCAGGGATCAGCGCTGACAATCCCGATTTTGAGGGAGGAGTATTGGCCTCACCAAGCCAGGAAGTTGTCTCGACCAAGGAGCTTGTTACGACGAGCGCAGTACCGCCTGTGAGGCCAGATGCGACAGCAATCATTGTTAAAGAGCAGCTCCCGGTGCCGAAGAGAAACTCTTCCGGACGAGGAAGAGGCCGTCGAAGATTGCTGTACGGCCTGGTGGCGGTGCTTACGATACTCGCAATGTCCCAAGTGCCCGCGCCCATGCGGATTGCGGGCGCGTTCGTAGTGTTGCCGGGCGAGAGTAGCGAGGTTCGGGTGTCAGTAGACGGCATTGTGGACCGGCTTTATGTGAACGAGGGAGACCACGTCAAGCCGGGAGATCTGATTGCAGTGCTCTCCGACCGGGATCTGCAAACGAATTTAGACAAAACTGAAGCGCAGATCCGTGAAGCACAGGCAAGATTGCGCATGCTGCGGGCGGGCGCCACAAGTCAGGAAATAGCGGTTGCGCAAGTGGGCGTAGACAAGGCGGCCGAACAGGTCAAGTACGCCAACCGCAAACTGGAGCGCGCCAAATTGATGCTGGATGAGGGGCTTGTGGCGCGCAGCGCTTACGAAGAAGTAGAGGAGCAGACGACGGCAGCAAGCGCAGCGCTGCTGGAGGCAAAGGCCCGACTGGACGCGGTCATAAACGGCGTGCGGCCGGAGCAGATCGATGGAGTGATGGCGGAGATAGACCGGTTGGCAACAGATCGACGCCTCATAGAGCGACAATTGCAATCGCTCCGCGTGGTCAGCCCTGTGGCCGGAATCGTGGGAACACCGTCGCGCCAGTTGCTACAAATGGTCCAGCAGTTTGTGAGGAAGGGCGATCCGATTGCGGTGATTTACAGCTTTCAAACGGTGAAGGCGCAGATCGTGATTTCGGAGAAGGAAATTTCGGAGATCAAGATCGGTGAGCTGGTCGAGTTGAAGGCGCGTGCGTATCCGGATTCCACTTTCCATGGCAGGGTTTCTTACATCGCAACCAGCGCGAATGGAGGAACTGGTGTTGGCCAAAGCACGACACTGGCACCCGCGACAAACCCGCTCTCGACGAGCTCCGGCGGGAGGACAGTAAATGAGATTTTTGTGAACACCGAAATTGACAACCGTTCCATGTTGCTGAAGCCGGAAATGACGGGCCGGGCGAAAATCGATTGCGGGCGGAGAAAACTGGGCGAGCTATTTTTGTGGCATCTGAAACGATACCTGCGAGTCGATTCGCTTTCCTGGTGACGAAGAATCATGAACCAAGATACGCGCTTGAATAAGACGCTCTATTTGAACGGGCGTCCGACGCTGAAGCACCTCCTACATTTTGCGGCCAAGGCCTGCGATTCCGATCCGGAAGGCACTCTGGTTGACGAATGGCACGCAGCGAGTGGCATATTGAAGGCGCTCGAGAAGGAAGAGGGCGGGGCGGCGGATAATGCCGAGATGCTTCCACTCGGTCCGCAGTACGAACCACTGCTGGTCGAGTTTTTGAAAGATCCTATACAACGGTCGAGCTTCAATGCAGTGCCGACTGACATCGCGTTGGTCGAACTTGACAAGCTAGTGGTGTATCAGAAACACATAGACCTTACGTTCACGGGGCAATTAGAGAAGGATTTGGGGCCAACCCCAGACTGGAATCGGGTCTTCCGGACGTGTCTTCCGTATGATCATCCAAAGCCGCCGGTTAAGTGGTCGCGACTGAGCTCGGACAGTTATGTTTTCGTTTCTCCCTCGAACGATCTCCGGTTCTTAGGGGCGACTCCGCTGAGGGACAGAGAGTTCCAGGATTGTAGTTCTTTGGGCGCCGTGGTGAGTGTACTTGGGCTCGCGGTCGGATTCGGTTCTAATTTCATGAACGCGGTGTATTCGGACGGCCGATTAATTTTGAATAACGGAAGCCACCGAGCATACACGTTGCGCAAGCTGGGCGTCACGCACGCACCGTGTATTGTGCAGCATGTACCGTCGCGAGCCGCATTGGAGGTTGTTGCTTCGCACGAAGTGCGGTCCGATCTGGACTTGTATCTTACGAATCCACGCCCGCCGATGTTGAGAGATTACTTCGATCCACGGTTGCACAAGATCTTTTCGTTTGAGCCAAAGCTTCAGCAGATCACTATCCGGGTCGAGGTCTCAGAAACGAGCGTGCCAGCGTTTTGATCGGGATTCGGCACGGTGTTTCTCTCTTCTAGAGAAATCTGCGAGGCCTGTTCAGACAAATGTGCCACAACGTCTCGAATTAGGATTTGATTGCGGCAATCAGGTAAGTGAGTCAGATAGCAGACGCCACAAGTGACAAGTCGTAAAAGTTTCGTGAAAAAATATCCGATCGCACAGGGAGGCTAGATAGAGTCTACAATCTTTTCAGTACCAAGGAGTGCTATGTCTCTAAAACTATCTTCCATAACTGTTGCTCTCGTTCTCTGCTCTTGTAATTTATTCGGCGGCCCTGTTGGAATCTTCAAACAAACGAATCTCGTCTCCGACATTCCCGGCAATGCCGCCGTCACAGATCCCAACTTAGTCAACCCTTGGGGCATTTCGTACAGCCCGACCAGTCCATTTTGGGTTTCAGACAACGGAACGGGGTTGGCGACGCTCTACACTACTACCGGAACGCCGGTGCCTCTTGTGGTCACAATTCCGAACCCCAGCGGAGGTAGTTCCGCGCCGACGGGACAAGTCTTCAACGCCACCAGCGGATTCAATGGTGATGCTTTCATCTTCGCAACCGAAGGCGGAACCGTCGATGGCTGGCGAGGCGCTTTGGGCACAAACGCCGAGACCTTATTCAATCAATCCTCAGCGGGCGCTGTCTACAAAGGGATCGAGATTACGACGACGGCCAGCGGAACCTATCTGCTTACAACCGATTTTCATAACAACAGCATCACTGTCTTCCCAAGCTCCGGGGCTCCGCCACTAACCGGGCATTTTGTAGACCCGAACTTGCCGGCCGGATATGCTCCTTTCAACATTCAAGAGATCAACGGACAGCTCTATGTGACCTACGCAAAGCAAGACGCAGCAGGTCACGATGATGTCGCAGGCCCGGGAAACGGATTAGTCAGTGTCTTTGATCTCAACGGCAATTTCGTGAAACGGCTCATCTCGAATGGGGCTCTGAATTCGCCTTGGGGCTTGGCGGTTGCTCCTGCCGGTTGGAGCACCGTGGGAGGAGACCTGCTCGTGGGTAACTTCGGGGACGGGCGGATCAACGCCTACACACTCAACGGGACTTTCGCCGGTACGCTTGCCGGAATCAGCAACAACGGCCTCTGGGGTCTCAAATTCGGGAATGGAGGCAACGGTGGAAACCCGAACTCCCTTTACCTCACGGCGGGATTAAACGACGAGGCCGACGGATTGTTTGCGCGCGTGGATCCCACGCCGGAACCGAGCACCTTCTCCCTCATCGGAGCAAGCCTGTTACTCCTGATCTATGCCGCGAGGAAAGCCTCTGCGCGGGTGGGCTAAAGGGCTTCCTCTTTCTCGAGGTCAACTCTTCGAGCGTTGCTAAGGCTGGAGTTCTGGAATCTCCAGCCGTTGGACAGGTAGTGCCCTGAAGCTGCGTTGAGGAAATAAACTAAGTTTCCGGGTTGTTGACAAACCGGAGGATGGACCCAATCTGGACGGCTCTCAGGTCCAGTTTCCAGATAACTGACCACTTGGGCACATTTTTTTGGCCTCAACGAGGGCTGGATTCACAGGCTTGTTTCAAGGTCGCGGCTACGTAGTAAACTGGGTACATCGTAAAAGATGGGCACCCAAGCCGTGCCAGCAACGCGCGAGCCAGCGAAGCCAAAACAATGGCGGTTGAAGATCACGTTTTGGCTGGATCTGACATTGCTGGTCTCGATATGTGCGTTGCAGACAGTTCCTTTTACCGGACTGGTTCTCCATGAGTGGCTTGGACTCGTGATGGTGGGTATGGTTCTCGCTCACTTACTGTTTTCCTGGAGTTGGATCGCCTCGCAGAGTCGCCGCTTCCTCACCTTGAAGTCCATCCGTGCGCGCATAAATTACCTTCTCAACCTAAGTCTTTTCGCCGCCGTCACCGCAGCGATCTTCTCGGGCATTCTGATATCGCAGAAGGCGATTCCGATGGTGCTCGGCACCAAAGCCGCACCGGACATGGAGTGGCGATGGGATACTCTTCACAATCAGTTCTCGGCAGCCGTAGTCATGTTGGCGGGGTTTCATCTCGCAATTAATTGGGAATGGACGCTCGCGGCCGGACAGAAGATCTTCCGCCGCTTCCTGGAAGGCACAAGATGAAATTTGTCCGGGTGTTACCACGGCTAGCCCTTCTCTTGCTGGTTGTCGCTGCTTTCGTCGGCTTGACGAGAATTTATGGCAGTTTAGTGACATATCCGCTACCAGATCCCGGGTGGCGGGCCTGGCGACAGCATCGTCCATCCGCACCACAGGTCGGTAGATTCCCAGAACTCCTTGGGGAAGGTATGGTGTTCGCAATCTACGCGGTTGCTGGACGCATCGTATTGCGACTGCGGCTCTCGCCTGCATCCCGCAGCGAAGGACACCTGATTTTGTTGGGCTTACACAAGGAAGGATTGCCAAATCATGCTAGATCCGGAAGTAGATCTGCAAAATTCAGCCATAGATCCCTGTCGTAGGCAAGGGGTTTTCAAATCTGCGCGTAGTTTCCGGATTGCGCCAGGACTAGGGGCTATCCGGAACTGGACTCTGAAATAACGCGAACAGTTCCTTGATACTCCATACGTGAATCGTAGTTCCCGCTTCATCGCTAGCGTCACGCAGATTTAGGGCACTACCGTTGGACAGGCGCAAAGAAAAGTATTACAGTCCTTTGGTATGAGCAGAGGAGCCATGCGGTGTCACTTGCCCGGTTCCTTCGTTTGGAGCGGAGGGCCCGGACATGTGGCGATTGCGTCTATTTGCTTTGCGCTTTCTTGGACTGTTCAGACGAAGCCCCGATGGCGGCTTTGAGCAAGAGCTGGAGGAGCATCTGAGGCTGCTCGCGGCCCGCTTTGAAAAGCAGGGAATGACCCCGGAAGATGCTCTGGGAGTTGCTCGACGCCAATTTGGGAATGTAGGACAAATCAAGGAACATCAACAGGAAAGCCGCAGCCTGCCGCTACTCGAGAATACGTGGCGCGACTTTCAGTTCGGCATTCGCCAGCTTCGGAGCCGGCCCGGCTTTTCAATCATTGCGATCGCAGTTCTTGCGCTCGGCATCGGAGCGAACACGGCCATCTTCAGCGTGGTGAACGGTGTTCTGTTGCGCCCCTTGCCGTTCGCGGATCCGGAGAGACTGGTCGCGCTTTTTGAGAGAGACGTGATCGCTGACAACAATCCCTACAACTCCGTTGCCCCAGCGAATTTTCTAGATTGGCGGAAACAAGCGACAACTTTACAACAGATTGCCGCCACTTCTCTAACTTCATTCAATCTCTCAGGCGGCTCGAAAGCGCTGACTACGGAGCGAGTAGATGGCTGCGGGTCGTCCGCAAATCTTTTCGAGACGCTGGGAATCGCGCCAGCCATGGGCCGAACATTTTCGAACCAGGAGGACAGGCCGGGAGGGCCACCGGTCGCGGTCATTAGCTACGGCTTGTGGAAGCGCAGGTTCGGCGGGTCGCCTGATGTGCTCTCACAGCGTATTCGGTTGGACGGCAAGCTGTTTTCCGTTATCGGCGTTATGCCGCCCAATTTCGGCTATCCTTCCCGATCCATGCAGGTCTGGATACCGCTAGAACAGCATCTGATCCCCGTTGTTCTCGAAGCGCACGACAATCACGTTTTAAGCACCACCATAGGACGTCTGAAGCCCGGCGTGACAGTGGAACAGGCAAGGGCGGAGATCGACGGCATTGTGAGCCGTTACAAACGCCAGCATCCGGCGGAAGTTATGGGTAGGGGCGGAAACGTTGTGCCACTGACGGCATTCACCCTAAGAGATATTCGGAGCTCGCTGCTGTTGCTGTTTGCGGCCGTTGCCTGTGTCCTCCTCATCGCGTGCGTCAACGTGGCGAACCTGCTGCTGACGCGTACCCTCGGCCGCAAACGGGAGATAGCTATTCGAACGGCGATCGGCGCGAGCCGCCGCCGCATTATCCGGCAGCTGCTGATTGAGAGTTTTGTTCTCTCGATTCTCGGAGCGGCGGCGGGGTTGTTGTTTGCCGCTTCTTTGACAGGCTATCTGGCGACGAATATCCCCGACGCCGTGTCGCTGCCGCAATCCGCACAAGTTCACTTCGATGTTCGGGTGTTCCTGTTTAGTCTCGGAATGGCGGTTCTGACGGGCCTCTTAGCCGGTGTTTTTCCAGCCAATCAGATATCACGGGTGGATCTGGCCAACGATTTGAAAGATGCCAGCCGTAGCAACACGCCAGGGCGGCGGCAGAACTGGTTTCGCGATGTTCTGGTTGCAGCGCAGGTTGCCCTTTGCCTCGTTCTTCTTATAGCCGCGGGGCTTCTGATGCGTAGCTTCCAGCAGCTTCTCTCGAAGGACCTGGGCTTGCGCGCCACCAACACATCGGTAATGAGATTGTCTTTACCGGATTTGAAGTATCACGAGCGGGCGCAAGTTTCGACATTCCTGAAGAGGCTGCGTGATCGGTTGCAGTCCGTTCCGGGAATTATAGATGTTGGCATGATCAGTTGTCCTCTGGTCAGCGTACCGGGTTTCTGTCCCGACACAATCTTTGAAATCGAGGGCCATCCATCATCCTCGGGTCACTTGAGGGATGCAGAGTACCGGCAGGTGAGCCCACGCTTCTTTCGAGCTGCGGGTGTGCCTCTCCTGGAGGGACGTGCGTTCACCGAACGCGACGGAATCGGACTCGACGACAAGCACCCACACTCCGGTCAGGTGATCGTCAATCGAGCATTCGCGCGCCGCTTTTTCCCTTCAGAGAAGGCGCTAGGAAAACGTATCGAGTTGTACTGGTTCGTGGGAAACAATGCTCAGCAGGCACTGCTCAAGTATGAGATCGTCGGCGTGGCCGGAGATGCGTTGGAACGGCCTGATGCCGCTGCCGCTCCGATCTTCTATCTGCCAATATTCGACGGAGATTCGATGGAGGTAAACATTGTTCTGCACACGGTCAATGCGGCCAGCGGTATTTCCGCGCTCGCAGAATCGACTATTCATCAGCTCGATTCCGAACTGGCGGTTTTCGGTGCCCAAAGTGTTAACCAGCTCGTCAGCGGCACGATACAGAGTCGAAAATACATGACTCTGCTATTTGGGGCATTCGCAATTCTGGCGATCGTGCTCGCAACGGTCGGACTGTATGGAGTTGTATCGTGGGGCGTTTTACAGCGGAGGAGCGAGATTGCCCTTCGGATGGCTGTCGGCGCCAGCCGCGACGACGTACTCAAGATGATCGTTCTGAAGGGACTGCGACCAACCATCTTGGGCGTGATGGCCGGCATCCCGTGTGCTCTGATGTCGTTGAGAGTTCTGCGCGGCCAGCTGTTTCAGGTTCGTCCAACAGATCCGTTCACCTTCGTGGCGGTTCCATTGCTGCTTGTCGCAGTCGCAACGCTGGCATCCTTGTTACCCGCCATACGAGCCGCGCGCATCGACCCCATGATCGGGCTGAGAGTCGAGTAATTCGTGAATACGGCGGCCGTCTGAAAACGTGGATTCTTCGTTCAGGTTGACGCTCCGTGACGACGAAACAGTTCGGCTAGGCGACATCGCTCAGTCGCAGGCCGCATATTCTGTTGATCCAGCCATTCGAGCCAGCCATTTCTAAATTTGGCGCCGGCGCCCAGCAGAGTCTCGAATATCGGCAAGTAATCAACTTGAGGATCGCCATTGACAAATGACCAGCCCGCCTGCCCCAGTGCCGTTCCGCCGTACGCATTCAACTCCTCTAGAGGAGCGCCGTGTTTTAGAAGCAAGTTGAGGATGGATAGCTTGCCGCCACTGACCGCCCAATGGATAGCAGCTTGTCCTGTTCCCGCCTGGTCGCGCAGGTCGGCACCGTGGTCGAGAAGAAATTCCACAACCTCCTCGTAGCCATATTCACAAGCCCACAGAAAGCCCCTTTGTAGCTGATCTTTTTTGACGAACCACTTGAGCGTGCCATCTTCGGAAAAGAATGATCTGACCTGATCGATTCTCCCGGTGCCGGCCGCCGCTTCGAGATTTAGCTGGCCGCCTCGCGAGGCCAGAAACGCGGCAGCCCTGCCTCGGCCATTCCACAAGCAGCCACTGACGGTGGTGTGCCCTTTGCCGCCAGCGCCGGGCTTATCTATCTCCGCACCATGATCGATAAGAATCTGCAAGAGCGCCTCTTGGACACCGGCGCGTTCCGGGTGAACGCTGGTAGCGGCCAAGCCGAGGGCAGTACAGCCTCCGCCATACGCGTTCGATTCAGCGTTCACTTCGGCGCCGGCCTTCAGCAGGAGGTTTGCGACATCCACGATATTCTTCGGTGTCTTTTGCCGAAACACCTCGACACCGTTTGCGGCGACATAGTGCAACAGCGGTGCATTATGCGTTCGCTGTGAACGGGCAGAAATGAGCTCAGGGTCCTGGTGTAACAGTTGCTCCAGTGTTTGAATGTCTCCGGAAACAATCGCATCAGCTGCCGCCTCGAACCGGGCGTCCTGAGAATTGGGCCGCTGGAGACCCTCAACCTGCCTGGCGAATCTGGGCCAGCTATCAAATCCGTGCAGGCGGGCGATGAAGAGTTGCGCGTCGGCAAGTCTCGTATCGGGTTTCACAAGCTTACTTTCGGCAATTCTGCTCTGAATGCGGGCGATCTCTTGACGTTCTGCCGCGTCCCGCAATTGCCGGGTCAATGCCACGCCTCGGAGGCGAGCCTGCACTTTCGCATCCCCGTCAGCATAGGTTCCGACCCAATGCGCGACCCATTCGTGCATGACACCCGGTTCAGTGGAAAGACATGCTTTCAACAAGTTCTTCGCTTGCTTCTTGTACTGCTCCAAGCTGGGGCGTGGAGGGAGGGGTCTGACATCCATACGAATCTCCTTTCAATGCATGCCTGGAGTCCGCACTGATCAGGCTGAAAGAAGGTTCGTCCTTCGAAATCATCTCAATGGGTGGGCATTGCCCTTTCCGCGGACTGGAGGCGCCCCTCGCGCTCGTTCTCAGGTTAGGCGTTCGTTATGCGGATGTCAAACGATGCGTCGCCCTGGTAGTGGCTCAATTTGAGCATGCGATGTTTCATAGATGGGTGGGCTACACTTGTGCCGTGAAAAGGAGCATTGATGAAAAAGCTTGCTTTTGTCGCGTTCATCCTGTTGTTCGCCACTTCCGCTTGGGCAACACGTTTAAGTTATACGCTTGTCTCAGCCAGTGGTGATATGGTCAACTTCTTTTCCCCACAGCAGCCAACACCGATGCCCTGTACATTTTTGAGCAGTTGTTTTAGCATCTCACCGGACTTCCTAGCCCTGGATAACATCGAGGTTGGCAACGCAATCGTCAATTTCTACCAGAGTGGTGGCTTGACTATCCTTTCTGGCCGCACGCTGTTAGTGAACAATGCTGGCCCCGCGTTATTCGTTGGAGGTCTGTCTACTCCAACGCTTCAGACTTTCTCTAATCTTCGACTAGTGGAACAGCCTTTGGGACATCCGCAATACGATGACGTATTTTTCTTAAATGCCAGTGTCTCCCCCGCCCCCAACAGCAACACTCCTGAGCCAGCCACCTGGGAACTTGGTGTGTTAGCTCTTGCTCTGTTCGGCGGATCTTCGACGATCAAGTTGACGTACCCGGTAAAGGATCTGGATCGTCGCAATCCGGCGGCGGTGTGCCGGAGGTTTGGGTCGCAGTGTTCAGCGTGCGATGAAGCATCACGATCTAAGGAGTAAGTTTCTGCTTCGCGATCTGAGGCCTTGCCGGAGTCGGGGAAGGATATCAGATTCGCCGGTTGTTCGCCAGAGGCGTGAGAGACTGTAAGGATTAATCGAACGCCGCCCGTTCGCCAAACTAACGGCGTTTCGATTCAAATATAGCGCAACTCCAAGGCTGCAACCTCTCGACAGCTGCGACATGTGCGGCGTTAAGACCGATGAGGTACTGGGAAACTGATTTCTGGAACGCCTCTTTAGACTTCGTGATGACAAACTGCGTTCGCTTGGGAGCAATCCCAGGCGAATCCAAGATGGCCATCTGTCGGACGAGGTAATCAAGTGCAGACCGGAAGCAATTGGCGGCCTCTCCCGCGATAATTCGGATCCGCGTAGCGATGGGCGGCTGAGGGCAGACAATCTCGCCGAACTTCTTGGTTGTGGCCGGTGGAATACTGCCAGTTATATCGGCGAATTCCGCTTCGAGTTTCACAACCCGGTCAAGAGGGCGGATTTCAAATTGAGCCACTACCGTTGCCCTGGTGCAAGCCGCAGAGGATTATCACTTTTGCGACACCCCCGAACCGCTAACGAACAGTAGCCGCGGCGCTTTTCCAGCCAAATGGTGGATAGAAAAGACATAGCCAAATCCTTTTTCGGATAGCAACCTGCGTGATTCGCTTAGGGCGGGCAACGACTTTGATCGCCAGCAGGAGAAATTTGCTGAGATGACCTTGATGCAGGACGTTCGTTATGCGGTAAGGCAGCTGCGAAAAGCACCAGGATTCACGGCTACTGCCATGCTCACACTGGCATTGGGTATTGGCGCAAATGCGTCTATTTTCACGCTGATCAATGCACTGCTGCTGAAGAACCTTCCTGTGGCCGACCCGAAGACGCTTGTGCGGATCGGAGATAACACCGACTGTTGCGTGAATAGCGGCACGAAGAGCGAGGGCGATTACGCTTTGTTCCCCACCGAGACCTGGCAGCTCTTGAAGAGAAGCGTTCCAGAGTTTGAGGATTTAGCAGCCATGCAGGCTGGATTCGCGTACCGGCCCATCACAGCGAGGCGCAACGGTGAACACGCGGACGCACGCTCGGTCATGGGCGAGTTCGTCTCGGGCAATTATTTCCGCACGTTTGGTCTGCGGCCGCAAGCAGGGCGATTGCTGATCGACAGCGACGACGTTCCGGGTGCGCCGGTCATGGTCGTGATGAGCTACGGGACTTGGCAGCGTGACTACGCGGGCGATCGCTCCATTGTAGGCGGCACGTTCTGGATCAACACCAAGCCCGTCACGATTGCCGGAATTGCGCCGGCAGGATTCTACGGGGACCGGTTGTCGACCACTCCGCCGGACTTCTTTCTGCCAATTGAGTCTATGCCGGCATTAGCGAACGTTCCCTATGTCCATGACCCCAACCAGCAATGGCTCTACCTGGTTGGGCGCGTCAAGCCCGGCGTGCAAATGAAATCCTTGCAAGAAAAGTTAAGCGCGCTTGTGAAACGGTCGTTCGCACAGACCAATCCGTTTTCCTCCGGGGAAGGCAAGAAGCTGCTGGCGAAAGCGCATGTGGTGCTAACCCCAGGTGGCGCGGGCATTCAGGACCTACGGGAGGCCTACGTCTCGAATTTGCGCATACTCATGACTATCTCCGGCCTGGTCCTCCTGATTGCGTGTGCCAATGTCGCAAACCTACTACTGGTGCGGGGGATGTTACGCAGCTCGGAGATATCGCTGCGAACAGCACTCGGCGCGAAACGCGGGCAGATCATTCGACAACTGCTGACAGAGAGCGTGTTGCTGGCGGGTGTAAGTGGCCTCGTGGGTCTCGTCGTCTCCTATGCGGGAACGCGAATGTTGCTCGGGCTTGCATTCGGCGGGGCACAACGTCTACCTGTTGACCCAAGCCCCTCGTTGCCAGTTCTGGCGTTCGCATGTGGGCTGTCGTTGCTCACCGGAGTTCTGTTCGGCGTTGCTCCTGCCTGGATCGTCTCGCGCACGGAACCTGGGGACGCTTTGCGCACCGGAGCACGCACAACGGGTTCGGAAGCGTCCCTTTTACAACGCGGGCTTGTGGTCCTACAAGCGGGCTTGTCGCTGGTGTTATTGGCGGGAGCGGGTTTGTTTTCGCAAAGCCTGAACAAGCTTCAGCACTCAAATTTGCGGCTGGACAGCAAGAATCGCTATATCGTGCATATCAATCCGCAGGCTGCGGGATATTCGCAGACCCAACTCGAGTCTCTGTACAGGACTATCGAAGAGCGATTTCACGCCATTCCAGGTGTCAAAAACGTCGGCATCAGCCTGTACACACCGATGGAGGACAACAACTGGAGCACAGGCGTACAGGTCAAGGGACAGCCGAATCTGCATGCGGGCGCCTCCGACGTGCGGGTCAATTCCGAGTATTTCGATTCAGTGGGAACGCATGTTCTGATGGGCCGTGGCATCAGCGAAAGGGACACGCTGACAGCACCGGCGGTGGCGGTCGTTAACCAGGAGTTTGTCAAAAAGTTCTTTAATGGTCAAAACCCGATCGGACGGTATTTCGGTACGAGCCCGGAATCGGCGGGAGATTACAAGATTGTGGGAGTGGTGGAGGACACCACGTACACCAGCGTGCGATGGAAGCAACATCGAATGTATTTCCTTGCGATGTTGCAGCGGCCGGCGAGTGCAAAAGATCCAATCGAAAAAGATGGGTCGCTCTATGCCGGTGCGCTTGTTGTGCAGACGGAGAGACCTATGAATCAAATGGCAGCGATTGTGCAGCGAACGTTGGCCGGCATCAATCCGAACTTGACTGTCGTGAAATTCCAAACCTTCGATCAGCAGATTGCAGACCGGTTTACCGAAGATCGGATGGTGTCGCGCCTGACGACTTTGTTCGGGGTGCTCGCTCTGCTGCTCGCGACAGTGGGCCTTTACGGGGTTACCGCTTACACTGCCGCCAGGCGAACCGCCGAGATCGGAATTCGCATGGCTCTCGGCGCCGCGCGCTCCGGGGTGATCGCGATGGTGATGCGCGGAGCAATGATTCAGACCGCCTTAGGATTGGCGATCGGCATTCCCACCTCACTGCTCTGTGCGCACTTGATCGAATCGCAACTGTTCGACATCAAGGGCATGGATCTTGAGGTCTTAATCGTGGCAACCGCCACATTGGCAATTGCCGCAACTCTGGCGGGAGCAATCCCTGCGCGGCGTGCCGCCTCGATCGATCCTGCGCGTGCTTTGAGAAACGACTAAGAGTGCTGTCAACGCTGGAGTAGGTGGAGCGCCGTGTAGGTCGGACGCAATTGTCCGGCTTACACTTCCTTCGGACGAACTCTCGCGTAGGGACTATTCGAAGAGGATCCTAAATGAAGGTTCGACATGTTGGACTTGGTTCGAATTGGCCTGCGAGAGGGCTTCCGGGATAACCTCTCCGCTGCCAGTCGTTGGCGTTCCGTAAGCAGCGCTCTAAAATCGTCTCCGACTACCGTATAGTTTCGAAGCCGATCCAGACTGTCTGGTCCGCCAAGTGAAGCATCGGTCAGCAGGTTGAGGCAAAAGGTTGGTGCTTCCTGCATGGGGACGCCGTTCTTCAACAGTAATCCCAGATCTATTTGAATTGAAAAAACGCTGGACGAGGCGCGCTCCTCAGCAACCCGAAAAAGGAAACATCGTCGATTACCCTCTTGCGTGAAGCCCTGATATGCGAAATTCATTTTTGCTTTTCTTAACCTATGTTTATCCGATGATCAAAGAGGAGAGCATTATAGGAGTTCGCCTCTCAGGGACTTAGTTTGCCGTCTTAGATGCCTTTAAAGGCCGGAACCCAGGGAAGTGTTGCCGCAGCCTGATCAGCGCTTCCGCGCGTGTATCGCTCGGCGGCTCCGAGAGACTCGTAAAGCCTACCTTGTGCTTCAACATTCGCCCGATTCGGGTCGGATCTGACTGCCACACGGCAGGAACTCCGTTTTTCTGGACAACATAGAATTTGGATGGCATATTTTCCTTTGCGTTGAAGACCAAGTTTCTTACTTAGAAGAAAGCGGAAGACTTTCGTACCCGGGGATGATCCCCTTGGGTATGCGGCTTAGCTAAGGGATCGTTCGCGAATTGATGCGACTGTTTCGGACGGCTTCTAAATTGCCAGGCGTCTCTTACGAAGTCGATAATGGTCGTCAGGCGAAATCGGCCATGAATGAGCATCACCGACTCCTTCCCTCAGCAACGGTTATCTAAGAATTCTTGTCCAGAAAGTCTGACTTAGCTCAGAGGATCTGAAGAATGGGCGTGAGTGCTCAGACGTTTCATTGTACGCCAAAGCTTCGACTAAGTCCAATCAACCGACCTTGCCCGAATAAGCGAAAGCGTGGAAGCAGAGGCATCCGGCGACCGAGTGTAGCGCGTCAATCATTGATTTAAGCAAGGAGTATCTTAGTTCTCATGCCTGAACCGCTGATGATCCTCGTAGCAGGTCCGTATCGTTCCGGCACGAACGATGATCCGATGCTGATCCGGGCGAACGTCGACGCGATGACGGATATCGCGTTCAGGTTGTTTCGGCTGGGTCACCTTCCAGTCATGGGTGAGTGGTTCGCGCTGCCGCTAATCGAGCACGCCGGATCTCGCCAAATCGGAGATGAAATCTTCAACGAAATATTTCACCCCATTTCCCGTGAGTTAGTCGTGCGCTGTGATGCCTGTTTGCGTATCGGAGGTTTGTCCAAAGGCGCCGACGAGATGGTCTCGCTAGCGCGGAGTAACGGAAAGCGGATCTTTTTCGATTTCGCCGAAGTACCACCTGCCAGGCAACCCTAGCCGCGCCATTTTGTTCGAGGGACGCGAAGCCCTGCTAACTCAGCCCGCTGCGTCTAGCCGCTTCGATCGCGTGGTCGGCAGCGCGGTAAGCCAAGGCTTGGATCGTCGCCGTTGGCTGCTGTCTCGCTGAAGTGACAAAGTTGCTGCCGTCCACGATAAACAGATTCGGAATATCGTGGGTTTGACTCCATGCATTCACCACGGAGGCAGCCGGATTGTTACCCATTCGGCACGTTCCCATCAAATGACGGCTAGGCATCATGGTCGCGACGTCGTATGGTTGGCTCCAGGTCTTTTGGGCTCCGGCCACCTCGAGAATTTCGATCTGTTTTCTCAGCATCCATTTCATCGTGGCGAGATCGTCGGGGTGGAAGTCATAGGTCACGCGGACAGCCGGCAGTCCCCAAGCGTCTTTTACGTCAGGATCGAGTGTGATGGTGTTTTTTGGCATCGACAACGACGTCGTATGGGCCATCAGCATCATCGTGCGCGTGAAGTACGCTTCAAACATCTGCTTGTAAGCGAGGCCCCATCTGGGAGCATCGGGCGGCAATCCGGTCAGCGCGAAGCCCGCCGGGTAATAGTCGAATCGGGCATCGATTCCGGCCCCTCCGTAGAAGCCTCGCTTGGGATCAGCGGCGTAGTAATCATGAATGAGCCTGGTGACCTGAATGCTTTTGTAGTCATTTAGCGGATGTTCGAATAGCCCCTGGGCGACGCCGCCGGTGTCCCACATCAAATGTTTGCCAACCAATCCACTCGAGTTCGCCAGCCCTTCAGAAAAACGCTTTGAGCGGGAGAGCAACAGGAGTTTCGGTGTCTCGGCGCCGTTGGCACAGACGAAGATCGCCTTGGCGCGTTGGAAAATCTCGCGCCGGTTTGGGTCGAAGTAAACTGCGCCCGTCACCCGGCCGTCGTCGTTCGTCTCAATCTTACGTACGTAGCAGTTCGACCGGATTTCGCAGCAGCCGGTCTTCTCGGCTACGGGAATGACACTGACCAAAGTGCTGGATTTGGCGCGCATCTCACAACCGAAAGATTCGCAAAAGCCGCAGTTCACGCATGCGCTGCGGCCTTGGTACGGCTCTGAAAGAATAGCTACCGGTGCGGGAAACGGGTGCAGCCCGAGTTTCTTTGTTGCGCGTTCGAACAGCACGCCAGAGGACTTGACGGGCATGGGCGGCAACGGATACGGCTTTGAACGCGGCGCTTCAAAGGGATTTGCGCCGGCCAGACCGGAGATGCCCAGTTCGTATTCAGCCTTTGTATAGTAAGGCTCCAGATCGGCGTAGGAGATGGGCCAGTCTGCCAGATCGGCGCCGCTCACGTCGCCATACAAGCTGCGCTCGTGGAAGTCGCTTTCATGAAAGCGCCAGTAATTGGCCGTGAAGTGAACGCTGCCGCCACCCACTTGCCGCCCGTACTCAATCGCTTTCATCGGGCGCGCCTGTTCTGTTGCCGACTTGCGGTAGGTCACCGGCTGAATCTTCGGGTCGTTCGTCAGGCCTGGCCGGAAGGAATATTTGATCTCGTCGTGCGAATAATCTCCTTCGCGCAGGTACGGACCTTGCTCCAGGACTACCACTCGGAATCCCGCGACGGAAAGCTCTTTAGCTACGACGCCGCCCGCCGCGCCGGCGCCAATAACGAGAAAATCGACTGGTTCGGAAGTTGGGAACGTTGGACCGGTCATTTCGTTTGGTCGATCGCCGGTTCACGAAGAGGCTGTTTGGAGTCGACTTCGGCGTCGTAATATCCGAAGGGCGGTTGCCAAACCATCCGATCCTCAAAGCCGATCTGATGCCACCCAACTTTGTCACGGTTTCCGCCATAGCTCGGGCTACCCAGGAAGCCCAAGACCGTGTGCGTGCGAAGCAACTCGAAGAAGGCGGAGGCCTCGATTTCTTGGATAAGCGTCTTCTGTTGCTCGTCGCTGAGGGAGACGATGGTTGTCGATTGCGGGAATAACTGCTTGCGCTTCCGCTGGAGCTGAGACATGCCAAGGCGATAAGCTGCGCGTTCGTCTCTGGCGAATGTCGAAAGAGCGCGATCGATGAAATAGATAACACCAGCTTCGGTGGCTCCGGGCCCATCAACCGATGGAATGATTTGGGCCGCAATGGCTTGTATCTCTGCCGCGGCATCTACGTCGAGAGTTTCAAAAGCTCCCGTTTGCGATGCCGCGGCGGTGCGCGCGTGTTGTTGAGCCGTCAAGACCTCCGGCCATGCCGCCATCGCACAGCATGTGGCGACCCAGCTCCGTCGCGTTGGATTCATTGGAGTGATACATCATCATGCCACGAAGTAAGCCCGGTTGACACATCCCGCGGTTGAGCGTATCTTATACCTAGCTAGGTATGCCTCGTAGTCAGAACGATAAGCTGCAGGGCACCCTGACACTGCTTGTCCTGCGTACCTTGGATTCGCGCGGGCCGCTGCATGGTTATGGGCTGTGCGCTCACATCCACTCCGTCTCCGCTGAGCTGGTGCAGGTGGAAGAAGGCTCTTTGTATCCGGCATTACATCGCATGGAGCAGGATGGTTGGATCTCCTCGAGGTGGGAGCTCACTGATAAAGGGCGGAAAGCGAAAATTTACGCCATCACCGCCAAGGGAAAGAAGCAGTTGGCCGATGAGCAGGAGAACTGGGCGCGGTTGACGCGCGGGGTGGCGCGAGTGCTGCGCTATTCGTAGAAGGCGATCATGCCTTGGCACGCGCGTTTGCGAAATGTATTTCGAGCGGAACGGCTGAATGAAGAGCTCGATGACGAATTAACCTTTCACATCACTGAGACCGTGGATCGTCTGGTGGCCGAGGGAATGCCGAAGGAAGAAGCATGGCGGCAGGCCCGGCGGCGGCTGGGCAACTACTCCATTCAAAAAGAGAGGACACGAGACATGAACATTGCAGGATGGCTGGAAGCAGCGCGCGCCGATCTCGTTTATGGGCTGCGGCAGTTGAAGCTAAATCCCGGATTTGCAGCAGTGGCTGTTCTTTCGCTCGCTCTGGGCATAGGCGCGAACGCCGCGATTTTCCAGCTGCTCGATGCCATCCGGCTGCGAGGACTGCCGGTCAAGGACGCAGGGCAATTGGCCACGATCGCACGGGGCGGCAATCCGGGCGATTTCTTTACTGCGGGCTCGTATTCATCGAGAGAAGAAGCTTTCACCTACGCGCAAATGGACGAGTTGCGGAAGCATCAGCAGGCTTTCTCGGAGATGCTGACCTTCTGGCCAACGCGATTCAACCTGAGCGCGGCGGGACAATCCCGTTATGCCGAGGGCCTGTTAGTAAGTACAAACTTCCTCGATGTTCTCGGTGTTTCACCGATTGCGGGGAGAGGCTTGTCTGCGGAGGACGACAAAGTGGCGTGCTCGTCCGGCTCGGTCGTGTTGAGTTATGGTTTCTGGCAGCGGGAATTCGGCGGAAACCTGGCCGCAATCGGCAAAACCATAAGCCTGAACGGCCATCGCTTCCCAATCGCCGGAATCACACCTTCTTCTTTCTTTGGAGTCGAGCCGGGACAGCAATTCGACGTCGCGGTTCCCTTGTGCGCCGATAACGTGTTTGCGAAGAACGGCAAGGGACGCGCGTTCGACAAGATGGCTTACTGGTTGACTCCAATCGCGCGGTTGAAACCGGGATGGTCCGTGGAAAGGGCTTCAGCGCACGTCGGAAATCTATCCGCTGTGATTTTTCGGGAGACGGTGCCTGCAGAATACCGGCCTGACTTCGTCAAGTTATATCTCAAGAACAGATTCAAAGCAGTCTCCGCAAGCGCCGGTGTTTCCGCGCTGCGAAGGCAGTTTTCTAATCCGCTTTGGATTCTCATGGCGATCACCGGCTCGGTGCTGCTGATTGCTTGCGCTAATCTTGCGAATTTGTTGTTGGCACGGGCGAGTGCCCGCGACCGGGAGATCGCGGTTCGGCAAGCAGTGGGAGCTTCACGGCAACGGCTGATGATGCAACTTCTTACCGAGAGCCTCTTATTAGCGGCCGCCGGAGCTGTGCTCGGCATGGGTTTGGCGCAGGTGTTGAGCCGGACACTCGTAGCGTTTCTGAATACGGGCGGCAACCCTATCGCGGTGCCCACGGGGTTAAATTGGCACGTGTTTGGCTTTCTCACCGGATTGGCGATCATAACTTGTATTCTTTTCGGGCTTGCACCCGCACTTCGCGCAAGCGGCGGTGCACCGGGAGCGGCCATGCACGGGGCTCGCACGTCCACTTCCACGCGTGAGCGCAACGGCCTTCGCCGCACACTGGTCGTAACCCAGGTCGCGCTCTCGCTGGTGCTTCTGGTAGCAGCATTACTCTTCAGCAGAAGTCTGCAGAAATTACTGACGATGAATATGGGCTTTGATGCACGGAACGTGCTGTTAGCGAGTATTACTGCTGACCGGCCCGGCTTCGAAAACCAGGACAAACGGAAGGCCATGTTCCACGAACTGGAAGAGCGTATCGATTCGACTCCCGGCGTGACTTCGGCTGCCTGCGTTGCGTTCACGCCCTTCAGCGGCTACGGGTGGAACGGGGACGTGCACGCCGACAACGACGTGGCTCGTACCGGAGGGAAGCAATCCTGGTTCAACCGCGTGGGACCGCGTTACTTTGCAACCATTGGCGCGCCGTTGCTTGCCGGACGCGACTTCGATAAGCATGACGACTTGAATGCGCCCAAAGTGGCAGTGGTGAATCAGACGTTCGCAAAGCGCTTTTTCGGCGGAAAGAATCCCGTCGGGAGAAGCTTTCGGGTGGAAGAACTCGCGGGCAAGCCAGACAGCGTGTATGAAATCGTCGGGCTCGTTGCAGACACCAAATACAACGATCTCCGGGAAGGGGAACCGGGCATCGCGTTCTTTCCGGCAGAGCAGGACCCACAACCGGGAAATGAGAGGACTTTCGTAATCCGGGGGCGTGGCTCGCTGGACGCTCTGCAATCGGCCATTCAACGAGAGATGACGCAAGTGGATTCTAATCTGCTCGTCGATTTCAGCGTCCTCGAGGTGCAGATCCAGCAGTCTGTCTTGCGAGAACGACTGATGGCAACTCTTTCTCTTGCCTTCGGTGTATTGGCCGCGTGTCTTTCCACCTTGGGCCTGTATGGCGTGATGTCGTACATCGTGGCGCGGCGGAAAAACGAAATTGGAGTTCGCTTTGCGCTGGGTGCTACGCGTGGCAACGTCTACCGCCTGATCGCGAAAGACGCGACGATCATGGTAGCAGTAGGGTTATTGTTTGGTGTCATCGTGTCCCTGTGCTTGTCGCGGTATGCCGAGTCGCTGCTTTTTGAGCTGAAGGCGAGCGACCCCCTCACCTTGATTCTCGCGGGCGCGCTGCTCGCGATGACCGCCGCCATAGCGACCCTCTTACCAGCGAGGCGAGCCGCACGGTTGGAACCGATAGCAGCCTTGCGCGTGGAATAAAAGAAGTAGCAATAACGCCTGCATCAAGTGCAATCCGCCAGATTGGATCGAGAGTCAACTTATAGCGTGTCGCCCGGAAGGAGAAGGCGGTTCGCTTTCGTTTGCTTCACGATGGTCCGCGCGAGTTCATAATCCCGAATTCTTGGGACTGCCGCGAGGCTCAGAAATCATATACAATTAGACACCCAAAATCCTCATGGACGCCGAACGCTGGCGGCAAGTCGAGCAGCTTTACTACGCAGCTCTGAAGTTGGATCCCGAGCAGTGGGTATCCTTTCTGGCTCAAGCGTCCCCAGGCGATGACCAATTGCGGAGGGATGTTGAGTCGCTTCTCGCACAGAACGATTCCACCACTGCTTTGCGGGGCGGCCAGCTCTGGGCCCTCGCGAACGATTTGCTCACTGACCTTTGTCCTTCTACCTTGAGCCCAGGTCAGCAATTGGGGCCGTATCGGGTGGAAGCGGGTCTCGGCACGGGCGGCATGGGCGAGGTCTATCGGGGCCACGACACCCGCCTGGACCGTACCGTCGCAATAAAGATACTTCGCGGTCACGGTCCCAGTGATGAGAAGCGCCGGGAGCGGTTTCAGCGGGAAGCACGCGCAGCATCCGCGCTCAATCATCCCAATATCTGCGCTGTGTACGACGTAGGGGAGTGCGAGGGACGCCCCTACCTGGTCATGGAGTATCTCTCAGGCCAGACACTTCGCCAACGTCTGCGTCAAGGTCTGCTTGGCTTACAGGAATCGCTCCTTCTCGCCATTCAGATCGTAGATGCCCTGGACGCGGCACATTCGCGTGGCATTCTGCACCGGGACATCAAAGCCGCCAATATCCTTGTTACAGACCGGCACCAGGCCAAGGTCTTGGATTTTGGGATTGCGAAGATCATCGACGAAGCCCGTGAAGGAGGAGGAGAAGACTCGTCCACAGCTACGTTGACACATTTGACGGATCCGGGCGACATGCTAGGCACCGTAGCTTATATGTCGCCGGAACAGGCGCGGGGAGAGAAATTGGACGCCCGATCAGATTTGTTTTCGTTCGGAGTCTTAATTTACGAGATGAGCACAGGGCAACTACCGTTCAAAGGGAATACGCCGGCGCTCGTATTCGACGCTATTTTGAACCGTGAACCGCTTCCGGTACGCAAGCTGCGATCGGATCTGCCTTGCGAGCTGGAGATGATCATCATCTCAGCGCTCGAAAAGGATCGGGATCTCCGCGTCCGAACCGCGGCTGAATTGCGAGCTGCTTTGGCGGATCTAATACGCAAGGCGGAAGCACGATCACCCTCGCCTGAATCGGCGGGTGTCGAGAACGGCCCCCGAGCCCGTCACCGGCGGTTCGCAGAATCGCAAATCCTGGTTGTTGGCTACGCTGGCGCTGCTTTTCCTTGCTGGCATTGGACTCTACTTCGCGGTGTGGCGCCAATTCTCTCCAGCCATCCGGTCGCTCGCCGTATTACCTTTGGTAAACCTTCCGCCCGAAGCATCTCAGAAGTACCTCGTCGAAGGAATGACCGATGGCCTGATTTTGGAGCTCTCGAAGATCGGCAGTCTCCAGGTAATCAAGGCGCCGCGAAAACCCTTCCAGCAGCTTGCTCGAGAACTACACATCGAAAAAATAGATAGACGGCTCAGTGAGCCGCTCCGGGGAGCATGTTCGACTTTCGGTCAAGGTAGTCTAAACGGCACAACGAGCGTACGTTGTGGGCTGGCAACTACCAAAAGGCGAACTAGGCCAGGTACCGGCTGTCGAGAGTGCCGCCGCTCGGGAAATAGGCGCCGCGATCAACGTCCGAGTAACGCCGCAAGAAACGGCGGAGCTCACGAAATCGCGTTCAGTTAGTTCGGAGGCATACGAAGCCTACCTCCGTGGCCGCCAGTTATGGAATCGCCAAACAGCGAAAGATCTGAGAGAAGCTGCCGAAAAGTTCAGAGACTCGATCGAGGCCGGCCCAAACTACGCCCCCGCTTATGCGGGTTTAGCGGATTGTTATAGCATGCTTGGGTGGTTTGGCGCTGTTCGACCGCTTGATGTTTTGGATGCTGCCCGGGCTGCCGCAAAAAAGTCGCGGCAGTTGGACCCAACTCTCCCGGACGCTTACATTTCGAACGGAATCATCAGTGGATTTTTCGATTGGGACTGGCCGGCTGCTGACAGGGATTTCAAAACAGCCATTAGCCTCAACCCGAGTCTCGCGGATGGCCATCACTGGTATGCCCATATGCTTGAGGCCGTGGGTCGGTCTGACGAGGCGATCTCAGAGCTGAACCGCGCGCATGAGCTGGATGCGCTCTATCCGCTTATTGACGAAGACATAGCACTCGCATACCTCTATCGTGGCGATTACGACCGCGCGATGGCGCAAACTCAAAAGTTATTGGAACTGCAACCACACTTCTGGAGGGTTCATCATTTACTCGGGAAAATCTACCGGGACAAACGAATGTTTCCGGAAGCAACTTCCGAACTGCAACGCGCAGTTACTCTGTCCGGGGGCAATGTCATGACATCCGCAACACTTGGTCAGGTGTATGCCTTGTCCGGAAGCGGCAATGATGCTCGACGCGTATTGCAGGATTTGATAGATCGATCCGGAAACTCCTATGTGGACCCTGAATCGATCGCCGAGATCTACGTTGCGCTCGGGCAGAAGGATCAGGGGTTGCAATGGTTAGAGAAGGCCTGACTCTAATCACGTCCCCCGCTTCCCGTGGCTGGCCGGGAGAGAACCCATCTTTGATACTCTTCGGTCTGACCCGCGCTTCAAGAATATGCTGAAACGCATGGGACTTGTTTCCTGAGTCGATGGGTGTGTTTTATCGCTCGAGTCGATTACGGCGATCCGCTGATCCTGCGCGCCAGCCACGCTTTAGAGATCTTCCAGTCGCGGTGAACCGTTTCGGCAGAAACGCCGAGAACCGCAGCGGTCTCCTGAACGTTCAGTCCTCCAAAAAATCGCAGTTGGGCGATCTCCGCCTTGCGTGAGTCCATTTCGGCTAAAGCGGTTAAAGCGTCATCTAGGTCCAGCAATTGAGCTGCGGGGAGCGTGGACGAACGCTATCGCGTCATCCAGCAGAACTCGTACAGCATCGCCGCCCCGCTTCAAGTAGATTACGAGACCGCGCATGATCCACCAGAATGCGGCGCATGATTTCCGAAGAAACTGCAAAGAAGTGCGCGCGATCGTGCCACTGCATCTGCTGAAAATCGACGAGCCGCATGTATGCCTCGTTTACCAGAGCAGTTGGCTGAAGCGTGTGATCGTCACGCTCGTGCAGCATATGCCGGTTCGCGATGCGTCGCAACTCGTCGTAAATGATTGGCAGTAGTCGATCCAGTGCCCCGCGGTCACCGGCCGTCCAGGCATGTAGCAGCCCGGTTACATCAGGCACGGAGGGCTCCGCCATCAGGCCGAAATTCTATCACGCTGGACAACTGGCTACGTTCCTAGCCTTCCCCCGAATTCTCATTACAGATTTTCGAGGTCGGTTCCCGCCTATACCCACAAAGGAGGTTTCCATGAACCTTTCATCACTCAAGCTCAGGCGCGCCCTGGCAATCGAAGACTTGTGTTCGTCTTTTCGAAGGAATGCTGTCCGCCTCTGCGGCTGATAATTCCAGGTTTGCTCCGGGTAAACAAGGTGAGCTACTGGGGGTCGACGCAAACTCGATCGCCATCGATCCTGCTGACCCGGAGACCGCCTATTCGGTTTCGCGTGTTGGCGTATTCAAGACGACAAACGGAGGACGTTCATTGGTTTCTTGCAGGGCCTCGACGGCGTGCGCGTGCCGGCGATTGCAATTGACCCGGATGACTCAGCCATTGTGTATGCAGGAACATTCGGCGAATGGCATTTATAAAAGCAGCGACCACGGTGCAAGTTGGTCCGCAATGAATCTGGGTCTCGGCAATCTCGTCATTCTGTCAGTCGCCATCGACCCGAATGTCTCAAGCACCATTTACCTGGGCACAAACGGGGGCACTCTTCAAGAGCACTGATGCTGCTGCAATCTGGCAGGCGGTAAGCAACGGCATCACCACACCGGCGATTCTTTCAGTAAAAGTCGATCCAAATGATTCCGCAGTAGTATACGTCGGGACCAACGGCGGAGGCATATTCAAATCGTCCGATGCCGGCGCCACCTGGTCAGCAGCAAATACAAAGGCATCACTACCCTTGATAGTCGGTGCCCTGGTGATAGACAGCCAGAACCCGGGAACAGTGTTCGCTGCTGCAGGCGGTGTCGATCCAGTGGTAGGAGGGTGGCATTTATCGCAGTAGAGATTTTGGAGCCCACTGGGACAGCATTACTTCCGGCCTCAAGAGCCTTATTGTCATCGCACTTGCGCTTGACCCCGGAGATTCCCGCATCATCTATGCCGGAACGCACATGGGAGGCGTTTTTAAAAGCACCAGCAGCGGCGATTCGTGGTCGGAAGCCAACCTTGGGCTTGCCAATTACTTCGTCGAGACCTTCGCGATCAATCCGCGCAACAGCGAACCAACTGTACGCCGGTACATGGGGCGGTGGTGTGTTCAAGAGCCGGAATGGAGGAGGCAGTTGGCGTCCCGTGAATCGCGGATTGACCGGCGCGATCGTGCCGGCTGTGCTCCCCCATCACGCGCATTAGAGACGACTTTATGCGGGAACCGCAGCAGGCGTGTATCGACAACGATGGGAAAGGCTGGCAGATAACCCGCCGTGGCATGCCCTATCGCTTTGTTTGGCAACTTGTCTCAGACCCTCAGCGTCCGGACCGGATTTATGCGACCACCTTCGGTGATGGAGATTTTCGTGAGTACAGACCGCGCATGCAATTGGGTTGCGATGAACAACGGATTGCAAAACCTGAACGTAATCTCGTTGGCCATAGACCCCGGTGAATTCACGAACGATGTGGGCGGGTCTCTGGCGTGGCGGAGGTGTGTTTAAATCTATCGGACCAGGGCCGCCATTGGACTACCGTCCAACTCCGGTTTACCGCTGACGCGTAGCATCTGGTACTTTGACCATTGATCCTTTGCGCCCGACAACCATATATGCTGCCACCGATTTTGCTGGCTTGTTCCGAAGCACCGACGGTGGGGCCACCTGGAGCAATATTGGCCTTCAGGGGGACTTCGCGTGGCCGGTCGCAATCGACACCCAAGAACTCGCGGATCATCTACGCGGGCACGCTGGGGGAGGGCATTTTTAAGAGTGTGGACGGCGGTCTCACCTGGGCCGCGATCAACAACGGTCTTACTGTGCTTGTGGTCCGCTCATTGGTAATAGATCCGCGAAATTCCTCAATCGTCTACGCCAGCACGCGCGGCGGCGATGTATTCAAAACGCTCGACGGAGGAGAAACCTGGATTTCCATCAAAAACGGCCTGCGGATCGCGGGTGTTGAATCACTTGCTCTGGATTCGAAGGACCCGGACATCATCTATACAGGAACTACAGGAGATGGAGTCTTCGTCAGTTTCGATGCCGGTGGGAGCTGGTCTCGAAAGTAACGCGGCATCGGGCCGCCTTCTCCTTGACAGCTTAGGAAAACAGCTTTATACTCTCCTTATTGTCTTAGGAGTGTGAGTGTCCGGTCAGGCTCAGCTCCTTCCAGGAACTCTCGACCTGCTGATTCTGAAAGCAGTGTCTCTCGGCCCCCTGCATGGCTACGGGGTCCTGTTGCGCATCGGACAAATCTCCGGGCAAGCGCTGCTGATCGAGCAGGGCGCGCTCTATCCTGCATTGTTCCGTCTCGTGCGTCAGGGACTTCTGAAAGCGAGCTGGGGGACATCGGACAACAATCGCCGTGCCAAGTTCTACGAGCTGACCTCCGCCGGCCGTAAGCGTCTGCGTGAGGAAACTGATGGCTGGAACCGTCTCGCCGCAGCGATTGCTTCTTCTCTTGCGGCGCGACCCGAGGAAGTATGAAGCTCCACGCCTACTTCCGGTGCCTGGCTGCCAAGCTTTTCCACCGTTCTCAAATCGATCGAGACATGGACGAGGAGCTTCGCTCATATATCCAGCACCGCGCTGACGATCTGGAAGCGTTCCGGCCTGGGTCGCGCCCAGGCGGAACGCCGCGCTCGGGTAGAGTTCGGCGGAGAGGTGCGCTTCAAAGAGGAATGCCACGAAGCGCTCGGCGGGAATCTTCTCGAGGCCCTCGTTCAGGATACGCGTTTCAGTCTCCGTCTGTTGCGCAAGTCTCCCAGCTGAGAGTGCGGCCATATCTCGGGCGGTTTTCCACAGCTCAGATGAACGCGGCCCCAACAGCGCGCCCTATGTCGTACTCAGCTACGCGTACTGGCACAGTCATTTTATAGATGATCGGGGCGTTGTTGGCCGGATCATCCAGCCCAATAAGCATCCTTTCACAATCATCGGTGTCGCGCCGCCTGGATTTCAGGGGACTCTGTTGTTTATCTCTCCCGATTTCTTCATGCCAATTGTCAACCAGGAGCAGGTGGAGGGAGAGTCTGTGCTGAATGCGCGCGCAAGTACGGGTGGCGTCTTCGAGGCATTAGGGCATCTGAAGCCGGGAGTTACTCCCGCTCAGGCGATGGCCGACCTGAACGCGGTGGGCGCTTATCTCGAAAAAACCTATCCCAAAGTAATTGGTCATCGAAATTCTTCCCTGGTCCGTCAAGGCCTTACCTCCTTTGGCGGTGCAGTGCGGGCATTCGTTGCGGGATTGATGCTGCTCGCTGGCTTGATTCTGCTCGCCGCATGCGCCAATCTGGGCACCCTGTTTGCCGCACGCGCTGCAGACCGCTCCCGCGAAGTGGCTCTGCGCCTCGCGCTGGGATCGAGCCGCAGCCGCATTTTGCGAGGGCTCTTTACCGAAGCGGTGCTGATTTCGCTCGCTGGCGGTGCGGTGGGGCTCCTGGGCAGTATAGAACTGTTGCGCCGGCTGAGTATGTGGCAACCTTTCGCCGGCGCTCCCATCCATGTGCCTGTCAGCCCGGATACGAGAGTCTACATGATCGCTTTGGTCTTAGCTCTGGTCAGCGGATTCCTGTTCGGGATTGTTCCGGTGCGCCAAGTGCTCAGGACCGATCCTTACCAGATCGTGAAAACGGGATCCGGCGAACAGAGGCGGGCGGCGGATGACTGTCCGCGACGTCTTGCTTGTAGTTCAGATTGCGATCTGTGCGGTGCTGGTTACTTCTTCGATGGTTGCTGTGCGTGGACTCGTCCGGTCGCTATACAGCAGCTTCGGTTTCGAGCCGCGCAATACGATGCTGGCCGGTATAAATCTGGCGATGGCTGGCTACCGCGGTAACGGCGTGACCGATATGCAGACCGCATGATTCATGCGATGGAAACTATTCCGGGCGTCGACTCCGCCGGATTGGTCAATAACTATCCTCCCTTGGTGTATCTCGCGGGACAAAGAACGAATATCTTTAAGGAAGATAGTAGCGACCTCAGACCGTCGAATGCCACTCTGCGGCCATACTGGTACGCTGTATCTCCCGGGTACTTTCATGCGGCACGCACTAGCTTGCTGGCCGGCCGGCGCTTCTCCTGCCACGATGACAAGAATGCTTCGAAAGTCGCGGTCGTTAATCTCGACTTTGCCCGCAAGATGTTCGGCTCGGTGACAAACGCCGTCTGCCGGTATTACAAGGCGCAGGATGGAGTGCGAGTTCGCGTTATTGGCGTCGTAGATAACGGAAAGTATCAGGTCCTTACTGAAGATCAACAGCCGGCAGTGTTTCTTCCCTTCCTGCAATCGCCTCTGAGCGCGGCTTATCTGCTTGTACGCTCGACTCGCGACCCGCGACAAATCGCTGCGGCGATGAGGCGTAAGCTGCACCAGTTGGATGCAGGGCTGCCGGTCGATACTCAGACCTGGAGCAGCCTGCTGACCGTCGTTCAGTTTCCCTCGCGTGTGGCGACGATGTCACTGGGTGTGCTGGGAACCATGGGCGCGATACTTTCGATCACCGGAATATTTGGGATGGCGGCGTACTCGGTGACCAGGCGGTTGAAGGAGCTGGGAATTCGAATGGCGCTCGGCGCGCAGCGCAAGAAACTACTCGAGGCCGCTCTGGGACGAGCCGTCAAGCTGCTCGCCTTCGGTTCGGGAACAGGACTGATTTCAGGGATTCTGGCGAGCCAGGTACTCGGCTCGATCGTGTATCAGGCGACTCCCCGCGATCCGCTGGTGCTGGCGGCGGTTGTTGTATCCATGTCGTTGTTGGGGCTGCTGGCTACCTGGATTCCAGCGCAACGCGTGATGTCCGTGGACCCTTTGGTCCTCCTGCGCGAAGACTGAACGGCGAGCCTGACCCGCATTACAATTAAAAACTGTGACACGCCGCCTACTGCTGGCTTCTGCTTCTGCGTGCATTGCAACCGGAGGGTCAGCGCGTGCGTTTTCCGGGCCGGGTGAGGACCTCGACTTCGCCTCAGCGCTACAAGCCGCTGCCGCGATCAAGGCGAAGCAGGTCTCCTCAGTCGAACTGACCCGGCGCATGTTGGCCCGGATCGATAAATACAACCCGAAACTAAACGCCTTGGTTTATCAGTTGCGGGATCAGGCGCTCGCGCAGGCCCGCGAAGCCGACGCGGCTTTGTCGAACGGCAATCAGCTTGGACCGTTGCACGGAGTGCCCATCTGCGTGAAGGAGTCGTTCGCGGTGCAGGGCGAGCCGGACACTTGGGGCATACTCGCCTTCAAAAATTCGAGGGCACCCGCAAACTCCAGCGTTGTGCAGCGCTTATTGGATGCCGGGGCCGTCCTGCTCGGCGGTACCAATGTGCCTTTAAATCTGATGGACTGGCAAAGTTTCAATGATATCTACGGCACAACGAATAATCCGTGGGATCTGACTCGTACGCCCGGCGGCTCATCGGGCGGAAGCGCAGCTGCATTGGCTGCCGGCCTCTCGTATCTGGCCGTGGGCAGCGATATCGGCGGGTCCCTGCGCGTGCCCGCAAATTTTTGTGGAGTTTATTCTCATAAGCCAACGCTCGATCTTGTTAGCCTGAACGGCCATGCACCGGGCGGGGGCCGCGGCTTGCCGGGTTTTTCGACCGGCTTGGCGGTTGCCGGGCCGATGGCGCGTAGCGCCCGAGATCTGATGGCGACCCTCAAACTTCTTGGTGGCCCCGAGGGATACGAACGCAAGGCATGGTCCTGGACTCTGCCGCCTCCCCGAAAGCTCGCTCTAAAGGACTTCCGAGTTGGCTACATGCTGGACACTCCACTGGCCAGCCCAACTTCGGAGGTGCGGCCCGTACTCGAACACGCAATCTCAAAGCTCGAACGCACAGGAGCACAACTGCGCCCTGGCTGGCCCCCGACCTACAACCTGGAAGAAGCCTTCGACAATTACATGTTTCTTCTTGGGGCCTTCACCTTCAGCGTCGAAAGCAAATGGGAACAGGAGAGCGACCGCGAGCGGTACCAACAGAGCCCGAGCTCGTATGGCGCCGGTGCGCTCAGCTCTTACGCTGACTGGCAGCAGCAGCATTTCAGGCAGCTAGCCGCGCGTGCCTTGTGGCAAAAGTACTTTGAACAGGTTGACGTATTCCTGATGCCCTGCAGCTTCACGCCCGCGTTCCATCACGACCACGTGGGAGATTTCACGACGAGGACCCTCGATACTCCCGATGGAAAACGACCTTACATGCAGCTCATGCCATGGATGGTGACGGCCACACTGACCGGTTGTCCCGCGACCGTTTTGCCAATCGGGCAGACTTCAGCCGGCCTGCCAGTCGGAGTCCAGATCATGGGGCCCTTCTGGGAAGATGCGGCGTCTATCGAGTTCGCCATTCTGATGAGCCAGGAGATCGGCGGTTTCAAAGCGCCTCCCGGGTACGACGCGTGAGTAAGCTCGCCCCGCTGAGTCAGCTCTTGTTGATTTCTACGACAGGATGTTTGGCTCAAACTATAGTCGCTCCCGTTCCCATAACGCTTAACCCACAGCAGCGCCAATCCATCGACTAAATTTGTTGCAGCTCAAATGGCGGGCCAGCGTATTCCCGGTTTGGCTGCCGGCATTTACAGCCGGGGGCGGATTCTACTCGCCAAAGGCTACGGTCAGGCCAATGTCGAACTCGCTGTGCCAGTCAAACCCGAAACCATTTTCCAGTCCGGCTCAGTGGGCAAACAATTCGTATCGGCCGCCGTTATGATGCTGGTCGAAGAAGGCAGGCTTTCGCTGGATGACAGCATCTCCAAGTACTTTCGCGGAGCGCCGAAAACTTGGAGGCCGATTCTTATCAAGAATCTTCTTTCCCACACTTCGGGACTCTCGGAGTACGAGACGGCCGATCGCACGGGACCTAATGGGCCATTTTATTTGCGGCTTGATTTTAGCGAAGACGAACTTGTCAGAAAGATCGAGGCGCTGCCCATCGAGTGGGCTCCGGGAGACAAATGGGACTATCGCAACACAAATTACGTTCTCCTTGGAGTCCTGATTCACAAGGTCGACCCATATGCGAGCTGCCGGGTACGAGATCGAAAACGGGCAGCTCAAGAATCAGGAGTGGGTCTCGCCTACATTCGACTCTACCGCCGACGGCGCTTTATATTTCAACGTTCTCGACCTTGCCAAATGGGATGGCGCGCTCTCCGGCACACGGCTTCTCCAGCAATCCAGCCTCGATCGCGTCTGGACCGTGTATCTATTGAACGATGGTAGACCGAATTCCGCGAATTACGGATTCGGCTGGGTCATCGACCAGCAGAACCATCACAGACGCATTTGGCACAGTGGAGCGTGGCAGGGCTTTACCTGCCAGTTTTCTCGATACCCCGACGACAATCTCTCGGTCGCGGTGCTGACGAACTTGGATTCGGGCCATTCCGATCCAGCACTAATAGCCAGAGTGGTCGCAGGTCTTGCCGATCCATCGCTACTTCCGGCAAAACTGACCGCCATAGGCGACTCCCAACCCACGATTGCGGCGTTGTTGCTAAGGGTTCTGGGCCATTTAGCCTCCGGCGAGGACATCCGTGCCCAAACTACCCCAGACTTCGCTCTCCTCCTTGATCACGATGCAAGAAAAGAGTACCAGAAAAAACTTGCGACGTTTTGGCCAGGCGGCACAATCAGCCTTGTCCAGCGGAGGCCTTCGCGTGCGGTAGACGGCGGCACTATTTCTCTGTTCAGACTAAAGAAAGGCGCAGAAGCGGTCCTGATCACTTTCGGCTTGAATGCCAATGGAAAAATTTCCGCGCTCAGCATTTGTGGCGATCGCGAATACGAATGACCTGTTTCGCCGAACCAAAACGAATTGACGAGAGCTTTCTGTGCCTAGGCGTTCCTGGTTTGAGGAACTATGGAACGAGCGTTGCGTATTACTTTGAATGCGTTCCTGCAAGCTTTGTTTGCTCACCGCAGCAGTCTCGATATGCGCGCTCTGTGCTCAGGAGGAGCCCGATCAATCAACGACGGCCGCACCAAGCTTCGGTACCACGGTCGTCCAGCCGGGCGGCTTGCATGGGACAGTCTACTTCATTCCGAAGGACACGACAGTATTGCCCGATTTCGAGCGCGATGAGGTTCAGCGGATCGGCGAAATCTGGACCGATGCCCTCGGCATCCTGCCGCGTCACTGGCGATCAGGCTTCCCAGGGTTAACGGAACGTTTCGAATGGTTTGCTATCGATTACGACGGCCGCTTTTGGATTGAGCAGCCTGGCCGCTATACATTCGCCTTGATCTCCGACGACGGATCGAGACTGTTCCTCGATGGCACGCCCGTGATCGACAACGATTGCCAGCACCCGCCCGATATCCGTATCGCCGCCGTGAAATTGGAAGGCGGAGTCCATCGAATTCGAGTCTCCTACTTTCAAGGACCGCGCGACTGTTTAGCCCTGGTGCTCGCAATTGCCGGACCAGATCGACATTGGCGCCTCTTCAGCACAAAGGAATTCAAACCTCCGTCTAATCCGGAAGACTGGCGCTACCCCGCTGCCAACTCCGTTACCATCGTGCCGGCGACTCCCAGCGAAGCTTCATTGAGCATGGATCATTTGTTTGGGCAGCTTGGAGATTCTGACAGCAGCGAGAACTTTGCACTCAGATCGCCGACAGGCAAGGGCTGCCGCTTCGCCGCGCCCGTTCGTTCATGCAGCAGGTAGGATGTACCACTTCCGTCTGGCGGGGGCCATACGCCTTGACACCCTGCCAGCCGGCAACTATGATTCACCTAGAATGCCTACTAAGCCAGATGCGGATATCGACATTCTGCAGGGAACGCTCGACCTCCTGATTCTTCGTACCTTGCAGCCTGGCGCGGCGCATGGGCACGCCATAGCAAAAGCGATCGAACGCAACTCGGACGATGTACTTCAGGTGGAGCAGGGCTCCTTATATCCGGCGCTGCACCGCTTGATTAAACGCGGTTGGATCTCAGCAGAGGCCGGAACTTCGGAAAACAACCGGCGCGCCAAATACTATCGCTTGACTGCCAACGGGCGCAAGCAACTTACGGTCGAAACAAGCAAATGGGACAAGCTCGCGGCAGCAATTGAGCGGATTCTACGCCCGGTCCGGCAGGAAGGCCAATAGTGTGGCCGGGTCGCATACGTAATTTCTTCGACGCGGATCTAAAGAACCACGTTGGAGAGGCTCGCCCTGGGCGGAACTGGATCGTGTTCGAGCAATTGTTGCAGGATCTGCGAAATGCATGGCGCATGCTGCAGCGCAATCCGGGATTCAGCGCAACAGCCGTATTGACGCTCGCCTTGGGGATCGGGATGAACACGGCGATGTTCAGCGTCGTAGATGCAGTAATTTTGCAGCCGTTGCCGTATCCGAATCCGGAACGGCTGGTTTGGATCTCCGACGATTGCAGCGCCAACGGCTATCAATCCTGGGACGACTGCCTTATGAGCCGCGGTGATTTCGTCGCCTGGAAGCAGCAGGCGCAATCATTCCAACAAATGGCGCTGATGGGCAATGAAGACATCACCCTGGTGGCCAACGGTAGTGCGACCACTGAACGCGTGGGCTCGATTCAAGGCGATTTCTGGGCGATCACCAATGCACAGCCTGTATTAGGACATTTGTTCGGAGCACATCAGCCGGATTCCGTCGTGCTGACGTGGCCGCTATTTGAGCGCACGTTTGGCGGCAATCCAAGCGTGATCGGCAAAACCGTTGAGCTCGAAGGCCATCCTTTTACAGTGACCGGAGTCTTGTCTCCCAAATTCCGCAACGTGATCCCGCAGACGGTGCCAACGCATGACCTCTTACCCGCCGGAGAAACGGTGCGCAACGCGTTATCGGGCATTGATAAGAATGTGCCGGTATTTCAGGTACAGACACTGGCCCAGGAGCTTTCGAACTCGGTCGCGGCACGGCGCTTTAACCTCTCGCTGCTTATGATCTTCGCCGTAACCGCGGTACTGCTGGCGGTGATCGGTATCTACGGTGTGATCGCATATCTTGTCGCTCAGCGCACAGCGGAAATCGGCATACGTATGGCGCTTGGTGCGCCGAGCAATTCGATCCTGCAGATGATCGTACGCCAGGGAATGACCATGGTGCTGGTCGGTATTGGATTCGGGTTGGCAATTGCTGCCGCCCTAACCCGATTCATGGCGAACATGCTTTATGGTGTGAAAGCAGGCGACACCACGATCTTTGCTCTGGTGGCGGCAGTGATTGGCCTGGCGGCATTGCTTGCCTGTGTCGGACCGGCACTACGGGCTGCCTGGATCGATCCGATGATCGCACTGCGTAACGAATAAGCCCGCTGATCTCTCCCGGTAATGGGACGCCGGGTTCCGTCACCGAACGTTATCGATCGCACGTAACGCGTCCGCTGGGCTCAAACACAATAGTTGGTTCTGCCGGCACATGGTGGTCGAAGTGCTCCGAACAGGCGAAGTTGAAGTATCTTTGCGTTCACTCATCCGTCAAGAAACACCTATGAAAAGCGTGCTACAGGATCTACGCTACTGCACCCGGCAGTTGATCAAGACGCCGGGATTTACCCTGACCGCGATACTCTCGCTCACTTTGGGCATCGGCGCCACTACGGCCGTGTTCAGTGTAATCTACGCGATCCTCATGAATCCTTATCCGTACAAGGCCCCTGACCGTATGGTTCACATGCGGCTCCTCGACCCTGGCGGCCAGGAGGGAGGCTTCGGATTAACTGGCAGCCAGTGGGAGGTGATCCGGAAAGCGCCAGTCGTGGAAGATGCTTTCGCTGAAGACGATTGGAACCTCACGGTTACCGGCAGCGATCTTCCCGAAGATGTGAACGCGGCTTACCTGACCTCGAATGCATTTAGCTTTCTCGGTGTTCCGCCGGCGCTCGGACGCGGGCTTCTGCCCTCTGACTCCGTCGACGGTCACGACCCGCAGCCAGTCGTCGTCCTGAGTTACAAGTTCTGGCAACGGCACTTCGGTTCTGACCCTAGTGTGCTCGGTAAGTCCCTGCAACTGGTTCGCAAGACCTACACCATCGTCGGAATTGCTGCGCCTCGCTTCACCTGGGGTGATGCCGACGTCTATCTTCCTTTGAAAATAACTCTCGACCGGACGCGCACCTATTATGTAGGACTCCGCCTCAAGCCGGGAGTGAGCCATGCGGCGGCCGACGGTACGCTGCAGAACATCATCGGACAGTTCCGCAAGGATACGCCGGCGCATTTCCCGACAGGCCAGTTTAAGCTCCATGTGGTCGGCCTCAACGAGGATTTCGTAAAACGCCTCGGTGGAACTTTGTACCTTTTGTTCGCGGCTGTGGCATTTCTCCTCCTCATTGGCTGCGGGAACGTCTCGATCCTCCAATTGGCCCGCGGCGCATCGCGGCAACATGAGTTTGCAGTGCGCGCAGCCATCGGAGCCAGCCGGCGCCGGTTGATCCGCCAGATGTTAGTCGAGGCTCTCTTGCTCTCGATCACGGGCGCGGGCTTGGGTGTGCTGCTCGCCTATCGCGCGACAAGCCTCATCGCCGGGCTGCTTCCGAAATATTCGTTCCCGCATGAGGCGGCGATCCAGATCAATTGGCCCGTGCTCTCGTTCAGCGTTGCCCTCGCTGTGGTGAGCGGTATCCTCTTCGGCCTCTGGCCCTCGATCCAGCTTTCGCACCCCGACGTAGTTCAGGTAATGCAATCCACCACGCGGCGTATTGTCGGCGGTACGCGCGGGCGTAGGATCAACACCGTGCTGATTGCAGGGCAGATTGCATTGACCTTGGTGATGCTGGCGGGTGCCGGAGCCGCCATGCGCGGCTTCTTACGTCTGCTCCACACGCCGCTCGGCTATGACCCCCACAATATAATGTCGGTCGGCATTCCGGTCCACGACGGCTCGTACGCAACCTGGGCAGCACGTTCGGCATATTTTGAAAGCCTCCGGGACAAAATCGCCAGCGTGCCCGGAGTCGCCATGGCCGCCATCTCGACGAATGCCACACCTCCGTCCAACGGTTGGCCCACCGGCATCGAGATCATGGGCAAGCCCCCCAAAGGCGATCAGAAGGTTCGGGTCAACTTCGTCGACCCCGGATATTTCCCCATTCTGCGTATTCCGTTGGCGCAGGGCCGTCTATGGAACGAAGCAGAGAATCACAGGGCCGCGCGTCTTGCCGTGATTAACCAGACAATGGCCCGCCGCTACTTCCCTAACGGCGCCGTCGGCCAGTGGATCAGGATTCCGGAAATGAAGAGCGTACCGCCATTTGTTCTGTTGCCTGCTGAGAACGAGCCGTGGCTGCTGATAGTCGGTGTTGTTGTCGATAAACGAAATGACGGCCTGCGTAATCCCATCCTGCCCGAGGCCTTCCTTCCGTACACGTTGGGCATGCGCATGTGGACACAGGTGCTGGTACGATCCCAAATCCCGCCTTTGTCGCTGCTTCACGCCATCGGCCGGCAGGTTAGCTCGGTCGACGCCGACCAGCAGATCAGCGCCAATGTGCAGGATCTGGACCACTGGATCCAGGGGCAGCCGGAGTGGGAACAGGAGCATCTGGTTGCCTGGCTCTTCGGCGCATTTGCGGTTCTGGCCTTGGCCCTCGCGGCGACCGGGCTGTACAGCGTCGTTTCGTTCTCTGTCGAACGGCGGACGAGTGAGTTCGGTATTCGCATGGCTCTCGGCGCGCAATCCGGTGACCTCTTACGGATCGTATTTACTTCAATGATTGTCGCTGTGGGTAGCGGGCTTGCCGCTGGTGTCGCCTTGACAGCGGCTCTTAACAACCTGCTTGCACGGTGGGCCGAAGGCAGCTCGCGAGATATTTTGGTTCTGCTGTGCGCAATAGTCCTATTAAGCGCCGTCGCCGCACTCGCTTGTGCTGGACCTGCGCTTCGCGCGTCTAATGTTGATCCGATGGAAGCGCTCCGTTACGAGTAGGCCATCACGCCGAACTCGAGTGGCGTAGGACTGGATCAAGGCCCGCAAAAGTTGACGCGAGATCCGCTGATATCTCTTTTTGACAACGCGCCGTTCCACACCGATGCGATCACCTCGGCGCCCGATCGATCCGTTTATCTAGCACCGGAACCACAAAGCTCTGCAGCCGGTCGAGTAGGGCGCCACAATCGGGCTCGGCAAGCACGAGCTTCCGGTGCATCTCGCGCAGAAATCCCTCCTCCAAAGCGCGATCCGCCAGCGCCAGCAGTGGATCGTAATACCCGCTCACATTGAGCAGAGCGCATGCCTTGCTGTGTATCCCAAGCTGCGACCAGGTCACCACCTCGCAAAACTCATCCCAGGTGCCGAAACCGCCGGGCATTGCGATGAAAGCGTCGGCAAGGTCAGCCATCAGTGCCTTGCGCGCATGCATCGATGCCACCACGTGCAGTTCGCTTAACCCTCGGTGTGCGATTTCTCTGTCCACCAATGCTTTGGGCATGACGCCCGTGACCCTGCCGCCGTGATTTAAACAGGAATCGGCCAGTTCGCCCATCAGCCCGACCTTACCGCCGCCGTATACTAGCCCGATCTGTCTCTCCGCAAGCAGCCGCCCCATTTTCTGGGCTGCCTGCGTGTATACTTCCCGGGTTCCGGCACTGGAGCCGCAGAACACGCATACTTGCCGCAACATGAATTTAGGACCGACCCAATCCTAGCTGTCTAGGTGACGCTGTTGCAGCGTTGTTCGCGAACGCCCTAGGCCTCTAGGTCAGGCGACTGGAACGGTTGAGCTTGCCCGCGAGCCCTCCGGAAGCGGTTCGTTGGCTCCACCTATTCTCATCCGGTAGAAGGATCGCCAGACGAAGTACATGGATATCAGCAGAAAGATCGCGGCGAGAACATGGCTCATTCCGGCCCCGTGATCGGCCGACAATGAGACCGCCAGCTCAACCGCGAGCAATCCGAAGAGCGTCGTGAATTTGATGATTGGATTGAGCGCCACCGAAGAGGTATCTTTGAATGGATCGCCCACCGTGTCGCCCACTACTGTTGCATCGTGCAGCGGCGTTCCCTTCTGTTTCAGTTCCGTCTCCACGATCTTCTTTGCGTTGTCCCACGCCCCGCCCGCGTTGGCCATGAAGATCGCCTGGTACAGGCCGAACAGCGCAATCGAGATTAGATAACCGATGAAGAAGTAAGGCTCTACGAACGCGAAGGCGAGCGTCACGAAGAACACGGTCAGGAAGATGTTGTACATGCCGCGCTGTGCGTATCGCGTGCAGATCTCGACCACCTTCTTGCTATCGGCAACCGATGCTTTCGTCACTCCCTCGAGCCGGATATTCGCCTTGATGAACTCCACCGCGCGATAGGCGCCGGTCGTGACTGCTTGGGTCGATGCCCCGGTAAACCAATAAATGATCGATCCACCCGCGATCAGACCCAGCAAAAAGGGCGGATGAAGGATCGACAGGTTCGAAATCAGGTCGGGCCTCAGTCCATGGGTCAAGGCTACGACGATCGAGAAGATCATCGTTGTCGCGCCCACTACCGCCGTTCCGATCAGGACCGGCTTCGCCGTCGCCTTGAACGTATTGCCCGCGCCGTCGTTTTCTTCCAGGTTCTCCTTAGCGCGCTCAAACTGGACATCGAACCCAAAATTTCGCTTCAGGTCTTCCTCAATACCCGGAATTTGCTCGATCGTCGAAAGCTCGTAGACCGATTGAGCGTTGTCCGTTACAGGCCCGTAAGAATCTACTGCGATCGTCACCGGCCCCATGCCGATAAATCCGAAAGCTACCAAGCCGAAGGCAAACACGGAAGGCGCAGCCATCACGTTGTCGAGCCCGAGCGTACTCACTCCGTAGGCGATGCTCATCAGGAGCAGAATGGCGAGCCCAAGCCAGTACGCGCTCATATTGCCCGCGACAAAACCAGAAAGGATATTGAGCGAAGCCCCGCCTTCACGCGAAGACGATACCGTTTCGCGCACGTGACTCGATTCGGTAGACGTGAAAACCTTCACCAGTTCCGGAATCACGGCGCCAGCCAGCGTTCCGCAGGAGATGACGCTCGAAAGCTTCCACCACAAACTCGTATCGCCCGCCAGGTCCGGGATCATTGCATAGGAAATGACGTAAGTCGCGGCGATCGAAACCAGCGACGTCAGCCACACCAGTGAGGTCAGCGGCGATTCGAAGTTCATCTTGTCGGCGTTCGCATACCTGTTTTTGGCAAGCACCGCGTTGATCCAATATGAGAGGCCTGACGAGACCACCATCATCACGCGCATAGCGAAAATCCATACCAGCAGTTGGGCCTGGACCAGGGAACTGCTCACCGCCAGCACGATAAAGGAAATGAGCGCTACGCCCGTCACTCCATAGGTCTCAAAGCCGTCCGCGCTCGGGCCCACCGAGTCGCCTGCGTTGTCACCCGTGCAGTCGGCGATAACCCCAGGATTCCGTGCGTCGTCCTCTTTTATCTTGAAAACGATCTTCATCAGGTCGGCGCCGATATCGGCAATCTTCGTGAAGATTCCTCCCGCTACGCGCAGCGCCGCCGCGCCCAGGGATTCGCCAATGGCAAAGCCGATAAAACACGGACCCGAGTAGTCGTGCGGCACGAAGAGCAGGATGAAGAGCATAAGGACCAGTTCCACGCTGCACAGCAGCATGCCGATGCTCATGCCCGCCTTGAGCGGGATCTCATAGCAAGGAAAAGGCTTACCGCGTAGGCCGGCAAAGGCGGTTCGAGAGTTGGCAAAGGTGTTTACCCGAATTCCAAACCACGCCACTCCCGTGCTTCCGCAGATTCCGATGATGCTGAAGAGCAGAATGATAAAGACCTTGACCGCATCGAAGTGCTGCAGCACTCCGAAATAGAACACGATGATCACGCCGATGAAAATTTCCAGAATGACCAGGAACTTGATCTGCGTCACCAGGTACGTCTTGCACGTTTCGTAAATCAGCTCGGATATCTCGAGCATCGACCGGTGAACGGGCAGTGCCTTCAACTGCCGGTAGATCACTAACCCAAAGAGCAATCCAAACGCGACGATGACCAGTCCGTAAAGGAGCAGCGATCTCCCGTCGATCGCGCCGCCGAAAAACGTGGCTTGCGACAGATCGGGCAAAATCAGGTTGGCCTCTCCGCTCGCTTGGTTTGTCGCTTGACCAAACGAAAGTCCGGTCGTCAATAGCAGCATCGCGCACATACAGAGTGCTCGAATGTAAAACATCTATGAGAAGCCTCCTAATACTACGAGTCCCTACGAGCCCGCGAACGCTGTGCGGGCGGTCATCGTGAACTCCGTGTCACGCTGAGCTACAGTATAGCGACGTTGCTGCTCGAGGTAGTGGAAATAGCTGGTAGGGACGGGCAGATTCGAACTGCCGGCCTGCCGCTTAGGAGGCGGCCGCTCTATCCATCTGAGCTACGTCCCCGCATTTCAAAGTCTACCAGCGGCGTAAGCCCTTGCGGCCGATATCGCTGCGGTACTGCATGCCGTCAAAATGAATCTTCTCCACCGCCTGATACGCGTTTGAAATTGCTGCCGGAAGCGTGTCTCCGTTCGCCGTCACGCCGAGCACGCGCCCGCCTTTCGTCCGCAGAACTCCATCCGCAATACCAGTTCCGGCGTGAAAGACTTTCGCCCCGGTAGCTTCAGCATCTCCGATGCCGGTGATCTGTTTATCGGTCCAATACGCTTCCGGGTAGCCGTGGGAGGCCAGCACCACGCACACCGAACACCCGGCAGTCCGTGGCCGCAAGTCTGGCTTTCCGCCATTCGCCGCCTCCACGAATGCCGCCGCCAAGTCGCCCTCGAAGCTATGCATCAATACCTGTGTCTCGGGATCGCCCAGCCGCACGTTGAATTCGAGGACTTTCGGCCCTTCCGCCGTCATCATCAGGCCCGCATACAAAAAGCCGGTGAACGGATTCCCTTCCTTCTTCATCTGCGCGATTGCCGGGAGCATGATCCGATCCATGATTTCGCCTGTCTGAGCAGCGCTCAGAATTCGATCATCCACATACGCGCCCATGCCGCCGGTGTTGGGACCCTGATCGCCATCCAGTTGCCTTTTATGGTCTTGCGTGGGCCTAAACGGAGCAATATCGCTCCCGTTACTCAGCCCGATGAAGCTTACCTCTTCACCCTCCAGAAATTCCTCAATAACCACGTCAGGCCCTAGCCGCTGAAGCGCATCACTGGCTTCGCGCTCATCCTGCGCAATCACCACGCCCTTGCCGGCTGCGAGACCATCAGCCTTGATGACCACTGGAAAGCCGAAATCCCCTTTGTTATTGGTCGAGCGCGCCGTTGGAATACCGGCACGTTTGAAGAACTGCTTGGCAAAACGCTTTGAGCTCTCCAGTTGCGCGGCCGCCTGCGTCGGCCCGATGATCTTGAGGTTGCGGCTTCTGAACTGATCGACGATCCCGGCCACCAGCGGCGCTTCCGGACCTACTATGGTCAGATCGATTCCCAAGGTCTCTGCCGCGTCGGCACTTGCATCTGCTGAGACGAGCGGGAAAGTGTTAGATACTTCACTAATTCCAGGGTTCCCGGGGCTGGCGAATACCTCTACTCCCGGCGTCTGACTAAGCCGCCAGGCTAGCGCGTGCTCCCGGCCACCTCCTCCAATCACCAGGGTCTTCATTTCCAAAGCTAGAATAACGAATGGGTTGCCCTGAAATGCAGAAGAAGTATGACGTCGTAGTGATTGGCGGGGGCCATGCCGGGTGCGAGGCGGCTCGGGCCTGTGCGCGACTAGGCCTGAACACCGCCATGGTGACGATGAACATTGACCTGATCGCCCAGATGTCCTGCAACCCGGCCATCGGCGGTATCGCGAAAGGTCACTTAGTGCGAGAGATAGACGCTCTCGGCGGTATCATGGGCGAACTCACGGATGCTGTGGGCATCCAGTTCCGCCTACTGAACACGAGCCGTGGCCCGGCCGTCTGGTCCCCTCGCGCCCAGTGCGATAAAAAGCAATATCGGATCCGCATGCGTGAATGGCTCGAGCGGGAGCCTGAGCTGCGAATTCTGCAAGCCGAGGTCGGGGAATTGCTCTTCCGATCAGGAGAACCCCGGCGGACGATTGCCGGAGTCCGGCTAAAAGATGGACGCGATCTCGTTTCCGAAGCCGTTATTATTACCACTGGAACATTTCTGAACGGCCTCGCTCATGTCGGGGAAACTCGCTACGCTTGTGGCCGGAATGGCGAAGCGCCCTCTAACACTCTGGCCGACCAGTTCCGAGGCCTCGGGCTGCAGTGGACCCGTCTGAAAACCGGGACACCTCCGCGCCTCGACGGCCGCACCATAGACTGGTCGCGATTCGAGGAGCAGCCTGGAGATCCCGTCCCCACTCCTTTTTCGTTCCTGAGCGAGAAAATTGTTCGTGAGCAGATCTGCTGCCATCTCGCCTACACAACTGACGAGACGCACCGCATCCTAAGCGAGAGTATCGCTCGATCGCCTCTGTATAGCGGGCAAATCGAAGGCATCGGGCCACGTTATTGCCCTTCTATCGAAGACAAAATAGTCAAATTTCCGGAAAAACGGCGTCATCAGATCTTCCTGGAACCTGAAGGGCTCGATACGCACGAGATTTACGTCAATGGACTGTCGACCAGTATGCCCATCGATGTGCAAGCCGCTGTGGTGGCCTCGATTCCGGGCCTGGAAGATGCCGAAATGATCCGCCCTGGATATGCGATCGAGTACGATGCAGTGGATCCAAGGGAACTCACGCATTCGCTGGAAGTGAAGAGTATAAAGGGGCTATTCTTAGCCGGCCAGATCAACGGCACCTCCGGTTACGAAGAAGCCGGGTGCCAGGGTTTAATCGCTGGCCTCAACGCAGCCTGCGCCGTGAAGGGTGCTCCGGCGTTTCGGCTGGCCCGCAATGAAGGCTACACAGGCATCCTCGTCGACGACTTGGTCAACAAAGGCGCGGACGAACCTTACCGCATGTTCACCTCCCGAGCCGAATTCCGGCTGCATCTTCGAATTGACAATGCAGATGAGCGGCTCACGCCGCTAGGAAGGCAAATCGGGCTTGTAAACGCCGCCCGGTGGCAAATATTCACCAAAAAGCAGCAACAGAAGGCCCAGATTGTTCGTCTGCTCGAAGGAACTCGGGCGAGCGCTCTGTCCGAAACCATCGGGCTCGTCACCGCTACCGATAATCCCACTCTGATGACTTGGTTGCGTCGTCCGGAGGCGCAAATTGCCCGGTTGGAGCACTGGATCGCGCAACAATTAGGTCAGCCGATCCGGCATGGTGTCCTGGTCACGGTAGAAACAGAGTCGAAGTACGCCGGCTACCTGCTTCAGCAAGAGCGCCAGATCAAGCAGCTCCAAGAATCAGAAAACAGAGCCATTCCGGCGCGTTTGGCCTACGAAGAGATTCCCGGATTGTCCACCGAGGTCCGGCAAAAGCTCGCCCGCGTTCGTCCCACAACTCTCGGTCAAGCCGCGCGTATTCCTGGCGTGACGCCCGCAGCGGTTGCGGTCCTGGACGTCTATCTCGGCCTCTCTACCTCGTAGCCGAACATCACCCAAGCGAGACCAATGTTTCACGTGAAACATTGGTCCGAGAGTCTGGCATGACATGGCGCACGGTCCTCCGTCGGCGGCGGCTCTGTTACCTGATATCGGCTCCAAGGTCGCCTACGCGAGGTATGTTTCACGTGAAACATTGATTCGCGTCCGACGTGCTAGGATTGCTGAGTCTTGGCCAGAGTCATTTCGATCGCTAATCAGAAGGGCGGCGTCGGCAAAACAACCACCGCCATCAATCTCGCGGCAGCCCTGGCTGCCTCCGAGTTGAAAGTCCTCCTCGTTGACTCCGATCCTCAAGGAAATTCCACCAGCGGGGTCGGCGCCCAGAAAAGCCCAGATATCAAGACCCTCTATGACGTGCTGCTTGGCGAGGCAACCGCGGCTGAGGTCATAATTCCCACAGATTTTGAAGGACTATCGCTCCTGCCGGCCGATCAGAACTTGGTTGCTACCAATCTCGACTTGGTAGATGCAGAATCTCGCGAGAAACGCTTGAAGAACGGTCTTGAGCCCATCAAAGCCGATTACCAGTACATCCTCATCGATTGCCCTCCTGCCCTAGACCTCCTTACTCTCAACGCTCTTGTGGCCTCAGACTCCGTCCTGATTCCAATTCAGTGCGAATTTTTTGCTCTCGAAGGCATATCCCAACTCATCGATACCATCGACCGCCTCAAAGAAGCCTTCAATCCTGGCCTGGCAATCGAGGGCGTTCTCTTAACCATGTACGACGACCGCACGAACCTGACCAGGCAGGTCGAGTCCGACCTCCGGGACTTTTTCGAAGAAGAAGTCTTTCGAACCGTCGTTCCGCGTAGCATCCGACTCGCCGAGGCGCCCAGCTTCGGGAAAACTATCCTGGCCTATGATCCCCGCTCCCGCGGGGCCGAGGCCTATATCCAACTAGCAAAGGAAATTCTTGCTCATGACCAAAGAGCCCGATCGAAGTCAGCGCAAGGCGCTGGGCAAGGGGCTCTCGGCGCTCCTGCCGAGTAGATCGAACTCCGCCCCCACACCTCAGCTGGTTGTCAAATCTGAACCAGCACCTTCCGAGGACTTTCAAAACATTCCGCTGGACCGCATTCAGGCCGATACGGCACAGCCCCGCGACTACTTCGACGACGAGAAGCTTGCCGAGCTCTCCGCCTCGATCCGCGCGCACGGTGTTATCCAGCCAATTACCGTTCGCCGTGCTGGCGAAGGAACCTACCGCATCATCGCGGGTGAGAGGCGCTGGCGCGCTGCGGCCTTAGCCGGTCTCAAGGAGATCCCGGCCTTGGTCCGTGACATCGAAGAAGGAGAGCAGCTGGAGCTCGCGCTCATCGAGAACATTCAACGCGAAGATCTGAACCCCATCGAGATCGCAACCGCTTTCCATCGGCTCGCAACCGAGCGTCAGCTCAACCACGAACAGATCGCTGAGCGCACCGGCAAAGACCGATCAACTGTTACTAACTTCCTCAGACTACTGAAGTTATCTCCATCGGCCCGTCACGCGCTCATCAACGGTGAAATCAGCATCGGCCACGCTCGGGCTCTGCTGAATCTCGATCTTGACCAGCAAGCCTCGCTCTGCAGCGCCATCAGGCAAAATCAGCTCTCCGTGCGGGAAACCGAGTCAAGAGTGAAGCGGCTTACAGAAACGGCGCCGCCCACACCGCCCGAGCTCAAACCGAGTCCCGAACCGCTGGATCCGAACGTTCGTGCCGCGATCGAGGAGATGTCGATGGCGCTCGGCACCAGAGTGAGGCTCCTGCCCCGGAAAATCGAGATCGAATACTACTCTCAGGAAGACCTCGATCGCATCTACTCCGTGATAGTGAAATAATACTAGTCCGTGAGTTGCGTCAAAGTACCGGCCCTTTTTTTATAGGCGGTAAAAACCTTGGTCACAAACGTCGTTTTCAGGCCTTTCTGCGGGCTTTTATACACTCCGAGCAGTGGGTTTTTACCGGCCAAGCAAAAAACTGAGTGCCAGAAGCTTCTTCTCGCGCGCCGGTGTACTGTCTCAAAGCCACCCGAATTACGAGTTTCGGCAGGGCCAGCTGGAAATGGCGGAAGCCGTGGAAGAGGCGTTCGCCGAGAAAATCCATTTGATCGTAGAAGCCGGAACCGGCGTCGGTAAAACACTCGCTTATCTCATCCCGGCGATCCTTTCGGGCAAGCGTGTGGTGATCTCGACCGGAACCAAGAACCTCCAGGAACAGCTCTACTCGAAAGACATCCCGTTCCTGCAATCACTTTTCGAACAACCATTGCGCGTCTGTTACATGAAAGGCCGGGCGAACTACCTCTGCCGGCAAAAGCTCTACGACGCCGAACGCGAGCCAATGCTCTCGGGAATGGACGAGATGCGTGACTTTCAAGTCATCCGCAACTGGGAGCACGAAACGCAGACCGGAGACCGGAGCGAGCTCCGCCTGATCGCCGAGAACAGCAGCACCTGGTGGAAACTCGACGCCCGCAGCGATGCCTGCGTCGGCCAGAAATGCAAACAGTTCGAACGCTGCTTCATCACCGAGATGCACCGCCGAGCGGCCGAGAGCGACATCATCATCGTCAACCACCATCTGTTCTTCGCGGATCTCGCGATGCGCGATCAACCGTTCGGCGCGATTCTGCCCGATTACTCCGCTGTGGTCTTCGATGAGGCGCACGAGATTGAAGATATCGCGGGACAGTACTTCGGGATTTCCGTCAGCAACCTTCAGATACAAGAGCTGATCAAGGACACCGCGGCGATTTCGCGCCGTAAGTTTTTCGCGACCCCGGAACTGGATCGCAGCCTGGTCTATCTCGGGGACCGGTCAGAAGGCTTCTTCGGGCTGTTTCCGCACGAGGGACGCCACGGCTTCAGCCAACACGAGAGCTTCCTCGCCGACCACGAGGACGTCTATCGCGAGTTGCTGTTTGCGCTCGATTCATTGCACGCGCGGCTCGAACTGGTCGAAGGTAACGTGGACGAAACGATTCCACTGGTCCGCCGCGGGAGACTGATTGAGCAGGCACTTCGTTTCTGGATGGAGGCCGCGGACGCTGCTTTCGTCTACTGGACCGAAGCGCGGGGGCGAGGTACTTACCTGCAGGCGACGCCTATTGACGTCTCGAAAATTTTGCCCGATCGCCTCTTCACGCATTTGGATACTGCGGTACTGACCTCCGCCACGTTGACGGTCGCCGGCGCCTTTGCTTACGCCCAGGAGCGCCTGGGATTGCCGGATGCACGCACGTTGCACGTTGAGAGCCCTTACGATTACAGCAAGCAGGTGCTGCTATATGTACCGCCTCATTTGCCGGATCCGCGTAACCCGGATTTTGCGCGCCGCGGTGCCGACGAAATTGAACGCGTCATCGAAGCTTCTCGTGGAAGGGCGTTTCTCTTGTTCACCAGTTACGCGCAGATGCGGCAGATCTACGAGCTGCTGCGCCGCCGTCTCGATTACCCGCTATTGCTGCAGGGCGATGCGCCGCGAACGGCTTTGATTGAGACGTTTCGGAGTACGCCAGGCGCGGTGCTGTTCGGAACCTCCAGCTTTTGGCAGGGCGTGGATGTGCAGGGCGAGCAACTCAGTTGCGTCGTCATAGATCGCCTGCCGTTTGCAGTCCCGACCGATCCAGTCGTGGCCGCGCGCAGCGAAGCAGTGCGCCAGAGTGGGGGCAACGCGTTCCAGGATTACCAGATCCCTCAGGCTGCACTCGCATTGAAACAAGGCTTCGGCAGGCTGATCCGCGGAACCACCGACCGGGGCGTATTGGTTCTGCTAGATAATAGAGTTACCAAGCTTCCTTACGGCCGAGTGTTTCTAAAGAGCCTGCCTCCTTACCGCCTTACGAAGAAGCTGGACGACGTTCAAGAATTCTTTGATGTTTGAGATCTGCGTAGAACACACCTTCGCCGCCGCCCACGCTCTCAGAAACTATTACGGGAAGTGCGAGAACCTGCACGGGCACAATTACCGAGTTCAAGTCGGGATGGAAGGCCCGGAACTGGATCAGACCGGGATGTTATACGATTTCGCGAAGTTGAAAGGGCAACTACGCGCGACGAGCGAGTATCTGGATCACCAGAATCTCAACGAGCTCGCGCCCTTCGACAAGGTCAATCCGTCCGCCGAAAATATCGCGAAGTTCATCTGCGATGAGATTCAAAAAGGCCTCGACACCGGTTCAGTGGCGTACGTGCGGGTTTGGGAAACCGACACATCCTTCGCAGTGTATCGGCCGTAGTTAGGGTTGAGCGCTATCTGCCGAAGAAGGCAGAATTCTTCTCGGTAAACTCCGCCCACTTATCGGGCAAATCGTCAAGCGCGAAGATCGCCGAGACAGGACAGACGGGGACACAAGCGCCGCAGTCGATGCATTCGACTGGATCGATGTACAGCATCTGTTCGCCCTCGAACTTCTCCTCGTCTTTCTTCGGATGGATGCAATCGACCGGGCAAGCGTCTATGCAGGCAGTGTCTTTCGTTCCAATACAGGGCTCGGCGATTACATATGCCATTTCGATTTCAGCTCTTTCCTAAAGTTTACAAGTAACATAAGGCTTCGCCTTCCCTCAAAGGGCGATCAGCGAGCGGCTAGATTTAGGCAGTCAAGCGCGTACAATGACGTTTGATGACTCCACGCGTGAGAAAAGCCGTGTTCCCGGCAGCAGGATTGGGAACGCGATTCCTACCCGCTACCAAAGCCCAACCTAAAGAAATGCTGCCTCTGGTCGACAAGCCGTTGATTCAATACGGAGTCGAAGAAGCCATGCACTCTGGAATACAGAACATCATTATTGTAACCGGTCGCGGCAAGTCATCGATCGAAGATCACTTTGACGTGAGCTTCGAGCTCGAACAACTACTGGAGTCTAAAAACAAGACCGAAATGCTTTCGATGGTGCGCAGCATTTCGGACATGATCGATATCTCTTACGTCCGGCAGAAGGAGGCCCTGGGCTTGGGGCATGCGGTTTTGCGAGCCAAGGAGCTGGTTGGCCATGAGCCTTTCGCAACCGTGCTGTCGGACGACATCATCGCGTCCGAAACGCCTTGCATCCGGCAGTTGCTCGACGTCTACGAGTTCTACGGTGCTTCCGTTTTAGCGTTGATGGAAGTGCCGAGCGATCAGATCTCAGCGTATGGGGTGGTCGATGCGGAGCTGATCTCCGATAACGGACGCGAGAACCGTCTGTATCGAATTCGCAACATGGTGGAGAAACCCAAAGCCGCGGATGCGCCCTCAAATCTGGCCATCATCGGCCGGTACATCCTGACGCCTGAAATATTTCACTGCATCGAATCGATCGAGCCTGGAAGCGGCGGAGAAATCCAGCTGACCGATGCACTGAAGTACATGTTGCGAAACCGGCCGATCTACGGGCTGAAATTTGAGGGAACGCGCTACGATGCAGGTGACAAACTTGGTTTTCTGCGCGCGACCGTCGAGTTCGCGCTGAACCGGCATGACCTCGGGCAGCCCTTTCGGGATTATCTAAAAACGCTGTGTATCGATCAGTGCGGCAAATAGCGATCGGAGCGCTCGCGTTGGGCGCAGCACTGTTGCCCGTTTGGTCACAAGCCCCAACCCCCAAAATCGTTGCCTACGTGGAACTCGCGCTGCAGCAGGGCGACCTGACAAACGCCAAAGCGCTTGTGGAGCAATATCGGCGGCTGAATGGAGACACACCCGAAGCGCTGGAAGCATTTTCCTGGGTAGCGCGCGGCGAAGCGGCCGCGGGGAATTTAGATCAAGCCATAAGCGATGCCAGGCAGATCGAGCACGCCGCGCAGACATCCCTGGCAACCAGAAAACTGGACGCCGAGCCCCAGTTGCCGCTCGCCCTGGGCGCCGCGTACGAAGTGGAAGCCAATGTTCTTACGCAACAAGGTAAACGCGTTGAGGCGCTGCAGTTGTTGCGTGCCGGCCTGGTCACGTGGCGGGGAACATCGCTCATCGACCGACTGCGAAAGAACATCAATGAACTCACTTTGCAAGGAAGGCCGATGCCTCTGCTGCGTGAGACCGCCTGGATCGGAAGCAAACCCGGAGTGCCGAACGCTTGGCGAGGAAAGCCACTGCTGTTGTTCTTCTGGGCTCACTGGTGCGCCGATTGCAAAGCGGAAGCGCCGATTATCACTCAAATGGCCCAGGAGTTCGAGCCTAAAGGCCTGGTCGTGATCGCGCCCACGCGCTTCTACGGATACACAGCCGAGGATGAGAACGCATCTCCGGCCCAGGAGAAAGCTTTCATCGAACGAGTTTTCAACACATATTACGCCGGGATCCCAAACGTGCAGGTGCCGCTCGACAGCGGCAATTTCGGCCGCTTCGGCGCAAGCACAACCCCGACCATTGTTTTAGTCGACCGCCACGGCACCGTCCGGCTTTATCATCCTGGCGTGATGGACGAGCCTTCGCTGCGGGCGGCGATCGAACGTCTTATAACTCCCATCAGCGCAGAGCATCGTGTAACTCGGGCTGGGCGATAATGCTGGCATGAAGTTCAGAGTTGCGCTGCTTGCCATCATTACCTGCTTGGCGGTGGCATCACTTTCGGCGGCCGATTCTCAGACAACGATCAAGGTGGTGATAAAGAACCAGTTCGACAAGCCGGTCGAAAACGCTGCCGTCATTCTCGATTTTCTGGGCTCCAGGAATTATGCGAAACTGGGGCGGCACAAGCGCATCCATTGGGAGCTGAAGAGCAATCAGGAAGGTGTTGCCCATTTTCCGCCTGTGCCTGAAGGCACGGTGCAGCTCCAAGTGATCCACCAAAAGTATCAGACCTACGGCCAGAAACTCGACGTGTCGGGCGAGGAAAAAACGGTCGACATCACTCTGAACCCACCGCAAAAACAATACAGCGCGCATCCGCCTCTGAAACCTGCGGATGCGCCCAAACGATAACTGCTATTTCGTAAACGGATACGGCGTGTGCTTGTCGATGGCTATCGCCTCAATCTCGATTCGGGCGTCTCGCGGCAGGCGCGCCACTTCGATTGTGGTGCGCGCCGGAGGATGAGGACCAAAGTGTTTTCCGTACGCCTCGTTCATCTGAGCGAAATCGTTCATATCTTTTAAAAAGACCGTCGTCTTCACGATATCGTCCAGAGACAGTCCGCCGGCCTCGAGCACAAGCTTTAGGTTTTCCAGTGCGCGAGCCGTCTGCGCCTGGATTCCGCCCGTGACCAGTTCCCCGGTTCCAGGATCCGCGTGGATCTGTCCACTCAAAAAGATGAATCCGTTTACTTTGACCCCGGGCGAATAAGGACCGGCCGGTTTGGGCTTCTCAGGCGTGATGATTTCTTTCATTGCTCTATTGTGCACGGCGCAAGCCCGTTGTTTTTGAAAGTGCCGGGAAGATCGCGGAAGTGGCGGGCGCCCGATTTTTGAACGAATGCATCGAGTTGCCGGGCGACAAGCAGCGGCGCGCGTGGATCGACGAAGGTTGCTGTCCCGACTTCGACGGCCGCGGCTCCGGCCATCAGAAACTCGGCCGCATCTTCTCCGCAGACGATCCCTCCTATACCGATCACCGGTATCTTGACGGATGCCGCCGCTTCCGCAACTAACCTGAGAGCAAGGGGCTTGATAGCCGGTCCGGAAAGGCCGGCATAACCTGCTGCGATCCGGGGTTTTCCGTTCTCTGCATTCAAAGCGAGCGAGATCACGGTATTGATGAGCGAAACAGCATCGGCGCCGGAGCCTTCTGCAGCGCGTGCAAATGGTTCGATGCGAGCGACATTGGGTGAGAGTTTGACAACCAGCGGTCTTTTAGCAAGTGGTCTCACCCTTCCGACCAGATCGGCTAACAACGCCGGATCGCTCGAGAAGAAAATCCCGCCGTGCTTGGTGTTAGGGCAGGAAACGTTGAGCTCGTATGCCGCGAGACCTTCCGCATCTTCGAGAATGCGCACAACCTCTGCGTAATCGTCTATTGCGTAGCCGAAGACATTAGCGATTACCGGGACCGAATGGCGGCGCAGCTTGGGCAGCTTGTCGCGAACAAAGGCTCGTACGCCCACGTTCTGCAGACCAACCGAGTTCATCATGCCGCCCTCGGTGTGCCAAAGACGCGGCGCAGCATTACCCGCGATAGGTTCACGGGAGAGGCCTTTGGTCACCAAACCGCCGAGCTTGTTCAAATCAAAAATCTTCTCGAACTCGATTCCGTAGCCAAAGGTGCCGGAGGCAGCGATCACAGGGTTATTCAATGAAATGCCACAAAGAGTTGTAGCCAGGCGCTCGGATGTCATCAGCGCCGATCCACGGCCATTTCCCGAGTAGCGGCACCGCGTGCTGTCGCACGAATCAAGTCCCACGTTTCGCGAATGTCGGCCTCCGTAGTCTGATAATTACCAATAGCGAAGCGCAGAGTGTAGCGGCCATCGAGCACCGTGTGCGAGAGGAAGGCCTTCCCGCTTTGATTGATCTCGGCGAGCAGTTGCTGGTTCAGTTCGTTATCACCGCGGTGACGGAAGCAGACCAGGGAGAACGGAACTGGCGCGGCAAGCATGAAGTCGGCGTCGGCTTCGATGAGGCTCTTGAGCACTTGCGCCAGACGCAACGACTCGCGCAACATAGCCATAATCCCCTCGCGGCCGTAGTAACGAAGTACGTACCAGAGCTTGAGAGCCCGAAATCGCCTTCCCAGTTGCACGCCGTATTCATTGAAATTGACCACCTGATCGTCTTCGGCGGTGCGTGTATACTCCGCATTCAGGGAAGAAGCGCGTCGCAGAATATCCGGCCGGCTGGTATATAAAACACTGCAATCGATCGAAACGTAGAGCCACTTGTGAGGATTGAATACAAGCGATTGAGCGCCCTCCACGCCATCGAAGATGCTTCGCATCTCGGGGAGTATGGCAGCAGACCCGCCGTATGCGGCATCGATGTGGAGCCAGGTGTTGTGGCGTTGCGCAATCTTCGCTATTTGCCGAACAGGATCGATAGCGCTTGTCGAAGTAGAGCCGATCGAGGCAACAATGCAGCACGGGCGGCAGGCGGCAGCGATATCCTCTTGAAGCGCTGCCTCTAGAAGATCGGCGCGCATTCGAAACTGCTCGTCGACGCCGATTTTCCGAACATGCTCCTGGCCGAAACCGAGTGTGATTGCGGCCTTCTCGGCAGAGAAGTGCGTCTGTTCAGAAACGTAGACCGTCAGACCGGGTCGCATCCCCTTGATGCGGCACTCCGGGTCGATATATTCGCGAGCGGCTCCGATCGCCTGCATCACTGCCAGGGAAGCCGTATCGTAGATGATGCCGAAAAGCTGCTCATCCAGTCCCAGCCACTGGCGAATCCAGCTTAATGTCACTTGCTCCAATTCCGTTGCTGCCGGAGAGGACTTCCAGAGCATGGCGTTCACGTTCACCGCGGCAGCGAGGAAGTCGGCCAGCATTGAGGGAGGTGTTGACGACACGGAGAACCATGCAAAGAAGCGCGGATGATTCCAGAGTGTCAGGGCAGGCAAGATACTCGACTTGAAATCCGCCAAGATCTGATCCAGAGTTTCCCCATTTTCCGGTGCGCTTAAAGGAAGCTTGGCAGCGAACTCTCCTGGACGAGCGGAAGACAGCACCGGATAATCGCGCACGTGCCCAAGGAACTCAGCAATCCAATCGGCGTGCGCATAAGCGGCCCGCCGGAATTCTTCGGGAGTTATTTGACGAACAGAGCTCGGCTCGCCGGTATTGTTGCTCTCGTGCTCCACATCCTTACGGTCTCATGGCGGGAGCCTGATCGCACTTGGCCAGAACGGCGGGAAACCACTCTTCAAACCAGCTTCGAAAGGCACCGAGATCGGCCGTCGTTCGTTCGTCGAGCGGCACGGCGAAGTGATTTACGTTCCAGCCGCGCGCCGCTGCCGCCTGCTTGATGATTACAGTTGCAGGAAATCTGTTCACCCAATGGAGGAACTCGAGTAACCGCTCGTTCAACTCCTGGGAGCGTTCGTGATCAGAAGCGGCCACCGCTTGTTCGAGTCCGGTCATGAGCTCCGGGATCGCGGCGGCAACACCGGAAATCGTGCCCTCGGCACTGCCCCGGCCCTGCAGGTAGAGACATTCATTGCCGAGTAGCAGCTGGAACTTGGCTTTCTGGCGAAGCGAACAAAGAGATTCGAATGAGTTCCAGTCACCGCTCGAATCTTTTATGCCGGCGAACTCGCCTGTACCGAGCAGGCGCGCAGCGAGCGGCGGCGAAATCGGATTGACAAACATCGGCAGGTTGTAAAGATAGACCGGAACCTCGTGCCCCGCCTGGCTTAGAAACTGCCGGTAATACTCAAATATCTGGTCATCGTTGTATGTATAGAAGAACGGCGGTGTTAACATCAAACCCGCGGCGCCTGCCTCGACGGCACTACTTGCCAGCGCCACAGCGCCGGCCAGAGTCGAGTGCGAGGCATTGATCAGAACAGGCAAACGGCTGCGTTTGATCGCCAGGGCTGAAACGCGCATTCGCTCTTCGACTTCGAAGTGGACGAATTCTCCGGTTGCACCAAACAGCACCAGGCCATTGACGCCGGCGTCAGTCACAGCGTCCAGATATTCGAGGAGCGCTCCTGTATCGGCCTCGAGCGAGTCGGCCCGGCGCGGCATCGCCAGGGCAGCATACAGACCACCCGCTAATGACGGCTTTTCATTTTGATCGGCCATGCGAAAGAGAGATAAGAATCTTTTTAGCGTAACTGCCCGTGGTCTTCTTGACTACCGTCCGGCACTTCTAAAAATTTTACTGCCTCCGCGCCTTGCCCTGTAGGGCACAATCGACTCGTCAGGCGGATTCAGTTTGCCAGAAGAGCTCGGCGCGAGTTCGAGGGCCGCCGGGGCAGGAGATCGTTCGGATTGAGCAGGTGCTCTGGGAGAAATTCTGCCGCTGACCATTGGCTATCCCCTTCCAGCTCGATACCTACGAAATACCCCTCGTCGCGATAGAGGGCGTAGCGAACGATCCCGGCCAATTCTCCCTTCTCGTGGAGCATTCGGATAGCCGTGCCGGTCTCGAGCGGTGTCTCGAGTTGCACGCAGATCCCATTGGCACAGATGTCCTCCAGGTTTCCGATCCTTCTCTTCTCTCGGCCGGACGGGTCACGCCAGATCACCTCCACCAGTTCGGCGCAGAGGAGGCGCGTTTCAGACCGACGTTCTCGCATTTTTTCCATACTTTCTCATCGGCAGATATTTCGCCGGTTAGGATGAGATTGTCGCGCTCAGCGTACTAAGAGTACCTGCCTCGTGGTTATTCCGCACTCAGACGCGTGCGCGCCGGCTTTGAAAGATGCCTCTTCAGCCTGATTTATCAACTCCTTCCGCCGGTCCCGACACACGGCTGGGGGTCGTTTTGCGGGTTGTGTTCTTCGTAGCCATGGTCTTTGTGGGGCTACGGCTGCTGGTGGCTCTGCTCTACGCCGTTTTCGGATTGTTGCTGGCCGGCACGGTGGGCCTCTGTGCCACCGCTTTGCTGGCGAATCTGTTGACGATGCGAATCTTCGACCGGCGGCCATTTACGGATATCGGCCTGCGGCTCTGTACCGCCTCCGGCTGGAATCTCGCGTTCGGCCTGCTACTCGGAGCCGGCTCGGCAATTCTCATGCTGGTCGCGCCTCTCATCGCCGGCACCGGACACCTGGTAGACCGCGGGGAGGCCGGTGTCCCCTGGGCTAGCTTGATCTTTTATCTCGCCACATTGGCCATCGCCGCGGCTGGTGAGGAGATGATCTTCCGCGGCTATGCCTTCCAATTGCTTATACAGAAAATGGGTCCGTTCGCGACGATCCTGCCGGTGGCCGTCATCTTTGGCTTTACGCACGCCTCCAATCCCCACTCATCGGCATTGGGAATCTTCAACACGATGCTTTGGGGCATTATCCTCGGGTATGCTTTTCTGCGCAGCCGCGATCTCTGGCTACCTATCGGCCTGCATTTCGGTTGGAATCTAGTGTTGCCGCTTTTCGGAGTGAATCTGAGCGGGCTTACAATCGATGTAACGAGGTATCACTATCGATGGGATCTCTTGCCTGTTTGGAGCGGCGGGGATTATGGCCCGGAGGGCGGACTGCTGGCCACGATTTTCATCATCGGGCTCTTTTTTGCTCTCGTCAAAGTACCGGTAAAGGTGCAGCGCGCAGCTATCGCGCAAGTTCTGAACGATCCTGTCTGACCGCACTTGTCGCTTTCGGTTTACTCCTCGCACTCTGTGGACAGATTCGGGCTGACAAGCTCAGTTTCGATGAAAAAATGGAGATCGAACGGGGACTGAACGCCGAATTTGCCACGATGAAAGTCATCCTGCCGCGCTCGAAAAAGCCCTTGGTCATAAATAGCGACGGCCAGTATGACAAAAGCGCCTGGACCAAGGCATTGGACGAACAAGGCCCGGCAGCGCGATTGGGAGATCAGGTTCAGATTACGCGCGTGCTGATTGAATCGAACCGGATTTTGCTCGAGATCAACGGCGGGACGCACTCGGGACATTGGTATGACCACGTCGATGTCGGCATGGGTGGGACCATGGCGCCGATGGGCAGGAATCAGAATGGACAAGCGGTGGCCAACGGTTCGCATGTCGCGCTGGTATTCCCCGGAGCGGTGCCCTCTTTGAAGGCTGCGGAAATCCGGCACATCCTCTCACCGGTTTTCGATTTCGAAAAGCATTCCGCCGCCCAGCAGTATGTCGAGCAGTTGCCTCCCCCGATCCAGAAAGCGATTAAGGAGCAGCACGCTATCGAGGGAATGGATCACGACCAAGTCCTGCTTGCCATGGGTAAGCCTCGTAACAAGAGTCGCGAGACGAACGCCGATGGCGATGAAATTGAGGATTGGGTGTACGGCGAGCCTCCCGGGAAAGTGACGTTCGTTCGCTTCAACGAAGGGAAAGTCGTGAAGGTTGAGGATTCTTACGCGAATGTAGGGGGAATGACTTCACCGCCCCTCCCTGAACCGCGTCAGTAGCGGAGACGCTTGCGCTCGCGGGTTCGACATCCAACATTGTGTTGGATTTGTCTGGGATTCTTAGCGGCCGGCGTGCAGAGCTTCTACGCGGAGACTAACGCTAAGCTTCCCGACCCCGCTTCCCGCTACAGCTTCCAAGTGGTCCATGTGTATCCCCACGACAGGCGTGCCTTTACGCAAGGCTTGGAGTTTCACGATGGATTCCTCTACGAGGGCACTGGGTTGAAGGGTCGATCGACCTTGCGAAAGGAAGATCTGGAGTCGGAGGAGGTTCTTCAGGAAACCGAACTCGCACCGCAGTTTTTTGGTGAAGGAATCACCGTGCTCAACGGCCGGATCGTTCAATTAACCTGGCAATCGCACATCGGTTACATTTACGACCGCTCCTCTTTTCGGCTTCTTAAGAACTTTTCGTATGGCGGCGAGGGGTGGGGATTGGCCAATGACGGCAAGCAGATTTACATGAGCGATGGAACGGCCCAGATTCGTTGCCTCGATCCTGAAACACTTCAGGAACTGAGGCGGTTCACCGTCCATGACGGCGGCGAGGAAATCAACGAATTGAACGAATTGGAATGGGTGCGCGGCGAGATCTACGCCAACATATGGCAGACAGATCGCATTGCGCGAATATCCGCGTCGGATGGACGGGTCCTCGGATGGATTGATTTGACCGGTCTTTTGCCGGACCAAGATCGAACTCCGGAGACGGATGTCTTGAACGGGATTGCGTACGATTCGGCTGCTGACCGGCTCTTTGTGACTGGGAAACTATGGCCCAAGTTATTTCAGATCAAGCTGATTCGAATCACTAAGTCTGCGTAGGTCTCGCGCGCCATATGGTCGTTTGAGACTGGCTTTTTCGCACGCTCCGTAAAATAGAGAATATGCCAATCAAGGTAGGTATAAACGGCTTCGGCCGTATCGGGCGAAATGTCGTCCGAGCGGGACTGCATAACCCCGAGATCGAATTCGTCGCGGCAAACGATCTCACAGACACTCAGACGCTGGCCCATCTCTTAAAATACGATTCGATTCTCGGCCAGCTTCAAGAAGACGTCAGGGCCGAAGGCGATAGCGTCCGTGTGGGCGATCAGAAGATCAGAATCTTCGCGATCAAAGACCCAGCCGAAATCGACTGGCCCAGTCTCGGCGTTCAAGTGGTGGTGGAATCGACCGGGCGTTTTACCGATGCAGCAGATGCCAAGAAGCACCTGCGCGGCTCCGTGAAGAAGGTGATTATCTCGGCTCCGGCCAAGGGCGAAGACGTAACCATCGTGCTGGGCGTCAACGACAATACCTACGATCCGGCAAAGCACACCATTATTTCCAACGCTTCCTGCACGACCAACTGCTTGGCCCCGCTAGTTAAGGTTTTAAACGATACTTTCGGCATCGAAAAAGGCTCGATGACTACCATCCACAGCTACACGAACGATCAGAACGTGCTCGATTTCCCGCACAAAGATCTGCGGCGCGCTCGTGCGGCGGCTCTAAATCTGATTCCTTCCTCAACCGGCGCAGCCAAGGCCATCGGGCTCGTCGTCCCGGAACTCAAGGGCAAGCTCGATGGTTACTCGATCCGCGTCCCTACACCGGACGTCTCCCTGGTCGATTTCGTAGCAGTTCTGAAGAAGAACACTACAACAGATGAGGTAAATGCGGCGTTGAAACAGGCATCCGAAGGCTGCTTGAAAGGCATTCTCGCCTATACCACCGATCCCGTTGTCTCGACCGATATGCTGCGCAACCCGAACAGCTCGATCGTTGATGCGGAGCTCACGAAAGTGCTCGACGGCAATCTGGCCAAAGTTGTGTCCTGGTACGACAACGAATGGGGCTACTCGAATCGGGTCGTGGACCTCGTCGCATTTGTGGGCCGAAAAGGCCTCTAGACTCAGCGCCGGTATGCCGACCGGAACTGGAGTGCCGGATAGCCACTCTCTGCTCTCTCTGTTTGAACACGTAATTCCGCCTACTTCTTTCAAAAGAGCTTGACTCCGCTGAGCCACAGAGATAGGCTCTTCCTAGTATTGGGACATCAGATGGTAAGACCATACTGGCCATGAGGGAAGAATGCTAAGTAGTTCTGTGAGCTTGGTCTGTCGGAGTGCACTCGTTTTGTGTTTCGGGAGTGCTGCTCTATTGGCGCAGGTAGCGTCTACTGGAGGCATCGTGGGCACCGTGACTGATCCGACAGGCAGCGTAGTTGAGGATGCCGAAGTCAATGTCACCAACTCTGCTACCGGTGTAACGCAGATGGTGCGGACCAATTCTTCCGGATTCTTTGACGCGGAAGCCCTGGTAGCCGCCGGCACCACTTACGACGTAACGATCCGTAAGCCGGGCTTCAAAGCGTTCGAATCGAAAGGACTGGTGCTGCACCCCGGTGAACGTGCATCTGTAAACGTCGCATTGGAGCTCGGGAGCACCTCCAGTCAGGTCACCGTCGAGGCGTCGGCAGTACGTGTGGAAACCACCAGCGGCGAATCAGCCGGCATCATCAGCGGGCAGGAAGTTCAGGATCTCCAATTGAATGGCCGCGACTTTCGCGGTTTGGCCCTCCTTATTCCCGGAGTGAACAGCACGGCCATAACGGGGTCGCCCGTAGGTGGCGGCACAGCGCTCAACGGGGGCGGCCTAACGGGCGAGACCCCGATCTCGGTCAACGGAATGGGTCGGGAAATGAATAACTATACGACCGACGGCGCCTACAACATGAATACCGGGGCGATGATCAATCTGGATGTGACGCAGCCGGTTGCCTCGATAGCCGAATTTCGCATGTTGAAGGACAACTATAGCGCCAAGTATGGAGTAGCAGGGGGCGCGCAGATCATGGTCAGCACCAAATCGGGCGCGCAACAATTTCACGGAGATGCTTACGACTATCTGCGCAACGATGTACTGGATGCCAGGAATTTTTTCTCTCCGACGCGACCTACGCTCAAACAGAACATCTTCGGCGGCAGCTTTGGGGGGCCGGTATTTATTCCCAATCACTACAACCACGACCGGACCAAGACTTTCTTCTTCGCAAATGTCGAATTGAGACGCAGAAACACAGGTGTAGTCGCCACGGGCGCCATGTTCACGCAGGCGATGCGCGATGGCGACTTTTCGAACAGTCCCACGCTCGCCGGCGGCGGTCTCCATCTGGACTCCAGTTCGCTTTCGCTGTTGCAGCGGGCGCATCCCGGCGTACAATGCGTTCTCAGCCCAACGAAGCTAAACCAGAGTTGCTTTGACCCGAATGCGGTCGCATTGATGAACACCTTTTGGCCCCTGCCGAACAATCCCGGCAACGGTTTTAACAACTATGTGAACACGGGAACCGAGGTCATCAATGGTCAGAATCAGACCTATCGCGTCGATCACAACTTCACCGACAAGATCCGCCTGTTGGCGCGCGCGTCTTACGAAAACATCAGCGACGATCCTCCTTACCTGACGTGGGGGAACAATCCAGCGCCTACCTCACAGCAGAAGATAGACAGCATCGGCTGGAATAACCTGGTACAGCTGACTACGACGATTAATCCGACAACAGTTAATCAGTTTGGGTGGACACAAACAAGCACGCACGAGAATCTGGCCGTCGGCAACATTTTCTTGAGCGACGTGAAACCGCCATTGACCATCCAGCTTCCGTTCGGCAACGTAGACACCTCGATGCGAACACCGCGGATCGACATTTCCGGCGGATGGGCGGGCACTAGCGACGGCGGCTTTCCGCTAATCGCCAGCGATGGAGAACAGGTGATGTCAGAAGACTTCACCAAGATCAAGGGCGCGCACACGATCCAAGCCGGGACCATGTTCATCTGGGGCATCAAGCGCCAATCGAATTTCACGACACCGGAAGGATCCTATAACTTTTCAGGCGTTCACACCGGGGATCCCGCTGCGGATTACCTGCTCGGTCTCGATTCGTCTTTCACGCAAAACAATGGCCGCCTCCGAGGCTACTTCCGGTATCACCAGTCGGAGTCCTATCTGCAGGACGATTGGCACGTCAATTCGCGCTTGAGCCTGAATCTAGGGGTTCGCGTCGTGTATTTCTCGTCGGATAAATTGGAAGGCAATAACTTTACTGACTTCGATCCAACCAAGTGGGATCCGACACAAGCTCCCGTCGTCAAGCCGGACGGTACGCTGGTTACAAATGCAGCCGGAACTCCCTTGACAAGGGCCGGCGGGGTGGCAAATTTACAAAATGGATTGGTAGTAGCAGGAAAGAATGGTGTTCCTGCCGGCATCTTCACGACTGCACCGCACGCTGCTCCTCGGGTGGGATTTGCGTGGGACATTTTTGGCAACGGCAAAACGGCGTTGCGCGGCGGCTGGGGCATAGGGTGGGGTCGAATTCCGTTCGCGATTTACAACGGCAATCTCGGAAACTATCCAGCGATCAGCGGCACCACGCTTCTCAACGGCACTCTGACAAACCCGGCCCTCGGATCCGCCGGAGCAGTAAGTAGTCAGAGCTTAGGAATCTCCGGACCTCCGGGCGCGGAGTATGTACCCGTTAAAATTCAGACATACAGTCTGACGCTCGAGCGACAGCTAGCACAAGGCGCAGTTTTGAGCGTTGCGTATGTAGGAAGCCACGGGTCGAACGTTCCGGGTTCTTACGACCACAATTACCCCCTGCCAGTTGCGGGACCGAGTATTTCCAATCCTGGCTGCCTGCAGCCCGGCCAAACCATCCCGTCGGGTGGATTCAGCTTTGATCCATGTCTGAATCAGAGCCTGGTTTCGGCCGATTACACGCGTCCCTATGCAGGATGGAGTTCTCTAAATGGACAAGCCGACAGTCCCTCGCAGTACAACGGAGTTTCGAATTACAATTCGTTACAGGCCGGCCTGCGATACAGGTTGGCTGCCTCGTTAAACGTCACAGCTGCTTATACCTTTGGCAAAGCTTTGTCGGACGTGGCGAGCCGCGGTTTCGATTCACGGCAGACGGGAAATGGCGCCCAGAACCCGCGCGATTTCGGCGCGGAATACGGCCGACCGGGCTACGACAGAACGAACATCTTCACGGCGGGCTACGTGTGGAATATCCCTTTCCTGCGAGGGGCAAGCGGATGGAAATCGAGGGCACTGGGCGACTGGTCTCTTTCAGGCATCACAGTGATCGAAAGTGGCTTTGTGTTCACTCCAGGTCTATCGATCGCCGCCCCAGGTTTGGCAACCCGGCCGAATTGTGTGGCGAGCACAGCAGGACCCGGTACGATTTCAGAGTGGTTCAATACAGCCGCTTTCACGGCGCCGCCCTACGGAACTTTTGGCAACTGCGGAACGGGGATCATCAACGGCCCAGGAGAAGATACCTGGAATATGGCGCTCTATAAGACGTTTCCGATCAAAGAGCGGCTGAAACTCGAATTTCGCGGTGAGTTTTTCAACATTTGGAATCACCCTAATTTCTCAGCCGTCGACACCAACCTGGGAGACGGCGCGTTCGGCCGTGTGACGGCTGCTCTTGACCCTCGCCAAATCGAGTTCGCCCTGAAGCTCTCTTTTTGAAGATCGTTGTGCTCGGTCGATTGCATGCTGACCCGCAAGCAATTTATTCAAGTTCTGGGGACAGCGCCAATACTGGTAGCCCGAAATCCCCCCTTTGCGGAACAGGCCTTTCGCGTGCGGATCTCTGCCGAACGGGACGGCGTTTGGATGCGTGGTTTCAATATTCGCGGCATCGCAGAGAATCTGGTACTCGAAGAGGCCGCAGAAGGAATGCTCCGGAGTGGAACGGCCATTCTGCCGGAAGGCGGCCTGTGGCAATTCAGCCGACTTGCTCCTGGTGGCAAAATCACAGGCAGCAGAACTAACATCAAGATCAGCGATATCGAACTAGGTCCCGAGTCGGCTCCCCTTGCGCGTGAAAACTGGGGATTGATATCCGAAGGCGATACATTCACCTGGAGAATTGAACGAGAGTTTCTGCGCGACGTGCGGATTCGCGCCGATCGGTTTCCTGCGATTGTGCTGCGGACGCAGATGCGCGATGGGAGCGAGACTCGGTTCCTGAACATTCCAGGCTTTCGCGACGCGCGTATGCGCCTCCGCGATCCGGGCATGTTTCCGCTTCACGTCACGCCAACCGAGTATTACGAGGCTCTTTCGTCAGCAAAGGCACAGGATATTCAGTTTTCTCCTTCTGGCGTCGTAGTGAAGAGCAGTTTCGCAACCGGTTTGTTCAGTTACGTTAAGCCCTCCGCCGATGGGACCGCCCCAGCAGTGAGCTTCGGAGCGGAGACAGTAGATCCCGCGCAAATGGCCGTATCGAGACATGCTGGTTTTCGGCAGACACAGCTCTGGACTATGCGGCTCGAAAGCTCTGCTCGCAATTCCTGCAGCCTGGATCTGCCCGATCGCGGTCTAGGCGAACTGAGCAGGGATTTTGCGCGAGTTCACAACCAGTGGATGGGCTGGATCTTTGGAAATAATCCAGCCAGCACGCCGGCGCTCCAGGAACTGGCTTGGTTTCCGATGATCCAAAGCTTGTTTGAACCGGACGAATCGAGCATCGAACTGCTGAACCAGCAGCTTCTGTTTTTTGCCAAGTCCGCTTTGGAAAGCGATGGCTTTGTGCTCCCGCGCTGGAATGCACGAGGATTTTACCGGGCCCAGTGGGGGAATCTAAGTGACCAAATTCCACATTTCCTCTTAGCTATTTATCAACAGACGCTCACTACCGGTAACCGGGATTTTCTTTCGCAGGTTATGCCGGCGCTGGACCGCGTCGCGCGCTATCTACTGGCACTCGATCGTGACCACGATGGTGTTTTCGAAATTCCCAACGCTTCCGGTCTAGCTGATGGCAAGCATCATTGCTCCAATTGGTACGACATTATCAACTTCGGACACAAGGACGCCCTGATCAACGCCTATGCCGTCGCGGCGCTGGAAGGTGTAGCGGAGTTGAAGCAGTTTGCAGGCGACCCGCGAGGGGCAAACGAATTCAAAAACGCTGCGCAGATCTCCCGCCAGGCTTTCAATCGCGTTTTCTGGGACGAGGAACGCAGTCTCTACCGGGATTGGATCGACATTGAAGAGAAATTGCCGGGTAGCGGCCGGCATTACTTCTATGCGGATGTGAATCTCCTGCCGATCATCTTCGGTATTGCAGATCGCCGGCGTACCGCCCGCATTCTCGACCACCTGGATCGCCGGTACCAGAGCCTGTGCAACCAATTTCATTTGAAGCGCGATGCCATTTATGCAACTCCCGCCAACCTGTACCCGGTGACGAGCCTGGGGGACATGGTCGACAATGGCGAGTTGCTGAACCAGAAAGTCTACCCGCACTATGAAAACGGCTGTTCGTTCTTCCACTCCACCGGGCTCGAGATCGCGGCGCGTGGTATCGCAGGCCGGAAACAGCAGGCATATGAAGTCTTTGAGAGGGTGATGCAGCACGGCTATGCGCGAAACCGGCTTTGGGCTGCGGCTCTGCAGTGGAAGACGGGCGAACTGATCAGCGAGCCTCTGAATAATGCCCTGCTTATCCTGTGGGGCTTTGTCGCTGGCTGCTTGGGCGTTCGCCGGACCCTCAGTGGCGTCCAGACTGCGACCGATTACCCGGATACGCTCCAAGGCGCTCAGCACGCCTTCAGTCACCTCGGGAAAAGGGTGGGTGTTCGCATCGAGAACGGTGGAGCGATCGTCTCGTGACGCGCTTGCTGGTGTTGCTTGCGCTTTGCGGGGCTTCTTTCGGAGCTATCCAGAAAACGGGTGATGAGCTGCGAGAGGGCATGCTGCTCATGGAACAAGGCAAATACCGGGAGGCCCGAGATCTGTTTTCACAAGCTGTAGAAAGTGATCCCAGCTCGGCTCAGGCGTTCTTTCTTCTGGGAACGGTCGAAGTTCGGATGAAGGAATTCAGATCGGCTGAATCTGCGCTTCGCAGCGCGCTCCAGCGCGATCCAAAATCGCTGGACATACGTTACAATCTCGGAGTACTCCTGCTCGAGCAAAAGCGCTCAACGGAAGCGGTGACCTACCTGGAGCAGGTCTCCCGAGACTCCCATGCAGGTCCGGAAGTATATGTTAATTTGATTCGCGCGTACCTGGATTCGAGAAATCCGGAGGGCGCACTCCAGGCCCACGGAGCGGCCCCCGCTGCCATTCGCGACTCAGCAGCTTTTCAACTTGCGGTAGGGTTATCCTTTCTTTCCCACGATATGAACAGGCAGGCTATCGACTCGCTCAGGAAAGCAGACAGGTTGTTTTCCGGGTCGAAAGACGAAATTTTGCTGCCGCTGGCTGAAGCCTGTTTGCGAGCCGCGGAAGTAGCCTGCGCAGAAGATGCGCTCGCAAGAACAGATCAGGAGACCCAAAACTCTGCTGCCTTTCATTTCCTCCAAGGGAAGACCGCTCTCGTGGCGAACCAGCGCGAGCGTGCTATCGACGAGCTGAGACGGGCGCGGCGGCAGGAGCCCCAAAATCTCGACTACGCACTAACTCTCGCCCGCTGCTACCAAAAGTACGGAGATCAGCAGGCGGCCCTCAGTTTGTTGGACACTGCTACGCAAATTGCCCCACACAGTGCCAGGATCCCATTCGCCATAGGCGTGAGTTATTTCATCGAGGATAAGTTCGAAGCGGCCGAAGTGTTCGCAGAACAGGCTCTAAAGCTGGAACCTTCTTTCGACCGTGCTTTATTTCTTTATGGTCTTGCCTGTTTGGGGCAGAGTAAGTTCGAGACGGCAGTGCAGGCTTTTGAACAAGCTGCCAGTAGAGATCCTTCGAATCCCTACTATGAGTGCTTTCGGGGAATGACGCTCCTCCTGCTGAGTGAAGATGCTAAAGCGGCGAGCAGTTTCCGTCGGGCTGTTTCTCTCAAGCCCGACTATGCACTGGCCCACTACCAGCTTGGCCGCGTGTTTGTCCGATCGAAAAACTATGTGGAAGCGAGTGGAGAGCTTTCGCGCGCAGTATCACTCGAACCCGAGATGACCGAAGCCTATTATCAGCTTGCGCTCGTATATCAGCGGACCGGCGACAGGGAAAGAGCGGCGCAGGCGTTCAAACAGTTTCATGATCGAAAGGGCGCGGAAGAGAGTGACCGGCAGCAAGTCTTACGAGAGGTCGTCACTCAGGCACGGCAGGCGATGCTCCGGTAGAAAAAGGGCGAGCGTCATCTGGATAAGGTCGCCCCGCGATTTTGCGATAAGGCGGTCTCTATCTTGTTGGACGCAGTTGCCAGGCCGTCTTCCCGCGTGAGGCAATCGCGCAGTTCCCGCGCGGCTTCGGTATATCGAGGCTGCTCGAGTAACAGGCGCAACTCACGGGCCGCGGTTTCGGCGGTGTACCTGCGACGCTCGAGCGTGCGCGAGACTCCCAACTTCCTGAGCCGCTCAGCATTATCCGGTTGATCGTGCGACCAGGGCACCACGAGTGTTGGACGTCCGGCATAAAGAGCCTGGGCGGTAGTGCCGATTCCTCCTTGATGAACCATGGCCGCAGCATGCGGCATGACTGTCGAGAATGGCGCATATCGAGCGACGAATATCGAATCCGATAGTTGGCCTTGGAATTTATCGGGCGATTGATTCCCGATCAATAGTACAGCGCGAATCCCCAATTTTCGAGCCGCGGCAATGCTTTGCTCGAAGAACGTTCCCGGATGCATTACTGCCGAGGAGCCAAGAGTGAAGAGAACCGGAGCCGGTCCAGCCGCGAGAAATCGCGCCAGTTCCACAGAGCTTTCCCGAGCATCGCGGAACTCGTGTTCATTGAATCCCGCACCCAGCCGGTCGTAAAGAACGAATCCGGTTACGGTGATGCCGGGCGGCCAGTCAGGCTGCGGGGCGGCGAAGTGTTTGGAAAAGAGCGCAAGCGTACCCAACGGAGAGAACGCGCCCTCAAAAACGGGGTTCTCCCGGGTTGACAGTCCAAGCCTACGGCGAAGGTCAATAACCGGCCAAACCCACCGCCTTACGCGCGCTTTGCCGAGGGCGAACAATCCCGCAACCATCCGTTCGCCGAGAGGATAAAAATGCCGCAGCCACGTGGCGGGAAGAATTGGAGGATCAGTCGCCGAAAGGAAAACGGCAGGCTGCAGCGCAACCGAGAGCCAGGGCAGATTACTGAACTGCGCGACGATCGGCCCCGCATAAGCCACGACGTGCGTGAGCAGGAGATCCGCGCCCATGCACGCGTGAGTGAGGTCTTCATAACTCTGCTCGATGCAGGGAGCCAGGTAATCCCGAAGCAAGTATTCGGTGCCGTGAGCAGGATGCCAGATCTTCTCGAGCAATGCCGGTTGCTCCAGCAGTTCCCCGACGTCGGGACGCACGGCAGCGAACTCGATGTTTTCGGCTTCGATCTTATTGCGGTACACGGCGGAAGTCGCAATTACCGCTCGGTGTCCGCGTTCCCGGAGCTCGCCGGCGATAGCTAGAAAGGGGTGAAGATCTCCCAACGAGCCGAAAGTACTTAAGACAATTCGAGCCACGATTCATCATTTCCTCATCGATAATCCGGGACGGAATGTACGATTTTGTACCATGAAATCGCTAACCAGCATGCCGCACTTGAACATCAACGGTACAGCCTCGAGCGATCCCCTCTGGTACAAAGACGCCATCATCTATGAGGCTCATGTCCGAGCGTTCTATGACAGCAATGCTGACGGCATGGGCGATTTTCGTGGCTTTGCAGAGAAGCTCGATTATCTCGAGGATCTCGGAGTCACAGCCATTTGGCTTCTGCCGTTCTTCCCTTCTCCGTGGAAGGACGACGGTTACGACATCTCGGATTTCCGTAGCGTTCATCCCGCTTATGGCAGTCTGCGTGACTTTCAGCATTTCCTCAAGGAAGCTCATCGCCGCGGGCTGCGCGTAATCACTGAGCTGGTAATCAATCACACCTCAGATCAGCACGCCTGGTTTCAGCGTTCGCGTACTTCTGAACCCGGTTCGCGCTGGCGCGATTTCTACGTCTGGAGCGACTACCCGGAGAAGTACGCAGGAACGCGCATTATATTTAAGGACTTCGAACCCTCTAACTGGAGCTGGGACCCGGTTGCGAAGGCCTATTTCTGGCACCGCTTTTACTCGCATCAACCCGACCTGAATTTCGATAACCCACTGGTGCGGCGATCCGTGATGCACATGCTCGATTATTGGGCTGGCATGGGCGTAGACGGGTTTCGGCTGGATGCGATTCCTTACCTCTACGAGCGCGAAGGCACGAGCTGCGAAAATCTGCCTGAAACGCACGCCTTTCTGAAGGAACTGAGACAACATCTGGATGCGACACATCCGAACCGGATGCTGCTCTCGGAGGCGAATATGTGGCCTGAAGACGCCGTCGCATATTTCGGCAAGGGCGACGAATGCCACATGAATTTCCACTTCCCCCTGATGCCGCGCCTGTTTATGGCTTTGAGGCTGGAGGACCGGCTGCCGATCGTCGAGATTCTAAAGCGTACGCCCGAGCTTCCCGAAACTTGTCAGTGGGCGATGTTTCTTCGGAATCACGATGAACTCACGCTCGAGATGGTGACAGACGAAGAGCGAGATTACATGTATCGTGCGTATGCCGCCGATCAACGGGCCAGGATCAATCTCGGCATCCGCCGGCGGCTGGCGCCTCTATTGGGAAATGACCGGGCTCGGATAGAGGTGATGAATGCGCTTCTCTTCTCGTTACCTGGAACGCCCGTCATTTACTACGGCGACGAGATTGGAATGGGCGACAACGTTTATCTTGGGGACCGCAACGGCGTTCGCACGCCCATGCAGTGGAGCCCGGACAGAAACGCAGGCTTCTCGTCCGCCAATCCGCAGAAGCTCTACCTGCCGGTGAATATTGATCCGGCTTATCACTATGAAGCAATCAATGTCGAATCGCAGCAGGAGAATCCCAACTCACTCTTGAATTGGACCAAGCGCTTGATCGCATTGCGCAAACAATTTAAGGCGTTCGGACGCGGCACGCTCGAATTCCTTCTGCCAAATAACCAGCGCGTGCTGGCGTATTTGAGGCGCTACGAGAATGAAACCCTCCTGGTTGTAGCGAATCTGTCGCGGTTCGCCCAAGCAGTTCAACTGGATTTGCATAAGTACACTGGCTACACTCCCATCGAGCTGTTTGGCCGAACCGACTTCCCGTCGGTCGGAGAGAGCTACTACCCTTTGACTCTCGGCCCGAATTCCTTTTTCTGGTTCTCGTTGGAACATCGCGAAGTCCCGGCCGTTGTGGCCGCACCCACGCCGGAGACCCGCCAGCAGGCCATCCCGATTCTCACAATTCCAGCGCTGCGAGACATTTGGGATCCAACGATTCGCGCCAGCCTTGCGGCGGTTCTGCCCCGCTTTCTGCAGAACAGGCGATGGTTCCGCGCGCGCGATCGCCGCTTTCGTTCCATCCAGATCACTGAACTCATTCCTGTGGCTGACGGTAAATTCAGGATTCCACTTGTGCGTGCGGAATATACCACGGGTGATCCGGAGACCTTCGTCGTCCCAATGGCGCTCGGCAGCGAGCAGGAGTTGAGCAACTTGCGAGGGGAAGATCCGGACGCAATCGTTGCCGAGATCAGGACACCGGGTGGCGTGAAGGCGGTTCTCTACAGCGCGGTCAGGAACAACGAGTTCTGTACCGCCATGATCGAGGCCTTTGCGCGTAGGCGTAGATTCGCAGGCGAGCATGGACACCTGGTAGCACAGCGCAACCGGCAATTTCGAAAGTTATGGGGAGCCACTCATCCAGATCTGGAACCCGCGTTGCTGCCGACTTCGGAAATCGACACGTCAATCAGGTTTGGCGACCGTTTTGTTCTGAAGCTCCTGAGAAGGGTCGAACCCGGTATTCACCCCGGCGTAGAATTTGGAGAACTTCTTACGGAGAAGGTAGACTTCACTCACGCCGCGCCATATGCAGGGTATCTCGAATACCAATCCGATTCTGGCGAGAACACCACCATCGCCGTTCTGCATGGATTCGTAACCAACGAAGGAAACGCCTGGCAGGAAACGCGAAAAGAGCTGAACGCATTTCTCGGAACAGTGAGGGAAATACCGGAGGCACAGTTGCGAGAGTCGATCCCGACAAATATCTATACGCTCGATTTTGCACTCCAGCCCCCTCCCGACATCGCTCGCGAGCTGATTGGCTCCTATCTATCGTTTGCAGAGACGATCGGAGCACGCGTTGCACAACTGCATCTGATTCTCGCCACTCAGTTCGACAATCCCGCTTTTGCGGCGGAACCTTTTAATGATTTCTATCGCCAGAGCCTCTACCATGGCTATCTAGGATTGACCGGACGTCGACTCGAGTTCATCCGCCAGCGTTACTCGGACATGCGCGAAGACATGCGCGTTCTGGCCTCAAAGGTGCTCGAACAGGAGAACGCGATCGCCGCTAAATTTGCGGCCGTCTTCCAGCAGCGCCTTCACTCGGAGCGAACGAGATTCCACGGGCGTTTGCATCTCGGTCACCTGCTGGTCCGCGAGAATGACGTAGTGATGTTTGATTTCGAGGGTGATCCGGAGCAGCACGTGAGCGAGCGCCGTATCAAACGCTGTCCTCTACGCGACGTGACGAGCATGCTGGTGTCTTTTGGCTATGCGGCACAGGCAACACTCCGGCAAACCGCGTCGCCGGACACTATTCACCAGCTGAGAAATGCAGTACGTTTCTGGTACTCGCATATCAGCGCTGGCTTCATCCGAGGTTATTGGAACATTGCCGGAAATGCTGCCTACCTGCCGAAGACCCGGGCCGACCAGCAAACGCTGCTGCAAACGTATCTACTCGAGCGCGCGTTGCTGGACGTGAGGGCGGACGTTGAAGACAAGCCAGAGCTGGCAGGCATGCCGTTCCGGATCATCTTGCATTTGCTTGATCCTGAAGCGGAGCGTAAGACTACCGAATAAAAGAAATGCGGGCATTCCATCGGAATGCCCGCATTTCTACGATGTAGAGATCAGCTTAACGCGCAGCAGCTTTAGCTTTTGGCGCTACCGCCTGATGTGGTGACTTGGGGGAACGCGCTGCCTTCACCTTGTGAGTGTTCGCCGGATTGCTGTTGTGAACTATTCCCATGCCGTTATAACTCGTCCCATTCGAATTTCCGTTGTGCGGGGCGCCATTTTGCGTCACTTTTCCAAGAATGACATGACGTTTTGCGCCAGTCGCCATTGGAACGTTCGAGGGACGTGCATGAGCGGTTTCATAGGCCATCACGGCGAAAGCGATCGCCTCCTTGGCATCTACGTCCAAACCGACTTCCGTGGTGTCCTTCACTGGAACTTCGCCCATTGCTTTTCGTAGCATCCGCATCAGCGTGGGATTGTGAGTACCGCCGCCTGAAACGAAGATTTCATCGACACGCATTTCGGGAAGAACGAAATTGCGCACGCCTAAAGCGATGCTCTCCGCAGTCAACGCGGTGGCGGTGGCCACCAGATCTTCGCTGCTCAATTCGGTGTCGAGCAGCTTCGAAACGAACTCCGCGCCATATTGCTCGCGGCCCGCTGCTTTAGGCGGCTTGGCGCGGAAATACTTATCGCGAAGCAGCTTCGCCAGCAACTTCGGATCTATCTCGCCGGTAGCGGCCATGACGCCATCCCGATCGTATGTGAGGCCGCCACTTGTGATCCGGGCTACGAGCTGATCGATCACCATATTCCCCGGACCCGTATCGAACGCGATCACGCGATCCGTGTTGGTGTTCGGAGGAATCGCTGTCAGATTGGCAATGCCGCCAATGTTGATGGCTACACGGCCTCGACCGCGGTGACGCATCAGCATGTAGTCAAGATAAGGAACCAGCGGAGCGCCTTTGCCTCCGGCGGCCATATCCCGCTCCCGAAAATTCGAGATAACGTCAATTCCGGTGCGCTCGCTGATAATGCTCGATTCACCGATCTGGAACGTGCTGGCGACCTTCTTTCCGAGATACGAAGCCGCCTGACCTTCATGGAAAATGGTTTGCCCATGACAGCCAATCAGCTTGATTGATTCCAGCGGAATTTCCGCGCGTTCAGCCGTCTCTTCCAGTGCCTCAGAATACAACTCGCCCAGGAGGAAATTCAGCCGGGATATATCACCCGTGAAGCCGCTGCTGTTCGATACGGCCAGAAGCGCCTCACGGATTTTTTTTGGATAAGGTACTGAATGGCTAGTCAAAACGTTGATCTTGGCTTTGTAGCCAGAACCCGCGATGTCTATGATCGCCACATCAATACCGTCGAGCGAAGTCCCGCTCATGATGCCTGCTATTCTCATGTCTTTAGCAACTCTTGCTGTAGTTCGTGCAGAATCTGCAAAGCTTCAACCGGCCGAAGCTCGTCGATATTCAGTCTCCGAATCCGATTGGCGAGCCCCTGATTCATGGGCTCGAAAAGTTTAATCTGTAGGGGCGTGTCCGCATCACTCGGGGCCAGCTCTTCACTGACTGAGTGTTCCCTTACTTCATGATGCAATAAAACTGACCTCGCTCGCTCGATTACTTGCATGGGTAAACCAGCAAGACGTGCGACTTCGATGCCGTAACTGCGGTCTGCTGAACCCGGTTCCACCTTTCTTATGAATAAGATCTGGTTATTTCCCTCCTTTACAGTCACGTGTAAATTTCTTATCTCAGAAATTTGACCTGCTAGTTCTGTCAGTTCGTGATAGTGGGTGGCGAACAGAGTTTTCGCGTGGATGTGTTGTTGAACGAACTCAATTACAGCCCAGGCAAGCGCCAGACCGTCGTATGTTGAGGTGCCCCGCCCTATCTCATCCAATACTATGAAGCTGCTAACGGAGGCAGTGTTCAGGATGGCGGCGGTTTCAGTCATTTCGACCATGAAAGTGGATCGGCCCCGAGCAAGGTTATCCGCTGCTCCGATCCTCGTATAGACTCGATCCACTATTGGGAGCACGGCGGCGTCCGCGGGGACAAAGGAGCCGACCTGGGCGAGGATCAAAATGAGTGCGGCCTGTCGAAGGTACGTAGATTTCCCACCCATATTGGGCCCTGTAATGACGGCGATGTATTGACGTGCATCCAGGTAAAGATCGTTCGCGATAAATCTACCCGCTTCCCGCTCGGCCAGCTTTTCAATGACCGGATGGCGTCCCGCGTCAATTCGCATTTCGCCGGAGTCGGAAAACCTGGGCCTCTTGTAACGATTCTCGACGGCGACATGCGCCAGGGCAGCCGCCACGTCTAGCTCGGCGATTGCTCCGGCGGCGTCTTTGATCCGGCTTGCGTGTGCAGCGGCGAAGTTACGAATATCGTGGAAGATCTCACGTTCGAGTGCGAGGATCTTCTCCTCGGCATCAAGCACCTTGGATTCGAGGTCCTTGAGTTCTGGCGTTGTGAAGCGTTCCGCGTTGGCCAAGGTCTGCTTGCGTTCGTAGGCGGACGGCACGAGCTGCAGATTGGTTTTCGAGACCTCGATGTAGTAGCCGAACACGTTATTGAAGCGAATCTTGAGCGACTGAATCCCGGTCTGAGTTCGTTCTCGCGCCTCGATTGCCGCAATGTACCGGCGGCTGTTGCTCCTGATATCGCGCAGCTCGTCAAGTACCGGATGAAATCCGTCCCGAATCGTGCCGCCCTCTGTCAGCAGCGCTGGAGGCTCGTCAGCGATGGCTGCCAGAATCTTCTCTTGAACCTCGCCCACAGGGTCGATCGCTCGATTCAGTAATGCACTTTCAAATTGAGCGGCGAGTCCGGACACCTGCGGCAGTTGCGAAAGCGATTTGCCGAGCGCAAGAAGTTCTCGCGGCCCGGCCGTGCCTAACGTTACCTTTGCCAACAGGCGTTCCAGATCCTGTACTCCGTTCAAAAGCTTTCGGAGCGCAGTTCGAATCATAACTTTGCTGGTGAGCTCTCCAACGGCATCTAACCGGTTTTCGATCTCCTCACGTTTGTAAGAGGGCTGCAGCAATCTGGATCGTAAGAGCCGGCCTCCCATGCCTGTGCATGTCTGATCCAGCACGTGTATGAGAGTTGTTTCCCTGCTCTCTCCTGCGAAAAGCGGATCCAGTAGCTCTAAATTTCTGACGGTCGTGCTGTCCAGCACCATGTGATCGGTTCGCTGGTAGAAGGCAGGCGGATTGAGATGGCTTAGAGCCACCTTTTGCGTGTCGCGAAGATAATGAACCACCGCACCGGCGGCAGCGGCAGCTAGAGGTTTGTCTCCCAGCCCGCAGCCGTCTAGTGATAGGAGCCTGAAGGTCTCCAGGATTTTTCGGTTCGCGTAGTCGCCTCCGAAAATCCAGCTGTCGAGAGAGGTTTCGAGGCACTGGCAGCCGAATGGCAGACCTTCGGGCCGCAAGACTTCTCGTATGCTTAGTGTCTCGATCGCCGCGAGCAATTCCTTTTCAGGAAATTCGGTGGCGCGAAATTCGCCCGTTGAAAGATCGGCATAGGCGAGCCCGCAGCGGCCATTTTTTACGAAGGCAGCAGCCAGGAAGTTGTTTTCGTGCGACCGGAGGAGGTTCGAATCGGTTGCGGTACCGGGAGTGATAACACGCGTGAGCTCGCGGCGAACCAGTTTCTTGCCGGGAGCCGCTTCCTCCATCTGCTCGCAGATCGCAATGCGGTGGCCTCGCTGAATGAGCCGGGCGATGTAGCCTTCCGCCGCATGGTAAGGCACGCCACACATCGGAACAGCTTCGCCACGCTCCTTGTTGCGGGACGTAAGGGTGATTTCAAGCTCTCGGGAGGCCGTGACGGCATCTTCATAAAACAACTCATAAAAATCGCCTAGGCGGAAGAGGAGGAGTGCGCCCGGAACCTGCTGCTTTGCGGCTCGATACTGCCGCATTAGCGGGGTCGACGGCTCTTGCGTCATGGAGTTCGAATTGCCAAAGGATCAGTGTACTGCGGACCAGACCGGTCTTGCTTAATAACTTACGAGGGGGATGATGCGGATGATCCTACAATCGAACACGCAGCTACTCTGGCCTTGACCCACCGGGATTTCCTCCAGTTTTCCGGCCTTCGCTGGATCAATCCCTTGGAAAACCAGCGCAGAACTCGAGCTGCTCCGTTCGATCAGGCGTAAAGGCCGCGGCGCCGGATGGCCTGGGCCACTCGATCGAGCGCAAGCATATAGGCCGCCGTGCGGTTATTCACAGCGTGTTTCTCGGCATATCCGATCACGTCACCAAAGCTGGTAACCATGATCTCTTCAAGCCGCTCATTCACCAGTTTTTCGTTCCAGAAGTAGCCCTGGCGGTCCTGCACCCATTCGAAATAGGACACGGTGACTCCGCCGGCATTAGCCAGAATGTCCGGAATCACGAAGACCTTCTTTTCGGCCAGAATGGAATCTGCGACGAAGGTAGTGGGTCCGTTGGCTCCCTCGCACAAAATTTTTGCTTTAATGCGATGCGCATTGGCGGACGTAATCACGTTTTCGTGGGCGGCGGGAATTAACACATCGCAATCCATGAGGATCGCCTCATCTCTCGCCATGTCCTCCGCTTCGGCGAAACCGCGGATCGAGCCTGTTTCGCGGCGGTGAAGCATAAGAGCCTCTATATCGAGGCCATGCCGGTTGTAAACCGCGCCATCATATTCGACGATACCGATGATTTTGAAGCCGATGCGGCTCATTAACTTTGCCGCCATCCCTCCGACATTGCCGAAACCCTGGATCACGACTCTGGTGTTCTCCGGCGATAAACCGAAGCGTTTCATGGCTTCGAGTGTCACGAACATACACCCTCTGCCGGTCGCCTCGGGCCGCCCCAGCGAGCCCCCCAGTTCCAGAGGTTTGCCGGTAACCACAGCGGTTACGGTATGGCGTTTGTGCATCGAGTAGGTGTCCATGATCCATGCCATGGTCTGCTCGTTGGTGTTCACGTCGGGAGCAGGAACGTCGCGCTCAGGGCCTATGAAATCGATGATTTCAGCGGTATAGCGCCTGGCTATGCGCTCCAGTTCTCCCTCGCTCAGCAGATGCGGCTCACAGATGACTCCGCCCTTGCCTCCGCCAAACGGGATGTTGACGACTGCGCATTTCCACGTCATCCAGGCCGCCAGTGCCCGTACTTCGTCGAGGGAAACATCTGGGGCGAAACGGACACCTCCCTTTGCCGGACCGCGCGCAATCGAGTGCTGGACTCGGTAGCCTGTGAACACCTCGATCCGGCCATCATCGAGCATCACGGGGATATTCACCGACAGCTCCATGGCGGGTGAACGCAATACTTTGCGCATACCGTCGTCCAGTTTCAGGAGTTCGGCCGCCTCATCGAAACGGTGAGCTGCGGATTGCCAGGGATTAATTTCTTGATCGACGGACAGGGTCGAAGTTGCCTCGAGGAGCATAAAGCGCGCTTTCCGATGGTTCTGCAGTACTTCGGCTGTTTTCTTTTGCACGCGGAAAACTCGCCGCAGACATTTCAAGGATTGTCGAGCAATTCACCATCCACCCCCTACACTGTCATGCTTGTGAACCGGGCTGCAACTGTACTGGTCCCGCGGGCCCTAAGGTCCACTTGAACCACCAGGCGCAAATTCGCGTCTAACGAGGTGAGCAACCCGAGACACCATGACACCAGAAGAACGAAACATCCTGAACGATCTTGCCGGCAAGGTGGCGCAAATGCCAGCGCCCCAGCGCGATCCCGAGGCCGAAGATATCATCCGAACCAAGATCGGCAGCCGCCCGGATGCGCTTTACCTAATGACGCAGACTGTCTTGATCCAGAATATGGCTCTGCAGCGTGCACAACAGCAGATTCAGGAGCTGCAGCAAAGACCCGGCCAAGGGCAAGTAAGCTCCTCTGGTGGATCGAGCTGGCTGGGACAGTCGGCGCCGGCTCAGCAGCAATATGCTCCTCCTCCTCCCCCGCAATACTCATCCCCCGCTCCTTTGTCTTTTGGTGGCGGAGGCGGCGGGTCGAGCTTTCTGAGAGGAGCTGCCCAAACCGCGGCGGGTGTCGCCGCGGGCACATTGGCGGCTGAGGCTATCGGCTCCATGTTTTCACACCACGGCGGCGGGTTGTTCGGCGGGAATGAATTCATGGGCGGCGGAGGTGTTGCGCCCACGGAAGAGATCGTCAACAACTATTACGATTCGCCGGGCGGCGGCGATGCCGGCCTGGGTCCCGCCGATAGCCGCGCAGACAATTTCGCCGATCCGGGTGATCTGAATAACACAGACGATTCGCAGTACGATGACAATTCCCAGCTCGATGACGCCGGATTCGATACTGATGACGGGAGCGGTTTCGATACCGGCTCCGACGATAGCTACGTTTAGGTAGAAGAAACGGGCTCGCGAGTCTCCAGGTAGGCTTGTCGGCTCTCGGTTATCACCTTACGGGCTTCTCGCGGGCCTCCCCAACCCTTCATCTCGGTTTTTGCGCCTTGCAGCTCCTTATATATCGAAAAGAAATACTCGATTTCCTTTCGGACGTGAGGGAAGACCTGATCCATGGTGTGAATACTGTCGAAGCGTGGATTTCGGTTCGGAACAGCAAGCACCTTTTGGTCATTCTCCTTGCTGTCCACCATATGAAGCAACCCCACCGGTCGTGCTTCCATTAGGCAGCCAGTGAAACTCGGTTCATCAACCATCACCATGATGTCCAGCGGATCACCGTCTTCTGCGAGCGTTCCCGGGATAAATCCATAATCGCCGGGATAGTGCATAGGCGAATAGAGCGCACGATCGAGCCGAAAAACTCCGAGCTTCCCGTCGTATTCGTATTTGTTGCTCGAGTTCTTCGGAATCTCGATGATCACTCGGACCAGTTCAGGGCAATCCGGTCCGGGATCCATGTCGTACAGTTTCACGGGTTCAGGGTAACAGACAACTCAAGGGATTGGATCATCATGAGAGACTCGGGTGAATGGGCGAGCAGGCGAGATCAAAAGACAAAGTGAGATGGGGTGTGCTCGGAGTTGCCAATATCGCGATCCGCAAGGTGATTCCCGGGATGAAGAAGTGCCAGCGGGCCGAAGTGGTCGCAATCGCATCGCGCGATCTGAAGCGGGCGCGAGGCGCTGCGGAGGAGTTAAGATTGCCGGCTGCTTATGGCTCCTATGAGGATCTTTTGACCGATCCAAATATCGACGCGATCTATAACCCGCTGCCCAATCATCTTCATGTGCCGTGGTCCGTCAAAGCGGCGGAAGCCGGCAAGCACGTGCTTTGCGAGAAGCCCATCGCACTTACGGCTCGTGAGGCACGAGAGCTCATTGCGGTGCGGGACCGGACGCAAGTCAAGATCGGGGAGGCCTTCATGGTGCGTACACATCCTCAGTGGCTGCGAGCAAAAGAACTTGTGGCCGGCGGAGCCATAGGCGAGCTGCGTACAGTGCTCAGCGTATTCAGCTACTTCAATCGCGATCCTCATAATATTCGCAATATCCCGGAAATTGGCGGCGGCGGAGTTATGGACATAGGCTGCTATCCGATTACGATGTCGCGCTTCTTTTTCGGCAGGGAGCCGTTGCGGGCAGCGGCGCTTGTCGACATCGACCCGGAGATGGGCACAGATCGGCTGGCATCCGCTCTGCTGGATTTTGCGCCCGGCCAAGCGGTTTTTACTTGTTCCACTCAGCTGGTGCCGTTTCAGCGCATGCAGGTATTCGGAACGAAGGGCCGCATCGAATTGGAAATTCCCTACAATATCCCGCCTGATCGTCCGAGCCGTATTTTTATCGATGACGGGTCGCAGTTAGCCGGGTTGAGTGCACGTGCGGAAGAGTTCCCGGTACTGGATCAATATGCAATTCAGGGCGACGCCTTCTCGCGGGCCATTCAGGAAAATTCTCAAGTGCCGGTGACGCTGGAGGATGCCACCGCCAATATGGAGGTCATCGAAGCAGTGCTATCGGCGGGCCGGACTGGCCAATGGGAGAGGATTTAAACGGTCGACCAAAGTAGTTTCATTTGGTCGATTTCGAATACTCGGCGTACCAGCGGCCAATATCTCTCTTAGGGGTGTCACCCGGATGGATGATAACGCGATAGCGAAACCGTAAACTCTGCCCAGCAGGCAGCCGGTAGCCGCCTTTAGCTGTTGACCCCGGATCGAAATCCTTCACGCCGAACGGATTTACCGCGAACAGTCCGTAATCACGGGCATGCCAGCGGGGCGGATGGTTCGGATTGTGTGGATTATCGAGAATCAGTACCCCGACTTTCTGGCCGTCGACCGAGCCGACGTAGTCCACCCAATCCGCATGTTTGCCCCAAACGTCCTTCTCGGTGTGCGCACCTTCCGAGTTTGTGAGAATGCCTCCCTTCTTGCCGGACATACTGTCGGCCACACGAATAGCGAAAAAACCTTCCTTGGTGTCAGCGAAGGTAGCGGTCGTCTTTGCGATGAAAGTGGCCTCTACATCCACTCGTCGAAGCTTTTCGTCCTCGTAGAATGTCATGGTCCGCCGCTCTTCGAGAACCTCTTTCTCGGCTGGGCTCAGCCAGGCAAACGTTGCCGTGACGCTGCCGGATTTCTTTCCTGACTTCAATTCCTCCATCTTGATTAACCGAACCTTGCCCTTGTCCGCCGGGTTCGTTCCGCTGGCTTTCGACAAGGGCTCGACTTCCCAGAAGTTAATTCCGTTCACATCGCCATAGCCGATCCAAAGACCCTTGTGATGGGGGTGGTCGCGCGACTCGTCTTCAATCTGTTCCATCGGGAATCTGCGCGTTACAATCAGGCCGCTCACGGATCGCAAGGGCGCGAGAAACGGTTTGGCATAGGTGCTGCCTAGATAGAACTCAGAAAATGGTTCACCGTTGATCTCTATAGAGACGTGATCGTTGTTGACGGATGTTAGTCGCACTTGTGCCTTAGCAGCCGCTGGCCAGATCGGCGCTAGGCAGGCAATTGCGATTCCGGTAATGATCTTCATCTGTTTCTGCGGTACACCCACGTACTGTATCTTGTTCGAACACTGCATAGCTTGAAGAAAACCGCAGAACGGGTGCACCGAATGCTGGGCTATCATAAAGGCGTCACACGTATAGGAAGGAGATTAGATGGGTCCAATCGGCGCACCGGAGATGTTCGTTATTGTCCTTCTTGCGCTGCTCCTTTTTGGCCCCAAGAAACTGCCTGAGCTGGGTCGCATGCTCGGTAAAGGTCTAACAGAGTTTCGCCGGGCAAAAAATGAGTTGAAGAGTACGTTCGAATCACACATGCAGGAGCTAGAACGCGAAGCGCGGTTATCGGAGCAATCAGAGGCCTCGAAGCGTGGTCAGTCCAGCACTCACACGTACGACACTCACCCATATTCGTACAACGAATACGGGCAACAAAGCTCGCCCGGTGAAGCTCCTTCTTACTCGGGCGAACCTTACGATGCAAAGCCGGCCGAGCCAGTTGCCGGAACAGTGTCTCGTTCAAAGCAGCCACCCGAGCCAGTCAGTACAGTCACAGACGAGAATCGGCCGGCGTAATCATCAAAATTGATGTCCGACGAACCGAAGGAGCCCGAGACTCCGAAAGATGATCGAGCGCTTCCGGCCGATTCCATCGAAGACACATCCGCGGAATGGCACGAGCAGCGGACAGTTCCCCACGATGAAGAAGCGTTAATCACGCCTGCCAATGATGCTTACTCCAGCTCCTCTGATCCCTACGGCGAAGTAGCGGCGATACCGCCCGAAGCAAAATCTCAGGAGATCACCGGCTACATGTCTCCTGACGCAGTCGCGCAGATTCCTCCCAAGCCACCGCCCCCTCCTCCACCGGCCGACGAAGAGGATGAAGGCGACGAGGAAGAGAAGGGCATGCTGCGCATGTCCTTCATGGAACACCTTGAGGAACTGCGTTCACGCCTCATCCGCGCGATTATCGGGTTGATCGTCGCATTCGTTCTGAGCATCGGCTTCTGCAAAGATCTGTGGAACGTCGTTTCCGCGCCTGCGATCGATGCGCTGAAACATCTGGGCTTTCCGCCTTATCTTGCGCAGATCTCGCCGATGGAGCAGTTCAACGTCATCTACTTGAAACTGCCGCTTCTGGTATCTATCTTCGTAGGGTCGCCCTGGATCCTCTACCAGGTGTGGGCGTTCATCTCGCCCGGTTTATACAAGCGCGAAAAAAAATGGGCCGTTCCATTCGTAGTAACCACAGCTGGATTGTTTATCACTGGCGGCTGTTTTGCGTATTTCATCGCTTTTCGATACGGTCTTGAGTTTCTCCTCGGTATCGGTCGCGATGTCCACGTCCAGCCATTCGTCTCGATCAACGAATACTTCAATTTGTTCGTCAATGTGACGCTCGGCATCGGCCTCGTGTTCGAGATGCCGGTGATCATTTTCTTTTTGACGCTGCTGCGCCTGGCTTCACCACGTTTTCTTCTAAGGCATAGCCGCTATGCAATTCTCGGCATCACCATAATCGCAGCCGTAGTCACGCCAACCCCGGACGCGTTCAACATGATGTTGTTCGCAGTACCGATGGTGCTGCTGTATTTTGTAGGACTCTTTGCTTCCTACCTGCTCGTCTTGAGAAGGGAAGGGAAGAAATTCCCGTGGGCCAAGATTGCCATTGGCCTGGGAATTCTATTACTGGTAGTCGCCGGTCTGGTGGTGGTGCTGGTTCATTACAACCACTTCCATCTGATTCCCAAGTGGCCCTTTATTTTGCCGCCTGGGGTGGCGGCGAGTCACCACGTAAAGTAGCGTTGGTTGCGAAATCGCGCCAGAGTGCTACTCCACCGATGAGACCATCTTCGTTCGGCACTCGCGTTACGTGACGGGGCAGTGGGAAATCGATCTTGGTTGCGTTGCCGCCTCCAATGTAGAGGTGATCGAAGTTGAAGAGAGCTTCTATTTGAGTAATTGCTTCTTCCACTTCTTTGTTCCAACGCTTTCGGCCGAGTTGTTTCAACCCCTTCCTGCCGAGGAACTCTTCGTACGTTTTCTTTTTCTTCCAGGGATGATGCGCCAGTTCGAGACCGGGCACCAGATGGCCGCTTGTGAACAGAGATGATCCCAATCCCGTACCGAGCGTAATCACAAGTTCAACGCCCCTGCCGCGGATTGCCCCATATCCCTGCACAGCCGCGTCGTTCGCTACTCTGACAGGTCTGCGCCACTTGCGTGACAAAACTTTCTCCAGATCGAAGCCGATCCATGTGGGGTCCAGATTGTGCGCGGTAAGAGTGGCGCCATGTTTTACCACACCAGGAAAACCAACCGAGACTCTGTCGAATGCTCCGAGCGGCTTAATCAATTGATCGACAGCACCTAAAATTGCGTCGGGTGTAGCCGGATTCGGCGTGTCAACACGTTGTCGTTCCGTGATCGGCTTTCCGCGCTCATTCAGTAGGATCGTCTTAACTCCGGTGCCTCCAACATCAATGGCAAGGGTCGTGAGGCCATCTGGCTTACTCGGCATACCGACACTGTATCTCAGCTTTGCTTGAAACGGTCCACCCAGATCTGTCCCGATATCGAACACGAATGCCGAGTGAATGGCATGCCTTACCCGGTACTTTTTTCCTTGTACTTTGTCACGACTCCGGCTTCAAACATTTGAGAACGCACATTGCTGTAGTTTTTGGGCAGTCGCGTGCATCGAAAGTAGTGACAGAGAAAAAGCGTTGCCATCAGGCAGTTAACAAACAGTCGCGAAACATTGATTTGCGATCAGCGAAGAGTTGAGTTGGAGGATTTGGTGAGTAGCAATTTTAGATCATTCTATATAGGTGCTCTTGCAGTTACGGGAATCGGATTAATTGGAAGCTCGTTTGTGCCGCGCGCCCACGCGGACGCATGGAACAAAATGACCATGGTCACAGTGAATGAACCGATAATCGCCGGCAACAAGGTCTTGGATCCGGGCACATACGTTTGGAAGCTGTTGGACTCTCAGTCGAGCCGGCACGTCGTTCAGATCTTTGACAAGGATCAGAAGCACCTCGAAGAGACGATTCTAGCCATACCGAATTATCGGCTTCAGCCGAGCGGCAACACGCAATTCATTTTTTGGGAAACACCAGCAGGTGTTCCGAAGGCAGTGCGGGCATGGTTTTATCCAGGCGATAACTTTGGCCAGGAGTTCGCTTATCCCAAGAAGTTGGTCGCTCAACTGGCCTCGGCAGCTCCGGTGCCTGTCCCAATGAAATATCGCGAGCCGGAACCTGCTGCAGCGCCCGCACAGCCAGAACCAGTTCCTGCTCCAGCTGCCGCCCCAGCGCCCGCAGCCCCCACGCCAGCGCCCGAACCCGTGCAACAGGCCGCCCCTGCTTCGGCTCAAACGCCCCAACAGCCGGCTGCTCTGCCACACACCGCGAGTTTCAATCCACTAATAGGACTTGCCGGTCTGATGTCGCTGAGCCTGGCTGGGCTACTGGCAATGGCTACCCGCGAATCATAAGAACAACATCAAGGCGCCGGTCAGACGTGACAACATAGCTACGTAGGTGGACCGAAGGAGCTGATGGTGACAGGGGGCAAGAGGGCGAGTTGCATCTTCCTCGGCTTACTGGTCAGCAGGCTGGTCCTTGCTCAGACCGCGCAGCATCCTTTCACCATTGCCGATAACGTCGACCTCGTCTTGTTGGATGTAGGCGTGCGCGACCCAGATGGACACTTCGTCCCTGATCTGAAGAAAAACAATTTCACCGTTTTCGAGGACGGCCGGAGAGTTGAAATTCGGAACTTCAACACTTTCGATGTGCCCGTAGCTCTGGGTCTGGTAGTCGATAACAGCGGCAGCATGGCAGAGAAGCGCGTCGGCGTGATAAATGCAGGACTAGCCTTTGCGAAGGCGAGTAATCCCGGCGATCAATTCTTTGTCGTAAATTTCAACGATTCGGTGAGGAGGGGTTTGCCGCCGGGAGTAAGATTCACCGACAACCTGCAGATGCTCAGAAAAGCCCTTTACTTCGGAGCCGCGAGCGGACAGACGGCGTTATACGACGCCTTGGCGTATTCGCTCAAGCATCTAGAGCTGAGCTCATTTGAGCGGAGGAGCCTGATCGTCGTCACCGACGGGCGCGACAACGTGAGTGAGATGCGCCTGGACCGGCTGATGAGAGAGGTCGAGGCGTCACGGGCCACCATTTACACTGTGGGATTTCACGACCCGGATACGAATGATTTGAACCCAGGTGTTCTGCGTAAAATTTCACGGATAAGCGGCGGCGAGTTTTTCGAGCCTGAACAGCCATCTGAGATAGCGGAGATCTTCCAGGAAATCTCGAAAGACATCCGCCACCGGTACACGATTGGATATGTTCCCGATGAATCAAGCGACCGCCGAGTGCTGCGCAGAGTCAAAGTGACCGCCCGCGAGGGCAACCGCAAGCTTAAGGTTCATACCCGGACGAGCTATACAATAGCGCCTCTTCCTCGTCCCGAACCCCGTAACTCGATGGCGGAAGCACATTGATCCATGCCTTCTGCGCCATATGTGATGAGACCGGGATCTCACAGCCGTAACGCGACGCGTTCAGCGTTTCGCGAAACTGGCCGGCAAGATGCCCGTGTTTTGCGTCGTATCCGGCTGCTCCTGCTCGGGGTTGGGCTGATCTGCATCGGCTATTATCTTTATGCTCTTGGTGATCGATACGTCTATCAAAAATACGAGAACTGGGCTTTCGACCAGCACATTTCCGGGCGAGAAGCGGTCACCTTCTTCGATTATCTGAGGGAGAAGATGCCCAGTATCTTCTCAGCCGTGGCGCAGCCTACATCGACAGTCAGCCAATCGGCCTCGAGCGATGAAAGTCTTCATCCCGCTGAAGGAGATCTGGTGGCGCGCGTTTCTATCAAGAGATTGGATCTGTCGGCCGTCGTGTGCGAAGGTGTTAGCCCCAAAACCCTGAGCACATCGGTGGGTCACATCCCTTCCACTGCGTTGCCCGGCGGCATCGGTAACTTCGCCATTGCTGCCCATCGTGACACTCTATTTCGCGCCTTGAAAGACATTCGAATCGGTGATCAAGTGACGGTAGACTCTCCTTCGCAACGTTACGTCTACGAAGTCGTGGCGACCAAGATCGTGAAACCTTCCGACGTCTCCGTTTTGCGCGCGGACGGCGGGGGATTGTATGCGGCACAAGAGGGCGGCGGCAAACCGGGACGGCTGCTGACCATGATTACCTGCTATCCCTTTTATTACGTCGGGGCCGCGCCCAAACGATTCATCGTCGAGAGCAGACTCGTTTCGAGCAGCCCGCTTTGATGGCCCTGTTTGCTTGTTATACTTCGCTATGAGTTTGTTGGGAGGTCGTCTAACGGTAAGACTGCAGACTCTGGATCTGCGTATCGGGGTTCGAATCCCTGCCTCCCAGCCAAATCCAGTAAAGCTTCCCTAGCCTTCATACACGTGTTCCGCTGAGCCGGGATGTTCGAGCGGACTGGTAAAAGAGGAAGGTAACAACCCGTCGGCCAGCTCCTCAAATTTTACAAACACTTGTCTTGAATCTGCGCGCTCGCAGGTCCAAGATGAGAGTAGTTTGAGGGGTCGGTAATGTCTAAGCATTTCTACAGCTATGTCAAAACACGAGTAGCTTTGCTATGTCTCGTGATGTTTGGCGCGGGCAACGTTCTTGGTCAAGCGGTCTCTGGGAATATCATCGGCACTGTCACCGATCCCAGCGGTGCTGCCGTCGCCGGAGCGCAGATCGTACTTGCAAACGTCGGAACCCGTGTTTCGACGGAAACTACAACAAATGACTCGGGTAACTATACGGCTGCCAATCTGGCGCCGGGCAGCTACACGGTCACAATCACCAAGCCCGGTTTTCAGAAATTTATCCAACAGAACGTCAGCGTAGACGTGTCGCAATCGGTCCGTGTGGATGCTTCTATGCAGGTAGGCGCGCAGACGCAGGAAGTTACGGTAAGCTCCGCGCCTCCCGCGATCGAAACCGATCGCGCAGTCGTGCAGACCCAGTTGAGCGGCGCACAGATTTCTTCGCTTCCAATTCCTAATCGGAATTTCACCAATCTTGCTCTGCTTACACCTGGTTCGGTCGTCAACACGTTCCAACACGCTCCGAGCGAAAACCCGCAGCAGTCTACGCTCGTTAACACCGGCGGCCAGGAATTTGCCGGAACCAATTATCAGCTCGACGGCATGAACAACAATGACACGGTGCTCGGCATCACGATGGTGAACCCGGCTGTCGATTCGGTCGGAGCGTTCACGGCTCAGAGCAACAATTATGACGCGGAATACCAGGCGACCGGGAATGTGATTCAGGTCGAAACCAAGTCGGGAACCAACGCTTTTCACGGGTCTGCCTTCGATTTTCTACAAAACGACATTTTCCAGGCGCGCGATCCATTCACACAGGGTCTCCATGCTCCCCGGTACGCCTGCCCCGGCAAACCGGGGCGTTCCGGAACTCCGATGGAATCAGTTCGGAGGATCGATAGGCGGTCCTATCAAGAAAGACAGGCTGTTCTTTTTCGGCGATTATCAAGGTACGCAGCGGCGGATCGGTGCATCTCAATCGATACGTGTTCCCACGGCAGCCGAACGAGCCGGTAACCTCAGCGATTTAGGTGTACCTGTTTACGATCCGGCAACAGGCAATCCGGACGGAACCGGGCGGGCGATTTTCCCAGGCGCGAATATCGCGGGCCGCATCTCGGCTCCTGCCGCCGCACTGGTAGCGGCGCTTCCCCTTCCCAACATTGCAACCAGCGACCCCGCTGCCCCGAATTACGCAACGGCAGCCGTTGAAAGATACAACACGAACCAATTCGACACTCGCGCAGACTACTTCAGCCGCGAAAAACTCCGCCTCTTCGGACGCTACAGCTATTTAGGCGCCAACATCAATGCGCCTGGGCCATTCGGGCTATACGGCGGTCCCGCTTTCGCGCAGTGGGGATTTTCAGGGCTCTCCGACGCCCTAAATCAAAACATCGCCTCCGGCATGACGTACACTTTCGGACCAACCTTGCTGACCGAGCTGCGGTTCGGTTTCTCCCGTTATCGAGTGACGGTTGCTGCCCAGGACCAGACCACCCAGCTCGCGAATACAGTCGGAATTCCGGGTCTGAACCTTCCTGGCCGCCCAGATACAAACGGCTTGCCCGATTTGACGATCAACGGGGCTGGCGGATTCAGCATGGGGTACAGCTGCAACTGCCCGTTACACGAGCGTGAGACGCTCATTGATTATGTAAACAATTGGACCAAAATCGCGGGCAATCACACCATACGTTTCGGCGGGACCTTCGAGATGGCCTGGAATCTTCGACTGCCAAGCGATAACCATCGCGCGGGCGTATACCAGTTCAACGACTCGGTAACTGCGGATGCGGCAGTTCCTGGCAGCGGTTTGGGCCTTGCCTCGTTCCTTTTGGGTGATCCCTCCAGCTTCGCTAGATTCGAGCAAGTCTCGACCACGCAAGAGGACCGCCAGAATCGTATGTTCTACTTTGCTCAGGACACCTGGCGGGTCACACCGAAGTTGACTCTTAATCTGGGCGTTCGCTGGGATGTGTGGTTTCCCGACTTCTCGCTGAACGCGGGGCAGGGAGGTCGATATGACGTTACCAACAACATCGTGTACATTCCGGGTGTGGGTGGCGTATCGGCCTCAGCCAATAGCCAGACGCAATGGCACAACTTTTCCCCCCGCATCGGTATCGCATACGCGCCAAATGAGAAGACGGTCATTCGAACAGGGTACGGACGCGGCTATACCTTGGGTACATTTGGCTGGACCTTCAACAATCTCGCGGCAGATGTTTATCCCTCCATTGTCAATCAGAGCATCAGTCCGACTTCTTCCTTTTCTCCGGTGTTCCCATTAACTACAGCTCCTCCACCTGTGGTATTCCCGACCATCCCGTCCAACGGAATGCTGCCGCTCGCAAATGGCATCGGTGTTTCCTACATCCCCGCCAATCAGAAAATTCCCTATGTAGATATGTGGAACTTCACGATAGAGCGGGAAATAGCACCACACCTGAGTGTTTCGATTGGTTACGTCGGCAACGTCGGGCGGCATGAGAATGGTGGATTTCAGCTCAACGCTGCCGTGCCCGGTCCTGGAGCAGATGCCAATCTGCGCCGGCCCCTGTTCATCAAATATGGCCTCACGCAGGGTATCTTCGATAAATGCGACTGCACCAGCAGTAACTACAATGCTCTGCAGCTCCAGGCGAATCGGCGATTCAGCGCGGCTTATTCGTTGCTGGCAAACTTCAGCTGGCAAAAAGCTATGGATTACGGCGAATTCGGTACAGAGACCAACCAATACAATGCGAGAGAAGACTACGGGCCTGCCGGCTTCGATCGCAAATACGTTTTCACGCTCGCCCACACGTTAGAGCTTCCATTCGGCCGCGGCCGCAAGTACATATCGGGAGGCTCCAGATATGTAAATGCTGTTGTATCGAACTGGGCGTTTCGAGGTATCAGCTCCTACTACTCGGGTCTGCCATTCTCGCCCAGCATCGGTAACCAGGCATTCCTGAACTCGCCTGACATGACGAGCCGGCCCGATCTTATCGGAAACCCGTACCTGGCGAACCCATCTGCGAATCTGTGGTTCAATCCATTGGCGTACGGCATACCCGCACTTTATGCTTTTGGCAATGCGGGACGGAATTCCTTACGCGGTCCAAACTTTGTCGAGCTCGATTGGCAGCTTGCAAAGGGATTTAAAGTGACGGAACGAGTCGGAGTCGAACTTCGCTGGGATGTCTTCAATGCAATCAACCGCCAGAATCTAGGGTTGCCAAACACTCAGGTAGATTCATCGGCCGGCGGCCTGATCACGGATATTCAAGTCTGCTCTACATGCGGCAACGGAATGCGGAATATGCAGTTTGGAGCGCACATCACGTTCTGATGGGAAGGGCTCGTCCCGGCATTTCAATTACCTGTTCCGGGCTGGCGCTGGTATGCGTAAACCTTGCAAGGGCAGGCGACGCTTCGTTTCTTTTCGAGGCCGCTAGCCCTCAGCCCTACACGGCTGCCTAACTGGGGAACGGCGCTCTGGGCGTTGTCACAACACCACTCGGGACCGAGCCGGCACGCTGCTTCCTTGCCGGAGTATACGACCACACCGCGGGCGACGTGCCGCGGATCGCCTCCGCTCCTGCCTGGAACGAAGTTGATATCTACAACGGCGCGCACTGGTTGAATCAGCAGCCAGCTTCGGCCCTTCATATAGAGCAGTACCGCCAGACGCTGGATACGTTCAACGGTTCACTGCGCACAAGCTACGTCTGGATTGACGAGGGCCGAAGAATGGCCATCCAAGCTGAGCAATTCGTTTCGCGCAGTCGCGCCCAGCTCGCGGCTGTACGCGTCACCATCAGTCCTGAGTTCGCAGGGCTTGTAAGTGTCCGGTTTCCGCTGCGCAATTGGCTTCCGCCGCACCGTTACGCTCTCGAAAGAATTCAAAAGCTCGAGGGCGAAGCCGCAACGAATCAGTGGGCGATCTGGTATCCCGGCCGGTTGGAGGTCACGACTCGAGATCTCCGACGCTCGTCACACGGAGCGCTGATGTATTTGAGTGCAACTACTCCCGGTAACGGCCCGAGTGTTGGGGAGGCGATTGCCCTCGATTGGGCGCCTCCCACGCGTGCGGAGATTCAGAAAGACGTTGGAGGAGCCGATGTACAGCTGCACTTGAACGTGAAGCGCGGCGAAAGTTATACGTTTGCCAAATTCGCTGCCCTGGCAACGTCCTCCGCTGCGACCGATCCTGGCCGGTTCTCGAGACAGATTGCAATTGCTGCGCGCCAGGCCGGCTGGACGGCCGTGTTTTCGGCCAGCGAAGCGGCGTGGCACGCGTTGTGGGACTCCGATATTGTCGTCGAGGGGAATCCGAAACTCCAGCGCCTAATTCATTCCATGCTTTTTTATCTGCTGGCAAGCGCGCGCGCCGGTCTGGATGTGAGCATCCCGCCTATGGGTCTGAGCTCAGCCGGATACTACGGCCACATTTTTTGGGACGCTGATGTGTACATGTTTCCCGCGCTCGTCATCTTGCATCCTGAGTTGGCCCGGCCGATTGTCGCATTCCGTTCTAGAACGCTTCACGCGGCGCGGCTAAATGCAGCGCGGAACGGATACAGGGGAGCCATGTTTCCCTGGGAAGCCGGACCCGATGGCTCAGAAACCACTCCGCGCTTCGCCTTCCAGAATGCAAGCTCTGAGAATCACGTGAACGGCGACATCGCCCTCGCTGCCTGGCAATACTGGCTGGCGACTGGCGACCGAAATTACCTGGAGCACGAAGCGTGGCCTCTGGTTCGCGATACAGCCGACTTCTGGGCGAGCCGTGTCAATTTCAACGCTGGCCGCGGCAGATATGAGATCTCGAATGTCGTTGCCGTGAGGGAGTCCGACATAGGAGTCAGCAACGACGCCTACACAAACGCAGTCGCAAAGAAAAACCTGGAACTCGCAACCGCTGCCGCGCGTGAGCTGAAGATCGAGCCGAATCCTGAGTGGAACGAAATCAGCGGGAAGATGTTTATACCCCAGAGCGATTCGCCTCTTTTATGGTATCCACTCGACCAGTCGTATTCACGCAAGCAGACCCTCCGCGCAGTCCAGACTTTTCTGCCTGAGATCGAGCGCGGCAGTACGGGGGCCATGATGGGTGATGAATTCTACCCCATCTTGGCCGCGCAAATTGGTGAACGGGCGCTACTCGGGCGGCTGCTGGAGCCCCTTTCAATACCTTATCTGCGGCCGCCGTTCCAGGTAATTGCGGAAACGCCGGAAAATCAGAACACGAATTTCATCACCGGGGCCGGCGCATTCCTACAGCAGTTCATTTTCGGGTACACAGGTCTGCGCTTGGGTCAGACCGGGCTCGAACGGAGGTTCGATCCGGTGCTACCGCCGGGAGTGCCGAGGCTCATTTTGAAAAACATCAGCATTCACGGTAAGCGCGAAACGCTAATTTTCGATTCAACTGCCAGCCAGCAGCGGAGCACCGCCCGTGCTGAAGGCTCCCATTCCGGGCTGGCAGATCGACTAAAATGAAGTAAGTACCAATTCCGAAGTTTGTAGAGCGTTTGGGAGCAGAATTCCTGTGTCCAATGACTGTTCGACTCCCGTGATAGTGTGAGACATCTAGTTGCCGGTAACGCTCGCTGTAATTCAGTAGTCATACTGGCGACGGAACTGGAGGAAATCATGGCAGGGAAAAATACATCAGTTTTCGGCATTTACGCCAGCCGCGAAATGGCTGAAAATGCGGTAGACCGGATGTTGGCCGCCGGATTCCGGAACGAAGACATTTCGGTCCTGCTGCAAGACAACGTCGGCACGAAGGACTTCGCCCATGAGAAGCACACCAAAGCACCCGAGGGCACTGCCACCGGGGTGGTGGCGGGAGGCATCATAGGTGGGACCATCGGCCTGTTAGCTGGAATTGGGGTGCTAGCGATCCCTGGTCTGACGCCTCTGATCGCCGCCGGTCCGATCATCGCGGCTCTATCCGGGATTGGCTCTGGCGGGATGCTTGGGGGTGTGATCGGTGCGCTCGTCGGACTCGGAATCCCGGAGTACGAAGCCAGGCGCTATGAAGGTCGTATAAAAGAGGGCGGCATTCTGCTTTCCGTGCACTGCGACAATGCCGAGTGGGTTAGTAAGGCAAAGCAGCTTCTTAAGGAATCGGGCGCGGAAGATATAGCTTCTGCAGGTGAGCAGGCGGGGGACTATATTGCCCCCAAAAAGGCGCTGTCTCGTGGCGCAAGCGTAGCCTAGCCAGCTCACGCGCTACCGAATTTACAAACTCGCCTTAACAAAGACCTTGGTAGGCGCGGCAACGCTTGCGTCCTTGTTGTCTATCGAGACCTTAATCGGCTGAAACCCCGCCTTTTTTTCGGGACGAGCCATAAATGTGAGTAAATACTGATGCTGTAGAGCGTCTCGAAACTGGTCTAAGAAAGGTTGAAAAGACACCGGCGAGCCGTACCCAATGAAGTAGGACTCTCCTCCCGTTGTGTCGGACAGTTGGGACAGAAAGTTTTGTCCCCATGTGTTCTGCCAGAAGCTATGACCGGCATGTCCGGCGCTCGGACTATAGATGGTATAAACTACTAGGCCGGCCTTAAGTGCGCTCTCGATCCCAGCATTTACGTAAGGATTGTCCGGGAAATAGCCGCCGCCAAGCCCTTCGATGCCGCTGCCGATCATCAAGACTTCCTTGCGCTTCGCACCAGTCTGCGGCCACTTACGCGCGGCATCGGTCAGCGAGTCGTATGGACTCACGTCTGCGCCCCCGGGCCCGATGGCAAGACGAATTCCGTTGGCTGCTGCGTTGTGATCGCGAGTGAAATTCTGGGTTAGCTGGGCCATGCCGTTACGCATGTAGGCCACCGCCACTTCGATATTCGGCGGCAAGCTGGTGATGAACTGTTTGAGGGTGGAAATTTCGGTGCCGAAGGTCCCCCGTGCAGAATCATCGATCAATAACATCAACTGGGTATCCGCTCCTTTGAGGGACGTAAATTCTGTAACCGGGCGCTTATCCTTGCCTTCGCGAACCGCGATGTCCTGCTGTTCGATGGCAGGAATGGATTTGCTGCCCCTAGGCTCAAGCGTCACCACCACGCTGACTGGAACACCGGGCGGAGAAGACTGCGGAGCCGCGGCAGCGAGCAAGGCTGTTGCGCAAACGCCGGCTACGGTTATCGATAAACTGGAAAACGATTTCATTCGCATGGTTCCAGTTATTAGAGCGACCAGTTCTCGGCTAGGATGCCCGTAAAAATGACGGAACCAGAGCCTGTCACGAACAAGGATCTTTTCGAGCTCCTGCTGCGGCGTTTGCGGGATTTCGTCATCGTTTTGATGGACCGCGACGGAAACTTCCTATCCTGGCACGAAGGTGTAGAGACGCAGCTAGGGTATTCAGCAGAGGAGTTTATAGGGAGAAGCGGCGACATTTTGCTTCCCTGGGCGGATCGGCTGAAAGGCAATTTCCGGCGGGAACTGCAGCGCGCCACCGAGACGGGTGTGGCAGCGGATGCTACCTGGCTCGTGACAAAAGCGGGACGCCCTATTCTCGTTGACGGTGTCACGCTTGCGCTTCACCGCCCGGAAACATACGAGCTGCTTGGTTTTGGAAAAGTGATGCGGGATATAACCGAACGAAAGAGCACGGAAGACGCTCTTACGACACTCGCCCAGGCTCTCGATCAATCAGTAGTCTTCATCACCACTTGGAACGGCACAATCGAACATTGGACCTCCGGCTGCCAGAGCCTCTATGGATGGACGGTAGCGGAGGCGGTAGGCCGCCCTGTGGACGAACTTCTTCGGACGGCTGAATCGATTCCAATCGCCTCCATACAGGCGCAACTTATGGAAGCAGGCACATGGCAAGGCGAGCTGCACCAGAAAAGAAAAGACGAAACCTCTGTCTACGTCTCTGCACACTGGACCATGTTCGCTGAAAGTGACGCTGAACAGCCTGGCATCATCGCCACGCATACGGATATCACTCCTCGGGTTCGGGTGCAACACGAACTCGAGAGCGCAAACGAGCGTCTCCGCACGATGGCGCTCGAGCTGGAACGCTCGAACGCTGAGCTGGAAGAATTCGCGCGTATCGCTTCTCACGATCTGAGCGCTCCGATCACCAGTACGCGCTGGCTGGTCGAACTTCTTACGAGCAGGCATGCCCAGCAGCTCAACGCTGATGGGCAGAATTGCCTTCGGCAAATTTCACTGGGTCTCGAACGGATGACAGATCTGGTAGAGGCGATTCTCGCTCACGCAACGGTGGGCAAGAATCCTATCGGAACGATCGAACCGGTGAATGCTGACGAGGCGTTTGATATTGCCGCTGGTAATCTGCAAAAGGACTTGAACTTTTCGGGTGCTCAACTCTCGCGCGATCCGCTGCCGAAATTGTTCATTGAAGCGCAACCGCTGGCGCAGCTGTTCCAGAATCTGCTCTCGAATGCCATCAAGTACCGGCGTAAGGACGTCCCGCTTCGTATTCATGTGAGCGCTGTCCGCTACGAGCAGTTCTGGATGCTGCGGATGAAGGACAACGGCATCGGAATCGAGCCGCAATGGCTCGAGCGGATCTTCCAGCCGCTGCAAAGGCTGAGCCGGCCGGACATTGCCGGCAGCGGCATAGGCCTCGCGACATGCAAAAAAATAGTCGACCGGGCGGGCGGACGTATCTGGGCCGAATCCGAACCGGGCGTCGGATCGACTTTTTGCTTCACGGTACCTGGCCCGGCCGCGCAATAGTAACCGTTCATCGATTTCGTAAATCCCTCGTCGTGCGGCGTAAGTCTCCACGGCTGGTTCGCGAAGTTTGCCACCATCGGGCTCACCTAAGATTTAACTGAGTCGCAGAGATTTATTGGCGCGGTTTACCACTGGTTTGAGAATCGACCAATAAACCCGCATGAGATATCGATCCTTCTTACTTCTTAATAAGCACCACATTTTTCATGCAACACTGGCGATTGCAGCACTCGCCGTTCTGGCCACTTCCGCACAAGCGACCGATCTGGTTTTGAATGGCGATTTCGAGCAATTGTTGGTGCCCGGCTCCTCAATGGAATTCGGAGGGCGCTATTCGTCTCAGCAAGTCACGAGCTGGACTACAAACGGCTACAACTTCGTCTTCACGCCTGGCTCGGCGGACACGACTGGAGCAACGGGCGAATACGGTGGGATCCGCTTATGGGGGCCTAACAATGGCTCAGATAATCGTCTTCCGGCCGCCAGCCCGACCGGCGGTAACTTCCTCGCTTTGGATGGCGCATATGCGGTCGATGCCGTTTCGCAAACGATACACGGCTTAACTCCCGGCCACACGGCAACCGTATCGTTCTACTGGGCAGGCGCGCAGCAGAAAGGCTACAACGGCGCTACCACAGAGCAGTTTCAGGTGAGCCTTGGCAGCGAAACACAGTTCACGCCGGTGCTCGACAACGTGAGTAATGGCTTCACTGGCTGGGAGAAGGAGACTCTCAGTTTCGTTCCAACGAGTACCAGCGAAGTGCTCTCGTTTCTGGCGATCGGAACACCGAACGGTGTTCCTCCGTTCTCTCTGCTCGACGGAGTTTCGGTCTCGGTCGCACCGGAGCCGGCCACCTTTGCGCTATTTATTCTCAGCTTCCCCGTTTTAGGAGCCCTGCGGCGGAGATCGAAGCGCAACGCGGCCAACCGCGACTCGAAAGCTTGACGGAACCGATGAGACTGGCGCAATCTCGCGCCAAATCCTCTTACGACATGTGTATTGATGTCCTCCCGCTTTATTGAGCAGCAGTTTTTCGCCTGCGCCATACAGGTGCTGCGGCTCTGTGCCTGGCTAATCTTGCTGACACTGATTTTTGCTCCTCTGGAACGGCTGTTTGCGCTTCATCCACGAAGGGTATTCCGTAAAGCGATTCTCACGGATCTCGGATATTACTTTCTGAGCAGCTTGATGCCGAGCCTGTTATTGGGCGCTCCGCTAGCGATTGTCGCCTGGGGCGTCCACCGCTTCATCCCGAATGCTATCGTTTCTGCAATAGCCGCTTGGCCAATCTGGCTGCGTATTGCCGCGGCGCTCGTCGTGGGTGACATCGGGTTCTATTGGGGACACCGCTGGAGCCACGAGAGTCCGCTATTATGGCGCTTTCACGTCATACACCACAGCGCCGAACAGGTGGACTTCCTGGTCAACACGCGTGCCCATCCAGTGGACATGGTGTTTACGCGGCTGTGCGGTCTGATTCCCTTATACGTGCTTGGTATCGCGACACCCATGCGCGGAAGCGGAACCTTAATCCCTCTGGCGGTCCTTCTTCTAGGTACTCTTTGGGGATTTTTCGTTCACGCCAACGTTCGGTGGCGCTTCGGGCCGCTCGAGTGGCTTATTGCAACGCCGGCGTTTCATCATTGGCATCACACGAACGACGGACCGGAGTATATCGACAAGAACTACGCTCCAATGTTGCCCTGGGTCGATCGAGTTTTCGGAACTCTGTACCTGCCCAAGAGCAAGCAGCCGATGCGCTACGGCACTGATGAAGTTCTGCCGACAGGTTTGCTGCCTCAGCTGCTGCGACCCTTCCAACGGGAGACCGCGCGCCCCAAGTTGCCGGCAGTTCAGTGCGAGGTTGCACCGGGATATCGGCATCCCCCCACCTCAACAGAGGAACTTCGGGTAACCAGCTTTATCTAACCTGACGTAAGTTGCTGTTTAACACCTCCTGATTCAGTAAGTTCCACTTAAGTTCCACTAAGGTGTATTAGGGTTGCTGTAAGAAGGGCGGCCTAGTGTTCGTTAACCGCCAGAACATGCTCGCGGAAGAGACGATCCAGCACAGGTTCCGGCTCATCGCAGATTCCGGAGTGAACGCGAGAGACTTGAATCAAAGTGCTGCGCGGCGAGACGAGCCAGTGGAAGCGCGCCCGTTGGGACATGCCGGCGATAGGCCCGGCATTGGGATCCCCGGCGCAGATTCTAAGGATCCCATCAAGCCGTTGCTGAGCTTCCTCGGCACGCGATGCAAGTGCGAACGCTACTGCCTTCTCAAGGTCGAGATGAACGCGAGCATCGAGAAATCTCCGTTGAGCGCAGAATAGAATCACACCCGCGTTGAAGAACTCCTCGCGTTCGACAAGCGGAACGATTCGAACTATCGCGTAGTCAAAAGAGTTGGGCATGTGCACGCACCGCCTCCGCGAGGAAGCCCGATTTTGCAAGACGCTCCTTGAAGTACGTCAGATAACCTTCAACGTTCGGTCCGTCACTTTCCGGGAGCCACGCGGGCGGGACGGTTTCGATTATGTGCCTTAACGCCTGGTCAGTCAGCTGCGCGCGCAGTTCGCCGTCCACTTCCGCAATCCGATCCGCCCATGGAAGGAGCACGTGATCTCGGATCAAATCGAATGGCTTAACCGCAACCTCTTGCACGTTGCGCCAATTATGATGGAAGTAAAGGCTTGCGCCGTGATCTATGAAGTGTAGCCGCTTGTGCCACCAAAGTAGATTTGCGTTCTTGGCGGTGCGGTCGATATTCGTGACGAAGGCATCGAACCAAACGGCTTTGGACGCAGTTTCTGAATCTGCACGAGTCGCCGGCGGCAGGATCGAACATGGTCGCTCCGGGCAGAAAGTCGATGCCGACATTCAACCCTACACTGGCCAGCAGAAGGTCACGGATTTCGGGATCTTCTTCATTGCGGCCGATAGCTTCGTCGAGTTCCATGAACACGAGCTCCGGGATTCTCAAGCCTAGCCGCCTGCCGATTTCACCGGAAATGAGTTCGGCGACCAGCGCCAGCGGGCCTTGTCCGGCGCCGCGGAATTTCAAGACGTAAAGGCCTTCGTCATCCCCTTCGACAATCGCAGGTAGCGACCCGCCCTCCCGCAGAGGTGTGACATAACGCATCACTCGGACCGTTCTTGGCACCGCTCTGATTCTACGAAGTGTATCCGGCTGAGGCCCGATCGTGGCGACCGCCCGGGAAATATCTGACCCAGGAAGAGTTCCAGTCATGCAATTGAAACACTCGCAGCATATGATTGGGAACCATGAACATTGAGGCTTCTCCCGAGGTAAGAATTGAAACGCACCCGGGATCACGCCCAAACGTGACTGTCTTGAAAGTCAGCGGACCTTTAACCATCCGGAATTTTTTCGAATTTCAAGAAGCCACCCGGAGTGATCAATCGGCGGTTCTAATAATCGATTTGGGTGACGTTCCGTACCTGGATTCGGCTGCATTGGGAAGCCTGCTTGGACTGCACGTATCTTGCGAAAGGAACAAGCGGAAATACGGTTTAGTGAATGTGAATGCTCGCCTGCAGACAATGTTCACCGTCTGCGGTGTGCAAGACGTGGTTGTCACCTTTCCGAGCTTGGCAGAAGCGGAATCAGCGCTGGGTTAAGATTTTCAGGCCTTGTTGCTCAGACGTGTGGCTTGGGCCCGGCCATACTGAGGCTATGTATGCGCCTGGTCTCAGCAAACAAGCCGAACTATCTACACAGCGGGCAACTCTTCACCGGTTATATGCAGCCTTCAATGCTCGCGAGATCGATAGGGTGCTGGCCGCCCTCCATCCTGACGTAGATTGGCCAAACGGCTGGGAGGGCGGGCGTCTGCATGGGCCAGATGCCGTGCGGGATTATTGGACCAGGCAGTGGGCTGAACTGGATCCACATGTCACTCCAGTAGCCTTCACCACAGACGCGGAAGGAAGAACCATGGTTGAGGTTCGCGCTATCATTCGCGACCGGAATGCAAAACTCCTGGCGGATCACACAGTGTTTCACAGATACACTTTCCAAGCAGGCCTGATCCGAAGAATGGATATCTGCGAACAGCAGGCTTGAGTAATCCGCTCGGAATCCCTAGAAGGTCCGCGTTCCAGATGCGCCTGGTCTCAAACCGTGAGCGACCGATTTGAGAGGAAGAGACTGCCGTGAGCTTCTCGGAATGACCGGCAAGATGAGTGCGGATGGATAATCCTTTTCGTGGAAGACGATCTGTTTAGCCTTAGTCAATTTCGTGGCGTTTGCGTTAGGAGCGGAGGAATTCAGGTTGCGGTCAAATCTCGGAAAATTACTGCTGGAAATCTCGAGACGAATACGATGGCCGGTTGAGAACACGTAGCTGGTTACGCCGGTGTCGATGTTGATTTGATAAACGGAATTGCGCTTGACGAAAACCGGTTTGTCGAGCGAAAGGCGGTATCGAAGGCGCTGCAGCCCGTCGCAGACCGCAAGAGCTCTTCCGTCCGGCTGCACGTCAACCAGCTTCGAGGTGAAATCCGTGTCATTGGCGGATGTGGAAGCATATAGTATCGTTTTCACCGGCCCGGTCACCTCCAGGTCTTCATGCAAGGGCCCGGACGTGTAGACGAGCACATCGGGGCGCTGTTCTACGGCAGATTGTTCCAAAGGTCCGGGCGGTAGCACCTTTGGTTCACAGCAGATCGCGCCGCCAGCCGTCGGCACCGGATTCTTCGGATCGTAAGTGAATGAATCGGGCGGCTCCCGATGGACCGGGTGTCGATAAAGTTCGCCATCTCCCGCTTTGCCGTTGGCGCGGCCTTCGCTCGATAGATAAAACGCAGTGTAACGGGTTCTGTTAAGCGGCCACTCGTGCTCCTCGCGCCAGATATCTGGCCCCATCACGAATATATGGAGCACCGCTGCCCCAAAATCAGTATCTCCCGAGGTCTCATGAGACCAGCGGTCAAACCAGTCCGCCTGCGTGCTACGGATCGGAATGCTGGCTTCCGGGCCAAAATTCCGGGTCGGGAATTTCAGAGCCGGGTTATGCGCCCAAGGTCCGATCCAAGTTTCCACTCTTTTGTGTGCTGTCGAAAGGCGGGAAAACATATCGAGATCGCTTTCGGCGTAGTTGTCGAACCACCCTCCCATCGAAAGGACCGGAACATCGACCTGAGCCACTCGTTCGCGAATACTGTGGCTTTTCCAGTAAGCGTCATAGGAGGGGTGATTGATCGCCGCTCTCCAGACGGGAAGTTTCCTGCCGGTGGCAGCAAGATCGGCAGTCCTCAGCGGAAGATGCCCTATGTAAGTACTGAAGAGCGGACGCGGCTGCAAAGGCGGCATCAAATTTTCCTCTAGCCACAGCAGGCGGTGACCGAGTTTCAGCGCGCCCCCGGTTGAATAGTAACGGTCCATGTACTCGTCGTCACCCGAAACCACAGGAGCAATCGCGAAAAGATGGGGATTGCGCTGGATCGCGGCCCACCACTGGACCATTCCCAGATACGAACCGCCTGCCATGGCAACCCGGGTATTGGACCAGGGCTGCTCGGCGATCCAGGTAATCGTGTCGCCGCCGTCAGGTCCTTCCTGCTCGATAGTTCCGAAACTGCCCTCTGAGGGGTAGCGGCCACGAACGTCTTCGATGACAACAGCGTAACCACGTTGGAGGAAGCCGCGGTAAGATCTCCCGGATGGTCCTTTTCGACCGTAAGGTGTGCGAAAGAGTACGGTAGGCCAGCGTCCCGTAGAGCGCGGCAGAAAGATGTCGGCCGCTAGGTGTACGCCATCCCGCATGGGAATCAACACTCCAAGGTACTGAAGCTTCTCGGGAGCCGAGGAACCACGGTTTATAACTTGGCCGGCCAAGAGTCCGGCCAATATGACAAACGCCGTGAGCGCTCCCCGTCCTGCGCGGGATAGCCTCATGACGGCGGCAACTTGGTTTTGATCGGCTTGGGACGCGGTCCAAACAACGCGGTTCCGACGCGAATCAGTGTCGCGCCCTCTTCTATAGCGGCTTCGAAATCGTTGGACATGCCCATCGAGAGCTGCTGCAAGCCGTGCTCGCGGGCGAGCTCCGCCAGTCTGCGGAAATAAGGCCGCGAGACTTCAGGATCTTCCGACCACGGAGGAATCGTCATCAGCCCTGCTACCTGCAGTCGCGGGCAGTGCTGGGCCGCGGAGAGCAGAACCGGAATTTCTTCGGGTTGTGCTCCGGTCTTGCTTGCTTCATCGGAAAGCTTGATTTCGCACCATACTTCAATCTTCCGTTCGGAGCAAGCGTTGAGTTTTTCGAGAATTCGCGGAGAATCGACAGTTTCGACCACATCGAAAAGCTCACAAGCGAGCCTCGCCTTGTTCGATTGCAGGTGTCCGATCAGATGATAGCGGGCTCCCGGCATGTCTGCCAGGGCGGCTTTCTTTTCCACGAACTCCTGCACGTAATTCTCTCCGAATTCGCGAACGCCTGCCGCATAAGCTTCCCGAATGTGGACCGCAGAAAATTTCTTGGAAACAGCCACTAGTCTTACTTCGGAGCGCTGTCTGCCGCTACGCTCTAAGGCGTTGGCAATGCGGCGCTCCACCGAAGCTAAGCGATCCCGGAAAGTAGTTGATTGAAGTGGCAAAACTCTATGATAAAAGTCCGGCTAAGGAAGTTGCTCCTGCCGATGCGGATCCGCTGCTTATTAAGATTCACACTTTTCTGACCAAATGCCGCCGGCCGGCGGTGCTGGACTTTGGCGATAAGCCGATTCCGCTTACGGAAGGGAGATATGTCCTCGAACCCCGTTCTGGCAGGCCATGCATCGAGGCCTGGGACGAAGATCGCAGCTTGTCCCGTCGGATACTCTCGCTCGATCGCGCGAGAACGGGCATGCTGGATTGCACGGTACAGCGCTTCGGTGGAACCACGGGCAAGCTAACTTTTCTCGACCTCGACCGGCCGCAAAGTTCGTTGCGAGCCACCAAGGGCGAGCGCCAAACGTTTGGTGAGCAGTTTCGCCGCATGCTTCGACGCGAGTTTCCCGGCTGGGATATTGCAGCGCTTTCATCTGCAGCGGATTTGAGACGGTCGTTCGCGGCGGCTTTCCCACGCGCGCACCTGAGGCGCGGGAATCAGCACCTCGCCGCACTCGCGTGTCCGTCGCTCGAAGAGGAATCAGCGCTGTTGTCCACAGCCTTGCTCTGGTTCGATTATCTTCGCGGTCAATTGGATCCGGCGGCGCGAATTTCACTCGCTCTCTTTCTGCCGGAGAGCGCGGGCAATCTTACTGCTCATCGCTTGCGGTGGCTTACCGGTCAGCATCTCAAAGCGAAGCTCTTCCTATTCAACGAACATGGAATGGCGGGAGAAGTGGATCCGAAAGACCTTGGAAATCTAGACACGCGTCTGCACTCGCAGTATGTTCCGGTTCGATTGAGCGGCGAGCTGGCGCTGGCGATTTCGAGGCTACAGGCTGTGGAAGGAGTCGGTTGCTGTCCAGACATCGGCGGCGGAATCAGCATACGTTTCCGGGGTCTCGAGTTTGCCCGGATCGAGAGAGGGAAAGCCTTGCTCGGAATCGAATCGAAGCAGGAAATCGCTGCGAAGGATTTCGCACGTATAGAAGATTTTGCGCTGCATCTCGAGCGTTTGAAGTCTTCCGGGCCGGGATCCTCAGAGCTGGCGGCTTTTCCGGAACGTTGGTTTGAAAGCGCTGTTCGCTCGCATCTACAAATCCTGGACCCGGAACTTCTCTCCTCTCCGGTACATGGCCAGGTCCTGACGTTTGCCGGCGGACAGCGCGAGCTTGTCGATCTCCTTGCGATCTCTTTTTCGGGCAGATTGACAGTTTTGGAACTGAAGATATCGGAAGATGTTCAGCTGCCGCTGCAGGGACTCGATTATTGGATGCGTATTGCTTGGCACGCCGAGAGAGCTGAAATAAATAGCCTGTTTCCGGGCATTGCAATCTCGAAGCAGCTACCCAAGCTTCGATTGGTTGCGCCCGCGCTTTCGTTTCATCCGGGCAATGAGATCATTTTGCGTTACTTCTCTCCGGATATCGAAGTCGAACGTATCGGCGTAAACTCTGAATGGGAGCTTACGCTCAGAGTGGCGTTCCGGCTTCGAGGCGCGGATGCGCCTATTTCACACAGGGGATTCGATGTTCCAGGGCATTACAAATATAAAGAAAGCGATCAGCACGCTGAACCCGAATGAAGTTCGGCAGGCGAGCGGGCGTTCTTTGCGAATCGCGCTGCACTCCTCCGACGGACCGGGTTTCAGCGACATGGAAAATTTCTTTCTGCGCGACCTGAGTTCCGCGCGCCGTACGCAATCGGCGCTTTCACTGATCCGAGCTCCTCTGCCGCCCGGTATGCCTGCTCCGGATTTGCACGTCTATAGCGAGACGTCCCAGTCACTTGCGCCCGCTCACTCTCTCATTTTCGACCCCGAACGTCCCAACCAATTTGTATCGAAAACGCTGTCGCAGCATCCGCAACTCGGGGTGCCGCTGGCCAAATCGTACGTTCCCTTTCGCAAGCCGTTTGTCGAACGGGTAATCGCAAAGACGTGCCGGGAGAACACTCTCTTTTCGATCGCGACAGCTTTACCGGATATCATTCCAAGTGTGATCGAGCTGCCTTGGGCGGTAGCGGAGTTCGCCTCCGACACAGCATTCCTCACGATGAATCAGGTGCGAATGGCTTTCCTGATTGCCGCTGCGAGCGATCGGGAGGTAGGCTATCTCGACCAGAAGCCGGAAATTGCGATGGTGATCGGTAGCGCGTTCGGATGGCGCGCTTTGGCGAGGCAGCTGATAGGCAAGATTCCCTTCGGCGGAGGTCTCCTCGGTAAGGCGGCCGTGGCTTATGCGGGAACCAAGGTGCTTGGACTTTCGCTGGATCATTACTACAGCATCGGGTTCACCTACACGCGCGAGGAGCGAGACCGCATCTATGCGGATGCCTTTCGGCAGGGCAAAAAAGTAGCGCTTAAGATGCTCAACTTCCTGCGGCCTGATCTGGCCGCGCGCTATTCCCGAGAAGCAAATAAATCCGCGACATCATCGCCGTCCACTCGTGTGTGATGGTTGAGCTGATCGAACCTGAGGTGCGTGTTCTTGGAACCCTCATGGAAAAGGAGGCCACTACTCCTGAGTACTATCCCTTGAGTCTCAACGCACTGTTGAATGGCTGCAATCAGAGATCGAATCGCGATCCGGTGGTCAGCTACGATGCTGAAGTTGTGCAGGGGGCGCTTGAGGGACTCCGTCAGAAGCGGTTCGTCCTGTTTATCACCGGCAACGGACGGGTAGATAAATACGCCCAGCGTATTTCGGAGGCGCTCAATCTCGGCCGCCGCGAATCGGCGGTCCTCTGCACTCTGTTGTTGCGGGGCCCGCAAACTCTGGGCGAAATCAAAGACCGTAGCGAACGCATGTTTGTCTTCGGCGATCTGGCGGAAACTGAGCGCGTCCTCGAAAAGTTGGCCGAGTGGGAAGGTGGAGCGCTCGCAAAGAAGCTGCCTCGCCAGCCAGGCCAAAAGGAGGCGCGGTACGCTCATTTGCTGAGCGGCGAACCGGTTCTTGAGCTGGCGACAGAAACTGGGAACGCTACGGTTGCTCCAAGCCGGTTGGCGCAGCTTGAGCAGGAAGTGCAGGACCTGCGGCTGGAACTCGATGAACTGAGAAAGCGATTCGAAGCCCTGGAAGCACAGCTGCGATAATGCCGGCCCTCGGTGCCGTTTTCCCCTGACGCAAAAGCCATCATCACAGATCGGCAACAAAAATGTTCCGGCTTTCAAATCAATAACTTGATTCCTGCCGAAGTGTTCCCTGCGCACGACCGCCGGATATCTATTCAGGCATGAAGTTTTTCGCGTGGGCAGTTCTGAGTTCGTTGTTGTGCGGAGCCATGGCGTCCGCGCAGAATACTTTCGCAGTGACTGGAACCGCGATTCCAGCAAGTCTGTTGCAGCAGAATTACGGAAAACTTCCAAAGGACACGACTGGCTACGACCTGAACATCTGCAATGTAACGAATGTGAAGCAGTCGATCGTCAGCAGCGAGATCTATCAGGCGCTGGCGCAATCAAACACAGGATTGCAGCCGATCGGCCGGCAGATTATGCTTGCGGCGATCTTGCGCAATCAGAACCACAGCGCGGGAACGGTACTCAGCATGGTGATGAACTCCGTAACCGGAGTGCTTTCGGCACTCAGTTCGTCGAAGTATGGACCGCCAGCCGGTCTGGTGACTGCGGCGGCTCTGGGAACAATTTCTGCCCAGCAAGTCCTCGGCAGCTTGAAACCAGTGCTCACGAATAGTCAGCTTGAGAAATTTGAGGGTGAGGTTCTGGAACCCGCCCTTGTGCTGGATGGGGGTTCCTGCGTGGAGCGAACGGTCTTCGCGGCGGCAGAAAATCCGTCAGCAAAAGCGCATTCTTTGACTTTCCACGTTCGTTGATTCAGCAGTTCGCGCGTGTGGGCGCACGCGAAAGGGTTGGCAACGGGCGTTTCCCGATCTGTTCGAACACTGATTTCAGCGTATGTGGCGCGTGCCGGAATGGGGCGTTCCGGCACAAAAAGGCGCGTCATTCCGGGCGGGGATGACGCGCCTTTCCGATCTTTTTCCACGCCCGCTTTTCCTTGCTTGCGAACTCTGGGACAACGTGACAGAGTAACGATTTGTATCACTACTCCAGACGGCTTTCCTGGTCTTTTTCTCCAAATCGGATCAGTAGGCTGTTGAGCGCGAAGAGAGACGCGGGCATTCCGATCCTGGATCTGACCGTTTCTAATCCCACCAGCGTTCTGCGCTATCCCCATTCCGCGATCGCAACTGCTTTGGCAGACTTGGGTGACCTGTGTTATCGCCCCGATTCGTTTGGTTTGGTTGAAGCGAGAAAGACTGTGTCAAGGTTCTACCAAGAGCAGAAATGCCTGGTTGACCCTTCTCGAATCGCACTGACTGCCAGTACCAGCGAAGCCTATGCGTTGCTCTTCAAACTGCTTTGCGATCCCGATGACGAAGTGTTGATTCCCGTACCCTCGTATCCGCTATTTGAGTATCTTGCAGTTTTGGAGAACGTGCGAACGGTCCCGTACCAGCTGCGATACGACGGTAGCTGGTTTATCGACTTCGACGATCTGCGGGAACGAATTTCTGAGCGATCCCGAGCTGTTGTAATCGTAAATCCAAATAACCCTACCGGTTCGTTTTTGAAAACGTGGGAGCGCCAGCAGCTTGTTCAGTTAGCGAGCGAACGAAACCTGCCGCTCATTTGTGACGAAGTGTTCATGAGCTACGAACTGGGTTGCGAGGTACAGCGCGTCAAAACGCTGGCGGATGAAGATGCAGTGCTCAGCTTTTCCTTAAATGGTCTTTCGAAAATGGCGGGGATGCCGCAGATGAAGCTGGCGTGGCTGACGATCAACGGGCCGCAAGACCAGCGGCAAACGGCGCGCGAGCGGCTCGAGATTCTTCTCGATACGTACCTCTCGGTCAACACACCGGTTCAACTAGCGCTTCCGGAGTTGCTAGAAGTCGGCGCGGGCATTCGGGCGGAGCTGCTCGAACGGATTAAGCAGAACTGGGATCGCGCCAGCAAAATATCCGAAGGCAGCCCGGTACACGTTCTGCACACCGAAGGCGGCTGGTCCGTTCTGTTTCAGCTTCCGAGAAAGCAAAGCGAAGAGGAATGGGTGACGCAGCTGCTCGAAGAGAAGAATGTGCTTCTGCAGCCTGGCTTCTTCTTCGACATGCCGAAGGAAGCTTACGTCGTTGCGAGCCTGATCACGCCGCCTGACGAGTTCAGGAATGGGATCGAGAGATTGTGCGATCTGGTGCACACGGTCACTCGATGCTGAAAGCCTGCTTCAGTTCGAACTGTTGATGGGCGACCAGATCGCGTACAATCAAAACCACTACATAGGCTCCGTGCGGATTGTTCTTGTCGATTTTCAGCGCGATATTTCCGGGAACAAACTGGGCAGGATAAAAGCTCCCGGCCTGCAGGTCCGCTGCGTTGGGATCTTGAATGATCGCTTTCCCCTCTGGCCCAAGCACCGTAACTCCATAGGCAATATGGTGCTCATTGCCGGGCGCATTACGAAAACCGACAATCTCGAATCGTGCATACACAGTATCGCCTGGGCTGTAGGCAGGTACGCTCAACGGCTCGGTATCATTCTGATTACGCAGAAACCTGAAGTTCTCGACCGTTACAGCGCCAGCGGGCTGCACCGCGACGCCGCCTACAAAGAACTCGAAGTCTCTCGACGTTTCGGTGTTCGCGAACAGATCCTTAACGACGGCGCGAACGCGAAGCGGGCCGGACGAAAGAAAGGAGGGCAAAAGAAAGGATGCGCGGCGCTTCGGAACCCAGTTCTTATCTTCAGGGCTCAGTTCGGTCTTGATCTCATCGGAAACGGGTGCGGCGAGGTCGCGGCCGTCGTTATCCTGGATCAAAACCTGGTACTGGAGATAGATCTTCTTGGTCTCGCCTTGGTTTTCCGAGCGAATGGCGAAGCCGGCAATCTCAAATGCGAAGTACAGATAGTCCCCGGGAAGAAAGCGATATCCGGTCGACACAAAGGGCGCGTCTTCCGACGAGGAAACCCCGGCATTGATGACCGCCAGGGAAGATTCGGGAGCGGCGCACAAAGATGGAGAGAAAAGCTCCAAACCGGCAACAATCATCACTAGGGCAACGCAGGGACCGCGCCGCGCATCGAAACGGCTAGGCCGCGTTGCATTCGTACTGTTCGATTGAATATGCATTTATCTACGAGAACTCGCGTAGGATGGACGGTCTTACTGGGAATTGCACTGGCGTGCTTGGCACAGGGACAATCGGTTCACCCCGTTACCGGTCGTCGCATCGCCCCTGTCATGGGGGTAGCCGGCGCTGACTGGTTGGACAGGGAAGAACGCGGGAAGGAAGAACAGCCCGAGAAAGCCATCGCTCAACTAAATCTTAAACCGGGCATGATGGTGGGCGATGTCGGAGCAGGCACCGGATTCTACACGATTCGAATGGCAAGGGCGGTCTCTCCCAGCGGAGTGGTTTTCGCCACAGATATCCAATCCGGCATGCTGGAGAAGCTCACGGCGAATGCCGCTGCCAATCACTTAACGAACGTAGTGCCGGTCCTCGGAACGGAATCTGATCCACGGCTTCCATCCGGCAAGCTCGATCTGGTCCTGCTGGTAGATGTTTACCACGAGTTCTCCCGTCCTCAGCGCATGCTTGACGGAATACGGGATTCACTAAAGCCAAATGGAGAACTGGTGTTGCTCGAATTTCGCGAAGAAGATCCCTCGGTGCCCATCAGGCCGGAACACAAAATGAGTGTCGGCGAAGTAAAGGCAGAGGTTTTGCCGGAAGGATATGTCTTTGACAAGGTTGTTGAAACCATGCCATGGCAGCACATTATCATGTTCCGCAAGAGCAGTAATTAAGCCGCGAACTGCCTCAGCGCAGTACAGCTTGCAGATGAGGGGCGATCGATTGGCCGTGAAGCGCGAGCTGCGTGCCGAGGATCACTAGCATCACCAGCACCGCGAGCCGCATCGGCAACGGCGCAATTCTTCCTGCAAGTATGGAACCTGTCAGCGCGCCGAGAATGCCCCCTATCGCAAGTTGCAAAAGCAGAGCGGCATCGTAATTTCCGGCGCCCAGGTGGAAGGCACTGCCCACGGCCGCCAGAATCAACCCGAAACAGAGATCCGTTCCTACCACTTCTGCTGCCGAGAGTTTGGTCAGCCCTAACAGGAGCAGAGAACCAAGAGCGCCCGAGCCGGCGGAAGAAAATCCGACTTCCGCGCCGATGGGGAGAGCCAGCAGTGGAAGAACGGACGATCGGTCCCTCTCGACACGATTCCTTCGGGGTTTGAGTGTCCGGTATAGGGTAAAGCTCGCAGTCGATGCGATCAGGATTCCCAATGTGGCGTAAAGCCAACTCTCGTAGGCCCCTCCCTTCAAGGAGCTCAGTACGACCGAGCCACCCAGGACGCCCGGTATTCCGCCCGCCAGCATCAAACCGAGAACCCGGAAATTGATTTGCCGCCTATAGACGTAAGCAGGCACGGAAATAATTTTGACGATAGCGCCGTATGTTAGTGCCGTCCCTACTGCCACAGCCGGCGGAACGCGTAGGAAAAGGATTAGAAGCGGCGTAGTCATACTCCCGGCGCCTACCCCGGTGAGCGAAATCGCCAACGCAATAACAAACCCGAGGGCCACCGGCATATCAGTTTGCCCCGGCGATGTGGATCCCGCACTCCAACTTCTTGCCGGCCCACCGTCCCGATCGCAGATTGTTCGCGTCAGTTGGTTTAGCGGTGCAGGGAGCGCACCCTATGCTCGTGTAACCTTCGTCATAAAGTGACAGAATCGGAATGTCCTGGGCGCGGGCATATTGCCAGACTTCTTTGTCGGTCCAGGTCGCAAGCGGGCTGGCCTTAAGCAATCTTTTGCCCGAGGGCAAAGCGAACTGATCAATCGCTTGTAGATTGGCTCGGGTCGGGGACTGCACACGCCGAAGCCCAGTAAACCAAATCACGTATTTCTCCAAAGCCCCGAAGAGAGGTCCGACTTTACGCAACTTGCAGCACTCGTCGGGCCTCGACTGATGAAGCAGACCGAAAGCGGCCTCGTGCTCGTTTAAAGATTGCTTGGGAAGGACGTTGATGAGATTAAGCCCGTACCGTTTGGTCATTTCATCTCGGTAACGATAGACCTCCGGGAAGTGATAACCGGTCTCGAGAAAAAGCACTGGAACGTCGGGAATTTGCTCACGGACCAGATCGACAACGATCATGTCTTCGGTCTGGAAGCTGCAGGTCACGCAAGCCGGCCCGTGAACCAGCAGTGCTTCTTCGATAACTTTCCGGGCTTCTTCCGCTTTGGTGTCAAATGCCTGAACCATCATTCGATGAATCCTCTTTATACGGAGAGATTTCGAGGCGGTCTAGCAAGCGCCGGAGAAGGTCGGCAGCTTCCGGATCGTCGATTTTCTGTGGAGCGTTGGATGGATTGACGGCGACAAATTTCTCTTCAGAAGAACCAAAGATAACTGCGCCCTCGACCAGCCGCCAGGTTAATTCGGATCCAAGTACAGCGCCGTTGTGAGACGGCTCGATCGCGCGTGCGATCATTCCGGCTGCCACAGTGGCGTTAGTGACAGGATCGATCAAAATGAAGCTGCCCGTAATACGATCGGCAACGTACGGGTCGAAGACGACGGGCCGCGAAGTCTCGATACGAACTAGACCGATGGCGTTCATTTCGAGAGTGTCGGTAGGCTCTTTTTGGAGTGTATTGATGTTTATGCGATGCTCGATGCTCTTCAGCTCGGCCCAGTGCTGCCGCGTATTGTGCTTCAGCCGATAGCGCGAGTGTAGCTTGGCAGGTCGTTCATGAAGCCAAACGAGAGTGGCTTCGAGGGCCGTTCCAGTCTGGGGCGCGTTCTCGGCGGAGGCGATAACGTCACCCCGGATGATATCTGTTTCATCCTCGAGGGTTAGGGTAACGGATTGTCCAGCGCTTGCGAAATCGAGGTCGCCGTCGAACGTGCAGATTTCTGCGACGCGCGTTCTCCGACCCGAGGGGAAAATGACCACCGGATCGCCAGGACTGACCTCTCCCGAGGCCAATGTGCCGGCGTACCCCCGGAAGTGTTGGTTCGGACGTACTACGCGCTGGACCGGGAAACGGAACGGTTTATAACCCCGAGAGCTCTGTACCGGAACCTCTTCCAGGTACTCGAGGAGGCTCGGACCTGCAAACCAGGGCATGCTGCTGCTTCTCTTGACCACGTTGTCGCCTTCCAGGGCACTGACCGGAAGGAAGAACGGTTCGAGCGCACGAAACGGGCGTAGGAACTCGCGGAAGTCACGTTCGATCGATCGAAAGACTTCTTCGCTATAACCGACAAGATCCATCTTGTTGACCGCGACGACCAGGTGCTCCAATCCCAGCAGCGACGCAATGTAAGCGTGCCGGCGCGATTGCGGCAGAAGCCCTTTGCGGGCATCCACCAAAACGATCGCCAGGTCCGCGGTGGATGCTCCCGTGACCATATTGCGGGTGTATTGCTCGTGCCCCGGGGTATCGGCGATGATGAACTTGCGCCTGGGAGTGGTGAAATAGCGATGCGCGACATCGATGGTGATGCCTTGTTCGCGCTCGGCCCGCAAGCCATCTGTCAGCAAGGAGAAATCGATGGTGCCCGCATTGCGCCCGACGGAAGCCTTGCTGACAGACTCCAGCTGATCCTCGTAGACGTTCCGGGAATCGTAGAGCAGCCGTCCTATCAGCGTGGACTTGCCGTCGTCCACGCTGCCGGCCGTCGTAAAGCGCAGCAGACCTTTGGATTGTTCCCGTTCAAGGAACGACTCAAAGCCATCCATCACGGGAAAAAGCTCTGCAGTCGCCACCTAGAAGTAGCCCTCTTGCTTCTTGATCTCCATAGATCCATCCTGGTCGTGATCGATGACACGATTTTGCCGCTCCGACCGCCTCACGGCCACCAATTCCTCAATGATTGCCGGAATGGTACCGGCTTCCGAACGTATGGCTCCCGTACACGGACTGCAGCCCAGAGAACGCATTCGGCACATCACCATCTTCGGTTCTTCGCCTGGCATGCGCGGAACGAAGGGCTGCTCAATCGGTAAAAGGGAATCGCCCCGGACCAGCATCGGCCGCAGCTTTGCGAAATAAAGCGGAACCACCGGGATGTTTTCGGCGTGAATGTACTGCCAGACGTCCAACTCAGTCCAATTGGAAAGCGGAAAAACCCGCAAGCTCTCATTGACCTTCACATTCGTGTTGAAGAGGTTCCATAATTCAGGACGCTGATTGCGCGGGTCCCACTGGCCGCGTGAATCCCGGAAAGAGAACACGCGCTCCTTGGCTCTCGAGCGCTCCTCATCGCGGCGAGCTCCTCCGATGGCAGCGTCGAAGCCGCCGTCACGGAGGCCCGTCAGCAATGCGCCCGTTTTGAGGGCGCCACAGCAGCGCTGTGTACCCCAGGCAAATGGATTCGCCCCTTCGTCAAGCGCGGCTTGGTTGGTCTGAACTATTAGCCGGACCCCAAGCTGAGCCGTGAAGCGGTCGCGAAAGTCGATCATCTCGCGAAACTTGTATCCCGTGTCGACGTGCAGGAACGGAAATGGAATCGGACCGGGATGGAAGGCTTTTTGCGCCAGACGCACCAGCACCGAAGAATCTTTACCGATTGAGTAAAGCAGTACCGGACGCGCACACTCGGCGGCTACTTCCCGGAGAATGTAAATGCTCTCCGCTTCGAGCTGTTTCAGCGAGCTCGTATCTCTCACACCTTGCAGGGTAGCACGATTCCCTACTAATCCGATATGCATTTCCTTGACTCGGCCGAAAAGCTTCTGCTAATCTCGATCAACAATATGGAGATGCCCCATTTGCGGATTGGCTTCGCTTTTCTCGCTTTGAGCTGCGCCGGCCCTGTCTGGAGCCAAGTCGTCGGCGCCTCCGTGTGGGGTACTGTGCGCGACGAATCTGGCGCGGTTCTTTCGAATGTCAAGATCAGAGTTAAGAACGGCGAGACCGGAAGCGAGCGTTCGTTGGTGACTGACGCCGCGGGTCGGTACAGTATCTTCTCGATCCCGATTGGTTCATACGCGATCTCTGCTTCCAAAGACGGGTTCGAATCCGAGGTCAAGACTGGGGTCAATCTCGTGGTCGGACAAACGGCCCAAGTAGACCTTGTGCTGCAGGTCGGCGAAGTCCACCAGGTCGTAACCGTCGAGGAAAGCCCCAATCCGGTCAGCGTATCGACCGAAGACACGTCGGGCTTGGTTAACGAGCGGCAGGTTAAAGAACTCCCCTTGAACGGTCGCAGCTATGACCAGTTGATGACTCTGAATCCGGCAACGGTGAACTACACGTCGCAGCGCTCGGGTGGAGTTGGAACATCGAACTCAGCGGTCGGCAATATGTTCGCGGTCTCCGGTCACCGACCGCAGGAGAACCTGTTTCTGTTGAATGGAATTGAATACACCGGAGCCTCAGAGATCAACAACACTCCGGGCGGAGCTAGCGGGCAGCTTCTCGGGGTGGATGCTGTTCGCGAGTTCAACGTGGTCACTGACACTTATGGAGCCGAATACGGCAAACGTCCGGGAGCTCAAGTCAGTATCGTAACGGCTTCCGGAAGCAATCAGGTCCACGGGTCGGTCTATGAGTTTCTGCGGAACAGCGATCTCGACGCGCGGAATTTCTTCGATGGGCGTTCGATCCCCCAATTTCAGAGGAACGAGTTTGGCGGCGCGATCGGCGGACCGATTAAAAAGAACAAGGTGTTTCTGTTTGGAAACTACGAGGGTTTTCGGCAGCATCTCGGTCTGAGCGATGTCACGTTTGTACCCGATGACGCGGCGCGCGCGGGGTTTTTGCCTAATTCCAGCGGCAAGATTACTCACGTTGGAGTAAGCCCGGCATCGGTAGCCTTGCTTTCGCTCTGGCCGCTTCAGAACGGCCCTGAGCTGGGCAGCGGAATAGGCCTCGCCTACAGCAATCCCTTGCAGACGATTCGAGAAGATTTTGGAACGACGCGCGCCGATTACAACATCTCAGACCGCGATACGTTATTCGGCGTTTACACGATCGATGACAGCGCTGACAATACGCCTTCGGCCAATCCTCTGAGCGGCGTCATCGAAACCCTACGGGAACAGGTGGCGAGCGTTCAGGAACAGCATGTTTTTTCCCCAACCGTTCTGAATACTGCGCGTTTTGGATTTTCGCGCGCCGGTTATTTCTTTACGGGAACCACGCCCGTGAACTTGCCCGGCTGGGTCCAAGGATCGCCCATCGGCGCGGTGGTGATCGGGGGCGGCACGGCGCTTAATGGTGCTTCGCAGATCACGCTCGGCGGGACGAATGCGGGCAGTAACCTTTCAGCGGTACGGAATTTGTTCACCTACGACGATCATGTCGCCATCACGAAAGGAATTCATCAGATCGAAGCGGGTGTGTGGCTCCAGAGACTGCAGGCGAACGACAATTTGGCGCAGTATCAATACGGGCAAGCTTCTTTCGGCAGCTTGGCCAATTTCTTGCAAGGATCGGTTTCGACGTTTACCGTGATTCCATCGCCTACGCCTCTCGGCTGGCGGTCGCTGGAAGGAGCGGGCTTCGTGCAAGATGCCATCCGGCCTTTCCGGGGGCTGGAGCTTCGCGTCGGGTTTCGCTTCGAGTCCACCGACGGCTGGAACGAAGCGCACGGCCGCGGCTCGAATTACCTGTTCCAGAATGGCGTCATCCAAACCAACCCGCGCGTTGGGAGTTCGGTATTTACAGTGAATCGCGCGAAGTTCCTGCCAGAACCGCGCTTCGGCTTCTCTTGGGATCCGTTCGGCAAGAGCAAAACGGTCATCAATGGCGGGTTCGGCATCTATCGCATGCTGCTGGATAACCTCGATTACCGCCTGGATCAGACCGCGCCGTTCAATACTACGCAAACTCTGAAGAATGTTTCACTGGCCAATCTCCACATCCTGCCTGGTTCTTCACTCCCAGTCGGCGGCCTTATCTCCCCCAGCGGCATCCAGCCGGACTCTTATACGCCGACCATTCTGACCTGGACCTTCAAAGTGCAGCAGGAGCTTGCCCATAACACGACACTGTCGGCAGGCTATGTGGGCTCGCACGGCTATCACGAAATGCTCTCGCTCGACGCCAACCAGCCGTTCCCCACGGTTTGCCCGGCATCGCCCTGCCCCGCCTCCCTTGCGGCCAGCACGATTTACTATCCAAAGAATGCCAAGTTGGCCAATCCAAAGCTGGCCAACACAACAGCCTGGTTTTCCGAAGGGCTCAGCTCTTATAACGCCCTCGAGGTGGACCTGAATCACAGGTTCAGTAGCGGATTTCAATTGCGTGGCGCATACACCTTTTCGAAAAGTCTAGATGACGGTACTGCCTGGAACAGCAGCGTGGCCGCCAATGCGCCGGGTTTCGTCATGTTCCCTCTCAATCCGAAGTGGGATTGGGGGCTCGCAACCACCGATGTGCGAAATCTAGCGACCATCAACGGTACCTATGAATTGCCTTTCGGCCGTGGTAAGCGATTCCTGAGCGGCGTCGCCGGCTGGCGGGATAGAGTTACGAGTGGATGGAGCATCAGTGCGATCCAGACCGTTCAATCGGGCCTTCCCTTTACTCCGCAGTTGGGATTCAATCCCACCAATAACGCCGACAGCCGCAATCCCATCCGGCCGTCCTGGAATCCGGATTTTTCGGGAGATTTGATTCTGGGGTCACCCAATCGTTATTTCAATCCTGCTGCGTTCGTCACACCAGCGAATGGAACATACGGCAACGTCGGCCGAGACACTCTGATCGGACCAGGCATCGTGACGCTCGACCTTTCGGCGTTGAAGAACGCGAACATTACCGAGCAGGTGAGACTGCAGTTCCGCGCGGAGTTCTTCAATTCTTTGAATCACGCCAACTTTTCGACGCCGAATGCCGTCGTATTTACCTCCGCCTCGACGATACCTTCGCCAACAGCGGGTGTGATCACAGCAACTTCGACCACCTCACGCCAGATTCAGTTTGGATTGAAGCTGCTATTTTGATCTCGAGGGAGCCGCCGTCTGAACGTACTTCTCTTTGGAGCGACCGGTATGGTCGGACAAGGAGTCCTGCGGGAGTGCCTTCTTGACAACGACGTACGGCTCGTTCAAACCGTGGGACGAAGCCCCAGCGGCGTGCAGCACCCGAAGCTGAACGAACTTATACAGAAGGATCTGTGGAGCTTGGTGTCAATCGAAGCCAGGTTGATTGGTTTTGAGGCTTGTTTCTTCTGTCTGGGAGTATCTTCCGCGGGAATGAAGCTTGATGACTATGAACGCATCACTTACGGCCTCAGCATGGCAGCGGCTACGATACTGGCCCGACTGAATCCACAGATGACCTTCGTTTACGTCTCTGGTGCCGGCACCGATAGTTCCGAAAAAAGCAGAAGCACCTGGGCGCGGGTTAAAGGGCGCACTGAGAACGCAATACTCCGTCTGCCCTTCAAAGCGGCGTATATGTTTCGTCCTGGAATCATTGTGCCGCTGTATGGGGTCCGATCCAAAACGACTTGGTATCGCCTGTTCTACGTGGCCAGTAAACCAGTGCTGCCCATACTCAGCCGCCTATTTCCCGATCTTGTTCTGACAACTGAACAGATCGGCCGCGCCATGCTCATTGTTGCGCGCAGCGGTGCTCCGAAAAGAATTCTGGAAAGCAAAGACATTCGCGCGCTGGTCAATTGACGCCTTGGCAAGATGAAGTATGCCGTTTGGTGGTCTTCGTGTTCTCAGCCTGGAAAGCCGTAGGGCTGCCGAAATTGAAGTGTTGATCCGCAAGCAGGGGGGCGAACCATTCGTTGCTCCGTCCGTTAAGGAGCGTGCCCTGGAAGATCATGCCGACGCATTTCGTCTGCTGGAGAGGATCGAGCAGAGCGCTTTCGAAATGCTGATCCTGATGACGGGCGTTGGCCTGACCTTCTGGCGAGACGTTATCGCCACACGCTACTCTGCTCAGCGAGCAGATGAAGCGCTCCGCCGCATCAAACTCCTAGCCCGAGGACCCAAACCGAGCGCGGTGCTGCGCGCTTCCGGCATAGTGCCTGACCTCACGATACCCGAGCCGAATACCTGGCGCGAGATCGTCCAAACCCTGGCCAACCGCAAGGAGCGAAGACTAGCGGTTCAGGAATACGGCCGCCCGAACAAAGAGTTTGTGATGGCTCTGCAAGAATTGGGCGCGCAAGTTGAAGCATTCGCCCTTTACCGTTGGGAATTACCCGAGGACATCAAGCCGTTGCGTGAAGCGGTGCGACGGCTAGCCCGGCGGGAGGTCGACACTGTGCTGTTTACTTCAAGCATTCAGCTGGAACATCTGTTCGCTATCGCCAGGCAGGATCATCTGGAGGACGAGGTGCGACAAGCGCTGCGTGAGCACGTGGCTGTTGCTTCAATTGGTCCGATCATGAACGAGGCTGTAGCTGCGGAGAACCTGGAGTCCGATATCGTCCCGGCATCCCCTAAAATGGGGGCGCTGGTCTACGCGGCGTCTGAACAATCGGCTGAGGTGCTGCGCAAAAAACGTCCAGCCGCATCATCGGCATGAGCGTGGTTCACCCAGCGCTAACCACTCATTCCAATCGCGGCCGAAATCAGTAGCTACTATTCGAACCCGTGACACTCGACCGGGTATCTGGACTTGCCAATAGCGCCAGCCCAAATCGGCCCCCAGGATGGGTATCGGAGCCAGAGTTGTCGAAGCGGCCGAATCTGTCACCCGCACCTTGAGATTCGTTGTCGCGGGTCCATGCGCGACGGGTATTGTGGTGCAGTTGCCCGGAAGGCTCAGGAGTGGCGATACCAGTGCACCTCCGGTCGTGTCGCCTCCATTCCAGTCATCGAAATAGTCGCCCTTCGGCTGCTCGCCATGAGGGCGATCCGGTAGGCTGCCGTTCTTTCGCCACGTTCCCTGCATCAGCCAATCACCAGGCGGCAGCAAGGGCCCGGCTTGCTCAGGCGTGATGCTCTCTACTCCGTTCAGTGCTTCGAGTGAGACTGGCTCGCCGATTGGATAGATAGATCGGCCGTCTTTGCCAATTCTGTAAGCGGCGACCGATTCCGAGTGAATCGTTTGATTGGCAAACCCAATCCATGCCAGAGAGGTCGGCGTAGTTAGCGTTGTAAAGCCGGCGGGAAGGTTATCAGGCAGCTTGCCGCCAAGGCCGATAATTCGCTGTGTTTCATTTAGAAACACCAATTCTTCCGGATGGAAGATGTTTCTCGATGCCTCGCTCCAGCCCACCAGTTCCAACCCCGATTCGACGGGATATACAACTGTAATAGCGCCGGCCTGGCGGCGCGGGTAGATCGAGGAAAACAAGTCAGACGCCGGCTTGCCGATCCACTCATTGCGGCCTTTTGAGAAGACAGAGAGCCTGTACTGCTTCATGAGCGGAAGCACCCGTCTGACAGGATCTACAATTGGCGCAACCGTCGAGATAATACCTGAATCATCCAGGCCGGTTTCAAAAGAAAGCGCAGCAATCTGGGGGTACGAAAAAAACGTATAACGCGGATTCTGCAGCCACGTTTTGATTTTTGGCGACTGGTTTTCGAGGAACAATGCAGTCAGCATCGCCGCCACCGGAACGGCCCACAGGCCAGACCTGGAGCCCGATCTCGATCTGCCGAGAATCCATCCGGCGATCATCGCGAGAACAGCCCAACCCAGGAGCGGAATAACGATGTATCGATGGGCCATAGCCGCGCCGATCGAAGCAGGATTGTTCGGATCCATTCTGCCCGCGGCCGTCATCACCGCTGTAGAAACGACCATCAAATAGAACCCAAGTAAGACAATGCCGGGTCGTGTTCGCACCAGATTTCGGCGCCACGCAGCGATGGCGAAACAGATGAAACTTCCAATACTCACCAATCCTGCGAAGACGGCGATTGAGTCTGATAGCGGACCGAAGGGGACGGAGAGGTAAGCGGCAACGAAGCTCACGAAGGATAGCGGGTGCCGTGCAATGAGTCCCAAATGCGAGGGCGGGAATTGGTAATCAGTGAAATACAGTCCGATCGAAGCGGCGGCGCTGATGCCCAAGGCCAAAATGGATTTCTTGGTTAATCGCAACACGAGCGCGGCTGCGATCAGCAACGGCCAGATAGAGAGTCCACTCGCCTCCGAGAACGTCGTCACCACGGCAAATGCAATCGTCAGCGCGCAATACAGAGGCTTCCCCGATTTGTGGAGGTCCACGAGGAACATCAGGGACACAACGGCTGCGAAGAACAACAGGGTCCACACAACTTGGAACGGGGACCCGAGTACCAAGGTGCTGCCGGCCCAGGCGATCATGATGCCGCCGCCAAGAATGGCGCCTAGTTTGCCAGACAAATTTCCGTTTGGGTCCGATAGAAGAGCGTGCGCGAGAAGATACCAGGTCCCGACATAGAACAGGCAACTGAGCGTTATAGTCAGCACAAGACGGTCATGAAACAGGAGATCGTCGACTAAAAAGATGAGCTCGGGGAAAACAATGCGGTGCTCGTTGTGTTGTTGCAGGAATACCGAGAAATCGAGGTGCTTATAGGCAAGAAAGTGATCGACGGTGATCCAATCGTCCCAGAACGGGACCGGCGTGTAGGCCCGGACCAGCAGGCGATAATCGTGAACCACGCTGACGGTCAGCCACGTAAAAAGCAGAAAGAGCGAAGCTGCCCACAAGGTTTGCGCCAGAGTTGGCCGGCCAACTCCGTTTGATAAACGCCTGATCGAAGGGGTTATCGAAGGCAATCCGTTATTTTAGAGCAGGTTCGCAGCGCCGCCTTTTACGCGACCGATTAGACGCGACTATTGATCGCAGCCGGGACCTGGGTGTCGAAAGAGTTGGTGGCTGCCTGGCCCGTCCCCGACGTTTCAAGAGCTTTGCCCGCGAGCAGAATGGAGGGGCTTGCGGAAACAGTCGCTGTGAGCAAGTCGCGGAGCTGCAGGTGCACGATTGTTTGATGCGGCTGAGAAACGTGACTCACGAGAATACACGGCAAATCTGGCGGTTCACCGCTGTCGAGCCATGCTTTTGCCTGCGCTTTAAGATGGGTACCGGGCATATAAATTATCCGGGTGGGCGAACGCTCCGGGTTCTTCTCATGCGCGTGATGACCGGAAAGTAAAAGGACGCTCGACGCGATCCCGCGGTCTGTGAGTGAACGGCCGAGAGTTGCGGCTGCCGCAAATCCCGAAGTGATTCCCGGAACCACTTCGTACGGCACGCCGGCCGCGGACAAAGCACTGATCTCTTCGCTGGCTCTGCCGAATATGAGGGGATCCCCGCTCTTTAAGCGCACAATACCGAGGCCGCGCCGCGCGCTTTCAATCAATTTGTGATTGATTTCGCCTTGCGTAACACGCTTCGAGCCGCAGCGCTTTCCCACGCTGATCACCAGCGAACTCGCCCGCGCCAGATCCAAGATCTCTCGAGCCACCAGGTCATCATGGTAGATAATATCGGCCGTTACGAGCAGCCCGGACGCTTTCACGGTAAGCAGTTCCGGATCTCCCGGACCCGCGCCCACCAGGTACACCCTCCCCTTCTCGGCTTGAGTCATGCCGTGTGTCGTTCTCCCGTCGCCAGTGTGCGGCAGGGGCAGGTTGCCGGCTCGCATATTTCACGCCGGGCCAATTCACGCAACAAGGAGACTCGCTCGGGCCCCGGCACGATTGTTTGATTGATCTCTCGCCGCAGCTCTCCTAGACCTGCAAGCCACGAAGCTATGTCAGGCGGTAGCGCTTCATCGATCTCCTGCTTCAATCTCTGAGCAAAGGCTGGGCTTTCTCCGCTGGTCGAAATAGCCACCTGCAGGGTGCCCCTCCGGACGATCGAGCCAAAATAAAAGTCGCAATAGTCAGGATCGTCCACAACATTTACTAACCGGCCTTGCGCACGCGCCTCCGTGTAAATACGGTGGTTCAGCTCACGATTGTTGGTGGCCGCGATCACGAAAGGCGCGTTCGCCAGATCGCTCTCCGCATACTCCTTCCGCCGCAGCACGATCTTACCGTCGCGGGCCATCAGATCGATTTCGTTTATTGCTGCTGGAGCAACTACGCAAACATCGGTCTCACATTCCAGCAACACCCGAATCTTTTCCAGCGCGATGTTGCCGCCGCCAACTACGAGGCAGGATCGGCCCTTCATCTTCAGAAAAACCGGCAGCAGCGGTGCCTGACCAGTCACTCAGGCGCCCCGACTAGCTCCCTCTCTCGCGGCTTGTCGCGTTCCACGGGTGTGATGGGTTGTCCGGCCAGCAATGCACGAAGTTCATCGTTGCTGGTCCGCCGGAAATAGCCCTGCAAATCTTCATCTCCTTCTCGCGTACTGAGATACCCGCTGAGCAGGCGCTCGAGCGCATCAGGAATCTCACTCGCAGGGCAGCGATAGCCGACAGGCCGCGCGATTGAGGCCTTTGCCCCAACACCACCGCCAACGCAAAAGTAATAAGCGTCTACCAGCGAGCCATTCTGCTTGATCTTCTTGCCTTCGATTCCGATATCGGCAACCCAATGCTGCCCGCAGCTATTTGGGCATCCCGTCACGTGCAGTTTCAACTGCTGATCGAAAGCGGGTAAACGAGCTTCCATCTCGTCTACCAGCCAGCGGGCGAACTCCTTCGTCTCGGTAATCGCGAGTTTGCAGAATTCTGTACCCGTGCAGGTAATGGTGCCGCGCCAGAACTGGGATCCCTCCACTTTCAGCTGGATGTCAGCAAGCTCCTTTACGAGAGGCGTGATGTTTTGCTTCGGTACGTTCAGGAAAAGCAGGTTCTGCATGATAGTGGTGCGCAGTTCGCCATTCCCAAAGCGCTCGGCCAAATCGGCCGCCGCCGCCAGCTGATCTCCCGTGATGCGGCCGCGCAGCACGGCGGCGCCAACATAGTAGAGACCGGACTGCCGCTGGCCGTGTACTCCCACGTGGTCGCGCAAGACATCGCCTGGAATCTCTTCTTCTACTCCGGGGTCCAGCTGAAAACTGAGCCGGCCTTGAAGGTCATCGAGGAATCTCTCTGCGGTCCAGCCTTCACGCAGGAACAAATGCTTCATGCGTGCCCGTTCGCGGTGTTCGCGCAGCCCCTGCTGATCGCGAAAGATCTCCGTGATTCCCTGGAGCACGTCCACCGCTTGATTGACCTTCACAAAGGCATCCAGTCGGACCGCGAGGTGCGGATCAGCGGAAAGCCCTCCGCCGACACGGACTGAAAATCCCACCTCCTCGCCGCGCTGGGCCGGGGTCAAAGCAATGTCATTGATTTCCGGGTAAGAGCACCAAAGCGGGCAGCCAGTAATCGAGATTTTGAATTTTCTTGGAAGGTTGTAGAAGTCGGAGTTACCGCACAGACGCCGCGCCGCCGCAAACGCAACCGGAGACGCGTCTAGCATCTCATCCTCAGCCACCCCCGCGAGCGGGCAGCCTGTGATATTGCGAACCACGTCGCCACATGCTCCCTTGGAAAATAGCCCAACCGACGCCAGGATGTCGATCGCCTGCGGAATCACTTCGATGGGAAGCCAATGCAATTGAATGCTCTGCCGTACGGTGATGTCCGCCAGGTCACGACCGAATGTACGGCTGATATGAGCAATGGCCCGAAGCTGCGCTGCAGTAAGGCGGCCGTTCGGGATCCCGATTCGAAGCATGAAGTACTCACTAGCTTTGCCTTCGCCGCCTTGTCCGCCGAGAACACCAAGACCATCACCCTGTGTGTAGATGCCCCACCATTTGAAGTACAAACTTGCCCACTCTGGCAGAACGCTGCTACGCCCCTGCTTGGCAAATGAGCGAATCTCTTCCAGGGCGTCCCAAGGATTTTTCTCGACCTTCAGCCGCTCTGTTCGCTGAGCCTTCGATTCTTTCAATTACGCTCCTTATTAGACTGGGTAGGCGTCGGTGCGGAACTCTGACTTACCGGCATCGTAGCTGAATACCGATCGGCTTGGTAGACATTCCCTCGTCTCCATCTTAACTGATTTCGTGGTCGACATTTCTGTCAAGATGAAACCAGCCGGATACGAGCTTGAGAAACGCCACACTTGCTCCCGCAGGTTCGATCAGCCGTTACACCAACTTCAGTCGGGAACACTGGAAGAAGCTACGCGCCAACACGCCTTTGCTATTGAGCGAGAGTGACTTAGCAACACTCCGCGGAATCAATGAACAGGTCTCGTTGGGCGAGGTTGAGGATGTCTTCGTACCGCTTTCCCGGCTTCTTAATCTCCATGTTGCCGCCATTCAGCACCTCTACGAGGCGAGGCGGCAGTTCCTCGGCTCCCCCACTCCGCAGCGAGTGACCTACATCATCGGAATCGGCGGAAGCGTAGCGGTAGGCAAGAGCACTTTTTCGCGCGTGCTGCGGGCCTGTCTGGCGCAATGGCAGGATCACTTGCGGGTCGACCTGGTCACGACGGATGGCTTTCTCTACCCAAACCGCATTCTGGAACAGAACGGGCTGATGAAGCGGAAAGGCTTCCCGGAAAGCTATGATCAGCGCTGCCTTCTACACTTCCTGGCGGATATCAAAGCCGGAAGGCGAATAGTTTCCGCACCGGTTTATTCGCATCTGCATTACGATATTATTCCCGGTGTTTCACAAGAAATAGAGCGACCCGACATCCTGATCCTGGAAGGATTGAACGTGCTGCAAGCTCCAGGATCGGCGCGCGAAGCTTCCCGGCTCTTCGTCTCTGACTTCTTCGATTTTTCTATTTACCTCGACGCCGATGAAAGAACTGTCGCAAGCTGGTATGTAGAGCGTTTCTTGCGCTTACGCGAGACCGTCTTTCAAAACGAATCTTCCTACTTCCACCGCTACGCCGCGCTCTCCGAGGCAGAAGCCATCGAGACTGCGCAGCAAATCTGGAATGAGATCAACCTGGTCAACTTGAGGGAAAACATCCAGCCAACTCGCGAACGCGCTCACCTGATTCTGGAAAAAGACGCCAGCCACAGCGTGGAAAACATTCGCTTGCGAAGAGTGTAGGCTCGCGCGGCGGCCGGGCAGCACTGGACGCGTCGATATAATGAGCATCGCTCGAAGAGTGATAAGGAGCAGATATGTTGCCTGGCTACATCTCCAAAGCTGTGCCAAACCCGGTCTCGAATCGTGCGCCCTGGTACAAGAACACCGCCCCCACATACGCTGGTGTCTTTCTCTGGGTTGTTTTTTATCGGGAAATCGCGGTGGTCCTGGACCACGCAGGTCCGGCGATGTGCTTGGCAGCCTTGGTGGTTGCCGGACTCATCAGCTATGGCCTTTTCTACTACATCCCCGCGCTGATGGGCATGCAAACCGGTTACCCACTATACGTGGTCGGCAGCTCTACTTTCGGTACACAAGGCGGCTATGTCATGCCTGGCCTGTTGATGGGTGTGCTGCAGGTAGGCTGGATGTCGGTGAACGCCTTCGTGGCGGCCACGTTCATTCTGACCGCCTTTGGTTCGAAATCCGGGCCCGGCAGCCTGCTGTTCTCACTAATTGCAGCAGCGTGGGCTTTGGGACTCGGGTATGTCGGCGCAAAAGGAATCCAGTATGTCGCGCCCTTCGCTCTCTACCTCAACATTGTTCCGTTATTGATGATTTTGGTGGTGTTCGCGAAAAACGCCGGGGGAGTTGGGAATTACGTGCCACCACACCCAAATTCGTACCTGGGCTTTACGATGCTGGTGCAGATTGTGGTGGGCTTTTTCGCGACTGCCGGCGCCGCCGGCGTGGATTTCGGCATGAGCAATCGCAACGAAGGAGACGTGCGCCTGGGTGGGTTAGTCGGAATCTTATTGGCAGTGGTCGTGGCCGGAGGACTTCCTTTGCTCTCGGTTGCCGGGGCTCATGATCTGTTTGGCGTCAAGGACTACCATTTTGACTCGGCTATTGCGCAAACAGGCGCTTTTGCAGCCATTGCGTTTTTCCTTTTCGCCGTTGCTTCCGTCGCGCCGATGTGCTTTTCCTCCTTCATCGCAGGAAATAGCCTGGCCACCATGATTCCGGGAGTGGCGCGAACCACATCGACAATGGCGGGTGCGGTTATCGCCGCAGTGCTCGCGATCACCGGTGTAGCAGCCAACCTGGTAGGGCTCTTCACGATCATCGGCGCTTCGTTCGGACCGATTTGTGGCGCAATGGTGGCAGATTTCTGGCTTTCCGGAAACAAGTGGGCCGGTCCCAGGGAAGGGATCAATTTGGCGGGCTACGGAGCATGGGCCATCGGATTCGTGATCGGCATTCTTCCTTTTCTGCCTATTCCCGAGGACACGAAACCCTATCTGCAACCAGCGGCCGTCTACAGCTTCGTAGCCGGATTTGTGGTTTACGTGGTCCTCGCCAAGGCCGGACTCCAATCAAAGATCGTCCCCGTTGGCGCCGCTGGAGCACCGGTTAAGATTTAGTCCAGCCATTCTTCAAGCGATCACTTTGTCCAAGGTAGCCGGCAAGTCGCGAAAGCGTTAAGGTGCGAGATGAGATTGATATATGAACCTCTTTAGAAGGCGCTTCCTCCAAAGCTTTAGTTTTGCCACGAGTGGTGTCGCTCTGGGCGGCAAGCCGGTGAGCCGGAGAAAGCAGATGGTCGACTGGCATGTTGCCGGGTTTACTTGCCGAACATGCGCCGTCGGGCTCGAAACGCTGCTTAGCCGGAGGCCGGGTATATTACAGGTCCAAGCAAAATATCCGGAAGGCACCGTTCGCATTGAATTCGATCCTGCAAAAGTCAATGAGCGAGAACTAAGGGACGCCATTGTCGAGATGGGTTTCCGCGTGGAGCCGGGCGTCTGAACTATCTGGAAGTTTCGATACGATTGACGGAGTCGCTCGGCCTGACGCACCCGCCCGTTGCGATTGCATTCTCAATTCGCCTGGTCTCGATCGACCGAGCGCCATGTGCCGGCCAGCTGTCGGTTCTGGCAGGACGGTACTGTGCGAACATTTGCCATGACAGCTGCGGATCACGGCTCGTGTGCTGTTGGCATGTACAGGATCGTTGAAACGCCGTCGCCGCCAAACTACTTGCGAATGTAGCCGTGTGACGCAGTTCTGATGCCAAATCACCTTCGCGAGAACCGGAATAGCGCCTTATCGTGGTCGGGCAGCGCCGATTTTCGAGATCGCGCAATGTGCTCTCTTATTTCAAGCGGTGTGCGCAGCGAGCGCACCGGAGAGTCGCTCGACGGAACCGGTGTATCCTTCTGTCGCCAGCCGTGCTGCCTGCTGCCGGTATAGTTCAGGATCGTCAGGGGCCCAGGTAGCGAGGCCGTCTACGTAGCGGTTATACATACAGAATGCCGCCGCGATCAACACCGCATCGTGAATCTCGATATCGCTCGCCCCATGCTGCCTGGCGGCTTCGATATCGTCGGCAGTCACATGTTTTCCGCCCTCTTGCACCTTCCCGGCGATTACGAGAAGCGCCTTCATTTTCTCAGAAATCCGCGCCTTTTCGGGAGTGCGTTTGGTCGTAGATACTAAGTCCTCATCGCCCTGCAAATGGTGCGCGGCAACGGCGCCGTGGATTGTCTGGCAGAAATAGCAATCGTTCTGCGACGAAACATAAGTTGCGATAAGTTCGCGCTCGGCTCTTGACAAAGAGTTGGCTCCGCGGAGCAGTGTTTCAGCAAGTTCGTTGAGTGGCTTAGCGGTCTCCGGGCGAAACAGCATGGGGCCGAGAATACCGGGTACACCGTCCGTCAATGCAATGTGCGGCATATGTTTGCTGCTGCGAATATAGCCGTTTTGAAGGCTTTGGTAAAGATGGATGCCGGCCTAGATCTTTAAGCTGATGGCTAGCGGTCGACAAGTACCTTATACTGCCGCAATGAGCACGCAGCCGGTTTCAAGAGTTGACGACTCAACCCTCGGTCGCGCGAGGCGATCGAAGAACTGGAAACGGCGGATTCTCACGCTGGCAGTCCCGGTCCTCGTGCTCTACGGCATACTCCTGGCGGGTTTCGATTATGCGATGCATCAGCCGCCCGAGACGTTTTCGAGACTGATGATGCATATCGGACCGGCGCCCTTCCTTCTGTTTCCATTCGAAACGATGTGGAAGAATGCGCGAGCCGGAACATTGCGCATGGGAGATAGGGCGCCTGACTTCACGCTTCCGCTCCTAGACCATTCCGGTTCGGTGACGATCTCTTCGTTTCGCGGATCGGAACCGGTTGTCCTCATATTCGGTAGTTACACTTGACCGCCATTTCGCCGGGAGGTTCCCGCGCTCAACAAGTTGTACCAGCAATATAGAGACCGAGCGGCGTTCTATGTCGTCTACATCGCCGAGGCCCATCCGACGGATATGTGGCAGATGCAAAGCAATGTCAAAGAGCGCGTGCTCTTTCGAAATCCGAAAACAGATGAAGAGCGCGCCACAATCGCATCGTCCTGTGTCCGAAGGCTTCACATCGCCCTTCCCGCCGTGTTGGATTCGATTCAAAACCGCGTGGAAGAGCAGTACACAGGTTGGCCCGACCGGCTCTATATAGTAGGTGTCGACGGACGCATTCGTTTTAAGTCGGATCCGGGACCCTTTGGCTTCGATACAAAGCGTCTGACTGCAGCCCTGAAGGCAAACCTTTAGTTCCGAGTACCCGCCGACCTATTGGGATACGAAGTTCCACTATCCTCGTAGATCTGCCTCTCTCCTGCAATTGGCCACCATTGCTGACATTTTCTCTCCACAGCTCAGTCTCCGGGCCAAGCTGAAAATTTCTTACTTGACGTTACTACCTAGTCACGTTACTATTGAGGCACGTATAGAGAGGGTGTGCTTATGACAATCGACGATTTAACGATGGATACAACGCAGAGTATCGATATCAAAGCCGAAATCGGAGACGTCTTTCGGAGCGTGCTGGACCGGCTCGGTGAAGGCTTTAGCAACCCGCAAGGTGAATCGTTACAGATGACGATGGAGCAATGGGCGGGCGGGCGGTGGTTCCGCGATCGCGGCAACGGCATCGGCCACCTGTGGGGACACGTGCAGGTGATCAAGCCTCCCGTGCTGCTCGAACTGAGCGGCCCTATGTTCATGTCGTACCCGGCGCTGAACCATATCGAGGTGAGGCTCGAACACCGGCCGGGAGGAACTCACGTGGAGTTCCGTCATCGCGCCTTCGGCTTGATCGAGCCGGCGCACCGGCAGGGGGTGACCAGCGGCTGGAAGTACATGCTGGACAGGGTCGCCGAGGACTGCTCGACGGAAGGGCAGGGGCGACGGAGCTAATGTGCCAGCGGATGAACTTGACGGCGTGTGGAAAGCTTTGTCCGACAGCACGAGGCGCTCGATTCTGGACCTGCTGCGGCAGGGCCCGCGAACCACCACACAGATCGTTGAGGCTTTTCCGCACCTGAGCCGCTTCGGGGTCATGAAACACATTGACGTGCTTCGTGCGGCCAACCTGATTCACACCCGTGAAGAACGCCGGCAGCGGATCAATTCACTGAACGTAGTACCGATCCGGCAAATTTATGAACGCTGGGTGGGCCGCTTCGAAGAGCTGTGGGCGAGCCACCTGCTGCGCATCAAAGAAGACGCTGAAGCAAATCCTACCGGCGATCATGTCGCCGAGGCACAAAGGAAGAAACGCCCGAAAGTGGGCTAACCGATAACCTCCGCGCGGACGAGGAAGGAGGCGTGTGTCCGTGCGTAACCTCAAACGTAAACAGAAAGGAAAAATCAATGACTACTACAATTGCAATGAAAACGCCCTCGATCGTGTCGCCCGGGGAGTGGGAGGCTGCGCGCCAGCAGCTGCTTGTGAAGGAGAAGGAGTTGACCCGCGCCCGTGACGCGCTGGCAGCCGAGCGTCGGCGGATGCCGTGGCTGGCAGTGGAGAAGAAGTACGAGTTCGACGGGCCTAACGGTAAGGTAAGTCTGCTCGACTTGTTCGAGGGCCGTCGCCAACTAATCGTCTACCGCGCGTTCTTCGAGCCCGGCGTATTCGGCTGGCCCGAGCATGGCTGCGTCGGCTGTTCGCTGGGAGCGGACCAGGTCGCCCACCTCGCCCACCTGAACGCGCGCGACACCACTCTCGCGTTCGCCTCTCGCGCGCAGCAGACGGACATCCAGCGTCTAAAGGCCCGGATGGGCTGGGAGATGCCGTGGTACACGATAACCGACGGATTCGACCGTGACTTCGGGGTAGATGAATGGCACGGCCACAACGTGTTCTTCCGCGACGGCGAGTGCGTGTTCCGTACCTACTTCATCAACAACCGTGGCGACGAGGCGATGGGGAGCACCTGGAGCTATCTGGACGCGACTCCGCTCGGGCGGCAGGAGCAGTGGGAGGACTCGCCGGCGGGCTATCCTCAGACCCCGCCCTATAAGTGGTGGAAATGGCACGACACATACGGCGCCGCCCCTGACCCGAAGTGGAGCGAGGTGGTGGACGCCTCATTGGCGCTGCTCAATTCTGCGTCTACTGATGAGAAGCCGCGTGACATTGGCCAGTGCTGCAAGCGCGAGGAAGGTGCGTGATGACTGGGCGGTGCTGCGGTCAACTGGGCGTCTTCGCTTTAGAGCGTCGGCTTCCACTTGGCGCGGTCGATGAAATGGGCGGCCCGGCGACGCGCCGCCCCGGCTTGCCTTTCTCCAGGGTCACAGCTTCGATCGTGTCGGCGGTGGTACTGGCATTCCTGCCGAAATGCCCGTTGTGTCTCGCGGCCTGGCTGACGGTCGCGACCGGCGTCGGTTTCTCTGCAGCCGGCGCAGCGTGGGTACGAGGAATGCTCGTGGCGTTATGGGTTGCAGCCGTGGCGCTCGCGTGGCGCCGATCGTTCGGCGTGCGCCGGCATCCACTCAACTGACATCCTCGCTCAAAACTTAATCGGCGCTGCGTAAACTCCTAACGCGAGGCATTGATCCCGATTCTTGGTCCGCGCCGGCCGCTCTCGTTATAGCAGCCAACCTATAGATCAATTTGTGTATGTTAGGATTGCCGCGCGACACCTGCTTCGTCTGCAGCACTTTCCATGCCCTCGGGACGTAAGCAGCGTACACTGATGCGAGCTACTTGAGCTGCCATTTTGCTGTGATGCGGTAAAGAGGCTTTGATGCACGCTTACCAGGACTTTCGCGAACTCCTCGGCGTTCTCGAACAGGAGAAACAGCTTCTGCGGATCACGGAACCGTGCAATTAGAACTCGACCTTGCAGCCGCTGCTTGTGCAGCGACCAAACTCGGGAGTCGCAGTCCCGCGATCTAGTTTGACAACAATCGCCGGATACTCGAGCGCGCGGATAGTCATGAATGTTCATGGTTCCTGGGCGAACCACGCCCTAGCACTGAGCATGGATAAAGACGCGCCATTACAGGCCCAGTTTTTTGAATTTGTGCGCCGATACCGGATGTATCCGGGAGAATTGGAGCGCGCAAACTCTGCGCCTTGGCAAGAGGTCGTTGTGGACAAGGAGATAAACCTGTTCGAACTCTTGCCGTTGTTCCGGCTCAATCGTGGCTACGGCGGATTCTTTATCGATAAACCGTGCGTGATCAGCCGCGACCTGATGATTGGAGCAACGACAACGTCGAGAATGTAGGCGTCTATCGCTTGCAGGTAAAGGACCGCAATCATCTCGGTATTCAAACAGTTCCGCAACACGATATCGCCCTGCAACTGGCTCTCGCTGAAGCACGGGGCGAATCTTCCGGTCGCGATTGCGTTGGGCAACGAGCCGGTCATACTCCTGATGGCTGCGACACCAATGTTGTACACACAGCTCGAGTACAAAATGGCCGCGGTGATGCAGGGCAAACCCTATCGCGTGATGCAAACTGAAAAAGGACTGGATGTCCCATGGGGCTCGGAATATGTCCTGGAAGAGCGGCATTCTCGGCCGCAAACGACAGCCCGAAGGGCCCTTCGGCGAATTTCTCGGCTATTATTTCGGCTGCCATCAGTACCCAGTTGCAGAAATCGATCGTGTTTACCACCGCAAGGGATCCGATTTATGAGTCGGTATATGTTGGAAGGCCATGGACAGAGCTGGATTATCTCCAAGCCATGACCACAAGCGCTCCCATCTTTGACCAGGTGAAGAGCACGTTTCCCGAGGTGGTGGCACGATTCCACCTCTTCGTCAGGACAAATCTTAGTAGCGATAGCGTCCGGGGACGTCGTGATAACTTTTGCTTGTGTTGACAAGCGAGCGCTCGAGAAAAGGGGTTCGAGGGATGGCAGGCACTCAGGATAGGAGCCCACACCGTGATTCGAGCATCGAAACAAAGCGTCGCTCAACCAATACTCAGTTCAGTCGCCGCACATCTGTTCGTCCGAAATATCAAGACCTCTTGTGAGTTCTTCCAGAACAAGCTTGGCTTTACCGTGGATTTCGTCTATGGCGATCCGCCTTTCTATGGACAGGTCAGCCGGGACAACGCCAGGCTTGCCTTGCGCTATATGGATGAGCCCGTATTTGCCGGAGACATCCGGGCACGCGAGGATTTAGTTTTGGCCTCGATTACGGTAGCCAGTGCGGAAGAGATCGAGCACCTTTTCCTCATGTATCAGGCTGCCGGCGCGCCTTTCCATCAGACACTGAAGCCGGAGCCGTGGGGAGCCAAAACGTTCATAGTCAAGGACCCGGACGATAATCTCATTCTTTTCGCCGGGCCCGCCAGTTAACGCGGATCAGTCGCGCTCCCAAAAAGCTGGAGGTTCTATTCCGAGCGCTCGCAAGTAGACGAACCCCTGGCCGCGGTGATGAATCTCATTGTCGATTGCATATTGAATGGTTACCAACCCAGGCGCCTCCCATTGACCGAACGCCTTGTCGACCTCGCTGAACCGATGAGGAGGAATCTGGCCGAACTTATCGTTGAGTTCAGCCGTCTGTTCGTCCCACATCTGTAGCAGCTCGCTCTTGGTGGCCGGCTTCGGACGCTCGTACTCCTGCCACTTCCCCGTGCGCACGCCTTCGACAATCGGTCCGGCCATTCGGATAAACTCCCAAGCCATCTCCGAAAAGGGGCGCATGCCGCCAATTGAAAACTGAAACAGCTTGTCCTCAGGAAAAGCTTCAATGGTCCTTCGCGTGAGCTTTCTATGCCCCTGCCAGTTTTTCAAAAGACTCTCCGCCGTGAGTACATTGACATTTGCCGTTTCTGTCGCCACTTCATTCTCCTTTTGCCCGATTCGGGCTCAAATCGAGAATATGAGGGATTCCCGACAAGAGATGTCGTAATTTGATGGAACGATCGAATTTCTATGTACGACCCGATCATGCGAGTCCTCACGGTACTGGAGATTCTGCAAGCTCGCGAGCATGTCACCGGGGCAGAACTGGCGGAACGCCTGGAAGTTGATGTTCGCACGGTGCAGCGATACATCGTTCGCTTGCAGGATCTGAGCATACCTGTTGAATCCGTTCGCGGGGTGGGAGGGTTTTATCGTCTACGGCCCGGCTTTCGGCTCCCGCCACTGATGTTCACCGATGAAGAGGCATTCGCACTCTCCTTGGGGCTACGTGCTCTGCGCCAACTCGGGTTGTCCGCGTTCGCGCCCGCCACCGAAGGTGCATCCGCCAAGTTGGGGCGGGTCTTGCCAGAAGCGCTGCGCGAGAGTATACGAACGGTCGAGGATGTCGTGGCTATCGAACCCGGTCCTTGGGTCATCTCAACATCTGCCGAGTGTCTTGTCCGGGCCGCGTCAGCGATACGCATGTGCCGGCGGATTCGGTTCGCGGATCGTTCTCACGGTGGCGCCGACTCGAATCGCCAAGTGGAGCCCTATGCAGTGATTCACACTGATGGACGTTGGTATTTGATTGGTCATTGCCTGTCGCGAGAAGCCACTCGTACGTTCCGCCTCGACCGCATGGCTGAAGTCGAGGTCAGCGCAGAAAGGTTCCAACGGCCAACCGATTTCGACGCGCGCGGCTACCTGCGAGAACGAATGCCGTTTGTCGAATCGGATTTCCAGATAGATGTCTGGATCGATATGCCGATCGAGGAAGCAGAATGCACCTTTGCGCCATGGAGAGTTGTCATGGAGACGGATGGGGCCGGAACAAGGCTGCGCTGCGGGCGTGATCGGCTAAACATGTTCGCGGCCATGCTTCTCAGCATGGGACGCCGCATCGTAGTCAACCAGCCTGCGGAGTTGAGAGAGACGTTCAGGGAACTGGCCTTTCAGGCCATGCGGGCAGCGCAAGGACCCGAAGTCCTGAGGTAATAGGCCGAGACCGGGGCTGATGCTTAATGGAGCTGACGGCTCCGGAACCAGGTGAGGCTCTACAGCTGAGGTCTCATAATAGTTAAAGGACCTTTATGGAATCCGTGCAGTCCGAATCGCAAGACCACGAGCTCATCAGGCTGGCTGCATTCTTTTTATGGGAGCAGCGCGGTTGTCCAATTGGTACACCGGACGTGGATTGGTTCCGCGCAGAAGAAGAAATTCGCGCCCAGAGGGAACACTCTTCAGGGAAGCCTGCGCTCGTGACTGCGGCGGAAACTGTAGGTTCAGCGCTGGGGAAAGTCGCTGCTTTCGCGGCATCGGTGGGAAGCTGAAGCGAGTCGCAATCTCCGATTACAAGCCAACTGACGACGCGGGAAACTCGGTAATCTCAGGAGGTTCCGACTCATCCTTGAACACAGCCGGCGTCGGAGCGATCGGCGGGCTTGCGGGATCACTGGTTATGCACGCGTTCCGCTTGTTATGGGAACGACTTGCCGGCCACAGTCCGAAACATGGAATATTTGGATTTGACTATGAGGCGGACGTGAACTCGGTTCAGCTTCTTTGCTCTGCAATTGGAGTTGAAGAGCTTCAAGATGATGTCGCTGCCAAGCTCGGTCTCACACTTCACTATGCGTATGGCGCGGCTCTCGGTGCGCTTTATTCGGTTTTCGCCGCACGCAGACCATGGGTGCGCCGGGGATTCGGCACCGCATTCGGCAGTGTTCTCTGGCTTATAGCCGATGAGTTGCCCATCTCGGCAGCGCACGTTTCACGCCCGTTCGACCGGAGTGGCGCTTCTCACGCAGGAGCACTCGCGTCTCACTTACTGTTCGGAGCAACAGTGGATGCATTTACAAGAGAAGAGACTACTGCCGAGTAACTCGAAAGAGGTGTTGGCGCAGCGGGCACAACAGGCGCTTAGTGCAGATTACGATCGCGACCAGCTCGCTCTCCCGGGGTAAGCTCGGCGCAGGAATCTTTTACAGCTCCAGACCAGTCCTGCATTGCAGAGGAAGATGCATGGGCGGTATCGTTCGGCTCGTCGGGCCGCAGCAGACTCTCGAGATATTCCGCGTGCGCCTGGTCGGCATCACGGTCGAGAATGGGCAGCGGTTGCTCTTTTCAGTAGTATTTATTGCGGGAGTATACCTGCTCCAACGTGCCCTGCAGCTTCTGCTGCACGGACTTGTGCGTGACCGTCAATCGATGCGGTTCGCTTTCTGGACAAAGCAGGGGGTTCAGCTGCTCACAGCCATTGTCATGGTCATCGGTCTGCTTTCGATTTGGTTTAATGACCCGAAAACACTCGCCACCGCGCTCGGTCTTGTCACGGCGGGTTTGGCGTTTGCCATGGAACGGGCGGTGCTGGCATTCGTCGGTTATCTGATCATCTTGCGGGGCAGGACCTTCAACGTGGGCGATCGAATCGCAATGGGCGGCGTGCGTGGCGATGTGATCTCACTCGGTTTCATGCAGACGACCATCATGGAAATGGGTGAGCCTCCAGCCGAGCAGAGTGACGCGCCATCGCTTTGGGTAGAAGGCAGGCAATATACGGGCCGCATGGTTACGGTCACCAATGACAAGCTGTTCGATTCCCCCGTGTACAACTACTCGCGCGAATTTCCGTACATCTGGGAGGAAATGAAAATTCCGATTCCGTATCGTGGGAACCGGCGTGACGCGGAGCGGATTCTGCTCGAGACTGCTCAAAAGCACACAGTGAAGATCGCAGAGATGAGCCAGGAAGCACTTCAGGAGCTCGCGCGCAGGTATTTCCTGCGCGCCGAGGATTTGGAGCCGCGCGTCTTTTATCGCCTGACCGACAACTGGGAACGTATCAAGTGGTCGTCATGCCCGCCTTAAACGCCCAGGTAAGCAGCCCGCGCAACGCATAGGCAGAAATAGACGATTCTAGTGGTCGTCCCGCTGGCCAAGGCGCATTCCCGGGAGCACCGGCGTTCCTTCATAACGAACCGCATCCAAGGAATCGGGATCCAATCCAAGCGCCTGCAGAATCGTCGGTGCTACCTGCGCCGTCTGCACCTCAGCCGTCACGGTTTTTCCGGCGAACGCTGGATTCGACACCAGCAGCATCACATTGGTATCGTCGTGGGCGAAGCCGCCGTGCTCCATTTGTTTTTTCGCGCTGCCCGTGTAGGTCACGCCGACGTTTGGGGTAACGATGATGTCGGGCGTTCGGGAATCGCCCGTGGGCGGCAGTCCCGGTCGATCCAGCATCGACCGCAAGCTCTGTCCGTAGTAGATCTGCCCGAGTCCGATTGTGGAGGCGTTCGCTTCAAGCAGATTGACTGCGGCGACCGTATCGCTGCCCGGAGAGAGCCATAGCAGAGATACGTCGTCCTCTGTTGGTCCAATACCACTCGGGTTCAACGGCGACTCTGAATAGGGTATGTAGCCCGGCAGGTCGGTCGCGATCAGGGTCGCGGGAGACTCTCCATTGGTGCCGGAATGTCCGGGAATCGCAAAATAGCGATTCGGGTCAATCGGCGACTGGCCGTGCTTGGCTGTAATGATTATTAGTGTCGACGTATACAATCCCTTCGCCTTTAACGCACTGACCATTTCGCCGATCGACTTATCGACAAACGCAATTTCAGTCAGGAGGTTGGCCGATGGAGTTGCTTCTGCGTCTAAATATCCACCCTTCACCCCATTTTCAATGAGTTTTTGGCCTACACTTACGGCCTGAAAGTTCATACCCAAGATGGTTGGCGTTCGTGCCTCTGCGGTACCCACGTGATTCTTCGCCTGGATTTCATTTAGAATCGCCTGCACTTTGAGCGTGTCGTAGCATCGTATATCGAAAAAACTGTCCGTCCAGGCGCTGACGCCCGATGACAAGTCCAAATTTGAGCAAGGTTCTGCAAGCGGTGTTGTAACGTTCGCGACCGCTTTTTGGTTGGCGGGCAAGGTCACATCCGAGTTAATTTCTGGTGCATAGAAATCGTCGACGTTTTTCCCGTTGCCCGGTCCGGAAACGGACGAGTACGCCGGATGCTTGTCGGACCACGCGGTGTAGCCGCCGTTTTGGTGGATCACTCCGAAGATGGTGTTCGTGCGCGGAAAATTCCACGGATATACCGGCTCGCAGTTCTTGTAGGGATCGCGGATCAGCCGCCCGGGATCGATGGAAGCGATTCCTCCATCGGTTGGTCCCGCGCCAGGTGCGCCGCCGTTCAGAAGTGCTTGATTGATGTCGACTCCTTCCTCGTATTCGGTCGTCGTCCCGTTGGGCTGACCTGGCGTGCAGGTTCCGCCAGCGAGACCATTGCCGGTTGTACGCTGTGGCGGAGCAAGCACCCGGTCATAGGCCACGTCGTAGTAGACGCCGAAAGTGCGCGGAGACCCTCCGCTGACGATCGCCGTTAGGCCCGGAAAGGAGTCGGATGGTTTCGATGTGCTCGCGTTCCGATAATTGATACCAGTCCCGCCGAGCTGAGCCAAAACCGGGCAATACGGGCTTCCTCCATTCACACTAGAGATACCTTTGGCACAATTCAGATAATCAACGGCATGCATTCCGTCGATGCTGATAAGCAAGACATGTCGAATCTCGTGGTGGTCCCCAGGATCATCGCTCCAGGCACTGCGAGGCGCCACTGGTAATTCACCCAGCGCTCCGATCAAAACTACGGTCAACAGAGTTTTGTGGATAGACAACGGACTAATACCTCCCCTTGTCTTTTTACCTGGGACGCTTTACAACCGTGTGACGATTCTCGTCAAAGTGCGGAATTGGACCGGTCCGCGCGGAGTTACGTAGATGCTGAACACCACAAGCCAGATTGTGGCGCAAAGCATTTCGAGCGAATCGATCCAGGTGCTGGAGAGTAAAAACCCGAAAACGCCAAAGCGTGCCGACTGCCCCACGATTCACCCAAGAGCGATCGAGGGAAAGGAATATCGAAGCAGGTGGCAGAAGCCCATCTCTCAGATAGACGGTGCTACAGTTCCGGAGGCACTGACTCGTTGGGGACTAGAACTCCCGTATCAGCAGCTCAGGCTGGAAATGCAGGACGGAGTTCTGACTGAGTTCATCGAACTCGATTCCTATGAATGTGCAGTCAATCTGTTCCGAAGAATGCCTGACCGTGCCGGTCAATTCTCCGTAGCCATACGTGATTGTTACCGGCGTGCCAACCGGAAGAGCGTCGTGGACCAGAATGCTCATGCCGCCCAGCGAAACATCATGTACATTCCCGAGCTGGTTGAGTTTACCGGCTCCATCCTGCCAGCCGACCATCACGAGATCGCAAGCGGTCAATCGAGGTTCGGTGCGGCGTTCGCTCATGGAAAATACTCCACAAAGGAGGTTCAGCCGCGCAGTGACGACTCTCATCAGATAAAACGGTTGCCGATCCTACGGGGTGATAGGTCGAGTGCGTTGTTCGAACGGAAAGTAACATTTCTTGGGCTATCACCAGGTGATTCCAATTCGCCCTTCAGAACTGTTCCACGACATCTTGCTTAAAAACGAAGAATGTTTCTGCACGCCACCTTACCTTCACAGTAGCGTCGTTGTAGCCGTTCCCGCAAAGCTCCAAAGGAGTTCCGGGCTCCAGTTGGGCTAATGGCCCGAGCTTGAAACCACCGGTGCTGTCGGATATTTGCCGCAGTGCGGATATTCTGTGGCGGCAGGTCAGTATCTGCCGGGAAGGTGCATCTCTCAACATCTTTCTGACTAGATGCTGCCGGAAGGTGGGCAGCGCTAGAATTTAGAGCTACTGCCGCCGTACCGCTCCGGGAGGTTGGCAATTAGCTTGCCAGCAATCTAAGTGCTCAAAGGCAGGTGCCGCTGGATTCTTGATTCGGATCGGAGGCGAAGTTTGAAACGCTCAGTTGGAACAACCCTTAGCGCGGTTGCAGCGATCATGGGCTCGCTTTTTCTAGGCTTGGCCGCGGCCGGTACTTTCATAATGAGGGAGCTTACGCGGGGCCAGACCGGAACGCTGCCCTCCTTGGGACCCGTTTTTCTCTGCTACGGCTTCTGCATGGCGGCTTTATCCGCTTGGGGTCTCACGACGGGCGTGGGCCTACTTCGATTGCAGCCCTGGTCGCGAATATCGATCCTGGTCTTTGACGCACTTCTGACTATCCTCTTTGTTCTCGCAGCGCTTCGCGCCGGAGGTCAACCTGCTTTGTTCTTCACTCCTCTGGCGTTTCTTGGCATCGGCTGGTTGTATTTCTTCAACCGGGGCAAGACAAGAGTCCAGTTCAGTTCGGCCGGTGTTGCGCGAGACCCTCTTGCGCCGATACTGCTAGGTATTTCGATGGTCGCGGGTGTTCTGCTGCTCACTGCAGGAGTGAGCCTTGTCAGTACATTCCCTGCTGCCCAGAATGCAGAGATCAATGACCCAGCGGCCGCGCGCCTGATCGGACGTCCCGCCCCCGACTTTCGGCTGCGGGATTTGAACGGGAACGAAGTGCAACTCTCAGCAATCAAAGACAAACCGGTCCTACTGGATTTTTGGGCCACTTGGTGCGGCCCCTGCAGGGAAGAAATGCCGAAGCTGGAAAGGCTATGGGGAGATTTCAAGAACAAGAACGTCATGGTTATCGGCGTCAATGTTGGCGAGCCTGAAGTCACGGTCCGGAATTTCGTGAAGAAAAATAGATACACATACCCGATGCTGCTAACCGGAGGACAGGACCCGGTTACTGGTCCTTATTCGCTTCACGCGTTTCCCACGGTAGTAACTATCGACAAGAACGGTCTTGTCGAGAGCTATAGAGTTGGCGCGAGCGGGCAATCCGAAGGGCGCCTCCGTGCTGCATTCAATCGCATGCTTCAACCGAACTATGTCTCTCCAAGCTCGGTGTCCACCGTCGATGTCGTTGCGAAAAAAGACTTCGCCGCCGCTGCATCGCCCGAACCGAAGACTGCGGGGGCGCTGACGACGAGGGGCTGGGCGAGATTGCGCCAGCATAAATATGAGGATGCGATCTCCGATGCCAATCTGGCCCTCAATTTAAGACCGAATTGGGAAGCTGCGGTTCATCTGCGAGCGAATGCCGAGTATTACAACAAGGACTACGACTCCGCAGTCAGGGATTACTCCGTGATTCTTAAAAAGAATCCCGGTTGGGCAGAGATGTACGACCGCCGCGGGAGGGCCTACTCATATTCCGGCCGTCACGCTATCGCGGTCGGAGACTACACAAGGGCGATCGCGCTGGACCCCTATATCGCGTCTTTTCACAACAACCGGGGCTGGGCCTGCCGCGAACTGGGCCGGCTCAAAGAGGCCCGTGCCGATCTGGATCGAGCCATTGAGCTGTCGCCCGACTACAGCTTGGCTTACGAGAACCGTGCCAAACTGTTCGACCTGACCAATAATCTCGAAAGCGAAATTGTGGATCTCGACACCTTGCTTTCGCTCAATCCTTCAAATGACTGGGCAAAAGAACAGCGGAAGGCCGTCGAACAACGCCTTTCGCCGTCGAAGCCAATTCGACCGTAAGTCCAGCTACATTCAATCGCGAATGATGATCAGGCCGGTAGGGAGACATCTCCGGAATACCAGTCGAAATACGAGACGTTGCCCCCAAGACGCCAGCGTTCGGGCTGATTGGTCTGAATCCAGTCGAGCGGCTCACAAACGGGTTGCCGGACTGCTGCATAAGAGAATGCTCTCCGCAGTGCGTCCCGCTGCTCCTTGCCGATGGAATCAGGCGCAGCTGAGACAAATAAGGGAGTGCCGCTGCGGGAGAGCAATTCTAGCCACCTCTGGTTCAAAGACCAGGGAATTGCCTTCGTCAACCCGACACAATCCGCATCCACATCAAAGAATGCACCCTGTTGCGGTGAGCGGAATGCGAGAGTGTTGACTCCCATCTTCCTCGTGCGCGCCCAATCCCGACCACTGGTGTCATCACCGGTGCGCTGGACCTCAAACAATCCAGCGGACAGGTGTCCTATCGTGTTGCAGCCCAGCAACGGTACAGGCCCGGCGGCTTCACGAAGAATGGCATAGAACCCTCGAATGATCTCGGCATTTGTTCGGCTTCGATCGGCAAAGCTCCACTGGCTGTCGGTGATTTCACCCCCATTTGAAAACCCCAACGGCCGAGAAGATCATAAGTCGAGAAATCGTGTTTGAGAAGCTTAAAGCCCCAACTGCAAAGCCGTTTCACATCAGTTCGGATCTGCTCCGCCGCACCCGGAATCGTCGGGTCGAGCGTTCGCATTTGCTCCTTCGTGTATAGCGCCTGCGTGAACTGGCTTTTCAGCAGCAGAGCTTCAGGTACGGAATCATGCGTCGTGAGAGGTCGAAACCATAACCCCGGTTTGACCCCCATCTGAAGCATCTCCGATGCAAGACGAGGCATGTCAGGAAAGTGCGCATTTCCCTGGCTCCAAGGGCCTGTCGTAGCATACGGCGACCATCCGTCATCAATAACCATGAAGGGACGATTGGGACCGGACGGAGACCAACTGGCGATTCGTTCGGTATCGCCTCGGATATCATCTGCTGAACTGTGGCCGTAGGCGTAATACCAGTTGTTTCCACCATAGAGCGGAGAAGGCATACAAATGCCGCCTTGCGCTATTCTTCGACAGAGATTGCGAGCTGCCTGAAATCCACTCTGTTCCGCATACTCTTCCGAAACCACCGTGGCGGCTAACAACGTCCTTTCGCCCAGTTCTACTGCGCTCCCGCCGTTCCGCAGATCCAGCCACAACACCACACCGGACGGATTGACCTGCCAGAAACAAAAAGCGCTCGGCTTGGTTTCGACTCCAAAACCGGTGTAAGCGCCATGGCCGCCTGCAAGAAAGTACCAGGGAAGAATTCTTTCCGGCTCAAGCGGGCGCCAGCCTAAATCGCCATAGCTTCTCTCCCAGGCGTCGCCTAGAAACCAGTCCGCATTTCGTAAGCTCCCTTCCCACTGCAACCGCAGGCGAAGAAGACGTCCCTTGGGCGAGGAAACGGAAACACGCAATGACTTGTGGTTGGCGTTTGGTTCCGTGCTTACCACGATGCCGCCGGCGGACCACGATGTCCGATCTCGCTTCAATGACAGACATTCGTCTTCCGTGAACGCGTAAAGAGTCGTCGGCCCACTGATGATGTCCGATGAAGTCAGAGCGACATTCCGAGCTGCCGTGCTAGAGCGGAACGAAAATGCGGAAGCAGCAAGCGAAGCGCAGAAGAAACGGCGATCTGTTGACATGGAGGAAAGTGATCTATTAGGGAAACTAACACGCCTCGACTTGTTGTTTGGCTTCCGCTATTGCATCAGCCGCAACGCTGCCGAAAACGAGCGGGAAAATGCCGCACTCGTTGTTGGAGGTGCGCTCTTTCGCTTATACTTTGTGGATCAATGAGCAATGAACTCTATGACTTTTAAATTTGCTGCCGTCGCGCGCTTCTGCATGGCCGCTTTCGTTCTGTGGACTTTGCCAATGTATGCCCAGTTGCTGCCCGCCACACGGACGGCGATCGACAAAGCCGTCGAAAAAAATATGAAGGAAAGGAGTCTGGTCAGCGCCTCCATCGCGATCGTGCAAGACGGCAAACTCGCATATGCGCGCGCTTATGGACTGGCTCGCCTGGCTGGAAACGTGCCCGCGACAACCAACATGCGTTACAAGATCGGCTCCAACAGCAAACAAATCACGGCCACGGCGATGCTTCTACTGGCGGCGCAAGGAAAGGTGTCGCTCGATGATCCCGTGGCAAAATTCTTTCCGCAATTGACCCGCGCGAGCGAGATCACGATTCGTAAGCTTCTCTCCCACATATCCGGATATGAGGACTACTATCCTCTCGATTACGTCAGTCCGGAAATGATGCGTCCGACGACAGTCGCGGGAATCATGGACAAGTGGGGCGGCAAACCGCTCAACTTCGACCCAGGCACGAGATGGCAGTACAGCAACACGAACTATGTGATTGCGGGGGCAATCATCGAAAAAATCGCCGGCAAGCCGTTGATTGATTTCCTGCGCGAACGCTTGTTTTCGAAGCTTGCAATGAAATCGCCCATCGATGTCGATCGTCAACCCTGGAGCGACAGCGATCCGATCGGCTACACGCGTTTCGCGCTCGGGCCTCCACGCGTTGCTGTGCCCGAAGGCAAGAACTGGGTATTCGCCGCCGGAGAACTGGCAATGACTCCGAGCGATTTAGCTCGCTGGGATATCTCATTGATGGACGGTTCCGTCCTCAGTCCGGCACTTCTCAGCCAACTTTCCACGGAGGTGCGGTTGAAGAATGGGTTGGGTACACAATACGGACTTGGCCTCGCAATCGTGGGCCGAAACGGTCATCGCGTCTGGGCGCACACTGGAGGAACTTCCGGATTCGTCAGCGCGAATACGACCTACCCGGACGATCGCGCCGCCGTTACCGTCTTGACGAATGAGGACACGGATGCGGCCATATCTATTCGCCATGACATTCAGGAAATCGTCCTGGCATCAGGTCCGGACCGCACGGCGGGTCGCGATCTGGCGCTCGTCAGAGAAGTATATGCACAACTGATCTCCGGCACACTCGATCGATCAAAACTGACCAGTGACGCAAACGCTTACTTCACGAGCGAAGCGGTTGCTGACTTCCAGTCTTCTCTAAAGCCTTTCGGCAACCCAGCCAGCGTACAGCAAACGGCAGAGGAAGACCGCGGCGGCATGAAATATCGCAGCTTTCAGGTAAAGACTGCTTCGAAGACATTGCGAATCTCGTCCTACTTCATGCCGAATGGAAAACTTGCGCAGTTTCTCGTGTACTAGTTCAATCGCACAGATTCCAAACGTCACCACGCGAGCTTTCTTAACGTGAAGCCGTTACTCGCAGCGCAGCGCGGTAATCGGCTCAACCTGCAGCGATCGCCGCGCCGGAATGTAACACGCAAGGAACGCAATGGCCGCAACCGTAATCGTCATTACCGCAAATGTCGCTGGGTCTAGTGCACTCACGGAATACAGAAGCTTCGACATGAGGCGTGTCAATCCTGCTCCCACTAAGAATCCGATCACCAGCCCGGCAATGGAAAGCCTTCCGCCTTGGGCGAGCAACATCCGTAGGACATCGACTGGTTGGGCGCCCAACGCGAGGCGAATGCCAATCTCCTGGGTCCGCTGCGCCACCGAGTAGGAAATTACGCCGTAAATACCAACTGCGGCCAGAAGCACGGCGATAGTACCGAAGAACCCGAGGAGTGTAAACGTAGTGCGCTGGCTCCAAATCGAGTCCTGCAACAGCTGATGCATCGTGGCCGATTCCGTAATGGGCTGGTCGGCGTCGATAGAATTGACAATGCTCCGAATAGCGGACGCAACGGCAGTTACATCACGATTTGACCTTACGGCCAGTGTCATGGATCCGGTAACGCTCTGCCGCAACGGAAGATAAACCTCCAGCCTGGATGGGCTGGCGAGTCCGTACAGCTTCGTGTCGTGTAGCACGCCCACGATGGTGATCCATTTCGGTACACGTCGATCTGACGAACGCCCCAGCATAATGCGCTTCCCCACTGCCGCGCTGCCGCCGAAGTACCGCTGAGCGAGTTGTGAGTTGATCATGGCGACCGGCGGCGCATGCTCATTGTCTGCCTCCGTGAATGAGCGCCCTTGGATAATGTCTATACCTAGCGTCTTCACGTAGCCGGAACTCACGACATGCATATCCGGATGCGGAAAACTGCCCGGCTTGAGCGACGGCATTCCATCAATCGTGATGTCGGTGCGCCAATGATCGTTTGTGAGTGGAAGATTAGTGCCCAAAGCGGTCGCTGCAATTCCAGGCAAACTGCTTACACGTCCGAGCAATTGAGTCCAGAAGTTCAAAATTACAGGGTCTTTGTCATATTGCGCTTCCCGGAGACTGATCTGCATAGTCACTACATGCTCGGTGCGAATGCCGGCATCGACCGCAAGCAGCCGGGAAAGACTCCTGGTCATAAGCCCCGCGCCGATTAGCAGAATCAGCGCCAGCGCAACTTCACCTGCCACAAGAAATTCGCGCCAGTGCGTCGAACCTGCCCCCGCACTCGTCGATCGCCCACGTTCCTGCAACTCCGATTGCACATCCGTTCTTCTCGCCTGCATGGCGGGTGCGAGTCCGAAAACGAAAGCACAAACCGCCACAAGACCGACGGCGAAGAAGAGGGCGGGGCCGTTCAGAGACACTGTTGCCCCAGCCAGCAGGTCCGCTGGAATCAGTTTCACCAGACCGGCTATAGCCGAGGCAGCTACGGCCAAGCCAGCGAGCCCTCCAACAGCAGTGATCAGCAAACTCTCCGCAATCATCTGAGCAATGATGCGTGGAGCGCTTGCGCCCACTGCTATACGGAGCGATAGCTCTCGTGCGCGACCGATTCCGCGCATCACAACCAAGTTCCCCACATTTGCGCAGGCAATCAGCAGTACGAAGCCGGCGGCAGCAAAGAGCACTAGAACGGCCGGACGAATCTCGCCAACGAAGACATCGCGAATCGGCCGCAGCGCGACTCCGAACTGATCATTAGCCTCCGGATACAACTTCGCGAGACGGGCCGCAATGCCCTCCATTTCTGCCCTGGCCTGCGGCAGTTCGACGTGGGGTTTCAATCGCCCGATTACCGCTGTATCTCCGCGCTCACCTCGATCCCGGTAAGAAGTGTTGTTGCTGGCCCATGCGCCCATCGTCTCCAGCACCTCAACCTTCTCCATCCAGCGAAACTGCTGCGGCAAAACGCCGATCACGGTATAACCGTGCCCGTTCAGCGAGAGCATTCGCCCTATCACGTCGGTCTTTGCGCCGAATTCCGATTGCCACAGAGGATAGCTCAGAAGCACCACGGGCGCCGAGCCCGGCTGATCCTCTTCTGGCGTGAAACCACGTCCCAGCAAAGGATGGACACCGAGCGTGGCTAAAAAATTTGCAGTTACGGCCTGTCCGCTGATAATCCTGGGCCGATCGACGCCGGTCAGATCGAATCCTACTCCCGTCACTGCAGCTATCGCAGAAAACGAGCGCGCCTGCGCTCTCCAATCGAGGAAGTTCGGATAAGACACTGCAACCCGACCAACGTTCGGTGTCGTCTCATTCATGACAACCAGCTTCGACGCGTCCGAAAAAGGTAACGGGCGCAGCAGAACACCATACACTGCCGAAAAGAGTGCCGTGTTCGCGCCAATCCCCAGCGCGAGCGTTAGAAGCGCAGTTATCGTAAAACCGGGTGCCTTGCGCAAGACTCGTGCGCCATAACGCAGATCCTGCAGAAAGTTTTCGAACGGCTGTACGCCTCGGGCCCTGCGGCACTCTTCTTTCACCTGCTCGTTCCCACCGAACTGGAGTCGAATGCGCTTCTTTGCTTCCTGCTCGCCTAAACCCGCCTTGAGATGTTTTTCAAATTGCTGTTCAAGGTGGAACGTCAGTTCCTCGTCCAGCTCCCGCTCGACCGTGCGACGGCGCAGGAGGGAACGCAATCGGATGATCAAATCACTTAGCACGATGGAGCACTCCTATGCTGTCCCAAGTACGTCAGCGACGCGCATACAAAGCATCGCGCGGCGTCTGTTGAATTCGCTTCGAGATACCCCAGCCGTGCTGGGGCTCGAGCGCCAGCGGTCCTTAAAATCGAACAGTCTAATGTGCCTTGCGGCAGATAATTCGACGATTCGCCAAGGCCGCTCCCTCCCCTTATACTTCTACAAGAGACTATATGTCAGTTCTTGTAGAAATGCAAGGGCCTACCAGGGGATTAGTAGAGAACAATATTATCCTCTGAGAGAACGCGTTGCCCTGCAGGAGCGTATGCGTTGGTACCAGTTCATTTGGCGTCTCGGCAGCGATCCAAGGAGTTCCCGAGACTGAATAGGGATCAGCCAGAAGAATACGAAAGAAACAAGCCGGTCCTTTGAATCCAGAGGCGAGTCCGTTTGCGTGTTCGTTTTACCGTAAGCGCTGCAGACTCTCGACGGAAGGAACGAAATAATAGGAGCCGGTCAGCGGCTGAGTAAAGCGCGTGAGCGCGTCGCGCGTCCCGGTGATTAGACCCGCCATGCTATCCAGCATTCTGGAAAGCCGCTTCTGATCTGCGCTGAACCCAACGAACACAGTCCCATGATCGTCCACGTTTCCGTACGGCATGTTGCGACGAAAGATTTTTCCAAACTCGTCCTGATCCGTGCGAGTGACATGCGAGTCCGATGGCTTGTTCTCGAGTTCGATGCTGTCAAGCTTGGTACGTCCCATGATGCGCTCCTGCTGATTGATCGGAAGGGCTTCCCACTGGGCCGTCTTGTGCTTCCACTTTTGAAGCAACAGCACAGATCCGGCAGCACCGGGAACTCCTTCGGGCAAGAGTGCTGCAATTGGAGCGTCGAGCAGCGTCGGATTCTCAGAGCCGTCTATGAAGCCGGTAAGATCGCGATCGTGCCGGTAAGGCCAACTTGAGGTTTCATCCCCTAGCCAAGCCAGCTCTGCGAGGTGATGGATCACCGAGCGGGCCATATCGAAGATAACATCATAGGCGCTCCCGGAGAGCCATACCAGCGCGTCGTGTTGTGTGCCTGGCATAACGAATCCTTCTGTGCCCTTGACCTCGTTGTTAAAGCCGCTCACGTCCGGAGGGGCATCATCTGGAACAGCGTCGCGCCATAGTTCAGGTCGAAATCCGATGACGAAGTTCACTCCTCCCGTAGTGGTCCGTGGTTCACGGATAGCAGAGATTCTAGAGGCGAACTCCTTCCGTTTTTTCGCATCCAGAATGTCAAACTCCAGATAGGTATGAGAAGACGTGCCAAGAGCGAAAATTCCAGTCTGAGGCGTGTACATGCGGATATCGGACACCATCGTAGCCAATCCACCTGGGTCGGGAGCTTCCCTATCGCGGCCTGAACTGCTGATAGTTTTCCTCTGCCCGCGATAACTGCGCGACGGTCTTGGGATCAAGTTGGTAGGACGGGTCGTGGTGGGAAAGACGTGCGAGTGCAAGCGCTACTTCCATTGGGCTTGCTTCCTTGTACTCTGGGCCGATAGCGAATAAGGAAGCATCCGGCTCTCCCTGCTTCAAGAGCGTAGCCGTCTGATCGCTCGTTTGTCCGTTCCGAAATCAACGTGCAGTTTGATGATTTCGCAGCCAAAGTCAGGGGCGTGCCAAGCTGTCACGATATAGCCGATATTCATGGTCACTTCATTGCCCGATAGCCGTTTGCTTCCAACAAGGGTAAGAGCGGCAAGGGAGATAGTGACGCGCCTTTCCATAAGTGGTCAGGATGTCATCGAATCTGCACCGCTCGAGCACAAGCCATCTCCGCTGCCTCGCCCTTCGGGTTCAACTCGGCTCCGGCCTTATCCCCGGTGTCAATCAGGCCCTCGCGGACGTCGCTCCCACGGAACTCGCTCGATAGGCCGGCACAAACTCCTCTGCAACGAACTGCTCATACGAGGTCGGCGTCGTGTTCGGCTGCGATCTCGCCTCCAGCGCGCGAACGTGCCCTGAATTCAGCGCTTCCGACATCTCGACGAACATGTCGGCTATGGCTTGCGACGCCCCCATCTGCATCAGAACCCCGCGAAACTGGTCGTAAGTAATCTGACGGTACTGCAACTCTGGCTTGCCGATTGCCTGCCCGATTATCGCTGTTACCTCCGTCATAGTAAGATCGCGTTGGCCCAACAGTTCTCGCCCCTGCTGGCCTCGGAATTCCAGTCGCAGCAGTTCATCCGCAGCAAAGTTCGCAATATCACGCGTCGCAATCATTGGAACCTTGAGGTCGGCGTTCAGCGGACCTGCGGTCGCTCCCATCTGCTGAATGACGCCTGCCTGCGGCAGGGTATTTTCCATAAAATATCCGGCGCGGACATACAGCGCATTCAGTCCCGAAATCCGCATGAGCCGCTCCTCCAGCCGGTGTAACCCCGCAATGGGCCCGGTTTTGTCTGGTTTATCCGCCCCAAAGCTGCTGAGAGCCACAACATGGGCCGGTGCCTCCGTCTCAAGAGCGGAAGCAATCGCTTCAGTCACTTTATCCTGATACGCCGCGTAATCGGGGTTCGCCAGATCGGGCGGAATCATGACGTACGCCGCCTCCGCACCGCTGAAAGCCCGGCTAACTGCTTCTTTGTTGCTGATATCCGCCGCAAACGGTTCCGCGCCGAGCGACACCAGCCAACTCAGACGCTCCGTGCTTCGTCCCACCACTCGCACCTGCTTCTTTTGAGCGAGTAGTCTCTTCGCGATAAGGGATCCGGTATGCCCGGTTGCGCCAATTACTGTATACATGCTGACCTCCAGAGTTGTCGATTCCCAACCTTCGATGCCGCCGCCCGCCGCTAGGCTTCCGAAAAGACCATTGTTATCTGGTACACAGCGCGGCCCGGATTTCCGTGAGAGGCTCCGATTTTGCTGCGGCGCTTTACGCACATAACCGATATCGGCGGCGCCTGGATCACCGTAGAGATAGATCAAATGGACGACGCCTTCGGAATCTAAGTCTCGATAGAGAGATGTTGATGCGGGGAAAGGTACCATGCCGAAGAGGACCTGTCCTTCGTGGAAAATCTGCTGCTGGATGTCCGCTATGCGCTGCGCGTGATTCGGAAGTCTCCGGCGTTTACAGTTGTAGCGCTGCTCAGCTTGATGCTGGGGATTGGCGCGAACGTCGTCGTCTTTGGAGTAATGAATGCGGTGCTGCTACGGCCGCTGGATGTAAGCGATCCGCACAGCCTGTATCAGCTTCGCCACAAGCAGTGGATGATCGGCAGGTTGTTAACTACGTCGTATCCCGCATTTGAGGATTTCCGGCAGCGCAACGTCACGTTCACCGGAATGGCTGCGGTTTATGGATATTCTCACGCAGCGCTCCGCTCGGGTAACGCGGTAAGAGATGTCTCCGGCGATGAAGTCAGCGGCAACTATTTCGATCTTCTGGGCGTGCGTCCGGAGGCCGGGCGATTCTTTCATGCGGCGGACGAGCATGGGCCGGATTCTGCGCCTTACGTGGTGTTGAGCAATGGTCTGTGGCGAAGCGCGTTCCAAGCCGATCCAGGCGTAGTCGGGACAACGGTGGAACTCAATGAGCATCCGTTTACGGTGCTCGGCGTGGCGGCACCGCAATTCCACGGCATGGAGCGGTTTGTCTGGCCCGACTACTGGATACCCATAGTGAATGAACGACAAGTGGAGGGGCGGGATTACCTGCAGAGCCGGACGTCGGTAGCCGTTACGGTCATCGGCCGCCTCAAGCCGGGGATCACGCCTCAGCGCGCGACGGAAAACCTGAATGCGATCGCCGCGGAACTAGCGAGGGAATATCCGCAGACGGACGACGGAGAACCGCTCCGATTGATCCACCCGGGGCTCATCGGCGACGAAGGCGACATCATTCGCGGATTCATTTACGGCGTGACGGTACTCGCAATGCTCGTCCTCACGGCTGCCTGCGCGAACCTGGCAAGTCTGTTTGCTTCGCGCGTAGCGGACCGTAGCCGCGAACTGGCGCTCCGTGTTGCGCTGGGATCGAGCCGCCGGCAATTGGTGAGGCAGTTGCTTACCGAAGCAGTGCTGCTTTCGCTCTTGGGTGGAGCGATGGGCCTGGTAACCGCGGACGTGCTGCTGCGTGTCCTGAGCCATTGGCAGCCGGCTGCGGAAGCGCATTTGGCCGCCAATGTGAATGGGCCTGTGTTCCTGGTGGGCGTGGTCTTGACACTGACAAGCGCACTGCTGTTTGGGATGGTTCCGGCGCGGCAAGCATGGCAGAGCACTCCGTTGCAGATGATGAAGAGCGGACCGGGGGACACAGCGTACCTCCGCCGCTTTGCCGTGCGCGATCTGTTGTTGGGTGCGCAGGTTGCTGTCTGCACGCTGCTCGTAGTCGCCTCACTGGTTGCAGTGCGCGGCATGCAGCGCGCACTGCACGCTCCGCTTGGCTTCCGGCCGCAGGGCGCGATGCTGGCCGATTTGGACCTGAGCCGAATCGGCTGGGGAAACGACGTGGCTCTCGAGAAAGAGAAAACGATGATTGAAGCAGTGCGGAGCATCCGGGGCGTCACGGCCGCGGGTACGGTAAGCCGCACGCCCTTTACCGGCGGGCTGCACGGCATTCCGATTTTCCGGCCGGGGACGACTGATTTCAAGCTGAAGAATTCCGCGGTGGCGGCTTACGTGTATCAGATGTCGCCCGGATACCTGCATGCTGCCGGCACTCGGCTGCTGCGGGGCCGCGACGTCTCCTGGCATGACACTGCAAAGACGCCGCATGTGGCGGTGGTGAACGAAACCTTCGCCCGAAAAATGTGGGGCGAAGTGCCGGCAATCGGACAGCACTTCCTTGTTTCGGGCAACCTAACAGAAGTGGTGGGTGTGGCCGAGGACGGTAAATACCACGATCTCGAAGAATCTCCACACCCGGCACTGTATCTGCCGATGTCGCAAGGCGACCAGGGAGAAACGATTTTCGTGGTGCGGTCGCGGCGGACAGCCAGCGAGATCGCGGCGGAGCTCGAACATACGCTGAGCAGCATCGAGCCGAATGTATCGATCGCGGTGCAGAGCTGGACCGATGCCTTGGAGTCTGAGCTGTTCCCGTCGCGAGCGGCGACCGTCGCGCTCGGTGTCATGGGCCTGCTGGCGGCGATACTGGCGGTAACGGGCATCTTTGGGATGGCTGCCTACAACGTAAGTCGACGCATGAGGGAGTTAGGCATCCGCGTAGCATTGGGTGCGCGGATGGGCCAAGTGATGACTGCGGCCTTAGGGCGGCCGATCGTGCTGCTCGGCGTCGGATCGCTGGTGGGTCTGATGGCGGGATTCTCCGCAGGCCGGTTGCTCCGACAAATTGTGTATCAGGCGAACCCGAGCGATCCGGTCGTGCTCGGCGGCACGGTATTGACGATGGCGTTGATAGGTCTTGCCGCGTCCGCCATTCCAGCGCGCCGAGCGCTTACCGCGGATCCATCCCAACTCTTGCGGGAAGAGTAAGACCGACCGGCGCGCCGGGTTTTGACAGCCAGCTCGTGAAAAGCGAACTAGCTAGAGCTTTTGCGAGCCAGCAACTCCTCTTACAAAGCCGGATGATAGAGGTTATGGTCTCGGCGAAGTCCAAACCTCAACCGGAAAAGCTTCCACCCGGGCTGCCCAAGTCGCCTACCGGAATTCGGGGCCTTGATGAAATCACGTTCGGTGGCCTGCCGAGAGGCCGTCCGACTCTGGTCTGCGGAGGTCCGGGCTGCGGAAAGACGCTCCTCGGCATGGAATTCCTGATACGTGGCGCGACACAGTTCGATGAGCCCGGTGTTTGCCTCTCTTTCGAGGAGACAGCGGAGGAGCTTTCGCGCAACGTAGCTTCGCTCGGCTTTGATGTTGACCGGCTGGTCGCAAGCAACAAGTTGTCGATCGATTACATCTTTATCGACCGCAGCCTCATAGAAGAGACTGGAGACTACGATCTCGAGGCATTGTTCCTGCGGCTAGGCCATGCGGTAGACAGTATCGGAGCCAAGCGTGTATTGCTCGATACAGTCGAGGCGCTTTTCGCCGGATTATCGAATGAGTCGCTCTTGCGGAGCGAGTTACGCCGTCTATTCCGTTGGCTAAAAGACAAAAACCTGACCACCGTGATCACGGGCGAACGCGGAGAGAAAACGCTGACTCGGTATGGCCTGGAAGAGTACATTTCCGATTGCGTCATCTTCCTAGATAACAGAGTTGCGGAAACGATCGTCACTCGCCGCTTGCGGGTAGTCAAATATCGGGGCTCGACGCACGGGTCCAACGAATATCCCTTCATTATTGACAACGCCGGCTTCTCGGTTCTGCCGGTGACCGCGCTGGAACTGAACCACGAGGCATCCGAAGAACGTGTCTCGACAGGGGTCCCGGCTCTCGACGCAATGCTTGGAGGCGAAGGTTATTATCGGGGCAGCTCCGTGCTGGTTTCCGGCACGGCAGGAACGGGAAAGACCAGCTTGGCGGCCCAGTTCGTTAATTCAGCTTGTGCCGCGGGCGAAAGGTGCGTGTTTTTTCTGTTCGAGGAATCTGCAAACCAGCTAATCCGCAATATGGGGTCGATCGGAATTGACCTGGGCTCCTGGGTCAACCAGGGTTTGCTGCAATTTTGTGCGTCACGGCCTACTACCTTCGGCCTCGAAATGCATTTGGTGAAGATGCACTCGATTGCCAATGAATTCCATCCCGATGTGGTGGTTATCGATCCCGTAACGGCGTTGATGAGCGCGGGCACGACAAACGAAACGCGAAGCATGCTGCTGCGCCTGATCGACTTTTTGAAAGAGAAGCAGATCACGACTTTCATGACGTGTCTGACGGGTGGCGGCGAGCCGGCGGAGCAAACGCAGGTAGACATTTCCTCCCTGGTGGACACGTGGATGTTGTTGCGGGATGTCGAGAGTGGCGGCGAAAGGAACCGTGGGTTGTACGTGATCAAGGCTCGGGGGGTTGCTCACTCGAATCAAATCCGTGAATTTCTCTTGACAGACCACGGTATAGAACTTCGGAACGTCTACCTGGGCAGTTCGGGAGTGCTGACTGGTTCGGCTCGCGTTGCACAAGAGGCCCGCGAAGCAAGGGAAATATTGCAGGCCGAGCAGGACGCAGAACGGCAGCGTTCGGTACGCGAGCGTAAGCGTAAGGCAATCGAAGCTCAGATCGCCGCTTTACAACTGGAGCTTGAAACTGAAACCCGGGAATCGAAGCAGTTCACCGATCAGGCAGACATCAGGACGAAGCAACTGGAGCAGGAGCGCACCGCAATGGAACAAAGCCGTTCGCGAAACACGGGCATTTCCGGAAACGGGAGACGAGCCAAGCTGCGCGGTGGAGGACGATAATGACCGAAGACGAAGATAAAGACTCCGCAAACGTCGCCTGGGAATTGCGACTTTACGTCGCAGGTCAGACCGCGAAATCTCTACAAGCATTCGCAAATCTGAAACGGATCTGCGAGGAACATCTCGAAGGCAAGTATCAGCTCGAAGTTATCGATCTGGTTAAGAATCCACAACTGGCGAAAGCAGATCAGATTTTTGCGTTGCCGACTCTAGTTCGAAAGCTGCCAATGCCGGCCAGAAAGATCTTAGGCGATCTTTCGGACACCGAGCGTGTACTGGTCGGCCTCGAAGTGCGCCCGCTCTCGCGTAGTGAGGCATCGTGAAACAGAGTTCCAAAAATGAAGCCAAGGCATTCGGAAAGGCACTCGCCAGTCCGCTTCCGGCCGAGCATTATTCACTTCAGCTGTTCGTTACTGGCAGCACTCCGAACTCCGCACGCGCAATCCAGAACATTCGAGCTATCTGCGAAGAGCAGTTGCATGGCCGGTACGACCTGGAGGTGATCGATATCTATCAGCATCCCGAGCGAATCAAGCCTGACCAGATTGTCGCCACCCCGACGCTGATAAAACAACAACCGTCACCGGTGCGGCGGTTCATCGGCGATCTCTCAGACCGGCAACGGGTGCTGCTGGGTCTTGCATGCGGGCCGAGAGCAGATGAGAACGGCCGTGGTACCCTCTGACGCCGCAGATCTGCTCGAACGTAATCGCGAACTTCGGAGCCGCCTGGAGGAAGCCGAAGACGCGCTTCGAGCGATCGGAAATGGCGAAGTTGATGCCCTGGTGGTGTCCGGACGAGATGGGGATCACGTATACACTCTCAAGGGCGCAGACGAGGCCTATCGCATTCTCGTTCAGAGCATGGCTGAAGGCGCGCTGACGCTTACGCGGGAGGGTCTGATTCTCTTCTCGAACGATCAGTTCGCCTCTTTCATTGGTGTACCTCTCGAGAAAATCATCGGTTCTAACATCCGGCGATTCTTTACGCGTGAAGATGCCGGGGCGTTTTTTGCTGGTTTGAGCACTGAAAAGCAGACACGAGCCGAGATGCAAATGATGAGCGCCGCAGGGCATTTTATTCCGGCGTATCTGTCAATCAGCGCCTTGATTTTGGACTCTGGCGAATGCTTCTGCCTCACCGTGACCGACTTAACCGAGCAGAAGCGTAACGAAGAGATCGTCGCTTCCGAAAAGCTGGCCCGCTCAATTCTGGACCAAGCCGCCGGAGCGATCGTAGTTGTCGATCCTGGCGGGGACATCATTCGGGCAAGCCGAGCGGCCGAGCGGCTAGCTGGATACCCTGTTACGGGGCACAAGTTTGACGCCGTTTTCAGCCTTCGCGACTTGAAGGATGCAACGAATCATACTTTCGAAGAACTGCTATCGAGGCTCCAGCAGACCGGCGACATAGTGGGATTTGAAGTTAGCGGACGCTTGTCTGACAGCCGGACGGTGAGCCTCATCATGAACGCGTCGGTTCTCACAAATGAGAATGGCCAGTTGCTGGGCTGCACCATCAGCCTGAACGATGTCACCGATCTCAAGGACGCCGACGCGTCTATGGCCGCGGATCTTCGAGACACTCAACTCCTGCGGGAGTTGGCTGCTCTTCTTGTTTCTGGGAAAGCAGCAGAAATGATTCATCGGGAAATTCTGTCTGCTGCAATGAAACTGACCGGGGCTGATGCCGGAACCGTACAGATCCTCGATCATCGAACACAAGAGCTTACGCTTTTGGCAACCGAAGGTTTTCCTCCGCAGCGTTCTCGATATGTTCCATTGCGTGGATGCAAGTAGCAATACCTCATGTGGCATTGCTTTAGCGAGGGGGAAACGAGTTTTCCTGGATTTTGATGATCCTGAATTACCCGATCCGGACGGTTCGCTCAAAATACACGTTGATGCAGGTTATCGCTCGGCCCAATCCACGCCGTTGATCTCTCGATCAGGGCAGCGCATTGGAATGATTTCTAGCCATTGGCGCGAACAACACCATCGATCAAATGAGCGCGAGCTCCGCTTTCTCGACCTGCTGGCGCGTCAAGCCGCCGACCTTATCGAGCAACAGCAGGTGGAGTCGGCGCTGCGTGAAAGCGAGGAGCGCTTCCGCCTCTTCGTTGAGAATGTGCGTGAGTACGCGCTCATAGAGGTCAACCCGGAAGGCCGGATCACGACTTGGAATCCGGGAGCGGAACGGCTGTTTGGATACACATTCGCCGAAGTATTGGATCGGCCGTTTTCGCAGCTCGCGCAGCAACAGCCGGAGAAGCAGCTAGTACTCGATGAGGAGATTGCAGAGGCTTCAGAGGGCATCCGGCTTGAAGATGCACAATGGCTGGCCCGCAAAGATGGTACGTGTTTTTGGGCGCGGTGGTGGTCCGAACCGGTGTATGACGCGTCGCGTAAACTCCGCGGCATCGCCAAGCTGCTGCGCGATGAAACGGACCGACGGGCAAGCGAGGAGAAAATTCGGTCCTCACTGGCAGAAAAAGAAGAGCTGCTAAAAGAGGTTCATCACCGTGTGAAGAACAATCTGCAGGTGATCACAAGCTTGCTGAACATGCAGGCACGCCAGATCGATAACCCGGATGTTCTAGCCCATTTCGAGGAGGCTCGGAACCGTGTATTCTCGATAGCCGCCATTCACGAGTTGCTGTACCGTTCCGCATCCTTTTCTGGGATCGATCTCGCTGCCTATGCTCGGCAGCTTGCACCGGACCTGGTCCGGTTTTATAAAGTTCAGGACCGCATCGAAGTCAACGTGGTAGGCAACGGAATCACGCTCGAACTCGAGCGTGCGGTGCCGTACGGGTTGCTGCTGAACGAGCTCGTATCGAACGGCTGCAAGCACGCATTCCCAGCGCCAGGAACCGGGAGCATCACGATATCCTTCCGCCGTGAAAACGGCACTATCGAGATGGCCATAACCGACAACGGACGGGGCTTACCAAGCGGATTCGATTACAGCCGTGCTTCCTCACTAGGACTGAAGCTAGTGCGAAGCCTGGCGCGCCAGCTGCACGGCTCGGCGGAAATGGAGTCTGGCCCGGGCACGACCGTGCGGGTGCGGTTTCCGGAAATGAGAGATGGCGCACATCATGCCTGAAACCTCGGATCGATGCAGGATTCTGATGGCGGAGGACGAACAGATTGTAGCGCTAGATGTGGCGTCCGGACTGGACGAGCTCGGATACGAGGTGGTCGGTATCGTCAGTTCGGGGCCAGAAGCCGTGCAATTGACAGAAGAGACTCGCCCTGACCTGGTGCTGATGGATATCAGATTGGATGGCCCGACGGATGGCATTGCGGCCGCCGAGGAGATTCGGCGGCGTTGGCAGATTCCGGTTGTTTTTGTAACGGCCAGCGCCGGGGATGAAATTTTATCTCGCGCCAAAGCGGCTGGCCCATATGGCTACATCACAAAGCCTTTTCGCACGAAAGAGCTAAATGCAACCGTTGCCGTAGCACTCGAGCGGCACCGTCTGACCCGTGATCTGGAGCAATCCAATACAGAACTGACGCGCTTCTGCTACGCAGTCTCACATGACCTGCAAGCTCCTGTGCGGACTATCAGAACGTTGCTCGATTTGCTCTTCAGGCAACTTCAGGGCGCCCTTTCCACCGAGCAGTCGGAGCTGATTGAGTTGGTGATGGGAGCAGCCGACGGTATGCAGCATCTGATCGAATCTCTTTTGCAATTCGCGCAGGCTGGGCACCAACTAAACCGTCAGCTGGTGTCTTCGAGCAAGTTATTCATGTCAGTTCAGGCTACGCTCGCGCCACTAATTGCCGAACGAAAGGCCGAAATCATCTGTAGGCCGTGTCCCATGGTGTCGGTCGACCCCGTACAATTCCAGCAACTCCTCCAAAACTTGCTCACGAATGCAATCAAGTACAGCCGGTCAGACAGAGCGCCTCGCATCCTGATTTCCGGTGAAACAACGGACGAAGGTTGGCACTTCGCGGTTACTGACAATGGCTCGGGTATTCCACCGGAAAAACGCGAAACCGTATTCGAGCCGCTGACTCGTTTACATGGCAGCGATATTCCGGGCACCGGCATGGGGCTTGCTCTCTGCCGCACAATCGTGGAGCGTCATGGGGGTCGAATCTGGGTCGAAACTCCAGCAATTGGAGAAGGCGTCACTTTTCATTTTGTTCTCGGCAAACCCGAGGACACTCACGTCAATGACAGCGAGAGGTCTGGCGCGACATGCGGCCGCCGGGATAAACGCTACGAATCGCAAGGCTCTGCCGAGCCTGATATTCCATGAAGAAACCGACTGTACTGATTGCAGAGGATGATGCCGTTATCAGGGAGGGCTGTTTGCGTGCTACGCTGGAGCCCTTCTTCGAAATCGTAGCCGCCGTCGAGGACGGGGAAGCTGCGGTTGCGGGCGTCGAAGATCATAAACCTGATCTTGTGCTGCTCGATGTTTCACTTCCGCTGCTGAAAGGATTTGATGCGGCACGGCAGATTTTAGCCAAGTATCCGGAGATCAAACTCTTATTCGTTTCGAATTACTCAGAGCGCGCCTATGTGGAAGCAGCGTTTGAAATGGGAGCCGCCGGATATGTCCTGAAGAGCCGGGCTTTCACCGAGCTTCTGGACGCGATCCGAACAGCACTCGGCGGTCAGTTCTATCGGCCTGCTATTTGAGGTCCGCCATTTGGATGGGACCGTCATACTAACTGCAAGTGTGTGCCGAAGCCCACGGTATTGGAAAGGCCGGAGGGCTCTGTATTGTGGGCGCCAGCGCATATTCTCGCCTGTTAAGCGTCCGGTCGAGTAGCGAAAGGCATTTCAGTGATTGGCGAATTGCGTCCGCTCCTTTATGGCAGATGACCGTGGACGGAGATTTTTCGCGAAGCCTGAAAGGCACCAGCTATGGAGCGCACGACCCGACATGCCTGTGCGGGTTGTTCAGCTTGTTTCTTGATTTCAAGCGGTTCGAACGCATCCGCCAACCAAGATGCATCCTGGGGAACAGCACCTAAGTAAAAATCGGAGCTCAATTGGGCCAATACTCACTCACGCTGCTTGGCCCACGTACCAGTGCGCGTAGCCATCCACACCTGGCGAATCGCCTCTACCACCAGATCAGGCTGCTCTACCTGGATATAGTGCTCGCTTTTCTTTGCAATTCGATAATGTGAATCGGGAAGCAGCGTCGCCAACTGGTCTTGACCTTTTCTCCAGGCAATTTCTAGCTTCGAAGAGAAGCCAGGCGGAAGAATGGATTCCGGAAGCGCAATTGGCATCCCCCGGGCCAGGACATATAAAGGGAGAGGACGCAACGGTTCGGTCCTATCCGCGTTTCTCATTTGGGCGAGCGCGTCTGCGAGATCGACGTTCTCAAAGTCAGCATAGCTTTGAAAGACCTTCGGGACTGCTACGACGAGCTGTTCGAAAAGCGACGTATCCGTCCGCCCCAGAAATTCGTTGAGATGTTCCGGATACGTGTCCACCAGCACCAGTCCCACAATGGAGTACGGATAAACCGCTGTGTACATGCGGGCCATGATGCCGCCTAAGGAGTGCGCTGCAACCACGTAGGGTCCTGGGATTTCGGCTGCGGTCAGAAGCGCGTGCAAGTCGTGGACGATCGAAGTGATCGTCCTCGGCATCGGAACCGGATCGCTGCGGCTGAACTGGTTGTCTGAAAGCGTTGTTCCAGGCCGGTCGTACATACAAACGTGAGTGAACCCAGAAACCTGCCCAAGGACCGGCTTGGTACTTGGGTTGTCGGAGATTGTCCAGATAGCGCCTGTGTTGCGAAACCCCGATTCAAGAATGACGGTGGGCGTGCCTGCGCCGTGACATTCCAAGTAGAGACGTCTGCCGTGATCGATATCGACCAGACCGACGAAATCACTTTGCGATGCAGAGGTCGGGGTTTGTCCGAATGCAATCGCGCTGCATGCACCCCAAGTTACACAGGCCACAGTAATGGACAACAACAGCGATCTGAATGGTGCCCTTACTGGCATTGCGGTTCATTGTAACCCTAGATGGTCTAACTTTGCAGCGAGCGCTTGGCCTCTATAAGTGCCGCCAAGATTTGGATGCGCCCTTGCCGGCAGACCGCCGCAACCGGATGCTTATCAGCCCTAAGCCGCAGATAAGGAGGCTCTCCGTTGCCGGCTCGGGGACCGCTGGAGTGTTGACATTCCCACTTCCCGAAACCGTGAATTCCGTCGTTCCGAGGAATCCTTGCCCGGAAACGGACCCGCTAGCGCCGGCGAACGCGCCCGTTCCTCCGGTGAAAGTCAAACTCTGACTAAAAGGACCTGTCTGAGTTGGGCTTGTGTCAGGGGCGGTTTGGTCTTCGAAAACATTCCCCGTCAACGTGTCACCGTCGGCAAACGTCATGGTGAAGTTTCCGTTCAGCAGGTTAGTCGTGAAGTCCAGAACGCTTACGTCAGAGTACGAAACCGGGTTCCAAGCCGCATCAAGACCCGAGTTGCCTGAAAGAATTGAGCCGTTAGCGCTGGCCACAAGGGTTAAAGTCGTATCTGTTGCGCTCTGAACGGTCCCCGTTCCGGTAAGGTTGTACGTTATCGCGATCGAGCCGGCCTCTGCTGGAATGGCGAACGCGATTAGGGCCGCTACTGCTGTCGCCGCAATGCAAGGCTTGGTCAAACTCTTCATATATCCTCTCCTTCGCCCCTTATAAGGAAAACGAGCGGCCGAAGTTACACGTGAGCCGCAAATTTCAGAAAGTTTGCGCCAGCAGTTTCGTTTGGTATCCGTGCTGGGCGATGCCTACTTCGTCGTGAGAACGGCTGCAAGGTACCGGAGTTCGGATTCTACTTCGGAGGAATCGGCCACCGTATCAGCAATTTCCAGCCGAAAGAGTTCGCGGTACCTCTTGCGAAGTCTGTGAATCGCTACTTTTAGCGCGCCCTCCGAGGTGTTCATTTCGCGAGCCAGCGCCGCATACGGCGCATTGGACTGCCCGAGCAGGAAAACTTTCAGCCGTTCGAAATGCTCCCTACGGCCGTGCTGCACGAATTCTTCGCGCAATTTTTCCACTACTTGATCGAGCACCGAAAGCGCCCAGCGGCGTTCGAAAATTCGCTCTGGCGTTTCATCGTGCGCAGGCTCGTGCTGGTAGCGCTCCTCGCCGGATGAGAATCCGGGCGGCACCAGTACTCCGCCGCCACGTTTTACCGCGCGCTGGCGGTCCGCTTCATCGGCCAGAAAGAATTTCAACGAGGTCAGGATAAAAGACCGGAAACGGCCTTTCCCCGGTTCGGCGCGATCGAGATATCGCCCTTCGAGCATGCGCATGAAGAATTCCTGCGTCAGATCCTGCGGCCTGATCGACTGGATAACCGCGTCGGCGAAGATACGCGTACAACGGATACCAGTAGGTCTCACACAGCGAAATCAGAGCCGAGCGAGATTCCTTTCGATGTGGATCGCCGGCAGCCACTACGAGCGTCCAGCGCGTCGTTGGAAACCGGCATGGTCCCGGTTGCGTGTGCATGGTCTCGCCGTTACTCATCGTCTATCCTCGCTGCGTTTCGCTAAAGCAGATTAAGGGAATCCGCAGTCAAAGGTTACTTGAAGATTATTCTTGCGCGGCCGGGCAAGCTGCATTTTTCGTATCCGATAGCGTAATTCGGATCAATCACATCGAGGATGAAAGCTATCCTGATAACGCGAGCGACAGGATCACTTTCGCGATGACAGGGTAGCGCCAGAACCTAAACCGTCATGTAGAAATCTGGTTTCAGCTGCTTTCGCCTCTCTTAGAAGTGGCAGAGTCGGACTGGCGTCCTTCCAGATACGGAGCAACTCTTGGTTTGCCCTTTGCGCCTCTTCTTTGTTGCCGGTAAGCAGCCAGGCCCGCGCTAGCTGGAACCGCGCGGCGGATTCGACTGGATCGCCGGCATAGAGGCCGGGATGGTCCAGTAAGCGGCGGAACTCCCCGACTGCGTCCGGACCCCGGTTCATAGCCAGATATGCGAGCCCGCGAACATAGATCGGGTACATTTTGCCATAGAAGTGATTGAAGGCAAGCGGGGAAATTGCGTATTCGTAGCGGCGATTCGGTTCGAGTAGTTCCACAGCAGATTGAGGATTGTTGCCGGCCATAGCGGCAAGAGCACGCAGCGTGGGAATGTAGGTCGCTTGTACCTGGGTGTCCTCTGGATACGCTTTGTTCAGCTTGTCTGCCAATGCCTCGGCAAGCGATCCCTTGCCCGTGAGGCCCAACGCGAACCCGGCGGCATAGATAGCGTCCCGGCCCTCGAACATTTTGAGGGCCGATTCGGCGCTCGAGCGAGCTGGTTCACGGTTGCCGTAGAAGGCGTTCCATACTGCAGGCCCCGCCAGAACGACCGCCGCCCGCTCGGCCCATCCAGAGGCCTTGGCTAAATTGGCAGCGCGCCGGGACAGGCGGTTTGCCTCTTCGATTCGGCCGTCGCGAGCCGCAGCGAGAGCCTGAACATGAGTCATGATGATGTCGGTTTCGACGTTGGTCTGGCTATCCGCTAGGGCAGCCTCCATGACAGAGGGGCTGTTTTTAACAAAGCCCAGCTGATACCATGAACCGCGTTCAAAACCCATGGAGATGCCGTGCGTCGCGGCCTGCGAGAACGCTGATTCCGCCTCGTCTAACCTGCCCATTCGCATCAAGATTTCAGCGCGATTGCCATACGCGCGGTGTAAATCCGGATCAAGTTCCATGGCCTTGATCGAGGCTTCCAGGGCTTCTTTAAATCGTCCCGTACCGTTTGCGGCATACCCGCCCGACAATCCAAACGCCTCCGAATCACGCGGATACGTGCTTCGCCAGAGAGTTGCGACTTCCCACGCTTTTTCCAGGTTGCCAGTGACATTTCGATGGTAAGAGTATTCGATACTGAACCTTTCCGGCCCACTGGCGTGCTGCCGGAATTGGTAGGCCTTTGTCGCGCTTTCCCTCGCCATCGCGGTCTCTCCCAGGTTGCTGTAAATGATGGCCAGCATGCTCCAGGCTCCGGCGAATTCAGGGTCAAGTTCCAAGGCACGCCGAAAGTGAAGTGCGGTTTGCTTGTCGTTGACTCCGCTCAATAAGTATCCGGAAGTATATGCCTTAAGGGCATCAAGCGAAGTTGTAGTTCCTTCTTTGAGGGGAACGTCGTGTTCTCGAATTGCTGCCAGCGACTCGCCGGCGTGTGCGCGGAATTTCCCGGCCATATCGCTCAGAGTGTTCAGGACCTGTTCCTTGCCGTTCGATTCCAGTTGCTGGTCATCGATCAGCTCGCCGCTCACGCAGCCTTCGGTACGAAGGTTCATGACATAGCGGTTGCCGAGCCTCGCGATCGACCCGGTAAGCATAGCGTTGGCTCCGACTCGTTCACATACCTCACGTGCTGTGTCGCCCGTAAGTGCGGAATCCGCCGGCTTCTGCATCAGCTTAAGCGTGGCGCGGATCTTCGGATCGGAAATCAAGCTGAGATAAGGCGATTGCTGGAGCTGAAAGATCAGGCCCTGCCGAAGCGTGTCGTCAAACGCCGGGTCACCGGTTTTGTTAGCAAATCCGCCGACCAGGAGCGTGTCTTTCATTGTTAGTACCGGTTTAGCGACGCGTGAAGAATAGAACCAAATCGCCACCGCGCTTGAAACAATCACTGCCAGGGCTGAACCGGACCGGATAGTGCCCGACTTGTGCCTGCGAAGAAACTTCCGCGCTCGATAAAGGCTGGTCGGCGGTGACGCCAGCACAGGCCGGTGCTCCATATATCTCTGGATATCGGCCGCCAATTCCGCCACCGAAGGATATCGCCGCTCCCGATCTTTTTCCAAGGCCTTCAGCGTGATCCAGTTCAGGTCGCCATTCACCAAGCGGCGCAACGAAACTGGGTCAGTTTGACGGCGCGCGGCAATGTCGGACGCTGCCGCACCCATGAGGGTGAGCTTTCCCGGAAGCGACGGCGCTTCGTCCTCGCGGATGATCCGCAGCATTTCCGCTAGACCGGCCTTAAGCATCCTGTTCACGTTGAAAGGGACGGTGCCAATCAGCAACTCGTACATGAGTACCCCAAGCGAATACACATCGGAGGTCTCATCGACTACCCCGGTCATCACCTCGGCCTGCTCGGGACTGGCGTATTCCGGCGTTCCCACCATCTGTCCGAACTGCGTCAGGAGAGTACTCTCGACGGCCCACTGGTCGGTAGCTTTTGCGATCCCGAAATCGATCACCTTAGGAACCGGCGTTCCATCCTGTTCCATTACCAGGACGTTCGACGGTTTGAGGTCCCGGTGAATCACGCCTTTCTGGTGCGCGTGTCGAACCGCGCGGCACACAACGAGGAACAATTCTAGTCGCTGGCTTACCGTCATCTGTTTGCGATCACAATATTCGGTAATCGGCGTGCCCTCGATGTACTCCATTACGAAGTAAGGCCTGCCCTTGGGTGTGGCGCCTGCATCCAGGATCCGTGCGATATTCGGATGGGCCATGACAGCCAAAGTCTGGCGCTCGTGGGAGAAACGGGCGAGCACCTGGCTCGTGTCCATGCCCAGCTTGATTACCTTGAGGGCTACGTAGCGGCGAATAGGTTCGCGCTGCTCAGCCAGGTACACAGTGCCCATACCCCCTTCGCCTAAAGGACGAAGGATCTGATAACGGCCGAAATCGTCATCGCCTGCTGGCGCTGTCAATGCATGGATGGTCTGAGTTCTGGATTCGTCGGTTCCAACCTCACTGTCGAGGGCGCCCTGGATCAAGCATTGCGGACACAGTCCAGCGAGACCATCGGAACCCAACTCCGCTCCGCACTGAGGGCAAGTTGACATCTCGGCTGAATTCGGAACAGCCATTTTAAGCTTTTTGCTCGAATCCTGTAACCTCCGCCGTCCGTTCACTTATTCCTGGTGAGCCGGATGGGACCGGCTACCAGATCAAGCCCCAAGGAGATTCGTCATGAAAAGCATTCTATTTTTTAGCCGGCTCGCCGGCGTTATCGCGACCTCTGCCTTCCTTCGGAGCGCCGCGGCGCAGGAGCCGATGGCACCTCCAACGCGTTATACCATCACCGATCTAGGTATAGCGAACGGCTCAACACCTGGCCAGCCATTCGTAATCAAAGATAATGGCCTGATCGCGGAAGCGGGGGCCGTATCCGACGCTTGGCACGCGATGCTCTCGTTCGGAGGAGTCCGGATAGACCTCGCAAAGAGGGGCGGCCTTGGGGGACCGAACAGTTCCGCCTTTGGTGTGAATGAAAGGGGACAGGCCGTCGGAGAAGCAGAAACTCGGGATCGCGATCCGAACTTAGAAGACTTCTGCGGCTTCGGCTCGCAGAGGGTCTGTAAAGCCTTCTTTTGGCAAAACGGTGTAATGTCGGCGCTACCGCTGTTGAAGGACGGGATGGGCATCGCCGGGCGCAATGCAGCTGCGAAAGGCATCAACGAGTTAGGACAGATTGCCGGCCTGGCTGAGAACTCGACGCCTGACTCAACTTGCCCTCCATACGATCCAAGTCCTACATCGCTTCAATTTCAGACCTACCAGTTCAAGCCGGTTATCTGGACCAGAGGCGAAATACGACAACTTCCGACTTTCGGTCACGACTCGACCGGGCATGCGCTTGATGATCCGGATGGAACTGTTTTCAGGATTAATGACAGCGGGCAGGCGGTGGGTGCAACGGGCACGTGCACGGGATACACCCCGTTTCTCACTTATCTCAACAGCCTTCACGCTACGCTCTGGCAGAATGGCTCGCTGATTGACCTGGGTAATCTAGGTGGGATCGCGCCAGGATTAGGCAACTTCGCCTATGACATCAACAAATCGGGTCACGTTGTCGGCACGTCGGGTACAAGCGACGGATCGTTTCACGCCTTCTTCTGGAGCCCGAAAACACGGATCAGAGACCTTGGAACTGTCCCGGGAGACGTCGCGAGCGCGGGCCTCGCGATAAACGACGTTGGCGATGTCGGGGGTGTCTCATTCCCGGCCGATCCAACGGCCTCGCCGCGTGCATTCGTTAAGCGGGATGGCGGAACGATGGTGGACCTGAACTCGTTGATTCCTGCCGGTTCGGAGTTGTATCTCTTCAGCGCCTGCTCCATCAACATCCGCGGGGAGATTATCGGCCTGGCGCTGGACACTCAAGGTAATTTTCACGGATATCTGGCCACTCCGAGCCGTAGACCGAGAGATTCTTCGGATGCCTCCTCCGCCGTGATCGAGCCTTCGCGGTTCGAATACGCATGGAGCCTCCTTCGCGATCGCTTCCGTTCATTTGGAGTTCGGACGCGCTGACCGAATAATCAGCGCCGCGTTTCCGGACGATTCACTCGTGCGATTCGCGAATTCGGCGTGAAATTGACCGAGATGGGGCACACTCATTACTACGAACTCGTCATCCTGATTTGAGCTTCTCTTCGGCATACAGCGACAATTCGACCATGCGCTCGAGCAGCTGTTCTGGGTGAACGCCTGCGAAGTTCCTCAGCACGAGCTCCTTGACGTAGAGGCGCACCAGATAGCGCAGTTGCAGCGCGCGATTCTTTGTCGCGAACACGAAGTCACGATGCCCGCTATTGACGATGATCAGGTTGCGTTCAACATCGAACCGCGATCTCCATAGCTCGCCAGCCGCCCGTTCGAATGTGTAGCCGGGCAGGCCGCGCGCGTTAACGATCGCCTCGTTCATAGAGGTCTCAAGACTGGCGGCGATCGTTACTAAGGCCTCGGCCGTGCAACTGATCTCGTGTTGCCTGACCGACACAATGAGCCGCGCAAGACCTGGCGTAGAAGGCGCCAGGTACTCGACTTCCTGGTCGACTGTGCTCACGAGTGAGCCACCGCCGGCGGCGATTTCCCACGAGAACAGCAGGTCTTCTTCGACGCGCCGGCGGGATCGATCGCGCGGTAGGGCGCGGAAGCGGCGCCGCTCATCGACGGGTATGGTGCTGGAGGCCGGTGAGATGACCACGCTGAATAGCGGCCCCGCATAATCGAAGAACTGTCTCTGTACCTCGGGGCTCAAAGCGGGTTCTACTACGCCGAGATCGGAGGTCCCCTCTTCTCCCGTTGCCGGACCGGCCTCGCCGGCGCTCGCTCGTGACGGTCCGCCCTCAATACGCGCTCGTGCCTGGATGTCGAACCAGTCGTACTCCTCTGGTGGGAGAGCGAGGAGCGCCTCGCGAAATGCACGCTGAATCGCACGCAGAGACTGTTGATTCGCCTGTTCTTCCTCCGCCCGCTGTTGGGCTTCGATCAGCCCATTCAGATGTGCTTCAAGAGGTTGCAGTGCTTCGGATAGGGCTGCATAGCACTCATCGTGAATGATGCCACTACGCGTACCGGGTGTGAGATTCAGGAATGGTACGTCAATAAGTCCTTGTAGATACCTGGAAGACCAAGGTGCGTGCTCCAGCCCGGGAAGGGTCGCGAGGTCCTCGATGACTCGGGTTCCCGCGCGAGTGACCGCGACCCGGCAACTGTCGGCGGGCTCCGCGAGATAGAGTTCGGCGTATGCATCGCCAAACGGCGTGCGGACCGCGGGCAATTGATGCAGCAGCCGACCCTCGTACGCACGCGGCTCGACCTCGTACTGCTTGCGCGCGAGCTTGTCGATGACCGTCACGCGAACATTCGCGATTCGAATTCGATCGCGCAGTTCCGAGGCCAGATACCACTGGATCTTCTCGCCGGAAAGTGTCCGGATGCCCTCAAGGAGCGGGCTGATGCGGAGTTCCGTGCCGCGTTCGCCGAACAGAACGCGTCGTGGGCTCACCGCGTAACCCGAGTCGCCCTTGCTCATCGTCATTTGATAGGAGCGTTGGTCCCTGCCAGCGGAGATCATCGTGAGCTGGTTGCCGACCGTCCAGAAGGACAGCAGCCCGATGCCGAACTCTCCCTGCAGGCCGTTTCCCACCCCTTCCGCTTTCAGCCGTCGCTTGATGGAGTCGCAAATGTGCGTCGCAACGTACTTGAAGTTTGGTTGGCCCTCCTCATCGCGTGGCACGCCGTCGCCATCATCTCTGATCGATAGATAGTGCTCGCCGTGCTCCCGCCCGCGCGTGATGGTGACGGTTCTTGCGTGCGCATCGATACTGTTCTCGACGAACTCGGCGATGGCCTTCAACGGATTGCTCTGCGATAGCGCGATGATACGGATTGCGTTCCAGTCATCGCCGATTTTGAGCTTGCCACGATCGGTCTTGCCCTGCCGAGAGGCGTTCGACTTTGATCCGCGTACGATTGGACCGTTGCTGGAATTGCGAGATACGGATAGATCCTCTTCGCTCATGATGCGCCGCCTCGTTTTTCATCCACGATACGCCAGTTGGTGGCCAGGGATGTATTGGACAAGTGCCAGCGTCGTGCTCCAATATCGTCCTATATCGGTCCGTGGCGCTGGTGCAATGTAGTCGTGTGCTGCGTCGCGGCCGCTAAACCCTGCCTCTCGTTTGAAGACGGAACACCGCAGGCGTAACCCCAACACTATTTCGGAACACGGTCGTAAAATGACTCACATTTTTTAATCCTGATCGATATGCGATTTCAGATATAGAGGTATCAGTAAACGCCAGCAGGTGCCTGGCCTTTTCGATCCGCGCATCTAACACGTATCTGTGAACGGTTTTACCCGTGCTGCTTTTGAACTCTCTGCAGAAATGAAATTGACTTACCGCCGCTAGCTTCGCGAGTTCGGCGAGGCTCAGATCACTGCCGAGATTGTCCCGGATGTGCTCAGTCACGGTTGTAAGCGCTTTGCGGCTTAGACCGCCCCTGCAAGTTCTGCGTGAAGCCTGTACAGCTGTTGAGAACCGCTGGCTCAAGCCCGCGGCGAGCGCCGTGGCGATTCCCTCGGTCAATATTCTGCCATTTGGCCAGCTCGTCCTTAATTCGTGACGCAGCGCCCAAAACAGGTGCGAGACCACCGGGTCCGTACCTGTTGGAGAGAAGCGCAATTCAGTTATCCGGCCGGTCTGGAAATTCGGCGAGGCATGAGAAAGGAACTCGGGTTCAAAGTAGACAGTCAGGATACTGACCCGGTCAATCCACCACTGCCGCGGGAACTGCCCACCGGGACTCGTCAGAATATTTTCAGGGTGAAAGAGCGTTTGGTAGTTACGGCCGGCCTGCCGCCAGTTCCACTGCAGTGATCGACTGCTCACCACCATGCCCGCGGAGGGTTTGCTGCTCACTATTTCCGGAACCTCTGCGGCGCTGAGCAGATTCTCCTCGATGTAAAACCCGGTCGCGCCAAGTTGTTCGCTGGAAATCGTGCTCAGGCACGGCGCTCCGGCCCTGGACATGGCCTGACTGATAACCCCAAGCTTCGGCTGCGGCACCGGCTACCCCGCTGATTCGAGCAGAATAGCACGATTTGCAAAACGAACAGCAATTTCGAAAACAAGAATCCTCGGAGCTTAGCGTAAACTCGCTTGTGACCTGGCCGGAATCGAGGCTCCGTTCACGCGCAAGCCAGTCGGAGCTGCGAAACCGAACTTCCGCCGGCTCACTCTTTCAGCCTGAAAAAGGAGAATCTGACGAATGCCGCTTCAGAACAGGGTCGCTCTTATGAAAAAGTCGCGCAAAACGGATGCGGCATCATGGGCACCGCCCGAAGGCTTAGGGAATTTCTTCTCTGCCTGGCGGCGCGCATCCGCGCCCTTTACGCTTTTCATTGTCTGCGTGTTGATGCTGTGTCCGCGGATCAGCCTCGGCGACGTGATCATCAGCGCATTTCAAGTGGATCACGAAATTCAATTTACACGGCCAGATTTCTCGGACGCCCGCTGGTCCGCTACACTCACTTTTTCGGTAGCAGCGTCTTCCGCAGGTACAACCGATTTCCCATTGAAGTTTTGGCCCGGGAACTATGGCTTGAGTTTTGACTCGTCTGGAGGAGTAACGCTCGATCAGGCCAGCCTTCCGGCTGGTACTGCTTCCGATATACTCCATGTCGCGGCAAATGGGGCCGGTCTGTTCCAGGTGCATGAAACAGCCGGTCCGGGTACTCTCGACTCAGGCGATCCTCTTGCAGTGTTCACGTCGACCTTAACCGGCCGGCAGGATCTTCTGTTTGAAGCACCCGCTTCCAGCCGCACCGTCAACCTACCGGTTGGGATACCGTGGACGACGAACATCCGCATCAACGGAGATTGGTCCCAAGCAAGTGACGGGAACGTTCAGGGTACCCACAAGCTTCTTTATCTAGACCCGTTCTGGAGCATTCAGAGCGATTTTGTTTACGACCCAAGTATGAACGAAACACTGCTGTCCGTTTACAACCCCAGCTATTTGGAGCGCGGCGCTACCTCCCAGGATGACGGACCCTACCCGGCTTTCGGCTTGGTCGGTCCCGTTCCCGAACCGAGCGATTTCGGCGTTACCGCTGCTGGTTTGTTGGCGATACTTTTGGCCGTTCGCCGGAGAACGGGGGCGAATACGGAGAGGAATGGCATCTAGCTGGGAAGGGGGCGACGAAGGCTGCCAGCCACTGGTTTGCGAATGCGGGAATATCCTTTTGCGCCGAAACGGGTTTTGGACACGCTCACTCAGGACGGAATGTATTCTCATCTATAGTGATGGGGAAACAACGTCGGAGCAACACAGTTCGGCACGTTGCGATTGTGATTTTGTTGGGCTTTACTTCGACTGCGGTGCGTGCAGACAGTGTCAATCAGCTGAGCCAGGACTTCTGGACGTGGCGGGCACAGGAGCAGCCGTTCACCGTCGACGACATTCCTCGGATTGAACGGCCCGCAGGGTTCTCCATTGACTGGTCTGTCGCCGAAGTTGCCAAAAGGCGTACCGACCTTGCAGAATTCCAGCGGCGCTGGGAGGCGCTTAAGCCGTCGCAGCAGCAGCCCATCCCCAAACAAGTCGATTACCGCCTGATTGGCTCGGCCCTCGCGCGAGTTCACTGGGAACTAGACATTGAGCAAGGCTGGAAGCGGAACCCTCTGTTTTACGTCGACCAGACGCTAGGCAGCGTGTATGTGTTGTTGCTTCCTCCGCCTCCATTTAGCGCGAGGCGAGAACGACTTATCCTTTTACGAATGAATTCAATTCCAGCCACTCTGGAAGCCGCGCGGCAGAACCTGACGGATATGCGCCAGCCGTTTGCTCAACTTGCGATCGACGCGCTCAGCGACCTTCCGCAGCGATGTGCGGCAATGAATACGGCCCTCGGGCCGCTGCTGAGCGACGGGGCGCGCAATTCTCTGCGAACATCGACTCAAGCCGCGGTTCAGGCACTCGAAGCATACCGTACCTGGCTGCAGCGCCAACTATCGAGCTTGCGGAAAGATACTGCAATCGGACGCGACAACTATATCTTCTTCCTGCGCAACATCGCCGTCATGCCGTATTCTCCGGAACAACTAATCGAGATGAGCAAGCAGGAGTGGAGCCGCGCGCTGTCATTCGAAGTGTACGAAAGTGCGAGAGATGCGACGATTCCCGCGCTGCCGATCTTCGCGAATCAGACAGCACAGATTGAGCGGGCGCAAGCCGATGAACAAAGCATTCGCGAATTTCTGGTGAAAGAGAAAATCCTGAGTGTTCCAGCCTGGCTAAAGCATTATCGTAATCTGCCGGTCCCTGCGTATGTGGAACCTTTCTCGGAACTCGGTGTTACGGATGATCTCACCAGCGCCTCCCGGCTCGATCAGGACGGTACAAGCTATATTGAACAACCGAGTGAGAAGCTGGGGTTCTTCGATTTGTCCAAGGCACACGATCCGAGGCCGATCATTGTTCATGAAGGAGTGCCTGGGCACTATTTCCAGCTCTGTTTGAGTTGGGCTAACTCCGATCCGATCCGAAGGCATTACTACGATTCGGGAGCGAACGAGGGCATCGGTTTCTATGCCGAGGAAATGATGCTGCAAGCCGGCCTGTTCGATAACAGCCCGCATACGCGCGAAACCATCTATAGCTTCATGCGGCTGCGAGCGCTTCGGGTGGAGGTGGACGTAAAGCTTGCGCTTGGCGAGTTCACTTTACAGCAGGCAGCGGATTATCTGGCGAGCACAGTACCGATGGATGCGACCACCGCCTTATCCGAGGCGAGCCTATTCGCGAGCACGCCCGGGCAGGCGATTTCTTATCAAGTCGGGAAAATACAGATCTTCCGGCTGCTCGCGGATATGCGGCGCAAAGAAGGCGACCGGTTCAGCCTTATGAAGTTCCACGACTTTGTATGGACGAATGGCAATGTGCCGATCGCACTACAGAGTTGGGAGCTTCTTGGGAGGCAGGAGTAAGCCTCAGCAGCACCTTGCGTTTTGATACTTACGGCGATAGCGGGCGTTCGAAAACTCCCGCCACTCTGCAGACGAATGTACGCGGCCGGAGTACTTCAAGTGTCTGGCGTAGGCAGCTTCATCGGATAGCTCGCGGAAGAAATGCCAGAGGAGCGCCAGGAATTTCATATTCCCTCGACTTCCAGTCTCGAAGGGACAAACGGAGATTCGGAGGTTTTGGCTACGCGAGTCCCACGGAGCAGCCCGAACCAGACCCGGCCTGAATCGAGGAGGATTATCGAGACCAGGAGAAGAAACATCGCGCACACAACGGCATCAAGCCTTTCGTTAAAGATCACCGAATGAGTCTCGGCGATCTTCGCGGCAGATATTTTGCCGCTGGCGATCGCATTTTCCAGAGCAGCTGCGTGGGAGAGAAAACCAATCTTCGGCTCAGGTGAAAAGATTTTTTGCCAACCAGCGGTGAAAGTCACTGCCACCAGCCAGGCGAGCGGCGCAAGCGTGATCCATGCGTAACGCATCCTGTGCATTTTGATCAGCACAGTGGTAGCGACACATAGAGCGACCGCGCTCAGGAGTTGATTCGAGATTCCGAAGAGCGGCCAGAGAGAGTTGATTCCACCGAGCGGGTCGATTATTCCCGTATATAAGAAGAAGCCCCAGGCCGCTGTAATGAGCGCGCTTGTCGAGAGAAGGCCGGGCATCCAGCCGATCCGTCCGAGAGGCTTGTAGACGTGGCCCAGAAGATCCTGCAACATGAAGCGGCCGACGCGGGTGCCTGCATCGATGACCGTGAGGATGAAAAGGGCCTCAAACATGATGGCGAAGTGGTACCAGAAACTCAGAAACCCATCGCCGAGGCCGGTCTTTTGCAGAACAGTGCCAAAGATCTGGGCCATTCCAAGCGCAAGCGACGGCGCGCCGCCGGTCCGGCCAAACAGTGTTTTTTCGCCGACGCTGTGGGCCAGGTGAGCCATAGTCGCACTAGTCACGGGAAAACCCCAGCCGCTGATTGTAGCCACGGCAGCGTGGGCATCGGCTCCAACGATTCCAGCGGGAGAATTTACCGCGAAGAACACGCCGGGGTACAGGCTCGCCGCGGCAATCATGGCAATAATGGCAACAAATCCTTCGAGAAGCATCGCGCCATAGCCGATCGGCCAGGCGTGCCATTCGCGGGAGATCATCTTGGGTGTGGTGCCGGACGAAATCAGCGAATGGAATCCGGAGATGGCGCCGCAAGCGATCGTGATAAAGCAAAAGGGGAAAACTTTCCCGGCAAAGATTGGCCCGGTGCCGTCGACAAAACGAGTGAGCGGCGGAAGCTGGAGCGCGGGGTGGGTGCCCACGATGCCGAGAGCCAGAAGGATAATCACCCCGAGCTTAATAAAGGTGCTGAGATAATCGCGCGGGGCCAGAAGTAGCCAAACTGGCAGCGCGCTGGCGAGGAAGCCGTAGGTCACGATCGCGGCGGCGAGGGCAAGACCACCGAACGTGAACCAGGGCGACCAGGTTGCAGAAGACGCGACGAGCTTGCCGGCGTAAATACTCAGGAGGATCAAGACGAATCCGATGGCGGAACACTCAAGCACTTTACCCGGCCTGAAGAAGCGCAGGTAGAGGCCCATAAAGAGAGCGATGGGGATCGTGGCGGCAATCGTGAAAGTGCCCCAGGGGCTCCCCTTCAGGGCATTGACAACGACCAGAGCGACGACGGCGAGCAGAACGATCATGATGAACAGCACGGTGATGAGGGAAACGAAGCCACCCACCTTTCCGATCTCCTCACGCGCCATCTGCCCGAGAGATTTGCCATCGCGGCGCATAGAACAAAACAGAATCACGAAATCCTGGACAGCCCCGCCCAAGACCGCGCCGAAGAGGAGCCAGAGCGTTCCGGGCAGATAGCCGAACTGCGCAGCGAGTGTAGGGCCGACCAGCGGCCCGGGACCGGCGATCGCGGCGAAATGGTGGCCCAGCAAAATCCATTTGTGGGTCGGTTCAAAATCATGGCCGTCCCGGAAGCGTTCAGCGGGAGTAGCCCTCTGATCGTCCAGAACCATGATTTTCGCGGCAATGAATTTCGCGTAGAAGCGGAATCCGAGAACAAAAGTTGCAGCGGCGGCCGCCACGAGCCAGAGGCTATTTACGGGTTCGCCGTGTGTGGTCGCGATGACGCCGACGGCAGTTGCAGCGAGCACACTGACCACTGCCCAAACAAGAGTTCCAAAATGACGTCGCATTACGAGAGATCAGAACTTCATGACGCCGCCGATCAATGCAGCAATCAGAGCCACTACGATCGCACTGATGAATGTAAAGATCATCGCTTTATTCAAGGCTGAATCAGATCTGGGTTCAAGCCGTATGGCGGTCACAGACGCCGGATGAGAGAAACGTCGCAAGGAGCCCAAACCGTTTTCGGGTTTCGAGAGGGGAACAGGAGGCATTTCAATCACCTCCTTCACCCGCGGCTCGGCGGTGCCTTCGCGGACCGTAAGCGATTTGGTTAATCCGACGATCAGAATAGAACTGCTGCTCTCTGAAACGGCTCCAACGTACTGGCGTGAAATCCAAATTTGGCGGCCGGTGCGCGCATTCACGACCTGCACTTCAGAACGCGAACCTGTGCCGAGCATCCACTCGTTGGGATCCGGGTGGGCGATAGGCGGATAGAAGGCGAACTTGCGCCGTCCGACATAGTCAAGCGGCGAAGGTAACAGCGGCGCTGACATTGCTCCAAGTGTAACCAAAGCGGCACAAGACGTTGGGCTAATCCGGTCGATGGCCTAAAATGGAGGTTGCACGTCCGAACCGGATCTACTCTTTGAGTTCAGCCACGTTTTTAGAATCAACCTCCCCGATATCGACACGGACGGAAGCAAGACGTTCTTTCCTGTTGATGTTTTTCTGTACGTTGATCGGCGCGATGGCGCAGATGCTGATCAAGCAGGGCACCGCTCAGCTTGGGGCGCACGTCACGCTAGCGGATCTGGCGCGTCAACCGTCGCTGTTCTTGCGATTTTGCTTCGGCGTGATCGGCAACTTGCGATTGCTCATGGGATACGTTTGCTACGGCGTAAATACGTTTCTGATAGCGCTCGCTCTCAAAGGCCGAGAACTTTCCAGGCTGTATCCGATCATTGCGCTGACCTATGTCTGGGTGGCCGTGCTGTCCTTTTATTTCCTGCCGGATGAGCATCTCAATTTCTTCAAATCAATAGGCATCGTCTTCGTGGTAAGCGGCGTCTCGGTGCTAGGCCTGAAGAAGTAGCTGATGAGGACACCGCTTAGCTCCATACTTCTGGTTCTGGTGAGTTCGTTCCTGGGATCCTTCGGCGCCGTGTTCCTGAAGCTCGGGGCAGAACACCTGAAAGGCAGTATCGCGCGACTGCTCACGAATTATTGGCTGGCGTGCGGAATTTGTTTCTATCTGCTCTCGTCAGTGTTCTACATGATGGGCGTGTCGCAAGGACAACTCACCGTGCTGTATCCGATGGTGTCGCTGGGCTACATCTGGGCTATTCTGTGGGCGCGGCTTTTGTTCAAGGAGCCGTTTACGCTCGCGAAAATAGCAGGGCTAAGCCTGATCATCTTCGGCGTTTCTCTGATTAGTTTCGGAAACGCTTGAGGCGTTCCCTCCCCTCAGCCGGACCGGTTCAGCAGGCATCAAGCATTGCATCGGCCTGGGCCTCCGGTTCGTTGATCTTGTTCCTGTCGCTTTCAATCTGGTTTTCGGTGACGCGGGGCCCATGGTGGGACGATGGGCTGTTTGCCGATGTTGCGATCAACTTCTGCCGATCCGGCCACCTGCGCAGTTCCGTTTTGGCGCCTCATAGCTTTAGCAACACCGGTTTTCTCGGCCTGCGGAGCGGTGTGGCTGTATGACACCTTGCAGAACCAGAGCGTATTCAGATGGATCGCAGGCGCGCTGGTCGGGGGATATGCTGCGGCCACGGTGAGAGCAACGCTGTTTTTATTCATCGAAATGAATTTGCGACACAATTCAGACCTATGGTCACGATGGTTAAGCAAGCGCTGAGACCCGGGGAGTTAGTAATGGGCCCGTCCGAGTTAGGGTTTACGCTGGGCTTTGGACCGCCGCTTATCGACGACTGTTACCTTGGGTTCAGGTCTCGAATTCGTCCGCAACTTTACGTCATGTGCAGCGCCGGCGACTTCTCGCCCGCGCCGTGGGATTGGTCGAGGAAGGAATTGGCGACTAACTATCACCAGTTATTCGCGAATGCGGCTTACACGATCTATCTGCGGGATGAGCATTAAAGGTCCTACTTACGAAGTGTCAATGTACTCGGCGCCTATTTCTTCTTGATGATACTGATCGCTCCGTTTCGTTCGAGGACAGCGTATTTGATTTGATCGAGAGTTTTAAGGCCTTTATCGCGGGCGGCGGCCATTACGTCGTCATCCTGCACACCTTTCCGCTTCATGGACTGCGCTTGCCACTCGTCGTTCTTCAGCAGTACGACCGGAGTACCGTCGATGATCGCTCCTAGACGTCGCGACCGCTGTTTCAGCTTGCCCACGAGGCGGTGCATCATGCAGATAATGATCACACCGCCATAGCAGTTCGTCATGGAACGATCATCTCCGGCCGTTGCCAGAATGATGACACCGCCGACTAGAAAAATAAGGACAAACTCGAATGGCGTCATCTGAGCGCCAGGCCGGCGCTTCAGAATGCGAATGGTGAGTAGCAGAAAGAAATATCCAATTACGGCGTGGACAAGGGTAACCATACAAATTACGGCATCACGAAGACTTTGGCTTTGACTGCAGCTTTTCCGGGCACCTGCAAATTCAGCTCTGACGAACCCATGGCGGTGGGTTGCGTCTGAAATTCGATCGAGGCCGGAGTAGTGGTGACCGGGAACGTGTAAAGAATACCGCCGCCCCCGATCTCGGATCGTAAGGGCTGAGGGACCACACGCTGAGCGCCCAGCGGTTTGACAAGGGTATCGGCCGCCCAGAGTTGCACAGTCCCGTCGCGGATCGAGGAAGGCGGGAAGCTGATTTCCATTACGGAGGGAGTACCGAATCGCTGGACGCGTTCGTATTTGATTTCCATCGATCCGTCACTCGCCCGGAGATGCGCCTTTGCAGCCGGCCCACGTCCAAAAACTCCCGCGAGAGATAGAACAATGAAGATCACCAGTACAATCCAGACGATACGCTCGAAGCGTTCCCATCGGACCTGAAAATCCAAATCAGATCCAACTGCGAACTCGTCATTGACCTTCGAGATGGAATCTTCGATCGGTTTTGTTTCAGGAGTAACAGGCATTTTTACTAATCCTTCTCAGTAACTGGCCACCCCAATCGCTTCGCTCATAAGTCCGTTTCAAGGCTGGATTTATGCTCATGGCTTGGCCCGCAGAACACTATTGGCTATCTTCAACAGGAATTACGCTGATCTGACCATTGCGCTCGAGGATGGCGTATTCGATCTGTCTCCAAACGCTCCAGGCCCTGATCGCGGCCGATGGCCATCACGTCGTCGTCCTCGATCTGCATCATGGCCATAGTGTCTACATGCCATTTGCCCTTCTCAAGCAAGACCAGCGGCGTACCGTCAAGGATACGGCCGAAAGCGGGCGATTTGCTGCGCAAAATGACTAACAAGTAATGCGCGCACGCTATCGCCACTATTTGAGACAGAGCGTTGACCAATGACCGGTCATCCGCAACGGTCGTTGTGAGAACCAGACCTCCAGAGAAAAACACCAGAATAAACTCAACGGGTGTCATCTGTTTACCCGGCCGGCGGCCTGCGATACGCATCATAAACACCAGGAAGTAATAACCGAGAACTGCCCTTAATACTGCGGCCATGCTTGTTTTTGGGATCTCGTAACCTTAGATACATCACCGCACCCTACACGGAACACAGAACATTTACTGGATCTTGCGTGAGGAAACATATGCGCAAAGGTGCGCATCGATAAACGTCTTCACCATCCGCCAGTGCGGAGCGCAATGAACCAGGAACGCACCATCGAAACCGACGTTTCAGCGAGGCTGGATCGTCTGCCATGGAGTAGTTGGCATGTGAAAGTGATCACCGCTCTCGGCACCTCGTGGATGCTCGATGGGCTTCAGGTGACCCTTGCCGGATCCCTGGCGGGCATCCTGCAGGACAAGAAGGCGCTGGGTCTCACCGATCCGCAGGTCGCTGCGGGAGCGACGGCATATCTGGCCGGAGCCGTAGTCGGGGCCCTCCTGTTCGGCTACTTGACTGATCGTTTGGGTCGCCGCAAGCTGTTCCTGGTTACGCTGGCCACGTACTCGCTAGCCACTGCGGCCACGGCTCTCTCGTGGAATTTTTCCAGTTTCGCTCTGTTTCGGTTTGTTACGGGATTGGGAATCGGCGGCGAATATGCGGCTATCAATTCCGCGGTAGACGAATTGATCCCGGGCAAGGTGAGGGGCACGGTCGACCTATTCGTCAACGCAACTTTTTGGGTTGGAGCGACGGCTGGAAGCCTCGCGTCGTACTTTTTGCTGAAGGGCAATCTCATTGGACCAAATATCGGTTGGCGGCTCGCTTTTGGAATCGGGGCCGTATTGGGTGTGGGCGTGTTTGTGTTACGCCTCTCCGTACCGGAGAGCCCCAGGTGGCTGATGCTGCGCGGCAAAGAGGAGGAAGCCGACAAGATAGTTAAAGATGTGGAAGCTAAGGTTGCCGACAAGAAAGGCGATCTCCCGGCTCCCGAAGGCAAGAAGCTGAAGCTGAGGGTGCGCGATCACACGCCTCTAGGCGAGATCTTCCGTAACATGTTCCGAGACAATTTGCAGCGCTCGCTACTAGGCTTGGCGCTGATGGTCGGGCAATCCTTCTTTTTCAACGCCGTGTTCTTTACGTACGGGCTGGTTGTCCAGAAGTTCTATGGAGTGAGCAAACAGCAGCTGCCGCTACACCTTCTTCCGTTTGCTCTCGCCAGTTTCTTCGGGCCGCTTGCGCTTGGCAAGCTATTCGACACCGTTGGAAGGAAGCCGATGATCACGGCCAGCTATGGAATATCCGGGTTACTACTGGTAGGTACAGTGTTTCCGTTTGCTCACGGCGCGCTCTCGGTGAAGGGTCTCGGCATCCTCTTCACCATTATTTTCTTCGTAGCTTCCTCAGCAGCAAGCGCCTCGTACCTGACGGTCAGCGAGATCTTCCCGCTGGAACTGCGTGCCTTGGCCATTGCGATTTTCTATGCGCTCGGAACTCTGGTTGGCGGCGTGGGAGCCCCTTACCTGTTCGGCGTGCTCATTGCAAGCGGCTCGAAATGGAATGTCTCCATGGGGTATCTACTGGGTGCCGCACTGATGATTGGCGCCGCCGTCACCGAGTGGTTTATCGGCGTGGAGGCAGCCGGCAAATCTTTGGAATCGATTTCCCAGCCTTTGCAAAGTCAATCATAAGGGTCGTGCGCTACCGGATCGGGCGCGCATATGATCTAGGGCAAGCGGGTAATCGCAGGTGCCGATACGATCGCCGGTGGGATCGGAGACGAGGAAGCGCACGGTAGTGGCCTTGGGCGAGATCACCTTGTCAAACGATGCACTGACGACGTGAGTAGTCCAGGGATCTTTCCAGTTCACGCGCCAATTCCAGACGTTCAGCGGTTTGCCGTTCTTTGAGAAACTCGAGATGCGGATAATTTGTTCGTGGGTGTCGCCGATGGCGAAGGTCGGCTTGGGCGTGACGACAAGCTTGCCGGTTAATCGGTCCTTTTGAGGATCGAATGTGGCAGGACACGCTAAATCCACGCCGGAATAGGTGAGCGTGCTGGACATAGCCGCCTGCAGACGGCCTTCAGCCAGCTGCTGATCGGCCGTCGCTTCGTCGGCGACGGCGTAGTAGCCCGGACGCGTGCGCGCGGTGGCGCCTTCAGCGTTGGTATGGACCTCAATGCGGCGGTACTCACCATTGAAGTTTGTGTTCGATGGAGAGTAAGAGAGGACATAAGCGCTGGAGCCGTCTACAACGGCCTTCCCGAGTGCTTTCACAACATCGTTGCGAACCGTAATAAGAGAGGCCGCCCATCCGAGCGGTCATGTCGCTCAGCAAGCGATCAGCTTCCGCAGCTTCGCTGCCCGCCGATTTGGCCAGCCTGTCAGAGGAACTATCTTCGCCTGAAGTTCGCTTCCCCGAGAGACTTCGTTCGGCGCAGCGATACCTCCCATAGGTATCTTGGGAACGACGCCGGCCGGGTCGATCGTATAGAGCCGCATGCGGGAGCGAATGAGCAGATTTGTGATTCTGCGCATTCCGGGTCCAATTCACTCCAGCGCTGCGAGGGAGATCAGTACGACGGTTATGGCAAACCCTTGTCTTCTCGCCTTCACCTTGACCGACATTGGATCTACTATACCGGGTATCCGTGGTCACCCTGATAAGGTGTGAGTATGTTTCTACATAGGATCGTGCACGGCGACCTCTGGCGGGACGTGAGTTTCGGAGTTCGAGTTCTTGCTAAGAATCCGGGGTCAACGACGGTGGCGATCTTGACTCTCGCGCTCGCATTGGGTGTAAACACAGCCATTTTCAGCATTCTCAATGCCCTGCTGTTCAAAACCCTGCCGGTACCGAAACCGGACGAACTGGTGATGCTTACAGATCCGAACGCGTCCATGGTGCTGGGTGGAATGCTGCAGGGCGGGAGAAGTCTTCTGACATATGAAGAGTTCGTGAAGCTACGCGAGCGGACGACTACAGTATCCGATCTCTGCGCAGTTCAGTTGACGCTGGAGCAATGGCGGATCCGATTTGCGAATTCAGAACCGGAACAGGCGCGCGGACGGTTGGTAAGCGAAAACTACTTTTCAACGTTCGGCGTGCGGCCCTCAATTGGCCACTTATTCGAGCAGCGAGACGCTACTGCCGTGGGCAAAGATCCTTACGCAGTGATCAGCTACGACTACTGGCAGCGACGATTCGGCGGGAGCACGGCGGCGATTGGCACGACACTGCAATTGCGAAAAGCGTCACTCACCATTATCGGTGTGGCGGCAGAGGGCTTCGAAGGAGAGACGGTCGGACAGCGGCCGGACATCTGGCTGCCGATGCTGATGGAGCCGCTGGTCACACCCGGGATGGAAAAATTGGGCGACAAGATGCTGCCTAACTCCAATGACAAGTTCATGTGGCTGCACGTCTTCGGACGCCGAAAAGCGGGCGTGACTATCAAGCGAGTCCAGGCAGAGGTGAATGTACTTTTCCGAGCGATTCTCGAAGCAAGTTATCCCGCAAGCATGCAAGGGCAAGAGCGAAAAGAGGCGCTCAATCAATACATAAAGGTGACACCTGGGTCAGCGGGAGCATTTCACGGGCGGAAGGAGTTCGGGGAAGAGTGGAGTCTGCTGCTGGGGCTGGCCGGTCTGATTCTGTTGGTTGCGTGCGCGAACATTGCGAACCTGTTGCTGGCGCGCGCTGGATCGCGATCGCGAGAGGTTGCGATTCGTCTATCAATCGGGGCGGCGCGGGCGCGTCTGGTCCGGCAGTTCCTGACGGAGAACCTCGTACTGGCTCTGGTCGGTGGCGTATCGGGTATTTGTCTGGCGGAAGGTTTGTTACGCGCGCTGCTTAAGTTCTTATCCGACGCAAACGTGGATTTCACAGTGGCGGCGCAGATCGATGTGCAGGTGCTGGCATTTACCGGGTGCGTGACTATGGTGACGGGAGTGCTGTTCGGGGTTATTCCAGCGTTACAAGCCGTTCGCAGCGATCCAAATCAAGGCTTGAAGGAGACCAGCCGTAACGCAATCGGATCGCGCAGGCGAGCACTGGTTGCGAGGACGCTAGTTGTAACCCAGATCGCCCTTTCCTTGCTGCTGATTACTGGTGCTGGCCTTTTTTCAAGGACGCTGTGGAATCTGCAGGCCGTGTCTATCGGATACCCGAAGAACAATCTGTTGCTCGCGGAAATCGATTCGACGGGCTATGAAGGCCCGCGCCTCACGGCATTATTCCGAGATCTTGCGGCAAAGGTCGAGCATCTTCCGGGCGTGCGGAACGTGAGCTATTCGGATCGCGGGTTATTCAGCGGATTCGACGGCGCTTTTGGGGTTGACGTGGAGGGGTTCACGTCGAACAAGGAAGCAGATCGCGGCTCGACGGGCGATTCGGTGGGGTCGGAATACTTTTCGACGCTCGGGATTCCGATGCTTTTGGGTCGGCCAATCGGGCCGGAGGACCTGGGCCATGCACCGCGCGTTTGCGTAATCAATCAAGCGTTTGCCGAGCACTTCTTTGCAGGACAGAACCCGTTGGGAAGACGCGTGACGACCACTCTTTCCGATGAAGCCGGTGATAGTGTGCGGCGACGCCTGGAAGTGATCGGGGTGGCGAAGAACGCACGGGTGCAGTCGCTGCGCGGCAGTATAGATCCGAAGTTTTACGTAGCTGGAGGCAGCGGGTGGCTGGAGATTCGCACGGCCGGCGATCCGAAACAGCTCATGCCTGCCGTTCGAAAGAGGATCTTCGGCGTGGACAGCCAGCTAACAATTCGTAGTTTGAAAACGCTCGAACAGGCGCTCTCCGAGCAGAATGCCCAATCGAGATTGATCGCTCAGCTTGCGACTGGGTTCGGCATGGTCGCGTTGATATTAGCGGGAACAGGTGTCTATGGGCTGCTTTCCTACGAACTCGGGCGCCGGACCAGCGAGATCGGCATCCGCATGGCCTTGGGTGCGCATAAAAGGCAAGTGCTCACGATGATTCTCAAAGAGACGGAACTCATGATTTTGGCTGGAGTGATCATCGGAATCGCAGCGACCGCAGCCATCACGCGAGTACTAGCTACTCAACTGTATGGACTGAATGAGGGAGGACCACGCTGGTCTCTGGCTCGCTACGAGCATGTTGACAGCACAATCCAGCTGTACGGGATTGCCGCGATGGATCCGATAACCATCGGGATGGCGGCAGCCTCACTGCTCGGTATTGCGTTACTCGCGGCTTATCTTCCGGCGAAACGAGCGGCGGGCCTGGAACCGCTACAAGCTCTGAGAGAGGAGTAGCGGTCCTGGGGTGCGATTTTCTATTGAGTGCAGGTCTGGAAAGACGCTCCGGGAGGGCAAGCTTCCAGGAGCGACCAGACGAAGTCTCTGCGGATCCAGTCGCGAGAGGGAAGAGGCTCGGGTTCCCCAACAGGATTACCGTTCAACAGGGTAATGCCGTCGGTGCCATCGCTCTTGACAGATGAAATGGCGTGGCAGCTAATACAGGAGGCTTCTTTCAGATTCATACCCACGTTCTCTCCCTCGATGATCGAGTTTCCCATCAGAGTCGGCTTGCCGTTCGAATGGACAAACCTGACCTGCACGCCATCCAGCCGGTAATTCTTCCATTCGGAGGCCAGATGCGCATTGTCCATCAGTCGTTCGAGCCGGGCCGTCAACACGGTGAAGGCGCCGTTGGTGCGGGCCGGCCGGGAGCCGAACGAATCAGAGCAACCCAAGACCTGACAGCGGAAGGGATTGGTCGTAAGATTCTGGGGCTCGAATGTCGCCCAGATCCATTTATCCAGAAGCTTCGAGATCAGGTGCATGCCGGCCAAGGCGAAACAGTTGCCATTGATCATTTCGATGTGAACGCTTTGGCGAAGGCTTTGAGGAATCGTGCTGCAAGTGAGGCCGATGCTGGACAGGCTGATCCAATCTGCCTTGATCTCCAGAGACGGCGTCGGGAACTGAATGTCTCCGTGAGCTGCGGCGATTGCCTTCTGGCCATTACGATTCCATAGGGTCGTACCGGTTATATAGTCCTGTGTCGAACCGTTCAGCCGTACTTCTTCACAAATGACTAATTTCTTCTGATTGTCGGGAGGTGCTTGGGCAGCATTGCAGTTCTGGTCCGCGCCTCCGAGGAGTCCCGGAACAGTCGCGCCAATACCGGGGTTTTTCACCAGCGCGAGAGGACTGGCATGCAGCAAACGCGGGGCGGAAGTTGAGGGAGCAAGCGAAGCGGGGATCTGCAAAACATTCGCCGGATTCAATGGGTACATCTGCGCTTGTTCAATCCAGTTCTCCCAGACAACATATGGATAAACACTTTGGTTGACAGGACAAGTCGAAGCTACCCAAAGCCGCCAAGCCGTTTCTTCGATCGACCCGGAAACCCTGTCCGGCGGCGTGCACGGATTCTCGTTTCGGCCGAAACTGTAATGCTCGTCCGAGGTATTGTCCGAGGCTTGGGAATCGATGGCCTGTGCGGAGGCGGTAAAGAAGGAAGTATCTGAATGACGTTGCGGACTGAGTGTGGATGTCAGGGGCAACGCCAAAAGGAGCGTGGCAGACAGGACTAGCGAGAGTTTCACAGAGTTCTCCTTTCCGAGCGGTGGACAGCACCCGATCGGAAGCTATCTAATTTTTGGGGCGGAAGAAGTATAGCAGAAATACGTGTCCGGGAGCTTAAAGTGACCCGGATGACGCAAGCGGCAAGACCAATAGTCTCTGAAGGCTGGCGAATGGTGGTTTAATCTTGAGTCGGGGCACAGATTTGTTCAGCAGAAAACAGCGTGCATTGTGGCGAAATTAACTGGCGAGTTTAAGAATAAGAACGTTTTGATTACCGGCGCAGGGCGCGGCATCGGGAAACGCCTGGCGCTCGGTTTTGCGGGACTCGGCGCGCGCATCGCACTCGTCGGAAGAAGCAAAGCCGAGATAGACCTGGCTCATATCGAAATCGAGCAGGCGGGCGGAAACGCGCTCCGAATCCGAACGGATGTAACCGATCCCGAGCAGCTTACTCTCGCCACGGATCGAGCCCGGGTGGCCTTTGGCAAACCGATCGACATATTGATCTGCGCAGCGGCGACAATAGGTCCGATCAACGCGTTCATGCAGAATTCTCTGAAGGCGTGGAAGGAAGTTTTCACGATCAATGTCATGGGGGTGGTGCACGCGGTCCGCGCCGTTCTGCCCTCGATGGCCGAGAAACGCGCCGGCAAGATCATCGTCCTGACGTGCGATAGTGACCAAGCGCCGAGGCTGAATCTTTCGGCCTACACCACTTCGAAAACCACTGTGGTTCGATTTGTAGAGGCAGTCGCGGCGGAAGTCTTTGAGCACAATATCCAGATCAACTGCTTCGATCCAGGGCCAGCCTATACCAGCCTTACCGACGAGATCATTCGAGCCGAAAGTCGCCTAGAGCCCAAAGTGGTGAGCGAAGCCAAGGAGACGCGGCGAACCGGCGGAGTCTCGCCCGCGCTGCAACTCAGGGTGGCGTCGTTCCTCGCGTCTGAAGAGTCGAACCACATAACGGGTAAGCTGGTTCACGTAACAGACGACTGCAACAAGTTACGCAACGACACTTTGAGGCCGGATGCACTTACGCTTCGCAGAACGCATAAGTAATTTCGTCGCGCCGTAACTTCTCGCCACTTTGCGAGGAATGAACGAATGCTGCGTGGCCTAACCGCGCCAAGCAACGCAGCAGGCGTTTCAATTCCAATTCAAAGGGGTGAAAGATGAAGAACACAGCGATTTTGGCGGCTTTGGTATTGACACTGAGCTTAACTCAAGCCGGCATGGCCGAGAACGCAGATTACTCAGATTCAAGCGCAAAGGCCGTTTTTGTAATGACCAATTCCGCCGAGCGCAACGAGATTCTCAGTTATCAGCGCCAAAAGGACGGGAGCCTGAAGCGAGAAGGAGCTTATCGTACCGGAGGACGCGGCAGCGGCGGCACGACCGATCCGCTCGGCTCTCAGGGCTCTCTAATTCTGAATCAGGATCATTCCATACTCCTCGCGGTGAATGCAGGGAGCGGAGAAATCTCTTCGTTTTCGGTGAACGGTCCCAGGCTTCGACTTGCGGATGTAAAGCCCAGCGGCGGCAGCGCTCCGGTAGCGCTCGCGGAGTGGGGCAACCTGATTTACGTCCTGAATTTCGCAGGCAACAGCAACGTAGTCGGTTTTCATCTGGAGGACGGCTGTCTTCGACCCATACCTAACTCGATTCGTTATTTGACGTCCGCCAATTCAGGCGCCAGTTCTCTCGCTTTCAGCACGGATGGACACTTTCTCGCCGTGACCGAGAAGCTAAACAACAATATTGACGTATTCCCAGTTCAAGCGGACGGAACGCTGGGCACCATGGTGGTTACGAAGGACCCTGCGCCGGGACTTTTCGCGGTTGTCTTCGCGCCCGATGGAGCACTCGTCTCCGTGGAGACCGGAGGGGGTACGATTTCCTCATATTTGGTCGAGCCGACGGGAGCACTGACGCCGCTGAGCGCCGCTATACCGACGCTCGGGGCAGCAACCTGCTGGGAAGCTGTGACTCCGGACGGCCGCTTTGTTTATACATCCAACGCCGGCACTTCGACTATCTCCGGATTCTCGATAACGGGAGCGGGGCTCTTGACCGCGTTGCCGGGAACGGTGGTAGCATCCAATCCGGCCGGAAGTACGAACGTCGACATCGGGATCAGCAGCAACGGGAAGTTTCTTTACACCCTGAACTCCGGTACTGGCGCTGTCGGGATGTTTGCTATCAATCCTGATGGAACCTTAAAAGCGCTGGGAGCGCTCGGCGGACTTCCGACTTCAGCCGGATTCAACGGAATAGCCGCGTTGTAACAGACTCACTCGGGCGCCGGACTCAGGTTCCGGCGCTTTCGTAATCCTTATGCGCACAACGTAATAGTAAAGATCTAGGTGACAGGACCAAATACATGACATAAACTTTGTTAATAGACCTATAAGGGCATGAAACATCGCTCTCCAAGGAGCCTCTCCTTACACGATCCCGTCACTCGCGGCCCGCAGGACGGAACAGCCGGGACGACGATTCTCGGAACCGATATTCTTTGGTCGAGTGGGTCCGCCTGGCGCAGCGTGCTCGCACAGCTATACCGTTTTGAGCATGGTGAAATACCAGAGTTCCAGATACTAGACCACAGCGTGGTACTTCACTTGTCCTCTCCCGCGCTTATCGAACTTAGAGTGGATGGCCAGTATGACAGTCGCGAACGGACAGCGGGTGATCTTTCCATTTTCCCTGCCGCTACTGTTTGTCGGGTGTGGTCACGCGACGCGCACGACGTCCTCGTCGTTACGGTTCGGCAGCAGGTCATGGCGCAGTCTGGCTTTGAGTTACGTCACTTGGGACCTTTGAAACCGACGCTGTTCGCGCATCTCAGGGATGCGCAGCTGGAGTACATCTGCCGTGCGCTAAAGGCTGAAGCGGAATCCAACTATGTCTCCGGCCCGTTATACGGCGATTCGCTGGCAATGGCGATGAGCGCTCACTTGCTGAGCCAATATTCAGCAGGGGATGTGTCCTCCGGGTTCCGAGGTGGAATGGCACCGCAAGCTCTCCGCCGGGTGATCGGTCACATTGAATCCAATCTGGGCAGTCCGTTACGAATCGCTTCTCTCGCTGAAGTAGCCGGGCTCAGTCAATATCGATTCGCGCACAACTTCAGATCTGCGATCGGAGTGGCTCCGTATCAATATGTGCTGCGCACCCGGCTCGCGCGGGCAAAGCAACTGCTGCGCGAAACAGATCTGTCCATTCTGAACATCGCCTATTCTGTGGGTTGCCAAAGCTCGAACCGGTTCAGCTCTCTATTCAGGAGAGAGACGGGGATCAACCCCAGCGCTTATCGGGCATCGTTTCAATGATTGAGTGTTAATCCGGGTCCGGCCCGCACTCAGCGGCAAGAATAGGTGGACTGCGGCAAGAAACGGCACGACTAACAGATCTCCTACCTCCAGAATAGGGAAACTCACCAGGGGCAAAGGAGAACAAATGAAGCACGCCGTCTTAATCTTTGCCGCGTTGACGATTCCATGCGCCAACATGCTGGCGCGATCTAACTCAAGTGATCCTGCTACTACTCAATCAACAAGTCTGTTGAGCGAATTCCGACCGATCGGTGGCAGTGGCAACAATTTGGAGAATCCAAATCTCGATGCAGTCCCCGACAATCCGGAGCTGGCGCTGGCGCCGCTGAATTTTGCTCGCGGAACGAATGACGGTCTAGTGAATGGCCCTAATCCCAGAACCATCAGCAACGTCATTGCAGGAGGGACCGGCGCACAGGGACAAAATGCTGAGACAGAGGATCCGGTGGCCTCCGCTTGGCTGTACGTTTTTGGGCAGTTCGTGGACCATGATATCGATCTTGAAAGTACCCCCACAACCACCGCAGCGATCGACATCACAATACCAGCGAACGATCCGGTCTTCCCGTCCGGAACAATCATCGCCATGACACGGGACGAGAGAAGTCCTGCCACTAATACGATCATCAACACTGTTGCGGGTTATCTCGACCTCTCGCAGTTGTATGGATCAACTACAAGTGTGGCGAGTAGCTTGCGCAATTCCGACGGAACATTGAAGAGTTCCAACAACAGCCAATATCTTCCAGTTGTTGGCGGAGTCTTCGTTACGGGCGATCCACGGGTGATGGAGAACCCCGAACTGACCGCCGTCACAACGCTATTTTTGCGAGAGCACAACCACTGGGTGTCGCAGCTTAGAGCCGGCAACTCTCGCTGGACGGGCGATCAGATTTACGAGATGGCTAAAGCGATCACGACCGCTGAATACCAGAACATAATCTATCGAGAATATCTGCCACTTCTGATAGGCAACGTCCTCGGACCCTATAGCGGATACAACCCGCGCATAAACACTCAGGTCACGCAGGAGTTTTCTACCGCCGCTTTTCGCGTGGGGCATTCAGAAGTGTCGGACACCCAGGAGGGGCTCGACAACCACGGAAATGTGACTTTCACGGAATCTGTAGCGCAGGCTTTCTTCAACACCCCGGCCCAAGATGAAGCGAATGGAGTCGATCCGTTGCTGCGCGGAGTCAGTGCGGATGCCTCTCAAGCGACAGATGTGTATGTGGTCTCGGCGCTTCGCAATCTGCTGTTTGCGGGATTGGTCGGCGGTGAGGTTGACCAGATGGATCTTATCGCCATTGACATACAGCGTGAGCGGGATGTCGGCCTTGCGACTCTCAACCAAACTCGAAGGGCATTAGGCCTTGCAGCCTATACTTCCTTCGGCCAGATCACTAACGACCCAGTCCTGCAACATAATCTTCAGACCGTGTACGGCAATGTCAATAATCTCGACTTGTTTATGGGCGGGCTTGCAGAAACACACGCTTTCGGGGCCGACGTCGGGCCGACGTTCAGGGCGATCATTGCAAAGCAATTTCAAGCATTGCGTGCCGGCGACCGCTTCTTCTGGCAGAACGAGGGCTTTGATTCGCAGACAACAGCAACCATATCGAGCACGACGCTTGCTCAAATCATCTTGCGAAACACGAATACTACGTCTCAACAAGGAAACGTCTTCCGCGCGCCCACTCCGGCACAACATCCTCACAGGTCTGTACCGAATCATGTTGATAGCAATGGGCGGAGGTTCATTTTCGATTAGAGGAGCCGGCTAGTTATGCTCAACCCGGTCAGCGCGCTTCAGCGGCACAGACCCGGTAAACCGGATGTGCAGCGACCCTGCAACAGCAGTTCGTTTGAGAGCACATATAACAGAGGCGTATCCCGGGCGGCCATGACCTTCCATGGCCGTCCATTCACATTTTTGAGTTCTCTGGCCCCGGACGATGTTGAGATTATCATCGGAATCGGCGCCGATGCGGTAACGCCTTTCTAGAATCTTCTTTCTTCTAAGCCTGCAATCGTTTAGCTCCCAGGTTTCCTCCGCTACCTTCGCCCCGGATGCTACTGTTCGCGCGAAAGGCCCTTCTTCCATGTCCGTCCGTTCCAAAGCTTCCAAATCGAAAAAGAATCGCACCTCTGTCAAACGCGCCACCGCCAATCGCGCCAACGCCCAGAAGTCCACCGGTCCGAAGACCGAACAGGGAAAAGCCGTTTGTTCCCAGAACTCCTTCAAGCACGGTCTCTATTCGAAAGCCATCATCATCCCGGGCGAAGATCCGGCCAAGTTCGAAGCCCTGCGCTCCGATCTCGCTGCCGAGCATCGTCCTATCGGACTTACTGAAGAACTGCTGGTCGACGAACTCGCCCAGCACTACTGGCGCATGAAGCGCTATCGCTCCTTAGAAGCGCAGATGTACAAATCGCAGGGTCTTAACGAAGGCGGCGGCACCGCGATCGATACAGGCAACCTGGTGCGCTGCATCGACCTCGGATTATTCACCTCCATTCAGCGTGCTTTGAACTCTGCCGAGCGCAGTTTCTATAAGTCACTCAAGACCTTACGCGAGCTGCAGAAGACCCGTGGCTTCGTTCCTGCAAATGCCCAAACCGCTGCTGTCGCGCCCGCTACTTTCCCCGTCAAACAACGCAGTGCCGCCCAGGAATGGGCCGAAATTGAGGCCGCGACCGGCATGAATGAGGCGCAATTGACGGCTCTGTTCCGCGGAGCAGCCTGACCGGACGCCAAGTTCCTCTGATTTCCAATCTGTCAGGCACGCACTCGCACTCGCAGTGTGTCTCTCGAAATTCTGAAGCAATTCAGAACAGCGCAGCCTTCAGAACCCCGCACGCCAATATCGCGGGGTTGACATTTTACCCGAGGAATCATATTCTTGGGTCAGTATTTGACCTGAGAAGCAAACGGGATATGTTTTGGCAGCGCAGAACCCAACGAGATTTCCAGGAAGAGCTCCGCACACACCTGCAAATCGAGACCGAGAGGCTGAAACAAGAGGGCTTCAGTGAAGACGATGCGAGTCTGGCCGCGCGCCGCGCTTTTGGTAATGTCACCCGAGCGGAGGAACGGTTCTACGAATCGCGACGCATACACGGAGGTTGGTGGGCGGACATTCGCTTCGGAGCGCGTATGTTCGCCAAAAATCCCGGATCAACGATTGTGGCTATCATTACTCTGGCGCTCGGGATTGGCGCAAACACCGCGATCTTCAGTCTGCTGAATGCGGCCCTGCTTCGCAAGTTGCCGGTCCCCCATCCCCAGCAGTTGGTTTTGTTCGGGAAAGGAGAGGAAGTCGGCAGTGAAGATTCGCTCCCTGACAGGAGCTGGCAACTTTTTTCTTATCCATTCTTTCGGGAATTCCGGCAACACAATCAAGTCTTTTCAGATGTCGCAGCGATAGCCAGCATTTTGTTTAAGAGCCCTGGCCGAGTGGCCGGCGGCACCAGCCTTGAAAAGATCAATATCGAGCTGGTTTCGGGAAGTTATTTTCACACGTTAGGAGTAAATGCTGTCCTGGGCCGGTGCCTACTGGATAGCGATGACCGGATACCGGGTGGGCATCCAGTGGCGGTGGCAAGCTATTCGTGGTGGGAGCGGCGCTTTGCGAGTAGTCCGCATATTGCCGGCACCACGGTTACGATCGACTCCACTGTATACAGCGTTGTCGGCGTAACCCCGTCCGATTTTTCCGGCGTCACGGTGGGTCAGTCGCCGGATCTCTGGATTCCACTGGCGATGGAGAAGGAAATCTCTCCAGGTTGGAATGGCCTTGATAGGAATCTTTTCCAATCGCTCTACCTCATTGGGCGCCTCAAACCGGATATCGATCTTCGGCAGGCAAGTGCGAATACGAATCTCCTTTTCAAACAAATTCTGCGTGAATATGTTGGCTTGAAGCCATCGGCGAAAGAAGCGACCAGCATTGAACACGCAGCGATTGATCTGACGCCGGCTGCGACGGGATTCTCTCCTCTCCGTAGACAATTTTCTCCGGCCTTGGAAGTACTCATGGCGCTTGTAGTGCTGGTGCTCCTCATCGCCTGCGGTAATATTGCGAATCTGTTGCTAGCAAGAGCCACTTCGCGCCGGCGCGAGATGGCCGTACGGATGTCGATCGGCGCCGACCGGTTGCGGCTAATCCGCCAACTGCTGGTCGAAAGTGGGCTGCTAGCCCTCGTAGGAGCCTCGCTCGGAGTGCTGCTTGCCTGGGGTGCGAGCAGTCTGTTGCTGGTGATGCCGTCGAGTGAAGCCCCACTCATTCGGGTCAACGTCGTGCAAGATGCTGGCGTGCTCGGTTTCACAATGACGGCCGCCATACTTACGGTACTTATCTTTGGAGTTGCCCCGGCTTTCTATGCCACTCAACTGGAATTAGCGCCAGCGTTAAAAGAGGGCCGCGGTATCTTGGGTGCCGCTCGTAATCGCCTGTCGCATGCCTTGGTTGCGGGCCAAGTGGCCTTATCACTAACGTTGTTCGCTGCGGCAGGTTTGTTCATGCGGACGGTTGTGAACCTCATGAATGTGGACACCGGCTTCGACAAGAAGCATGTTCTCAATATCGAGATTGCTGCTAATGCTATTGGGTACCGCGTTGGGCCACGCCTCGAAAACATGATGGAGCAGGTGGAAGAACGCGTGGGTTCGAGTCCCGGCATACAAGCCGCGAGCTTCGCGTTCTCAACCTTTGGGGGCGGATGGACGGACCCCGTTACTGTGCCGGGGCGGCCTAAGTCGGACAACGATCCCGACGTATTCCAAAACATCGTCGGATCGGAGTATCTAAGAACTATGAAGATTCCGCTTTTGTACGGTCGAGCCCTAAACCGGCAGGATACGTTTGCATCCCCCAAGGTCGCGATCATCACTGAAGCGATGGCGCGTACTTACTTCCCTGGCATTTCGCCAATCGGTCGAACCTTCTCGATTGGAGACTCTCCCGAGTGGCAGAACGTCGAAGTGGTCGGCGTATGTAAGGACGCAAGATTCTACAGTCTGAAGGGAACTCCCATGCCGGCAGCATTCTACCCGCACTCTCAGCACGGCATGATTCTTTACAACCTTGTCGCTCATTACTCGGGTAATCTGAAAGCGATTGTCCCCGAACTCAGAAACGCCATTCACTCCGTCGATCCAGACCTTCCCATCGGAAATGTCATTACAATTGAGCGACAGATCACCGATTCGTTGCTGAACAAGCGTCTCGTCGCCCAGCTCTCCATGGTTTTTGGACTGCTTGCGGCCTTTCTTTCGTGCGTGGGAATCTACGGTGTCGTGTCGTATGGAACCGCTCGGCGGACAAACGAATTCGGCATCCGAATGGCTCTTGGCGCGGAACGGCTTAGCGTCCTGCGGATGGTGATCCTTGAGGCGTTGCGAGTTGTATTCATCGGTATGATCTTCGGGTTGCTGTTCGCCATGGCTGGGGGCCGCTTGTTACAAGCCCAGCTATTTGGGTTGAAGACCTATGACCCATTCTCACTGGGCGCTGCGGTGATCGCAATGCTGGCGGTCGCATTGATAGCAACCTATCTCCCCGCTCGACGTGCAACACGAATTGAACCGGTTTCGGCTTTGCGATATGAATGATGAGTCGCCTTCTCCTAGTGCAGCCGCTTCACTTAGAGACGCGATGCGCGTCGTATTCCACCTTGTATGACATGGAAGGAACTTCCACCTTGAAGTGAATCTGGTCTCCTTCCACTTTGCCTTTGTACTCTACCTTCCCCTTTTGTCCTTGCACGCTCACGGTGAGGCTGAACGAGATGCCATCACCGTCGATTTTGCCGTCCTCGATCACGGATTTCCCGAACATATTGCTTGTCGTGTCCCCGGTTAACTTATTGCCGTCAACTTTGAAGTTGAAGGTTCGTTCGGCAGGTCCGTTGGGATTATCGACAGTTCCCTTCCAAGTACCAGTGGGCGGGGGCGATGAGTAGCTCGGGGTCGAAGCTAATCCTTTCGGCGATAGATAAGACACAACTTGGTTTTGGCCACGAGCCTGTATTTACTGAGCCATACCCGCAGCTCAGGGTAAACACTCGGTCTCAGGCTTGGGTTGAGCAGACCCAGTCCATCGACTAACCAAGTTGGCTTGCTTCTGGTGAGCTGCAGTCGATTTAAAGCCGCCGGTCCACCATAAATCGCGTCTCGAGCCTGCAGGTGCCGGTCTGCTGGGACGCCAGTAAGCGGCTGCGAGTCCCAAAACTTACCATCGCTTGTCAGGCGCGTATATACATAAATGTCAGGCCTATACCCCCAGACAAATAGGGAATCGCCGGGCTGGGCGGCGGCGCGAATCGTGGCCGCAGCTCTTTGGGAATCGAGGTCCATAGCGACGTCGATCCACTGGGGCGAGCGCCCGCGCAAGTTGTCATAGGCCAGCAACAGGTAACGCGGACCGAATCGAACGGAGGGAACCAGGAGTGCGATCGCGAGGAAAATAGCGGTGGCCACCTGATAACGACGCCAGGCCAGCACAATGCCTCTAGATCCGGCCATGACCAGCGGGGGCAACAATTGCAGGAAGTAATGAGGAGCGAAGCGCGTACCGAGACATACCGCCGCAAAAGAAAGAAGCAGCCAGGAGCCTATCTTCCAGCGCTCGCTCCGGTTTCCGGCTACCAATTCGAGGGTGGCTCCTCCGGTCAAGGCGGCATGGAAGCCAAGCCAATCGACGGATCTCAAGAAACCAATCCTCACCGGATCGGTTACGGGGGACTGGCGCGAGTAGAGCCAGCCCCAGCGCCAAACCTGTTCCCAATAGCCGGCCCAGGTGCCCGACAATCCGGCGAATCCTGCGGCAACCACCAGAGGCAGAGCAAAACCAATGCAAAGGGCAGGCCACGCTCCAACTAGCCACAGACCGCAGACAGTAAATACAAATACCGCCTTCGCGTTGACCAGGAAAGCGATCGCGCAAAATACTCCTGCTAGAAAAGGGCGGTGGATAAACGCGCAATAAATAGCTGCTAAGTGTGGAACGATCATCAGCGCGTCGGCGGCAAACGCGACCACGGCGGAGGGCAGGTAAAAAGTTAAGAAGAAAGCCAGGAGAAGTGACGCTAAGCGGGCTTCAGTCTCGCCCCACCATGTGCGGGCCAACTTGAACACTAGGAAGCAAGCCAGCAGCACGTAAACGATATCGAGTAGCCGCAGCGGCCAGCCCGAGTAACCGCCGATCAGCAAATAGTAGAGCGCATTCAGCGGTGGCTTGTCGTACCAGAAATCCCGATAAGGAGTCTTCCCGTGAAGGACGCCTAGAGCAGCCGCCAGGTGATAATCTTCATCGGCCCACAGAAGATGCACATGGCAAAGCCGCAAGGAGGCGAGCAGGGTGATGATTGTGGCGATCGGTGCGCGGCTACCGGTTAATTGCTGGATGCGCGGGGTGCCTCGAGTCACTCACCGCGTATCATAAGACATAAGCACATAATGATCGCCAGCGTTACTGCAGAGGATTTCCCACTATCATGAGAACCCTTCAGACGGTGGAGATCGCAAAATCCTACAACGGTCGCAAAGTTGTTGACAACGTGTCCGTCCGTGTCGAGCAGGGCGAAGTGGTGGGATTGCTTGGACCGAATGGGGCCGGAAAAACAACCTCTTTTTACATCATTGTCGGGCTGGTGAGCCCGGACTCGGGCGAAGTGCTGCTCGATGACAAGCCTTTGACGGACCTGCCGATGTATCTGAGAGCGCGCCGAGGCGTCAGTTATTTACCGCAGGAACCGTCTGTATTCCGCAAACTCAGCGTGCAGGACAACTTGATGGCTATCCTGCAGACACTCTCGCTGAACGGCCGGGAACGCCGTGAAAGGATGAACGTCCTGATCGAAGATCTGGGACTCGAGACTGTGCGGCATAGCAAAGGCTACATGTTGTCCGGCGGCGAGCGCAGAAGAGTTGAGATCGCACGCTCGCTCGTACTGCAACCCGATTTCATTCTGTTGGATGAGCCGTTTTCCGGCATCGATCCGATTCAGGTTCTCGAGTTGCAGAGAATCATTGGAGATTTGAAGCGGAAGGGCATCGGGATTCTGGTTACGGATCACAACGTTCGCGAAACGCTGGCCGTGACCGACCGCGCCTACATTATCAGTAATGGAAGAATCTTTCGGGCTGGATCTCCTGAGTCGCTCGGGAACGATCCGGAAGTGCGACGTATTTATCTCGGTGAAAACTTCTATTTTCCTCCTGTGGCAGTCGTTTAGAAGCATGAAGTTTACCGGCAATTCCGGTGAGATTTTGGGGTTGCTCCGCCGGGCTTGCCCTTGCCCGGCGGTGATAAACTGAGATCCTCATGAGTTCGCTTTCGCAACGCCTGCATCTTGGTGTCCAGCAAAAGCAGATACTTACGCCGGGACTCGTGCAGATGGTCACGGTCCTGCAGCTTAACCGTCTCGAGCTGAAGGATATGATCCAGAACGAGATCGCTGAAAATCCCGTTCTAGAGGAATTGGGTGAATCAGGCGAAGAACTGACTCCGGCGGAAGTCCAGTCATTGCTCGAACGTGAACGACAGCCGGAGCCGGCTGACCGAGCGATTCTGGACCGGGTTTCGGAATCTGATGGTAAGAGCGCTCTCGATACTCCGTCGGAGGGCGATTTCTCAGCTGAAACCGGGGCCAGCAGCGAAACTGCGATTGCGGCGGCGCCAGTCGAGGACACGCCCAAAGTAGAGACTGATCCGTTTGAAGAGATAGATTTTGGGAGTTTCTTCGACGACTATCTCGATCCAGGCTTTAAGAGTCCAGCCTCTGAATCGATTGAGAAGCCCTCGTTTGAGACTTTCCTTTCCTCGCCAGTCACCTTGAGCGATCATTTGCAGAGCCAGCTTAGCGTGTTGGTGCTGCCGGATCGGGTCAGACAGGCGGCCAATGCCATCATCGGCAACCTCGAAGAGAGTGGCTATTTGACGACGCCGCTTGAAGAGATAGCGGTGGCGGAAGGTTTAGACTTGTGCGATATGGAAGCTGGATTGATGGCAGTACAGTCCCTCGACCCAACCGGAGTAGGCGCCACGGACCTACGTGGGTGCCTCCTGCTGCAGCTTGAGGGGCGGGCATCACGAGATTCAGTAGCGTGGAAGATTGTCCACGACCACATAAAGTTGCTCGAAACAAGGCAGGTCACACAGCTTGCGAAGGCGCTGGGACGTCCAGTCGCTCATGTTCAGATCGCGTTATGCGTTATTCGCCAGCTGGATCCCGCGCCGGGCTTGCGTTACTCGGGAGCCGGAGCCCGGCAAGTGGAACCCGACGTCTACATCTCCAAGGACGGAGACGATTACGTCATCACATTGAACGACGATGAGGTTCCGCAGCTGCGGTTGAATGGTGAGTATAAGCACCTGCTCGGTCGCGAGCAGACCCCGGACCGGGAAGCGCGGAATTACATTAAGGAGCGTTACGCTTCCGCGCTGCAGCTGATTAAGAATATCGAGCAGCGAAAGCAAACGATCATGCGGGTATGCCAGTCAGTTGTGCAACGCCAGCAGGAGTTTCTCGAATCTGGCATAGACCAGCTCAAACCCATGATGATTAAGGAAGTCGCCGAAGAAATCGGAGTACACCCGTCAACGGTAAGCCGGGCGGTCGCCAACAAATACGCCCACACTCCGCAAGGCGTCTTCGAATTGAGATATTTTTTCTCGGAAGCTGTACATGGGCCGTCAGGAAGCGCAACTCCTCTGCTCATTGTGAAGAGGCGTGTGAAGAAAATGATCGATGATGAGAATTCAGCTGATCCCTTAACGGACGAAGAAATCACTGCTCGCCTGCAACGCGAAGGGATTGAAGTCACTCGGCGAACGGTGGCCAAGTATCGCGAGGACATGAAAATTCCTTCCTCACATCAACGGCGCATTCGCACCTAAGCATCTGAGAGCTGCTTGAGTTCCGCAGGTGCGGGAGCTCTCACACGTCCCGGGCCGCGCGGACAAGATATTCTCCTAGAGGAAAACATGAAACTCATTGTCTCCGGCAAAACAAAGGATTTCACTCCCGAACTGGAAGAAAAGTTCACTACGAAAATCTCAAAGCTCAGTAAGTTCATAGAACGCCGGGGCGAACGGGAAGCCCACGTGATCCACCAGGTCGAACGCCGAATCCACAAAGTGGAAGTCACCCTGAATTTCTACGACCACGCACTGGTAGGACAAGGGTCGGACGCTGATCTGGACACGGCACTCTGTGGCGCGGTCGAGAAACTGGAGAAGCAGATCTTAAAACTGAGAACCCGCTGGCGCGATACCCGCCGTGATGCCCGAGGCGTTCGCTCGACAAAGGAGAGTTGGGACGAACGTCCGGATGAGACCCCGCGCGCGAAGACTTCAGTGGCCGTTAGAAAGAATGGCGAGATCAGGCGGCCCAAAGTTTTTCGAGTGAATTACAGCGACGGCCGCAAGCCCATGACCTTACAAGAAGCGATTCTAGAAATGCAACGCGATCACGATGACTATGTTGTGTATCGCGACGCCGGCCGGAACTGCATGTCCGTACTGGTACGCCGCCCTGATGGCAACTTCGATCTGATCGAATCGTGACCGGTCAGGGGCCAGGCCAGCTACACTGGCTCTGAAAGGTCACGTGATCGCGAAGCCTCACGCACAACCTGATAACCGGCTACACGGGCATGCGGTTCCCCCGCGCAATTTGGTCATCATCACGGGAATGAGCGGTTCTGGCAAGCTCACGGCACTCAAAGCGTTTGAAGACTTGGGATTTTACGCCGTTGATAATCTGCCGATTGCACTGCTTCCCACGTTTGCGGATTTGACCTATGACTCCAAAAAGAGGAGTGCTCTCACAGTCGATATTCGAGAGGGCGAAATACTCAGCGAGTTTCCCGGAATCTTCCGCGATCTTAAGGGACGGCTCAATTGTTCACTCTTGTTCCTTGATGCGGAAGATGAGGTTCTGAGGCAGCGGTTTAGTGAGACGAGGCGCCCTCATCCGCTTGGGGCACAAGATACGGTTCTCAGTAGCTTGCGCAACGAGCGCGAGCAGCTTGAGCCGATCCGCGCTCTCGCAGACCTCTATATCGACACCACCAAGCTGAATGGCCATGATTTACGCGCGCTGATCTCGGGAAAGTTCCACGATGAGAGCGGCGCAAATAAGATGGTCGTCTACATCAACAGTTTTGGTTTCCGGTATGGGGTGCCTTCAGATAGCGACCTGGTCTTCGATGTTCGGTTTCTGCCGAATCCGAATTACATTCCTGAGTTCAAGAAGCTAAGCGGGCGAAATCCCAGCGTCGCAACCTACATCCGTTCCTTTCCTCAGACCGGGGAGTTCATCCACCGCATTTCCGAGCTGCTGATCTATTTACTGCCGCACTACATCCGTGAAGGCAAAAGCTATCTCACGATTTCATTCGGATGTACTGGTGGCCATCATCGGTCGGTCTTCATCGCGAACGAAATCAAGAAGCGTCTGAAAAAGGCCGGCTATGCGGTTAAGGAGAGCCATCGAGACGTGAACAAATGACCGAGACTAGCGCGTAGAGGCACTCTCGGCCGAAGCAGTTTTTGCCTTCCGATAATCGGAGTAGAACGTCTCCTCCTGGCTCCGAAACCCGTAAAGGCCCAATACACTGGCCCGCACTGTCTGAATGAAGTACTTTGGTAGCCAGTACCCGCCAAAGTTTGCCTGTTGGAGTTCGAAGCGCGTACCCGGGTTCACTTTGGCTATGAAGAAATCCAACGAAACCGGTTCAGTAACCTCGGCCTGAACTTTTACCCAGTGGTACTGCTGCTTATCGATCCACATCTGGCCCTGCATCCCTTTCAGCACTCGAGCCTTTTGTACCGGTGGATTGTAATCGGACTTAGGCGTGGCCTTAAAGCGGTAGCACTCCACGCCCTCGATTTGCTCCTCCCCCACCTGTTCGAAGTTGAAGGCGGCCACCATCTGCTGCATCAGGAGATGCTCATCCGAGCGTTCCTGCCGGTACTTGTTTATGCGTGCGTTTCGCTCCGATTCCGACTCGCCTTGACGCTCGGCGATCTCCCGATCTAATTTGTCTTGTTCGATCTGTTGTTGAGCATTGCTCAACGGCTCATTATTAACCGCGATCAACCGGCTGTACGGCGAGCCGGCAATCATAAGTACTTCGAAAGTCTTCGACCCGCTGCTCTCGATATGTTCGTTAGCATCGATCTTGTTTTTGACGATCCGTTCCAGGTGGGAGAAATTTGTTTGCAGCATCCAATCCTGGGTGTTCGCTTCTACAGAGTGCTGGATTATGGCCGACACGGCAGACGTTGTGGTCGCCCCGTCGAGCAGTGAAGCGCTTAGACCTGCTGTAAGACCGATTACGGCGAGACTCTTCAGCAGGGAGCGCGCGCCGGTAGTGCAAATTCCCGCGCGTTCGTTCGAAAAACCGGAGCAACCCCCATCCCGGGTGTCACAAAGCAGGCCGATACTTGCTAGCAGCATTTGTGTGTTTTCTCCAGGCCACTCGCCTGACGGATTGTACAATCTTCAGGTCTGTTTCAGCAATTAGTCCTAGTTTGGCGCGGGAAAGCATCGGGATCCGCCTCATCCGGCGGTCCGTCCACGCATTGGAGATCTTTCTCAATCGAGACCTTCAGGATGAGCTTATCGGCCGGAAAGTGATAATGGAGGCCGATCGATTCGCCGTGAGCCCAATCCTGTACTTGTGCCAGAGGAGCTGTTACGCGAATCACGCCTTCCTCGAAAGAGGCCAGGGGTTGGCCACTTCTACCCGTTTCGAATATATACCTGAGATGCGCGCTATTCGGGAAAACTACATTCTCTTCGACCGCTTCACCGGCGGCGAGTCTGTCAACCTCGCGTCGATTCACGCGTAGGCGCAGAGTATTTTCGCGGAATCTCAATTTCATCTTCTTCTACAAGTTTATCCGCCATTCCCCGGAATACACATTGAATCGTCCGTTCCGAACAAAGCCGATTAGCGTCAAGCCGCACCGGCGCGCCGAATCGATCGCGAGGCTGGACGGGCCCCCGATTGTTGCAAGCATCGGAGTTCCTGCCGCGGCCGCCTTTTGTACCAGTTCGAAGCTGCTGCGACTGCTCAAGAAAATTATCCGGCGATTAATCGGAAGCTTATCCATCCCCAAACGCGAGCCGATTAGCTTATCTAACGCGTTATGCCGGCCGATATCTTCAAAGACGGCCTGAATCTTTGGACCTTCGGCAACATCGACTAGCGCGGCGGCATGCAGACCGCCTGTCAAAGTAAACGCCTCCTGAGCACGACTCAGCAGAGTTGGTAGCTCGTTGATCAATGCACCATCGACGGAGAAACGATCTGCGCAGTCTATTCGGGAAAGTACCTGGATTGCGTCCACGCTGCGCTTGCCGCAAAATCCACAACTCGAATTGACGTAGCTTGACCGCGAAGCCCGCCATATTTCGACGTCCGCTTCCCTGGTTAGCTCAACCAACACCTCGTTGGAGGGTTCAACTCCAAGCATACGCACATCACTGATGTCCGAGCGGTTCTTGACGATGCCTTCCGAATAGACGAACCCGAGCGCGAGATCCTGATCATGTCCAGGCGTCCTCATCGTGAACGCCAGATTTTCGGTCACTTGAACGTCCTTGATCCAGTAGCGCAGCCGGATTGCCAGTGGTTCTTCGACCGCAACTGTATCGGTAAAGCGCTCCGAATGGGACCTCTCGATACGCTCTACGTCTACCGTGCGCACGGGTGACCCGTTTTGGGGCTGCATAGATGAACCTTAGTTGACCATGGCCAACCAGATTGCGGGGACTGGCTTACCTCGCGCTCCTGTAGTTGGACCTCGCCTCAACACCATCTCAGCAGCTTTCGGCGGAAAAACAAAGTTCATACGCTATCTTGGCGATGGACACGCGCATGCACGGCGGAGGAATCGACTACATTGAACTCGTCCTTCTTGCCCTTCTTGCGGCCGTAGCCGCTCTCGCGCTGGTAGCGAAACGGCTCCGGGTTGCATATCCGATCATGCTCGTCTTGGGAGGGTTGCTGCTGAGCCTCGTTCCGCGCATTCCGCGGGTCAGCCTTGACCCGGACGTCGTGTTCCTCGTAATTCTTCCGCCTTTAGTGTTCTCCGCAGCCTTCCATACATCGTGGCGTGACTTCCGGGATAATCTGCCGGGTATCGTAATGCTGGCTTTCGGCCTGGTCGCCTTTACGATGGTGGGCGTTGCCGCAGTGATGAGTTTTCTTATCCCGGGCTTCGGATGGAAATTGGGGTTGGTGCTGGGCGCCCTGGTAGCGGCAACGGATGCCATTGCTGCTACGGCCATCGCCAAACGCCTGGGGTTGCCTCGCCGCATTACCGACCTGCTGGAGGCAGAAAGCCTTGTCAATGATGGCAGTGGCTTGGTTGCGTTGAAGTTTACACTCGCCATGGTTGTGACAGGAATTACGCCGTCTCTCGCCAGAGGAACGCTAACTCTCGTCTATCTGGTATTTGCAGCCATAGTAGTTGGCCTCGCAGTTGGTTTCGTCGTGCATCGTGTTCAGGTCCATATTGACGATGCGCCCATCGAAATCACCATCAGCCTGCTCACTCCTTACATCGCTTACCTCGCCGCTGAAAGGTTGCAGTGCTCGGGCGTGCTCGCTACCCTGGCTTGTGGGCTCTATCTGGGTCGCCGCAGCTCGGGTTTCTACTCCCTGCACGCAAGGATTGAGGCTTCTGCCGTCTGGCGCACCCTGGATTTCACTCTCAATGGTCTCGTTTTCCTGACTTTGGGCCTGCAACTGCCTTACATTCTGAAAGACATAAAGGGCATTAGTACGCGCAACGTCATTCTCGACGGCGCGCTGTTCAGCCTCGCGGTGATTCTGCTGCGTTTCCTGTGGGTGTATCCGGGTGAGTGGATTGTTGCACGAATGCGGCGCTGGCGCGGCAAGAAGGCTCGCAGGGTAACAGCTGCTGAAGTCTTCCTGGTGGGATGGGCCGGCATGCGCGGCGTTCTCTCGCTTGCTGCCTCGTTTTCCTTACCCGAAAGGCTGAGCAGTGGAGCACCCTTTCCCTACCGAGATTTGATCATTTTCCTTACCTTCTGCGTGATCTTCGCGACCCTGGTCGTGCAAGGCCTCAGCATGCCGGGGCTCATCCGGCTGCTCGGACTTGCCGGCGGTTCTGGAGGTTACGAAGAAGAGAGCTTGGCGAGACGGCAGATGATTTCGGCTGTCTTGAACAGGCTGGACAGGATCCGTAATGAAGAAGATGGCGTTCAGAAAGAGCTGCTGGATCAATTCGAGACTTACTATCGCCAGAGGCTCGCTCTAGTGGAGCGCCACAAGGACGGTGCTTTTGTCGACCCTCAGACTGAAGTTCTGGCGCGCCGCAGACATGTTGCTCAGGAGTTACGGAATGTGGAGCGCTCCGTGGCTCTGGAGCTGCGCAATCGCAACAAAATCCACGATGAGGTGCTGCGGCGTCTAGAACACGAATTGGACCTTCTTGATGCTCGCTTTGCAGAGTCCGATTGACCTGTCGAGGTGCCGCGGCAGGCTTTTGCTAGCTGTCCTCGAGGTGTGGCTACTATCGGAAGAATGGATGCATGCATTGTCTGTGCCGGAAAGTCTTTCGTTCCAGTCGCTGGTGCTGAGCGGCTCGAGCAAGAGTGCCGGATTCGCGAAGAATTCGTCCAACGAAGGTTAACGCGGGCTCCTGATCCGAAGGAAATGAAGGATCTCACGGACTTTTTTCACGCTGAGAAGGCGGATGTCGTCGAGTGTAGCGGCTGCACTCTCCTCGTGCGGAATAGATGGGAAGCTCCACCGGCTGAACGGTATTCAGAAGACGAATACGCTCCCGATTTGATGGATCGCCTCTTTCCGCGGTACGTCGACGCATTTCGAAAAAAACAGCATCCATACCGGGATTTGGTGCCTCAAGGAGCTCACACTCTAGAGGTGGGAAGTCACTACGGAGCATTCCTCCAAACTGCAGCTGAGTGGGGCTGGAAAGCGGAGGGGGTAGATCCTGGGAAGGACACGAGCCGTTTCGCGAGGTCAAAGGGCTTCACGGTTCACACTGCTCAATTGGAAGAATGTGAATTCGGCAACTCCCGGTTCGATGCTGTTTTCATCTGGAACTGCTTTGAACAGATCGAAAATCCGAGGACAACTCTACAGGCGTGCCGGTGCATTTTGAAGCCGGAGGGTTTGCTCGTGGTACGAACTCCGAGCGGAGTCTTCTATTCCGCTTGCCAGAGACTATTAGCGGATCCTGCCCTCGGAGGGGAGGCGACAGATTTCCTTCTGCGTACGATGGGATACAACAATGTCCTCGGATTTCCATATCTGTATGGATACGGTCCCGACACCTTGAGAAGATTCATCGAGCAATACGGATTTCGGTTTTCCGGCGTGCTCAATTCAGAACTGCTCACCTTTCCGCTCCCGGAGAACCCCTGGTGGGTAGAGCGCGAAGAGGCTGCGATCAATGCAGAAGTTCGACTGCTCGCCAATTCCATTCTTGTGGATAGTTCAGGGACGTTCACAGCCCCTTGGATCGAGGCATGGTTTCGAGCTGCGTCAGATGCTGCTCGTTGAACTGCTGGCGTTCGAGGTGACCTTGGAAAGGGCGAGTTGATGGTCCAATTCGAGATCGAGAAACGGATATGGCCTTCAGATTGGGTCCCGGTTAACGGGAACAGGAAAGTAGGACAATAGCTAAGTGACGACAACCGAACTGAAGAGAGATCTCGAAGAATTAGATCAGCGCCTGCTCCGTATACGCCAGTTCGTTGTATCTGTTTTGCACGAGACGCCTTACTTCAAGGAAGTCGATTTCTTGAAGCTTTCGTTCGACGAGATTATCTCGTTGGCTCACAGCATTATCGAAATAGACGAGCGGCTGGAAGATAAAGCGCGTCCGGTTTCGCCGCAGAGCTTCAGCCGAAAAGTGGGCCAGTCATACTGATCTGCTCTTTGGCTCGGTATTTTTTGGGCCGCTCCGTACCACGGCATGATTATATGACGCAAAGGGCCTTGACGCCGAATTTCGTTAGCGGGAAAATTGAGGCAGGCAACGAGGAACATGCCCGGCGCTGTGTCGGGTATGTGGCTTGAATCATACAATCCGGAGGTGACTATAGAGCCCGACAACATAGAGGGGCGGCTGGATTCGGGGCTCCATCTGCGATAGGTTTTCGGGAACAACCGGAGACGGCAGTTTTGAAGGCCGAGCGTTCTAGAGCGCAGCTTGATGGTGCAAGCGAGAACCTAAGAACGGAACTTCGAGTGCAGCCGACCCCTTTTTTATCCTCAAGTCACCCTGCCCCGAACGCCATCAATGCGCGGCGACAGATTGTTACCAGTTGTGAGTCGTGACCTGATACACCCGCGCACATCGTTCTCAGTACACGTATCACGCGCGCTAACGCTCTGGGGTGCGATTACGAATGAGTGTCTTCAGTGCCTGGGATGCAACCAGTTGGTTGCGGGGGCAAGATTTGAACTTGCGACCTTTGGGTTATGAGCCCAACGAGCTACCTGACTGCTCCACCCCGCATTTCAATCGTAACAACCGTATCCGCGTGGGTCAACCCGAAGACCCTTTTTCAGGTGATGACAAATTTTGTTCACCGGATGCTGGGGTATAAATAGTGAGTGCCAAGCACAGCTAGACATGGCCGCCCCTAGTAACAGCCGAAAGCGGATACCGGCGCACGCCCGTACCGTCCAACGGCGGCCTGTGTCCGGACCACGACTGGATTCCGCCGAGCTCTATCTTAATCCCCACCTAAGTCTGCTGAGCTTTCAGCGGCGCGTGCTGCAAGAAGCACAGGACCCCGCCACTCCGCTGCTGGAACGAGTCAAGTTTCTTTCCATTCTCGGCTCGAACATGGACGAGTTTTTCATGGTGCGCGTAGCCGGTTTATGGCAGCAGATCGAGACTCGTACTACAGAGATAAGCATGGATGGAAGATCGCCATCCGAACAACTCGAATTGATTCGCCACGAAGTGACCAGCATCATGGCAGAAATCTACCGCCTATGGCGTGAAGAGCTGATGCCGGAGTTGCGCGACCAGGGAATCTATATTCTCGGACTCGACGAGTTGAATCCGCAGCAGAAGGTGGCAATCGATGACTATTTTAGACGCGTCGTCTATCCTGTCCTGACTCCTTTAGCGGTCGATCAAGGGCGGCCTTTCCCACATATTTCGAATCTGAGCCTTAACATCGCGGCAGTGGTCAGCAACGGCGATGGCGTCGAGCGATTTGCCCGTATCAAGGTGCCCGATTCACTGCCACAGTTGCTGCCACTACCTTCTCAGGCTTCGGAACTTGCCTTCATCTGGCTGGAACAGGCGATCATCTGCAACCTTCGTCTTCTTTTTCCAGAGATGGAAATCATCAAGGCCGATGTCTTTCATCTGACACGCGATGCCGAGCTCGCCATTCAGGAGCTCGAGACAGACGATCTTCTGGAAAGCGTGCAGGAAGCGGTTTGGCGTCGCAGGTTTCGTGATGCGGTGCGGCTTCAGATCAACCCGGGCATGCCACAACGATTGCTGGAGATTCTGACCAGTAATCTCGAGCTCGATCAAAACGACGTTTACCGCTGCGATGGGCCGCTCGACCTGAGTCGCGTGCGGGCCCTGTTGAATATCGACCGGCCGGCCCTCAAAGATAAGCCTTTCATTCCCTACACGCCTAAAGGCTTTACCGCATCGCCATCCAGCGAGATCTTTTCCACGATCTCTGAAGGCGATATTCTCGTCCACCATCCCTTCGAGTCATTTCAGCCGGTGGTCGATTTCCTCCGCGCTGCTGCCGAAGACCCAAACGTCCTCGCGATTAAGATGACGCTGTACCGCGTCGGCCGAAACTCGCCGATTGTGGAAGCGTTGCTCGATGCAATTCAGAACGGAGTGCAAGTAGCAGTTCTACTGGAGCTGAAAGCACGCTTTGATGAAGAGAGCAACATCGAATGGGCGCAAAAACTGGAGCGCGAGGGAGTTCACGTCGTATACGGCTTACCGGGTGTCAAAGTTCACGCCAAAATGGCGATGGTAGTACGGCGCGAAGGAGAACATATTCGTCGTTACCTTCACCTTGGTACAGGCAACTACAACCCGATGACCGCGCGCATCTATACGGATCTCGGATTGTTCACCACCAATGAAGAGATTGGCGAAGACGTAAGCGACCTTTTCAATCATTTGACGGGCTATTCAGCGAAGAAATCGTACCGCAAGCTGCTCGTCGCGCCTAACAGCATCCGCAGCGGTCTCGAACGCCTAATTCGTGCCGAAATTGAACGGCATAAAGAGCACGGAGACGGTCATCTGATTTTCAAGATGAACGCCCTGGAAGATGCCGGAATGGTCCGGCTGCTCTATGAGGCCTCTCAAGCCGGCGTTCAGATCGACCTGATAGTGCGCGGAGTTTGTGTTCTGCGCCCAGGGTTGCCGGGAGTGAGCGAAACGATTCGCGTGCGAAGCATTCTCGGACGATTTCTTGAGCACAGCCGAATTTTCTACTTCCACAACGGTGGCGATGAGCTGATTTATGTCGGGAGCGCCGATCTCATGCCGCGCAACTTAAATCGGCGAGTCGAAGTTCTATTTCCCATCGAAAATCCTCGACTGATCCGCCGCCTGCGCGATCGTATTCTGGCCAAATATCTGGAGGATGAAGCTGGAGCACGCATCATGCAGTCAAATGGCTCGTTCGCTCGAACAAAGCAAACGACCAAGAAGCTCTTCAGCAGCCAGGCATGGTTTCTGAAGCACGAGGCCTGACGAGCTCATCGCACTGCAAATCTGCTTGAAACACTAGTGATCTATCCTGCTGGTTGAGGATTCATGCGGGGCGAGGTTAGCGGACGGCTTGTCATCACGTGGTGTCTGTTTTTCATCGCTCTAGCGATCTCATTTCTCTGGCTGAGAGCCGATCTGCAGCCTGCTGACCAAGTTTCCGGTTTCCTTAAGCTGCTCTTCGTCAATCTGTCTTGGGCAGTTACGGCGACCGCCTTGATCGTTGGGCTATCACGCAGCTGGCGGAGTCTTACGAAGCACCTCGAGACGCTCATCGCAGGCCTTCCAACAAGCGAAATCATCTTTCCTGAAGACGCCTCACCGGATCTGGCCAGCTTGGCACGAGGCATGAGAATGATGGCGCAAAGAGTTCGACTTATAACCGAGCGGGCCAACCTGGAACTCGCGCGCCGCGAGGCCATTCTTGCTTGCATGGCCGAAGGTGTTCTGGCCGTTGACGAGAAGCTAAGGGTGATCTTGTGCAATGAGGCTTTTGCCCAAGCCTTCAATACTCGCGTGCCCGTTTCCGAAGGCAGGAATTTGTATGAAATCGTACGTGAGCCGATAATCCGTGACATTCTCGAGGAAGCGATCAAAAGCGGCGAGCGACAAACACATCGTCTTCAGTTACCGAGCGCAGCGGGACGATGGTTCGAAGCGAGTGCTCTCCCCTTGAGCGAAGAGCCCCGGCGAGGCGCGGTTATCGTCCTTCACGACGTCACAGATCTGGAGCGTCTGGAACAGGTTCGAAAGGATTTCGTAGCCGATGTTTCACACGAACTCCGCACTCCTCTGGCGGCAATTCGTGGATATGCCGAGACCCTGCTGGACGGAGGACTTGAAGACCAAGAGAACAATCGCAAGTTCGTCGAGATCATCCAAGCCCACGCTATTCGGTTAAATAATATTGCATCCGACTTACTTGTTATCTCGGAGCTCGATAGTAACACCTCCTGGCCTGTTCCGCCGGAACGGATCTCCCTGCGTGAGATTGTTCAGTCAGCAGTCCATACCATCGAGGGCAATGCAGCATTGCTTCGTGTGCACCTCGACACATTGCAATGCCAGGACTTCCTCGTCGCGGGTTACCGCTTTCGTCTCGAACAGGCCCTCACCAACCTGCTCGATAACGCGGTCAAGTTCAATAAGCCTGAGGGTCGGGTAGTCATTGAATGCCAATCCGCCGGGGATGGCCAGGTTCGCGTGTCGGTATCAGACACGGGCATCGGCATACCTAGTGAGGACCTCAAACGAATATTCGAACGCTTCTACCGAGTCGATAAAGCGCGCAGCAGGACGGCCGGGGGAACCGGATTGGGCCTTCCGATTGTAAAGGAGGTAGTCGAGCGAATGGGCGGCACTATCACGGTGGAAAGCCAATTGGGTCGCGGCTCTAAATTCACGATTTTCCTTCAAGCGGCTTAAGCTTGAATTGTGATTGCAGACCGTCAAAACATTTCTTCGGGCGCTAAATGGGAAGACATTGTTGGCTACAGCCGCGCCGTTCGTGTGGGGAGCCGCATTTATCTGACTGGAACAACCGCTATTGACGAGCACAATGAAGTTGTAGGTCTCGATGACGGTTACGCTCAGGCCGTCCAGGTGATCCGCAACATCGAACGCGCTCTGAAACAGGCGGGCGCCACGCTTGAAAACGTCGTGCGTACTCGCATGTTCGTAACAGATATAAAACGATGGCAGGAATATGGTAGAGCCCATAGCGAATTTTTCGACACGATACGCCCGTGCGCCACCATGGTGGAGGTGCGCGCGCTGATCGACCCTCGCATGCTCATCGAAATCGAAGTCGAAGCAGAACTTTAAGTCGAACCTCTATTCGTGCCGTGCGCTATGCTCAACGCTGATATGCGGATTGCGGCTCTATGTTGTCTCCTCGCGGCTTCCAATCTCAGCGCGCAGAACGGCGCCTATGCGATCAAAGCTACGCGTCTGTTTGATGGTAAGAGCGACAAGCTGATTCAACCCGGAATCGTGGTCGTCGCGGACGGAAAGATCCAATCCGTCGGCTCAGCCGCCCCGCCCAATGCTACCGTGATCGATTTGGGCGATGCCACGCTCCTGCCTGGCTTTATTGATGCCCATACTCACCTGACCATGGACTTCGACCCCGATTATGATGCCGCGCGGCTTCGAGAAATGAGCCGGACAGTTGCAGAACAAGCTATTCGCGCGACTGTCAATGCCCGCAAGACGCTTATGGCGGGCTTCACTACGGTTCGCGACGTGGGGTCCACCGATTTCCTCGATGTGGGCCTGCGCAACTCGATCAACGCCGGGATGGTCCCCGGCCCACGCATGCTCGTCTCCGTACATGCCCTCGGCTCCACGGGAGGACACTGCGACGACGGTGCTGGCCTTCGCTTCGGTCTTCTCAATCATGAATCGGGTCCGGAAGATGGGGTAATCAATTCGCCCGACCAAGCTCGGTTTGCGGTCCGCTTTAACATTAAATACGGTGCCGACATCATCAAGACGTGCGCCACAGGTGGTGTTCTTTCTCCTACGGACGATGTCGACACTCCTCAGTTGACGCAAGCTGAATTGGACGCTCTGGTCACGGCGGCGCATGAACTACGCCGCAAAACCGCGGCCCACGCTCACGGCGCAGAAGGAGCAAAAAGAGCCATTCGCGCAGGTATCGATTCCATTGAACACGGAACCTTTCTGGATGATGAGGGGCTGCGCATGATGCGCGAGCGAGGAACGTATCTCGTTCCGACTCTGGCTACGCGCACCGGCTTGATGGAATCGAAGTTCCCTCCACTCGTCCAGCAAAAGGCGAACCTGGCTTTGAAGGCGCAGGACAACATGGTGCGCCACGCCCTGCAAATGGGCGTAAAGATTGCGCTTGGAACCGATGCTGCGGTTTACCCCCACGGCAATAATGCGCTCGAGTTCATGCTCATGGCAAACGACGGCATGTCGCCGAGTCAATCGCTTCGTGCCGGAACTTCGGTCGCTGCTGAGCTGCTCGGCATGCAAAGCAAAGTCGGTACGCTCGAACCCGGCAAACTCGCCGACATAGTAGCGACACCTGGCAATCCTCTGGAAGACATCAAACTTACGCAAAGCGTGTTGTTCGTGATGAAAGAAGGAACTGTATATCGCAACGACAGGGCGAACCCACAGTCAGCGTCTGCCGGTACCAGGAACTAACTACTGCTGGGCCCGCGTAATCTATTTGTAACCTGATTGTCACACCACGTTGATGACTATGGGTCAGGCTATTTAGCGTGAGCTGTTGATACGTTCTGTTCTCTGAGCGCCGTCTCACATCAAAAAAGACCAAATGAGATTATCATTTTCCGAGTCGTTCTGCCCTAAGTTCGTGATCGCCACGCTGATTCTGGCTTCGATTCCACTGAGCGCACAAACGAGCTTGACTGGCGCTGGCGCCACATTTCCCGCGCCAATCTATCAAAAGTGGTTCAATGAATATCAATCGATAGGCAACGTTCAGATCAACTATCAGCCCAACGGCTCAGGTGGTGGGATCAAGGCCGTCACGGAAGGTACGACCGATTTTGGCGCGAGCGACATGCCGATGACGGACGCGCAACTCAAAGTCTTCAAAGACAAAAACGGCTACGATGTGCTTTTGTTTCCCACTGTTCTGGGTGCTGCCGTGCCCAGCTACAATCTGCCCGGTGTCACCGCGGAGTTGAATTTCACGCCTCAGGCGCTGGCCGGGATCTTCCTCGGAAAGATCACAATGTGGAACGATCCTCAAATCGCCAAAGTAAATCCGAACGTAAAGTTTCCGGCGGACAAAATCATTGTCGTGCATCGCGCGGAAGGTAGCGGTACTACCTTCTGCTGGACCGACTACCTCTCTAAAGTCAGCCCCGAATGGGAAGGTAAGGTTGGCAAGAATACGTCGGTGAATTGGCCAACCGGTCTTGGCCAGAAGGGAAACGATGGTGTCGCCGGTATGCTCAAGCAGCAAAATGGTTCTATCGGGTATGTCGAACTCATTTACGCCATTAAAAGTCACATCCCCTACGGGAAAGTTCAAAATTCATCGGGTGAGTTTGTGAAGGCTGACTTGAAATCGGTAAGCGCCGCGGCGGCGGCCCTCAAATCCATGCCTGCCGACTTCCGCGTTTCTATCACGAATGAGAGTGGAACAGGCGTCTACCCGATCTCCACGTTCACTTGGCTGCTCGTCCCCTCGAAGATTCAGGATGCCGAGAAGAGGAAGGCCTTGGTAGGCTTTTTGAAGTGGGCTATCACTAGCGGACAGAACTCAGTCGAGTCGCTCGATTACGCGAAACTCCCTCCTTCCGTGGTCGCCCAAGAAGAAAAGCAGATCGCTAAGATTCACTAGTTCTCTGGATCCAGATAACAACGTTGCCTAATGGCAAGTTCCACCTACATCGCCGATACATTACGCCGTCCGAATGGCCGTACCTTTGTCGACCGGTTGCGCGGCGGCGATGAGATCGCCTATGCGATAACCCTGGCGTCAGCGGCGGGTATCCTGCTGGTCGTGGCGCTGATCGTAGCCGAACTCTGGTTGCGATCCCAGCCGACCGTCAAGGCGTTCGGCTGGCACTTTCTGTTTACCTCGACGTGGGATCCGAACAATGGCCAGTTCGGGGCGCTGCCGTTCATCTATGGCACCTGTGTCACTTCCTTTCTGGCGCTTCTCATCGCCGTGCCGCTAGGGATCGCCTCCTCCGTTTTTCTTGCGGAAATGGCTCCGCCCAAACTGTCAAATATCCTCACGTTCCTTATCGAACTCCTCGCTGCCGTGCCGAGCGTTATTTACGGCCTTCTCGGAATTTTCGTTCTCGTTCCCTTCATCCGGGAGTTCATTGCTCCGTCACTCCAGAAAACGCTCGGCTTTCTGCCGATCTTTTCGGGCCCATTCTACGGTTTCAGCTTTCTCTCTGCCGGACTCGTGCTGTCGGTGATGGTTGTGCCGTTCATTGTTTCGGTCTCGCGAGAAGTGCTGCTCGCCGTTCCGGTCGATCTTCGCGAAGCTGCGCTGGCACTCGGCGCAACCAAGTGGGAAACTACCTGGCAGATTGTCCTGCCGACGGCTAGCACTGGTATCATCGGCTCGGCCTTTCTGTCCCTGGCGCGGGCTCTCGGCGAAACCATGGCCGTCACAATGGTCATCGGCAATACGCCGAAGATAGTAGCTTCGCTCTTCTCACCCGGTTATTCGATTGCTGCCGTAATCGCTAACGAATTCGCTGAGGCGAGCGGAGACCTCTATATCTCGTCGTTGATCTTTCTCGGGTTGGTTCTTTTCGGTCTTACCATCGTGATAAACGCTCTTGCCCGTATCCTTATCGCCGCTACGCAGAACAGAGGGGCCTAATGAATTCTGGGATATCTGCTAAACGTCGGGTCATCAACATCGTCATGCTCTCGCTTTCCGGAGTTTGCACGGTCCTGGTGATAGCGGTTCTGTTTTTCGTGCTGGGCTATCTTTTTGTTCATGGTCTGCGCTCTCTCAATTGGGATTTCTTTACGAAACTTCCCAAGCCCTCGGGCGAAACGGGCGGCGGCATGGCAAACGCCATTGTTGGAAGCGCTAAGGTGCTCCTGATAGCTACTGCGATCGGTGTTCCGCTGGGTTTTCTGGCCGGTGTTTATCTCGCCGAATACAGCGGCAAAACCTTCGCGTTCCTGGTGCGCTACACCGTTGATCTTCTGAACGGTGTTCCGTCGATCGTCATCGGGATTGTTGCCTACGCGCTAGTCGTACGGCCCATGCACCACTACTCTGCGCTTGCGGGCGGTGTCGCTCTTGGCATCATGATGATTCCGATTGCTGTCCGCACTACCGAGGAGTTTCTGCGTGCAGTTCCGAACTCAATGCGTGAAGGCGCTATGGCGCTCGGTGCGACCAAGGCTAAGACTGTTTTTACTGTCGTGGTTCCGGCCGCGATTGCCGGCCTGACCTCTGGGATGATGCTCAATCTGGCGCGCGTCGCCGGCGAAACGGCGCCACTCCTTTTTACTGCTCTCGGAAACATGTTCTGGAGCAAAGGCTGGCTGGCGCCCATCGCCACTCTACCCGTGATGATTTATAACTACACCCTAGCGCCTGACGAGGATCTGCATCAACAGGCGTGGGCGGCCGGCTTTGTTTTACTCACGCTCGTGCTTGCGGTCAACGTAACCGCTAGAATGATCATTGCGAGAGGAGCCGCGTCCTCGCGGAGGTAACACTGTGCCTGCGTCTTCTGGACCAACCATAGTCAGCCCGGCAGCGTCCTTGCCTGCCGAAGTTCCCCAACCTAGCAAAGTGCAATCACCTTCCAAGCTGAACGCACGAAACGTTAGCTTCTACTACGGCTCGTTTCAGGCCTTGCATGATATCACGCTAGATATCCCGGAAAAGAAGATAACGGCCTTCATCGGACCTTCCGGCTGTGGCAAATCTACTTTCCTCCGTACCATGAACCGGATGAACGAAGCTTTGCGGAATACACGGATCGAAGGCGGTTTGCTCCTCGATGGTCAGGATCTTCTCGCGATGGATGTCACCGATGTGCGTCGCCGTGTAGGGATGGTCTTTCAAAAATCCAATCCTTTTGCCAAAAGCATATTTGACAATGTCGCGTATGGTCTCCGCGTGAATGGTATTCGAAGGAAATCGATCATCGATGAAGCGGTTGAACGGAGTCTGACACACGCAGCTCTCTGGACGGAAGTCAAGGATAAGCTAAACAAGCCCGCCTCGGCATTGTCAGGCGGTCAACAGCAGAGATTGTGTATCGCCCGGGCGCTTGCTGTAGAACCTGAAGTTCTCTTGCTCGATGAGCCCTGTTCCGCGCTCGACCCGATTGCCACTTTGAAAATCGAAGAGCTCCTCTTCCAGATCAAGCAGATTACTACCATCGTCATCGTTACCCACAACATGCAGCAGGCGGCTCGCCTGGCTGACTATACGGGATTCTTTTTGCTAGGCAAACTGATAGAAATCGACGATACCCGTAAAATCTTTCAAAATCCTGGAAAAAAAGAAACCGAGGATTACGTAACCGGCCGCTTCGGTTGATCGGGTCGGTCCGAGGAAATGTGCGTCACTTCGAACAAGAGCTAGAACAATTAAAAGCCAAACTGCTGGAGATGAGCGCGCTGGTTGAGAGCGCTGTGTACCGCAGTGTCCAGGGCGTCGTCGAGAAGAACGAAGAACTGGCCCAACAGGTACTCAGAAACGAGGGCCGCATCAACCAGCTCGAAATTGAGATCGACGACATGGCCATCAGTCTGCTCGCCTTGCAAGCTCCGTTAGCTGCGGACTTGCGTCTCGTAACTGCTGCGATCAAAATCAACAACGATCTCGAACGAATGGGGGATCTCTCTGTGAGTATCGCTCAGAGCGCCCTTGCCCTCATTAAAGAGCCGCTGATCAGGCCCTTGATCGATATCCCACATATCGCCGGCTTGGCCCAGGGAATGGTTCGAAAATCGCTCGATGCTTTTGTAAATCGTGATGCTGAGTTGGCACGCAGTGTTCTGGCCTCGGATGACGCAGTCGACAACATGCGCACGGCAAGCTATCACGAGCTGGTCAGCTTCATGGAAAAGAATCCCCAGGAGATTCCGCAATCCCTTTACCTGCTGTCTGTGATCCGGAATCTCGAACGCATCGCCGATCACGCCACTAACATTGCCGAAGATGTCCTCTTTCTGGTTAAGGGCATCGATGTCCGACATCACAACGAAGAACGTTCAGCAGTTATCAGCCATAGATAGGCACGGTAGGGGTCGAACGGAGAGAATCACGTACCCAGCGTTCTTTTCAAGAGCTCGTTAACAGCTGCCGGATTCGCTTGACCCCGACTAGCTTTCATCACCTGTCCCACCAGGAAACCCAGCACGGTCACCTTGCCTGCTTTGTACTGCTCCACCTGTTTGGGATTGCTCCTTACGACTTCTTCGGCGATCTTCTCCAGCGCTCCCGAATCTGAAATCTGTCTCAGACCTTCCCGTTCGCTGATTACCGAAGGAGCGTCGCCGGTCTCAAACATTTTTGGCAGGATCTCTTTCGCCAGCTTGCCCGAGAGTTCGCCTTTGTTAATCAGCTGCACCAGTTCGCCCAGATGCCGAGCGGGAACCGGAGAATCGGAAATGGTTCTTCCGGCGGCTTTCAGCAGGCCCATCAAGTCTCCGATAACCCAGTTCGCGGTAGCGCGGCCGTCGCCGCTGATCTTGGCCGCCTCCTCGAAATAGTCTCCAGTATCCCGCGTCATAGTCAGCACTTGCGCATCGTATTCACGGAGCCCGTACTCATTCGCAAAGCGATCTCGCCTTTCCGCAGGCAGCTCAGGAAGCCTTTGTTTGACTTCATTCAGCCAATGGTGGCTCACTTTCAGCGGCACCAGGTCCGGTTCCGGGAAGTATCGATAGTCGTGCGCATGCTCCTTGCTCCGCATTCCGACCGTTGTTCCTTGCTCTACGTTGTACAGCCGGGTTTCTTGCACGACGGATCCGCCCGATTCGAGCACCTCGATTTGACGCTCAATCTCATACTCCAGCGCCATTCGTAGATAACGAAAGGAATTCAGGTTCTTGACTTCCGCTTTGGTGCCGAACTTCTCGGTACCTCGAGGCCGGACCGAGACGTTGGCATCACAACGCAACTGGCCTTTCTCCATGTCGCAATCTGAAACCCCGATATATTGGAGAACCTGCTTCATCTCCGTCACATATATGTAAGCTTCATCAGGAGAACGCATATCCGGCTCGCTCACAATCTCGATTAGAGGCGTCCCAGAACGGTTGAGATCCACGTACGTGTACCGATCCGAATCCTTGAATCCGTCGTGAATACTCTTTCCGGCGTCATCCTCCATGTGGACTCGGGTTATACCAATTCGCTTTTTGCCGGAAGGCGCCAGAATGTCGAGGTAGCCGTGCACGGCTAGTGGCTGATCGTATTGCGAAATTTGATATCCCTTGGGCAGATCCGGATAGAAGTAGTTCTTGCGCGCAAAACGTGAGAAGGGGTTGATTCTGCAGTGAAGAGACACGGCAGCAGCGATAGCGAATTCTACCGCCTGTCTGCTCATCACCGGAAGAGCACCCGGCAGACCCAAACAAACCGGACAGACATTCGTGTTGGGAGCAGCGCCAAACTCGACAGGACAACTGCAGAAGATCTTGGTCTTAGTGCCGAGCTGAACGTGCACCTCCAACCCGATAACAGCTTCGTATTTAGTGAGAATTGCTTCAGTGACGGCACTGGCGCTCATGCCTTGATTGTACGGAAAGGAAGGGAATTAGCCCTTGATCAGGAACTTCGGCGATAATGATTGCCGTATGCACAAAGTAGTTGGATTGATCACGCTGTCACTACTGTTTTCCTTTACCGCTTTGGCACAACACGGGGAACCTCCTCACGGAGGCGTTGGTGGTGGTCACATCCCAGCGCATGGACCAGAGCCTTCTCATGGTGCTCCGGCAGCGCACAATGCCCCAGCGCACAACCAACCGGAGGCGCATAACGCCCCGGCGCACAACCAACCGGAGCGCACAACGCCCCAGCGCACAACCAACCGGCAGCGCACAATGCCCCGGCGCACAACCAACCGGAGGCGCATAACGCCCCGGCTGCGCATGATTTTCGCGACCAGCCGGGTCACCCCGCCGCCCCGCACGTCCACGCGGATGATACCTGGGTGGGTCACAATTCCGGCCCGAATGATCCTCACTACCATCTCGACCGCCCCTGGGCTCATGGACACTTCGGCGGACCGGTCGGCCGCGAACACGTATACCGCTTGGGTGGAGGAGGTCCGCAGCGTTTCGGTTTCGGCGGTTTCTTTTTCAGCGTCGCACCCTACGATTTAGGTCTTTGCAACGGATGGCTCTGGAACTCCGACGACATCGTCCTTTATGACGATCCTGATCATCCGGGGTGGTACCTGGCGTACAACGTGAGGCTCGGCACTTACGTCCACGTCATGTATCTGGGATAAGCGTCCACCGAGTACATCATCGTTCTGGGAACAGCGCTGCTGTCCTAGTGCCGGCTATACATCTCAATCACATCTTTGCGTAACTCGCTCTGGCTTCCCGGCCGGCTATAGAACATATGCCCGCCTGCATACTCTTTTACCTGTACGCGTGTTTGATCTCCCATGATCGGCATCTGGTCTACCGTGAGAACGGAGCCCATAAACGGGCAGGAGAGGTCATCCCATCCATGGGCTATCAGTACGCGCAACTTGGGGTCGGTGGCCACCGACTCTCGAAGGTCGTCGACGGATCCCTTCCGCAGATCGTCATCGCGGTTCCATAACCGATTCACCTCGTCGCTGAGGGCGTTATAGCGCGCCTCGACCTTCCAGCCCACAACGCGGGTTACGAAATCCACCATAGCTGTAGTCGTTGGAGCGATGATGCTCTCGAGAATAGGGTCACCGCTACGCTGCTGAGGTTCCGAGGGAAAGGGATCCCAGGCAGTTACGTTAGGGTCGTATCGGCTGCCCAACTTGCCTTCTTCCCGAAATACCTCGCGCAGGAAGGCCTGCGTCTCCAGGCGCCCGCGCGAACGTTTTACGAATTCCGGATCGAGTCCCGTGAGCTCCGTCACTTTCTTGACGAGGCGCGGCGTAGCTTCCGGATCCGAGTGCCCCTTCATCAGGTCCGTCGCATACTCGCCGCGCGTATAAGCGATTACCTCGGCCATCTTTGCGGAGGTGAGTTGGTCTTTGCGTTCCAGGTGCGCCGCCACAATCGAGGGAAGTGTCATCATCCAGGGAATAGGAGAAATTTGCCGGTTCGCCTCGATCGCCGGATTCAGGTAAGGCGAGACGAGCACCACTCCATTCATTGCCACGCCCAAATCCGTCTGCAGATAATGCGTGATCCTCGGCCCGCGGAATCCCCCGTAGCTCTCTCCCACAAGATACTTGCGCGAGGTCAAGCGCTCATTCTTTAACAGCCATGTATAGATAACGCGCGACAGGTATTCGACGTCCGGAGTTGTGCTGTAGAAGAGCTTTTTGGAATCGGCTTCCGAAACTAAAGAACGACTGAACCCCGTACCGATCGGATCGATAAACACCAGATCCGTAAAGTCCAGCCAGCTCCCAGGGTTGTCGGCCAAGGTGGCCGGATCTGATGGACTTTCCCCCTGGCTTCCGAAAGGCACTCGCTTGGGACCAATAGCACCGAAATTGAGGTAAACCGAAGCGGCTCCCGGTCCTCCATTTAACGCAAAGGTGACCGGCCGGTCTTTACCCGCAACAATGTAAGAGGTGAATACGACGTCTCCCGCGACATGATTCTCTTTGTCGCGTACGGGCAGAGAACCTACTGTGACCGTATATTGAATGGTCTTGCCGTTTATCGCCGTACTCTGCTGTGTATGCGCGTCTGGTGGCAAAGGCGGAAGTGTCGATTTTGACGCGTCGGCCGAAGCTGCCGGATGGGGATTTTTTGGGTCGTCCGCTGGTGCAGGAAGGCCCAGCGTCAGCGTGGTCAAAAACGCACAGCATAAAACAGCAGAGACTCGGCGGGTGTTCAGCACCTGAATAAATCCATCGCGTACGATACATCAGACGAACAACTTTGCGGTCGGTTTCGCGGGCTACCGCTGGGAAGTGTCGCTGGTACTGGTTTCGTTGTCTTGATCCTTATCTTTCTTGCCGCCTCCGAATAGCCGTTTCCAGAAGCCTCGCTTCTTTTCCTTCACCTGCGGGGTGGGAGCAGCAGAAGGAGCGGGAGCACTCGCCGACGGTTGCCCGGGCGTGTTCGGATTATTGCCGGGTGGCTGGTTGGGCGCTGGATTCGGTGTTACGGGTGGTAGCACCAGCTCCCGATGCACCCCAATACCGAACAGCTTCTCGAAGAAGTTGCGAGATGGTCCATTGGGATGATCGCATGTGGCCGCGGGGACAGTACCATCGACGAAGTAAGCGTCGTAGTCGTCCGGACAGCTCTCGTCGGCTGGAAGATTCGTCAGCTTATCGAGATGAACTTGAACTACACCCGGTGGCGGCGTGAATGGCTCCATATCGTGATAGCGCCGGAGTTTCTGAGCCCGCACCATAAACTCTGTCCAGATTGGTGCCGCGGCTTTTCCCCCTTCCATCTTGATATCGCTGTAATCGTCATTCCCAACCCAAACGAGGCACAGCAGATTCGAGGTGTAACCCGCAAACCATGCATCGTGTGAAGTGCCCGTTTTCCCAGCAGCCGGAGCATTAAAGCGGGCGCGCACGGCGCTTGCCGTGCCGCCATTGAGCACAGCCCCGAGCATGTCGGTAATCACGAAAGCCACCCGGCTATCCAGCACGTTCGTCCTTTCGGATTCGTCGGGGTTCTGCATTTCACCCACGTTCGGGTTCCGTACGGAACGAATGAATACTGGCGCCTCGCGCACGCCGTCATTCGCGAACACCGTGTATGCCTCGGCCATTTGCATTGGCGTTGCGTCATAGGCGCCAATTGCCATCGCCGGTGTTGCCTTCACGTTCTCTATACCGGCTGCCTTTGCCAATGTCACCACTTTGTCGTAGCCCACCATTTCGGCCAGGCGAATGGTGGCTGTGTTGATAGAGTGGGCCAGCGCAAAGCGCGAAGTAACTTCACCGACGCTGTATTTCGGGTCGAAATTCTTTGGCGAATACGGCTTGCCGTCCCAATCGAACGTGCCTTCGGTTGCATCGAGCATTGTCGTCTGGGTATAAGCCTTGGCCGGGTCTCCGCTGAATGCAGTATTGATAGCTGTGGCATACACAAATGGCTTAAAGATGGAGCCGGTGGGGCGTTTCGCGACCGCATGGTCCAATTGGCTTGTGCTGTAATCCCGGCCGCCTGCCAGTGCCAGTACTTCGCCCGTATGCGGATCCAGCGCAATGAGTGCTACCTGCGGCATTGGGCCCGGACTTACTTCTGTGATCACCGTCGCATTCTTGCCCTTGCCCTGTCTGATCTTCTTCGTGCGGCGTCTAATGATCGCTTGATCCACCTGACGCATCCCGATCGCGATGGCTTCTGAAGCCGCTCTCTGCAACTGAGGGTCAAGCGTTGTGTAAATCTGCATTCCTCCGTTGTTGAGGTCGCTTTCGTCATACTGCGACAGGAGCTGATCCCGCACCAGATCGACGTAATATGGCGCATCGTCTGCCTCCACGCTCGGCGGCGCAAGTTTCAGCGGCGCGGCTTTCGCCATCTCAAGTTCGTCCTTGCCGATTGCGTGGTTTTCGTACATTGCCTGCAGCACGACGTCGCGGCGGCGGATGGCGCGCTGGGGATGACGAAATGGCGAGAAGTAAGTGGGACCGTTCACAAGGCCTGCCAGCAACGCGGATTCCGGCAGCGTCAGGCTTTTAATGTCCTTGCCGAAGTAAGCCTGTGCTCCCTCGCCGAAGCCGCGGATGTTGAAGGACCCGTGCTGCCCCAGGTCGACTTGGTTGACATAGATTTCGAGAATTTGTTCTTTTGTGAAGCGGCGTTCCAGAACCACCGCGATCATCATTTCGGCCAGTTTGCGGCGCACGCTGCGTTCGTTCGAAAGAAAGAAGCCGCGTGCCATTTGCATAGTCAGGGTCGATCCTCCCTGAATCCTGCGATGGCGCAAAACCGGCGCCAGCAGACCTTCCATGAGCCGTACATAGTTGATCCCGCCGTGCTCGAAAAAGCGCCTGTCCTCTACCGAGACAATCGCGTTCCTCACGAGCGCAGGAATCTCCGGATACGTCAGCAGCCTTCTCTTGGACCGCTGTTTAGCGTCGAACAGTCCAGTCACCAGTTGTGGTTCTAGGTCGTAAGAAGAAAGGTTTTGCCCTTTGCCGCCCGTTATCGAATCAATTTCCCCGTCCGTGATATGGATCGTCGCGTCTTGTCCCGGATGGTAGCTTGCCCGGCCGGGTCTGATATCGATCGTGTTCCCGCGCTGTAGATAAGTGCCCTCGCTCGATTCCCCAGCGCTCGTGCGCGAGATGTAACCAGCCTTCCGGAGATCGTTGACAATCGAGCTGGCAGTCCACTCATCTCCTACCTGCACGCGCTCCGCGGCAGCATAAATCTGGGCGGCGTCATTAAAAATGGGCCGCCGGATCCGCTCGTCTACGATTCGTGCATACTTCGCGTAGAAATAGGCAAAGATGCCGATAACAACCAGACACATCGCGACTATCGCGGCCAGTCCGATGCGAACGGCGCGATGTTTCAGCAGTCTGAGAAGCTCTTGCCACGTTGTGAGCAGGAGTTGCCGCCATTGGCGCGGACTTTCGATTTGAACTTTGACCGGCACGTTCGACGCGGAGACCGGCTACGAAGGCATGCTTGTCGCCTCTCGCCCGGACACCTGTAGGATAACGACATTCTTTCCGGCTGATCTGTTAGAGTGTGAAACGGTCGATCCAACACGTATTTGTTCGTGTGGGGGAATCGAGGTTCCGCTAGTCTAAGGAATGGAGGAGTGCTGAGAAATGAAAGCGATTCTTGCAGGTTTGTTTAGCTGCGCTGTGTTGTCCTTGCCCGTCATGGGGCAGGCGCCAGCCGCCGCCACGGGTGACCAGGCTTTTGTGGATATGGCCGCTCAGACTGACATGACGGAAGCCCATCTGGGTCAATTGGCCGCCGAGAACGCCGCATCGCAAGACGTCAAAGATTTCGCGCAGATGTTGGTCACTGACCACACGGCGGATTACAACACGCTCACCGCGGCTGCGACAAAGGCAGGTCTGACGGTTCCCAAAGGCCTCGATGCAAAGCATGACAAAATGGTCGCGCCTTTTGACAAGTTGCATGGGAAGATGTTTGACGCTCGTTTTGCTCATGCCATGGTGGCCGGCCACGAGGAGGCCATTAAGGCATACACCAAAGAGTCTACCGACGGTCAGAATGCTGATATAAAGGCGTACGCAACCCAGACTCTACCCACTCTGCAGAAACATCTGACAGGTGCCCAGGCGCTCGGCAAGGCGAAGAAGGCAGCTGCGGCGGCCCAGTAAATCGAATTCGCTGGCGGGTTCGGCGTATAATGAGAGTTCAGATGCAATGGTGTAGCCGAGGTGCGTCCGCAGTCTCGGAGAGCCCGTAGGGCTTCAGAATGCCGGAGCGCAGCCAAGCCGTTTGGCCACGCCATATGAATACTACGAGAAAGATCGGGAATGCCAAAACGCACTTTTCAGCCGAATAACCGCAAGCGCGCTAAGACCCATGGATTTCGTGTTCGCATGAAAACAGCGGATGGCCGGGCTGTGCTGGCCCGGCGCCGCGCCAAAGGTCGCCACAAACTGACAGTCAGCGACGAACCTGCAGTCCGAGCGGCGAAGTAAGGGCTTTTCGGCGATTTGGTCGTTGTCCGCTGTCTCTTCCTAAAACAAGGCGGGTTCTCCGGTCGTCTGAGTTTCGAGAAATCTATGAAACCGGTGTCCGTATGACGAGCCGATATTTCGCGGTTTTCTGTCTTTACGCTCCCGGTCCCGCACCGTCCCGATTCGGTTTCACGGTTCCCCGTGCCCTGGGCAAAGCCGTTAAACGCAATCGCCTGAAGAGGCGCATGCGCGCGGCAGTACGCTCCCAACTCGACGTGCTCCCTGAGAATTGGCGCGTTGTTTTCAATCCGAGACGCACCGTACTGGAAGCTCCCTTCGATGATCTGCGCCGCGAAGTCGGCCGCGTGTTCACGCGATGCAAGCAATCCTAGTTTTAATTCTGCGCGGCTACAAGCTTCTAATTTCGCCGCTCCTCCCTTCCGCTTGCCGCTATCACCCGACCTGTTCTGAGTACATGCTCGAAGCCGTCGCTAGGTACGGTGCCGTTAAAGGCACCTGGATGGGCCTGAAAAGGCTGGGGCGGTGCCATCCCTTTCATGAAGGCGGTTACGACCCTGTTGCCTGAACAGCGAAGCGAGACAGGTTCGTCCGCGTGTGAAGGATGGGCGGTTTCCCGGCAGCCGAGTGTGTCGCCGCAAGAGAGAATGAATCTGAGACCTATCTATGCCGAATAGTCCAGGCGGTTCTTCGCCTGAGCCGCCTTCTCTTGAGAAACGTCTCCCGCTCGCGCTGGCCTTGATGATGCTGGTGCTGCTCGTTTCTCAGTATCTCTTCAAACCCGCTCCTGGCCCCAAGCCGGTCAAGCCGGATGCTGATAAGCCGGCCGCGCAGGTAATGCAGACACCGGCGCCTGCTCAGACCGCTCCTGTCGCCTCCGCTCGCGAGAGCATCCAGTCGCCCGGCCAAGTACAGGCGTCCTCCGAGGTCGTCACTCAGATCGATACCTCCCTGTACCGGATCGTTTTCACAAATCGCGGCGGTGTTGCGAAAAGCTGGGTTCTTAAGCACTACCAGGACGATGCCGGCAAACCCCTTGAGGTGATCGCCAACGCGTCCAGCGGCATCCCGCTGCCCTTCTCGCTCGATATCACCGGTCAGAAGCCGGATTTCGATCCGAATGCGGTGCTCTATAAAACGAAGGTGTCGCCTGATGGCCTTTCCGTCGACTACGACTACTCCGACGGCAAAACCTCAATCCGCAAGTCCTTCGCTTTCTCGGCCGACAGCTATCTCTCCCAAATCAAATCGAGCGTCCTCATGAACGGAACTCCCGTGCCCAGCCTCTTGATGTGGCGCGGAGGATTCGGCGACCAGAAAGTCCGCAACGCTTCAGGCGTCGAACATACCGTACGTTACGACGCCACTGCCGGCAAGCTGGTCACGAAGAGCATAAAGGATGCGAAGAACGGCCCTGTTTCCGATTCAGGGAACTACACGTTCGGCGGCCTTGAAGACAATTTCTTTGCGGCAGTCGCGCTTCCGGCTAACGCTTCAACACTGGAAATCCGTACCTACGCCGATCCCGTCAAACTTGCAAATCAGGAGAAGCCCATCCCATATGTGGGTGCCGGCCTGTCCACCGGAACCGAAAACGATCTTTCGCTTTTCGTCGGGCCAAAAGACATCGACATTCTCAAACAGGTCAATCCCAAGCTTTCCCAGATCATCGATTGGGGCTTCTTCGGTGTAATCGCGAAACCTCTCTTCATCTGGCTCAACTACACCAAGGATCACTGGACCGGCAATTACGGCTGGGCGATCATCCTGGTTACCCTGATCATCAATCTCGCGCTCTTCCCTTTTCGTCTGTCAAGTCTGAAGTCCGCCCGCAAAATGCAGAAGCTGCAGCCCCAGATCAAGGCGATAAACGACAGGTACAAAAATGTCAGCATGCGCGACCCGAAGAAGGCTGAGCAAAACCAGGAGGTCATGGCCCTCTACAAGCGCGAAGGTGTCAACCCGGTTGGCGGCTGTCTCCCCTTGATCGTCCAGCTTCCCTTCTTCTATGCTTTCTACCGCGTGCTCGACATCGCCATAGAACTCCGTCACGCTCCTTGGCTTTGGGTTCCCGACCTATCCTCGGCGGAAACACTGCCCATTCACATGCTGCCGATCATCCTGATCGCTACCCAATTCTTTTCTCAGAAGCTCACTCCCTCCGCCGGTGTTGACCCCAATCAGCAGAAAATGATGATGTTCATGCCGCTGATGTTTGGCTTCATGTTCTACTCCGCCTCAGCCGGACTTGTACTATATTGGTTGACCGGAAATGTGGTGGGAATCGTGCAGCAGCTGGTAATAAATAGGTTTATGCCTACGACCGCTCCTGCTCCTGCGCCGCCCGCAGCCGGCAAGGATCCCGTGAAAAGGACCGTCAAAAAGTAAGCCGCATGAAATATACGATCGAATCGCTGCGGCCTAGAATCGAACAATTTCTAAATCCGCTTCTCGGGCACGCGGGGTTCGATGTCTCCTACGATCTGCGCTCGCCTGAGAATCCGCATCCGGAAGTAGAGAATCCCGAGGTGACCGTTGTCTTCTCAGGTATGGATGTCGATCTGCTTCTGGCCAATCGCGCCGAAGTTCTTCTGGCGCTCGAGCATCTCTCGATGGAAGCCATTCGTCTGCCCGTGGAAGACCACTCGCTGATTTCCTTCGACGCGAATGACTACAGGATGCTTCGCGTCGAAGAGCTCCGGATGAGTGCTCTGGCTGCTGCCGAGAAAGTGAAGCGCACGCGCATACCGTTTCACTTCAATCCCATGACGAGCCGCGAACGGCGTGTTATCCACCTCGCTCTGCGCGAGCATAAGGATCTCCGAAGTGAAAGCATCGGTGTCGGACCGGCTCGTGCGGTCGTGATTGTTCCGGCCGACATGCCTACGCCTCCGGCTCCGCCCGCTCCCCCGCGTGGACCTTTCCGCGGCGCGCACGGAAGAGGGCCTGAAGAGCGCCCTGAACGCCGACGCGGCGGGTTCGGTCGTCCCCGGCGCGGCCCTCGCGGCGTCCGTTAGTCTCGGCGCAGGACACGCGGTGTCTTCGGTGAATACTCGTGATACGATTGTTGCTCTTTCTACACCCCTCGGCCGCAGCGGTCTCGGAATCGTGCGCCTGTCCGGCGCCGACAGCCTCGCAATCGCGGAACAGATTCTCCGATTTCCACAGTCACCCCATTGGATAAGCTGGGCCAGCCAACTCGGCGAGCTTACGGACGAAACAGGTGCCGCCGTCGACCAGGTGGTCGCGACGTTCTTCGCGGCGCCTCGTTCTTACACCGCCGAAGATGTAATCGAGATCTCCTGCCATGGCGCGCCGGTCGTTCTTCGGGCTTGTCTCGAACGCGCCGTCGCAGCAGGAGCGCGTCCGGCCGAACCGGGCGAGTTCACCCTTCGCGCCTATCTCAACGGCCGCATTGATCTTCCTCAGGCCGAGGCTGTACGCGATCTGATCGATGCCACCACTCTTTATCAGGCCCGCGTCGCAGCCCAGCAGCTCGAAGGCTCCGTCTCACGACGCATTCGGCCGCTTAAGCATCAACTCGTCGAGCTGATCGCGCTGCTCGAAGCTGGCATCGATTTTGCCGAAGACGACGTCAGTGTCGCCTCCTCGGAAGAGATCCTGCGGCGTCTCGATGGCATCGAAGCCTGCCTGGAGAACCTTGTTCGAAGTTTCGCGAGCGGCAAACTTGTCTATCAGGGCTTCACCTTGGCTATCGCCGGACGCCCGAATGTCGGTAAGAGCAGCCTCTTCAATCGCCTGCTCGAGCAGGATCGCGCCATTGTCACGGAAATTCCCGGCACCACCCGTGACCTGGTGACCGAAGCGACCACGTTTGAAGGGATTCCCGTCAAGCTGGTCGATACCGCAGGCATCCGCGACTCAGATGATCTTGTCGAATCTCTTGGCATCGAGCGCAGTTACAGCGCCATGGCAGATGCCGATTTGACTCTGCTCGTTCTGGATATCTCACATGATCTGGCGGTCGAAGACCGGGATCTTCTCGAGAAGCTTTCGGAACGCCGGCCCTTAGTAGTGGGGAACAAGTCTGATCTGGGCAACCGCTTGAGTGGCGTGGATCAACTCATCCCCGTTTCCGCGTACACCGGCGCCGGGCTGCCAGAACTGCGCGGTGCCATTCTACAAACGCTTGCTCCCCAGGGTCTTGCCGCGCCCGAAAGCGGTAGCCTCACTAACATCCGTCACGAAATGCTGCTTCGCGAGAGCCTGGAAGCCATCGAAAATGCCCGGCGCGCGGTAAATTTTCACATCCCGCACGAAATGATCTTGATCGATCTCTATGCGGCGCTTAAGCCCATAGACGCGGTCACCGGAGCGACTACCGCCGATGACATTTTGAACCACATTTTCTCTACTTTTTGTATCGGCAAATAGACGCACAAGGTTCGAGATCCGAGAGTTGAAAATTCGAAGTCAAACTGTTGGAGGACGGCAATGCCAGGGGGATCGGGATGAGCAGCGGTCGCTCTTCGAGCGGAGCGGTGTCTTTCATGAATTGATGAAACCTCTGCAGTCCGGCACAACCTTTTCGAACGTTGGCGCAAATATTGGCCTATTTACAATTCATGCAGCGGTGTCCGCATGATACGGAATCTGCAACGATGGTGCGCCGCTCACCCGTATCGAACGTTCGTGATGCTGAGCGTATGTTCCGTGCTGTTGGTGTATCGGAATGTTTTTAGCGCGGCATTCGTTTACGATGACATAGACAAAATACCCGTCAACAAGGCGCTTCTATCCTGGGGTTCGCTTCTGAGCCACTACATCGAGCGAGGGGTTCCGTTCAGTAGTGACTATCTCTCAGGACCTGCAGGGTCATTGTACCGACCGCTCTTCTGGTTGAGCTTGGCGCTCGATCGATTACTCTTCGGGCCGGCACCGTTCGGCTTTCACCTTGAGAACCTGATTCTGCATTGGGCGAACGGGTTGTTCGGATTCATGCTTTTGAGAAGGCTTCGCGTTCCTTCGCAAAGGGCTGCCATGATAATGATCGTCTGGCTGACCCTTCCTATTAATTGCGAAGCAGTCGCTTGGATCTCGGCGCGCGTTTATTGCCTTTCCACTTTTTTCATTCTTCTAAGTCTCCTATTCGCAGAACAGTACTTCAGTTCAGAGTCGTCAGCGGCCCTCCTCGGCTACTGGGTTGGTTCCGTTCTTTCACTCCTCTCTTATGAAGGTGGCCTCCTTGTGTTGCCTTTGGCTCTACTCGTAGCATTTGCGAAGAGAACGCTGATCTCCCGTTCCTGTGTCCTTCTATGTGCGATTGGAGGGAGCACTGACATCGCTTATTTGCTCCTAAGGCGGACCCTCGGGGTGTCGTCACCGGGACACGCTCTGACACTTCTTCCTGTTGGAGCGACAGTCTGGAAGTACATTCAATGGATACTTTTGCCAATTCATATGAGCGTAGAACGCTCTTCCGACACGCCTGCAACTAATTCATTAGCTTCAGCCAGCGTTGCCTTCTGTTGTTTGTTGCTGTTCTTTGCCTTAGCATTTCACCTTCGTCATAAGCATCCGGAGTTCGCTGGCGGTGTGGCTTGGATGGCGATTGCTTTACTCCCCTACTCAGGCATTGTGTTCATCTATCAAGGAATGGCAGAACGCTATGCTTATCTCGCTTCGATGGGCGCAGCACTGGCGATCGTGGGCCTGGTATGGCAGACCCAAGGGCGGAAGAGGCTTTTAGTAATGGGATGCTTCGCAGGATGGTTTGTCTGGGGCACGTGGCGGCTTAATTCACGAGTACTGGACTGGCATGATGACATCTCTCTTTATTCCTCGTCGCTAGAAGCAGACCCAAACAGCCCGATACTCCTTTACAACCTGGCCAACGCGGTAGAGGACGCTGGAGATTTGCGCACTGGCTTCTTGTTGACTAAGCGAGCCCTTGATCTGAGACCCAACTACGAACGAGCCCTCAACGGGATAGGAATGATTTATCTGAGACTCGGATTATTACAAAAGGGAAAAGCCGCATTCGAGCGTGCGAGTGCTCTAGATCCAAATGACGAAAAGCCAATCAGCAATCTCGGAACAGTTTATATGCGACTAGGATTTCTTGATCCGGCAAAGGTCAGATTGGAGCGTGCGATTACGTTGGACCCGGATGATGTTCAGGCGTTGAGCAATCTTGGCGTGGTCAATATGCGCCTCGGAGAGTTGCAGGCTGCTGAAAAGAATTTCAAAAAAGTAATCGCGATTGCGCCAAATGAAAACATAGCCCGCTGTAACTTAGCGATGGTGATCTTTTCGCAAGGAAGGTGGGACGACGCTGTCGAGCAATTACTGAATGCAGCTAGGCTTCATCCGTCCGATGCTAATCCGTACTACTTTCTGGGACTTCTAGATCAACAAATGGGTGCTCATGACGCTGCCGTTGAAATGCTTAAGCGGGCAGTCCAGTTGAAACCTGATTACGTCGAGGCTCAAGCCAAGCTTATCGAGCTTGAACACCGTAAGTAGCACAGCCGTACCGCGAGGCCGTCTTCAAGTACCACAAATCCGATTCGAAACTGTAATGGGAATCGGTTGAGAAATTAAACTAATTCCGCAGAGCCATCGCATTGGCCCAATCTCCCGGCAGTGTTCCGGTCGGTAACAACTGGCCCTTTTCGAGATGCCGCACGTTCTTAGCAAACTTCGCCGCATGCGGATCATGTGTAACCAGCACGATGGTCTTGCCAAATTCGCGGTTCAGCCGGCCCAGCATCGTCAGAACATCCTCGGCAGCGGCTGCGTCCAGGTTGCCCGTGGGCTCATCGGCCAGGATAAGGTCAGGATCGGTAACAATGGCGCGGGCGATAGCCACGCGCTGTTCTTGACCACCGGAGAGTTGCTTGGGCAGGTGACCCAGGCGCTCGCCTAGCCCCACCAGCTTAAGCGCGGTCTCGGCGTGCTGAATCCGTTCCTTCTTGTTGAGCTTGGTCAGCTTCAACGGCAGCTCCACGTTCTCCAGCGCGGTCAGCACCGGGATCAAATTGAAGGACTGGAAAACAAAACCGATGTGCTCGTTGCGCCAATGCGCGATCTGCTTGTCGCTGAGCTGCCGCAGGTTCGCTCCGAGCACCTCGATCTCACCGCCAGTCGGCTTATCCATCGCGGCAATCAGGTGCAGAAGGGTAGATTTCCCTGACCCCGAAGGTCCCATGAGTGCCACGAAGTCGCCGCGCTGGATTTCTATATTCGCTCCATCCAGCGCCATCACGTGAAATTCGTCGCGTACATACTCTTTGCTTAGATCGGTCGCTTTGACAACTATGTCGCTCATGTTTTCCTTCTCCTGGCTACTGCCTGACTGCTACCTTCTGACCATCTTTCAAGCCGGCTGGCGGATTCACAATCAAATCCTCGCCCCCGATGAGACCGCTTTCCACGAAGACACCTTGATTTGAGGTGCCCCCAGTCGTTATGGACCGCTTCCTCGCGCGATCGCTCACGACGACGAAAACATTTCCGTCTTGAACCGCGGACTGAGGAATGATGATCACAGGTTTGGCCGCTCCGGAAGACTGGGCCTGTGCATCGTTATAAAAAGCAACCGTTGCATTCATATCGGGGCGCAGATAGCTGTCCGGGTTCTCCACTTTTACCTTCACTTGCACAGTAGCCTTGGCTCGATCCGCTTCCGGCGAAACCTGCTCAACGAAACCTTTGTACTTGCGATCGGGATAGGCATCCGTCGTGATCGTTCCCTTCTGCCGCGGCCCGAGTTTCGGAAAATCGTTTTGGCTGATATCCAGTTCCACCTGCAAATCATTCAGGTCGGCCATCGTCACGATGTAGCCTTTGGCGCCCTTATCGCCGACAAACCCTGTGGTGATGAACTCACCTTTCTCGACATTGCGGTCGAGAATCGTGCCTGTAATCGGAGCCCGAATGACCGTGTTATCCAGCTGGTTCTGCGCATAATCGAGTGCGCCCTTCGCCTGCTCGATTTGACCGCGAACTTGCCCGATCTCCTCCTTTCGCGGTCCGAGAACGGCCAGGTCAAGCGTGCGCTGGAGGCTCGCCACCTTCGCGACATCGCTGTCGTATTTCGATTGCGCATCGTCCAAGGCCTGCTTCGAAAGGACACCATCGCTCACCAACTGGCGGGTGCGATCCAGAGACGCTTTCGAATCCGCCAGATCGGCCTTACTTTGATTTACATCCGCTCGAGCCTTTTCAACTTCCTCGGGTCGCGACCCGTTTAGATCCTCCTCCAGCTTGGCTTGCAAATTGGCAAGCTGCCCTTGCTGCTGGAGCACCTGCGCGCGATATTCGTCGTCTTCGAGCCGGACCAGCACATCACCCGCTTTCACGTGGTCGCCTTTATCCACTCCGATCCAGGCCACTCTTCCGTTCACTTTTGAAGCGACCTCGATTTTGTGAGCAGCAACGATGTAGCCGGTTGCAGTCAGGATCACTTGCTCTCCGGCCGAAGCAGCGGCAACCGGTGATTGCACCTGCACTGTATGCACGGGAGTCGCGGCGGTCAGTTTCCCATACGCAAGGACGCTTGCGATCGCGGCCAGCGCTACTATCACGGCAATCACGATCAGTTTGCTGACTGCCTTCGGCTCCTGCGAGCGCTTCGCGGAGCGATCGATTCGTAAGCTTTTCAGCTCAGTTTCCATAACGATATGCACTTATACTTCGCGAAGCGCCGTCAAAATTTCTTTCTTCGCGGCCTGACGGGCCGGCAGTAAGCCGCCGATCGCTCCCAAAACGACGGCGAAGATCAAACCAATCAGCATGATCTCAGGTCCGATGCGAATCTTGAAACTGTTCACGCTGAACGTGAGAAAGTTGCCTAGAGTGGTCGTGACAGTGTTCAGGGGAGAAACAATCACACAAGCTAGCACCCCTCCGAGCAGAGACAGCAGAAGGGATTCGAGTAAGAAACTGAAAAGAATACTTCGCCGGTTGAATCCCAGGATACGGAGTGTCCCGATCTCTTTCGACCTGCGCGCGACAGCCGCATACATCGTGTTCATGGAAGCGAAACAGCTTCCGACAGCCATGATGATGCACACAAAAAAGCCGAGAAATTTCACCGGAGCCGCGGAAATGGTTTGAGACTCATAGTAGTCCCGCTCGTCGAGAACCGTGACGTTCAAGCGCCGGTCTTGCTCCAATGACTTCCTCAGAGCTGCCGCCGTCACTTCGTCGGTCGCTTCGAGGAGTGCCGAGCTGTAAGTATCCGGGCGGTTGAAATCGGAAGCGACCTGGTTGCCATCGGCGAAGATCTCGCTATCGAAGGCTCTGTCCCCGGCATCCATCACACCTACGATGGTCCACAATCCCTTACCGAACTTGAGTTGTTTGCCTAGTTGAGCGGCCGGATAGGTTTTTGCCAAATTCTTGCCAACCGTGATCTCGCGGTGCCCAGGCTGAAACCAGCGGCCCGAAAGAAGCTTCAGCTTTCGCATGGCAATCCCCGCTTGCGACAAGCCGCGAATCGTGATGTTGACCCCATCGGGGTGATCCGGGCTCGGCATGTTCGCGAGAGTCACGACCTCGAGCGAAGCCATCGGCTGACCTGCGGAATCCTTCGCAATTCCTGGAAAGTTCTTCACGATCTGAAACTGCTCCGGAGTGAAGAGGCTCGTGAGTTCGGCGTTGCCGCCCTTGCGCAAGATAAGTACATGGAGCGGGTCGCCGGTCGAGGTAAAAGCTGCCTGCAACCCCGAGACCAATCCGAGCACCGCTAACAGAACCGCGATAGTCAAGGCGATACCGGCCGCTGTCATGATGGTTGTCGTCTTGCGAACAATCAGGTTTCGAAAATTGTAGGAAAGTGGAATGGCCATGAGATTTGCCTATCCTTCGTAGCGAAGCGAGTCAAGAATGTTCGTACGCGCCGCGTTCCAGGCCGGCACAAACGAGCTCACAAATCCGATAAAGAGTGCAATCCCCAGACAAGCGAAAACTGTGAAAGGACTGATCGTCAAAGAGGGGATTTGGAAGAGCAGAGTTGCGCCCGTTTTCGTTATCAGCGCGCAAAGGACAGCACCGAACAACAGCCCGATCGCCCCGCCCACGAGGGCGATGGTGAGAGCCTCGCCGACGATGAGCCCAAGTATCGTGTTGTTGGTGAAGCCCAAAGTCTTTAGAACTCCGACTTCTTTGATGCGTTCACGCACCGACATGGCCATGGTGTTCCCCGAGACGAGCAAAATAGTGAAGGTCACAGCGGCGCAAATTACCATCAGGTACAGTTTTATGTTGCCGAGAAACGAGACGAAACTCAGCGCAAACTGCTGCTCGGATTCGGTCTTGGTCGGAAATGCAGAGTTCTCAAACATAGCATCGACCGCTTTGGAAATGCGCGGCACATCTTCCGGGCTATTGGCCAGAACGGCGACAACACTGATGTAATTGCGTCGCCCCATCGGAAGAGCGTCGCGCAGGTAGTCATAGTTGAAGAAAAGAGTTTGCTTCGCATCGGGATCATCGAAAATGCCCACCACTTTGAGCTCGAGCGTGACCGGGTAAATGTCGCCGATCAGACTTACGCGATCCCCGAGCTTAATATTCAACTTGTCTGCGAGATCGCGTGAAATCACGCAACCGGTGCGATCAGTAATGAAGGCCTTTCTCTGATCTTCAGGCATCTCCATCTGGGTTCGAATCGTCATGAAGGCCTTCGGCTCGACACCCAACCGAGCGAAAAAATTCTTCTGGTCGCGAGCGTCTTTGTAAGTACCGCCGAACCAGTTCCAGACCGAGACTTCTTTAACGCCCGGAACAGTGCGGATTTTTGCCTCATAAGCTGCAGGAATAGGTTGCGCGAGAGAAACCCGATGTCGGACGACGAGGCGGAGAGCCTGCCCCGGCGTCTGCTGGCCCATAAAAAGAGCATGATAGATGGCGATCAACACGCCCAGCAGGCACAGTGAAACTGCAATGCTTGACACCGTCAAGAAGGTGCGCCGGTGATTGCGCAAAGTGTTCTTAAATGCGAGCGAAAAATATCGAAACATGCTCATTCCCCCTTTGCTGTAGCGTAACGTAAGAATGTCCACCGTGCGCTTTGCGCGGAACTCGGTCTCGTGATGGATTTACCGGGCAAAAAAAAATACGAATCGGCAAGCCGGGACGTTCCCACGAAAGTTCTCAATGATTGGTCAGAAGCCGATCGTCTGTTCATGGCGCGGGCTTTGGAATTGGCAGGTCGATCGAAAGCCCAGAAGCAACCGGAAGTGCCAGTCGGCGCGGTTCTAGTACTCCGGGATGAGATTCTTGGGGAAGGATGGAATCGCCCGATCTCCACGTCCGATCCCACTTCGCACGCCGAGATGGAAGCGATCCGGCAAGCCGCCGCGCGCCTCGGTAATTACCGTCTTCCCGGAAGCGTGCTCTACGTCACCTTGGAACCATGCATAATGTGCGTTGGCGCTATCGTGCTGGCCCGTTTGCAACGGGTAGTCTTCGCGGCTCGCGACCTGCGCTTCGGAGCGGTTCGAAGTAAGTTCCGCCTGGCTGATTCAGCTGTTCTAAATCATCGGACAACGGTACAGGAAGGATTATTCGCGCCGACGGCCGCCCAGATTCTGAGCGATTTCTTCAATACGCGAAGAAGTGATCACATGAAATAAAAAAAGGCTGAGTGTGATGATCACTCAGCCTGAGGTTTTGGGGTTTATTGAATTTGGCTTACGGCTGCAGCCTACTCTGTCCAGTAGTAGTTCAACTACGCGGCTCGCTTCAGTGGAAACTTGAGAAGCCTTTTGGCTTTTCCTGGCTCTGCGTCGGTCTCCACTTTGAAGGGAGTGATGGGCACTACTTTATTGCGGCCTGTGCTGCTGAAGTATTCGTCGACCGGGAAAAGTGCGTGCGGTTCGAGTTCCCGGAATGTTTTGCCCAGCTTCTCTTGAATCCGATAGACCTCATGGAAGAAAGTGCCGCGGTCGATCTTCAGTTTGCGGCAGCAAAGTTTCCAGTCCGCTCCGAGAAGAAAATGATATGTGAAGAGTTTGTGCTCGCGTTCTGAAAGAGTGCGCCGGCTGACCAGGCAAAAATCGGCAATGAATTCCTCATTTTTCAGGCCCCACACCGACTTTCGCTGGCGCCCTGGATTCGCTTCCAGTGAAACGCGGCTGACGTACTTCTCTTTAGAGGCACACTGTTGGAAGCGCGCGTAGCAGGCGCGGAAAATGGCGCGAAAAACGCAATTGCAAGGGGTGGACGCCCCTGCCCGTCCGGGCCGGAGGCCGAGGCCGTAGCAGTAAGTGCAAGATTGCTGAGCGAGAGCTAAAGTTTCTGAGCGGGTCCAGTTCATTCTTTGTTTTGTTTTCTGCAATCAATTCCTTGATTTCGGTTTTGATTACGTCGTCTTTATGTTTAGAACTTACAGTACTTTTTGCATTTCTCGCTAAATAACGTGCAATTTTTTCTACATGGTGCCTGGGGGAAACCCTAGCGGCTAACCCTAAGGTATTTCCTGGCAGCAACTTAGCTCCTTTCAACAGAGTGCGTCGGAAGGTTGTAAAAATCGCTTGAGTCTAGCAGAATTAGGAAGGCCTATTTCAGGTTGGAATCAAATATCAGGTACGGAGCGCCCACGTTCAGCGTGCTTCAGACCCGGCTCATTGCGTTTGTAAACTCCAGGATCCAAAACGGAGAATTTTCCGAACGTTCTCTGGCGAGGCAGTTGGGGTTATCGCAACCCCAGCTCCACAATGTGCTCAAAGGTGCTCGTAAGTTGCAGATCCCACTAGCCGACAGCTTCCTGGCCCACTTCGGAATTTCGGTCAAAGACCTCCTGACAGAAGAGGAGATAAAGGAGTCCAAAGCCTCGATCTCGTCCCTCGGGCAGGATACGTCACGTCTCCGGCTAATCCGCAAATATCCTGCCGCTGCACCGCCTGATAGACAAAAATTGGAGGCGGGCTGATTTAAATTCGTGAATTTGGCGGAATTATGGATTTGGCGAACCCGCGTTCACCGGTAGCGGGTCGCTCGGCAACTTGGAATCCGGAAAACCGCGCAGCGGTTGAAACGTTCGTTCCCAGCGCGTCCGGGTGAAGAAATGCTCGCCAAGATCAACAAAGTGGGTTACCACGGAACGCGGTGAGGCCCCCGTGAGATCCTCCGTGGAAGCACGATACGACCAGTAGATCAGGAACGGCTTCCCGATTACGTTTTCTCTTGGCACAAATCCCCAGTACCGGCTATCGGATGAATTATCCCGGTTGTCGCCCATTGCAAAGTATCGGCCAGGCGGTACAACTACCTCGCCAGCCACAACGTCCCGTTCGAGCATTTTCCGTTGGGCTTGCTCTGCAAGCGGTTCTCGCACCGGACGGCAGCAAGGGTTGGGGAAATTGTCCTCTGTCGGATCGTACGCGTATTTGTGATAAACATACGGTTCGTTGAGCCTGGCTCCATTCCTGAAAACAACTCCGTTGACGATCTTCAGGTGGTCCCCTGGCATTCCGATGAGGCGCTTTACCAGCGTCTCTTGGATGTTGGCGGGATAGCGGAACACAATAATGTCACCGTGCTTCGGATCTTGATAGGGCAGTAAAAACTTGCTGATCTGCCCGGCTGGCGCGTATGCGAGTTTGTCTACCAGAACGTGATCGCCGACAAGCAGAGTATCTTCCATAGAGCCTGTCGGAATAACAAACGGCTGGGCTAATGCCGTCGTCCCGAACACAAGAAAGAGCAGTGTCACGGCCCATTCCGCGATGCTGTTCCGATTCCGCTGCAAGTCCGCATTTGCCCTTGCTTTCTTTTTGGGCCTTTTGATCGAGGGCATGAAATTTGTTTCTATGATTATCGCCCGAGCACTCGGAATGATCCTATCGCTCGGCTGCATCAGCGGTTTTCGAGTCATTTGCCAGTTCTGTTCCGAACAGAAACGTGATTCCAAATCGGTATTGACGGCGGGTTGAATTCGGTTCGTAGCGGTACACGCGCTGCCTCTTTGCGCGATCCTCGCGAGGTCCAGCGCTGCTAATCACCCTACTAACCCCTAGTTTCCTCAATCATTTCCGGCTCACGCGATACCTGCGCTGCGGGTCGGTTTCTCCGTTGCTTTTACCAGAGGCGAAGCCCACGCGGAACGCGTTGAGGGCCAGGAGATTCAAAAATGATTGCCGCCACCAAACTCGCCCCTTCCAAGCCCAATAGCACTGCTCGCCGCGACGGGCTCATCACGGAACACCTGCATCTGGTAACGGCCATCGCCGCGCACGTGCAGAATTCCATTCGGGTGCACATTGAGTTCGACGATCTTGTGCACGCCGGCACCATGGGCCTGTTCGATGCCGCAACCAAGTACCGGGAGGACAAAGAAGTTGCCTTCCCGACCTACGCTAAACATCGCATTCGCGGAGCAATCATCGACAGCTTGCGGCAACAGGATTGGGCCTCCAGAGATTTGAGAAAGCGGCAAAAGCAAGTCGAGGAAAAGACTGCCGAACTCACGGCGAAATTGGGCCGGCCGCCAGCCGAAAACGAAATCGCCGCGGCGATGGGGTTGACCCCGCGCCGCTGGCAATCACTGATGGTGGATTTCCGGAGCTTGAATGCCGCCGCTATTCAGCATCGTTCGCACGAAAGCGAGGACCAGGTCGCCCCTGAGATTCCCGCCTCATCCGCTGACTCGCCCGATCGCGTCTTCGCGCGCTCAGAGTTGCGTGGGAAACTTGCCGTCGCGATGCAAAAGCTGCCCCAACGGTATCGGCAGGTGGTCAAGATGTACTACGAGGGCGATCTCTCGATGAAGGAGATAGGTGGTCATCTCGGCGTAAACGAAAGCCGCGTATCACAGATCCATAAATGCGCTCTCGAGCTGATGCAAGCCGCCCTCGGCACTGCCGGCATCGCTTCCGCAGCAGCATTCTGATCCCGCCTCTTGAAACCCGATGCGCTTCCGAGCCACGACCCTCGGGAGTGATTACGAGGGAGCGTTGTCGAACCGCGACCCTCAGGAAGCCGTTGGCTAATGAACATTGATCTGATACGGAAGAATGCGCAACAGCCCGCCCTTCAGGAACACGGGGCTCGGCAGAGCCGGCAGAAACCGCCTGATCTTGCTCTCGGCGGCCGCGTCTTGCACGGTCTCCGGAGACGAGTTAGCCAGAACGTCCCAGATGCTCTTCCGGGGTGGAAACATCACCAGGTTGGTGTCCCCTGTCATCGAAAGGTGCGCCTTCTGACGCACGACGGAGATTGCCAGATCAAGGCCGCCCAATTGATCTACCAGACCGTTCTGCCGGGCCTGATCTCCCATCCAGACACGGCCTTGTGCAATTGGATCGATCTGATCATAGGCTTTCTTGCGAGCAACGGCTACCTTGCTCACGAATAGCTTGTAAGTCGCCTGAATCGATTCGTGCAGCTTTTGCCGTGCGGCATCCGACAGCGGCATATATACAGAGTCCATCTGCGCCATTTGGCCGCGCGAAAGCAATTCCGCCTGTATCCCGAGCTTGTCGAAGAGCCCATGGACCACCGGGCGGGCATACAGAACTCCGATCGAACCTGTAATCGTGTCGGGATAAGCAATAACCGGATCTCCCGTCATCGATATGTAATAGCCCCCCGAGGCTGCTACATCGGACATCGAAATTACCGTCGGCTTACTCTCGCTCAGCAGTTTCAATTCGTGCAGGATGATGTCGGACGCCAGCGAGTCGCCGCCGGGAGAGTTCACCCGCACAATGACACCCTTCACAGCCGAATCGTTCCTGACCTGGCGGATAACCTTCGCGAACGCCCGGTCTGCAATCTCCGATTCGTTACCGAAAGCATTTGCCGGATCGCCCTGCACAATATCGCCTTCCCCGACAAGCACCGCAATGCGGTCCCCCTGGCCGGGCTGCGCGCGGAAGTAGGTTCGTATGTCCACCCTGTTCAGCTTGCTGACGCCTGCTTTCTTCTGCACATCTGAGTACAACTGATCGTTGTAGCCGATCGTGTCTACCAGGCCGTTGGCTTTGGCCTGGTCTGGCCGTAAAAGGACCCATGTCTACGAGCCCTTTGATCTCATCCGCGGTTTTGTGTCGCCCCTGCCCCACGGTTGAGCAGAAGTCGCCATACAGTTGATCCAACACCTGGCCCAACACTTCGCGGGTCTCGGGAGACATATTTGTGCGTGTCAGAACGTCGCCGGCATCCTTGTACCGGCCGACGTGGTCAACGTCGAACTGAATTCCCAGTTTGTCCAGGCCGTTCTTGAAATACATCGCCTCCAAAAGAAATCCTTTGACCTCCAGCATGTCGCCGGGCGAGAGATAAATTTTGTCGGCTGCGGATGCCAGATAGTACTCCCGCGACCCAGCGGATTGTAGGAAGGCATAAACCGGTTTACCCGATTTCTTAAAGTCCAGAATCTCTTGACGAATCTCCTGTAGCCGGCCCCATCCGGCGATGATGCCGCGCGGTTCTAGAACCACAGCCTTGATGCGATTGTCTCGGGCTGCCTCATGCAGCGAAGTCCAGAGATCGCGCACCGTCGGCGCGCTCTGCTGTTGGAAAAAAGGGACGGCTACGTCAACCGGCGCCGCCTCAGGAATGTCGCCCCTCAGCGACAGCACCAGGGCAGAATTTGCGTTCACGCTCGGCGGGCGCTTCGCAAAGGTTCGTCCTATGGCAAGGAGAATGATAAACACTCCCAGAACTGCCACCACGATCCCAACCAGCACTCCCAACAGGAACTTCCACATGATCTCCGAATCTCCATCTGCAGCGTAGCAGGAACAACCAGGTGGCGGCTCGTTCCAGCAATACCAGAGCGCTCAGATCGTCCGAGCCCCTGCCGCCTGCTTCCCGCCGGCGGTTTCGAGCAGCTTAACCAGATCCGGATTTTGATTCTCCCGGGCACGGTTCAATGCGGTGTGGCCCGCGTTGTCCGTGAGCATCGGATTTGCTCCACGCCTCAGTAATAATGAGACCGCCTCTGTCTTTCCGAGCGAAGCGGCGAGCATGAGCGCTGTGGCGCCGGAATTGAGTTCTCGCGCGTCTATGGCGGCTCCGCGGTCCAACAACAGTCCTATTAAGTCCGCATTCCCCGATATCGCGGCATCGTGCAGCGGAGTCCCGCCATTTTGATTGCGGGCATCCAGGTGCGCTCCGCGATCGATCAGCAGCCGGGCCACCTTGATGCGTCCCCCGAGCGCCGCGTCGTTGAGGTAAGTAGAACCCGCACTGGTGGCCTGATTGGCGTTCCAGCCGCAATCGATCAGGATACGCACGATCTCGCTTCGGCCGCGCTGCACAGCGCGCTCCATGGCCTCCTCGAAGGTCGCCCGCAGTTCCTGTCGCTGGGGGGTCAACTGCAGCAACGCGCTCACGGCCCCGTCGTTTTTGTAGTCCAGCGCCAGATCAATCGGCGTTTGGCCGGACCAGTCACGCGCAATGGGATCGGCCCCAGCCGCGACAAGAAGTGGAATGAGTGTTGCGTATCCCTTTACACAGGCTTCATGCAAAGGGTCGCGCCCGTCGAAGGGCCGCACGCGATGAACATCGGCCCCTCCATGCAAGAGAGCGGCGGTGAGTTCCGACCGCCCGTGCAACACTGCTTGATCGAGAGGGGTGTACCCGCGCACATCCGCCGCTTCCAGATCGCTATGCGCATCGAGCAGAAGCTTGATACATTCAACGCAACGGCCGGCGGCCGCCATATGCAGCACGGTCTGCTGGTCCCCGTAGCGCAGATCGACACTTGCTCCATCCGCGAGAAGCAATGCCACAAGATCAGCTCTGCCAGCCAGTGCTGCGTAGCTCAAGGCCGTCGGGCCGTTCTGCCCGCACCGCGCATTCACATCGGCCCGGCGGCTCAGCAGATACTTTGTTATTTCAGCATTACCGGCCAGAACGGCCATCATCAGGGGCGTACTGTCGGCCCCGTCGCGCCCATTAACGTCGGCTCCCGACTCGATAAACTGCTTTACCTCATCCAGCCTGCCGCTGCCGATTGCCGAGTGCAGAGGCTGGTATGCGGAATCGGCAGCTACAAACGAGCTAAGGGGATCGCATCTGATCCAGAACGTCGTCCCAGCGAATGCAGCTGCAAGTTCCAAGATCGCAACCGCTCGGAACATGCCCACAGATTAGCACCAAAACACAATGGTCCGGCCGCACCATGCGCGAATACAGCAAGAGCGCAGCTGTGCGGGACTGCGCTCTTCTCTATAACTAATCTTTCGCTCGATTACGCTTTTACTTCGCTCGAAACGTACTTGTCAAGCATCTTCTGGAACTCGGGCTTGCTGATCGCGCCAACCTTTTGCTCCACGATCTCTCCGTCCTTGAACAGCAGTAGGGTCGGAATGCCCCGGATGCCATAGCGGTACGCGGTCTGCTGGTTCGAGTCAACGTCCAACTTCCCGACTTTTACTTTGCCGGAGTAGTCGGTCGCCACCTGGTCGATGGTCGGACCCATCATGCGGCAAGGACCGCACCATTCCGCCCAAAAGTCCACCAGTACGGGAACATCCGCAGTGAGGACGTCTTTGTCAAAGCTATCGTCGGTGAAAGTAACCGTGTTGCTGCCTGCCATCTCAGTCTCCTATCTGTTGATGATCTAACACCGGCTTTAGATTCAGCCGTTCAAGGGATCGTAGCTTGAGCCTGACCCCTTTTCTGTAGGCTACACTGAGGGGCAGATTCTACTCCCGGCCAAGATTGTTTTGATTCGTTCCAGCTACTCCGTTTTCATCGTTTTTGCGCTCCTATTTACCGGATCGGTTCGCGGCTACCAACCGCAAGCTGCGCCCGCCCCGGAAGCCGGTCGCGCTGCTCCCGCCGAGAGCGGCTTCAGCGTCAGTCTGACGATGTTCTCGGTGCTCGCCGCCATCAACGATGCTGGCTACGATGCCGGAATCGACTCACCGCTGAATCAGCAGTTCAAGGTCCGCACTCAGATTAGGGAAGAACTGGCGAAGCGCAACATCCCCTGTCTCCCGGAGCTGAAGGATTTTTATAAAACGCACAAAAAGGCTTCGGAAGCCTCCGATCTCGGCCAATATTTGTCGTTCGCGCTCGTCGCAGCCGGCGCCCCCGGCTTCGAGCTGCCCAAGGACGAGGTGCCGCCTGACGTGGAAGGGCTGCGGGGTTTGAGTTCCATCCTGGCCCGCTTCTATAAGGAAGGAGACCTTGAAACCCTTTGGAAGCGCGCCCAGCCTGCCTACGCCAGCGCTGTTGCTCAATACCAGGACGCCGTTATCACCTCGCTGTTTGAGACCAACGGCTATCTACGCAATCCTTCCGGCTATTTGGGGCGGCGTTTCCAGATCTATCTCGATCTTCTGGGTGCCCCGAACCAGATTCAGGTCCGAAGCTATAAAGATGATTACTTCGTCGTGATCACGCCCACCAGCGTACCCGTTGTGGACGAGATCCGAGATGCTTACCTGGCGTATCTCATTGACCCGCTGAGCTTTAAATATACGACCATCATCAACGATAAGAAGCCCCTGGCAAAATATGCCCAGGAGGCGCCGGCTCTCGATCTCGCCTACAAGGACGATTTCTCGCTGCTCGTCACCAAATGCCTCATTAAGGCAATCGACAGTCGTTTAATTCACGGAGACCCGGTGAAACGCGGCGCCTTTGTGAACGAGCAGGTTCGGGAGGGCTTCATCCTGACCGCTGGATTCGCCGAACTGCTCCCCGCCTATGAGAAACAACCGGAGGCTTTCCGTATCTATTACCCGGACCTTCTTTCAGCTCTGGACGTGAAGAAGGAAGAAAAACGCCTTAAGAATGTGCAGTTTGCTCAATCTGTGGCTCCCCGGGTCATCGCACCCCCTGCCAAAACGCAGATGGATCCGGCTGAGGAATCGCTCGAGGCGGCGGAGGGAATGTTCGAGCAGCATGATGCCGAGAACGCACGCAAGACTTTCAAGAAGGCGCTGGGTGAAACCTCGGATAAAGCCCTTCAAGGGCGGGCGCTTTATGGGCTGGGCCTTATATCTCTTCAAGAGAAACGTTGGGACGAAGCGCTCAATCTCTTTCAACATACGGTGGATGCAAGCCCCAATTCGGCGGTCGCAGCCTGGTCGCATTACTATCTGGGGCAGTTGCAGTTGAAGGCAGGGGATGCGACGAAGGCGGCATCCCAGTTCCAAATGGCGCTCGCCACTCAAGGCGTCTCCGCCAAAGCCCGGGAAGCAGCGGAAAAAGCGCTGCAAGACATTTCATCTTCATCAGGAGACAAATAGCATGAAATCGATTTTGAGTCTGGCGGTCTTCGTGGCCGCTGCGGCCTTGCCGATTTACGCGTGGCAAGCTGCTCCCCAACAGCCCAAACCCAAATCGCAAAAAGAAGTAGATGCTTTGAAGAAGGTGCAGGCGGACGCGCAGGCCGGTAATCCCGACCAGGAAATCACGGATATCAACTACGTCCTCGAAAACTTCGCCGATACCGAGTACAAGGATATGTTGCTGAGCATGGCGATGGAAGCCGCCGAGCGCAAGAACGACTATGGGCAAATCGTGGCCTTCGGCCAGCAGGTCATCCAGGCCAACCCGAACGACACTATGGCGCGTGTGACGCTGGCCGAAGCCATCGCCCAGCACTCAAAAGATACTGATCTGGATAAAGACAAGAGTGTGAAGCAAATCCAGGACTACGCAAACAAGGCGATGGAGTTGCTGAAAACGCAGGACGCTCCGCCGACCGGCATTCCAGCGGACAAGTGGCCCGATCTTAAAAAGCAGCTAAACTCGCAGGCCTACGACGCACTTGGCCAGGCTGCGGAACTCGACAAGAAATACCCGGAGGCGATCACGAATTTTAAAGCGGCGCTCGACGCTCAGCCCACGAACGCCGTCGCCATGGTGAGGCTCTCAAAGGCGTATGTGGAAAACAAGCAGTACGACGACGCCATCACTACCGCAGACAAGGTGCTGGCCATGGCCGACGTTCCGCCTCAAGTAAAGCAATTCGCTCAACAGCAGAAGGACAATGCGACCAAGCTCAAAGGCGCGAAGTAACGCCGGGTTGGTTGATGCAGGGCGAAGGTGAGACGCGAAGAAGTGGTACATCGTCGGCGCAAACGAATTCTCTAGATCTTCTAGAGGAGAAGCTCGGCTACCGCTTCGCCGACCGGCGACTTCTTCTGAACGCGCTCACGCATCGCTCTTGGCTAGTAGAGCAAGGTTCGCCTCTGCCGGAAGAGGGCGACAATGAACAGCTCGAATTCCTGGGCGATTCCGTCCTCGGCTTCGTGGTCAGCGAGGCCCTGGTGCTGCGTTATCCTTCCGCAAACGAGGGCCGCCTCTCTCAGCTCAAGGCTCACCTCGTGAGCGCCCATCATTTGTATCAGCGAGCTCTGCTGCTGGGCGTCGGAGATTTTCTACAACTCGGTAAGGGAGAAGAACGCAATGGGGGCCGCATGCGCAAGACCCTCCTGGCGAATGCCTTGGAAGCGCTGATTGCGGCCATGCACTTGGATGGCGGCCTCGCCGCGGCGCGCGAGTTCGTCGAAAAGCAGGTGCTGGTATCTCTCGAAGCGCTCGAACAACTGGGGCCGGCCGGCCTGCTCAATTACAAGAGCCTCGTGCAGGAGCGTGCGCAGGCACTCGGCCTCCCGTTTCCGCGCTACTTTACCGTGGGGACCAGCGGACCTGAGCACGCCAAGCTTTTTACCGTGGAAGCCAGAATTACCGACTATTTGACCGCTCGCGCTACGGCATCTTCCAAGAAGGCAGCCAGCCAGCAAGCTGCCGAAACACTTTACGAGAAGCTGGAGTCCACCGAACACTAACGATTGCGCTTGACAGACCGCGCCAACTGAGCCGCGCGCATCAGCAAGCGGATCTCGTGACCGTCAGCCTTCCCCGTGGTCCTTCATTAGCGCGAGTATCTCGGAGAGTTCCTTCCTCAATTCTTTCTGAAATGAAAACCCGGCCGAAAACAATTCGGTCTGCTTATTCGGCATCACTGGATTGGGAACGTGCCGTTTGGGCTTCGACTCCAGGACCTTGCGCGCGCCTTCTATCGTGTAGCGCCGATCGTAAAGCAAGCGCTTAATCTCGAGTACCAACTCAACGTCTTTGCGGCGATAAAGGCGGTGCCCGGTGCCCGACTTCTTGGGTCCCAGTCCGTGGAACTCGGACTCCCAGAAGCGCAAAACATACGGCTTGATGCCCGCCAGCTTGGCTACTTCGCCGATCCGGAAATAAAGCTTGTCAGGAATCTCCGGGATTTCGGCGGGCTTGGCAATCGCTTCTTCCATCGTCAGCGCGGAACAGTCCATTGTATGGCACGAAGCGTCTCAGTAGAGTCGCTGCGTTAGTTTTCTTAACGAACTTCGAGCGTGACGGTCACTGTCGCACGGACATCTACGTCACCCGCCTCGATCGGTGTTTCTGCTCGCATAGCCATCGCTGCCGGTGCGGCTTGGAACGACTTCGCTAGTGGCCGGATCACCGGCATCTCCGTAGGTTCGGCTGCGAGCAATCCTACTACGTGCACGTCCAGCGCCCGCGCCAGAGCTTCTGCATTGCCCCGCGCTTTCGTAGCCGCCTCGGATAGTGCTCGCTGTCTTACGCCCGAATCGTCCTTGAGTGTAAACGAGATTCCATTGATATTCGTCGCGCCCGTTCCCGTAGCCGCGTCGATTACCTTGCCGAGCAGCGGAAGCTGATCGACGGTCACGGTGACTGTGTTATTCGCCTCGTAGCCTGTCAGTCGCGGCGCATGGCCATTCGAATAGTCGTACTGCGGTGAGAGAGAATACCCGGATGTCTTTACGTCTCCACCGGCGTCTAAAGCTTTTTTGATTGCGCCCTGCACCTGCGCACTTTCTTCCGCATTCTTCGATGCAGCTGCCTGCGCGGAACTGGCCCGGTTTGAGACGCCTATGCTAATCTCCGCTCGGTCCGGCTTGGCGTGTATGACGGCCTCGCCCGAAGCACGAACGAAATGCGCTCGCGGCATTTCCTGAGCCGCCAGAACCGATGCGAACAAAAGCACGAAAGGAGAAGAGAATCGCAGCATCGTTCGCTAACTTAACTTAACAGGTATCGTCACGCTCGCCAAATCGTCATGCTGAAACCACAGGTTGGTAATACTGGTCTTGTGGGCGGCAAGGGCCATTTCTGCGCTAGGGTCCGACTTCTCTCCACAATCCCTCGATGAATAGGGTACTCCGTCTCGTACTGCTGGGGCTCAGCCTGTTGCTGATAGGTGGAGGAATCGTTGGTTATTTCTACATCAAGACTCTCGGCGCGAGATCGAAAGATCGAATCATTCAAGCGCTCGACGATCGCTTCAACGCGGACGTTTCGATCGGTTCGATCAACGTCTCGATTCTGCCGCACCCGGCTGTTGCAGTCGAGGGTCTTAGTGTTCGCCACAGAGATTGGCCATCCCGGCATCCCCTCTTCTCGGCGCGTCGCTTTACGGCGCGTTTCGGCTTTCTGACCCTGTTTACTCGCGGAGATCTGGTCGACCTGGTCAAACTGGAAGGTCTTACCGTGTATCTGCCTCCACGTGGAGGGCCCAACGGTTCCGGCCTCATGAAGCCCCACTACAGCGACAGTCATAAACCGCGCAAATTCAAGCCCCTGCACTTCCTGGTAAAGACCATCGTGGCCGATTCCACAATACTCGTAATCGAGCCCAAACAGGAAAACAAAGAACCTTTGCACTTCGATATCGCGAAACTCACGCTGAATTCCACTGGGCCCGGCCGCGAGTTGGCCTTCAAGGCCGAACTGACGAATCCCAAGCCACCCGGTCAGATTGCCACAACGGGTCACTTCGGACCCTGGCAAACCGATGATCCAAGATCCACGCCCGTCTCCGGACAGTACACTTTCGAACATGCCGACCTGGGCGTGTTCAAAGGAGTTCGCGGCATTCTCGCCTCCACCGGCAACTACCGCGGCGTTCTCGACCGGATCGATGTGCAAGGCTCTACCTCCACTCCCGACTTCGCTTTGAAACGCGGCGGAGAGCCCATGCCTTTGAACACGACCTTCCACGCCATCGTTGACGGTACGGACGGCGACACGATCCTGGAAAACGTGGACGCCAATCTCGGCAACTCCGAATTTGTCTGCGAGGGTAGCGTCAGTCACGTGCCTGGATCGGAAGGCAAGACCATATCCCTGACCGCCACCACTACACAAGCGCGAATGGAAGACATCCTTAAGTTGGTTCTCGGCGGTGCAAAAGCCATGATCAAAGGGGGCGTGGATTTCAAGAGCAAAATCCTCATCCCGCAAGGCAAAGAGCCCGTCATCGACAAGCTCCAGCTGGACGGCCGGTTCGCTCTCGCCTCGGCGATTTTCACGAGTCCCAAAGTCGAGCATGCGTTGACCACGCTTAGCTTGCGGGCTCGCGGCGTAGACAAAAAGGCAGAACAGGAAAAGGGATACAAGCCAAAAAACGTCGCTTCGAACCTCGACGGGATATTCAAGCTGAAGAACGGTGTGGCTTCTTTCTCGCGCTGTTCTTTTACCGTGCCAGGCGCCACGATAGACCTTACCGGGAAGTTCAATCTCCGCACAGATCGAATCGACATGAACGGATTGTTCCGAATGGAAGCTACTCTTTCGGATACGCAATCCGGCTTCAAGAGTCTACTCTTGAAGAGTCTCGATCCGTTTTTTAAGAAAGACGGGGCAGGATTTCAGATACCTATCACCATCACCGGTACCCGCGACAAACCGGTAATTGGCGCCAGTGTATTCCACCACAAATTCACAATACATTAAGATAATTAGGCTTATGAAGCGAACCCTGACCGTTGCTTTCCGCTCGTTCTTCGCGCTCTCAACTCTGTCCTTCGTGGCGGCAGCCGCTTCGCTTCCGAAGGAGTCTTTTGGAACAACATCCGACGGGCATCGCGTTTTTCTCTACACGCTGAAGAATGCCGCCGGCATGGAAGTAAAAATCACCAACTATGGAGGAACGGTCGAATCCATCAAGGTCAAAGATCGGAACGGTAAGTTCGGCGATGTCGTTCTCGGCTTCAGTAACCTCGACGGCTACACCTCAAAGCTGAATACAGCCTACTTCGGCGCACTTATCGGACGTTATGGGAATCGCATCGCCAAGGGCACTTTTTCGCTGGATGGCCGCACTTATCACATTCCCATCAATGATGGGCCGAATGCCTTGCACGGTGGAACAGTGGGGTTCAACAAGCGGGTTTGGGACGCGAAGGATGTTTCCGATGCCGATGGACCCGCTCTGGAATTACATTATCTGAGTCCGGACGGCGACCAAGGCTTTCCTGGCAATCTGAATGTCACTGTGCGTTATTCGATCGACCGCGACAATGGCCTTCACATCGACTACACCGCAGCGACAGATAAGGACACCGTGTTGAATCTCACCAATCACTCCTATTTCAACTTGATTGGCGCAGGCAGCGCGACCATCCTTACTCACAAGCTCATGATCGACGCCGATCGCTTCACTCCGGTTAACAGCACGTTGATTCCAACCGGCAAGCTCGAGAGCGTGGCAAAGACTCCGTTCGATTTCCGGAAAGCCACAGATATTGGAGCTCGAATTAGCGCCAGATCGCAACAACTCACCTTTGCCAAGGGTTATGACCAGAATTTCGTGCTGAATCACCCGGGAGACTTGGGCCACGTGGCGGCCATGGTGCAAGAGCCGAAATCCGGCCGCGTGTTGAAGGTCTATACGACTCAACCGGGTCTTCAGTTCTACTCAGGTAATTTTCTGGAGGGCAATATTCGTGGAATTGGAGGCGTTTATCGGCACCGCTCAGCGCTCTGCCTCGAAACTCAGCACTTCCCCGACTCGCCGAACCATCCCAATTTCCCCACCACCGTCTTGCACCCGGGCGAACAGTTTCATCAAACGACAATCTACAGATTCTCGACAGAGTAGGTGGCGGCGATTCCGATGCCGCGGAATCAGAGCCATGAACGAAGCGATTGGTGTGTCCCTCTGCCCACTACCGCTCACTTCGGCAACGAGTGAAACGATCGGACCTTCATGAGAGTTTTAGTAACCGGCGCTCCCAACACGAGTATCAGCCGTAAGCCTAAAGGTGACGAACTTTCTCGTGGATCTACGCTACACTCTGCGCGGCCGCCTTTGATCGGCATTACTGTTCGTCCGGCAAGTGCATCATCCAAAGGTCGCTCTGGACTTGCTCGAGATTGATGGCGATCCGGTCGGGGCCCAGCGAAAAGATCGGCCACACTGCCCATGAAAACTGCCGGGGACTGGCGTGAAAGTGGCGGACCGCGTACGGCTCGCCGATAGGTTTCTTTGTCGTATCGTCCAGTCGGACGGCCCAGAGGCAATTCGAGCCGTCACGAGTAGATGTGAAGTAAAGCGCCTTGCCGTCTGGCGACCACTTTGCCTGGGCATCAAAATGGTCGCGACCGGTAATAGTCACCCATCGTGCTGGTTCAATCGGAATGGGGCCATCCAAAGGGGCTACGAACAGTTGCTGGACGTACCTACTATCTATGTCACGCGCCTGAAAAGCGACCCAACGTCCGTCCGGAGAGAGATCGGGCGCCGTGAGGTACTCGCCTGGCGTAGCAACCAGGATTGCCTTTTTTCCGGTTACAGGGTCGACTCGATCTATACGGGACCCCACACGCTTTTCGGCCGGCAGCCACTCCTGCGAAGCCAGTGCCGTGCCGTCAAATGACCAAGCTCTTATCTGGCCGCAGTCGTCACACAGCTTCTCCGGCGGACCGCCCGTGGCCGCGACGGTGAAACTGACGCATTGCAGGACCCCCGGACAGTGCGAGTAGATCACGCGCGAGCCGTCTGGTTTGATTACAGTACTGAGGTCGTAAGGGTCCGTTCCTTTCAAGCTCGCCAGCCACGTTTCCCTGCCCGTATGAAGATCCCGAACCCAGAGATCCCACTTCTCCGATTTTTGTGAGAAATACGCCATTTTGCCGGTAGCTGACAGCGATGGAAAATAATCCTTGCTGCCGGTAGATGGGAACGCCAGGATGTCGCCCGCGTCGCGCTGACCATCCTTGGGCAATTGAAAGCTCCATAATCGGGTAGGCGCAATGGTGCTGGAGAAGACCACAGTTCCGTTAGCAGCGGCGGAAGCCGAAGTAATTTGCCCCGCCCCAAACGTGAGCCGCTGGGGTGGTTGCACGACCTTCTGGCCACGGTGAGAGTTTCGCCAGCCACAAGTTGAAGGCGTCGCCTGAAAGCCCGGACACCAGGATGCGGTTATCGGGAAACCATGCCAAGGGTGTGCCCACGCCAGGGCCATCCGTCCGTTCGTATGAGATGATCGGCGGTTCCCCGGTAAGGCGAAAAACGAACCAGGTCGTCGGCGCCGAGGCACCCCAGGTGCCCGCGGCTAATATCGACTTTGCATCGGGCGACCAGATTGGAGAGCGCGAGTGCTCAGCGCCAGCCCGAAGCTTGCGCGCTTCGCCGCCTTCGGCTGGTAAGATCGCTGCGCCGCTCTCCTCAGGACATGTGGTGCATGAAACAAGCAAGTATTTTCCATCGGGCGAGTAGAGGGGTCGGCTCATATTTCTGGCGAGCAATCGCGGCTCGCCGCCGAAAACGGGAATTACATAGACTCCGCCCCCATCCCGGTCGGACCGGAACGCGATCTTCGTGCCGTCCGGCGAAAAGGACGGATAATCTTCATTGGCCTCGTCCTTTGTGAGTTGTACCGGCTCTCCGGTTGGCAATGCCTGGACCCAGATGTCAAGGTTGCCTTGACCGGCGCGGTCGGATGCGTAGGCGACGTACTTCGCGTCCGCGGAGATCGAGGGATTCATTGCGAGCCGCCCATCGAATGTCACTTGTGTGATCGGCGGTGGCGGGCGCACCGGCTTCGGCTTCAATGCCAGCCAAACGCCGCCTACTGCCAACCCCGAAACCGTGACCGCTGCCGCAATGCGAAGCCAATGCCTTCTCTGTTCGGAGCCTGCGGCGGCTACCACCGGCGGTTCGTCTCTGAGATCCTCGAGTGCGATCTTCACGTCCGCCATCGATTGGTATCGGCGATTTACATCCTTGCGTAGACACTGCCTCACGACACGGCTCAAGCCGCCCAATGATTCCGGCAGAGGTGCTGGATCGTCCCGGAGAATGGCCGCTACGGTCGTGCTCGTTGATTCGCGGCGAAAGGCCGGGCGTCCGGTGAGCAACTCGTACAGGACCGCACCGAAACTGAAGATGTCCGAGCGCGCGTCCAGTTTCTTGCCTTCGGCCTGCTCGGGAGACATGTAGGCAGGCGTTCCGGCAATCCAGGCCGTATTAGTCGACTTGCTGTCCCCCGGCGGCTCGGTCAACTTGGCGAGTCCAAAGTCCAATATCTTTACCTGACCATCGCGGGTCACCATGACATTGCCCAGCTTAAGATCCCGATGAACAATCCCCGCCGCATGCGCCGCTGCGAGCGCTCCGGCGATCTGAATCGCGTACGCGACGGCCTGCGGTACCGGCAATCCCTTGCGTCCGATCACCTCGGCGAGCGTTTTCCCGAAGACGCATTCCATGGTGATGAAGTCGGTCCCATCGATCTGATCGACATCGTAGACACTGACGATGTTGGGATGGTTCAGCGCAGAGGCCGCGCGGGCTTCTTGGACCATGCGGTGCTTACGCTCGGGGTCGGCGATACTCGCGGCCGGCAGCAGCTTCAGTGCGACGTCGCGATTCAGCCGCGTATCGTGTGCCCGGTATACAATCCCCATTGCACCCGCACCCAGCCGCGAGATCACCTCGTAGCGGCCCAGGGTCCGGCCGGTCATGTCGGGAGTATCGGGGGGTCCGTATTGTTGCGCGGCTATGTCAATGGCACGGCCATCAAAGAATCCATTCTCTGCGTCCGTGCGCAGCAGCGACTCCACTTCCGCGCGCAGACTCTCGTCGGCGGCACCAAGAAACTGCTCGCGCTCCGTCGTTGGGAGCTCCAGGGCTTCGTGGTACAAGGTCTCGATCTGCTGCCAGCGCTCAGGAGTCATACGCGCTTCAACTCCCGTTTCAGCCACGATCTGGCGAGTTTCCAGTCCCGCAATACGGTCGGCTCCGAAACCTCGAGCACTTCCGCGATTTCCTGTGTGGTGAGTCCGCCGAAGAACTTCAACTCGACGACCTTGCTCTTCCGCGGGTCAATTGCCCCCAGCGCGTTGAGCGAGTCGTCAAGCGCCACCAGATCCGCGCTTATGTCCGGCGAACAGTCCAGCTCTGGATTCAGCGCGATCGGGCGAAGGCCGGCACCGCGCTTCTTGTAATTCCGCGCTCGGGCATAATCCACCAGGACGCGACGCATCAACTTCGCGGATACGGCGAAGAAATGGGTCCGGTCCTGCCATCGCACCTGATCGCACTCTACTAGCCGGAGAAAAGCCTCATTGACAAGCCCCGCACTTTGGAGCGTATGGCCCTGCTGCTGGCCAGCCATATAGCTGTGAGCCAAGCGGCGCAATTCCTGGTGGACGAGCGGGACGAGCTGATCAAATGCCGCTTGATCCCCTTGGCGCCAAGCCATCAGCAAAGCCGTCACGTCCGCGCCCATGGAAACCGCTATCCCACAACGGTGATCCCTCCCGCACCGGATCTGTAGAGTATATCCCTTTTTCGCGTTATTGCCTTATTGTTTTCCCCCTGGATTCCCGTCTTGCCCGCCGCAGGAGGAACGCATGGGACTGGGCAGGAAAGTTGTCTGGGCATTCGCTCTGGGATTTCGCGTTGCACAGGCAGGATCAACGGCGCAATTGACGGTACTGGTGTATAACTATGCTGACGCACCGGAGACGAAATTGGCGGAAGCGGAAGCCTTCGCCGCCAGGAGCTATCGCGCAGCCGCAATCGATACCAAGTGGTTGGAGTGCGCCACTTCTCAGGACGGAAGTCGGCGTTTTCAGGCTTGCGAACAGGTGACGGACAAGCATCGGCTGTTTCTGAATCTCGTCTCCGAAAGAATGGGGGCGGAGATTTCTCCCGGCCGCGGGTCCGGGGACACCCTCGGAACCGCACTCGTACTGCAGGCATTCGTTATCTATCCGCGAGTATGCAAGATGGCCAGCCTTTGGGGAGTTCCCGACTACGTGATCCTTGGGAGCACCATCGCTCACGAGCTTGGGCATTTGCTATTGGGACCAAACAGCCATTCCACTTCAGGGATAATGAGGGGCAGTTTCCACCGCCGTGATCTACAGCTCGAGTCAGGACAGTTCCTGTTCGACCCCAAGCAGGCGGCGCAGATTCGGAAGCTGTTGGGGCAGGAGTCGAATCTTCATTGATGCCCGTGTGCCAATTTTCAGAAACCGGATCGCTTCAAGCACGGCTCACCGTCTTGCACCCGGGCGAACAGTTTCATCAAACGACAATCTACAGATTCTCGACAGAGTAACGCGCCACCCTGCTCCGTCACGAAGCGCTGATCTTCCCTTTTCTCTCAACCGTCAACCATTTAACTCCAAATTCCTTTCCGGCCCGTTCGGCCTCGATGCTACGTTCGCCCGCGAAAGGCCTATCTTTATGTCCCTTTGTTTCACATCGAAAAACACTCGGGCTGCGATCGCCACTTCCTCCGGGCGATGCACGTTTCGACTGGTTTTTTCTGTTCTCTTCTTTCTATTCCCGGCCCTCGTGCCGGCATCCGAATCAACACTCGGCTGTGCGGGAGGGCTAACTTGCCTGAACCCTGTCGGAAGCGTGGATGGCACGAACACGAGTTTCACTCTGTCACCCGCTCCTGTGGACTCTTCCACCGTCGAGGTGTATGTCAACGGCTTACACCAGCGTCCGGGCGGCGACTACATCCTGAGCGGGTCGACTATTGTCTTCCCGGTCGCGCCCCGTGCGGGATCCACGGTGGATGTGCGGTACCAGGCAGCCGTGCAACCTGCTGCGTATGACCCGCCGAGCCCGGTTGCGGCGGCTTCGTTCTCGTCAGGCGCGGGAGCGAGCATTACTTGGTATCACGATCAAGCGCACACCCAGCCGGCATATGGATTTTTCGAGGGCATGCATTTATTTGGCCTCCTGAGTCAGCCGGCAACCGCGAGCGCCGAGGGCCAGCTCGCCGACGGCGTACTGATCCAGCCGGACCAGAATGACGTAGAGTTTATCGCGAATCCGAGCATCCTGCCGTGCCACACACTCGAGGGTCTCCAACCGCTGCCATGTGATCTGGTGTTTTTCACGAGAGTCGATAATCTGCCCTGGATCTCCAGTCATTCCATCGGCGATGGCTCCGGATATTGCGAGGACGGCCGTGCGTTCGATCGATTATGTCAAGGCGATCCGCTGCAGGGCACCGGCTGGTATGCGGCTGTAGCACCGGTCGGGTCGACTTGCATCACGACGCCCGGCGGCACTGTATATCAGGGCCACCCGGGGTCCTATCTTGGAGGCGGCGGTCCTTCAGGGAGCAGCTGGCAGGCAAATTACGATTGCCATCCGGTGTTCCCGGCCTCGGGAATCAATTTCGGGCCCACGGTCCAGCCCACGATTCTCACTGGCAATGAGCCAATCAACCGTATGTTTCAGCCAGTCTATCCCTCGTTCGGCGGTCCGTTTCCGAATCTGAGTACCGGCGCATTTAATTTGTTCCGCGAGTCTGGTGCATACGTCAATCCGGCTGTCAACTGTAACAGCACCGGAACGAGCGCCGCGACCCCGTCCTTTCTGAACTGCAAACCCGGCGGGTCACAGCCATATTACTTGTCAGCCGGTGGGATCGATGCCCACGCGATGTACCTGGACCCATGGCGCACTGGGCAGACTTGGGAGCTCTACAACGATTATTTGTTTGGCGCGTTTGGCGCGTGTCAGTCGGGCGGGATGACATGTAATATCGGAAGCGGCCGGCACATAAGCTGGTTCGATTACATGACGCCGTCGACGGCCTCGATAGGCGCAGCCGGCACACCCGAGACGCAACTGCAACTCACGGTCCGCGATCTCGCGATGGCCGCTATCGATCCGGTGCAATATCCGATCGCGCATGTCTTTTCATTTACCGAGCCTGGCTTTTCACTCGCAAGAGGGAACGCGAACAGCAATCGTTTCGTATGGCCTGCGCTGTATTTCAGCGGCAGTCCGAATTACAACAACTGGGGTGCGGTCGAAGGCTACCGCAAGCGTCTCGATTCGACCCGCGCAAGCCTGCAAGGCGGCCTCTCAGGCGTAACCGCAACTAATCTGGGCTCCGGCTATCCGGCAGGTGCGGTGCTGACCGGAACGGTAACCGGCTGTCAATCGATCGACGGCGTCCGGCCTGCCGGCGTTATCGCCTATGTGGGTGCAGCGGGAAGCGTCGTGAAAAATCCATCGGGCGGGCAGGTTTTCATGTACATCAGTGACACGGGATTGAACTGCAACAATCCTACGGTCGCGTTTCCGGCATCGCCGACCGGTGGGGCAGCTGTGACGGCCACGCTAACGGTGTGGAATCTCGCGAGCTACACTGCGGCCGAGCAAAACATGCTACAGGCTCTGTACGCGCAAGCGACCCAATTCGGCGGGGAAGTCGACGACGTCGGATACGGGTCGTACGAGACATTCCGAACCGATGTGCAGTTGAACAATCCTGCATTCGGCCAATACCGGCAGGCCGTAGCCGACTTCTATAGCTCTATGGCGCAGGGAATGGGCAACTCGAATCTTTGGGGATGGGTCGATACGTCGAGCTTGATACCCGGTTGGGCGCCGGCCATGCAGCAGAAAAGTTGGCTCGTCGCGAACACGAATGCGAGTGAGGGTGCCACGGTGCAGCACCAGAATCTGATCAAATTGACAACCGCGGCCGGCGTTACGAGTTACAATCCCCTACCAGTGCTGCCGGTGGGCGTCGTGTTCAACATCCCGAACACGCCGGACGAATTGAACATTGTCGCGGGAACCGAAGCCATCAACCTCGCGCAGTACGCTCATGTAACTGGCGATTCCACCAATGCGGGCGCAATTTTCACCTGGGTTACCGATCCCTGCCCCGGCAAGGACACGCTGATTAGCAACGGCGTCTATACGGTGTGTCCGTCTTTCGCTGGTCCTGGTTTGCTCACGGGCCAGATGAAGGTGGCAGCTGCGGCGAATCCCCAGGCTTTCGCGTTGGTCTGGGTAACGGTGCTGCCCGGATTCGACTCCAATAACCGCCTCTCGATCGACACGGGCGGTAGCGGCGGATGCGTCTCCGGCAGCTCCTTCACGGCGGGCAAAGCATGCGCTCCGGGCGTAGGCACGACTTGGGTCGCCGATTGTCGTGCCTGCATGTATTTCACGAGTCCGATGGGAGGGCAAGCCGATTATCCGCACTGGCCCTGGACAGTGTGGGGCGGTCCGGCGGCTCCCCAGAGCGTGGCGGGCGAGTCTTCAATCTACCAATCGTATGTGTATGGAAATCCGGACTACACGGTTTCGATGGTCGTTCCGAACGGGAATTATGCGATCCGCGTCTTGGCGGGTGTGACAAACCGTGGTGGGAACTCGAACACCCAAACCAGCGTGCTTATACCCTATTACGATTCCTCCGCCGTTTACGCTACCCAGGGCCAGGTGCAGCGGTGGGCTTACTGCGCGTACTGTCAGGACAACTATCAGTCGGAGGAACCCGTCGACGTCGTGCTGTATGCGACAGTCACCGATCACGTTCTGAAAATCGCCGCCAGTGGCTATTCGCCGTCGCATTGGCTCGGCTGGTCTGCTGAGGAAAAGGGCGGAAATCCCGTCTACACCTTCCTGAGCGGATTACAGATCAGCCAGGATTCCACCACGCCGGCGCATTGGGAGATCGGATCGTATGTGCCGGGGGTAAGCGGCGGGACGAACTACACCGCGAGCACAGGAACGATCACCGGGACCGGTGACAACTTCACCATCCCGCTCTCAAACGGTACAGCTTACTCCACCAACGGCGCTCCGCAGCCGGGAGTCCTCCAGTTGTACATCCGCGATGTGCTGACCGGCTTGGCCGCTCCCGATCCAGTCTGGTCCGTTTCCGGTGCAGGCACGATCTCGGCCGCCGGGATCTACACGGCTCCCACCGTGATGCCGGCGAACAACGCCTGCGATACCGTCACGGCGCAATCAGCGGGCAATCCAAACATTTCCGCAACACAGCAGATTTGTTTCACGACGCATTAAAAAGGTGTCGGGTAAGGTTGTTCATTCAGTAGCGTTGTCAAACACGAGTGCCTTGCCACGAGTCCTCCTCGCCCGGCAGGGCACTCGGCGCCCAATCAGATTAAGGATCTGCGGCAGCGCCGGCATACGAATACGATCGCGCCCGTTTCCGGCACGGGGAATCGGGCGGCAGAATCATGCACTCCATCACGAGGCGCAGTATGAACGCATGTCAATGCACAAACTAGGTCTGGCATCGATCTGTCTATAGCGTTTGGAGTTGCTTGTACAATGCGCTCGAAGTTTTTCGGTTAAGTTCCGCCGATCCGAAATGATGGATGCGTCGCCTCTGCAGTCGTTGAGCGGCCAACTTTCGAGTCGCCTGCCATTGAGAGCTGTCCTGCAGCAATCGCTACTGGAGAGCCTTCTTCTCGCTAGAAACTGCGAATCCCGCAAATCTTCGCGGGCCGGCCATCGCCAGGACCCGTGTTCGTGATTGGCATCGATAATCTTTCAATCGGACTGGCAGCTTTCTGCGACTTTCGTTGCTTGCGAATACAGGAGGCTTCGAGATGAAGCGTAGAGATTTTCTCAAGTCAACGGCAGCGGTAACAGGCGGAGTGTTTTCCGGGCTCCACACCGCACGCGCACAAATTAGCGACCATCCTGTTCCTGGTGATAAGCCCAACATTCTGTTCATTATGGTGGACGAGTTGCGCTATCCGACGGTGTTTCCGGACGACATCAAGACCCCCGAGAAGTTTCTCGAGCGCTATATGCCCCACGTGCACCACCTGTGGCAGCGCGGCGTGAAGTTCGGCGAGTACCACTGTGCTGCGAATGCTTGTGGGCCGTCACGCGGCGTGATGATTACGGGCCTTTATAGCCAGCAGAACTGGTCGGTCACGACCATCCTTTCCACTCCTCCACAGGACGGCGGGAATCCGGATCAGAAGCAACCAGTCTTGAATCACAACTATCCGACCTACGGCAAGCTGTTACAGGCTAATGGATACCAGACCCCCTACATTGGCAAATGGCACGTTTCCGTTCCCTCATCAGCGACCAATACCCTGCAAAATTACGGCTTCGATTACTATCCGACCTATTACGATCCAACAGGCGATAATCTGCAGGGCACCTACGGTGACGAAGAGCATGGCTTCCATAGCGATGCCTACTCGGCGGGTCAAGCTATCGACTGGTTAACAGGGAAACAGCCTTTGCAAGAGCCTTGGTGCCTGACGGTGAGCCTCGTCAATCCGCACGATCGCGAATTCTTTCCTGCGGGAACGGAATTCAAGACGGTTAACGATCTGTTCGCCGATTCTAAACTCAAGCCAGCGATTGGGCCTTACGGCGTACCTCCGCCTGACGGCACTGGTTGTGTTGTTCCATGGGAAGATAACCAACTGAAATCGCCGCCTTCGTATGGCTACCCGAACCTGCCGCCGAACTGGGAGGGGCCGGACTCGCTTAAGAACAAGCCGACGACACAGACGTTTATCCAGGAATTCCAGCAAGCGATTTGGGGAGGCGTTACGAATGATCCCTCGCAGGATACTGCTGCCATCGAGCCGTATCCGAATCGCCCGGGCGAAGATCTAGGTTTGGGCGTCGCGAAGATGCCGTTCAGCTATTGGCAGCGAGGCATGGATAGCTACACGCAGATCATGCAGGTTGTGGATGGCCAGATCGGAAGGGTGCTCAAGGCGTTTCATTCTTTACCGCCTAAAGTAGTCGAGAACACGGTCATCGTGTTCGTTTCCGACCATGGCGAATATAACGGGGCGCACGGCATGTTGCAGGGCAAAATGATGACGGTCTACGAGGAAGCCTGGCACATCCCGCTGATCGTGGTAGATCCGAGCGGCAGATTCACCGACGATATCGGGCAAATTCGCAACGGGCTCACGTCCTCAGTCGATCTGTTGAATATGCTGGTCAGCATCGGCTACAAAGGCACGACAGAGTGGATGACCGGCAATCTGGCTACCATCTACGGCAAGCGGCACGACATGGTCGCGATGCTCAAATCTCCAACCGCACCCGGCCGGTCCCACGTGCTATTTGCCACGGACGAAGTCGTGCCCGCCAAGGTCGTCTTTAATAAGGCGCCGACGCATGTTCTGGGCTTGCGGATGGAGGATACCAAGCTTGGCGTGTACTCGAAATGGCTCCCGCTGTCAGCGACGATCGTTCCTTCCTCGGTCGAGAAGGAGTTTTACGATTACTCGAGCGAGCGCGGATTGCTCGAACTGGACAGCATGCCGTGGGATGGACGGGTTCAGCTAATGTACGAAAAGCTGATCCACGATCTCATTCCGACGGAACTGCAGGCACCACTTCCGGGCGCGCTCGGAGTCGTGCAGAAGGCCTCCAAACTGGCGCATTTGGCGTTCCGCGAACTCATAGCCATTCAACCCTCCGGGAAGTGGAAAAACCACGGACTCCGAACGTTGCTCGGCTACGGGCACGAGTTCTGACACCGCGGCTCACGTGAGGGCGCCTCGGGCGCCCTCGTGCCTTCCCGGCGTGAGCGAGAGCATATCAGATCTAAAGGCATTTAAAAGAGAAGCCAATGCAAGCTAGAAAAACTCGTTCTGCTGGTCTTGCCACTCTGGCGCTGCTCGGAAGCGGCGTCCTCTTGGGGCCAGCCTTAGCAAGAGCGGATACACTCACTACATTCCTTGTCTTCGGCGGTTATTTAGCGCCGACTGAAGGTACATTCTCCGGTTCGCTAACGGCCAACGTTAGCGCCGGCAACCTGACCGCTGTGGACATCACGTTCAACGTGATCGCGGGCGAATACAACAATCTTTCTGAAAGCGCACCAAGTGGTGAAAACTGGGAGATCTCGGTCTACGACTCTTTAAGCGACAAACTGGAATTGACGTTCAGTACGATCCCGAACCCGGGGTCGCTGGTGAACCTCGCTGCTGGGAACATCGTCTCCGGCCAACTTCTGGATGCAAACGGCGTCGTAATCGTACACGATTTCACCGGCGCCCTTCTTCCGAGCGATACTTCTGGGTCGCCCGTGCCCGAGCCGTCTTCGCTGGCGCTGCTGGTCCTGAGTTTTCTGGCTTTTGGGTTGGCACGAAACCGCAAGCTGCAGCGCCCGTCCCTAAGTTGTGCTTGTCAAGGTCTGCAAATTGGGCGGTGGGTCAGACTGCATTCTCGGTTGGTGGTCCGGAGCGATCACGCCCGTTTCTCTCGGAAGATCTGTTCGCGCTTGGTCGCTCACACTGCCGCCACTTTCTTGCGTCCACCTACGTAGTAGCGCTCTCGCAACCGTCATTCGGCTGACTCAGTTCGGCTGACTCAGCTTCGAGAGGAATGCTTGCACGATGCGCAAGCATTCTGTTTCGTTCGAGAGATAGACAAAATGGTTTCCATCGGGGATGGTGACGACTCGGGCTGTAGGCACTCCACTTTCAACTGATTTTTCCTGCCTCTCTGTCATACCTCCTAAAGCGGTGTAATAAGCCCTTGCAGCGGACCGCACAGAGGCATCGGCACTTGAATCAACCCAGGTTCCCAGGCTGTGTGGATTGGCGAAAATGAAGATGGAGGGGACAGGAATCCTGGTGTATTTTTGTCCCCCCAAAATCAACTTCATGAGCATGGCGCCACCAGGAGGGTTGCGAAAATCCCCAACGGTCCCGTCCGGATTCGTCTGCCTTTGCTCGCGAAGCTCTCCTTCGGGAAATTGAAAGCCGTCCGTGCGGTCTTCGTACCTCTGCAATGCCTTGAAGCTGACCAGGTCTGCGGTACCTGGGGGTGGAGCTTGAGGCGCCTGCAGCTTCATCATGTCTAAAGCTGAAGCTCCCTTGCCGTCATCGAATGCGTAGGAATAGCCAGCCTCGACGTACACAACACCCGCGACCCGATCTGGATACCGATTAGCCATCCAGCTTAATTCGGCGCCAGCAATAGAGTGTCCTACTAAGATCGGCTTGTCGAGTTTGAGGGCATCGATTACGGCTACAACATCCTCGCCCAGCCGGTCACCTACGTTCTTCGCATCCGCATATCCGGAAGCGCCAAATCCGCGCCGCGTAATCCCGTAAACGCGATTCTGAGTTGTGAGCTTAGGCGCGAAGCTGTCAAAGACATGTGCAGTGTCTCCGCCTCCTGCCAACAGGATCACTGCTCGCCCTGAACCGCCCCAGTCCAACACTTCCAACTGAACACCGTTGCCAACGGATACGAAACGGACAACATGAGGTGAGGGGTCCTTCCATGTAATGCCATTTTGCGAATGAAGCGGCAGTATGAAGGAAACCATCACAGCGATGCCAGCGAGCAAGTATTGGCGTCGAAGTATTGGAGTGCCGACCTCCATCAGCATTCGGATACGCGCGAGGTCTTCGTGAAGTTCCCTTCTTGTCTTACGATCACAAAATCGACACTTGTGAGCATCGGTGATATGCCGAGAGATCATTCGGCTTTGGGATGAGTTTGTCGGCGATCTGCGAGTTGAACTACCGAGAGGCGCTGTACGCACCAGCAGATAAAGAACAACCGAACAATCTTCTGTCAAATGCTCCGGTGACCTTCGACAACGGAAGCTCTATTTTTGCGGGAGTCACGGCAACTCCAGCCGGTCTAAGTCAAGAAATCATTGCCGCTCGGCAGATGTTGGAAAGAGCAAAAGCACAGGTTCGGACTGCAATCCTATCAGCGTCGGACTGCTGACAAGAGCGAGGTGCGCGAGCATGTTCGAAACGCTCAGCAAAACATCGGAATATGCGGGATTGCCCGTCGCGCTCGCAACAAGATCGAGGCGTTGTTTTCCGAACTTCGCAATCAAATCCGGCTTCGCAAGGTACGGCTGCGAGGCCTGCGAAGCGCAAAAGCGCGATTCATCTTGGCGGCGACGGCCCAGAACTTAAAACGGCTAACGAAGCATCTGAGCCAACCGAAAGGTGGCGCCATCAAAACTGCTGGCACATTCAGGTACATCAAACGCCGGTCAGTTTCAATTCCCAGCCTTTACGAAAAACCGGTTTCAGTAGTTCATTTGCCGAGTCATTGTTGGTGAAGTGCTGCCTTGCGGCGTCGTATTCGGCTTTCCTGGATCAACGCGTTGTGCAGTCGCTCCCAGTGTAGGGACCCATTCGGCGTAACTCCAGCCAAAAATCCCGAAATTGAAGCCGGCTGGAATCGGCCTTCACCTGGAACCGACTCGCAAGCCCTGAGGCCGGCAGGGACGACTCTGGCAGCGTGTACTTCGGTGCATGGCCCATCTCGCCAGACCGGCAGTAATTCACACGCTGGCGGCGTGCCCTCATGCGAATAGTCGCCACGATATCCCTTCTCGCCTTTGAATATGGGCCGTCGCGCATGAGAACGCCAACTTGCGCATCAGCCTCGCTCTCCTCCGCCCAATGGTCGCCTTTGAAAGCATCCGACGGCATAATCCGTTTCCAACCGCCGGCGAGCCCAGGCGGGACGCCTAAAGCTGCGAGATTGTTCTCGGGCGGCAGACTAACTTTGTGCTGCCAATCCGGAATGGTAAAAATACCGGATCGCCGTCCGGGTATCGTACCAGTAACCACAGCGGCGACATTACTGGAGCCGGCAAATCGAAGCGCAGCACGGAACGCAATTAGGAACAGTGAAACGACGTTCTGCTCCACGCGGAACGCACGATCGGTCCTAATTGCAAAGCCTGAGAGTTCAATGTCTGGAATCACAAGGTGTTAGGACTGCCAAAACGCCAGCGAGAATCCCTTCGCGACCTCTGATACGGTCGGCAGAATCACCACCGTGGACGCTTTGCCGCGCGTCATTCAGTTTGACCTCGAGTTGCAGTTCTGAATTGCGCAGGGCTATCCACAATCACCGCCGGGGGCAGAACTGCGTAGTGCGTGATTACGTCACGCCACTTCAAGATTCTCCTTCTCCCTTCTTCTAAGTCACTTAACTCTCAAGCGCCCGCTGCCTCGTTCACCCCGGATGCTACGTTTTCGTGCGAAAGGCCCATCTTCCATGTCCGTCCGTCCCAAATCTTCCAAATCGAAAAAGACTAGCGCCGCTGTCAACCGCACTGCCGCCAATCGCGCCAACGCCCAGAAATCCACCGGTCCGAAGACCGAACAGGGGAAAGCCGTTTCTTCTCAGAACTCCTTCAAGCACGGTCTCTATTCGAAAGCCATCATCATCCCGGGCGAAGATCCTGCCAAGTTCGAGGCCCTGCGCTCCGATCTCGCCGCTGAGCATCGTCCCGTCGGACTCACCGAAGAACTGCTCGTCGATGAACTCGCCCAGCACTACTGGCGCATGAAGCGTTTCCGCGCCCTCGACGCCCAGATGTACAAATCCAACGGCCCCAATGAAGCTGGCGGCACCGCCATCGATACCGGCAACTGGGTGCAATGCATTGACCTCGGACTATTCACCTCGATTCAGCGTGCTTTGAACTCTGCCGAGCGCAGTTTCTATAAAGCTCTCAACACCTTACGCGAGCTCCAGAAGGCCCGTGGCTTCGTTCCTGCAAAGGCTCAAACCACCGCCGTCGCAACCACCCCTTCTCCCGTAAAACAGCGCAGTGCCGCCCAGGAATGGGCCGAAATTGAGGCCGCTACCGGCATGAACGAAGCCCAATTGATGAACTTCTTCCGCGGAGCAGCCTGACACAGCCGCCAGTTCCTCTGATTTTCTAGTCTGTTTGGCACCCTTCGCACTCAGAGTGTTGCTGGTCGCTGAAGCTTATTGCTGGATGCTGTTCGCTGAGTACCAACTGCATGTGCGGTAGAAGTGAGGAATGGCTAAAAAGGCTCAAAAGACGATTTTGGTTACTGGCGCGACCGGCCACCAGGGCGGCGCTGTGTTCCGTCACCTACGGAAGAGCAATAAATTCTCCCTTCGCGTTCTGACGCGAGACCCCGACAAACCGGCCGCCCGTGCCTTAGTGGGAAGCGGTGTCGATGTCGTCCAGGGTGACCTCGAGGACACCGGCTCACTACGGCGTGCCCTTGACGAGGTCGACGGCGTCTACTCTGTCCAGGATTGGACTGGTGGCGCTGAGGCCGAGGTTCGTCAGGGTAACAATTTGATCGAGGCCGCACGACAGGAGGAAATCAGCCACTTCGTTTACAGTTCTGTGGGCGGAGCGGACGAGAAAACCGGCATTCCTCACTTTGAAAGCAAATTTCAGATTGAAGAGCACCTTCGCTCCTCAGGTCTTCCATATACGATTTTTCGCCCGGTCTTCTTTATGGAGAACTGGTTCGGCAGCAAGGACTATATTGCGCAAGGCGTTCTGGCTTTACCGCTCAGTCCGGAAACTCATCTCCAGATGATCGCCGTAGATGACATCGGAGCGTTTGTGACCGCCGCTTTCGAAAAGTCAGGCCGCTGGATCGGCCGTACCTTGCAGATAGCGGGAGACGACCTTTCTATGAACGACATCGCCCGCGACTTCAGTACTGTAGCCGGACATGAAGTCCGTTACCAGCAGATGCCTTTTGATGAATTCGAGAAGAATGCAGGTCACGAGATGGCCGTCATGTTTCGCTGGTTTGAGGAGGCCGGCTACAAAGTCGATCTGCCCGCCCTCCGTCAAGAGTTGCCGAGCCTCACCAGCTTCGAGCGCTGGCTGAATACAAATTGGCAGGCAAAAACCGGTCGCACCGCCAAAGCTTGATCTGATCGGCATCTACTCCGGAGTCTCCACACCGAGGTGGTTACCATCCTGTACTAGTCGTACTCCAGTGGCGTAATAAAGGCGAAATCAACGACTTGCGCAAGAATCTTTGAACAAATCTGTTGCATTCACCTACTACGCGTGAGAGGATCGATCAGTGGTCTGAAATGGCCAAAAGTGGTTCTGAGTGGAACAAGATGGTCAAACAGCTCCGCGAGAGCAAGTGGAGGCCCCGCGCGGGACTCCGCACAGCCGCGTGGATGAAAAAGGCCGTCTGAAGCTACCGGCAGCAATCGGGCAGTATTTGGAAGCGTTCGGGGAGCGGAGAGTTTTCATAACCACGCTGAATACCTCGACAGCCCTAATCTACCCGATTTCCATCTGGAGGGAAACCGAAAAGATGCTGCAGGAGCCCGGCGAGGACGCCGATGTGCGTGCCGACGTCGCCTTTATCGCGAACCACTATGGTGAGGATGTTGAAATCGATGCTCAGGGGCGAGTATTGATGCCGGCTCTGCTTAGGCGTGAGCTGGAGTTGGAAAAGGATGACGTCCATCTGGTCTGTTACAAGCAGCGGATAGAGGTCCTTGGGAGCAGGATTTATGACGATCGGCTGGCTTCGGCGAAAACCAATCTGCCGGAAAAGCTGAAATCGTTGGAGAAGAAGGGGCTGCGCTAACGGCATGCTATGGAAGGCGTGCAGCAAGAGGGCGGGCCCCGCCATTATCCGGTCCTGCTGAGGGAGTCGCTGGAATACCTGGCCCTTCAGCCCAACGGAATTTACATAGATATGACCGCCGGTTTGGGTGGTCACGCGCGTGCGATCGCGGAGCGGCTGCAAGGCGGCTTTGTGATTGCTTGCGATCGCGACGCCGAATCGCTGGAGTTTGCTCGCGCCAATACGGCTGCGTTGTCGGAGCGGATCCGTTTTTTTCACGGACCGTTCTCGGACCTGCCCAAGGCGCTGGCTGCTAACGGCGTTGGTGCGGTAGACGGAATTTTGGCTGATTTGGGGGTGAGCCGGTATCAATTGACCGACCCTGAGCGTGGCTTCTCTCTGAATGAGGATGGCCCGTTGGACATGCGCTTTGATCGCAGCCAGGGTCTCACCGCTGCAGATCTTGTAAATGAACTGCCTGAAAAGGCGCTCGCCGATCTGATTTTCCAGTTCGGTGAAGAAAGGAGGTCGAGAAGAATCTCCAGAGCAATCGTTCGCGCGCGGCCCATTCTCACTACCTTGCGTCTAGCCCAGGTGGTTGAGAGCGCCGTGCCGCGAGCGGGGAGAATTCACCCGGCAACGCAGACCTTCATGGCGCTGCGGCTGAAGGTGAACGAGGAGTTGGAGGAGTTGAACGAGTTACTCAGATTGGCGCCGGAGCGGCTGAAACCGGGCGGTCGATTTGTCGTGCTGACATTCATGTCGACCGAGGACCGAATCGTGAAGCGGGCCTTTCAGGCGCAGGCGTTGAGTGGGAGAGCGAAGATCCTGACCAAGCATGTTGTCAGGCCGAGCGAACAAGAGATTTTGGAAAACGCCGCATCGCGCAGCGCAAAGCTCCGGGCGGCCCAGCGGATTTAGGAAGAGGATCAGGTAATCATGGCAACACTCGCAACTTTTGTGAATCGATTTGTAGGCGTACGGGAACTGGCCGACGTCTCCCCCGCCGTCTGGACGCGAACGGAATCGCCGCGCCTACGCCCTATAGCTAATGAGGACGTTTATTTATTTGTGAAGCGGATCGATAATACGGCCGTTGTTCGAGCCGCCGATCCCGCGGCCGGCCTTGCACGAAGCCGGTCGATGATGACCGGCTTTGTGGCCGCCATGCTGGTGATTGCGGGTTTAGTACCCACTGCCTACAACACCACCGCTGGTTTTACCGTCCAACAGCTGCGCGGTGAACAGGCTCAACTGCAGCAGCAGATGACCAAGCTGAACGCATCCGAGGCCAAGCTCGTGAGTCTTGATCGCCTGCAGCAGTTGGCGAAGGTGTTGAAGATGTCCCAGCCTGCGCCGCAGCAAGTCGAAACGCTGGACAGCAAGCCCGTGAAAACGGAAGCGCGCAACGCTCTCCCGCTCGACGTGGACAGCAGACGCTAGTTCCGGATTCGCAGGGCCAGTCCGGCTTCCGTACAAAGGTGTTCTTGGTGGGTGCAAAACATGGAGTCCCGGCCGCCTGAGCCAGTCTCGCAATCAGTAGAACGGGCACTCATAATAGGGCTCATCCTTTTAGGGTGGGCCCTGATTCTTGTCTTTCGACTTTTCGATCTCCAGGTGCTGGCGCATGACAATCTTGTAAACCGCGCCAGGAGACAGCAGGAAAGAATCGATCTTATAGACGCCCCGCGCGGTTCTATATTCGATCGCAGTGGCAATCTCCTTGCCATCAGTTCTCCCTCTCACTTTGTAGTTGTCGATCCAAAGCGCATTCCGGACAAGGCTACCGCGGCCGCGCTATTGGCAGGGGTTCTCTCAATCGATCCCAAGCGCCTGCAGTCAGCGCTGGAGACCGCCGCCGCCTCCAAGCGTCACAACGGATATTTTGTGGTAGACCAGCACGTGACCGAAGATCAGGCCGTGACGCTACGAGACATGAAGCTCGAATGGCTTGACATACGTGAAGGCAGCGTACGCTCCTACCCGAACGGCGATGTCGCCGCCCACGTCATTGGCAATCTCAACGCTGCAGGGCAGGGTGTTGCCGGCGTCGAGCTTAAGTTGAACAAAGAGCTGCGGGGAACACCCGGAGAAGTAAGAGTCGAGCAGGATGGGAAGGAGGATTCTTATTCCTCTGAAGTGATTAAGGAGGCAGTACCGGGTAAGGACGTTGGGCTCACCATTGACCGGGAGCTGCAGTACGTTGCCAAAGAGACGTTGCGTGAGGCGGTGGTGAAGAATCACGCCGATCATGGCAGCCTGATCGCAATGAATCCCAACACGGGTGAGATTCTCGCGCTCGAAAACTATCCCACTTACGACCTCAACGAGCACCTGTTGCCTGGCGAAAAGCCGAAAGGTCGTGAAGATCTCGCTGTCGTAGCGCCCTTCGAACCTGGATCCGTTTTTAAGGTGGTTACTCTATCGGCGGCTTTGGAGACAACGGATCTGCGTCCCGATTCGATCATCAATTGCGGCAACGGATCGATCAAAATCTTCAGCCGCGTGGTGCACGATCACAAGTCTTATTCGGTGCTGCCAATGCGTGATGTACTGGCTTACTCGAGCAACGTCGGTGCGATCCGGATCGGCATGCAGGTGGGCTATAAGAATCTCTACGACTACATCCGGCGTTTTGGCTTTGGCTCGCGGACCGGCATACAGTTGCCGGCGGAAGCGCCTGGTCTCCTGCGGCCTCTCAAACGATGGCAGCCGACCACGATCGGGTCTATTCCGATGGGCCATGAACTCGCGGTTACGTCCGTTCAACTGGCGCAGGCCGGGAGCGTCATCGCAAATGGCGGATTTCTTGTGCATCCAACGATCGTTGCCTGGGAACGTTCGCACGACGGAGTGAAGTCTTCGATCAAGCAGCCCGAACCGCCGCGAGTCTTGAGACCGAACACGGTCGCGCTGATGCGGTCTATGATGCGGTCCGTTGTAACGGAGGCCGAGGGTACCGGACATCGCATTCATCTACCGGGTTATGCGTTTGCCGGAAAAACCGGTACTGCGCAGATCTATGATTACGCGCATCGTATTTACACCCATCGCTACAATGCTTCTTTCATCGGATTTGCTCCGCTTGAAAACCCCTCGGTTATCGTCGTCGTCACGATCAGCGGAACCACCGGGATAGCCGGCTACGGTGGAGAAGCTGCGGGCCCCGTGTTTGAGAACGTGATGCAAACTGCCATGCAGCGTCTGGGAGTGGCCCGTGATCAGCCGCAAGACATGGACGAGCTGATGGCCAAGGAGAAGTCTGCATCAAAAGACCGCAAGGATAAAGCCAAGGAAACTGACGATACCGCTCTCGCCGCATTGAATCCGCCTACCGCTGAGGAAATGCAGCAGGCGTCCGGCAATGCTCAAAACGAGCAACTGGTGACAGATTCAGACGCGCCCAAAGTTCCTGACTTTGTCGGTAAAACCGTGAAAGATGTCATGCAGCAAGCGACTGCGACCGGGATCGAGGTCGATCTGTTTGGAGACGGCATGGCTCGCGCGCAGACTCCGATGCCCGGCACCGTGCTTCTGCCGGGCGAGCACATCGCCGTGAGGTTTGCCCGCTGAGGCTTCTACTGGCGTGAAACTGCAACAGGTCTTCGAAGCCGTTCCGGCGATCCGCGAATTACCGTCGGCGCTGTTGGACGCGGACGTGCGCGGCCTTGCCTATGACAGCCGCAGGGTGGGGCCGGGCTTTCTCTTCTTTGCCTTTTCCGGCGCTAAGACAGATGGCGCGCGGTACGCTGCAACAGCGGCCGAGAAGGGCGCCCTCGCCGTGGTCGCGGACCGGCCATCTCCTGGTCATACTGGCCTTCCGTGGATTCAGGTGCCGCACGGTCGGGAGGCGCTGGCCCTGGCAGCGCGAAATTTTTATCGGAAGCCGGATGAGCGTGTTCATCTCACGGGCGTTACCGGCACGAATGGAAAGACAACAAGCAGTTCACTAATCGACGCGATTCTGCGCGCAGCCGGCAAAACGACCGCTCTCATCGGAACTATCGAATACCATTTGGCCGGGCAGGTATTACCTGCCGTCAACACCACGCCTGAATCGCTCGATTTGTTTCAAATGTTTGAAGAACTCGCCCAAGCAGGCGGCTCCCATGCCACGCTTGAGGCCTCTTCACACGCCCTGCACTTGGGGCGAATCTACGGCATGCACTTTCACACGGCGGCATTTACGAATTTCACTCGTGATCATCTTGACTATCACGGAAACATGGACGCTTATTTTGCCGCCAAGCAATTACTGTTTACACCGCGGATCGGTCCTCCCCCCCGATTCGCCGTGCTGAACTCCGACGATCAGCAGGTTCGCGCACTGAAGCTGGCTCCCGAAACGGAAGTGCTTTGGTACGGCATCGATCAGGTGCCGCCCATCGGCCGAGCAGGCACTTCGAGGCACACGCACGTGCGTGCGGAGAATATCGAGTCTAGTTTGACCGGTCTGCGCTTCGATGTGGTGACCGGCTCGCAGCGCTTCACTGTGGAATCTGCTCTCGTCGGCCACATCAATATTTACAATATTCTGCTCGCCTGCTCCACTGCTCTCACTTACGGGTTGGGTGAACAAGAAATTCAGAAAGGGATAACGAACTTGCAACGAGTTCCGGGGAGATTCGAACGGGTTGAAGAAGGACAGCCGTTCACGGTAGTAGTGGATTACGCACATACGGATGATGCGCTGCGCAACGTCATCGGAGTGGCGCGCGGCATGCGCCCAAAGCGCGTCATCACTCTTTTCGGCTGCGGCGGGGACCGCGACCGTTCCAAACGTCCGCTCATGGGAGTAGCTGCGGCCGAGCTAAGCGATTACGTTGTCTTGACTTCGGACAATCCGCGCAGCGAAGATCCTTTATCGATCATGAACGACGCTCTTGTCGGGCTCAGCCGCTACGATACCCCGCACGTCGCCGAACCGGATCGCGAACGTGCGATCCGGAAGGCGATTGAGCAGGCCGGACCTGGCGACGTGGTGATCCTCGCCGGTAAAGGTCACGAAACGTACCAAATTCTGAGAGACGGACCAATCCCGTTCGACGATCGCGAAGTGGCCCGGCGCGTTTTGCGCTCCTTCGGTTACGGAAGATCGCTGCGCAGGAACTCTCAAGCTCCCGAACCCGCACAGAACGCGTAAAGGGCAAGCGATGGAGCTGTCCTTGACGCAGATCGAGCGAACTATTGGCGCACGCTGCATCAACTGCTCAGATTCCGAAGATAAGCCGATTCGGGGATGGAGTATTGATTCGCGATCCGTCAATCCCGGAGATCTGTTCTTCGCAATCAAGGGCGCACGCTTCGATGGTCATGCTTTCCTTCCGGCGGCTTTCGAGGCCGGCGCTGCCGCGGGGGTAGTGAGCGAATCGATTGCTAATCCCGGTGGACCCGTTCTGCAGGTGCGCGATACCATCGACGCCCTTCAGCAACTGGCGCGCAGGGTCCGGCAGGAATGGCGCAAGCCCATCGTTGCGGTTACCGGCAGCGCCGGGAAAACCAGCACCAAGGACATCATTGCCGCTCTTCTGGGCGTGCGGTTCGTGGTCGCTAAGACCGATGGAAATCTGAACAACCACATCGGCCTGCCCCTCACGTTGCTACGCCTTCCGCAAAGGGCGGATATGGCGGTCCTCGAGATGGGCATGAATCACTCCGGTGAGATTCGCACCCTGGCCGCGATAGCCGAGCCGCAGATCGGAGTCGTAACCAATGTTGGTTACGCGCACATCGAAGCATTCTCGTCAATCGATGAGATTGCCGCCGCGAAACGCGAGCTGATTGAAGCACTACCGCCGGATGGTGTGGCCATTCTCAATGCGGATGATCAGCGGGTACTCGGTTTCCGTCGATTCTACTCGGGGAAGGTTATCACCTACGGAGTTTCGCCGGAAGCCGACCTGCAAGCGAACATCATCGCGAGCGGTATGGACTTGTCGGTTTTTAGTGTCGCCGGGGTTCAGTTCAAAACCAAGCTGACCGGACGCCATGCCGTCTCGAATGTGCTTGCCGGGCTGGCGGTAGCCCGCGTTTTCGAAATAAAACTGAACGAATTGGTGGACCCGGTCGCCGGGCTAATGCCGGGCAAAATGCGCGGCGAGCGTTCGGAGTTGGGCGGCGTAACGATTCTGAACGATTCCTACAACTCAAATCCGGAAGCAGCGCGTTCCATGATCGACGTTCTTGCCAAGGAGAAGGCTGTCCGGAAAATCGCTGTTTTGGGAGAGATGCTGGAACTGGGCCCGTGGGCCGAAACACTGCATCGCGACCTCGGCCGCTATGCCGCCGAAAATGGCGTCGATGCGCTCATCGGGATCAGCGGCGCTAGCCAGTGGATGATCGAAGAATCGATCAAGTCCGGACTTCAACCCGACGCTGCTCGTTTCTTTGAAGACTCTGAAAGCGCGGGCACATTTCTTCGCCGCTTCGCGCGGCCCGGTGATGCCATCCTGTTCAAAGGCTCGCGTGGCACGCATGTCGAGAGAGCCCTCGCCAAAATGGAAGAATAACCATGCTTTATTGGCTGCTCTACCAGGTCCTTCGTCGCTACATTCCTCCATTCCGAGTGTTTCAGTACATTACAACGCGCGTGGCTCTGGCGAACCTTACGGCGCTCGCGCTGGCTCTATTGCTGGGGCCTTGGGTGATTCGTAAATTGCGTGCTTGGAGCTTCGGCCAGCACATACGCGAAGAAGGCCCGCAATCTCATCAGAAGAAAGCAGGAACTCCAACCATGGGCGGGCTCCTGATCGTGATCGCGGTCGTGATTCCGACCCTTCTCTGGGCTGATCTCTCGAACCGGTATATATGGATCGCACTCCTCGGGCTCCTGGGCTTCGGCGCGATCGGCTTCATCGACGATTACGCCAAGGTAGCCAAAAAGCGGAACCTTGGGCTGACGGCAAAGCAAAAATTTTTCGCTCAGGTATTGGTAGCCATGCTGATCGGCTTCTTTCTGCTGCTGCTGCATGCCAACCAGGCCTATTCGACTGCGATTAACATCCCGTTCTTCAAACAATTCAAGCCCGATCTGCTGATCGAGTCCCTAACCAGAAGCTACTGGACCTACCCCCTCGCTTTCCTGCCCTTCTACACCTTCATCGTCTTCATCATGGTGGGCTCGTCGAACTCCGTCAACCTCACCGATGGCCTTGACGGGCTCGCTATCGGTTTGATGATAATTGCCTCCGGAGCAATGACGGCCCTGACTTACGTTTCAAGTCACGCCCAGATCTCGAGTTACCTGGATCTTGCGCGCCTGCCCAATTCCCAGGAATTGACGATCTTCTGCGCATCGATGGTCGGAGCAAGTCTCGGTTTCCTTTGGTATAACTGCCATCCCGCCGAGGTTTTCATGGGAGACGTGGGCTCGCTGGCGCTTGGGGGCGGCTTGGGAATCGTCGCCGTTCTGATCAAGCAGGAGGTGCTGCTCGCGTTTATTGGCGGCATCTATGTCATTGAAGCGCTCTCGGTCATTCTGCAGGTGGGCAGTTATCGCCTGCGGCACGGAAAACGCATCTTTAAGATGGCACCTATTCACCATCACTTTGAAGCCCTGGGCTGGCCGGAATCGAAAGTGATTGTGCGCTTCTGGATAGCGGGATTCGTCATGGCGTTATTCGCCTTGACGACGTTGAAGCTGAGATAACGAATTTGGAACTGAAGCACAAACAGGTCCTCGTGATCGGCGCGAAGCGCTCAGGACTCGGCGCGAGCCAACTGCTTCGCAAAAACGGGGCGGAAGTTCGGGTCATGGACCAGCAGCCGCTCTCTTCCGAAGAACAGGCGAGCTTTGATCGTCTGAGTGTTCCGATCGTTTCGGAATCTCTTGTCAACATGAGGATGAATGGCCGCGACCCGGATCTGATTGTGCTCTCGCCCGGCGTCCCGTTCGACGCGCCTCTTTTAGCTCCCGCTCGTGAGCGCGGCGTGCCGATTATTGGCGAGGTGGAACTTGCGTCGTACTTTTTGCGGGGTCCTGTCATCGGTATCACCGGATCAAACGGCAAAACAACCACCACAGCGCTTACCGCTCATCTACTCAGAGAATGTGAGATCGCCTGCCAGATGGGAGGCAACATCGGGCAAGCTGTCACGTCGCTGGTCGATTCCTCTGCCGACGACCAATGGAACGTTCTCGAGTTGTCGTCATTCCAGTTGGAAACGATCCAGAGCTTCCGAGCACGTATCGGCGCTTGCCTCAATGTCACGCCGGACCACCTCGACCGGCACGCAACATTAGCCAACTATGTTGCGGCAAAGGCGCGTCTCTTCGAAACGCAGGTGGCCGGCGATTTTGCGGTTCTCAATTACGACGATCCCATCTGCCGCCAATATGCTCATAAGACGGCTGGCGAAATCTACTGGTTTAGTTTCTCCCGGCCGGTTCCACAGGGCGTCGCCATGGAGAAGGGGCAACTGCTCTACTGCGGCGAGCCATTCCTGCGCTCTGAACAGATTAAAATGCGCGGTCAGCATAATGTCGAAAATGTAATGGCCGCTTCGCTTATCGCTGTTCTGGCGGGTGCCGCGCCTGATGACCTGGATACGGCAGTCGCGACTTTTCCCGGCGTTGAGCATCGCATTGAATTTGTACGCCGGTTGCACGGCGTCGAGTATTACAACGATTCCAAGGCAACCAACGTGGATGCCGCCCTAAAGGCGATCACAGCCTTCCCCGGCAATCTTTGGATCATTCTCGGGGGGAAGGATAAAGGCAGTGACTACCATCCTCTGCGGGAGCCGCTTCGGGAGCGGGCGCACGCAGCGCTGCTGATCGGAGCGCGGCCACCCTACGTCTATGCGGCTGCCCCTTTGATCGCGAATGCGCTTAAAGGGGTTTTGCCCCTCATCGATTGCGGCACTCTGGCAGAAGCCGTCCAGTACGCCAGGCAGCATGCACAGCCGGGCGATGTGGTCCTTCTCTCACCCGCCTGCGCTAGTTTCGACCAGTTTCAAAACTACGAAGAGCGTGGAAAAGTTTTCAAACAACTAGTGCAAGAATTGTTCTAACGCAAATCACTTTTACCCAGCTATGGCGCAACGGCTCAAAACAGACTGGATCCTCTTTCTTACAGTTCTCACACTGGTGTGCTTCGGGCTCGTCATGGTCTACAGCGCTTCCTCATTCGTCGCCGAACGGAAGTACAACGTTTCAAGTACGTATTTCTTTCTCCGACAGTTTGGCTGGGCAGTCTTCTCCTTTCTGGTTCTTCTATATTGCATGCGGAAGGACTACCGTCGCTGGAACAATCCCAAAGTAGCGTTTGCCTGTCTCGGCAGCGTGATGCTCCTTCTTGTTCTGGTCTACATAACCGATGGCAGGCATCGCTGGCTGCGTGCTGGACCGCTTTCGATGCAGCCCTCGGAATTGGCCAAACCCGCCTTAGCGCTGTTTCTATCCTTCTTTCTTTGTCGCCGGCTTGATTCGGTTAATGAACGGGAAACGCTGGGACCCATCGCGGTCGCGGTCTCAGTAATGGCACTGGCCGTGGCAGTAGCGGATTTAGGTACCGCCGTTGTTCTGGTCGCGATGACCGTGGCGGTTATGTTCGTGGCCGGTATCGACCGCCGTTATCTCGCGCTGTGTGCCGTGCTTGCCTTGCTCTTGGGCATCGCCTTCATCGTGATGAAGCCGTACCGGCTCATGCGCGCCATCGAGTTCATCGATAAAGATCACAAATTGCTGGCCAGTGTCGATCCCCGGGGCAAGATCCTCCAGTACGCCCATCAAACAGCCTCGACCAGCGATCCCGGTTACCAGCAACTCCAGGCAAAGATTGCGGTGGGTTCAGGCGGAGTTACGGGTGCCGGTCTGATGGAAAGCAAGCAGAAGCTGTTGTACTTGCCCGAAGCTCACACGGATTTCATCTATGGCGTTATCGGTGAGGAGACCGGATTCTTTGGAGCCGCGCTGCTGATCGTCGGCTTCGCTGTCGTCCTCTGGCGCGGCCTGCGAACATTCGCCCGCGCGAACGACAACTTCGGGCGCTATCTCGCGTTTAGCGTGACGGTCTGTGTAGTGATGCAGGCGCTCATGAACATAAGCGTGGTACTCGGTCTGTTGCCCAACAAGGGAATTCCGCTGCCTTTCATCAGTTCGGGCGGAAGCTCGTTGTTGAGCACGCTGTTGATGATGGGAATTTTACTGAGCGTGAGTGAGCATGCTGCTTAATGCCGTACCCGTTTGTTCTGACTGGAGGCGGTACGGGCGGTCACGTCTTCCCCGCCGTGGCGGTGGCGCGAGTGTTGCGCGACCGGGGCCATCGTCTTCTATTCATAGGAACTCGCGCCGGCATAGAGTCTCGGCTCGTGCCCGAAGCAGGGTTCGAAATTCAGTTCATCCGCAGCAGTGGTCTGAACCGTGTGGGATTACGCAAGCAGATACAAACAGGCGCGCAACTGCCTGTGAGTGTCGCCACCGCTTGGGCGCTGTTGCGTGCGTTCCGTCCGCGAGCTGTCTTCAGTACAGGAGGCTACGTAGCAGGTCCGGTCATGCTGGCAGCACGGCTGGCTCGCGTTCCGATAATTGTACTCGAACCCAACATAATTCCGGGCTTCACCAATCGCAGAATGGCCCGCTGGGTATATCGGGCGCTGCTTGGATTCGCCGCGACCGAGGCTTGGTTTCCGCGTGGCAGAAGCGAAGTGACCGGCTTGCCGGTGCGCGCAGAATTTTTTGAAGTGAAGGCAAAAGAGGTGGGAGCGTTCACCATATTAGTCACGGGCGGGAGTCGCGGATCACGCACCATTAATCAGGCTTCGCTTAGGAGCTGGCCGCTATTTCGTGCGCTGGGCGGCTCAGTACGCATAATTCATCAGACCGGTGCTGGCGCGGATTACGATTTTCTCGCTCGCGAGTTTTCTCAATCCGGAATAGCCGGCGAAATCACGCAGTTTATTCCAGAGATGGCGCAAGCTTTCGGGCGGGCGGACTTGGTGGTTTGCAGGGCTGGAGCCGGTACGGTAACCGAACTCTCGGCCGCCGGTATGCCTTCCATTCTGGTTCCGTTCCCATTTGCTGCCGATGATCATCAGTATAAGAACGCAGAGGTGTTCGTTCAGGCAGGCGCGGCACGCATGGTTCCGGATAAAGAACTGAATGGCGAACGCCTCTTTCGCGAGGTGGAAGCACTGCGCTCCAACTCTTCGGCACTCGCGAGCATGCGAACGCATGTTCGACAGTTTGCGAAACCTGGCGCAGCGGCACGCGCGGCCGATGTTATGGAGGAGGCTGCCGCCCACGGAAAGAAAAAGTGAGCTGGCGCGTACCATTTACCCTTGACACTCATTACGAAAGCCGAAACAATACGGGGAACGGATGTTTTTTAAGCCCCAACACGTGCACTTCGTGGGTATCGGGGGCATCGGGATGAGCGGCATTGCCGAAGTATTGGTGACTCTCGGCTATCAAGTCTCCGGTTCTGACATCCGGCAAAGCGCAATTACGGACCGCCTCGCCAGAATCGGCGCAGAAATTCAGATTGGCCACCGCGCGCAGAACGTGGCAGGCGCCAAAGCTGTTGTCGTGACATCGGCGCTCGAACCGGCCAACCCGGAGGTAGCCGAAGCTCGTCGTTTGCAGATCCCCGTGATCCCGCGTGGTGAATTGCTTGCGGAGCTGATGCGGCTCAAATATGGCATTGCAATCGCCGGCAGTCACGGAAAGACGACCACAACTTCGATGATCGCTTCCATTCTCAACGCCGCCAATCTCGATCCGACCGTTGTAGTTGGCGGCAAGGTGGCCGCCATGCAGGGTTCGAGCGCGCGTGTCGGAAAGAGCAGCATTCTGGTGGTCGAGTCGGATGAGAGCGATGGTTCGTTTCTCAAGCTCGCCCCTATCCTCGCGGTCGTCACCAACATCGATCGCGAGCATCTGGATCACTATGCTTCTCTTGAAGAGATCCAATCCGCGTTCGTTGAATTCGTCAATCACGTGCCATTCTACGGCGCGGCCGTGCTCTGCATGGAAGACGAGAATATCCAGCAGATCTTCCCCTCTGTACGCCGACGGACCATCACCTATGGTCGCTCCGCACAGGTGGATCTCGAGATTCAGAACGTCGTCCTCGCGGGGGGCCATAGCGATTTCACAGTACGCCGGGGCGGAGCCGATCTCGGACAGTTCCGACTGAACGTGCCAGGCGAACACAACGTGCTGAATGCCACCGCGGCTATTGGTGTTGCACTCGAACTAGACACGTCTCTGGAGCAGATCGCCGAAGGCTTGGCCGAGTTCAAAGGCGTTGACCGGCGATTCTCCACCCGTGGACAGGCGCGGGGTGTGACAGTGGTGGACGACTACGGCCATCACCCAACAGAGGTCAAAGCCACCTTAGCCGCCGCCAGGCTCGCGTCTTACAACAGAATTCACGTGCTTTTTCAACCGCATCGCTATTCGAGGACCAAGCATCTGCTCGACGAGTTCGGTACCGCCTTTCACCAGGCAGACAATGTGTATCTGCTCGATATCTATGCTGCCTCAGAGGCCGCGCTGCCGGGTGTTGACTCGCGTGTCTTGCTTGACAAGGTGCGTTTTTATGGACACCGCTCGGCGCACTATGTTTCGAGCATCCAAGAGGGAATCGCCCGCATCACCGCGGCGGCCGAACCGGGCGATTTGATTATCACGCTGGGCGCCGGCAATGTCTCGCAGGCAGCCGACACTATTCTTGAGAAATTACGCGAGGCAGCTGCCTGATGCCGCGGTCCCAACAGCCGGAGCTTCGGCCTCAACAACGTCTCAGCTGGCTGCGCTTTAGCTTTTGGCTGCTGGCCGGGATTTTTTGTATGGTCACTACGCTCTTCGGCTGGCACACCACGGAGGAGTTTCTCATCAAAGACAACCGCTTCCGTGTTGCCGAATCGGAGGAATTCGCAGGACGTAGTCCAAATCTCGTTATCCAAGGAATACATTATGCGTCGACTTCCCAGATCCGTCACGTTTTCGCGGAGGACTTTGGCCGCAGTCTATATCTGGTCCCGATTGAAAAGCGCAGGCTCGAACTCCTCCAGATCGATTGGGTGGAGGATGCAACCGTTTCGAAGGTTTGGCCGAACACGCTAAGGGTACTGATTCACGAAAGAGTCCCCGTTGCTTTTGCAAGGCTGGCGCCAAACGGCAAGGATGGTATGTCTCGCCTCGCCCTCATAGATAAGGACGGGCACATCCTGCGGCCGCGCATCGCGGCACAATTTACGCTTCCTGTGATCAGCGGAGTGCGCGAAACCGAACCGGTTGAGAACCGGCGGGCCCGCGTTCGCCGCGTGCTCGCGATGCTCAAGGATATAGGTCCGCTCGCCGGCCAGATATCGGAAATCGACGTTGCCGATCCGAATAATCTGATCGTGGCTGAACACGTGGGCAACAACGTGGTCAACTTGATGCTCGGTGACGATAACTACACGGAGCGACTGCAAAGTTTTTTGTCCAATTATTCCCAGATAAGGGAAAAGCGGCCTGACGTGAAGACTCTCGATTTGAGAGTGGACGGAGTGATAACAGCGGTGGGAGGCAATGGCGGTGGCGAGTAAGACAAAGCTGGCCGTAGGACTAGATCTCGGCAGCAATGGCACGCGCGTGGTGATCTGCGCGTTGGAGGAGCAAGGTGTCCGATTCCTGGGTTATGGCGAGGCGCCGGTTCACGCCTGGAACAAAGGACGTCTCTCCGATCAGGATGCACTCTCGCAGAGCATCAGGTTTGCGCTGCACGAAGCCGAGTTACGGGCTCAAGCCTCCCCTGAATCAGCAGTCATCGGCATGGGCGGGACGGTGGAAGGCGTCAATAGCCGGGGGCTTTACGAGTTTGGGCGGCGGCGAAATATTGAACCCGACGATCTGCGCTACGCCGTAGAACTCGGGTCTCGTGTCCGCCTCGAAGAAGAACGGCAAATTCTGCAAATCTGCCCACAAGATTTCACACTCGACGGCCGAGCCGGCTATCGCAATCCGAAAGGTATGCTCTGCGCGCGTCTCGAAGCTAATGTTCACGTCATTACGGCTGCCGCGGGCGAGCACCAGGCCTTGATCTCAGCAGCACACAAAGCTCATCTGGCCGTCGAGGAATCGATTTTTGAAGGCGTGGCCGCAGCTTACGCTGCCATTCTCCCGGAGGATCGCGCCCGGGGAGTTGCGCTCATCGATGTCGGCGCACAATCGACTCACCTCGCGCTCTACGACGGCGACGCCTTGCTGCTTGCCGCTTGTTTTCCGATCGGCGGCGACCACTTCACGCGCGACGTCTCCTGGCTGCTGAAAGTGAATTATGATGACGCCGAAAGCTTGAAACGCGAATACGGCTGCGCAATGAGCGGCACTGAATCCGATCACAGTCTGATCGAAATTCCAACCGCGGAGGGACGCGGCATGCGCGAGGCTCCCAGACGCCAGCTCAACGAAATTCTGGAGGCGCGCGCAGAAGATATCTTCGAGCGAATCTACACGGAAATCGAGCGGGTCGGAATGGAGCAGTCTCTGCTCGAAGGCGCGGTCCTGACTGGCGGCGGAACGCTGCTGAGCGGGATGTGTGATCTCACCGAACGCATGCTCAATTGCCAGGCAAGGAACGGTCTTGTGACGGGTATCGAAAACTGGCCTCAGGAACTGGACAATCCGCTTTGGACAACAGCAGCCGGGCTGGCCATGTATTCAGGACGACTCAAGATGAAACGCGATTGGAAGCGTGCCTCCGCAGGGCTCGCCGGATTGGCGGTTAAGTAGCAAAAAGGAAATGGGGAACGGTTATGGGAGATGATTTGAAATTTCTTATAGAAGACGAAATTCAACTTGGGACGCGCATCAAGGTAATCGGCGTCGGCGGTGGCGGCTCGAACGCAGTCGCGCGCATGTTGCATGAGGGTTTGGCTGGGATCGATTTCTATATCCTCAACACGGATAAACAGGCCCTCACTGCTTCGCCGGTCGCAAACAAATTGACGATTGGGAAGAAACTGACGAGCGGCTTGGGGGCGGGCGCCGACCCGTCGGTCGGTCGTCAGGCGGCACTTGAAGATACCGAACAGATTATAGAAATCCTTGAAGGCGCCGATATGGTATTTGTTACCGCGGGGCTGGGAGGGGGCACCGGGACTGGTGCCGCCCCCGTGGTGGCTTCGCTTGCCAAGGAATTGAATGCGCTTACGGTGGCGGTTGTCACAAAGCCATTCGCTTTCGAAGGACCGCGGCGGATGAAACAGGCCGAGCGTGGCATGGCCGAACTCGCCGGTAGCTGCGATACCGTCATCAGCATCCCCAATGAAAAGCTGCTCGGTCTTGCTCCCAAGGGCACAAGCTTCGTAGATTCATTCCGGATGGCGGATGACGTACTCTATCAGGCCGTGCAGGGAATCGCCGACATCATCACCACTCCCGGTCTTATCAATCGTGACTTTTCGGATATCCGAACCAACATGCTGGGCATGGGCTACGCCATGATGGGCACCGCTATCGCTTCCGGCGAGAAGGCGCCGCTCGAGGCCGCCCAACGGGCCATCAACAGTCCGCTGATGGAAGAGGGCGGAGTGCTCGGCGCGCGCGGTGTTCTCATCAACATCACTGCGTCCAGCCAGCTCGGCATCCATGACGTCAACGAAGCTTGCAATCTAATCCGCAAGGCGACTCAAAATGATGATGTGCAGATCAACTTCGGCCTGGTTCTGAACGAAAAGATGGAAGACCGCGTCAAGATCACCGTCATTGCAACCGGCTTTCAGCGCGATAGCTTGCCCGAGATCGACCGGCGCAATCCGCACTTTCCGTTCACTCCGGCTAATGCGCCCGATTCTCACGTTTCGGTTAACGGACAAGCTGAGTCCGAACCCGTAATGGCTTCTCCAGAACCCGCTGAAGAGAACGCTGAAGAACCCGCGCCGGTCGATGACTACGATATGCCGGCTATCCTACGCAAACAGCGGCGAATGGTGCAGTAGCATCACGGGAACTAGGATTTCCGTCCGATTCCGGACTCTCAGTCCCAACAGCGGGACTGCTGCCAACTGGTAGCCGCGTTGGCAGCAGATCTTGCTCGCCTGTTGCGGCACTCAAATTGCAAGCAATTTGTTGCGCGCTTCGCGAGAACGCACAGCCTCGGATAGCGTCGTCCGATGTCTCCTGCGATGCGGAGCGCGCACCTCCAATTGTGCTAGTTCCGCTTTGCACTCTCTTGGTGCGATGAGCGCGTCTGAACGACTGGCTGGATCATCTCGGTGAGAATTGGTGCCGGCGGCAGGAGTTGAACCTGCGACCTACGGATTATGAGACCGTCGCTCTAACCACCTGAGCTACACCGGCAACAAGCGTATTTTAGCGCAGGCTGCATTTCCCGAAAATCCTTTAGGATGACCAGCTAACCCACGTGTACTAGCAGACCGAAGGTATGTGCCGCGCCCGTTTCAACACCCTATAATGGGCGCAACCCACTCGTCTATGCGACATGTTTCTCTTTTTGCCCTGGCGCTCGTACCCGCGTGCCTGTTGGTTACTGGACAAACCGAACCACAGCGCCTCCTCTTGCGTACTCCGGGAGTCAGTAAGACGCAGATCGTCTTCGAGTATGCCAATGATCTTTGGACCGTGAGCCGGCAGGGAGGAGAAGCCAATCGGCTGACGAGTGGTGTGGGGCGTGAATTCAACCCGCACTTTTCGCCGGATGGCGCCCAGATTGCCTTCAGCGGCGAATATGACGGCAACATCGACGTGTACGTGGTGCCGGCGGCCGGCGGAATTCCACGACGCCTTACGTATCATCCCGGTCCTGATATCGCTATCGGCTGGACGCCGGATGGTCAGCGGATTCTGTTCAACTCCCATCGCGACGCATTTGCGGACAGCGGTCGGCTCTATACGATCTCCGCAGCGGGCAGTCTGCCCGCGGCTCTGCCGCTCGTGACGGCGGAAGATGGCGCTTATTCTGGCGATGCTTCGCACATTGCTTATGTACCCGTATTTCAATGGCAAGCCGCGTGGAAGCGTTATCGCGGTGGCCAGACAACGAAGATATGGATCGCCGATCTCGCTGATTCAAGCATTGTGAAGATCCCTCGTGAGAACTCGAACGATTTCAATCCGATGTGGGTCGGGAAAAGGATCTACTTTCTTTCCGATCGCGGTGGACCGGTGAGTCTTTGGGTTTACGACACGGCCTCAGGCAAGGTGAGCGAAGCGGTAAAGAACGAAGGCCTCGACTTCAAGTCAGCCTCGGACGGTCCGGGCGCAATCGTTTACGAGCAGTTCGGCTCGATTTATCTTTTCGATATCAAATCCGGTAAGTCCAAGCATATCGACATTCACGTCTCCGCCGACCTGCCGGAAGTTCGCCCGCACTTTGAAAAGATGGATGTGGCCAAAATCGAGAATGCGGACATTTCTCCCACCGGCCAGCGCGCCGTCTTTGAAGCCCACGGCGAAATTCTTACTGTTCCCGCTGAGAAAGGCGATATCCGCAACTTGACTGCGAGCCCGAGCGTTGCCGATCGCGATCCCGCCTGGTCTCCCGACGGCAAGTCCATCGCCTATTTTTCTGATGAATCGGGAGAGTACGCACTGCACATTCGCGCACAGAACGGTCTCGGTGACGCAACGAAGATCTCTCTCGGGAATCCGCCATCTTTCTTCTATTCGCCCACGTGGTCGCCCGACAACAAGAAAATCGCCTACTTCGATAAGCGGCTTAATCTCTGGTACTTGGATGTAGCGAAGAAGACGCCGGTGAAGGTCGATACCGATCGCTACGATAGTCCGTCCTATAATTTCAGCCCGCGTTGGTCGCCTGACGGCCGGTGGATCACTTACTGTAAGCAGCTTGGCAATCACCAGCACGCAATTTTTATGTACTCGCTGGCGAGTGCGAAAGCGACACAGATTACTGACGGGCTGAGCGATTCGACCTCCCCCGATTTCGATAAGAGCGGAAAATATCTATACTTCATAGCCAGCACAAATGTGGCTCTGAGCGGCGGCTGGATCGATATGTCGAGCATCCAGCATCCGGTTACGAGCGCCATTTATGTGATGGTTTTACGTAAGGATTTGCCGTCGCCTCTCGCGCCGCAGAGCGACGACGAAAACGTGAATGTAGACAAAAAGGAAGCGGACAAACCGGATGCGAAGGACAAAGACAAGGGTAAGGACGGCGCGAAAGAGACCGCTCCGCCGGAAGTTCGCATTGATTTCGACAATATCAGCCAGCGCATTCTGGCGCTCCCTCTTCCCGAAAAGAACTATTTCACGGCCGCCCCGGGCAAAGAAGGCATTCTCTATGTCCAGGATGGTCCGCTGGTGAATATGCAGCCCGGCCCGCGTCAAATCACAGTCAATAAGTTCGATTTCAAGACGCGCAAAACCGACAAGATTCTGGAGGGCGTCACGGGTTTTGCACTATCTGACAACCGGGAGAAGATTCTCTACCGCCAAGGCCAGCAGTGGTTCATCGCAGGTGCTGAAAATGCCCCGAAGCCCGGCGATGGCGCGCTCAAGCTGGCCGAGATGGAGGTCCGTGTGGACCCGCGCGCAGAATGGAAGCAGATGTACCACGAAGTCTGGCGAATCGAGCGTGATTATTTCTACGATCCGCATTTTCACGGACTGGATATCGCGGCGGCGGAAAAGTTCTATTCGCCGTACGTCGAAGGAATCTCCAGCCGCAACGATTTGACTTATCTGTTCGAGGAAATGCTCGGCAATATGACGGTTGGACACATGTTTGTTCGAGGCGGAACGCAACCAAGCGTGCCGAAACTCAAGGTCGGGCTGCTCGGCGCGGATTACCAGATCGATAATGGGCGTTATCGCTTCGCAAAAGTCTACAACGGAGAAAATTGGAACCCTCAACTACAGGCGCCTCTCACGCAGCCCGGTGTGAACGTTGTAGCCGGCGAATATCTGCTCGCGGTGCGCGGCCGCGAACTGCACAGCTCAGACAATGTGTACAGCTTTTTTGAGGAGACTGCAGGCAAACAGATCGTGCTCAAGGTAGGTCCAAATCCGAACGGCAGCGGCTCGCGGGAGGTGACCGTGGTCCCGGTGGATAACGAGACCAATCTGCGGCATCTTGCCTGGATTGAAGACAATCGCAGGACAGTCGATCAACTCAGCGGCGGAAAACTCGCCTACGTGCATCTGCCCGACACGGCACGCGGCGGCTTCACGAGCTTCAATCGTTACTTCTTCGCGCAGATTGGCCGTCAAGGCGCCGTTGTCGACGAGCGCTATAACCACGGCGGCGATATCGCCGATTATGTGATCGAATACCTGAACCGCAAGCCGATGGGTCGCATCGCAACGCGCGAAGGAGAAGACATCACCGATCCGACGCAGGCCATCTACGGCCCCAAAGTAATGATCATCAATGAGTTCGCGGGCTCGGGCGGCGACGCGATGCCCTGGTACTTCCGCAAGGCGGGCGTCGGGCCTCTGGTCGGGATGAAAACCTGGGGCGGATTGATCGGCATCGGTGGGTATCCACCATTGATCGACGGCGGAACCGTCACGGCACCTCGCTGGGCATTCTACGGCCTCCGCGGCCAGTGGGAAGTAGAGAATCACGGCATTGCACCTGACGTTGAGGTGGATCTCGATCCGAAACTGGCTCGTGAGGGCCGCGATCCCCAGCTGGAACGCGCGGTTTCGGTAGCGCTCGAGATGTTAAAGAAGAATCCGCCGCCCACGTTCGAGCGCCCGCCTTATCCGAACTATCATCAAATCGTAGGCACCGGACTATCGCAGTAAATGCTGGAGGATGGCTCCATCGCGGAGCGCGCCACCGGAAAATCGAGCGCGTTTCACCGGCTCCTTCGCCCGTGGGGCTTGCTGTGGACGCTTCTTCTTCTCATCAGCGCGGGTCTCTTTGTTTACGCCGAGACAATCGCTTTCGTATGGGATGAAGGCTTTCATCTTGTGGCCGCGCAGTTCATCGCTTGGGGCAAGACGCCTTACATCGATTTCCTCTTTCCCCAAACTCTGTTGAATGCCTACTTCAACGCGGGCGTTCTACGTGGCGTTGGCCATTCGTGGCACGCCGTCCATTTCTTCGATGCGCTGTTTGTAGCGACGGCCACCTGCCTGACGACCACATACGTAATGCGCCGCTTTCCCGATAAGTGCTGGTCTCTTCCTTGTGCAATCGTCGTAGCCTGCCTCGTCGGACTCGACACGATTGTTATTCCGTTCGGAACAGTTGCTCAGGCCTACGGCAGTGGAACGTTATTGGTAGTTGCTGCTTATTGCGTCGCGATTCATAGCGTGGATCGTGCCGGGGCCTGGCTGACGTTCTTGACGGCTTTGCTCGCCGGAGCGGCGGCCAGTTGTACGCTATTGACCGCACCCGTTCTTCCCGTTCTGCTCGTCTGGACGGTGTTCGCGAAACGGCCCGGCAACCGGTGGGCAAACGCTGCGGCGTTTTGTGCGGGTGCACTGATCCCGCTGACACCGGAGTTGTGGCTTTTTTGGAAAGCTCCCGCGGTGACCTTTTTTAATGTCGTGCAGTATCAGGCGCTATTTCGCCGCGTGAACTGGGGCGACGCCAACTTGCACGACCTGGATACTTTCACAGACTGGGCCAATTCGGCACATGCTCTCTTGCTTGGGCTGCTCGCTTTCATCGGCATTGTCTTCGTCATCAAGAAAAGCCATTGGCAGCGAGCTCTGCGTCGCGAAATTTATCTTGCGGCGTGGATCGCCGCCGCGCTCGGCGGTTATATCGCAGTTGCACACCCGACCTTCGGACGTTATTTCATCTTCATGGTTCCGTTCATGGCTATCCTGGCGAGCGCAGGTTTCTACTACACTGGCTCCCAATTAATGGGCCACGAGCGTCCGTGGTGGCCGACGATCATTCTTGTCTTCATTCTCGCCGTCAGTGCGGGAAAGGCTGTGTTCGATGAACGGGATTCAACAAATTGGCACGATTACGAAAAGATTGCCGCAAAGATCAAGGAGGTCACCCCACCAGGTAGGGAGTATTGGGCAGACGAATTGGTTTACTTCATCCTCCGGCAAGCTCCGCCTTCCGGCCTGGAGTTCTCTTATTCTCACAAGCTGGAGCTTCCGCCGCGCGACGAAGCACGTTTCCACATTATTTCTTTGAAGGAATTGAAAGAGCAGGTCTGGAAAGGCCGGTTCGCCACGGTAGAGACTTGTAAGGACGATATCGAAAGCGATTTCAAGCTCGACGATATTTTCCCGAACAAACAAGACTTCGACGATTGCTCGGTCTACTGGGGAAAGACGAAACCTGTGAAATGAAAGCTTGGTCAATTCTGGCTTTCGTACTGTTCTGTGCCAGAAGCTTGCCGGGCGTTTCCGCCGCTCTGCACGTCACGTCTCCGCGGGAAGCTCTCGGCTTCGACATTGGCGACGATTATCAAGTCGCGAATTACACACAGCTGGAAAGCTACTGGAAGAAGCTTGCGGCCGAATCTGATCGCATGAAGCTGGTAGACATTGGAGTAACCGCCGAGGGGCGCCATCAGTACATGGCGATTATCTCTTCTGCTGAAAATCTTCGCCGCCTGGCTTACTACAAAGGCGTCTCAGCGAAACTGGCGCATGCAGAGGATCTCAGCGAGGAACAAGCACATGGGCTGACACATGACGGCAAGGCCATCGTCTGGATCGATGGAGGTCTCCATGCGAGCGAAACAGTAGGCGCGCAGCAACTGATCGAACACGTGTATCAGATGGTCAGCCGCACCGACCCGGAGACAGTGCGCTTTCTCGATGACGATATCCAACTCTGCGTACTGGCCAACCCGGACGGTCAGGAGCTCGTCGCTAACTGGTACATGCGGGAAGCGGACCCAAAGAAGCGAAGCATCGATTACCTGCCGCGCCTTTTCCAGCACTATATCGGGCACGATAACAATCGCGATTTCTACATGTCCAACATGCCTGAAACGACGAACATGAATCACCAGTTGTTTCTGGAGTGGTTCCCGCAAATCGTTTACAACCACCACCAGACAGGCCCCGCCGGAGCGGTGATCTTCATGCCGCCCTTCCGCGATCCCTTTAACTACAATTTCGACCCGCTGATTCCACTCGGCATCGAAGCCGTCGGAACTGCTATGCACGAACGGCTGGTGGCGGATGGGATGGGCGGCTCAGCACAGCGCACAGCGGCCAGTTATTCAACCTGGTGGAACGGTGGTTTACGCACAATAACTTATTTCCACAACATGATCGGCCTGCTGACGGAGATCATAGGCAATCCCACCCCCATCCAAATCCCGCTGATCGCAGATAAGCAGCTACCGACCGACGATTGGCCGCTTCCAATAGCTCCTCAGCTTTGGCATTATCGCCAGTCCATCGATTATGAACTTACGAATAATCGGGCGGTGCTCGACTATGCTTCCCGGAACCGCGAAACTCTACTCTTTGACTTCTATCTAATGGGTCGCAACTCCATTCGCAACGGCAGCCAGGATCACTGGACGATCACGCCGGACCGTATCGATGCATTGCGTGCCGCCGCAAATGTGAGCGATCGAACCACTTTGCCCCTAGATCTCTATGGCAAGGTTCTGCATGATCCCGCGTATCGCGACGCACGCGGCTACATAATCCCCTCGAGTCAGCCGGATTTCGCCACAGCTACCAAATTCGTTAATGCTCTCTTGAAAACCGGTATCACTGTCCTCCAAGCCGATGCCGCATTTAACGTAGTTGGCAACACGTACCCGGCTGGCTCCTATATCGTCAAAACTGCGCAAGCGTTTCGCCCGCATGTGCTCGACATGTTTGAACCGCAGCATCATCCGAACGATTTAGCATATCCGGGCGGACCACCCAACCCTCCCTATGACATTGCCGGCTGGACACTCGCGCTCCAGATGGGTGTGCGGTTCGATCGCATTCTGGACGGCTTCGACGGTCCTTTCCGCAAGCTGGATAAGTTGCTGGATGCGCCCCCGGCTTTGGTAAGCGGCCCTGCGGCGCCGGCCGGCTACTTGATCAGTCACCAGCTCAACAATTCGTTCATCGTGGTGAATCGCTTGTTGAACTCGAATTGCGGAGTCTACTGGCTACAAGAGCCGGAGACGGTACGGGGCAGGAGCCTTGGTACGGGGTCGATCTGGGTGACTGCTTCCCCGGCTGCCCTCTCGATTCTCGAAAAGGGCGCAAAAGAACTTGGCGTAAGCGCGGATGGGATGCTTCAGCCGCCGCAGGCACATGCCCTCAAGTTGAGGCCAGTTCGCATCGGCCTCTACGATCAATACGGCGGGTTGATGACGTCCGGGTGGGATCGCTGGCTATTTGAACAATATGAATTCCCGTTCGAAGTGATGTATCCACAAACGCTCGATGCCGGGGATTTGAAAGGCAAGTACGATGTGCTGGTCTTTCCGGACGGGGCATTTCATCGGCCGGGTTCCGGAGATCACGAGAGCTCTGAAAATCGGCAGCCAAAAGCCGACGACATTCCGGGAGAATATCGAGGCTGGCTCGGCAAGATCACGGTCGAGAAAACCCTTCCGCAGATCAGGAAGTTTCTGGATGCGGGAGGGTCTGTAATCACCGTTGGCAGTTCTACTGGCATGGCCGAATTGCTTGGCGTGCCGGTAAGTGACTACCTCACCGAGATAGGTCCCGATGGTAAGCTGCGGCCCCTGCCTCGCCAGAAATACTACGTTCCCGGCTCGTTGCTCCGCGTCACCATGGACAACAATAATCCATTGGCTTACGGCATGCCGAAAACGGTAGATGCATTTTTTAACAACAGTCCCGTCTTCAAACTTCGGCCGGATGCCGAGTTGAAACGTACTTCGGCTGTTGCCTGGTTTTCCGGACCTACGCCGCTGATAAGCGGATGGGCTTTGGGTCAGCAATACCTCGATGGCGGCACCGCAGTCGCAGAGGCAGGCGTCGGAAACGGGAAGGTCTTTCTTCTAGGTCCGGAGGTTACGTTTCGCGCACAGCCGCACGCTACATTCAAATTGCTGTTTAATGGCGTTTACTACGGGAATGCCGAGACGGTGCTCTTGGGCGGCGCTCAATGACTCATTGCATAAACGATGTAGTTGATGCCTATGCGAACGCCTAGTGCAGAGTATTTTTCGGGATACTCCGGCTCGTCGGCCCATTCCCACGAATCCCCTACATCCGAATTGAAGCAAATCGCCACCATAATGCGCCCCTTGTCGTCATAGATGGCGCGCCAGCGAGCCACATAGCCGTCAAGCTTGTGCCCGGTGTTCAGATGTTCCGCACCGACGATCTGGTAACGCTCGTCGAGATCATAGACGGTATGAAAGATCGGATCACCGTCTGGGATGTCGACTATGGGCCGATCAGGAAACACCCGTTTCATACTTTCCTGAAAGACCTGCCATTCCGTAGTGCCATGGAAGTCATCCGCCATGAAGAAACCGCCGCGCAATAAGTAATCGCGCAGCTTACGAGCCTGCGCATCGGTGATACCCCACTCGCCCACTTGCACCGCATAGAGCCAAGGCCAGTTATAGACGTCGTCGTCATCGTCCAAGTTGACCGGCTGCTCGACCGACCTCACCTGGATGCGAGTCAGGCGGCGCACAGCCTCCGAGAAATGCCTGTCCGCGCGCGGAAAATCCTGTGTCCAGAGGCAACCGCCTTCCCGCCAATCGCTAGCTTCTCGGCCGGCGTACCCGTCATTCCAGCCGCCCGGGTACATGAGCCGCGCAAAGGTCCACTCAGCCTTATCCTGATAGTCGACAGGCAGCGGTATCGAGCCGAGGCGGTATTCGACCCCGTTATATTCCCGAAAAGGATGAGGCAGGGTTCGATCCAAGGCGTACGCTGTTCCTATAAAGATGAGGACGCATCCAGTCAGCAGCGCCCATGCCCGGCGACTCACGTGCATCACCTCGCTTGCGAGGATAGCATCAGTCGGGTGAGGAGTCTCGATCTAAAAGAATCAGGTATTCGCTACACTAAGAGTTCCATGGCCGATCAAGAAATCAACAGCACGGCTGCGCATGCGGCTTCACCGAAAATCAAGCAGAAAGAAAACATCTACCAGGCGGAATACTTTGGCAGCGGAACGTTCCACATCGTCAAGCCCAAACGTAAAGCGGCTAAGCGCCGCCAATCGGCCTTGAAGGGCACTACTCCCGGCGCGCGCAAGTAAGCCGAATCCCCCTATAGGTTCTGCGTAACTTTGTTTAACGATCTGGGCTTGTCTGGGTCCAGGTTCTTCACTTCCGCGAGACTCGCCGCGAACAACTGCGCCGGAATAATGTACGGGATCGGTGTATAAATATCTTCAGGCAGGCGTTTCGTGCTCTCGCTAAGCGGTGCGGGAATGGCGAGCGGCGGTTGCCTCAATCCGGCGAGGTTTTCTACCGCGCGATTACTTTTGTCTGTGATGATCACCGTCTCCGCGCCGATCGGCTGCAGTTTTGCATAAAGCTCCAGCATCGGTTTCCATGTCACGCCTGCGGGGCAGAACAAAAAAGACGGGAAAGACTGTTCGAGCATGGCAATTGGGCCGTGCAGCAGGTCGGCTGGGGAGAAACGCTCCGCGACGACATAGCAGGTCTCCATCAACTTCAGCGCAAATTCGAAGGAGTTGGAATAATTCAACCCGCGACCCACGCAAACCGCGTGCCGCATGAAACAGTAGCGCTCGGCGCGCTCTCGAAGCTCTCCTTCCAGAGCCAGCGCGGCGGACGCCCAATCCGGTATTCGCATCAGGTCGTCCAAACCGAGCGACGCCCCCAGGGCGTGAGCGAGTAGATACAAACACGTCTGCTGCCCCGTGTACGTTTTTGTCGCGGCTACACTCTTCTCCTTACCTGCGCGAACTAGAAAAGTCTCGTCCGCGAGCTTCGCCAGCGTGCTTTCGCTTTCATTAGTTACGCCCACGGTGAAAGCGCCCTCAGCCTTCGCGCTTTCCAGCACAAGATTCGTGTCCGTCGATTCGCCGGATTGCGATATACCGACCACTACGGCGTCTTTCAAGTTAATGCGTGAAGGATAAAGCGTATAAACCGACGGCGCCGCCAGTGAGACAGGAATTCCCGTCGTTATCTCCAGCAGATAGCGGCCGAACTGAGCAGCATTATCCGATGTTCCACGCGCTGCGAGCACAATCAAGCGGACCGGGTTTCGCTCGAAGTAGCTGCGCAACTTGCCGGCGCGTTCCCATTCGGCTTTTAGAGTGCGCTCGATCGCAGCGGGCTGCTGGCAGATCTCGTCGCGCATGGTCGACATGCTGTGAAGATATCAAAGGTCCGCAAGGAACGTGATATGACTTCAGTACCTTGCTCTTACAAATGAATATGATCCTGAGGTCGTCGTATAGAGAACTCGGGCGACGCTTCTTCGCGTTCACCTGTTATTGTCTGCTGACCCTAAATTCAGGCTCTGCCCAAACAAACTCGCAAGAGATCGTACTGGTTATTCCTCATACGCATTGGGAAGGCGCGGTCTTTAAGACTCGCGAAGAATATCTGGAGATCGGTCTTCCCAACATTCTGAGAGCCTTATATCTTCTCAAGAAGTATCCAGACTATCGTTTCGTGCTGGACCAGATGTGTTATGTGAAGCCTTTCATTGAGCGATATCCTTCCGAAGCTGCAGGTTTTCGCGAATTTCTTTCGCAAGGCCGGCTCCAGATCGCCGGTGGCACAGACACGATGCACATTCCCGCAGCCTGGCGGAACATGTCGTCCACAGTGATATCGAGACAATCGCCGCGCGTATCGATACTTCCGGTAAGGGGATACCCATTCTTGTTTTCAACACTCTGGGCTGGCCGCGCAAGGATATAGCCGAAGTCGATGTGCCATTCTCGACACCCAAAGTTCAAGGGTTCGCTCTCTTCGACGCCGGCGGCAATGCCATACCGGTAGAATCTCTAAGCGTTCTGCGCAATGACGACGGCGGCATTCGCCAGGCACACGTCGCTTTCATGGTGCGCGATGTCCCTGCCTTGGGCTATGCCGTTTATCACGCGGTTCCAAATGCCCCGGGGCCCGAAATCACTCCGACGCACATTCACAACAGCACGCGCGAAGATCACGCCACGATCGAAAACGAGTTTTATCGAGCATCCTTCAATCTATGGACCGGTGAAATGACCAGCCTCGTGCTAAAGGAAAACAATTGGGAGGTTCTCGCAAAGGCCGGCAACGTGGTCGCGCGTGAATACGACGGAGGCGATTTTTGGGAATTATATGGTACCCTCAACGGCGTTCGCTTTACAGCGATGAAGAGGGCAGTTCTGCTCCCCGGCCAAACTATACGGAATGGAGCAGTGACTTCGTGGGTGGCAACGGAGAAACAACTTCGGGTCCGGTCTTTTCGGAGTTCAGCATCAAGCATCCATTCGGCAAAAACCAGTTCGCAACTCGCGTCCGCATCTACAGCGGGCTCCATAGGATGACATCAGCACCGATTTGGTAAATCAGGAAGAGTTGGTTCGATATCGCGTCGCGTTCCCAACCACAATTCGGAAACGGGGTCGCCATGCATGAGATCCCCTTCGGTTCCATCGAAAGACCACATGGTCAGGAGTATCCTGGGCAAAACTGGATCGACTATGGAGACGGCGGGAAGGGACTTGCATTGATCAACCATGGTCTTCCAGGTAACAACCTGGTAGACGATACCCTGTTGCTCTCGCTCATGCGTTCGGCGCGCCTGATTTCTTATGGCTTCGTCGGCGGCTATGAGCCGGGTGTTGGATCCGATACCGGTCTCGGAATCGGCAGAAAGTACACGCTAAACTACGCTCTTGTCCCGCATACGGGCGAATGGCGTGCTGCAAAACCGTGGCGAGCCGGCCTGGAGTTGAACAATCCTCTGCTCGTTCAGACCGTTGCTCCCCATAAAGGCGCTCTGCCGGCGCGATGGGGATTGCTCGATGTTTCAAACGATGACGTTGTCACGTCCGCACTCAAGCCGGGCAAGGATGGCGGCGCGGTGCTCAGAGTGTATGAAGCGGCAGGCCAACCCAGCCAGCATGTGCGAGTAAATTTTCGTGACGGTGTTGCTCAGGTGAATGAAGCAAATTTGATCGAGGATTCCGGCTCTCAGATAAGCGTTCAGCACGACAGCTTTACCTTCGATCTAAAACCCTACGAAATCAAGACGTTCAAGCTCAAAATGAGGACGTTCGCCGGGGCAGGTCAGCATTGAGATGTTTCAGATTACCACTCGCTCCCCACGCCTTGAGCCGAGCAGAAATGCCGGACTAAACCCCGTGATCGGCAGTCGCGTGATCCGCGGTTTGATCACCAGTAGAGTATTGCTGGTCTGATTTTCGCGCGTCGTTTGGGTTAAGAGCTGTTTGATACCCGGGATCTGTCCGATTCCGGCCAGACCGCTCCGCGCGAAAGTGATAGACGACGAATCGAGACCCGCAATAATCGCCCATTGGCCCTCGCGCAGATCTACGCTTCCTTTGAACGCGCGTTCAGCGATGGCCGGAACCGTGTTGAATGTCTGGTTACCCAGCGACTTGTAGTCCGCTTCGAGATCCAGCCCGATGTCGCCGTCGCCGTTTACATGTGGAGTCATCTTCAAAACCAGGCCCAGATCTTCCATGCTGATTTGCGGTGCAGGTTCGTAGATCGAGGTGCCTCCCGCCTGCTGGTTGTAACCCGAGTAGATCGAGGTCGCGATCGGATATTGGTCCCCCACGTGAAAATTAGCAGTTTGCCGGTCGGCCACCACAACGCTGGCTTTATAGATCGTACTGGCAAACGAGTTGGTGTACGTCGCGAACGCCGTGGCGTCCGCAATACCGACGCCGAACAAAGTAGCTCCAGCTCCGAAAGTCCCGAAAGTAGACGAACCTACTATATTCGGCAACACGCTATGAATCCCGCCGATTTTGCCGAAGTCGATGAATTGAAACAAGGTCTGCAGGGTTGCGCCGTATTCATACTTGCGGTCGGTATCGACCGTAAGAAATTGCACGTCGAAGGAGATTTGTGCGCGCGGCAGCAGCAATGCTTCCATGAGCGAACGAGCGACACGGGCACGCGTGACGCGATCCCTTACGACAACCATTCGGTTCAAACTGTCCCAACCCATTGTGCGAAGACCCAACAGGCTGCGCGCTGCGTTCGCTGCTTCGATAAGGTCTCTCTCGGTGAGGGCTTCCTGCAGAGGAAAACTCAGTGCAATGATCGGTTCGAGCTCGTTTCGTTTGGCTTCCGTATCCTGAGCGAAATAGATCGTAGAAGAACTGACAGGGAAAACAAAAGTATGCGTTGCTGCCGTCACGCCTTCCAGCGCTGTTCGAAAACCGGCACCCGTCATTTCGAAGTGAATAGGAACGTTCGCCTGGACGTCTTTATCGGTAATGGCGCGAACGCCATAAGCCGCCGCTATCTGCTCAAAGAGAGCCGGCGCCGGCGCGCGGAGATCGAAGTCGTGCTCAGAGGAATTGGCTCGAACCTGTGGTATCGGTTGCAAGGCGGGCTGACCCTGCCAATCGCTGCTAGAGGTCAGTTCGATCGGTGGTTGTGGATGCGCCGCTTCGTTTTCGGCAGCTAGCACATCCTTCGAGATATCGGGCGTCTCGATTTTCGCGGTAGTAAGTATCTTCGCGGCAGGGGCAAGTGCATCCCGATTAGCGCGGTAGGTGGGATTTCGGGGGTCGCGCGCGGCGGCCTGCGCGAACAATAGGTAGGCGCGCACAGTCTGCCCGGATCGCTCCGCCTTCGTGGCCAGGTGCGCTAAATGCTCTGCTATTTCCTTGTTATCGGCGGCCCAGCAGCACGCTGCGACCACCAGAAAATAAAGAATGAACGATCTCAAATTCTCTAGGACGCGTCCGGCTGACTAGGCGTGCAGAAAGAAAGTGATTCGGGGAGGAAATCAGTGACCCGGCGCCACATAGCCAGGCGGGTGCGCCGCGCCTTCACCAAAGAAATATTCCTCCATCTGCTTGAGGAGAAATTCCTGGGCCTCCGTAGTACCCAAATTCAGACGGTATTCGTTCATGATCATCTTCATCTGTTCCACCCACATACGCCAGGCCTCTTTAGACACGTTGTCGTAGATGCGCTGGCCGAGAGGGTGGCCGTCGAACGGAACTTCGTCCAGCCCCGGCAGTTCTTTCTGTAACTTAACGCAGAACACTATGTGCTCAGTCTTCGGGTCCGGCCCGGGAGCGCTAGCCATCATTTCTCTCCAGATTGTCTTTCTTCGAGAATAGCCCAGTGAGAATTCAGAGCTTCAAGTGTTGCGTCTGAATGCGTCAGCTTGCACGAGCTAAACGGCGTGTTTCGGCTGTCAACTCGACCCTCCTACGCTGCTGAGCTTCTGCTTCAAGGAAGGACGAAAAGCGCTGCGGAAAGGACTCTCCCCGTGCTAGTTGCTGCTGGACGGCTCTGAGATAACGCCTCAGTACTTCGGCGCGGGACGACGTTCGAATACGCGCCACCTGGAAATCCAGTAAGAGCTCCATCTCCCATCGGGTAAACGTGTTACGCCTCACATTGCCGAGCGCCAATTGCTGCACCAACTGGCAATACGATGTCCAGGGAGAGCTGAGTTCTGATGATTCGATCACTTAGAACAGTGCAGCTTGCAGCAGAAAAGTCTAAGGATTTTCTGCAATGTGGCGAAACTCGATTGCACTCTATCTAAGGAGGATCGCGCATCTGCTCTTTGCCGGCAAACTTTGCAGCCCGGTTGTCGTTGTGGCATTGATCCTTTTGCCCGCGCTCTGGTCAACCGCTCTGGGCGCGCTTGCCGTGGTATTGCTCATAAGCGGACTCGACGACCTAGTTCCGCTCGTGCTTTTCCTCCACGGGAGCGTTAGAGGGTTCTTTCGTGACGGCAGATCGCGGGGCGCAGTCCCGGCTGAGAATGCAGCATCCCGCGAACGGAGAATCGCAATCTTCGTGCCGTGCTGGCATGAATGGGCCGTGATCGGCAACATGGTGAGGCACAACTTGGCTGCCCTCCGTTACCGAAACTTTGATTTCTTCCTTGGTGTTTATCCGAACGATGAAGCTACGGTTGAGGTGAGTGAACAATTAGCGGACGAGTTCTCGAATGTCCATGTAGCAGTCTGCCCAAATCCGGGGCCAACATCAAAGGCCGACTGCCTGAATGGCATTTACGCCTACATGGAACGATTCGAAACAGAAACCGGTTCTTCGTTCGATACGGTCGTATTGCATGACGCCGAGGATCTGATCCACCCTCAAGCGCTCATGTTGGTCAACAGAGAGCGATCCCGCTACGAGATGGTGCAGGTGCCGGTTCTTCCACTCAAGACTGGGTTCAGCGACGTAACTCATGGAGTCTACTGCGATGAGTTTGCGGAATATCAGTCAATCGACATGCGCGCCAGACAGTTGAGCGGGTCATTTGTACCTTCCAATGGCGTGGGCACAGCTTTTGCCCGTGAGGTTCTGGACCGGCTTGCCCGGGAACGCAATTACCGGGTGTTTGATCCCGGCAGTTTGACGGAGGATTACGAGGTTGGCGTAAATATCCATGCCATGGGTTACAGGCAGTACTTCGTGCCGCTCGAGCGTGACGCCAAAGGCTTCATAGCCACGCGAGAGTTCTTTCCGCGTTCCATGCGGACTGCCATACGGCAACGCACACGTTGGATTACCGGCATTGCATTGCAATGCTGGGAACGGCGAGGATGGCGTGGCTCGTGGCGAATCAAATATTGGTTCTGGCGCGACCGCAAAGGCCTGATCACAAACCCGATCAGCGTTGTTGCCAACGTTTTGTTTATCGCCGGAGTTCTTGATTATCTTGTCAGCGTCGCATCGCACCGGCCCTGGTTTTTCGAGATTACTAGCTCCGCGGTTGCGCGACTGTGCGCCATGACGCTCTTCCTCCAGTGTCTGCGCCTTGCGGTTCGGGCAGTCTGCGTCGGACGCATCTTTGGGGTGACCGCGGGCCTGACGGTTCCACTGCGATCCTTCCACGCAAACCTGATCAATTGCTGCGCCGGAGTACAAGCGCTCCACAGTTATTTTTCAGCGAGGCGTCAGAGGCGCGCGCTTACGTGGCAGAAAACAGACCACGCTTATCCGGCTCATAATGCGCTACACGGGCATAGACGCGAGTTGGTGGACGTATTGGTCGGTCACGGCTATGTCTCCGAAGACCAGCTGGCGGAGGCACGCCTAGAAATGGACAGCAGCGAATCGAGGCTCAACTTACTGTTACTCTCCCGTGGCTTGATAAGTGAAGAACAGCTGTGCAAGGCCCTCAGTTTGCATTCCGGCCTACCCTCCGCGACTGTGGACGCTGAGCGTGCCAACACACAAATCGTCCGGGGTCTACCCACTCTTGTCGAGAAGAGGTACGGAGTGCTGCCGTTTGACATCAGATCGGGAAAGCTGCTGCTGGCCAGCGCCGGCGTTCCTAGCTTGGACACCATCGAAGGAATAAAGAAGTTCACGGAGCTGCCTGTCGAGTTTCGATTGGTGACGCAGAGCACGTACCAGAAATTGCGGGACCTGCTCTAACTGCTCATCCGCCAGCGATATAGTCGTGCAACTGCCTGATAGTCGCTTCTTGAGAGGTGATGATCCACTTGACCAGATCTCCGATGGAGATGATTCCTGCGAGACCGCCATCACAACCTACGACAGGCAGATGGCGCACCCGGCTCTCCGTCATGATGCGCATAGCCTCTGCCACCGAACAATCCGGTGCCACCGTAATAGCCGGCGTGCTCATTACTTCCGCGACCTTGGTTTCTCTTGAGGAACGCCCTCGTAAAACAATCTTTCGAGCGTAATCACGCTCCGACAGGAGCCCAACGAGTTGTCCGCTCGAAATCACCGGCAGGGCACCCACTCCTTTTCCTGCCATGACCTCGAGGGCTTCGTAAACGGTAGCTTCCGGGGTGATCGACCAGATCTGAACGCCCTTGTCTTTGAGAATCGCCGAGACGCGATCAAATACTTCCATTTGTTCCTTCTCTCTAGATCCCTGGCGGCTGATGGTTTGTCCGTTTGTAGAATTATACGTCCGTATTAAGGCTCAGGGGAGCGCCCGTATTCATCGCTAGAGACGCGCGCTGGAACTAAGCTTCTACAGGCTCTACGTCCACGTTTACTTTGAGGGTGTGATCCCGGCCGCCAAGGATCAATCCTCGCAGGGGACTGACGTCCCCATAATCCCGCCCCCATCCAACAGTCACGTGATCACGAGAGGGTACCACGTTGTTTGTGGGATCGATGTCCATCCATCCGACGCCGGGACAGTATGTGGAGATCCAGGCATGGGAAGCATCGGCGCCGACCAGGCGCGGCCGACCGGGTGGTGGGTACGTACGAAGGTATCCGCTGACATAGCGCGCGGGCAGGCCCAAGGATCGAAGACAGGCTATGCCCAGATGTGCGAAATCCTGGCACACGCCGCGCCGCTTTCGAAAAACGTCTTCGGGAGGGGTGCGGACGCTGGTTGCCTTCGAATCGAACTTGAAATCCGTGTGAATCCGCGTATTCAGCTCCCGAACCGCTTCTGCAAACTGACGTCCAGGAGTAAAAGATTGCAAGGCGTACCGGGCAAATTGAGCACTCGGGCGGATTCGCGGAGATTCGAAAGCGAACTGATACGCCTCCAGCGATTGCGAATCGGTACTTTTGCCGACACATCGGGCAACATCCTCCCATGACATGGAGGGCTCCGCCGCCAGGCTTTCACCTTTGTCTATAACGACTTCACTTCTGGCCTCGACCACCAAACGATGGTGCGCCTCCTGGATTGTGAAGAAGCTAAGTCGATTTCCGAAGTAATCGGTGCGTTCGGTCAGCTTTGCTGCAGGCTGGATCCGCAACTCATAACGGGTACGACGCTGATGCGCGAAACATCTCGGAGTCAGGCAGGCCACGTGATTTCCGAATGACACCGGGTATTTGTATCGATACGTGGTCTTGTGGACGATTCTGTAGATCATTCACCTACGTCTATGCTGACAGGCAATGTACGGGCGTGTACGAAATAGGTCTCAGACAAACTGCTCGACCAAGCAGGAAGAAGTTCACCCAAATCCTTCAACGTGCGCCTAAGGCGAAGACGATCCTCGGTATTTTCCTCGGAACGGTCGGTTCCGGGCAGCGGGTAAGAAACATTCTGGAGATTAAGGCTTCGCATGGAGGCGAGAGCGTTCTTCATGCTTCGCAGCTCATCGGGATCGTGACGCGGGAGCTTCCCGTAGAGATCGGCAACGTGGCTTATCTGAAAGTCCAGTGATCGCGGGTTCGTCTCATCTGCCATCAGCACGTCTAGCACGGCGATAGGTTGCAGGGTTGTGTAGTAACGCGAGCGATACGTAATTGAGCTGTCGGCAGCTTCGAGAATGTAATCTAAAAGGGGCCAGTCTGTTGAGGCGAGCGGTTCCGTCAGTTCTCGTAGCTGCCGGGCCAAGTGAATTCCGCGTTCCAGGCGCCTTCCGATACTCATGAATAGCCAGCCGGAACCACGTGTCACGTTCTCGCGTTCGAGGCCCGAAAAAGCCGATAGCAGCTCCAGGCATCCATTCAAAACCGCTGAGTACTCGGAGAATTTCACGTAATCGTCGATCTCCGCCGAGTGGGCGAGTTGCCCGATGAGCCGCGACATGTCAGCCGACAACCGTTCCCGGACACTAGCGCCAATACGTTGAACCTGCGCCAGAGTTGATACCAGACTATCGCCGCGCTCAGGATCACCCATCAATGAGATGAGCTCTTCTTCAAATTGCATCGGGGTCGGCCGCTTGTTTTTCCGCAGTTTGCTGTGGCGGCTCTCCAGACACCTATAAAGACGATATAGGCATTGCAGTTCAGATAAACTGGCATAGCGAACCCGGCTGACCAACGTCCGTAGAAGGCGAGCCAGATTCTCGGCTCGCTCGGCATAGCGTCCCATCCAGAAGAGGTTATCGGCAGCCCGGCTCGGCAGGTCAGCCGATCCACGGCGCAATTCCAATGGCTGATCGCGTGACCTCAGCATGCTGTAGGTATCCACAGGTCCGTCCCAAAGTACCCAGGCATCCTTGCTGTGGCCACCCTGCTGCATAGACACCACAGGCCCGTCCGAACCCGCCACTCGCACCAGCCCTCCCGGAAGCGTGATCCAACTATCTCCCGTATTGAGAACGAACGTTCTTAGCACCAGGCTGCGGCCATGGATGTGTCCGGCGTCCCAGACGGGAGCGGTAGAGAGCGCGACCTGTTCTTGTGCCACATACTCATAGGGACGGGAACGAAGTTGTTCGGCAAGATGTTGTTTCTCGGCTCTGGCGAGTTGCGCGCCGAAAACAGGTTCCATGCCGCGTGACGGAAACGCCGGCTTTATCACCACGCTCTCGAGATGTTCGAGGACTTGTGCAAGAGCGTAGTCCTGCCCGCACCACCACGTTGCGACCGATGGCAGTTTGAGCTGTTCGTTCAGAAGATGCCTGGACAGGCCCGGAAGGAAGGGCATGATCGCAGCGGTTTCGATAAGTCCGCTGCCCAACGCATTCGCTATGCAGACATTGCCGGCAGCAACGGCTTCTACCAGTCCGGTAACACCCAGGAACGAGTCGCCGCGGAGTTCCAGGGGATCGCAGAAACTGTCGTCAACCCGCCGCAAGATCACGTTTACCTGTCGAAGTCCTCCCACGGTCTTCAGGTAAACCCGGCTACCTCTCACAGCTAAATCTGCGCCTTCCGCCAGCGTCAATCCGAGATAGCGCGCCAGATAGGAGTGCTCAAAATAGGTCTCGTTTAACGGTCCGGGAGTCAGCAGCACGATCAGCGGATTGTTGCATTCAGCCATGGTCATTAAGACTTCTCGCTGTCTCCGGAAGAAAGGAGCCAATCGCTGCACATTTGAGCTTCGGAACAGATCAGGCAATACGTCCGATACGATCGTACGGTTCTCGAGAGCATAACCCGCCCCGGAGGGAGCTTGGGTGCGATCGGCAAGCACCCACCACTGTCCGTCAGGTGAACGCGCGAGGTCCACTGCCACGAGGTGCAGGAAGCTATGCTTTGGAACATGAATGCCGGCAAGCGGTCGTAGAAATGCGGGATTTGCGAAAAGCAAGGCAGCGGGAATGCGGCCTTCTGTCAAAAGTTTTTGCGGTCCGTAGAGATCTTCGAGAAGCAGATTTAACAGGCGCGCTCGTTGTATGATCCCTTCCTCAATGAATCTCCATTCTTGGGCAGAAATGAGCAGAGGGACGGGATCGAGTTTCCAGGGTCGATTCGCGCCAAGAGGATCGCCGTAAATGTTGTAAGTGACGCCATTCTCGCGGATACGGCGCTCCGCTTGAACCCACCGTTTCGCCAGCTCTTCCGGTCCCAGCGCTTCCAGCGAGTCGACTAAACCGCCCCAGTGAGGCCGTGGGTTCACTCCGTCAGCAGACAACTCGTCGTAAACGCTGGGATTGCGCAGCGAGAGTTGAAGTAGATCTGCGATCATGACCCTCTTACAGCTTAGCGGTCCGACTGCTTTGCGCCGGTGCCTGCCAGCGCAAGTCTAAGGTTATCGGAAAGTACGGATTGACGTCTTCTCCAGGCGCCATGACAATACCCGCCGTATACCTGGAGCTCTCGAAGCGAGCTGCACGGCGGCTTTCTGCATCCGCTGCGTTGAGCGGACGGGTAGTGTAGGTCCGTCCTCCGGGATCCAGCACGTGAAAGGTGCATCCCCCTACAGAACGGTTATTCCACTGATCGACAATATCGAACACCAGCGGTGTGTGGATTGGAATCGTAGGATGCAGCGAAGCAGTATATTGCCAAGCCCGATAGCGCACCCCCGCCACAGCTTCTCCGGATGTTCCGGTCCGGTGAAGCGGAACTCTGCGCCGGTTGCACGAGACCAGGTGCCGGTCCGTTAACCCTGACACCTTTATTTGGAGGCGATCAAGCGAAGAGTCTACGCTTCGTGCTGTTCTTCCATCGGTCTCCTCTTCCCCGAGTACGTTCCAGGTCTCGAGGGCTTGACGCAACTCGAGTTCAACGCCCTGAGCTGTCACCGAGCCGATCTTCGGGAACCGAAATTCGAATTGAGCGCGAAACCATTGCCGATCGAATTTGTAACCAGACTGGTTCAGAAATGCAAGCACCTCAAGGAAGTCTTGCTCGACAAAGTGCGGCAGGAGGAAGCGGTCATGCAGAGCCGTACCCCAGCGGACGAACCGGTTACTGTACGGCTCTCTCCAGAATGCCGCCACCAGAGCCCGAACCAGTAGCACTTCGATCAGCTGCATTTTCAGATGAGGAGCCATTTCGAACGCGCGAAGCTCGAGCAGACCGAGACGCGAAGCGGACGCTTGCGGCGGATAAAGTTTGTCGATGCAGAACTCGGCGCGATGCGTATTGCCGGTCACATCGACGAGCAGATTTCGGAACAATCGATCCACAAGCCATGGAGCACACTCGCCCGAAGGAACCTGCTCGAAAGCGATTTCAAGTTCGTATAGGGAGTCCATCCGGGCCTCGTCGATTCGCGGGTACTGGCTCGTGGGGCCGATAAACGAGCCAGCGAATAAATAGGACAGCGATGGATGATTCTGCCAGAAAGACAGCATGCTGCGGAGCAACTCGGGGCGCCGCAGAAATGGACTGTCGGATGGAGTCGCTCCACCCAGCGTCATGTGATTCCCGCCGCCGGTTCCTGTATGCCGGCCGTCGTACAAGAATTTCTCCGCGGTTAACCGGTTTCGATAAGCTTCATCAAACGCTACGGTGTTGAGCTTTTCGAGTTCGTCCCACGTGCTGGCAGCTGGAAGGTTGATTTCGATGACCCCCGGATCCGGAGTGATGCTGAAGGATTTCAGACGGGTATCGAGTGGAGGCGGGTAGCCCTCAATCCAAATTGGCGTCTTCAGGTATACGCACGTGTCCTCGACTGCTGCTAATAGGTCCAGATAGTCCGACAGCTTCGTCAGGTAAGGCATGAAGACATGCAAGCGGCCTTCACGCGCTTCGATGGCAAGCGCGGGCCGGACAACGGACTTAGAGGAATCAGCGGCCTGGGGCTCAGCCGGCAATGGATCTTGACCGGGAGGCCGCTCGAACAAGTCCATGCGTCGGGTCGGACCAGGAGGTAGCTTTTCACGATCGGCGAACGGGTCTGCTTCATACTCGTACTCGATGTCGTCCGGGGCTACCCAGGGCAGAGAGTCGAGAGGCAGACGGTATCCAAGCGGCGAATCCCCTTGAATGAGCAGAAGCCGTTCTGGCCGCAAAAACCAGAGCTGGCTTGACCAGTAGATCCGGCCGTTATGCTGACGCCGCCGGATCGGTAACACATATCCGACCAGCTCCGTTAAACCACGCTCGAAGACACGCGCGAGCTCGGCGCGTTCTCGCACACTCGCGAGTTTTGAGTCGGCAACCTCGACGTTAACAGGAAGACGCCGTTCTTTCCATAGATAGTAAAAAGCATCTTCGTACGCAGGAATAAGATTATCTGCACTGACCTGAAGGCGACGCATAAGGGCCTGTGCGAACTCAAATGCCTGGCTCGGGCCAACGCTGTAGTCTCGACCTTCTTCGGCGATGAGATCGCTATTCTCCCAAAGCGGTGCCCCGTCAGCGCGCCAGAAACAGTTTAGTGCCCAGCGTGGCAAAGCTTCACCGGGGTACCATTTACCCTGGCCGAAGAGCAGTAGTGCTCCAGGCGCGATCTTTGCCTGCATACGACGAATCAGCGTAACCGCGCGGGTCTTTTTCAGTGGACCCAGTGCGTCGCCGTTCCATTGAGGGCTGTCCGGCTCGTCGATGCCCACAAAAGTGGGCTCGCCGCCTGTGGTGAGGCGTGCGTCGAGACGGACCAAATCGGCATCGACTGCCTGGGCTACCTCCTGTACTTCCATCCACTGTTCATCTGTACAGGGCTCAGCCACAGTGGGCGCTTCATCGAGCCGGCTGACAGACATCTCGTAAACGAACTCCACTTCAGATGGCTCCACTGAGCCTGAAATCGGCAGCGCTTCGAACGGATACGGTGCACATGCGAGAGGAATATGTCCTTCCGTTGCGAGCAATCCGGACGTCGTATCAAGTCCGATCCACCCGGCTCCCGGCAAGTAAACTTCCGCCCAGGCGTGTAAATCGACCATGTCGAGCCGCGAGTGATCAGCGTTGCTCTTCGCGGATTCACCCCCGCCTAGTTGAATCAGATACCCGGAAACAAAACGCGAGGCAAGCCCGAGCTGCCGTAGCACGTCGACCAGCAGCCACGCGGAATCGCGGCATGATCCTTTGCTCAGCCCAAGTGTCTGTTCGCAATTCTGGATACCGGATTCGAGACGAACGACGTAACCAATCTCATCCCGCACACGAGCGTTCAGATCGACCAAAAAGCCAATCGTTGGGCGCTTTTCCCGCGGCACATCATCAAGAAAATGCTTCAGCTTCGGGCCTGCGGGCTCGATCACGCGGTACGGCGCCAGGTCTCTTGCCAAAGCGGCTGAGTACTCGAACGGGAAAGTCTCGGAACCAAGGTCGAGATAGTAGTCAAACGGATTGATCGGAGTAAGCTGTGCAGTCAGGCTCACCTCTACCAGAAACTCACGTGTTTTCTCGGCGAGAAGAAGCCGTGCCTGAAAGTTGTTGAGTGGGTCCTGCTGCCAATGAATAAAGTGCTTCTCCGGCAGGACGCTAATCGAGTAACTTAGGATCGGCGTACGGCAGTGCGGAGCCGGTCGCAACCGAACAGTTTGCGGACCTAAACTGACCGGCTTGCTGTATTTCCAGTGCATGCGATGATTCAACGCAACCTTAATAGCCAATTGATCACGTCCTGTTGAATTGTGTTCGCCACGCTTTGAAGGCTGGCCGCTGCATTATGAGGCGTCTATCCTCCGGTATGCCCAAGTAAGTACAACGTGCCGTAACCGTGGGCAGACAGAGCCGCAGGTCGGCAGCGCTCCACTCGTCGACACGGAGAGTGGTGACCGGAGGAAAAGCTTTCAAATCAGTCTACGCCATCTGTCTGGCGCAAAGAATTTTGGGGGATCGCGGCTGCCCTTCTAGCAGGAGCAGCCCTGCTCGCCAGCTATATGCCCGCTCCGCGCGAGCCGCTTATCGGCCCGACGGAAGCTCTAAAAACGGAGTGACCGTCAGATGGCATTTCGGGAAAAGCGCGCTTACTTCTTTGGTACGGCAACCGTGATGTTGCGGAATCTCAGACCGCCCGTGTGATCTCCCTGGATATAAAAGGACCCGGGCTCCCCTTCATCGGCATCAAGAGCGCCGCCGGTGATGCCTTCGATCTCCTTGTGATCTATTGTGAGACTGCCGTCACGGTGCACCGTGACAATTCTTCCAACGAGCGTTACATCGAATGTTTCCCACTGTCCCACTTTCCTCGGTAGCGTGACACTGGGCGCGATACGGCCATAGATCGCCCCCATTCCGCGCTCGGGCGGTTCCGAGCCTTCCTTCTCATACTCGAGTTGAAGCTCATAACGTCCGCGCAGGTAGAAGCCGCTGTTCGCGTCGTCGGGGCAGTTCACCTCAAAGTGGAGTTTGAAGTCGGTGAACTTCTCGTTGCTCTTCAGATTGGCGCCGCGCTTTTCGTTCAGGAGATCTCCGTCCTGCACGACCCAGTGATTCTCTGCAGTATTACCGATCGGAGTCCAGCCATCGAGATTCTTCCCGTTGAAAAGTCTCACCGGTTTCGTCCAGGCCTTCGGCTCAACGCTCTTCAGTTCGGGAGCGGGTACACCTTTGAGCTGTATAGTCTGTCCGTTATGTTTCTGAGTTCCGGCCAGCTTACCACCGTTCGCATCAAGGTCCCAAACCAACCCGTGCCCGATGTTGAGGGTTAAATGGGAGCCGCTGACTTTGTAATCGGGCACCTGAAAGACGTGACCACCCGTCGGCTGAAACCAGATATCGAGACTATTACCCTTCTCTTTGATGCCCAGCCAGTTGGCTGCAGGATGGCCGTTCGGCTCAGTAACGTCGAAATCCCAACGACCCACAAACGGACTTGTCTGCGCGTGCAGCGAGGGCAGAAGAAAAGCGGTAAGACCGACGATAACTGCGGGACGAAGCATGCATGCAGTCTAACGCACCAAAGTGTAGCCGGCCATCGTGCAGTAGAATACTACATACATGCCATCGACAGATGATCGCGCCGCCGGGAGGAGAAGGCGGCCTGTGCTCGAATTGCGCGCTGTTTCCAGACGATTTTCGGGAATTGTGGCGGTAGATGAGGTTACTTTTACAGCACGGTCAGGCGAGGTGACCGGTTATCTCGGCCCGAACGGTTCCGGGAAATTGGCTTGGGTACGTGCCGGAAGAGCCGTATTTGTATTCGCACCTGACGGGCCTCAGCCGCCCATCAATGCGTTTCGCGGTGGCCCTCCGGTTTAGATCGCGGAGCAGCGCAACCATTGCCAGATACTCGAGGGAACGAAGCGCTCGAGAGTCCGGCCAGATACGGTGTAACCGTTGCCAGCCTGGTCATCGTTTTGGTTTGGGCGCGCTGGCGCTCCAAGGCAAGGGGCGGCAGAAATGGAAGGGGCAGTGGATTCGAGGATGTCGAGAAATCGGCAGTTGCACCCTTGAATTTGCATCACGATGGAGTGACCCCGATCGCCCCGCGAGTTCCATGACACCTCAATGCGTGGGCGTAGACGGGAAGTAGCGGCCAGCAAACTCAAGAAAAACGGGCCAGTTGGGATTCGGCGTGTGGCCCTGACTGTGCTGACGGAATGCAAGATCGCCGCTCACGAGCGAGGTCTCGATCGGAGGATATTCGCTGGTTCCAAGATCCTTCTTCCCGAGTAAGCGATAGACGGGGCCGGCCCCGACTTCTGCCAGGAACATGCCGCGAGCGTCGGCCCAGCCATCGCCCTGAGTCGCGCCCGCACCAACGAAAACGGGGCGGGGAGCACAAAGCGCGATCAACTCGTGTGAATCTACGGGCAGATCATTGGCAGTAAGAGGGCCGGCGTACTTAAGAAAATTGCCTGCCATCCAGTGATATTCGTTCGGCGCCGCGACGTTTTCGAGCAGCTCCCCCCAATGGCGGCGGTTGAGCTTGGCGCCGCCTTCACCCGAGGAACTGATGTAGCCGATAGCGAAGCGGGGATCATATGCCATGGCGACCAGCGAGGCTTTGCCATAACGAGAGTGCCCGGCGATGCCTACGTGAGCGGCGGCGACCGATTTATCGGTTTGAAAATAATCGAGAGCACGGCTGGCTCCCCAAGCCCAGGCGCGAAGTGCGCCCCAATCGTCGAGCTTGCGCGGCTCTCCGTGATTTACAAGGCCGATAATTCCCTCTGTGAGACCGGCCCCGTTATCGGGTTGAATGCTGGTTGGAATGAGGCTGGCGTAGCCCCAACCTCTGGCGAGAGCCATGTGATGCCAGAGTGGCGGTGGTGGAACAAACCCCGCGGGCAGGCGACCTTTGAACACAAAGATCAGTTCCATCATTACCGGAACGGGACCGCTTGCATGCGCGGGCATGGTAAGAGTCAAGTCGATGTTGACGGCCACCGGCGGATACGAGGAATTATCCACGCGACCCACGAGATGCTTGGTGATCACTGGAATTTCTTCGTTGGTTTCGTTCGTCGTGCTGACCACCTCCCAATGAACTGTGGGTGTGTTCGAAGGCATGCGGCCGTATACCTCACGATCGAAGTCTTCAACAATCTGCGGACGACGCTCTTTCCACCAGATCGCCGGGGTCGTCACCTTTTGTCCGTTATTCAGCAGCAGCGGGTCGGGCAGATTCGGGTAAGGATTGGCCTTCGATTCGTCGTAATTGGCGGCATTCGGGGCGCTCGGATTGTGACCATCGGCGCCCTGCCGGAGCGTCTTGATATGCAGGAGGTCCATCAAACGCTGATGATCCTGCTCGGCGGTCAATTGCCCAGGCGGAGGAGGCGATGCCGCGGATTGGCCGGCTTGCAAAGGACAAACGAGGCCGCCGATAAGCGTCGGAAGGAGCAAACGGACCAGCGATCCGGAGGCGAGCATGTTCTATTTCCGTTCTCTAAGCTATCGAACGAGAGATGAAGCACATTGGAGGAGCAGCAATAGCGTAGCGTTCTAGGTGTTCACCGCCAAGCCGTCAATAAATGCGAGGAGATGATCTCTGGCCCGTTCGAGCGTCCGGCGATCGCGCTCCAGGCGGCTGACCATCAATGCCCCTTCCAGAGTGGAAATCAGAATCACGGCTACGGTTTCCGGGTCAGTATGCTCCCGAAACTGTTTCTCACGGATGCCCTCCTCAACTGCGTCTATGATATGTAATTTCCACTGCTCCAGGGCTGCTTTCGCCCGGGTTCGAAGAACAGGATTCGTGTCGTCGGCTTCGATCGCTGTGTTTAGCAAAGGGCAGCCACCGGGCATGTTTTTGGCAGGCCGTTCCGCAAAATTAGAGATCATCGCCTTGAGGCGCGGGATACCGCTCGACTCGTGATTCAAAGCCGCGAATCTCGGTGCCGAAACGATGGACCAGGCGTGGTCAAAAGCCGCCGCGGCGAGCTCTTCCTTGCTGGTGAAATGGCGGTAGATACCGCCCTTTTCGAGACCGGTCGCCTGCATTAAGTCTGCCAAGGCGGTCCCGGAATATCCCTTCGAGTTGAAGATGGGGGCCGCCTTCTCCAGAATCATGTGGCGAGTGCGTTCCCCTTTGCGCATCTGGAATCTCCCCTAGCGACAAGCAAGTATAGCGCAGATTATTGCGACCAATCGGTCTCAGAATGAGTCTATCATGCCATGGCGGCCCAACTGGCTCTCCCGGCGACGCTGAGCCGGATTGAAAAGAAGGCAATCAGTCCGTGGGCGGTCGCCATTACAGTCACGATCGCCACGTTCATGGAGCTGTTAGATACCTCGATTGCGAACGTTTCTCTTCCGCATATCGCCGGAGGCTTGGCGGTAAGTTTCGATGAATCGACATGGGTGCTGACGAGCTACTTGGTCGCAAATGCGGTGGTTTTGCCGATGAGTGCGTGGCTAAGCAGAGTTTTCGGCCGGAAGAATTATTACATGTTGTGCGTGGCGCTGTTTACCGCCAGCTCTTTTCTCTGCGGTGTCGCGCCCACTCTGGGCATCCTGGTGGTGTGCCGGGTACTGCAAGGAATCGCGGGAGGAGGGCTGGCCCCAGTGGAGCAGGCCATCCTGGTTGATACCTTCCCGGCAGAGAAACGGGCCGCGGCGTTCGCGCTGTATAGCATGGCGATTGTAACGGCGCCAGCGGTCGGACCACCACTAGGCGGTTGGATCACCGACACCTTCAGTTGGCGCTGGGTCTTCTTTATCAACGTTCCGATCGGACTGCTTTCGCTGGCGCTCAGTAGCAGGCTGGTGCATGATCCGCCAGCTTTCAGGCGGGAAGTGGAAGCGGCGCGCAGCAGTGGAAAGCTCAAGATCGATTCACTTGGCATTGTGCTGATCGCACTGGGATTCGGATGCCTGGAAGTTGTGCTGGATCGAGGACAAATCGAAGACTGGTTTGACAGCCGGCATATCACGGTTCTGTTCACGATTGCCTGCGTCGCGCTGCTGGGTGCGCTCGTCTGGGAATGGCGGCACTCGGATCCGGTAGTCGAGCTCACTCTGCTGCGGGAACGAAACTTTGCCCTGGCGGTTGGTTTCTACTTCCTCTTCGGATTCGCGCTTTTCGGAAGCACCACTATGATTCCGGAGATTCTCCAGAGCTTGTATGGCTATACGGCAACGGACGCGGGATTGGTGCTGGGTCCCGGAGCGGCGGTGATTACGTTTCTAGCTCCGGTCGTGGCGCAGTTAGTGCAGCGCGGAAAGGTGAGCCCGCGCGCTATGATCGCCTTCAGCTTTGCGGTGGTCGGCGGTTCGATGTGGTACTACGGCAGCTTCACACCCGCCACCGATTACTTTCATTACGCTTTCGCGAGGGCTGTTCAAGGGTTTGGGTACGCGTTCTTATTCGTACCGGTCAGCGTGATTGCGTATTCGTTTCTTCCGGTTAACAAGAACAATAAGGCGTCAAGCCTGACCAACCTGGCGCGCAATTGGGGAGGAAGCTTCGGAGTTACGTTTGTGACGACCATGCACGAGAGGCGAACCGATTTTCACCAGAATGTGCTGGTCTCGCACATAACGGAGGGAGTGCCGCAGGTTCAACAAACGCTCCAGACCCTCACGAACTACTTCGTCCAGCAGGGCGATTCCGCTGCGGACGCGCTGCATCGCGCCAACGGCCGTATCTACCAGATTCTGGGCGATCAGGCGAGCCTGCTTGGTTTCATGGATTGCTTCCGGCACCAGGAGCCCGATCATCCGCGGTGTCGCACCGATCACCCGCCCAGAACCCCGATTTCCCGCCGCCGCTCCGTCACGTTCAGCGTTGCGCTGGTCATCAACCCCAAGCCGCCGACGGCGCCAATGATCGCCGACGTGATCAGCAGGAATACGTAAATCATCAACATGTGCTGATCCAGATCCGTACCGGCTCTCCGCCTTGGTCGTGCTCCAGAGAACCACAACCGTCTTCCTCAAAATTCCGGTCCAGCATGGCCTTCGCCCCGTTCAGCGCCGCCGCATCCGGTTTGTCCAGCGCGATACGCAAACTGTTTATGCCGGCATGACCATCGAGCTCTTCGAGCCGCCGTTTTCAAGACGTACGCCGTGGGCGCCGAGAACGCCTCACGCGCAATCCCTACCACCCGCCATCGCGCTACCGCTAGACCCGTCCGAAGCGCAATGCTGTCCCCGATATGGATACTCGGCCTTTTCACCGCCAGCGCGCTGTTAACGACGATGGCATCCCTGTCGTCGGCCTCCAGTGCCAGTCCCGACACCATTCTCAGGCTGACCAGAGTCGTCCGCGCGGGTAACGCTATTACCGCGAAGTGATCCTCCACCGGCGGCTGCTCTGCTTGCGCCGCGAACGAATCATCAGTCACGATCCATTCCTCCGCCCGCTTGATACCACTGATCCCGCGCGTTGCCCGGTGCGACTGTTTCGACCGGGTACAAAGTATCGAACGTTACCCACAGGTCGTACCGTTCGAACGAACGAAACGTCCAGCGTCTGTATCAGTGACGCCCGCACATTCAGCGCCGACATAAAGAACAGACCACTTGCGGCCAGCGTGGCCACGGTCAGCACGAAGCGGCCAGCGCCGCCGCAGCGTGTTGCGCACGACCATCGACAGCGGGCGAAACTCTCCGCCGGCGCTGGCCAGAAGTCGATCGACCGCACTACTGCCGAACGACTCCGCGCTCACGCCAAAATCCGCCATGGCCTGCCGCGACACTGACGCCGGTGCCTCTGAGAACCGGATACGACGCCGCTGCGAGCGGTACCACCATCCCAACACCGGACCAGCAGATACACCCAGGCGGGCGCCGCAAAACTGGTACCGTCGAAATTCAATAGCCCTGCCAAATAACGACACAGCATCCGGCCTCCGGCGACGCCCAGCGTTAGCGCAATCACCACGGCCGCCGCAGCAAGCAGCAAAACCTGCCAGAGTTGGATACCCGCGATCTCTTTGCCAACGCGTCACACCAACTGCTTTCATCATTCCTATCTGGCGCACCTCTGCCGCCATCCAGCGCGGTCTGCAGATTGACGATCAACACGCCGCTCAGCAGCAGAATCGCAAACCCAAACGCGCACATGGCGAGCAGCAGCAGCGCCATAATGCCCGCATGGGGATGCTTGCCAGGTGTCGGTATCTCCACTCCTCGAACCGGATGCCCAAGCGTCTCTAACAGCGCCTTCACCTCCATTGCGACACGCCGGATGTGGCTTTCGTCGAAGCGCTCGCGCGCCACCACAATGTTCAACTCGTCGCAATAAGGCTCTTCACCAATCCCCCCAGAGTCTCCATCGTGATGTATCCGTACACCACGTTTTCCATCCGTGCCTGCGCTTGCCCGGCGTCGTATACACTACCCGCGGATCCGCAGATGCCGCGCATTCTGTCCCGCAATCTTGACCGTCGCGATATCGCCGGTCTTGGCGCACGCCACCGCGAATGCATTGCGCTCGATCAGCATCTCGCCCGCTTTGGGCGGCCACGCTCCTTCCTGCCGTTGCAGTTTGCGAATACGCATGCCTGCAAAGTCTTTTTGATAGAAGAGGCTAAGGTTCCGCCACTCCATTGGGCCCGTCTTGATACGCGCTCGCACCACACGGCCGGCCTCCGCCGAGCCCACAGCGCCAGTCGCGAGCACGGCGCCGATCACGGAATCGTCAACGCCATCCGTCCGCAGCGTTGCCAACGGCGGATTAGTGCTCAAAAATCCTTTATTCAATTCGCGTGTCCAGAACGCGTTCACAGAGAGCACTTCCGTAAAGCCGGCTATGCCCAGCGCCACGGCCAGCACTACAATGAGCGTGCGCCCACGCTCTTGCCACACGTCGCTAGTGACCTTCCGCTGCGCTGCCGTCATCGCTCTCCTTAGGCCTCGGGGGCGATGACCACGCAGTCCGCTAACTCCACCGTGCAATTCACCGGCGCCAGGAAGTACCGTTCATGCGTCACCATCACCACCGTCTTGCCAGCCGCCGCCAACTCGCCGAACAGGCGAAAGATCGTGTCACTCGTATACGAATCCAGATTGCCCGTCGGCTCATAGGCCAGAATCACTGGCGGATCGTTTGCCAGCGCCCCGTGCAATAGCCACGCGTTGCTGCTCCCCGCCCGAGAGCGCCGCCGGCAACTTGTCCGCTTGCGCGAGAACGCCGGCACGGTGCAGGAAAGCTTCTCTGGCCCGCTCCCGGCGCGCCCGGGCCCGCAGCATCCCGCAAAAATCCATCGCGAGCATCACGTTCTCTATGGCCGTAGGCGTGGGCAGCAACTGAAAGAACTGAAAGACGGAAACCCCACGGTCCGCCCGCGCCACTGCGCCAGCCCGCTCTCGCTCAGTTCGGAAAGCGCCGTATTGCCGACTCTCGCCGTGCCCGAGGTAGGCCGGTCAATTCCACCCATCATGTTCAGCAGCGTCGATTTTCCACTGCCGGGCACGCGCCCAGGATGGCGACGAAAATGTCCGCTGCCGATCTCGAGATCGACGCTCTGGAGCGCCCGGAACGACCCCGCCGGCCCGTCATACGCCTTCGTGAGGCGCTCGAGAGAGATCATGATGCTCAAATTACACACACACGGCTGAATGGCGCTTGAACGAGCCGTTCAGCTGCTGTTCAGCTTTGTCGCGTAACATAACGGAGTGACCGGGAGCCCGGCAGCCACGTGATGCTTGGCCAAAACAGAGAGGAAATCGACAAGCCATCGCGCGTGCGTTGCCGGGGATTTATTTAGAGGCCCGGGAGTAACCGCTTGCGAGTTTTGGTTGTCGAAGACGAGGAATCGCTACGCGACCAAGTCGCCGCGGCGCTTCGCGCGAAGCGTCCTATGCGGTCGATTGCGCCGCCGACGGCGAACAGGCGGACTTTCTCGCCCACACCGAACAGTACGACGCCCTTATACTCGACCTCGGCTTACCGAAACTCGATGGCCTCACACTGCTGCGTAGCTGGCGCGACGCCGGCATCTTCGTGCCCGTCCTGGTCCTCACGGCCCGCGCAAGCTGGCACGAAAAAGTGCAAGGGATCGATAGTGGCGCCGACGATTACGTCTCGAAGCCCTTCCGCATGGAAGAACTGCTCGCCAGAGTGCGCGCTTTAATGCGCCGCGCAACCGGGCAATTGAACGTCGTGCTGCGCTGCGGTCCTGTCGCCCTCGACCCACGCGCCGCCCGAGTGACCCTCGACGGCACTCCCGTGAAGCTCACCGCTCACGAACTCCGTGTCCTCTCCTATCTCATGCACCACCGCGGGCGCATCGTCTCGCAGAGCGAACTCACCGAACACATCTACGCGCAGAGCTTCGATCGCAACTCGAACACGGTGGAGGTATTCATCGCCCGCTTGCGGCGCAAACTGGGCGCTTCCTTTGTTGAGACCGTTCGCGGGCTGGGTTATCGCATCGGAGCCGGCCAGTGAAGCTTCTGCGGTCGCTTCACGCCCGCGTGATCGGGGGTTCGCTGCTGTGGACCGCAGGCTTGCTCGCCGTCGCTCACATACTTTCCCTCTCCCTCTTTCATCACTTTCCTGCCCTACTTCGTGTGCATCACAAGACTGTCGTCCTGGCCGCATTGATTCTGATGATGACGGGGCTCTCCGCACTATTCAGTGCCCTCTCGCCTTTCAGGAAATTACGCGAGCGTCTGCGGGCACTGCAGACAGGCCACGCCCGGCGCATCGACGGCAGCTATCCCACCGAACTTCAGCCGCTCGTGAACGATCTCAACACCTTGCTCGAGCATCGCGAGCGCGCTGTCTCGCGCGCATTGGCAACGGCGGGCGATCTGGCGCATGGACTCAAAACCCCACTCGCCCTCCTCACGCAAGATGCGGAGCGTGCCCAGGCGGGCGGTCATGGCGAACTCGCGCTCAGTATCACGCAACAAATCGAGCGTATGCGCAGGCAGGTGGATTACCATCTCGCGCACGCACGCGCTGCCGCATCGGGCACCGCGCCGGGGCGCTCACTGCTCCGTGGCAGAATCTGTCAATGGACTCTCGCGCACGCTGGCGAGGCTCTATGCCGATCGCGGCCTCACCACGGAGGTGAACGTCTCAGCCGGTCACATTGTGCGCACTCAACGCGAGGATCTCGATGAGATGCTCGGCAATCTGCTCGACAACGCATGCAAATGGACCAAAGCGCGCATCGCGGTGGAGTCATCCGAACTGAACGGTTTCGTCGTGATAACGGTCGACGATGACGGTCCCGGCCTCGCCCCCTTACATCGCGACAAGGTGCTCGAACGCGGAGTGCGCGCCGACGAAGCCGCACCCGGTTCAGGACTCGGCCTCGCGATTGTCCGCGATCTCGCTGAACTGTACGCCGGAGCAGCGCCGCTTACCGAGTCACCCGCCGGCGGTCTGCAGGCCCGATTGACCCTCCCGAAGGCTTCACGCCCCGCCCGCCCGGTGCTTGCAAAGGATGAATGCCCTCATCACGGGCGCTTCTTCAGGTTTGGGGGAGGAGTTTGCCAAGCAACTCGCGGACAGCGGGCTGCAACCTCGTTCTCGTAGCAAGATGCGAAGACAAATTGCACACGCTTGCCGATTGCCTCCTGCGACAAACGTGTAAAGGGCAAGTCACCGTTATTGCGGCCGACCTCTCCTCAGCAGGAGCCGTGGATGGTCTCATCGGGGCGGTCAAGGAATTTGATTCTTCGTGCCGCTGCCACCACCGTTCAGCAGTTACACCGTAAGCAGTTGGGAACAATTAAGTAAGCCGGACGTCATCTTATACACACGGAAACTTTCTACAAGGAAAAAACTATGTATCACGCCATGGTGAAACGCATTGCTCGAAAGAATTTTCTGCGCATCAATCACAAGGATTACGATTCTAACTTGAAGGATTGCGCCTCGAACATACATCACCGTTTCGGAGGCACGCATGCCCTGGGCGGCGAGCGTCATGATCGCGAGGCATTAGGCCGCTGGCTCGGCCAGTTGGGCGTGTTCGGTCCCGGCCTCACTCTGACAGTGCACGACATCTGGGTCAAGGGCTTGCCTCACAACACCGTTATCATTGTCCGTTGGTCTGCTACCGACAAACTTCCAGACGGTTCCACTTACAATAACCACGGCATACATATCATTCGCATGCGGTGGGGAAAGATCATCGAAATCGACGCCAACGAAGACTCGCAAGCGGTAGCGGACTCGCTCAAGATGCGTGCCGAGTATGGACTCGAGGAGGCTCTGGCGGACCCCATCGTCAGCTGAAGTGGTAGCCCGTGCCGCCCCGAAAAACCGTCCGGTCTTACCACCACGGCGATCTGAAATCCGCTCTCAAAAAGCAGCACTGAAACTCCTTGGGCAAAAAGGCCCAAGAGGTTTTTCACTCAATCCGAGCCGGATCTGCAGCGAGCTCGCGAACGTGCCGTTTAGTCTGGGCATTCGCCCACGGACTGGCAGCCCTGCGTCCGCCTCAGGCGCTCTGCGCAGCCGCCGGGCAGAACCACGAATTGGAAGATTGTCGGCCCATCCTTCGGTGATTCCTCCAACATTCGTTAGATGAGAACGTGCCCTAAGGTGGTGCCATCGTTCACGAAAACCCATTTGCGTCCTTACCTTATTAGCTGAAGTTTTCCGACTAGGCTGCCGATAAGACTTGCGTGAACCCGCCTTCCCCCTATTCGGCCCGGTTTCGCCGAAAGAAGAAAACGATACATGCAGTTTTTCCGCCCACTCTCTATAGCAGTTCTGCTACTCTCTCCAGCGCTGTCTTTTACTCAGCAGCTAACCGCGAACGACCCTTCAGCGAATCCCCCCGCTTCCTCCGAAGAGCGAACCACGGTTCAACCCACCTACGAGCCTGGACTCATTGCTGCGCCCGCGTGGGAACCTAAGTTTAATCGCTGGGTCGACCTGCACGAAATGGACTTCTCCCTCCGTTACCGCAGCGTATTCGATTCCAATAACGCGCATGAATTTAACCAGGGACAACAAC
>CAWJEH010000042.1:0-298618 GCA_963841675.1 Terriglobia bacterium
AAGTCCGATTTGTCAATCGTGTGTTCGGCCTTGCTGCTTGATGTGGAGAGCAGCACGCTTACTCGTGCCTGCTGCCGCCGGTTTGCGACGCTTCCCGGTGATTCGGTCGGGCAGATGGAACGGCTCAAACACGCTGCGGTGTGTCAGCGGGCGCCCTGCATACAGTCCAAGAAGTGTGCTCCCAGGCGAGACTCTTCTCGCCTTAAGCTGTGCCGGCGCAGGCTCATCCTCGACTACCACGGCTACATCATTCATGCGGCTTCGGAATCGCGCGGGAATGTTGCGTAACGCCGTTTCCACGATCTGGTTGAAATCTGGCGCTCGCATTCCGTGCTTATCCCCAAGGCTGGCCCTTGCGGCATTGTTCCAAAACCTCGCGACTCGGTGCTTGGACGGCGATTCCGGGACAAGTGGCTCCGCACCCGACATTGTCCGAGATCGCTGTTTCCGAGCACAGTTAATTGCGAAGTGAAAGATCTAATGACTACACGCGGGTCATGCCTATCCACGTTGCGCGGCACATGAAAACGTGCTTGTTTCAGTGCCGTTCTCTGAGGTTGAGAACCCGGACCTGCGGTGCAGCGCCGCTGTTGGGTTGAGTGGGAAAGCCAACCAGTTCACGATTGAAGCCAGGGCTTGACACCGATGTGACGTCTGCTTTGCAGGCTGCTGAAGAACGAAAATAAACCGATCGCTTCGCCCACCACGAACAGTATCCAATTGAATGGGTTTGGATTTCCTCCGCTTGCTGTGTTGCGAAAGTCCCACATGAAGGCTGCCACTACAAATATCCCGCCGATGACGATCCCGCTGCCTTCCCACGCGGTCATGTGAACTGGTTCATTGTTGTACTCGCGACGGAGTAGAAGCAGTCCGCTGCCGATCATGGAACACGACGTGATCACGGGGGCGATGACTGGCCCGGTCCAGGGTACGGGGATGAGGAAGAGAATATCCCAGGTCAGCACCGAAGCAGGCCAGTCAATCAGGAGCTTCAGAAACATGTAGAACGTGATATCCCAGACGCCGAAACAAAGAACAAGTGCAGCGACCCACTCCCGCAGGCTGCGTGCCGCAATCATCGCTGCACCGGCGAGCATGAGCATTGTCGCGAGTTCCCGGCCCAGCTCGATCCTTAAACGGGTAACGTGTTGCGGGCCTAAACTGCGTAGCTGCGCGACGGATAGAAGTGGAAACACTTCACCGGGAGTCACCGAATAGAAATGCGCGCGCGCGGGCGTGTAGATCGAGCGGAGATAAACGACTACCGCCGCCTCCACATAACCGAATGCTGCGCCAAATATGATGAGACCGGCAACAATCCTCCAGAAATCTGGTTTCGAGTAGCGTGCTTTTGCACCTGCGCTTGCCGTCATCGCCTTCTATTTTCACTCCGAAGATCTGGCATACGATTCAGGCGCGATTAGCGGGAAATGAGCTTCACAATCCGTAAAGTATGGCCGAACCCCGAGCGCGCACGTAATACGGCTCCCGAATCATGGCTCGCCTGCTACGCGCAGGAGCAAATTGCGGGCCGAACTCGATACCCTACAGCAGACTGTGTCCGATTGGATCACCGATTTTGCTGATTTTGGACATATGTCCGAATCCGGCAAAGCTGGTGCTGAGCATGCGGCCAACTTTGAGTGTCCCGCTTACAGTGTCTGCAAGCAGTAGATGAAGACCTCTGGATCATCGCATCACCGGCAACTGCGAAGTGGTTGATAATCTCCTCAGAAAACAACATAACTGTCGAAATCGATAGATAGTCCACCCGCGTCAATGGTGTCGCTGCCGCCTCGTTTCGCTTTTGCGAGTTGCAAGTTCAGCACATCACTCTCCCGCTAGCCCAATGCCGCCTTTTGTAAACAGGTTCGCAATAAAACGGACCAACGAGCAGGGCACAAACGCGACGCGGAACCGAAGTGTACGAGGTAGAGGTAAAGCTGATGTGCACGACAAGGGGCCGTCGAGATCAGGTTAAGCGATCCTGGCCGACTTACGAGTAACTAATCCGGAAAAATGGCGAGTAAGTCTGCCGTGGCAACTTGCACAGCGGTTCTATACTGACGTGCCGTGCGGTCCCAATGGTACTCGGTCTTAGACATATAATGAGAGCTCCAAATCGATCAAGGTCCCAACTGGAAAGGGGTTTTCGTGTGCGCCTCACTCTCTTATTGTCTTCATTTGCAGTCTGCTCTGCCTTCATCTGCTTGGCTCAAAATCAAAAGCCGCTACTGCTCCGGAAGCCGGGAGTCAGTCGCACGCAGATCGTTTTCAGCTATGCTGGCGACCTCTGGATTGTCGGCCGCAATGGCGGTGATGCGCGTCGGCTAACCTCCGGCGTCGGCATTGAAACCGATCCTGTGTTCTCGCCCGACGGAAAGCTCATCGCTTTCACCGGCGAATACGATGGTAACCGCGATGTGTACGTTGTTCCCGCCGAAGGCGGCGAACCCAAGCGCCTCACCTATCATCCCGGCCCTGACGAAGTCGTCGGCTGGACGCCCGACGGAAAAAACGTACTGTTTCGCTCCCCACGTAACAGCTACTCATTCGGATTTCGACGCTTGTTCACGATCCCGCTATCCGGCGGCACTGCAACCGAAGTCCCTCTGCCCCGCGCCGAAGAAGGCTCCTACTCTGCGGACGGCACGCACATGGCTTACGAGCCTGTTTTGCAATGGCAACGTGCCTGGAAACGGTATCGTGGCGGCCAGACCAAGCGCATTTGGATCGTAAACCTGAGCGACTCCAAGGTCGAGACCGAAATCCCGCGTGAAAATTCGAACGATTTCAATCCAATGTGGATCGGCAATTCGGTCTGGTTCCTCTCCGACCGTGCCGGAACCGTCGGTCTATTCACCTACGACACCAATACAAAAAAGGTTCGCAGTATCCCTGCCGGGAACTCGCTCGACCTTAAATCAGCGGCTGCAGGCCCCGATGCCATCGTCTATGAAGAGTTCGGTTGCCTTCATCTGTTAGACCTCAAATCCAACCAGACCAAAGAGCTCGACATTCGGGTCAGCGGCGATATCGCGGAACTCCGGCCTCACTTTCAGAAAATCGAGCCGAAGCGTATCGACTTCTCAGGTATTTCTCCGACGGGCGCTCGAGCTGTTTTCGGCGCTCATGGCGAAATCCTCACCGTTCCGGCCGAGAAAGGCGACATCCGCAACCTGACCAACTCCCCCGATGTGGCCGAGCGCGATCCGGCGTGGTCTCCAGACGGCAAATCGATTGCCTATTTCTCCGACGAGTCAGGCGAGTACGCTCTGCATATCCGCGATCAGAGCGGGCTGGGTGATGTCCGCAAAATCGAGTTCGGCGCGCCGCCGACTTTCTATTACAGTCCCGTGTGGTCCCCTGACAACAAGAAAATCGCCTACTCCGATAAGCGCCTGAACCTCTGGTTCGTCGATGTCACCAACCCCAAGCCGGTGCACATCGACACCGACACCTACGCCGGCCCGTTCAATCAGCTTACGCCGGCATGGTCGCCGGATAGCAAGTGGGTTGCCTACAGCCGTCAACTCCGCAACTATCTCCACGCGATCTTTGTGTACTCCGTGGATCAGCAGAAGTCCTTTCAGGTGACCGATGGAATGAGCGACGCGCTCTCACCTTGCTTCGACAAAGAGGGCAAATATCTGTACCTCACCGCCAGCACCGATACGGCGCTCTCAACCGGCTGGCTCGACATGTCAAGCATTAGCCATCCAGTGACGCGCGGCGTTTATGCTGTGGTGCTCAGGAAGGGCGATCCCTCCCCGACCGCGCCTGAAAACGACGAGGAAAAAACCGCAGCAGCAGACAAGCCCAAGGACAAGGTCAACGACAAAGATTCGGCGGCTGGGCCCAAGCCGGGGGACAAACCGGTGCCGGTTCAGATCGATCTCGCCGACATTGGCCAGCGCATCGTGTCTCTTCCCATTCCTCCGCGGAACTACAACCGCATCCTCGCCGGTAAAACCGGCGAGCTCTTTCTTGTAGAAGGCCCTCTCGTCGACCCGCTGGAATTCGATCCATTAGGGCCGCCCCTGACCATCCACAAATTCGATCTGAAAACGCGCAAGGTCGAGAAGATCATGGACGAAGTCAATTCCTTCGATTTGTCCTTGAATGGAGAAAAGATGCTGTATCGCCAGCGTGAGCAGTGGGTGATTGCGCCCGCCGCCAAACGCGGACCCGAACCTCTCAAACCCGGAGAGGGCGGCATTCTGAACATCTCTACCCTCGAGGTCTATGTCAAACCAAGCGAAGAATGGAAGCACATGTATCGCCAAGTCTGGCGCGATGAGCGCGACTTCCTCTACGATCCGGGTTTGCACGGCCTCAACCTCGCCGATTTCGAGAAGAAATACGAGCGCTATTTGAACGGTATTGCGTCCCGTGACGATCTCAATTATCTGTTCGAAGAAATGCTCGGCAATATAACCGTGGGCCACATGTTTGTTGGAGGAGGCGATTTTCCCGAGGTCAAGAAAATTCGCGGGGGTCTCCTCGGCGCGGATTACAGTGTCGATAACGGCCGGTATCGCTTCGCTCACATCTACGGCGGGCTCAATTGGAGTCCCAAGCTACGGGCGCCTCTCACTCAACCCGGCGTTAACCTGTCAACCGGGGACTACCTGCTCGCCGTACGCGGGCGTGAGCTTCATTCCTCCGATAACATCTACAGTTTTTTCGAAGAGACCGCCGGCCAGTCCGTTGCGCTCCGGGTCGGGCCTAATCCCGATGGCTCGCAATCCCGCGAAATTACGGTCGTTCCGCTTGATAACGAGACCGATCTCCGCAACCTTTCGTGGATCGAAGACAATCGTCGAAAAGTCGACCAACTCTCCGGCGGCCGGATTGCCTACATCTATTTGCCCGACACTGCGCAAGGAGGCTTCACAAATTTCAATCGCTACTTCTTCGCGCAGGTCGGCAAGGAGGCCGCCATCATCGACGAACGTTACAACGGCGGCGGCGACATCGCCGATTACATCATCGACTACCTGCGGCGACCGCTTCTCAGCTTCTGGACCCTGCGCGAAGGCCGCGACATCACCACGCCCATTGAAGCCATCTTCGGGCCTAAGGTTATGATCACGAACGAAATGGCCGGTTCGGGTGGGGACGCCATGCCTTGGCTCTTCCGCAAATCTGGCATAGGTCCGCTGGTGGGCAAACGCACTTGGGGTGGTCTCGTCGGTCACTACACCAATCCTGGCGATCTGATCGATGGCGGATTCACCGGCACTCCCGACCTCGCCTTCTACACCGTCGACGGCAAATGGGAAATCGAAAACCGTGGGGTCGCGCCGGATGTGGATATCGAGTTCGATCCCGGACAATGGCGTCAGGGCCACGACACTCAGCTCGAGAAGGCAGTGGAGGTTACTCTTCAGTTACTCAACCAGCATCCACCCGCTGTTCCCAAACGTCCCGCGTACCCGAACTATCAACACATTTCGAGCAGTGGCACAGAATAACGCGTTTGTTGCCGAACCGAACAATAATGTCCATTTGATCTGCGTCTAGTCCGAATGCGGATTGCGGTGGGATCGTGCTTATCACGACCCGCCTGCTGTTTGGTTCCGTGTAACGGGCATACCAAAGATCATCCGATAAGGGGATCTCGCCCGCGGCTGGACTCGACAGCCTCCGGTCGAAAGTTACCGGCCGGCAGATTCGGTGCCAGCGTCGCCGCAAAGCGGCGCACATGGTCCACGCACTTTGGATCCAGGTCCACGCCAAACACCTCGTAAAGCCTGACGTAAGAAGTAAACCAGGTTTCGGCCAGATCCACAACCCGCATCCAAAATCCGGATACCAGGCGGGACGTGGCCTCGCAGAAGTTGATCGAACAGATAGATATCTATTTCGCCAAATTGGTCCCGAAGCTCGGCCATGGACATCCCTAATGGTACGAGGTAAAGATCCGTTCCTCTTAGCGCGCCTCGTAGATTCGGTCAAGAAATGCTGGTGTTCCGTGCCGTCGCCCATTTCCAAGGTTCCCCCAGGCATGGCAATTCGACTACCGCATTGATTTCACTTGGCTGCATAGTCGGCTGTGCGCTGACTGAAGGTGCTCACCGCAAATCGACGGCATACGCGTGATACGGACGGATGCGGGCACCACTTAGGTATGACGCGGGGTATGATCTGATGCAACCCCATGGCAACCAAGGCTCCAAACGTGATTCCGATGCCCGAGGAGCGGCCGACCCACGTTCGGTACTGGGTCGTCGCGTTCGCTGTTAGCCTCGCAATTTTCTCCTACATCGATCGGGTCGCTTTATCGCGAGCCGCAGGGACGATTTCAAAGGAACTCGGGCTAAACAAGGAGCAGATGGGCTGGGTCTTCTTCGCCTTCGCGTCCGCCTACGCCGCATTCGAGATCCCGAGTGGCTACATGGGCGACCGCTGGGGACCTCGGCGCGTGTTGATGCGCATCGTGCTGTGGTGGTCGTTCTTTACGGCCGCGACCGGATGGGCTTTTAATTTTGTCTCACTTTTCCTCACGCAACTTCTGTTCGGCGCGGGCGAGGCCGGATGCTTCCCCAACATCACGCGCGCATTAGCAACCTGGCTACCGCGTGAAGAGCGTGTACGCGCGCAAGGCATCATCTGGCTGAGTGCGCGATGGGGTGGCGCGTTCACGCCACTTGTGGTGGTGTTCTTGTTCCGATTCGTTTCGTGGCGGCTCGCCTTCGGGATCTTCGGAACGCTCGGAGTGATCTGGGCGATTTTTTTCTATCGCTGGTTCCGTGACAACCCGGCCGACAAGCCCAAAGTGAACGCAGCGGAACTGAAGTTGATGCGCGGAACGGAACAACTGCTCGGTCACGGTAGAATTCCCTGGGGAAAGTTTGCCGGTTCGAAGCAGGTGTGGCTGCTTTGTGCCCAATACTTTTGTTTATCCTTCGGATGGTATTTCTACATTACGTGGCTGCCCACTTTCCTCGATGAAAAGCTGAAACTCAGCCTGAACCAAGGCGCGTTTTATGGCATTCTGCCGCTGTTCCTGGGTGGTCTAGGTTCCCTATTTTGTGGTTTTATCTACTCATTCCTCATCCGCATCACAGGTAGCGTGACCACGGCGCGCAGGCTGCTGGCGTGCACCGGTTTTTCAGGCGCGGGAAGCTTGTTGATTCTCGCGAGCTTCCTTCACGAACCACTTGCCATCATGCTCGCGCTGGGCTTTGCCAGTTTCTGCAACGATCTTGTGATGCCCACATCGTGGGGGACCTGTATGGACGTTGGAGGCAAGTTGGCCGGAACGCTTTCGGGCACCATGAACATGATGGGCAACTTTGGAGGGGCACTGTACCCGGTAGCGACCGGGTACATCCTCCGGCAATTTGGCAACAATTGGGATCTGCCGCTGTATGTTTCGGCAGCGGTCTACTTCTGCGGAGTTTTGGTCTGGCTGGCACTGGACCCGGTTACGCCGATCGAGAAGAATGACGTCAGACTGGAAGCGGCATGAGCCATCTAAATAGAGGCAGCTTTCTTAGGGCTAGCCGGCGAGCGCATGCTTACGACGCAGAGACGCACGCGCAAATCGTTCGGTGTTGATCCAGAGTACGGATCGATCGATGAAGGCATACAATCGAATGACAGATTCGGCTACCACATGATAGGTGAGCTTTCCACGCCGGCGAACGGGCAGTGCTAGGAGTAAAGCCATAATGAAAGCGACCGCTTTTGAATATCGGCACCAGACTGTACTCCATGTATTGCTTGTCGGCCTCGCATTGGCGACTTACCTGATTTTTCCCGATGACATCGTGTGGGCCTTAGTCCGGCACCACGCCAACAATCGATTGTTGGAGCGTGTTGCTTTCGGAGTTGGCGCAGTTGTTGTTATCGGCTCTGCCGCGTTGGAGACGTGGGCGACGGCAAACGGGCAGGTTCTCCGACCAAGGAGGGCAGTGCTCAAACCTGGTGGACCGTATCGCATTGTGCGGCACCCGCTTCGCCTCGCGCGCCTCCTCTTTGCGTTGGCTTTGGGTTTCCTTCTGTCTCTACCGGGCACCGTGGTTCTTATCGCTGGCGAGACGATCCTCGTTTTACGCCTGCTATGCGCCGATCAAGAAAGCGTCGCGACGCAGCGGTCCAAGCAACATCCATCCATGACACCTGAATTGAGCAATGTAGTTTCATCGCTTCCGGGGCAGCCCGGAACTGACCGCTTGTGGCGCAGAGGCTTTCAAACTGCAGCTTCCAAATGGGGACTCGCAGCCAGTATGATTTTATTGGCTCTGACGCTACGGGATAGAGTCGCCGAAATCGCTGCTGGAATCAGCTTTCTGGTCTGGGTGGCCCTCAACATACGATATTTTGCCCTTCACCACGGCAGTGATTGACGATTGATTCGGTTCGGCCCCCAAGGGAATCACCGAATCGGGATTTCTCCCGGCTAGTGGGCAGCAGTCGGGTGATCATCGCCGGACAACGTATTGGTCCCAGCAACAGGGAGGATCACCTGCTGATGTTAACCCGGCAAAGCCCGGCGAAGATGTCGGGAGAAGCGCTTCTCGAGAAGCCCGGGGTGCAAGCGATAGAGCAGGGCTGCAATCCTACTCTGGCGTGGAAAGATGATTGTCGCTTTGTTGGCCTGTACTCCACGCCAAACGATGACGGCTGCCTCCGCTGCAGAAATTGCGTCAGCAGGAATGATGCCCGTCGCGGCACGGCTTCCCAGAATCGGTTTATTCCATATTGCTGATTGCACCGGCCCAGGGCAAATCACGCTCACCTTTACCCCAAACCGGGCTGCTTCTGCCCTCAACGTGTGTGAAAGTCCGACAACAGCATATTTGGTCGTATTGTACAGAGTTTGACCTGGCCACGGAACAAGACCGCTGATCGACGATGTGTTCACGATATGCCCGCTTTGCTGCTTGACCATCAACGGATACGCTGCTTGAACACCGTGAACCACGCCCATCAGATTCAGATCAACGATGCGCCGCCAATGAGCCATGGTGGCATTCCGTACGTCTAGCGTGCCGCCCACACCTGCATTGTTGAAGAGGTAATCCAACCCGCCATACACTGCCGCGATTCTACTGACGCTCGCCTGAACTGCGTCCGCGTCTGTGACATCAAGTCGCATCGGTTCTACTGACTCATCCTGGGCGAACATCGCTTGGCACTGCTCCAAGCTGGCCTGGTCAATGTCCGCCAAGATGACGTGAATCTTACGCGTGGCTAACAACTGCGCGAGAGCTAGGCCGATGCCGGACGCACCACCAGTAATCATTGCGACAGGCTTGGTTTTAAGCATAGTACCTAGAGAACTCATATTTTCAATGTTCATCAAAAGGATTGGCCGAACCGCTTCGCAAGTTGCGTGCGGTAGGTTTGGCTCACACGTGGAGTTCGAAGTCCTTGGCTAGCTCTCCCAAGCGGATCGGTAGGAGCAACTCCTTAAGTCGCCATGGAGTATCCGATTTTATCCGACACGGATGAGCAAACAGTAGGCCGTCGCCGGCGATCTATGCGCCCCGCAAGGTCACATCAACGAGAAGCGCGTGTGATGTGAGCCACGGGCAAATCCGGCCGACGCGTTGCACGCCCGGCCATAAATCGATTGACCGCTCCGGTGCGTAGCCTTACAATCGCTCCATATGATGAGCAGAGCCCGTGTATTGTGCTTATCCGTAGTGGTCGGGATTTGTGTGCCGAGCCATCTTTTGCCGCAGAACTCCAGCCCGAACAACGCGTCACAAGTAACTGGAGCGGGGGTCACCTTCGCCACGCCTGCCGGATGGTCTGTCTCTTCTGTCAATTCCTCTGCCATTTCTGCTGTTGCGCCGGAAGGTGATACGCACCTAGTGGTTTTGGACGAGAAGGCGCCGGACGCCGCCGCTGCCGTTGCGAAGGCTTGGGCCACTTACAAACCGGACTTAAAAAGACCCTTGCGGAACTCGACTGACATACCTGATCGTGACGGCTGGACCGCGGGAAAACAGTTTATATACGAAACCTCTCCGAATGAGAAGGCGGTGGTAGCAGCAATTGCGCTCCGCGCAGGCGATAACTGGACGGTGGTGCTCTTGGATGCTTCTGACGCAACGATGGGAAAACGTGGCGCTCAGGTCGGGTTAATAGTGGGTAGCCTTCGTCCCAAAGGATATCAGCGTGAATCGTTCGCAGGACGCAAAGCCATGTCTCTTAACGCGGAACGGATCGAGACATTACGGAGCTTCGTTGAAACGTCGATGAAAAAGCTCGACGTGCCCGGGGCCGGTTTTGCGCTGATCGATCAAGGCAAGGTTGTGTACGAAGGGGGCATCGGAGTAAAGGAACTGGGCAAACCGGATCAGGTCGACGCAAACTCGCTTTTCATGGCTGCATCGAACACCAAAGGCATGACCACGCTGATGCTGGCCAAATTGGTCGATGCGAGCAAACTCCAGTGGGACGAGGGCGTGACCAAGGTCTATCCCGATTTCAAGCTTGCCGATGCGACGGTCACGCAGCAGATCGAGATCAAGCACTTGATCTGCGCCTGCACGGGTATGCCTCGCCAGGATCTCGAATGGCTGTTTGAATACAAAAAGTTCAAACCGGCTTCGACCTTCACGCTGCTCAGCGGCATGCGGCCCACAAGTAAGTTTGGTGAAGTTTTTCAGTACAGCAATCTGATGGCGTCAGCAGCGGGGTACATTGGCGCGCACGTGTACGAGCCGGCGGGAGAACCGGGTGCAGCCTACGATCATGCAATGGAGGCCCAGATCTTCGAGCCGCTGGGCATGAAGAACACCACTTTCGACATGGAAAAGGCTCAGCACGCTGACTTTGCCAGTCCGCACTCGGATGACATCGACGGCCACACCAAATTCATAAAAATGGATCAGAACTATTCAGTCGTTCCGTTCCGGCCGGCGGGCGGTGTTTGGACTTCAGCACATGATCTGGCGCAATATGCATTGCTAGAGCTTCGGCGCGGCAAACTCGCTGATGGCCGCCAATTTGTTTCCGAGGCGAATCTGCTGATGCGTCGCAAGCCGCAAATTCCCATCGGCGAAGACGAGACCTATGGAATGGGTCTCGAAGTGAACAATCACTGGGGCATCCCTATCGTGCACCATGGAGGCAGTCTCTTCGGATATAAAAGCGATTGGATGATATTGCCCGACGCAGGTATTGGAGCCGTGCTACTGACCAATGCTGATAGGGGCGGGGCTTTGCTGGGCCCGTTAATGCGACGCTTGCTCGAAGTTGTGTATGACGGAAAACCGGAAGCAGTAGCCTCGATTGAGGCAGACGTCGTCAATTACCGGACGGTTGTGGCGAAAGAACGGGCGCGCCTGACGTTTCCGGCGCCTGAGGATGAAGCGTCGAAACTGGCCCCTCATTACGTGAATGAGCAGCTAGGCAATATTCACGTGAAAAAATCGCGCGAGCAGACGGTATTCGTCTGGGACGGTGGCGAGAGCCGCATGGCGACTCGCAAGAACGACGACGGCACCATCTCGTTCATCAACGCGGATCCGCCGCTCAGCGGCTTTGAGTTCGTCAAAGGCGAGAAGGACGGGAAGCGCGTCCTGATTGTGCGCGACGCACAACACGAATACGTCTTTGTTGAGGTGAGTTAGCTTGTTTCGGCTCTGAATGGTTCATGAGATCGGTATGGGAGCCGTAGTCGCCTACCGGCCCTAAAGCCGCGATCGGTACGGGTCCGTCCCAAAAGCAAGGATCTCGTATGGCCCGAAAACTCGAATCGGGAGCGTGAAGGCCGCGTTGGATTGAAATTTTGGGATGAGACAATCACCAGACGGTGAAGTTCAGTAAACATGAATGCCCTCATTCGGTTTCTTGTGATCGTACTGGCCGGCTGGCGAATCAGCGGCAGCAAAATGTGATCGAGTATCTGCGTGAAGAAACCGGAGTGGTTGCGTGAGCAACTCGGAGACCGTCGCTATGCGGTTCATGATGATCAACGTCGCCGTTTGGCCGTTCGTGCGAAGGGATCGGGCGGCAAGCTGATGGAATCCCACGCTATCACACCGGCGACGCTGTTAACATGGCATCGCAAACTGATTGCACAGAAGTACGACGGCAGTGCGAGGCGGGTACCCGAGCGACATTGGGCACTGAACGTAGCAGCGGACTTCTTCACCACCGAGGTCTGGACAAGCAGAGGACTGACGCGTTATCTGTTCCTCTTCTTCATCGAATTGTCCGCCCGAAAGCGCGATCGCGGGAATTGCGTCGCACGCAAATGGATTGTGGATGAGTCAAGTGGGCCGTCATGACACGGATGCCGTAGATGGCATCCTAAAAGGCAAGCGCTTTCTGATCCATGATGGGACCCGCTCTTCACTGCGGAGTATCAAAGCATTCCTGCATACGAGTATGTGGGCGTCGAACGGCGTAGCGAACGGCTGTGTTGCGGCCACGAGCACCGAAGCGAAATGCCCACGCCGAACGATTTGCGTGAGATCAGCACGTCCATCGGCTTCTCCAATACGTGTTTGACCGCTTGAGACTGTCTGGCGACCATTCGCTCCGCCGCGCCATCCGGGAGTTCGAATAACGATTATCACAAGAGAGAAATCATCAGGGGCTTGGCAATCGGCTGATTGTTTCGACCTTAGACCCGCACGCCACAGGATCCATTTGTCGCCGTCAACGGCTCGGTGGCATGTTGAACTATTACTATCGTTCGAAAGCCTGATCGCTATGCCATTTGAGTTTCCGTGGCCATACGGCATCCGCCATGCGTTTTTGCCATTGAGTGTGAAACGGCGCTCTCTTCGCAATTGCGCGCTCCGCCGCTCGCACCTGTCACGGCTTCAGATATCGGCAGCGGCCCCGGCGTCCGCAAGCAGCTTCTCCACTTGCCGGCGGCTATCGGCCACGGTTTCCCCGAAACTCGGAATCCTATAGTCCAGTTCATTGAGCTGTTGAATGGCCGAGAAGTTTTCATCGTTGTCGCCGCCATACTGGTTAACCACTCTCTTGCGCCTCCGCATGTACCGAAGTTGGCGGAAGTTGATTTGGCCGCGCCCCAAGGTCGCGTGAAGGCCTACATCAATGGTCCACTAACGTCGCGGCTGCACGATCACACGGTTTCTACCGCAGTTATGCCACATTTCAAAGGTCCCGCTGAACCATCCGCAAAACTCTGTGACATTTATGCTGTCCCGTGGCGTATGATCATCCTCATACTTCATTACAATTGCGACATATAGCCTGTGAGTCGTTGTCAAGACATCAACAGCGCGTGCGGACCCGATGATCTGTTCATCGGTCTGTTGACATGTGAAATAGTGCTTGGGGTAATCTCCTGGTTCAATCTCGACCGTATCGGATAGTTCTTTCGAAACCGCAGCGCGTCGGCAGTCGCCATTAGAGATGCCTCTTGCGCGGTCGTGAGGGCCTCTTCCGAATATTCAATCACGCATCGGTGAGCCATTCTCTTTACAGGTAATTTGCCGTGGTTCGCATAAAAAACATTCACGTATAGTCCGTTGCTTTATCCGAATGAGCTGAAACAGGGATCACGTTCGTCACGTCCAGGTGCGCGGTCGAACTGTCTGATGTGTTGGCAGAAAGGTTCCGATAGCCGATGGCACCGAGGACCAGCGTAACCATAACGCTGAATAGAACTCGGCCCGACCGGCTGCCTTCGTGGTGATACGCCAAAAACAGAAGGGAGAGCCAAGAAGCAACCAACATTGGAGCAAACACCAGGACATCTTGTGGTCGGAAAGATGGCAGGGCGAAGCAGATCGACAGCACGGCCAATCCCCATTCCTTCTTGCTCAGTTTGATTGGTCGCATAGTTTCAGAAGATAGCATCGACTTCGCGCCGCTGGCTCTTCTTGTAGCAAATGGGATCTAAGACACCACGGCCCGTCCGACAAGGCGATGGGGCGCAGAATTCACGGCTGGCCCCGCCTCGATTTCCTGGATATGACCTTACATGGGTTCGGGCGATTACTCCTGGAAAACGCCGTTCAGTCCAGCGATTTGCGTTTGAGGTGCCTCGGATCCTCAACGAGCGCCAAATCGCCGTGTCACTCAGCGAAGGATTGCTGACACTCTGAAACACGTTGCGAAAACGGTTCCGTTTTCGCAATTCACGGTGGTCGAGGCAAACGGCGTGAACTGTCAGGCCTACTCTGCACGCAATGTGCGAGCCGGGTCCGTGTGGATAGAACGGCTCGCCGGATTCCAGCAGGCCAGAAGGGAAACAGCCATCATCACAAGAAGAGCGGAAACGTAAGCCGTGGGATCGCGCGGGCTGACGCCGTAGAGTACAGATGAGAGGAGGCGGCTGGCAAAAAGGGTACAGGTCGCGCCGATCAAAATGCCGACCGCACAGAGCACGATGGTGCGCCTGAATATGGCTGCCAGGACCTGACCTGATCTTGCTCCGAGGGCCATTCGAATGCCAATCTCGCGCGTTCTTTGCGCCACAGCATAGGCCACTAACGCAAACAATCCAGTTGCGGCAAGGACCATAGCAAGCAGGCCAAAGAGGCCGAGAACCAGAGCCGCCATGTGAGCTGGGAACAGCGGCAGCGCTAATTGATCTTTGAGGCTACCCGCATTCGAAAGTGACAGTTCGGGGTTCAAATCCAGGACAGCTTTTCGAAGTAGGTCCGTTGCCACTTGAGGTGGCAGCGGACCGCGCCCGACCACTGTCGTCCAAGCGATGCCGGTTTGCTGTATCGGCAGAAAGACCGCAGGGTGGGGATCTTCTCCGAAATACTCATATTTGCCCGTTTCAACCACCCCGACGATGTCCAGGCCCTTGTCCGATGCGTCCATGCTCAAGCGCAGGTGCTTGCGAAGCGGGTTCTCGTTTGGAAAGAGTAACTGCACGAGGGCTTCGTTCACAATAGCCACTGGCGGCGCGCCGAGGCGGTCCCGAGTGTCGAAATCGCGGCCTGAGAGAAGATGGGTCCCGGCGGCACGAAGGTAGCCGGGAGAAATGTTGTAGATGGTCGCTGAGTGCATCTCCGTGAGCTTTGGCACGGGTCGGTCGGCGCGGGAAATGATGTTATTGTTTCCGTGGTCAAGGCGAAGTGGCAAGTTGCTTGTAAGACCAACAGCTTCAAAGCCGCGCATCTCGGATGTCTTTTGAAGCAGTGCAGCGGAGAAACGGCGGCTTTGGTCCGGCGTGTAGTTCTTCAATCGAAGATCAAAAGAAATGGAGACTGCGCGATCGGGATTGTAGCCGAGTTTAAGGGTAAGGGCGTGCTGCAAGCTGCGGACGACGAGTGCCGAGCAGATGACCAGGACAACGGAGAGTGCTATTTGACCAATGACTAAAATGTCGCGCGTTCTGAGACGGCGCAAACGGCGGCCGATGAGTTCTTCCTTGAGGCTCGGAAGGATATCTGTGCGGATTGACTGCAGGGCAGGCGTCAATCCAAAGACAAGCGTGGCCAAAAGAGCCAAAACTAGTGTGAAGGCGAGAACCGTACTGTCTGGCCGGAGAGTCGTATTAAAAGGGATGTCAAATGCTGGCCGCCATGAACTGAATAAGCGGCATGCGACGGCAGCAATACCGAAACCCGCCGCGCCGCCGACAATTGCAAGCAGAATACTCTCCGTCATGAGCTGCCGTAGAAGACGAAATCTGCTGGCACCCAAAGCCAGCCGGATCCCAATTTCGCGGTGACGATCCGAAGTGCGAGCCAGCAACATGCCAGCAAGATTGATGCAGGCGAGCAGCAATACCAGCGCGGCTAAGCCCGTGAGGACAACGCCGAAGCTAGTGATGGGCTTCCGCAGAGCGTCGCCTATCAGACCTGGCCGTGGGAGATCGAAGCGAGCTTTAGGATTCACAGCATTGGGATAGCTACGCGCAAGTTGCCCGGCAATTTCATTGAGATTCGTCTTAGCTTGGGCAAGCGAGACTCCTGGTTTTAGGCGGCCCATCACCCAGATGTTCGAGGCATTCCGTGAGTGGTACCAATCATTAGCTGGCTCAATTTCTAACTCCATACTCATCGGAACCCAGAAATCACATGCAAGGATCAACTCCGTTCCTGTAAAGTTTGGAGGTCCTACACCGATGACCGTGAAAGGGTATCCATTGAGCTTGACGACGCGTCCGAGCACGTTGCGATCGGCCCCAAAATGGCTGTGCCAATAGCGATTGCTAATAACAACCAGCGGATGTGCACCGGGAGCGCTGTCGTCCCCCGGTGTAAAGAACCGGCCGAGCTGCGGTTTAATGCCCAGCATCTGAAAATAATTGCCCGTCGCCTCATAGCCCCAGACCAGAAAATTCTCGCGCGGGTGCAAGCTCAAGTTCACGATATTTACGCGTGAAGCAGCCAGCTCGGAGAAGACGGAGTTTTGATCGCGGAAGCTAACGTAATTGGGATATGACATGTTCGGTGCGCCGCCCCAGTTCAGCGATACAAGCCGCTCTGGATCGGAAACAGGCAGAGAACGCAGCAAAATACTTTCGACGAAAGTGAAGATGAACGTGTTCGCGCCGATGCCGAGCGCGAGCGTAAGAATCGCAACCGCGCTAAACAATGGTGTGCGGCGAATCATCTGCACTGCATATCGCAAATCGCGAGCGAGATTCTCAAGAAAAGCGGTGCTGCGCTGATCCCGGCATTCTTCTCCGAAAAGTGCGACCGAGCCGACCAGCCGCTGCGCCGCATATCGGGCTTCTTCGGGCGACATGCCGAGCCGAATATTATTCTCGATTTCCCGATTCAGATGGTCTTGCAGCTCCTCTCCCAGGTCACTGTCTGCGCGCCGAGGATGGAGCAAACACCGTAACAGCATTCGAAATCTCTCAAACCAACGCACGAGTTTTCTCCTAGACGGCTTCGATAACTAACCCGAGTGCACCCGAAAGCCTGCGCCAGTTGCGAGTTCCGAGGTGAGGCGCTTTCGACCGGACGTAGTAAGGGAGTAGAGCTTGGCACGCCGGTTGTTCTCGGAACTCTTCCACTCCGACTTGATCCAACCCTGATGTTCGAGACGATGTACCGCCGGATACAAGGACCCTTGCTGCACTTGCAGAACATCATTGGATATTTGAACGATCCGCTTTGCCACTGCCCAACCATTCATGGGCTCCAGCGAGAGAGTCTTTAGAATCAGCAGGTCGAGCGTGCCCTGCACAAGATCGGTTTGGTTTGCCCAACAAACACTCCTTGACTATCTACAATAACCCCTCTGGATTGTAGATAGTCAAAGGGGGAGTCCTAACCCGGCGCCGCTGTGTTTGCTCTCAAGGGGGTTGCGCCAAATAGATTGCAAAGTTTTACGCCAGATATTTTGCAAAGTGTCAACACAAGCTATTTCCTTGGGTCCGGGATAGCCGAACATAAAGGACGAAATGTGCGCCTAAGCAGATAAGTCGTGTGTAGACTCCTGTGCTTAGAAGCGCACAATGGAGTGGGCCCCCAAAATGAGACAACGGGTCAAGAGTCGAAATTCAGCGAATGGAGAATCGACTCATGGGATTGTCTCGACGGAAGTTCACGCGAGAGTTTAAAGAAGCCGCGATTCGGCGGCTGGATTTGGGGGCTTCGGTAGCGGAGGTGGCGCGAGCCTGCGAGGTCAGTCCGAACCTGCTGCACCGCTGGCGCAAAGAGATTCGTGAATTTGGGGTGAAAGCCTTTCCCGGCATGGGGATGAAGCGCGCCGAGGAAGAGCGCATGGCGCAGCTGGAGCGGAAAGTCGGCCAGCAAGCTTTGGAGATCGATTTTTTGCGGCGATGCTTGCAGCATGTCGAGGAACAGCGGAAGCTGCAGGCATTGACTTCGCCGCGCTGGTCTACGAACGGATCGAAAAAGAAATGAGCCTGGCGAAGCCGCTCACGTTGACTCGCATGTGCAGATTAAACAGCGTCAGCCGGGCTGGGTTCTACCGCTGGGGCCACACGCCGGAGGCGGTGGAGCGGGACATAGATTTGCGGGATGAGATCCAGAAGATCGCACTCCAGTGGCCGTGCTATGGCTGGCGGCGGGTCAGGGCCGAGCTGCGGGAACGCGGTTTCCGCGTGAACCACAAACGCGTCAAGCGACTGATGCGGGAAGACAATTTGCTCTGCCTGCGGGGGCGCCGGTTCGTGGTCACCACCGATTCGAATCATCCGCATCCGGTCTATCCGAATGTAGCCGCGAAAATGGAGCTCACCGGCATCAATCAACTCTGGGTGGCCGACATTACCTACATTCGTCTGGAAACAGAGTTTGTGTATCTGGCGGTGATTTTGGATGCCTTCTCGCGGCGCGTTGTGGGATGGGCGCTGGATCGGACCTTGCAAGCCATTCTGGTCATCACCGCGTTACGCCGCGCACTGAGCGAGCGTCAACCGCTGCCGGGTTTGGTGCATCATTCCGACCGCGGCGTGCAATATGCGTGCGCCGACTACACCGCGATCCTCGAAGAGCACGGCATCACCATCAGCATGAGCCGGAAGGGAAATCCCTATGACAACGCCGCTTGCGAATCATTTATGAAAACTCTCAAATACGAAGAAATGTTTCGCCAGGAATATCGCGACTTGGCCGAAGCGCACGCCTCCATTGGTGAGTTCCTGAATCGAATCTATAACCACAAGCGTCTGCACTCGGCGCTGGGTTATCGTGCGCCGGCTGAGTTTGAGCGTTCTCTTCCATCGGCTTCACTTTGCCCAACGGTTGGCTGTATGAAAACTGAGAAACGTGTGAATGAATCGGCCATCCCGTCATGTTAAGCTCGAGCCCAAAAAATTTGCGCTTAGAACGCGCTATAAGCGATCGCCGGGCATGGGGGATACATTGGGGCCTGACGAGAAAACGCCAAAATCGCTTGCCAAACAATTTTTCCCACTCTCTGAGGATGCCGTCGTAAGGCGTTTTGCAAGGCATCGCGGAATCTTTCGCTCCGATCTGTCCTTCCTTCTGCTCAACCCGGCGCCGGGTCCCGCTTTCCGGCCGGGCCCGGGGGCCAGGTTATAGGACATGCCGGAAAGATCATGCCCGCCCCATCGGTCGCGATGAGTTCCGGCCGGTTATTCCTTGATCGGGATGCTCGCCAGCAGAGCCCGGAAGGTGTGAAAGAATCGCTCCGGACCAGCGGTTATAAAAACGGGAGTTAATCTATGAAATTTCGCCGTGCAGTTTAGAAAATTGGTTGATGACACCGTGACGAAGTATCACGGCAAGCTTTATACGACTTGCGATACTGCGCCCTGGGATCGCCGACGCAATGTTAGCCATCGCTGTATGTTGAACGTCAGACCAACCCAAAGTGCCTCAGTATGCGCTTTGAGGAAGCCTTGTACATGAAATCGTCGCAGGCCGAGTTTTTCTTTGATCCATGCAAACGGAAACTCTGCTAATCGACTACGTTGTTTGTAAACCGTCTTTGCTTCCCCAGATTCCATTTTCAATTTGAAGGCTGTTATTGGCGCTGGTTCGGTGCGGTGCGTGATGATACGGCCTCGGCTCGTGTAGTGTGGACAGCAGTGCTCGCGGTGCGGACAAGGGCCGCAGTCGGCTCTGCTCGCCTTATAGAACCGATCTTCGCCACCGTGCGGCAATTTATTGGCTTTACCGAATTTCAGCAGTTTGTCCGCTGGACAGATGTAGTGATCTTGCTGGGCATCATAGCGAAACGCGTCCCGCTGAAATTCGGGATGAATACCTCGCCAATCCGGCTGAGTTCTTTTCTTCCCTGCTGGACCAGGATTCCATGAACCGTAAAAATCGATTCCGCGTTCGGCCATCTGCATCACCGAAAGATTCGTCGTGAAATCTCCGTCAGCTACTGCTTGCTTTGGCATACGTTGCCAGCGGGCCGCAAGGCCCTCCATCGCAGCCAATAGCTGATAGCGATCATTGACGTCCTGAGTCACCCGAATCTCGGCGATCAGGCCAGAGTGAGCGTCGGTAGTGACCTGCACGTTATAACTCGGAGCATAGCCACCATCACTGGTTTTCATGATCCGCGCCTCAGGATCAGTTGTGCTCACGCGGGGTTCATAGGCCTTCTTATCTTCCATTTTTCCGGCCCGTAGCTTGCTAATTTCAACGAGCGCCCGCTCTAACTTGTCAACTCGCGCTTTCGCGAATCGGCGGCGGGTTGAAGTGCGATGGTCCGCGACGGTCTCTTCTTCTTGATTCACCATGTCCCGAACATGCTGGCGGGCAATCTCCAGGTGTTCTCGAATCCGGTCTTCTTTCGTAAAGCTGTTCGCTCGTGCCCGGGCGCGAATCTTCGTACCATCTTGCATTACGCGCTCTAGTGTGATCAGACCTTCATGGTGCAATAAAGCGAGCACTTGTGTGAATAACTCATCGAGAGCCTCTCGATGAGCAACGCGGAAGTCGGAAAGTGTGTGATGATTGATCGTGTCCAAGCCAGTGAGCCACTGAAACGCGGGATCAATTTCACATAACCGGGAGATCTCGCGAGCTGAGGCAATCCCGCGGCTATATGCGTAGATCCAAATAGAAATCAGCAATTGCGGATCGAACGCACTCCGCCCGGCTCCTCCTTCGACCACACAGATGCAGCTGTAAAAGGAACCAAGGTTGAGTCGGCCGACAAGTTCCCAGATGGAGCGAGCGGAATGCTCTGCCTCAATCAGTTGATCGACATCAACAGCACGCAACAGCATCTGCTTGCGGTCAACCGTTTTCAGGCGTGGAGAACACTTTGAACCACGGGTGCTCATGCCCAATCATAAGCGGTTTACAACAATACCGACCGGAAATGTTTCAATTCTTTCACACCTTCCCTTCTCTGCTTCACCGGCACGCCCAATATAAAATCATTGCCGCATCAAACGAAAGCAATTATCATCGAACGGTAACCAGTCTCTTGACTGGTTGTCTCAGCCCAAGGGCCTACTTCACAAAATATCGTCAGTCACCAGTTTTTGACAGGAAATTCCGTTTCGCGCCATCGTGTGTCTTTCCTGGGCGAGACCAAGTGCTTGCTCCCATTCCGAACCGCCATCGAATAGAGCTTTGGGTACATCGAATCCAGACTGCTCAAGCAGACCAGCCAAACCATCTTTTCTTTCGCGTTTGGCCATGTTGCAAAACTGGGCAGCACGCGCGTCTCGGCGTTTTCTTCCACAAAAGTATGAAATGCCATTTGTTACACTAGGTACCGCGGTATCGACGTCCAAGTCACCGAATGACCGCCTCCAGGGCACACTCGATCTGCTTGTCTTGAACACGCTTGCCCGTTCGGGGCCACTTCACGGCTACGCGATCGCGAAGCAGATTCGCGACCGTTCGGGTGACGCTCTCCGCGTCGAAGACGGATCGCTCTATCCCGCCATTCACCGCATGTCGCAGGTGAAGTGGGTAAGCGCCGAATGGGGCGTTACGGAGTTGAACCGACCTGCGCGGATTTATAAAATTACCGCACTCGGACGCAAGCAGCTTCAGAAAGAAGAAGAGAAATGGGCGCAGCTCACACCCGCTGTAAGCCGCACCCTCCGGCCTGCTTAGGAGGTTTTCCATGTCCCTGTGGAACCGTCTTTGGAGCACGTTTCGGCCTTCCGGTCTCGATGACGATCTAGCTCGCGAAATCGACGCCCATCTGGCTGAAATGCAGGATGACAAAGTGAAGCAGGGCCTAACTCCCGAAGAAGCCCGCCTAGCTGCACGGATGCAATTTGGCAATCCCAGTTCCTATCGGGAGCAAACCCGCTAAAGAAATCTCCTGGCCTGGCTGGAAACAATGGGGCAGGACATCCGCTATACGGTGCGCCAGCTCAGGCAATCGCCCGGCTTTGCAATCCCAACCGTACTTCTGCTTGCGTTGGGCATCGGCGTGAATATCGCGATTTTTACGCTGCTCAATACGATTGTGCTCGCTTCACTACCACTGCATGATCCGAATCGTCTGGTTATCCTGCTGGATCGCCACTCCGATGCGGTTCGAGCCCACCTCGTGGCTCGACCAAAGGGATTTCCGGGAACAGAACCATGTTTTTGAGTCGCTTGGCGCATTCTCCTTTCACAACAGCGTTCTGCTTCAGACCGGGACGGAGGCGCTTCGGGTCTCCGGTGGCTCCGTTACACCGGATTACTTTACAACGCTCGGAGTACAGCCGCTGGCTGGCCGTCTCTTCACGGCCGCTGAAGGAGAAGCTGGGCAGGACAATGTAGTTCTCATCCGCGAGGATTTCTGGCATTCCCAGTTCGGCTCGGACCCAGCAATTCTTGGCAAGACGATCAGCATCGATGGCCGCAAACGCACGATTATCGGTATCCTGCCGCGATCCTTCACATTCCCCGGCGATAACCCCGTTCTGTGGATTCCGTTAGTTCCTACGCCATTGCAATGGGCCGATCGCGGTTGGCATGGATTCCCGATGATCGGCCGGCTGAAACCCGGTATCAGCCTTGCACAGGCCCATGCCGACCTCGATGCCATCATGTTGCGCATGGCGCGCCAGTATCCGAAGGAAGATACAGACCGGACAGCGGTTTTGTTGTTTCACTTGCGCGATTGGACTGTCGGGCATACGCGCGAGCGGTTGCTACTTCTCCAATATGCCGCGATCGCTGTTTTTCTGATGGCCTGCGCCAATGTCTCCAGCCTTGTGCTTGCGCGCTACTCGGCGCGTCGGCGGGAATTCGCGATGCGAACTGCACTCGGTGCATCTCGTTTCCGGCTAATTCGGCAGCGTGTCACGGAAGCCTTCGCCCTCGCCGCCATCGGGTGCGTTTCCAGTGCGGCAGTTGCATGGGTAAGTGTTAAGTTTCTGATTCATCTTTATGGATCGCCTCTTCCGCGCGCAACCGAGATTGACGCGGACGACCGCCTCTTATGGTTTGCGCTTGCGGTTACGTTGGCCGCCGCTCTCCTGCTTGGGTTAACCACTGGAATGCACGACGAACGGCATCAGCTTGAATCTACCCTGCGGGAAGGCGCGGGCGCATTTGGAAGCCGCCGCAGCACGCGAATCCGCAAAATTCTGATCGCGCTTCAAGTCGCCTGCGCATTGACGTTGGTCTGCGCCAGTTTTGAATTACTAGAAAGCTTTCAGAATCTCATGCGGGTCAATCCCGGCCTGGATGCTTCGCATCTGCTAACCCTGCATGTTGCTTTGCCGGAAAGCCAGTATCCAGACGCCCGGCGCTGCAATCAGTTCTTCGCCGCATTGACCGATCGCGTGAGGCATCTTCCGGGAATCCAAAGCGCGGCGTCGATTAACATGCTTCCCATTCAGGCGGCAGGTTATAACGGCGATGTCGAAATACCAGGCTTGCCGCCCCATTCTGCCGGTTTCTTTGCCGAATACCGCTGGGTTACTGGCGATTATTTCCGCACGATGCGTATCCCGCTCGTTCGAGGGCGAGACTTCCTGCCCGAAGAGCTCTGCGGCGCGCATCGCGCCGTCATCATCAATCAAACGATGGCGCACACGCTATGGCACGATCGCGATCCCGTCGGCTGGACTCTTAAGTTGAACGAGTCCGAGGCGCTCAACGGGATTTCCTACACGGTGATCGGTGTGGCGCGGGATGTGCATCAATCCGGCCTAGAGATTCCCGCACGCTCGGAAATGGACTTTCCACTCTCCACGATGCCAGAACCCATGACCGAGCAGGTCCTCGTGCTCCGCACTGCATTTCCGGAAGCCACAGTTCTCGCCTCTGTTCGCCAACAAGTACAGAGGCTAGAGTCCGGGGCGGCTATATTCGACCTGAACACTATGCATGAAGTCATCAGCGGTTCTTATTCCGTTGAGTATACGCGGATTCTGTCGCTATTACTGTCGGCCTTTGCCGTAATTGCGCTCTTCATCGCTGCTTTCGGCCTCTACGGCGTGATCTCGTATCTCGTAACGGAGCGGCTTCGCGAACTGGCAATCCGGCTCGCGGTCGGAGCTTCCCGAATCCAGATTATGAATTTCGTTCTATGTCAGGGAGTTCCCATGTTGGCTTTCGGCGTGGTCACAGGCACGGGCGGCGCACTTCTCGCCAGCCGTTCGCTCGAAAGCATCCTCTTCGGTTTGAATGGCCTGCCAATTTTTGCGCTCTGTCTTGCTGCATTAGCTCTTACCGCGGCTGCCGGCCTCGGAATTGCCCTGCCGGTTTTTCGTGCCACGCACGTCGACCAGTACAAATCCTTCGCCAGGAATAGGGTTCTGTCGGACAGTAGCTTATCCACGCTCCTTAGCGGAGGTTTTCGGTTGTATGTGCTCATACCCCTTAAACACGTTATGAGCGATCGCGGAGCGCACGGTAGACATTTATGATCACCCTTCGAAGCGCTATCGCAATCAAAGAAGAGTTTCAACAGCATCGGAACGTTTATGCAACTGAACTGCCGGCCGCCGATCAACGATCACGGACATCAATGGGGACGGTAAACACATCGGCGTATTTCGCGATCTGTGGAGCCGATCTGCACCCAACTTCGGTTAGCTCGTCCTTCGGCGAAGGACGAGATCATTGCTGATCGTAGGAATCGCGAAACTTCACCAACGGCGGAGCTGGTCACGGCAGTTGCGGAGATCCACTACGGAGCATATTCGCTATCCAATACCAATGAGGAAGGCGAGAGTCAGCAAGAGCATTGAGTTCTGCTTCGAAATCGTATTCCACACGCCTCACCATTGCTTTTGAGCCTTCTATCAGAACGTACGCGGCACGCCGATCGCCATCGTACGGAAGGCCGACACTTCCGCTGTTGACGACAAGCATTTTCGGGCGTTCTGGGTGGCGGATGCTCCGGACAAATGACCGATGGATATGTCCGAAGACGACAATAGGGCGACACAGCGGGCTGTAGGTCGTTTCCAGGTCCTCATCGCTAGATTCCGGGCCCGGCGATTGCCAAAGGTTCTCGGGACTAGCGTGAACCAGGGCTATCGATTCGTGCGTCAGAGTCCGGGGAAGCGTGCGCAGCCATGCGATTCTCTCATGTCCCAAGGTAGCGTGAGTTGCCGCCGCCACCTCACGGACTGCAGCCCATAGAGATATTGGCGCTGACGATCGGCTCACAAATTCGTCCAGCGACTCGGGCCGCGAATGCATCTCGTCGGTATTCCCAAGGACTCCATTCCAGCCAAGATCACGAATGCGATCCACAATCTCTATGGGGCTAGATCCGCTATCAGCGAGATCTCCGCCGTGCAAAACGAGGTCAGGTGATGTCTCCTGAAGATCTGCGAGAACCGCCTCGAATGCGGTTCGGTTCCCGTGAATATCGGATACGATTGCGATGCGCACCGAACGCTTTGCCTCCTTGCCATGATGCCACTTAGCATCGCTGCTGAGGGTAGTTCCTACTTCGAGCTAGTGCTGTGTGGCTGGCCAACCGGAAAGCAGACACAGAAACAACGTAGATCTGCCCTTGTCCCAAAGGGTAGAGGAACGGCCCGGAACTTCAGACACAGCGGATCACCAAACAGTACGCCGTTACTCGTGATTGATGCGCCGGGTGCGTGAATCGGCTCGAGATTCATTGCTGCATCCGTCGTCTTAATAGCTCGCTTTACTGTTCCCCGGACCAGTTGCGCCGGGGCTGCATAGTGTGGCCATAGCTGCCGGAATCTAGAGCACAAGCAGCTGCTGCACTTACGCTTTGGTGACCAGAGTGGCGCCTGCGATCAACAGCAGTCCGCCGAGCGCACGCAGCGGCCCGCCCAGCTTCAGGAAGTCAGTAGCGCTGACGTCGAGACCCTCCCGGCGCAGTGCAAGAAGCCACAGGATAGTGGCGAGCGAGCCGGTGACCGACAGGTTTGGGCCAAGGTCGACGCCGATCAGTACCGCATTCGCGAGCAGGCCTTTAGTGTGCATGGCCGTCAGCGTGCTCCCGATCATGAGCCCGAGCGGAAGATTGTTTACAAAATTGTTCGCCACGGCGACGGCGGAGGCAGTGAGGAGCGAACCCGCCGTGCCTCCGAGAGCTTCTGTGTATCGAAGCGCGGCCTGAACCAAGTGGAGCGCGCCGATACTTTCAACCGCGTCTACCAGCACGAAAAGCGCAGCGACCAAGCCTAGCGTGGCCCAACTGATCTCCTTCACTAGCGTTAGAGGGTTGGCCTTGCTGCGGATCGAGATGACCGCGGTTACGGACAATGCGGCGAGGCACGTCGGAAGACCGAGATCCCGGTTGAGCGATGACGTCACGAGCAGGACAACCACGACCAAACCTAGCCCGCCGAGCACCAGCGTTCCTTCCGGCTTAAGTTCTGCTTTGTCCTTACAAACTTCGACGGTGTTGCAAAGATCGTTGCGGAAGTACCATCGCAGTACGAGAAACGTTGCGGCGATGGAGAATATAGAAGGAATCAGAAAAGACAGCAGCCAGCGGCCCAACGGCGGCATACCGGAGCGGGAAACGACGAGATTGGCGGGATTTGAGATGGGCAGTACGAACGACGCCGCGTTCGCAATCAAGGCGCATGCAAAGAGAAACGGTACCGGGTGCGCTTTAGCGCGGCGGACTGCTGCTAATACGGCCGGTGTTAGTACGACCGCAGTGGCATCGTTCGACATGCAGATGGTGACGACCGTCCCGACTGCGTAGATGAGAGTGAAGAGCCGGCTGCAGGAGCCTTTAGCGGCATACACGGCCACGGAGGCGACCCAGTCGAAGATGCCATTATCGCGGGCCAATGCAGAGAGCAGCATCATGCCGATCAGGAAGAAGTAGACATCCGATCCCTTCGCGACCGCACCGAGGGCGAGGCGGAGAGGAATAAGCCGAAGGACAAGCAGCAGGAGAGCGCCAGAGCCCACCCAAAAGACTTCTGGAATGTTGCGGGGCCGCACAAGCATCAGCACGATGCTAAGAGCGGAGATGGCGAGGATCAGGATAGAACTCGCAGAGGCAAGATTCACCATTTGCGGCCGTTCTTGTTGGGACCAAGCTGTGTGCCGAGGATGTCGCGCTCCATCCAGGCACCGATCGCGTTCTCCTGGTCGATCGCGGAGTATTCGGGCGGCCGCGTTTGGCCGACGGTCAGCCAAATATCGCTTGAAAACTGGGCGCCGCCGCTGTCCTCCGCGGTTACAAGTAAGCGAGGTGTTCCGTCCTTTATATCGGAGGAGTCAATCTCACCTATCCAAAGCATTCCACCAATACAAGACAAGTTGACCTGCTTGCCGTTGATTTGTGCGCGGGCTCCAGTGATGGACTGACGAGACCAGATCTTGGCGCGTACTTCTACTTTGTCGAAGCCGGTCCGAGATTAGTCCGGGTGGTCGATAAGCGGTGGTCGGCAGGATGCGTAATCGCGACGAGAGCAGGCGAGCCGAGGCAAACAAAATGCCAGCTGACGACGCGTTCATCCAGTGTGATGACGGAGTAACCGACAGCGCCTTCTTCGATCTGCCCGGTAGGGCGGGTCGCACTGTAGAGCACCGTACCGTCGTTACTGATCTCGTTGTAATGCGTGTGACCCATATCGACGAGAAGAATCGGGTAGCGATGAATTAACTCGCTTAACCGGGCGCCTTCTTGCCTCAAGTCACTGGGGTAGCAGTGGAGCAGAAGCACAGCCTGGCACACTGCGTGCGCTGCAGTGGACCAACTCTTCTTCGAGCCAATCCAATTGATCCGTGTCGACGATGAAAGAGTCCGGCCGCGGTTCAGAGAATGCATTCAGGCGAAAGAAACGACAGGCGCCTATGTCAAATGCGCTGCAGAGGTCGGAGGCCACATAGGTTTGAAAGTTGGCGAACGATCGCTCGTGCACATCATGGTCGCCGACAATTGCGCACCATGGCACTTTGAGGCGCTCCAGATGCGCGCGCACGGCGCGATACGCAGTCGCGCTCCCGCCGTCGGCGATGTCCCCGGGGAGAAAGACGAAGTCGATGCCTCCATGCGCGTAGACTTCGTTAATCTGGTCGACGATCTTTCCCAGATCGATCTCGTTCTGTTCTCCGGCACGCGTGATGTGTGTGTCGCCGATGTGAATGCAGCTTACGGTACCGGACGGGTTCACCGGCAAGGATTGGAAAGGTTGGGAGTTCATTGTCTGCAGGCTCTAGTTGAGCGGTTCTGTTGGTGGCGGTTTCCGGGACGATGAACAGAAGAACCAAGAAAGCGAGGCCGGCGAACAGGCCCAACGCGAGGAACGCCACGCGATAACCGGAACGTTCCATCAGCGTGCCGCCGAAACTATTGCTGAGCGCAGCTCCAAGGCCGACGGCGGTGGCGAGCGCTCCCTGCGCGAGGTTGAAGCGCCCAGAGCCCCGGGTGCGGTCCGCAATCACGAGCATGGAGATCACGCCGAAGATCGAGTTAGCGACCCCATCCAGAATTTGAACCGCGAGAAGCGCGGGAACAGCGTGCAACAGTGTATAGAGCACGGCGCGCACCGGCAAGACGCCGAAGCCGAAGAGCAGGAGCCGCTTACGGCCATGTTCATTCGCGAGACGACCGATGTAGGCGGCCGTCAGCAGCATAACGAGCTGAGTGATTGCCACGCAAGCGCTCATGAAAGGGCAGCATTCCGTGCCGAGTCATGGGCCAGCAGTTCACCCAATTGCGGAAGCATGGCGGCATTGGCGAAGTGGAAAAAGGAACGCGCACACCAGGAAAGCGAGCAAGACGCGATCCCGGGCTAAGTAAAGGATCGAGACATTATCCTCCTCTGGCCGTGCACTGTGCGAGACGGTACCCCGCGCGAGGTTAAGATCGATGTCGTCCTTATGGATAGAGAGTGCCAGCACCGTCGGCAGGGTAAGCGCAGCAGCGCAGTAAAAGATGGCGCGATTGCCGAGAATGTGGCTTATGACTGCGATCACAGCGGCAGCGAAGAGGTTGTCTGCGGCGTTGAAGCCCTGATTGCGTCCGAATTGAGAATCGAAGAGCTTCGGCCCAACTACGCCCATGGTGACGGCGGCGATGGTTGGACCTAGGAACGGAGCGGCGATCCCAATGAGAACTTGGGCCGCGTACACGTTGGCTGCCTTTTCATTCGATGCTAGAAGAATCGCTCCGAGTGCAAGAACCAACGTTCCAGCGACCAGGATGAGTCGCTTGTGCCGAGCTTGGTCGACAACCCAACCAGCTGGGGTTTGCATGATGACGGTAGCGATTCCGCCGGCGGTCAGGGCAAGGCCCACCGCGCCAGCCTGCCATCGGAGACCGGCGAGATAGGCGGCGACAAAAGGCCCAAGGCCCGCTTGAATATCGGCGAGGAAAAAGTTACTCCGCTCGATAGCGCGGACCCTGGCCCGGTTTGGCTTTTTGGCCTCTCTGCTGTAAGGTTCGCCGGCGAGCGCGTTCATGAGTGGCAACTAGCGGCAGGCGTGGCGCACGATCTTCGCAACCCGCTTGCGACGAACGGTTCCCATCATCGTCCCCACCGCGTATGGTGACGCGGAGAGCACGGTGCAGGCGATGCAGGCGATGCAGGCGGGGGCATACGACTTTCTTGTGAAGCCGGTCGACTTGGATGTGTGTTGAGCACAGTGAACCGGGCGCTCGAACACATGTTGTTGCAGAGAAGTTTTAGAACGGCTGCAGAGCGAGCGTTTCCGCGACGGACGGCTTTCGGTGCCTGTGGGCACCGCGGCTGATCAGGGCGAGCAGTTGATCGGCAGGTCGCCTGTTTGGATCGACGCCTTTAAGAAAGTTGGGCAAGTAGCGCAGACAGACCTGACTGTATTGCTGGAAGGAGCTACTGGGACCGGCAAAGAAGTCGTCGCGAGGGTCCTACATCGCAACAGTCACCGGAGCAAAGGTCCGTTTGTCGCCGTGAATTGCGCTGCGATCCCGGAGGACTTGGTTGAGTCCGAACTCTTCGGACATCAGCGCGGCGCGTTCACGGGAGCGGGCTCACAACGGACCGGTAATTTTGAACAGGCAGAGAACGGAACTGTTTTCTTAGATGAGATTGGAGAGATGCCTCTGGCGATCCAGCCAAAGCTGCTCCGGGTGCTACAGGAAAAGACATTTCAGCGGGTAGGTGGCTCGCGCCTGATGCAGGCAAACGTGAGAGTGATCGCGGCAACCAATCGAAGTCTCGCCGACGAGGTTGAGCGAGGAAGATTCAGAGCCGATCTCTATTATCGACTGAACTCGTACCATGTGCAGCTGCCGCTGCTGCGAGAGCGGCGCACGGACATTTCAATGCTGAGTGAATACTTCCTGGAACGGTTTGCTACAAGGACACGGGGACCAGTTCCAGCGCTGGCAGCGGATGCAAAGGCGATACTCGAAGCCTATGACTATCCGGGCAACGTTCGCGAGCTAGAGCATCTGATGAATAAATTGGCGGTGCAAGCAGCGGGGTTGCCGATAAACAGCCAAAAACGTTCAGGACGCACTGCGTGCGGCGGGCGGCCACCGGTCGGAAGACTGGCGCGCTTGGGAGAACCTGCCGTACCACGAGTCAGTTGCGCGTTGGGAGCGGCACTTGATTGAACGTGCGCTAGGCCTTTGCGGAGGGAATAAGTCTGATGCCGCGCGAAGACTCGGCATTCAACGCCGCCTGCTCTACGAGAAGTTGCAGCAATTTTCAGCTCCGGACTAGGCTTTCCATCCAGCAATGCTTCGTCCGGCCTTTGGTGTACCTCCCCGGTCTGAGTTTCTCGAGGTGACTAGGTTCGGATAGAAGCACATACCACAGTGGGCCGCGAGTAGCCCGTAACTGGCCTGCCAGACAGGCCAGGGAGGAACGAAAAGCGAGATGATAGATGCCCGGGTAAGCCGCAGCTACAGCCCGCGGCGACATTGGTGCTTTTAAAACGCCGTCGAGTAGCGTGGGTCTGAGGCAGCGTACAGGTTAGTGATGACGTTCGCCGCCGGCGACGATCTCGTTCAGGAGTTTGCATTGATCCGCACCTCGGGCGGCCTACCCGATTACACAGGAGGCGTTCATGTCCAAAAAGAATCAGAAACGACGGAGCGAGATGTTGTCAGTCTTGCACCCAGATGCGGCTGGCGTCGACATCGGTGCCGAAGAGTTGTTCGTGGCAGTGCCAGGGGATCGCGATTCACAGCCCGTAAGAAATTTTCCACGTTCACGCGGGATTTGCTCGAGTTGGCAGAGTGGTTGAAGGGATGCCGGATCCATGCGGTCGCAATGGAATCCACCAGCGTCTATTGGATTCCGCTGTACCAAATCCTGGAAACTCACGGCTTTGAAGTGTTCCTGGTGAACGCACAATATGTTAAAAACGTGCCCGGTCGTAAAACTGATGTTTCGGATTGTCAGTGGATTCAGTATCTACATTCAGTAGGTCTGCTGCGTGGCAGTTTTCGGCCGCCGGATGTCATCTGCGCGATCCGCTCTCTTTGGAGGCATCGCGACAGCGTCATTCAAATGGCGGCTCAGCATGTGATGCACATGCAGAAATCGCTCGATCAGATGAATCTGCAACTCCATCACGTATTAAGCGAAATCACCGGATTAAGTGGGCAACGTATTCTGGATGCCATCCTGGCCGGTGAACGTGATCCGATCAAAGTCGCAGAGCTATGTCACGGGCGCGTGAAGAGCAGCCAGGACACGATCGCGAAAGCGTTGGAAGGACACTACCGATCGGAACATCTGTTCACGCTCAAACATCGCTGGCCGGCTATCGCTACTATCAACAGCAGATCCAAGAAGTGGACCGCGAGATTCATAGACAGATGATGGATCTGTCGGCTGCCGAAAATGCACAGCCAGCCCTGCCGAAGCGGACCAAGAAGCATCCTTACGCTGCTAAGCACAACGAACCCACATCCTTCAGCCTGGTCGGAGTTCTACCGCGTGTTCGGAGTTGATCTAACGGATGTCCCGGGGATCAGCGCCGTGACAGCCCAGACGCTTCTGTGCGAAGTTGGCCCGGACCTTTCGCGTTTTCGCAATGCTTCGGCGTTTGCCTCCTGGCGCGGCCTGTGTCCGGAGAAACAAATCAGTGGAGGGAAAGTGCTGTACCCGCGCACGCGCCAGGTACGAAACCCCTTTCCATTGCTCTTCGGCTTGGCGCTTATGCTTTGCATCATGCCGACAACTATCTAGTGAATTCTTCCGCCGATTGAAACGAAAACTGGGCGAGCCCGAGGCGGTCACGGCTGCAGCTCACAAGCTCGCCCGCATCGTATTTCACCTATTAACCACTCGGGAGGAGTATGACGAAAGTGTTTTCATCAAGCATGAGAAAGAGGCGGTTACTCGCGCGGAAACGAGACTGCGAAAGCAGGCGGAAGGGCTCGGATTCCAGATAATGCCCGGGAGTCGCGAAGGGTTTCCCAATCGTGCCGTTCACGATTGCACAAACCAGGGTTTATGCGGGATGCTAACCCTTCAGCTTGCTTGAGAGCGGGTCAGCAGACGCGAAACCGTGGCTGGATGAAATGCCGAACAAACGAGCGGCATCGGCCGCCGACTTTTTTCTCTGGGATACCATGCGGATGAGTTTCTGCTGTTGAGCAGTCGTCAGCTTTGGCCGGCGTCCCCCTATTCGGCCGCTCTGGCGAGCTAATTGAAGTCCAGGTCGTGTCCGTTCATGAAGCACGGCTCGTTCGTACTCGGCGAATGAACTAACGATGTGCAACATCATGCGGCCTGCCGGAGCGCTGTGATGCACCTTCCGCTCGGAGCAGACCGCGCAAGTCACTTGGACACTCGGCTGCCTGCGGACAACGCTGGACAGTATCGCTGGTGTGATAGAAGCGCACCATCGACATACCCCCACCCGCACCAACTTCTTACGACGAATGCGCTTCACACTCAGGCCGGCTTCGTGGTACACGCGATAGAGGCGTTTGTGATTGACTACTTGCCCATTTCGAGCCAGCAATACACTCAGTCGACGATATCCAAACGAGGCCGTTCCCGTGCTAGCTCTGTCACTTGCTCGCGCAACTGGCTGGTGCGGTCCGGTTTCACCTTGTATCGGCAACTCGAGCGCTACACGCCGATCAGCCCGCAAGCTCTTCGTTCGCTCATGCCGAACGTGGCCACGGCGAACCCTACATCTTGCCGTTGAGCTGCGAGCTCCAGCCGTTTCTTGAAATCACCGCTTTCAGCACTTCTCTGTCGAGGCTCAGATCTGCGACCAAATGCTTCAGCCGCCGGTTCTCTTCTTCCAGTTGCCGGAGCCGCTGTGCTTGGCTGACCTCAAGCCCGCCATATTTGCTCCTCCAGGTGTAGATCGTCGCTTCGCTAACGCCTACTTCCCGCGCCAGGTCGGCTACCTTCTGTCCCGCTTCCTGCCGCTTCAAAATCCCTACGATCTGCTCTTCGCTGAATCGGGTTCTTGAGCAACTGCATATTCGGAATAGATTCCGGAAACATTGACACAAACAAAATGTTGTGATACTTTTGACCTGTTTCGACGCGGGAGGAAGTGTGCATTACGATTAAGCGGCGCAGATTTCCGCGTTCGGCTGCTCTGCTTACGTCGACTGAGAATCGGTGTTCGCACCAGGTTTAGCGTCGCAGTCGCCGATCGAGTCCTGCCTCCAGCGTATCTCGCCGTCTTTCGAAATTGGAATCCCGCAGGCTTTCGAGCTACGACGTTCAGGAAGAAATGACGAGTCTGTCACCGTTGCTCCAGTCACGACAGTCTAGCAGCTCGAAACGAAAGCGCCTAGGAGTTGTTCGCCATGACCCTCGCCTGGTGTCAACGGCCCAGACAGCGAAGGTTCTTACAAGGATGCGTAAGCCTTCGGCGGCGTGGAACGGCGAAACCGTTCCACCATACGCATAATGGTGCATCGCATAATCGATCCATAAGGCATTCCCGTACTGCTCATGATTTGTATTCCGCGAAAATCTGCTACCGGTATCACCCGCTCCATGGAGTAGCAGTCCAACTGGTTCGATACCTGCGCCGGGGCAGTTCGGCGGTCGTGATTGTGCAGCTGCCGGATGGCTCGCAGTTGGCGATACCGGAGTGGATGTTAAAGCCGGAAACGTGCGAAGGATTAAAGCTCGAAGCGAAGCCGCGCATTTCAGTGAGCTCGCTTCTCAATGTGCGCAAGTTAATCGGAGGCAACGACGCCCACAGTTGTGCAGAATCCGCATCAGGAGGTCAGGATGCACAACAAGGAGAATCCGGTGACATGGCAGCGAAAGATTCGCTTCGAAGACGACGAACTTTGGAACAGACTACCCGAGTCGGTGCAGGAGAGCTGTCGAAGTCTCTGGAAGGAACTGCTGGCGAGTGTTGCGAAGAAGGATGAGCGGAGGCAGCATGAGCGAGAAGATTAGAGGCGAGCATCTGCAGCGAGGGGCTTATGTCTACGTTCGTCAATCGACTCCGTATCAGGTTCGCAATCACCTGGAAGGGAAAGAGCGGCAGTATGCACTGGCTGAGCGAGCGAAGCAGCTTGGGTTTTCGAAAGTGATTGTCATCGATGAAGACCTTGGCCGGTCCGGCAGTGGCGCTCAGGAGCGAGTAGGGTTTGGCCGCCTGCTCGCTTCCGTGTGCCAGGGTCTGGCAGGCGCGGTATTCGCGTTGGAAGCTTCACGGCTGGCCCGCAACAATCGTGATTGGCATCATCTGGTTGACCTCTGTGCGCTGGCTGAAACGCTACTCATCGACAGCGATGGTATCTATGATCCGAGGTCACTGAATGATCGTTTGTTGCTTGGCCTGAAGGGTTCGATGGCGGAGTTTGAACTCGGGCTGTTACGACAACGGGCGCGTGCGGCTTTTGAACAGAAGGTGAGGCGAGGCTTCACGTTGTGGGAAGTCCCGGTGGGTTTTATTCGCACCGAAGAGGGCCGCCTGGAAAAGACGCCAGACCGCCAGGTACAGCAGGCGATTGCCACCGTCTTTCAGAAGTTCCATCAACTCGGAAGTGCGCGGCAAGCAACCATCTGGTTTCGTGACGAGCGGATCTCATTGCCACACGTCAAAGGCGGCACTGCCGGTAAGGAAGTCATCTGGGCTTTACCGAGCAGCGGAAGAATCCTTCAGATGCTCAGAAATCCATGCTACGGCGGAGCGTTTGCATACGGCAAGACAGCGCCGCGAACTGTGATCGAAGACGGACGAGCGCGACACCAATCGCGATATCGAAAGCCGCAAAATGAGTGGAAGGTCTTGCTTGTGGATCAGCATCCGGGATACATCAGTTGGGAGGAGTATCTGGAGAATCAAAGACGGCTGGAGATGAATGTGGCATGGGCCGATGGAGAAAGCAGCGGCGCCGCTAAAGCCGGCACGGCTCTGCTCTCGGGCTTGCTGCGCTGCGGCCGTTGTGGACGAAAACTGCAGGTTGTCTATAGCGGCAACGGTGGCCGGGTACCTCGGTACGGCTGCCGAGGGGATCGAGGCAACCGTGGTTCTGGCTCTTGCTTGACCATCGGCAGTTTGCGTGTGGACCGAGCCGTGGTCCATAGCGTTTTGGCTGCCATTCAGCCTGCCGGAATCGAGGCCGCTGTTAAGGTGAGTGAATGTGCTCAGGCCGAGGATGAGGCGAAGCGCCAAGCGCTTGAACTAGCCTTGGAGCGCGCTCGATACGAGGCCAACCGGGCACGCCGACAGTTCGATGCGGTTGAACCCGAAAATCGGTTGGTGGCCGGCGAACTGGAAGCTCGCTGGAATCATGCACTGGAGCAGGTCGCGGCACTCGAGATGCGGATTGCGGCTATGGGAGAACGATCTTCGCCGCTCGATGAGGGGCAGCGGACTGAGTTGATGGCGCTCGGTGACGATGTGCGCACAGTATGGGAGCATCCGGATGCACCAGTGCCCTTGAAAAAGCGCATTCTACGAACCGTGCTCCACGAGATCATTGTGCAAAGCGAGCGGGAGTCTCGCATGCATCGGCTCATTCTTCACTGGGCGGGAGGGGTTCACACGGAGTTATCTGTGGAGCGCAATCCATCCGGTCAACATCGGCGTCAGGCAGAGCGAACAGTGATTGAGTTAGTAAGTGAGCTAGCCAAGGTCTGTCCGGATAAAGCGATTGCTGCGATTCTGAATCGCCTCGGATACAAAACGGGCCAAGAGAAGCACTGGAACGCCTCCCGCGTTGCCGGCTTGCGTGGGTATCACCATGTCCAGCCATTCCAGAAGCAGGATGGCTGGGTAACCCGGGAGCAAGCAGCAGAAGAACTCAAGGTGAGCAATACGGTCGTTAGACGCCTTATCCGTGAACAGATTCTTCCCGCAACGCAGGTTGTCGAATGCGCGCCATGGGTGATCGATCGGGAAAATCTCACCCTGCCCGCTGTGCAGGCGGAAGTGAAAGCCGTGCATAACGGCCGTAGACTGCCGCCGATTGCGCCTGGCCAAGCGCAATTGCCTTTAGAATGAACCGACTCTGAAAGGTGGTGTAGTATGCCGAAGCGTGCCTGAACGCATTGGAGGACATTATTTGTGAGAAACTCAATTTCCTGCGACACTCGCAACATATGAAAATCGTTGACGTCGAAACTTATCTGGTTGGAAACCCCTGGAAGAATTGGCTTTTTGTCCGGCTAATCACCGACGAGGGTATTCATGGCATCGGAGAGGGTTCGCTCGGCCATTTGTCCAAAACCGTCGAAACGGCGATCCACGAGATGAAGTCGTTCGTCATCGGGTTGGAAGTCTTCCAAACGGAACTGCTTGTCCTGCGCTTATCACGCCATGTTTACGCGGATGGGGGCCAGATCAAAATGTGCGCGATATCGGCGCTGGAGATTGCTTGCTGGGATGCAATCGGCAAAGCCCTGAAACAGCCCATCTATAACCTGGTCGGCGGTCGCTGTCATGACCGCATCCGAGCGTATTCGAACGGTTGGTACAGGTGCGAGCGTGAGCCCCAGGCGTTCGCAGATGCCGCCAGAAAAGCGGTCAGACTAGGGTACACAGCATTGAAATTCGATCCATTCGGGACCGCGCTAGCGGTGGCCAGTTCGCGCGAAGAGCAACTGGCAATTGATATCGTCGCTGCGGTTCGCGGCGAGGTTGGCAATGACGTGGATCTCGCAATAGAAGCACATTCCCGATTCAGCGTTTCGACAGCCATTCGGATCGGAAACAACCTGGCGCCGTTCAAGCCGGCTTGGTTTGAGGAGCCCGTCCCGCATCAGAATGCCGAAGCGATGGGAGAGGTCGCAAGGCGTGTCAACGTACCCATTGCAGCTGGTGAGAGCCTCTCTTCCAAACAGCAGGTCGCGGAACTACTGCGGCATGGAATCGATATCATCAATTTCGAACCGTTGCACATGGGCGGAATTCTTGGTTCCCGTAAGGTTGCCGACATGGTTGATGCCCACTATGGAATCATAATTCCGCATGCGGCTCAGGGGCCGATCTGCACCTTGGCATGTATCCACATAGATGTAGCGAGTCCGAATTCCTGGCTGCAGGAAACGTTCGAGGATTTCAACGAGCCTTGGGAACGCGACCTCTTGACCTATTTCCCTCGCCTGGTCGACGGCCATTTCGAGGTTCCGACGGGTCCGGGGTTAGGCGCGGATTTGAATGTCGATGAGATCAAAAGACACCCCTATCACGAAAGTCCTGACATAACGCTTTTCAGTGAGAATTGGCACTTCCGCTGTTCGGAAGCGGCCCAGGTGTGAAATTTGGGCCTTCGAGATTAAACGCGGGCGCTGAGGCCCCACAGTGCTCATATTGGCCGGGCGGCGAGGCCACTCGGCGGAAAATCGCCAAGCGCATCCTTCCATTTTTTCATTTCTTACTTCATCGCCTACCTGGATCGCGCAAATGTTGCTTTTGCGTACGCGCCGATGACACGTGAGCTCGGGTTCTCTGACGCAGTCTATGGGCTTGGAACTGGACTCTTCTTCCTAGGCTATTTCTTTCTCGAAATCCCGAGCGCGGTGATGGTCGAACGCTTCGGCGCACGTCATTGGATTGGCCGGATCATGATCACCTGGGGAGTGGTTACGTCCTGTTCGCATTCGAGCGAACGGCGGCGCAATTCTATTCCCTCAGATTGCTGTTGGGTTTGGCCGAAGCGGGCTTTTTCCCGGGCGTGATCGTGTATCTGACGCATTGGTTCCCGCGTGAGGACCGCATGACAGCGCTCTCGGGATTCGCGGTTGCCGCTCCCGTTTCGCTCGCCATCGGCGGCCCGGTATCCTCCGCCATTCTGCAGATCCATCGGATGGGTATTAGTAGCTGGCGCTGGCTGTTTATCCTGCAGGGTATACTGGCGGTGATCGCAGGCATTACTGGGCTCTTCTATCTGACGGATCACCCGCGAAATGCGAGTTGGCTCATGCCGGGCGAACGTACTCAAATTCAGATTGCGATTAATCGGGAGAACGCGGAGTCGCGCAGCGGCAAATGGTGGCAGGCACTCCAAGATCCAAGTGTTCTCCTCCTCTGTGTTGCCCAGTTATTCCTGGCAATCGGTGGCTATGGCTTTATTTTCTGGCTGCCCGGCATCATGCAAGGCCGACTGCGTATGTCGTCGTCGCGCGTGGACGTCCTTTCAATGGTGCCGTTTCTGCTTGCGGCGACCGCCATGTGGCTGATCGGCCGTTCCAATTCAACGCGTCATATCAAATTACTAGCGATCTCTCCGATGCTCTGCGCCGCCGCGTTCTTCGGCATAAGCGCCATCCCCCAGCCCCGTGGACTCATCTTTCTGTTGCTCTGCCTGACAGGCGCAAGCTTGTATGCCTGGCTTCCAGCATTTTGGTTATTAGTGACGGTGCTCTCTGCGGGATCTTCGCGTGCGGCAAGCGTTGGATTGATTAACTCGATAGGGAATCTGGGAGGTCTCGTCGGGCCCATGATTATAGGTTATCTGCGGACGCGAAGGAAATTCAATGTGCCGGTACTTTTGGTCATCTCGTCTTGTTACTGCGCCGCTGCGCTTTGCACAGTACTCGTTAAGCGGCCATCCGGTGCCCCAGCATAACAGATGCATATGCCGAATGCATTCCGCAGACCGAGACGTTCAGCTGGTTTAGCCCTGGGCCCCCAGACCGCCGTCTACGGCCAAACACGTTCCGGTAATGTAAGCAGCATGATCGGATGCGAGAAATAGCACGGCCTTGGCAATGTCTTCGGGAGTGGCGAGCCGGTGCAGAGGGATAGTCTCGACCATCCGGGCTCTCGCCCCGGCTGCATCTGTGGAGTCCTCAAAAAAAGTTTGCAACATGCGCGTGTCGGTGGCGCCCGGTACTACGCAATTCGCGCGAATGCCATCCTCCGCATAGTCCAATGCGACCGCCCGCATGAAAGCCACAGCCGCTCCTTTCGCCGCCGCATAGGCCGCGAAACCGCGATAGGTCGCGAAGGCGTGCCCCGAAGCTGTAATGATGATGCTGCCGGCCTTCTTCGCTTGCATGATAGGAATCACTGAACGGCAGACAAGGTAAATTCCTTTTAGATTTACGTCGATCAGGCGATCCCACTCCTTCTCACTCATGGACGCGGCAGGGCCTATCCACTGAATCGCGGCATTAGCGAAGGTTATATCTATGCTGCCAAATCTTTCCACGGCAAAGTCTACTGCGGCTTGAACTGCCGAAGGTTGTGAAACGTCCGCTATAAAGGGAACCACTGTGCCCTTGCCTGGCGACGCCGGACAATCATCTTCAAGCACTAGATCTTGCACGTCGACAGCAAGAACCGATACTCCGGCGTTAGCGAGCAGCCGTACCGTGGCAAGTCCAATCCCGTTTGCAGCACCCGTGACGAGTGCGGTCCGGCCTTCCAGTCCAAACATATGGTCAGTTATTTTCCCGATTGAGCTTCAACTCGAGTAATGTGAGGCTGAAGGGTTTAGACGTCAGATCGACATCGCTGCCGGAAACGCTAACAGATTCAGAAGTGACCGCGACGCGATGTGGTGAATCCCGTGTGTTCATTGCCTCAGAGGAGGGTTGCTCGGCGGTGTCGTGCAGCATAAACTTTTCTCCTGAACGAATCGCGCCCAGCCTCTTGTCAAGCTTAAATTGAACAGTGCGGTCGCACCCGGTGGAGTTTACCGCATACACGCGGAGTGTGCCGGCATCCTCGGTCAGGCTTGCATCCAAATCGGGCTCCGCAAGATATCCGTTCAGCTGGTTGGATCGCCGAATCTGAAGCGGAAATGATCCCGCCGCACGCTGGTATAGACTCTGCGAATAATAAGTGGGTGCCAGATACAGCCAGCCAGGGCCGGGTTGCAGGATGCCTGACCCAAAACTATCGGTAAGATTGGATCGATTCCCAATCTCCACCAGATCGCTGTACCGATGTAATAAATTCTGGTAACGTGAGCAGCTCAGTGCATTCCCGAGTGTGAGTAACATCCCTCGCGCAAGAGCCCACGCACCAGCAGTTGTATTCCATTCAGTTACAGCCACGCGAACATTTCTGCCATTGGCATCGTGTTCAATCATCTTCTGTAGATCATCAAATTCCTTTTGATTGTCCGCGAGATCGCCGATGGAGTAGTCGTGCGGACACAGATAGTCCAAAGTCCCGCCGTCCGATCTGAGCGTACGCGAATCAGGAAAAGAAGACAGAAGCTTGACCCTCGGATCGACACGCCTTATCGCGTCGGCAAACGGTTTCAGAGACGAATCATACCCATCGGCATCGATCTCGTTTCCAATTTGCCAGTATTTGACACTGTAGGGATCACGGTGACCGTTCCGCGCACGCGCGGCGCCCCACTTCGTATTCGGGCTGCCATTGAAGTACTCGACTTCCGCCGCGGCATCCTCCGGCGTCTTACCTGTCCACCTTATGCAAACGAGCGGCTCCGCCCCGATGTACCGGCATAATTGCACAAATTCTTCGACGCCGATGAAATTCTCGTTCACCCCTCCCCAAGCTTGATTCGGAGAAACCTCGCGCTGATCCCAATTTCCGAGTGCTCGCTCCCACTCGAAATATTCGAGTTCACTGCCGCCGAACCGGATGATCCCCGGATTCAGCTCTTTCAGAGCCGCTACGACATCAGGGCGCCAGATGCCAAGCACGGAGTTCTCATCAATCAGATAGACGCGATCTAACCATAGTGTGCCCGGACCGGTGAATTCGATCGTTAAGCTGGCGTTGGTGCTGGCCGACGCGGCCCGTAAGACGCCACCGGCGGAGCGCCAGGATGTCGAGCCCTGCCCTAAATCGATCGGTCCCGCAATCACATGTCCATCCCCATGCAGCGACGCGCGAACGTGTATTGACCCTTCACTTCGAATATGCAGCCTAAGGTGGTATGAATGCCCGCCTTCGAGATAGAAGCCATCCTGCGAAATGCCGGCCCACACGTCTGGAAGAGGGAGGTCAATCTTCTCCGAGATTTTGCCATTATACGGATTGTTCCTATCGAGCGAGTAACTCGCATCCTGTACCGCGCCGTCCGGGTACCACGGATGAAACGGTTTATCAATTGCTTTCCTAAATTCTACTTTCCAGGGAGATTCCTCTTCGAAGCTCGTGGATGTTACCTGCTGCGATATCATCGAGGGCAGCAAGTTACAAAGCGGTTCGATAAACTGGCCGCCTTGCTTGATATCGATCGGGCGTCTTTGGAGCCGCGTCGGAAGAACTTCTACTTCCTCAACGGCGGTCGTAGATTCCGCCTCGCGCTCCAGCCGGATGTCATCGAACCAGACCTTCCCGCCGCTTTTCGCGAACGGTATCAAGCGAACTGTGACCCTTCCGGGTGACGGGACGCGGAATACTATGTGTACGGTCTGCCAATTTGACCCACCCGCCCGGGGAGTTGTTGCGCCCTGGCGCCCGCTCATAGTATCAATGGCAATGCTGGGTAACTTGCTGGTAGCGGCGGCAGCATCCATTTTCACCGACGCGCTGAGCCGCCAGAGAGTCCCGACCGGAAGATAGACTTCCTGATCTAAACTGACACTGGCGGGTTTCGCGGCTGAAACCAGCAGAGATTGCCGGCCCTCTTTCGCGGAGTTTGTATCCGCTCTCATGACCACGCCTGATTGAGATGGCCTGATCAGCCAGTGCGCAGTTACTTTTCCTGATTCGAACCCTCCGTTCAAAATGCGCGGAGCAGTCGTTCCGGGATCAAATACGAGCAGCAATAGAGCAGCAAATAACATTTTGTGCGTGGCCTGAGCACCGCCGGCGAGTGAAACCTACATTGTTGAGCGGTGTTAAAGGATTGTCAAGCTATATTCGGAAGGCATGCCGAGACTGGCGGCCCCGGGGCCACGATGACGGGCAGCTGTTCAGTCGGGCGAGAAAATGCTCATTGTGCGCGCGCATCGCCGGGCCCGCAGCCCAGGACGAAGGAGATGGTGCGGGCGGTGTCACGAACAGCCATTTCCATTGCAGCGCTTTGTGCGCTCATCCGAATTGCTGGACCGGAGATACTCATTGAGCCGGTCAAAGCGCCTTTCGGCCCGATTATCGCCGCGCCGAAGCACTCGACGCCCTCAACGTCCTCTTGATCGTCATGGCTCACGCCCGATTCCCGAATTCGTTCCAGTTCCTTGAGCAATTCGCTCATCCTGGTGATGGTGTTCCGCGTTCTTTGCGGGAGTCCAAACCGAAGAAATACGGAATCCAGGGTCTCGCGCGGCAGATGGGCCGCTATTGCCTTGCCCATAGACGTGGAGTGAAGGTGCGCGCGGTTACCGACTGTCGCCGCGACACGGTAGGCTTTCGGGCTCTCAATCGTGAAGATGTGTGCGACCATGCCGTCGTCGAAAACTCCCAGGTTGACCGATTCCCCAAACGTGAGGCTTAGCGAGTTCAGATACGGGCGGGCGAGCGAGATGAATCGTCTATTAGGCAATAGGCTGTTGGTGAGATCGAAGAAGCGATCGCCCAGCGAATAGCGTCCCGAATTCTTGCTCTGCGCCAGAAAGCCGGCTTTTTCCAGGGACGTCAGCAGCCTGTAGGTTGTACTCTTCGGCAAACCGTTCAACTTCGTGATTTCGTCGAGGCTCAGGTCGCCGTCAGGGAAGGCCGTAAATGTCTCGAGAGTTGCGAAAAGTTTTTCAGCTACAGCCAAAAAACTCTTGTCGCTGCTGTTTTCCGCTCTAACTGATTTTCGTTGCTTAGCTTTCACCGGCACTATATGCAATCATAACTTTGCGCGAGGGCGCGATTCATGACCGCCGCCATTCATTCACTCTGTGGGAAGGAGAACCGCGGCCGGCAGTGGGGACGACTGTTTCGCCTGAAGCTGGTTGCTGAATTCGGCACGCATGCCTATCATTGACACCATCTCGGGACAAGAGATCCTCGATAGCCGGGGAAGGCCGACCGTACTGGCCACCTGCGTTCTGACGGGCGGCGTAAGAGCATCGGCATCAGTCCCCGCGGGCGCGTCCACCCGCTCTGCGGAAGCCAAAGAGTTGCGTGACGGCGACCCGCGACGTTATAGCGGACTTGGCTGTCGACACGCCGTTGCGAACATCGACCGCGAGAGCAGGCTACAAGCGCGATGCCGATATCGCGCTCGCAGTGGATATTGCGGCCACCCAATTCTATCGAGCATCACGGTACCACCTCCATGCCGAGGTTCTGGACGGCCTCACGATGGTTGAGCGCCTGTCTGAGTGGGTCGAGAAATATTCATTGCGCAGCGTTGAAGATGGGCTCGCCGAAGAAGACTGGACACATTGGCGAATGCTGCGCTCCCGAATTTCAGGCAAAGCCCTGGTTGTTGGAGATGACCTGCTTTGCACGAATTTATCTCGCATGTCGCAAGCCATTGAAAGAGAATCATGCGACGCGCTGTTGCTGAAAGTGAACCAGGCCGGCACTCTCACCGAGGCCGCCGAAGGCTGTCGCCTCGCACGTTCGGCCGGGTGGTCCGTTATTGTGAGCGTTCGGAGCGATGAGACGGAAGACACCTGGGCCGCCGATTTGGCAGCTGGCTGGTGTGCGGATTACTTCAAGAACGGTTCGATTACTCAGTCAGAACGAACGGCGAAATACGATCGCTTACTCGCTATCGAGAGAGACACGGGCTGGCCCGTGCGAGATGCCTTCAGGAGCGCTGCTCGATTCGTGCCAAAAAAGTTTGGATAAGGTTCGGGATGGTTGCCGGAGCGTTGGGAAGAATCGACAGCACGGCTGCTTTCTGAGCATCGCGCTGGTCGTTTGAAAGGTATTCCAACTGGGAGCGACCCGCAACCCGGGCCAGCAGGCAACCGAGTGTATGGTGAACGGCTCGCGGGTCCAATCTCCACGCTTCCGATTGCGCCGCCAGTTCCTTGGCGTATGCCTCCCAAAACAACTGTGCCCCACGCATAAGGGCATCGCGCCGCGCGTCCAGATGATGGGCTTTGCTGAGGATGTGCGCAAGAAAAAAGCCTATGTCGAAGGTCGGATCGCCGAGGTGAACTACTTCGTGGTCCAGCAGAACGAGCCTTTCATCGTGAATCAGAATATTCTTCGGACTGAAATCTCCATGCACGATCGTGGCCGGAGCGGTGTTCATCATATCTAGCAACTTCTGAAAGAATGCAGCCGTTTCGGGTACCGCTGAAGCAGTGTATAAGTAATACGGCTCAACCCGAAGCGCATGGAAGAAGGCGGTATCTGCGAACTCTTCGGGAATAGCAATCAGTCCTTCGGAAGCGCGGCGATGAATGGTACCCAGAAGAATACCCGCAGCAGTGAAATGCGCTGGAGTTACAGCGCCACTCAACAGAAGCTCTTTCCAGTTGGCGCGCGGCGCAGGCACGGCGCTCATTGCAAGAAGGTGATTGTCGCGATCCGCAAAAATCAGGGCGGTGATGCTGTGCGGCGGTGCAAGATGTGCGAGCAGAGATAACGCCAACGCTTCCCGTTCACTACGTTCCGGTGCACAACGCCACTCCACCTGAACGCGCAACTTCTCGAGAGCCTGTTTGATCACCCACATCTCACCTGTCGAAAGCTCGACCAGAACCACACGGTTGGAAACACCTCCGGAGAGAATTCGGAATTCCACGCCGGTTTCACCCGCGATACGGCCGGTCTCATGCAGATACTTCTGCAGCGCCGTGAAATCTTCTATGTCGGGCAGGTGCGCCATATCAAAATGCTAATCTCGGAACGTATGCCGAAATTTGACAGGCTCGCGATAAGCGTGATACGGTGAGGTCATTTTGGAGCAGGTTACGGACAATCTGAACAAGCTATGCGGAGTGATTCCGCCCATGATTACTCCTTTCGCCGAGGATGACACAGTCGACGAGGCGCAGCTTCGTCGGGAAGCGCAATTCCTGAAACGCTGCGGAGTCGACGCCTTGGTGGTCGGGGGAAGCACCGGCGAGGGTGCCGGAATGTCGGAGGCCGAACTCGAGATGGCCATCCGAACGGTAATCGAAGCGGTGAACGGCTCTATTCCAGTTATCGGCGGGGTAATCGCAGACACTTCCGAAGAAGCCGTGCGCCTCGGAATGGCAGCCAAACGAGCTGGCGCTGCAGGCCTCCAGGTCCCGCCACCCCACTTCTATTTCTCGACTGAGCGACAGATTTTGGGGACTTATTATCGCGTCATCACCGAAGCCACCCAGCTTCCCCTCATCATTTACAACGTCATTCCTTGGGCGCAACTCGCCGTGGAAGCGCTTCGAGAGATTACCTCGGAAAACCCTCTGATCATCGGCATAAAGCAGAGCGGAAGAAACATCCACGCCCTTGTCGATCTCCTCGCACATCTGAAGGGTCACGTGAAAATCTTCTCCGCAATCGATGACATGATTTTCCCCTCGTTCGCTCTTGGCGTAGACGGCACCATCTCCGGCACGTCCAGCGTGTTTCCGCGCGAGACGGTCGAAATGTTGAGGGCCGTGCATAGTGGAGATTTCGAGATTGCTCGCCGGTTACATGAACGCATCTTGCCAGTATGGCGGTTCGTGGACCGGCCAGACTTCCCCAGCCGCATCAAGTGTGTAATGACCCTCATGGGGCGGCATGCAGGCAGACCTCGACGCCCTCTCGATTGGCCCGATGCGGCCGAGGTCGAACGCGTACGCCGTATCCTCGATATGGAAGGCTTTCTGCAAAATACGACGGCGTTGCAGATTCACGATTTGAAAGAAGGCGCCGCCGCCGATGCATACAGCCGCTCGTGATGCGTCTGTCTAGAAAACACCGCCGATCCATGGAAGGCTTCCGAATAGATCGCCGTATCTTCAGCGGTCTCGCGAATGGGATCATCTTTTTTTGTATCGCACGTGCATTATCAGCTCAATTTTCGGTCGACCGCCTCTGGCAGTTGAACGACTACGATTCGCAGCGTGCCTCGAGCTACGACCGGCGCGGCGGGAACGGTGATTATCGAAATCTGAAAGCAGGTGGCCAGCTTGTCTTATTCGATGAACGCGGGCCTGCGGAGATCCGCCACATCTGGATCACGATGGCGGATCCCGAAGCATATCACCTCAAGAAAATTGTGCTTCGCATGTATTGGGATGGAGAGCAAACGCCCAGCGTGGAGGCTCCGATTGGCGATTTCTTCGGTCTTGGTCTCGGGACGCCGGCCATTTACCATTCGGCGCTCCTTGCCGTCGCACCTGATAAGGCATTGAATGCTTACTTCCCAATGCCGTTTCGAGGCTCGGGGAAGATTACGGTCGCGAATGAAGGTTCCCAGGATGCGACAGATTTCTATTGGAATATCGACTGGGTCAAGCTGGTATCACTGCCCTCCGAAACGGCCTATTTCCATGCCCAATACCGGCAATGCACGCCCTGTAAAGGATGGTATAAGGGCAATTTTTATGGAAACAATTTCTCCGACGCGAGGCAGGATCCGCGTTGGCTGAACACATCGGGAAAAGGAAACTATACGTTTGTCGAAGCCACAGGAGATGGCCAATTTGTGGGTGTAACGCTATCCGTTCTCCAAAATCAGTGGGGCGGGTGGAATGAAGGTGACGAGATGATCTGGATAGATGGGGAACAGGAGCCTCGCATTCATGGGACCGGCGGAGAGGACTACTTCAATGGCGCGTGGGGCTTCTCTCAGCTGTATTCATTTCCCTTGGTGGGGCTGACGGCATTCCACGATTGGGAGGCAGGCTCCAGGTTTTCGCACTACCGCTGGCACCTCGAGGCCCCGATTCGCTTTCGCCACTCGATACGCGCAACCATCGAAGATGGACATGCAAATCTGCGGTCCGACAATCTGTTCTCCGTTGCGTATTGGTATCAGAAGGAGCCCCACGCGCCTTTTCCGCAGCTTCCAGCCGCATCCGCGCGCATACCGAAGATCATCTTCGTGGGCGGTCCCGGGCAGGATCCCGCAATGCAGTGAAGCCCTCTGGATCGGCCCCTCAACGCCGAGCCCACTAAGAGCAGACCGTCCGATCTTATGAAACTGCAATGGATAGATCTTGTCATCCTGCTGGCTTATGCCGCATTCGTCGTGGGCATCGGCTACTGGCTGAAAGACCGGATGAGAACCTCGGAAGACTTTCTCACCGCAAGCCATTCACTTCCAGCCTGGATCACCGGGCTCTCTTTCATGGCTGCCAATTTAGGTTCGCTCGAGATCGTCGGGATGATTGCGATGGGCGCTAAATACGGTATGGTGACCAATCACTGGTATTGGATCGGCGCCATTCCCGGCATGGTCTTTCTGGGCCTTTTTATGGTGCGCTTTTACTTTTCAAACCACATTCGAAGCGTTCCGGAATACCTGCGATTGCGTTATGACCATAGGGCGCACTTATTGAACTCGCTCACCTTTCTAGTCGTCACCGTTCTGATGTCGGGCATCAACATGTATGCGCTAGCCTTGGTTGCTCAGCAGATGTTGGGATGGAACTTTCACTTCAGCATCTTTGTGTCGGCCGCTGTCGTAGTTACATACACCTTTCTCGGCGGACTTAGTTCTTCCATTTACAACGAGGTCTTGCAATTCTTTCTGATTGTGGCCGGGTTTGTGCCGCTGGCCTTTCTGGGCTTCCGCGACGTCGGCGGATGGAGTGCCCTTTGCTCCAAATTGCCTGCCACCATGACTCACACCTGGATGGGCCTTGGGTCGCCGGCCGCGAATCCGTTCGGAATAAAGTGGTACACCATCGTGATTGCACTAACTTTTATCATGGGACCGTCTTACTGGTGTACCGATTTCCTGCTGGTACAGCGCGCGCTTGCAGCACGAAATCTCGATGCGGCCAGAAAGACTCCGCTTATTGCTGCGATACCCAAAATGCTCTTTCCTGCTTTAGTAACGCTGCCTGGGATGATCGCCGCTGTTGTTATCCCGAGTCAGCTCAAAGGAAATTTCAACCTGGCATTGCCGCTGCTGATGCATCGCTACTATCCTCCTGGACTTTTAGGCCTTGGGTTCACAGCACTGCTTGCCAGCTTTATGTCCGGCATGGCCGGGAATATCACGGCGTTTAATACGGTTTGGACCTACGATATCTATCAAACTTATCTCGTGAAAGCCCGACCTGACAGGCACTATCTTTCGATCGGCCGGGCCGCTACGTTCATCGGAACAGGCGTAAGCATCGCAGCCGCATACATAGTGCTTTTGTTCGACAATTTGATGGACTACATGCAACTGCTCGGGTCCATCTTTATAGCTCCCTTTTTCGTGATCTTCCTGCTGGGTATCCTCTCGCGGCGAATTACTGCGGCCGGAGGCTTTTACGGGATGTTAGCGGGAATATTGGGCTGCATTACCCAATACTGTTTGTACCGGGCCGGTATCATCAGTTACAGCAGCTCAATGGCGGCAACGCTGAACCTTGCAATTTGGGGAGCTGGCGCAGGGCTGGTAACTGCTGTCCTTGTCAGCTCTGTAACCAAACCGCATCCAGGGGAAAAGCTTGCAGGGCTGGTCTATCAGTTTACGCCCCCCGCGCCGAATCTGCCGGTTCCATGGTACATGAAGCCCGAGGCTTTGGCTGTTGGTATCGGAGTACTTTTTGTGACACTGAACATCATCTTTCGATAACCAGGAGGAGTGAAGATGAGCATTCGACCGTTGGCCCTCGAGGGTGTGATTCCCAACCTGATCGTTCCGTTCACACCCGAAGGCAATATCGCGTGGGACGGCATAGGGCAGGAGATAAAATTTCTCGAGAGTGCGGGAGTCGATGGCATCAGCGTGGGTGCATTCGGCAGTGAAACAGCCGGTTCTGTGCCGCGTGAGCTCTTTCGTGTCTGCGAAATGGCCCGGCAAAATACGCGGAAGCCGCTGATCGCAACCATCCTTCCAGACTCCGAGCCGGAAGCGATCGATTTGCTCGAGGCTGTTACGAGCGCGGGAGTAGATGCAGTGTTCATCGCGCAGCCCCATTATCTGTTTCAGCCGGATTCAGCTTCGTTGTTGAGGATGTTCGAGCGGCTCCGTACACGTACAGCCATTCCAATAGGCTTGGCCAATCTGCTGACGTCGGCTCCGGTCGATCTGCAAACGATGACTCGCATGATCGATGACTCACTCGTCCATGGCATTTTGCAAGGCGGTGCCGACGCCCATTTGATGGTTGACCTCCTCGCGACGCGGCCGCCCGTTCCTGTGTTCTCGGGAATGGAAGATCTCCATTATGTGGCGCTGTTCCTCGGCAGCGCCGGCATGATATCCGGCCTGGCAACATTGTTTCCCGCTGCATGCGTTGCGTTGTCTCGGGATTGGAAGGCACATAACTATGAATCTGCCCGCGAGCGTAGCGAAAGTCTGTTAAGACTGTGGCGTGTGCTAGATCATCCTGTTCAACAGCTTTCCCGCATCAGGCTGGCGCTCGCCGCACAAGGGCGCGACCTCGGTCCTCCGAGAAGCCCTTACGCCGTACGCGACCAGCAATCGATCGTGGAAATCACGGGTGTTCTGGCGCGCGAGGGAATAGTAGCTCACGCGCAGGGGCTATGCTAACGTCCAGCGCCAGGGCGTCTGCCCGGCATCTACACGAATTCTTCGCTTGCCTTCCAACAGGTCTAAGTGCCCCTTTATAGAAAACATCGCGAGTTCTTGTGTCTCTTCCGGCCACTCCGGAAATTCATCGCGAGCTTCGTTGATAAGTTGCTTAAGCGTCAGGCCACCGGCATGAGTTGATAATGCCTTAAGAATTCTGGCCTCGAGTTTCTGCACCGTAGATCGGGAATCCGATAAGAAATCCGCAATTTCCTCGCCTCGCATGATTGGCCAATGCCCCGTGTATAGAGCTTCAAGATTCAAGTTTTCAAGGTGCCGTATGGTGGATAAGTAAGTATCAATGTAGTAATAAGTTACCGGAATGGCCATACTGCCGTCGGCTTTCGGACAACCTCTGCCATGAACCGCATCGCTGACGAATGCAGCTTTGTGTTGTGGATCGTATAAACCAAGATGACCATGAGAATGTCCGGGAAGATGTAGCACTTCCAAAGCCCAGGCATCTGAAAGCGCGATTCGTTCACCGCCGCGAAAACCGGCATCAACACGACAACGGGCGCCCGCGCTCGAAGGGGGCTCTTCCTCAAATCCCAGGCCGTCGCTGCCGCGCAGATAGTTGTACCGGCGCCGGTACAACTCGTGTGGGTCCTGAACCAATTCCCGATCGGCTTCTCCGCATGCAAAAATCGCCTGTGGAGCCGTGTGATGCAAAGCGGCGTTTCCGCCCTGATGGTCCATATCAGGATGCGTAGTGATGATCATTGTGAGGCGGCTTGGATCCTTGCCCAATCTCTCAATAGCCGGCAGAATGGTCTGTTCGGGCGTACTCGCCACTCCGCTGTCGATTAGCAGCAGCCGTTCTCCCCAGAACAAATATTGGAAGAGATTGCGCCCGCCGAACAGCGATTGAATCTGAATTACGCCAGGATAGAGTTCTATGTTTTCGCCCAAATGCTTGTATCTCCTGTAAGCATCATTGTCGGCGGTGCGCGGCACAAAAGGTGATAGATTCGTGTAAAACTACGGGGGAACGCCTCTTCTAAGCTGCGACTGTAAAGGAGCGCAAGCGCGGGGATAACCCGGCGTGTAGCAGGGGATGAAAGAAGCCCCGCAAGAAAGGAGTAGCGAACCATCTTGACCTCGAGTCTTGTGCTGGGAGCCGTAAGGTTCCGGGTGAAGCGCAGACAGAGGAATCGACGGGCCGGGTATCGAGCTTCGAAAAGCGTATTCCGGATGCCGACCGTGTGCTCCTAACGGGAAGCCAACACTGCCGGGAACGATAGCGCGAGTTTCCGGCAGATCCGGCGTAGTCCAAAAACCGTGAGCACGTCGAGAAACTACACGCGCGAGAACCGAGAGACCTCGCCGGCCTCCGGGGCTGAACAGGCAGCCGGAGCGGTATGGGAAGCCAAAAGCACGATCCATGCATGCACGTGGGCGAGGCGCCGAACGTCGGCGTAGTACCTGCGAAGCCGCCGCGACAGGTCGCCCGTTACTGGTTCTATGCGCTGGGACAGCGCAGCCAAAGACGGCCCAGTTGGGAGACGGTGGCTCTGGAAAAGATGAAGGCATTCAGGAAGTTATCCGTTATGTTGTTTCCGAGCGAGGTGAGCCAATGCAGGTTTACTTGGCAAACGTGGTGTAGGGCTCCGCTCCTTTACAGTCGCGGCTCAGTTAGTTTCCGTCGGCCCCACTTCTATGCCGCACACTCATTATCGACGGCCCACTAAGAGAAGAACGGCCCCAAAGACCGCCATCGAGGAGCCCCAAGCTAAATTTACATTGAAACCGGCTGGCACAGCCCCTTGTGCAGCCGGATAGATCAGCCCGTATCCTGCGAGCAAGACACCGAGGAGCAGGAATAACGATCCGAGCGGCTTACGAAAATTCAAGATTGCGTCCCTTGCATCCCGACTAAGGACGAACGCCAGGGATCTTCAAGCACACCCGGTACACGTTCGCGCTCGCAGTAATATACAGCGTCTTGCCATCCTTGTCACCCCACGCTACATTGCCCACCATAGCGGGCATATGAATTGTCCCCAAATGCTTGCCTTCGGGCGAAAAGATCCAGACGCTGCTCGGGGCTGCACTGTAAACGTTACCGTTCTGGTCCACCTTCATTCCATCCGGGCCGCCCGGAGCGGTATCCGAAGAATCGTTGAAGAAAACCGTGCCCGCGTCTAAAGATCCGTCTGGCCGCATACGATACCGAATCCACAGCTTCTGAGGTTCCGAGTTGTCGACGTACAAATACTGCTGGTCCGGCGAAAACGCGATCCCATTTGGATGCGGCAAATCCTTTATCACGAGCTGAAGATTCTGGCGGTCCGGCGGCGCACCCGGTTTGTGCTGCAGCGCATCCGGGATTCGATAGACACCGTTGAATGAAAGTTCCTTCCGGGGGTCGCGATCGCTTTGTGTTGGTAATCCATAGGGAGGATCAGTAAAGTACAATGACCCATCCTTTCTATACACAAGGTCATTGGGGCTGTTCAGCCGCTTCCCCTTATAGGTATCCGCAAGAACTGTGATCTCGCCCTGCGGACTCATAGACTCGAGTCTCCAGATATTTCGCTTCGCATGCCCGGCAACAGTAAGGCGTCCGCGAGCATCCAGAGTCATTCCGTTCGATCCCGGTTCCGGTCCTCCGTATGGCGCCGTGCCGCTGTATCCGCTCGGTTGCATGAATATGCTTACGCCGCCTCCAGGTGTCCACTTACGAATGCTATTGCTTGGGATTTCGGCGAAAAGCAGATAACCGGCATGTACCCAAACGGGCCCCTCAGTCCACTTGAACCCAGGCGCGGTTGCGACGCGCTCCACGTGCGCGTCCTTCGGCACAATCTGGTCCAGTTCGGGTGCTAGTTTTTCAATGGATGGCGCCTCGCCTGTTGCTGCCGGCCACACACTTGTACTGATAGCGGCCAGCAACAAAACAGCGGCGACAGTTACGATTTTCATGCTCCGCCTCGCCATTTAGAAGTGATGACACTGTTCTTTTGTGAGATCATCAGGCAATTTCAGCGTTTACAGCGAACAACAAAAGCGGTTGGCTCTCTCCTTGTAATTCGTAGGAAATCGATTCTACAAATTCATTCTCGACCGGTACACTGTACAGCAGAACCTGATAGACTTCACGAGCTGGCTGCTTGTTAAACTGAATCGCACGTTGCGCTGTGGTGGTAATAGGATCGACACGGCTCGAGGAATAAATCATATTGCCGCGCGCAACTTCATAGCCATTCCGAAGCGGTACACTTTTGCCCGCGTACGTATTTACTTGTAATGTCGCTGTCTGTTCGCCGACTTCACCCAGACCTGGATAGCCATCCGGACACGATATGTGCCCTAATATATGCAGTCCCGAACACTTGAGTTTGATTGGAAAGGTCACCTTCCTGTGTGTTCGAGTGATGACCACAGGCCGTACAGAGTCGTCGCTGACAGCGCTGCGAAACGGAATACCGAGAATCTTGATTTCAGCCGCGCGCCAGAGCCGGAATCTCTTGCCCATTTTGTTCCACTCATTGCTGGCGTAATCGAAGTTCGCCCAATATTGGGCACAGATAGCTTCGAAGTCTTTCCAGGCTGCGATCTGCTCGGGATCCCGCACTACCGCATCTAATTCGATGCTTTTTTGTGTTCTCCCCGGCGACCAGGGAACGGTGCGCAACGGCAGAATTTCAGGGGAGGGAACCGCGGCTTCGATTGCTGCCGGTCCTTCGCACAATCGCCGAAGCTGCATGACGATTTCATCGCGCGGTTCACGCGACTCCGTCACCACACCCGATTCCAGAATCCCGTGCTCCATCTCCTCGTCGATTCTGCTGAACTGCGGTAAATCCTGCCATGACCAGAATGCCGTACCGGCCAGCCGGTTCGCCTTCTGCAAGTCGATGAAAGCGTCGACCGTGTGCGACATCACCTGCTTTTGCTGTCCGATCTCTTTGCCGCCCCACTCCGTGAACATCAAAGGCCGACCCTCGCCATAAAAAGCAGCGATCTTGTCAAACTCATTCACCTCGAAGGTGTACGGGTGGTCGTCAAAGAACGCCAGACCGGCCTGTTCAAAGATCGGCTTGGCGTCCTCTTTAGACATGTTGTTCGCAGCGGAGATGAGTCGCCCTTGTGGATCGACTCGTCGACACATCGCCGTAGCTTTGTTCAAGTAATCGAGGGTCAGCTTCGATTCATTGGCTACCAACCATGCAACCACCGAGGGTGAATTCCAATCGCGCCGGATCGTTCGCTCGAGTATCCGGATTCCCAGGTCGATCATGGAGGGGCGCATCTTTGAAAAGTCCACACCCCAGTAGCCAGGTTCCTCCGTGACAAGAATACCGAGCTCATCAGCCAGCTCGACAATATGGCGGTGGTGCGGATAGTGGACCAGCCGAATGAAATTCAGGCCCATGCCCTTGATATCCCGCATATCGCGGCTCATCTGCTCTCGCGTCAGCGTGAACCCCTGATCTTTCCACATATCGTGGCGGCAGACCCCGTTCAGGAGAATGCGTTCGCCGTTGAGCTCAAACCACGTCTCGCGGGCTCGGAATTGCCGGAAGCCGGTTCGGAAGGAGAATTCGTCGCGGCCTTTCGATGTGTCGATCGCCAGAGCTACGTCATATAAATCGGGCGAGGTGGGCGACCACAGTGCGGGCGCGCCAACTTGGAGAGGAATGTCAACCTCAGTTCTTCCGGCCGCCGCTGAAAAATCTTTGACTGCCGATGCAATCGTGCTATTCGTGCGCGACAATGTGACCCGTGCTTTCCCATTCGCAGCCGTACTCGATCGAATCCCGAATCGCACGGCGCAGTCAGCTACACGAAATTTCGGGTCAAGCGTATAGCGGAATTGAGCCGTGTCGATGTAAGTCGAGGGACGAATCTCTATCCAGACGTTACGAATGATGCCGCCATACGCCTCCCAACCCGGATTTACTCCGAGTTGGATCGGATCGATAGCTTCTTGATCGCCCTCGCATGGCAGATCCTTAATCTGAACCGATACAACATTCGACCGTTCGCGAATCGAGCTGGTGATATCGAAGTCGTAGGGTACGTAAGGATCCATGCTGCCCAGCTCAGTCCCGTTTAAGAATGCGCGCGCGAAGTACGTGATCGCGTCGAAATGTAGAACCGCAGACTCGTTTTGCGAAAGCCGGGGAACTGAGATTTCGCGAACCAGCTCGTAAGATCCGCTCGGCCTCTGGGAGCTTGGGACGGTGATCGTGCGAACGGCCGTTCCCGCGACTATCTTCTTCCAGGCGCCATTTAGATCAATATGAACCCGAGCCGAAGCGCTCAACGGCTCCTGGCTAACGCCTGTTCGGCGCAGTACCGCCGCCGTTCCTGCGGTCTCCAGAAAAGTACGGCGATTCATCCGGCTTTTTCTCCGGTATCTATACTCTGCAGAGTAACTGCAAACAGAGTTAGCGGCGGCCCGCTCTTCCAATTCCAGGAAAGCTCGCTGACGAAACCGCTGGCCGGCAATCCGAATAGCAGTATCTGGTAATGCTCTCGGGCGGGATCTTTCTCGAAGGTAAGCGCCTGCGGGGCATCTAGCGCGAGCGGCTCTATACGTGTTGCGTCATCTATCATGTTCGAGCTGGCAACTTCTTTCCCATTCCGAAGTGGTATGTGCTCGGTTGCTCTGCCGCGATAAACGATATCGATAATACCCGCAACTGCCCCTCGCTGCCCTTCAAGAGGATAACCGGATGGAAAAGTGCAGTTGCCAAGTAAGTAAATGTAATCGCACCGCTTTCCAATAGGAATGCTCAATCGCGGGACATCGGCAGTAACTACAAGCGGCCGAACAAAGCCGTTTTCACGTGTAAAGGTAAAGGGAATTCCGTTTATCTCAACCGCCGGATCTCGCCAGAAAAACATCCGCTTGCCGGTGCGCTCCCATTGATCTCGGGCCATCTTGGTTGCGGCCCAAAACTTTGCCATGCCTTGCTCCAGCGCATCCCATGATTGGCGTGCCGGTGCAGAACTTATAACCGGCTGCAAATCTACCGGAGTGGCCGGTCCTCGGCGAGTCACAATCGGAATTCTGAGCGGCACAATCCGAGGCTTCTTTGAAAATGGCACTGTATGAGGCAGGCGCTCGCGTTCGGCGTCCGCGGCTTGCCATTGAAACAGCAAACTGAGGCGCTGATAGAGATCTGTTCTGGGCTCGCGTGTTTCAGTCACCACGCCCGAATACAGAATGCCGTCAGCCGTGGGCCAATCGATGCGCGCATATTGCCGCACGTCGTTCCATGACCAGAACGCATGCCCGGCAATCTTGCCTTCCTTCATCGCATCGAGCAAAGCATCGAAATTGCGGTCCCAGAAGATTTCGCCGCCCCCGCTATCCTCCCAACCCCATTCATCGATGATGAGCGGCTTGCTGGTGCCGTAATAATCGGCTGTCGTTTCGAATTTATGCCGGTCAAAGTCGTACAAGTGCTGAGAGAAAAAATCCAGCCCGGCCTGTTCGAACTGCAGTTTCGCCTTCTCTTTTGCAGTGCTGTTCGCAAACGACACGGGCCGTCGCAGCGGATCCAGTTCGTCGCATAAGGTTTTGCCGCGGCGCAGATAATCGACGGTCAATCTCGATTCGTTGCCGAGCAGCCAAGCGAACACTGCTGGTGAATTCCAGTCGCGGCGAATAGCGCCCTCCAGGATACGCAAACCCGCGTCGATCTCCGACACCGGCATCGAAGGAAACTCAACTTGCCAATAGCCCGGCTCCTCAGTCACTAATAACCCTAACTCCTCAGCGAGATCGATGATGTACCGATCATGAGGATAGTGAACGAGGCGAACAAAGTTGGCGCCCATGGCTTTGATGGCGCGCATATCTTCCTTCATCTGCGCGCGCGTCAGCGTGAAACCCTGGTCGTACCACATGTCGTGACGGCACAAACCTTGCAAATAGAGCGGCTTTCCGTTCCACATAAATTGCCGGCCGTTGATAGCAAAGTCACGGAACCCCGTGCGAGTACGAAAAACGTCAGTTTCCGCACCCGCTTCGAGGGTGGCGTTCAAACTGTAAAGATGAGGCTCGTCTGGGGACCAAAGCAGCGGGTGCTCGATTTGAAATTCGAGGGTGGCATCCGCCTGGCCCGAATGCAAGCTTACCGGCGCGGATCCGTGCGCCACTTCAGTCATGCCGTGCAGCACACTCACGTTTACGTGCGCATTGGCGGCCGTCGCAGCATTCAAGAATACACGCAGGCTACATAAAGCGCGGGAGAAATCTTCGATAAGTGTGTACGCTAACCGCATGTTCTCGATAAAAGCTGCGGGGCGAATCTCAATCCAGGTTTCGCGGATGATTCCTCCATAGGCTTCCCAGCCCGGGTTGACACCGATTGCAAGCTCGTCTTTGCCGCTGCCGTCCCGACCTGGAGTGAGGTCCCGAATCAGCACTTCGATCGTGTTCTCACCTTCCTTGATTACGGAGGTCGCATCAAACTCATACGGCACGTATGGACCCATGTGGCCCAGCTTTGTTCCGTTTACAATTGCTTCGGCGTAATACGTGATTGCCTCAAAGTGAAGATAGGCACGCGCACCCGCAACTAGCTTCGTTAGCGATATATTTCTCTTCAGAATGTAAGCGCCAGCCAACCGTAACGAGCAAGGGACATGAACAAAATCCCAACTCTCTCCGTTTACGATCCGCTCCCATCTTCCGGCAAGATCAATTCGTTGTCGAGTCACAGTTGCGGTTGCGGATGGAAATGGACTAATTGTGCGAGAAACAAGTTACCAGTACAACTTAAGCGCTAGCTGCAGCGTACGCGATGGATACCCGAAAAACGTCTGCTCACTCCCGTATCCTTTTGTAGAAGTAATTTGCCCAAAACTGCCGTCCGTCACGGTTGTGTCGGGATTGGCAAACATCGGCCGGTTAAGAGCATTAAAAGCTTCTGCCCGGAACTGCAGGCGAAAACGTTCCTTGAATGGAAAGTTCTTGAACAATCCAACGTCCAGATTGTTAACACCGGGGCCCTGCATGATATTCCGGCCTGTATTACCAAAAGTTCCGGGCGCGTTTGTAGCGAATGCGGCTGTGTTGAAGTATTGATTCAGCCAATCGTTTTTAGACCCTTGATGGACGTTCAAAGGTCCGCCGACGTAATCGGCACGATCAAAGCCCTCGTGCGACTGCGAGTTGTCGTTACCGTTACCGCCATAGATCGTAAGCGGATCGCCCGATTGCAAATGCCAAAGCCCGCTAATTTCCCACCCGCCGACGACATTGCGGACAAAAGCATTCCTCCCGGCAAGCGCAGGCGTCTGGTATACGCCGTACAGATTAAAGGAGAACGGATAATTGAAATCCGAAACTCCACGATTGAATGCAAAGTTGAATGGGTCTGGAACGCTCCCATTGAAAGCAGCAGACGCCGCCGATTGGTCATCGAGCGACTTCGACCAGGTGAAGTTGGACGTAAACTGTAGCCCATGCGCAAGGCGCTGCTCGAAAGAGAGTTGCAATGAATTATACGACGCAGTTCCCCATGATCCGTTCTGGAGCACAGTGGAAAAGTTCGGATTGATCCGGAGCCCGTTGAGATTCGAATTCGTACTGTAGAGTCCCGGATTACGGTCGACCAGCAGCGGAAGATTATATGATTGCGAGCCGACGTAAGCGGCCTTCATCACAGTATTCGTCGGAAACTGATGCTCAATCGAAAGATTCCAGCTCTGAGTGCGGCCAATCTTGAAGTCCGGCGAAAAACTCTGTTGTACAAAAACCGGGGTGATGAAAGGAGTGGAAGAGGGCGGCACATAACCGGGCGATGCAAAGGGTGGGAAAGGGCTCTTGTACCCGGTCGGCGCATAGACGCTCCATGGAGTGCTAAAGGGGATCGGCGTGCCGCCCGGAAACACTGGACCCCCGGTCGTGGTAGGCCCGAAACTATAGGTCGGCGAAAATGGCGCGGTGTCCGCCGAGTGGTTGAAGTAAGACATCTCGAACGGAGAGGCAAAAATCCCAAAAGCCGATCGAATGACCGTATTGGCAGCATGAGTCGGCTGCCATGCAAATGAGACCCGCGGCGATATTACCGATAGATCATTCGGCGTGCCCTTACTCGGAACGCCCGGATCGCCGGGATACACTAACCCGGTCGGAGCATTTGGATATCTTGTGCTCTGCACTCCGGGCTCATAGACAGCAATCCGTCCACCGGTAGGAGTATAGGAAAAGAAAGGCTCCCAACGCGCACCAACATTCAACGTGAAATTAGGTTTGAGCCGGATCGTATCTTGAACAAATCCAGCCCATGAGGTTCCTTTCACCTCGTTGGATTCGCCCGCGCCTTGTTCAAAACTATTCGCGGCCCCTAACAGGAAATCTGCAAAGTCGACCCCACTATATTGGCCGCTGAAACTGATGATCGGCAGAGCCAGCCAGTCGGTGTTTTCGAACCAGTACTGATTTAGAACATTTACTCCAGCAACAATCAGGTGCTTCCCCTTGTTCAAGGTTACGGACTCGGCAATCGAATATTGATGCCGATTAATAACATTGGTGTTCTGACCCGCACTGAATTCCCCGCCTACACCTAAGGAGTCGAGGCCTGGTGGCGTCGTCGTTGGTTCGGCCACGTCCATTCCGAATGCGGAATAGCTGACGGGCCCACCTGAAGACGTTCGCAATCCGGAGTGGCTGACCGTATTTAGCGAGTTATATCCGACTGCTAAGTTATTAATCAGATTGGGCGAGATGTTCCAGATCCAATTAGCGCCTCCATTCCAATAGGGTGCAAACCACGACCGGTCCGCGAGCAGAATGTTGCCGCCGCCGTCGAAAGACGGATGCGAGAAGTTATCCCAGAACAAATGGCCGCTCAAGTGTTGGGTCGAACTGATGTACCAATCCGGCCTGACGGTAACTTCATTATAGTTTTGGCTTCGAACCTGACCTGCCAGATTCACTAGTCCAAGTGGGTCGTCGGTACGCGGCAGGACACCTACGAATTTCAGCGAGATGGGATTGAATAAGTTAGTGGGAATTCGATTTCCGACGAATGGTGTCTTCTGGACTACCTGCTGACCGGCATTGGCGCTGCCTGCGGGACACGTCGTAAATCTGGCCGACCTCGGATCGAAGACCTGGCCGGTATCAAAATTCAAGTTTGCCGGACCGCCCGCACCGCAAAGATTCGTGGTTTGGCCGGTCAGGTAAGCACTGAAATCGCCGTTCAGCATCGCATTACTCGGAACGTGAGCGCTCGCGCCATTTAAGATTTGCCGCTCAGTTGTGCCTTGCCAGTTGCCAAAGATAAACAGCTTGTCGCGGAGAATGCGGCCGCCTGCCGAGGCGCCGAACTGATTTCGCTTAAGTCCATCGGCCTGGTGAGCGAAAAAGTCTCTGGCATCCATCGAGGTGTTCCTTAAAAATTCGAACATCTCGCCGTGCCAGGTATTCGTACCGGAACGCGAGGCAATGCTTACCACCGCGCCGGGAGAAAAGCCGTACTGCGCGTCGAAGTTGTTGGAAACTACTTGGAATTCTTGAGTCGCATCCGGGTTCGGAAACGGCATCGCGATATTGGTGTAGTTGTCCATGTTGGTCGCGCCGTCCAGCATGTAATAGGTGCTGCCTTGGCGCCCGCCGTTCACTGACGCGCCGCTTTCCGTGGGAAAGGTTGTGAAATCCTGGCGCGTAAATGCCGCGCTCTTCAAACCGTCGACCGCCCCCGGCGTCAAGAACACCAACGCGGCAGGATTGCGACCATTCAACGGCAGCTCCACAATGGCTGTCCGGTTTATGGTCGTCCCGATCTGGCCGTTGGTGGTGTTGAGCGCCTCGGTTGTCGCGCTTACCTCCACCGTCTGGTTCACGGCGCCCACTTGCAAAGTGAAATTCACCGTCGCCAGCTGATTGACCGTCAGCGTCACGTTAGGATGCACTTCCGTTCGAAAACCGGCATGGCTGCAAGCTCACGGTGTACGTCCCGACCGGCAGAGCGGTAATGGAATAAGTCCCGCCGGCCGATGTTATGGACCGGCTTTGTCCGGTTGCGGTCTCATTGGCCGTTATGATTGCGCCGTCGACCGGAGCCCCGCTGGGGTCCAGCACTGAGCCGTTGATGCTTGCCCCAGCTTCTTGAGACCAGAGGGGCGCACCTGTCAAAGTAAGTACCAGAACAAGAAGGAACCACCGATGCAGCCGTGTAGAGCTCGTCGCCCGACTGGTGCGTCTCATTTGAGGCCTCCCAAGGAGCTTTACCGAATGATCTGGATTGCGAAGTACCCGGATCACGAGAAACCCCTTGGGATGGTTTATATCGCGGGGTTGGCCTGCTTGTCAAGGTATTTCGGATTGCGTTCCGAAAATGGAAGGGCAGAGAAGCGGTAGACGCGGCTTCCTCTACTCCTGGCTGGTAACGGGCTGTTTCGACCGTTGGTCCGCCAATGTGGCGGCGATCGCTTTCTCCCGGTCCCCATCCGCGGTTTTATGGAGTTTGTAGTAAACACGGGCAAGTGCGATATGCGCCTGCTGAAAACCGGGATTTGTTGTGACAGCTTTTTGAAGCAGCCGCTCTGCCTCTGCCAGTTGCCGCTCGCGTTCATAGCATAAAGCGAGTTGCTCCTCCGCCATCGGATCGTCGGGTTTCAAGGCTAAAGCGCGCTTGAATGCGTCTACTGCATCGCTCGTCCGGTCCTGCTCATCGCGTCGAAGCACCTCACCGAGCGCTGTGTAGTAGGCCGGGTTGCGGTCGTTCAGCGCGATGGCTTTCCGGTAAGACGCTTCAGCCTCTTCCAGCTGTCCCGTATTTGCCAGGCAGCTGGCTTCGAAAAACCAGGCCGCATCGGACTTAGGACGCGCGCCCGTAAACGCTTGAAACTCCGCCAGCGCTTGAGAAAAAAGGCTGAGCCCATACAGTGCCAGCCCCATTTCATATCGGAACTCGGGGAGCGTTCCGAATTTAGGAGCCACTGCCTTCAGAAATTGATAAGCAGGCTGGAAGTGCTTCCATTGCAGAAGAGCCTCGGCCAATCCGAGGGAATAACTAGCTGTATCCGGCTCTAACTGTGCCGCACGGCCGAATTGAACCACAGAGTTTTCGTATTCTTTCGAATCGAGTAGCAATCGCCCGAGCGCAGCATGTGCGCCGGCCGATTCGTCATACCGTTTTACCGTGTCTTGCAACACCGCCGCTGCCGCTTCGGGAAGATGGTCCTCGATCAGGACTTGAGCGGTTTTAATCCGGTTAGGCAGAGTGGCCTGCGGCAAATCGAGGAACGCCCGCAACTCGCGTTGACTTCCTTCGGCATCTCCAGCCTTCATACTGCATTCGATCAGAGAAACACGAACCGACAGCTCGTTTGGTTGCAAACTCAGCAGCTTACGTAAGGGCAGCAGCGCGCGGTCGTATTCGCCCGCCTGCATCAGGAGAAGGGCATAGTTCTGATTTGCTGTGGCATCGTCAGGCTTCAGTCCCAGGCCAATTCGGTACATCTCTCTCGCAGCGCTCGGATTGTTCGCCCGGGCATACAGTCCGGCTAAATTGAAAACGATTTCCGGGTCGTTCGGAGATAAGGAACGCGCCTTTTCAAAATCACGGATCGCATTTTGCGTATCGTTCAGCTTGCCTTCCGTCAACCCGAGATAGGCCCAGAGGGCCGGATCTCTCGGCGCAACCTGCAGGATCTTACGGAGTTCACTTCGGGCTTCGATGTATCGCCCGGCTTCAAAATCCTGGATTGCCTTTCGAGCGGCCGTCTCGGGACTGACCGCCTGTGCAAACGCCAACCCGCATACGAACCAGTGAATCAACGGGTGCCCTTACCCTCCTCCACTCTGAAATATTTGCCCGCGGCCAGCGGGCCGATCCGGTCCACCTGCTTGCTCGGCGCCGGCCAGTGGATTTCGATCCAGTCCACTCGCGCGGTGCTCCCCAACCCAAGGATTTCGCGTGGATCATGGGAAGAAAGATAGCTGCCGCCTGCGGTCTTGAGACGCGATCGGACAATTCCACCCGCGCTCCACCGAATGAGAGTACCCGCAGCTGCGGGCGCGGCTTGGACCGGAACCAGGTTCAGCCCCACCCAGTGGTTTCCACTTTGGGCGGTGTTGTAGAGCACAACAGGAGCTCCGCCGTTCACTCCGATGACTACATCAGGATATCCGTCATTGTTGAGGTCTCCGGTTGCGAGCCCGCGCGCGGCATAGCGCTTTGAGAATGCCGGGCCGCCATCCTGGGAGACATTTGACATAGTTCGTCCGTGCTCGTTATGAAACAGCAAGAGCGGCTCGCGGTACGTAACACCTTTCATGCGCCGGTCGACTAAATCATCCGGGTGCCCATCGGCCAGGATCAAGTCCATCCAGCCATCGTTATCAAAATCAAAAAACTTAAGTCCCCAGCCACTGAGAAACCGGGTAGGTCCAGCGATTCCGTACCGGCGAGCCACGTCCGTAAACGTACCGTCGCCGTTATTGTGATAAATCGAGAAAGTCTCTTGATCGACATTGGCGACAAACAAATCCTGCCAGCCGTCTTGATCGAAATCCGCAGCATCCACTCCCATTCCTGAACGCGCCACCCCGTCCTCGCTATAGCCCACGCCAGCCGCGAGCCCGACCTCCTGAAACCGTTTTCCGGCACGATTCATAAACAAGAAATTTGCGACCGTGTCATTGGCTTCAAAGAGATCGAGGTAACCATCATTGTTGATATCTGTCGCAACCACGCCAAAGCCTTTGCCCGGCGAATCGAGCAGGCCCGCCTCACGGCTGGCGTCGGTGAATCTCCCGTTGCCTTGGTTCAAGTAGAGACGACTGGCGGTTGGGGGGAAGAGCTTAGGAAAGCAGTAGTGGCTCTGAGCATCCGAGCTGTTATCCGTTCCGCCTCCGTATGCCGTCGCGCTCGTGCAAGTACGCAGACTGGAATAATCCGCAAATTGAGCGACGAACAGATCCAGCCGCCCGTCGTTGTTGTAATCGAACCAGACCGCGCTTGTAGACCAGCCTGGCACATTCAGCCCGCTTGTGTCCGTCACGTCCGAGAACGTGCCGTTCCCCTGGTTGTGATACAGATAGCACCGGCCGTAGCCTGTCAGGAAGACGTCTTCGTATCCGTCACGGTCGTAGTCCCCAACAGCAATACCCATTCCAAAAAAATTCGGATTGAGACCCGCCTGTTCAGTTACATCCGTGAAGGTTCCGTCTCTATTGTTGCGGTAGAGAGCCGTCCTCGGAGGCTGGCCCGGATGAAAAAAAGTCGATTCACCCGTGTTCACGAAGAGCACGTCCATCCAGCCGTCATTGTTGTAGTCGAAAATCGCGACTCCCGGCGGGATGGTTTCGGGAAGATACCGGTGTTCGGATTGCGCATTGGTGTGTATCCAATTCATACCGATGCTTCCGGGCTCAACGTCGCGAAACACGCTGTCTGAGTGCCCGACCAAACCATGGCAAAGAAAAATTGAGATCAGAACACGAACAGCTTTCATTACAGGTTAACTTCGCAAGATCCGTGGGCCGAGAACCGCGCCTTTGGATAAGGGTTGCACAACTTGCGAGTAAATAGCTAACCAACCGGCTTTGACATTACGCTCTGGCGGCCTCCAAACTCGTAGGCGAGCCTGGAGTTCGGTGGCCTCAACCTCGAGTTGAATCGTTCTGTTTCGGAAATCGATCGAAATTCGCTCATTTTCGCGAACGACTGCGAGCGGGCCGCCTCTTGCAGCTTCCGGCATGACTTGGCCGATCGTTATGCCGCGATTGAGTCCTGAAAGCTCTCCATCCGTTACGACCGCAATCGACTCCGCGAGCCCTGCGCCCGCTGCCGCAGCCATAAAACTGCAGGCAAACACGGTGCCAGGTCCGCCGATCGGGCCCATCATGCGCAAAACGACGACATCGCCCGGTGAAATACTCCCGTCTGCGAGATGCCGGATCGCGACGTCTTCGTCTTCAAAAATGCGAGCCGGCCCGCTAAAGCGCTCAACACCCGGAGGAACGGCCGAGAATTTGACGATCGCTCCCTCAGGAGCGATGTTTCCGCGAAGAACGATCAGTCCGGGATCACGATTAACGGGATCATCTATAGGCCGTACGATTTGCTCATCTATATCGAACCGCCCGGCAAGTACGGCGCTAACGGTGCTGCAATTAACCGTATACGCTTCCGGGCACAGAAGACCTTCGAGCCGTTTCATCACGGCGCGGGTTCCACCACCCGCATCCAGATCTTCAATACGGTGTCGTCCGTTCGGTCTTACTTGAGTTATCTGTGGCGTGTCGCGGCCTGAGCCTTCAATTAGCCCGATAACGTCGATATCCAGCTCGGCCTCGGTCGCGATCGCTGCAAGATGACGGACGACGTTCACAGAGGCGCCAATTGCGAGAGCAACCCGAATCGCATTCGCAAATGCCTCACGCGTAAGAATGCGCCTCGGCAGAACGTCGCGATCGATCAGAGTCAGAATTTGACGCCCAGCCCGTTGGGCGGCTTCAAATAGTCGTTCGCTTCCTGCACGGATAGGTGTTGTCCCCGGCATCGCCATTCCGAGCGCTTCCGCCATCATGTGCATCGAGTTTGCGGTCGCAAGTCCGGCGCACACGCCGGGTCCTTGCACGGCAACGCGGGTCCATTCTTCCAGCTGCTCCAGTGTCATCGTTCCCGTGGCCACAGCTCCCACGGCTTTATAGACCTCCTCTATATCCACATCCTTTCCCCCGCAGCGGCCCCCTAATTGGTACCCGCAGGGAACGACGATCGAGGGAATGTTCAGGCGCGCCGCGGCCATTAAATGGGCTGGCGTGGTCTTATCGCAGGATGAGAGAAAAACCATGCCGTCCAGGCACGCGCCTTCTACCTGAACTTCAATATCGTTCACGATGAGATCTCGCGAGGGGAGAATGTATCTCGCCTTAAGTCCCGCAGAAGTTATGAAATCCGAAGGTGCCGCGGTACGAATTTCAAACGGAAGCCCACCACTCTCTTTCACAGCCTGTTGCACGGCTTGAGAGACTGCGTCCAGGTGTATGTAGCAGACCGAAAGCGTGGAGGATGAGTTGACTATAGCGATCTTCGGTTTCTCGAGATCTTCTTCCGAGATACCCATAGCCAGCCACTGCGCCCGTCGAACCGCCCAACGAGTGCTTCCTCTTTCGAAGTTGCTTCTTAGACGCATCAAGCCTCCCAAGCGGTCTTCAGTCTGTTACTCTCCATCCAACTTCTTACTTCCCTTCCGCTGAGATCGCGTGCGGATATACGTTCTCGTATCATCAGGCCGGCTGCAGCGCCCGCTGCGTACCCCATCCCAAAACATTGAGCAGTCACGCGAGCCGACGCCAACGCTTCATGCTCGGCACAAAGGCATCGGCCGGCTACCAGCAGATTCACTGAATCGACCGGTATCAGTGTTTCAAACGGGATCTCATAGACCTCGTTCTCAAGGTAAGAAATAGTTAGCCCTTCCGGACCGTGGCACTCGATCGGCCAGGCTGAAAAGGTGACTGCATCTTTTGTCTTTCGGGCGTTCAAAACATCGTCATTCTTCAGCCGCGCCTTTCCTTCGATCGACCGCGTCTGCCGAATTCCGACCTGTGCACCGGTATCCACCAAATAGGAGTTTTCGAAACCCGGAACACACTCCTTGAGAAAAGTCGCATAAGTTCGCGCTTGACTGCGTCCTTCCATTTCTGCAAAGGTCATATCCGCGCTATTGGTACCCGAAGGAATCGAGCCGTCCGGATAGGTGATGCGGGTCATGTTACAGAGCACTTCATGCCCATTCGGCATTGGAAATAAATAGACGTGAGTTCTCGGCAAACGAAAACGCTCCTGGCTGTGAGCTTCTTTAGCCAGTGCGATGATTTCTCCCGGCGAGAGTTCGAGAAATCGGGGCATATCGACACCGCCCGTTCGAAATACCATGCTCGGTGTTTGGACCACGCCATTTTTGCCGCTTGTCGTAGGCTGGCCGGTACCATAGACGACCTCGGCATCGCCTGAAGCATCGAGAACGACGCGCGGCTGGATAGCGACCAGGCCTTCCATGGCACGCAATAACAGCGTTGTCACGCAACCGTTTTCATCGGTGTAGTCTTTGACGAAATTCGCGTGATATAAAACCGTGACGGAGGCTCTCTTCAACAAACTGTCCGCCATCTCTTTCCATACGAAGCTGTCGTGAGGCAACAACGTGGTCCGGCCGAACGGTATGCTCTTGGATACGCCGCCGCGTGCCCTCATCAGATCACAAAATTCAGCGGCGAAACCAAAAACAATCTGCTGAGGGCGATTCCCGCTACTGAATAGTCCGCAAATCGTACCACTGAGGCCTGCAACGGTTGCACCGCCACAAAACCCGTACTTTTCAACGAGGATCACGCTGAGCCCTAGCCGCCCTGCAGCTATCGCCGCGGCCAAGCCCGCAGCGCCGCCGCCAATGACACAAAGATCCGGCTGAGCGATAACTGGAACTTCGAAACCGGGAACAGGAAACTGTGCGGCTGCCCCGAGCAGATATTTACCTCACGCAGATAACGAACGAGACAAGCTGCACTCCGATGACAGTTTTATAACATCATCCACAAGCTCGCTCATCTGCAATTCATATTTTTGATCCAAGTGTAGCGTTGGCTCACGCAGCCGTGCATCGCGAAGAATGCCACGTTTGGCGAATACCAATTTCTCAATCCGTATGGCGAGCTCCAGGTTTTGCAGGGCAAACGTTAAATACGGAACGAGCCTGTTGAACAGGGTCTTTGCTTCCTCGCGCTCTCCCTGCATGTAGAGATCGTAAATCCGCACATAGGTCTCGAGGCACGCTGCTCCCGGCATCATAGCGGAGGCGCCATGAGCAAGGCCGTCCATCATTGCGATCCCACCCAGGCCGTAGATCACCTGCACCTGCCCGGCGGTCTGCTCGACGATCTCCGCGCACTTCTGGCCGGGCAATTGCACCTCCAGTTTCGCGAAAAGGAAGTTAGGGTGACGCTTGGCGAGCTCAACAAATACTCCCGCTGCGAAGCCGGCTCCGGTGAAATCAGCATCTTGCAGCATCACCGGAAGTTGGACCGCATCGCACAGCTTACTGTAGTAGCGAACTATCTCGCTGGCGGGTAAACGAGCCGTGCTTGGCGGAGTGACCATCAGACAATCTGCGCCGATGCTTTGCGCATAGCGCGAAAACTCGATTGTGCTAAAGGTAGACCCGGAACTGGTCGCTCCGATGACAGGGACGCGCTTCTTTGTGCATTCGACCAGAACCTCCAGTAAGTGATACCGTTCCTTATCCGATAGCTTGTAAAATTCGGCCGCAAACCCGGGCCCGCAAATGGCGGCCGCACCTGCCGCAATGGCAAAGTCGATTTGGCGCCGCAGAGCCGAATCGTCCAGAGATTCATCGTCGTTGAAAGGGGTGACTATTACAGGAGTAATTCCGCTGAGGCGCAGCATAATGTTTCTGCTCATAAGTTTACCAGCGGCTGCTCATCGAAAGTCGGAATGTATCCCGAGTTTGTAGAATTTTGTGAGGAGTGCAACTCTCAAGGCTTCTGATTGTGGGCGAGGAAGTGTCGCAAACCATTGGCTGGCGACGATGCGCTTTTTGAGGAAGCGATGATCTTGTTCGATCACGTTGTTCATATAAGGAGAGCAGCGGCATCGACAGATCCTTGACAACTCACCGGTTTGTTTCAGGTCGGCAACGACGGACGGGTAGGCAGGATGTCCATCGACGTTGATCACTCGCGGCCGAAGGTGTCCCACGCGCGACAAGGCAAGCTGCAGGAAGTGCTTGGCGGCCATGCGGTCACGATACGGCGACAGCATGAAATCGATGGTGTTGCCCTCCGAATCTAGTGCCCGGTATAAATAGGTCCACTTCCCAGAAACGCGTACATAAGTTTCATCCACACGCCAGGAGCGGTTTGTGTGGCGGACTTGGCCCCGTACCCGCTGACTCAGGATCGGGCCATACCGCAGGACCCAACGAGCGATCGTTGAATGATCCACGGGTAAACCCCGTTCTGCCATGAGCTCTTCCAGATCGCGATAGCTGAGCGAATACCGCAGATACCACCGGACACACAGGACGATGACTTCGCCCTGGAAATGCCTTCCTCTAAACACCGATGGCCGATTCCGTTGCACTTCGTCCACCTTAACAGCGCCATCTTTCGCTTTTGCGACACAACCCTACCGTGAGCCAAACGGCTACAGTAACTCCCCGGAAGGACCCATGACGTGCTTCCGGGAGCTAGTCAGTTACAATGCGAGCACCTGTTTCCGAGAAACCATGAAAGCGCTCACCTTCCGCACTTTATACAACGGTATGTGAACTTACCGCTTTCTCGCCGGCGGAGGAGATATCTTCGGCACCCGCGCGCTCCAGAATGTCTTTCGCCTTGCCCACCCAATCGGAATTATCGCAGTGAACCGACGCTAAGATACTGCCCTCTTTGACGCGACCTTCATACCTTTTTGCTTCATACTCCGGGATACCCATTCCAACCAAAGCACCGATCAATCCGCCAGTAGCCGCCCCGACCCCCAACCCAGCCAAGGCTCCCATGATAGGTCCTGCGGCGATAAAGGGTCCGACGCCAGGAATGGCCAGTGCACCTATTCCGGCCAAAAGTCCAAGAGTCCCGCCAAGTGCCCCTCCAGCAGTTGCGCCGGTCGCTGTGCCTTCCGGTGCCTTGGTATTCTTTTCCGCGGCAAACTCTTTGCTCGTTTGCTGATCAGGCGCCAAGACCGAAATGTCATCGCTCCTGAAACCAGCGGCGATCAAGGCGTCCACGCCTCGCTCTGCTTGCGCTTGATTCGAGAACAATCCAAAAACTGCCGTATTTTTTCCTGCCATGATATTGATTCCTATTCTGATTTAACTTTACTTAGAATCACTCTTTATAGTGATTTCATCCGTTACATTGCCCGGTCCGGCAATCTCCGTCGCCTTAGCTTCGATAGCCTTTTTCTCGTCATCCGTATGTACCGGCCCTTTGAGCGTAACCTTGCCACCTTGTGAGATGATCTTTACGTTATGAGCGTAGGTGGAAAGTGATTTGTCTGCTACTACTGCACGACGGATCTTGCGCATCAGCTCCCTGTCTGAGCTTGCATTTTTACCCTGGTCGGCCGTAGGCTCTGACGTTGCGCGGTCTTTCTTGTTTACCTTTGTGTTATCAGGTGCGGCATTGGCTTGCGATGTTGCGTCTTGCGAAAACGCGGGCCCTACCAGCAAGCAGATCAGGGCCACTAGCACCGCTGAAAAGCATTTATGAATCGACAGCATGACTACTTCTCTCCTTTGAAACTCATTTGTCAACTTGCCTAGATACCCTGCGGATTCAAACCACGTGCGAGGTAGCGCTACTGGACATGCGCTTGTGTACCTAAACAGCTACCGGTCTCGCCTTAAACAGGCCGCCGTCGCCCGACAATAGCGTGGTAGATGACGAGGACTAAGACGGACCCAATAACCGCGACAACAAGGCTATACAGGTTCAAGCCGTTCACTCCGGAACCCCCGAACCTGTTGAATACAAACCCACCTACGACGGCACCGACAATGCCCAAGATAATGTCTAGGAAAACTCCTTCACCAGACTTGTTCACCAACTTACTCCCGATAAAGCCTGCCACTAATCCCAGGATTAGCCATGCGATGATCGACATCTGTAGTTTCTCCTCTAAGAGCGTTTGAACGTAACTGAGCTCACACCCGAGTTAAAGCCGCGTGACCCACAAGCTCGTCTCACAGAGTAGACCGCGGTATCAGTTAACAGTTTCGGTAATAGACTACCCAAAACGATTATTTTGTCGTGATCTGATCGCATGATCGTACGTTCGCTGGCCGCTTTTCGAAGTGAGGCTGTTCAGTACGGCAGACTTCGTCTGTTCCAGATCGGGTAGGGCAAGAGTTCGCTTGGCTGGCCTCCTCTTTCTCTGGTGTTTGAGCATTCTGAGCGGCCTCCTACGCCGCCTTCAATCAGAATGCTGCAAACTCCACCCTAGGCTGTCACACCTGAACCATCCGATGCTGAGGGCGACGTTGATCATCAGTGAACCGCAAGCGACGGTCTCCGAGTTGCTCACGCAACACTCGGTTTTCTTCACGCAGATACTCGATCACATTTTGCTGCCGCTGATTCAGCCAGCCGGCCAGTACGATCACAACAAACTGAAAGGGATTCACGTTTCCTTCACCGTCCGGTGATTTTCTCATCCCCAAAATTTCAATCCAACGCGGTCACGCTCCTGATTCGAGTTTTCGGGCCATACGCGGACAAAATGAACGCCAGACCCGCGAGCCTTCTATCGATGCCGATAATCAATAGAGGCTTGTTCAAAGCGATTGCGGCAGGCCTGGTAATTGCATTCAGCCCTATAGCGCCTGCACCTACGTAATGATCGGCGACGCGAACAGCGCGAAGATAAGCCCGAGCAGCAGACCGGAGACCTTCGCGATTGTGCCGGGACCTCCGGTCATCAGGCCAATGCCACAAATGATGGAGAGAATGATGCCAACCCACTTGGCGATGGCGATCATCTCCTGGGCAAGGCCTTGTGCTGCTTGGCCAAACGAACTCGACTGGGCAAAGGCCAAAGTCGCGCCTAGAGCGAAGACGAGCCCCCATTGGGCAGCTCGCAATGAAAAACGAACAGCGTTACTTCTCATATAGATACTCCTGTTTTGAAGGGAATTAGCGGCGTGTGGTCACACCGAAGAATCGGAGCGCGGCGAGTTCAATTCGGAGCGGATTTGTCTAGCACCGAAAGTAGGGAACTCCGTGCAATCCAGTGCACCAAGAGCACGCCTAAACGGTTGATTTTGTGCAGAGAGTGTCCTGGGGATGTGCCGTGATCGCACTTTTAATACGGTGGTCGCGGGTTCGAGTCCCGCCCGGCTCACCAGTTTCGGTGTTCAGATCCAAGGACTCTACACACTTGATGGGGTTGAAACGGTGTCCCATTGTCTCGCGCGGGGATTGCAGTGTTGTGCGCTCCAACTCAGCCTCAGCGGCATCAAATAGAAGGAGCGAGGTATGGAGCCAGGACCCGAGCCGAACATCAATCCCCTGCTATGGAAAGCAATCGATGAAGCCCGTTTGGTTAGGCTGTTCTATCGGAACAGAGAACGCATCCTGGAACCCCACGACTACGGAATCCACAAAGGCGTCCCTAAGCTCCTCGGATATCAAATCGCGGGTTCGAGCCGCCACAAGCTTCCAGACTGGCGCTGGATGGAAGAGAACCTGATCTCAGATATCCAACTTTTGGACAGGACGTTCGCAGGTGGTCGACCCACGCCCACCGGTCAGCATCACAAATGGGACAGAATCTTCATAAGGGTGAGACCGTCCGGTACCAAACGGAAATAGGACGACTCCGCGTCTAATCTAAGCTCCGCCTACACAATCTCACTGAAGACTGACCGGTACACGGACTCGATGAGAAGCTTTCGTGATCTCGGAACATCATGCCGCCAGTGCGGTGTCCATTGCTCGCAGCAGACCCTCTAATGAGTGTTTGGTGGTCTCCGTGTGGCTGAGCCCCGGAGTTTGGAATTCACACTCGAGAGACATTGTCTCCTGATATCCATCTCGAACTAGCTGTCGGAACTGTCCCACCAGATCGTTTTGACCTTGGCCTGCGATGGTTTCTGAGCAGCTTTTGAAGTTGGCGCCGCAAGCCACGCCTTTCAGGTGCATGTGCCAGATGCGTTTCTTGTCCAGGGCTCGGTAGCCGTCGGGGAAGGAGGCCTCGCCCTGCCAGTAACCATTTCCAACGTCCCAATTCGCCCCGAGATTGGAGGCAGGGGCAATGGCCAGGGTCTGGCTGAGCTCCCGGCCCGTCGCCGCATTGCACGATTCCTCATTTTCGATGACCAGCCGCATCCCCGCGCTCTGCGCAGTTTCCGCAGCTTTCCCCAGTTCCGCAGCGATTCGTCGCGACAGCATTCCGGGCTCTGTCACTCGCCAGAAAGTAAATCCGCGGATTTTTTCCGCGCCAAGTGAGTGCGCGCGATCGCACGCTCGCTTTAGCAGGTCCATCTGCTCGGAATATGGATAGCTGTCCCTTTGATTTCTCGCGGGCGTTGTGCCCGGTAACGTACATTTGTACAAAGCCGAATCGATCACTGACAAGCGAAACCTGTACTTATCCAGCAAGTCCTTGATCTGTTGAACCTGAGGGGCGCTTGCTTCTGTGTTGTAAACCCCGAAAACCTCCCGAATTTCAACCCAATGTAGTCCGTAACTTGCCATGATTTTGAGAGCTCCTTCGAAATCCTGCGAGAACCCGTCACTAATGGCTCCGAGTTTGAACCGACTCAGCGCCGGCGTGGCCCCGCGAGAGGTGGTGGCCATTCCAGCAGCTAGACAAGTTGTTATAAATTCGCGTCGCTTCATATTCGGCTATGTTGCTAATCTATCCTCTTCTGTTTATGTAAGACGGCCCTTTAGATCTTCGAACATTCCGCCGTCCGGTTTCGTATCCTTTTCCAAGGTGCTGCGACTCCTGTGCTGTCCGCCGCTTCGTTTGAGAGGCAATATGAGATGTGTTGCGACAAAGTCGTTACCGCTGATCCTCCTGGCGGGAATCTTGGCGTCTTTCCTCCAGGCCACCGAGCCCGATCCGGAATACCGTTGGCGAATTCTACCGAATATCGGACAAGATACTGTGAATCTTACTCTCACGCGGCGAGTGGGGTTCAATACCAGTACGCACACGACGTCCGTCCCGTTTTCGAGCCTTCGCGGCCTGGAGCCTTCCGATTTCTATGGCGGCACGGTCTCATTCCACATTCGCGCCGACGCTGGGACCTTTCACTTCAAAGGATCGTTTGCGTTGGGGGCGGGCTTCGGATCGATGACCTTCGATGCGGATCCGTACTTCCTGAAACAACTCAAAGAGATTGGATTCCATAACGTTCAGGAAGATCAACTCATTGACCTGGCGATGGACAATTTCCGGCTTTCGACCGCCCGTGACCTTCGCGCCGCCTGCAACTGTGTCGAAACCGTGGACGATGTCATTCAGCTGAACAACCATGGAGTGGATGCCCGGTACCTTCGGAATGTGACCCAACTCTCTTCCCCTCCGTTGAGCGTCGAACAGATTACGGAAATGAAAGATCACGGCGTGCAGATTTCCTTGTTGGAGGTGCTGAGGAACAGTGGCTATCAATTGCCGGCGAGGTCGGTGATAGAGTTGCAGGACCATGGCGTTGGGAAGTCGTTCATCCGCGAGCTAGGACCTTACTCTAAAGGCGCGTTTAGCGGGGAGGAGCTGATTGCTTTGCACGACCATGGCGTATCGCCCGAATTCGTGCGCCAGCTGCGTGAGCCTGGAGGCAACGCTTCTGCTAACGAGATCATTCGTTTGCATGACCATGGGGCTGATGTCCGCTTGGTGCACTCTGTCAAAGAGGCGGGCGTGAATGGAAGCATCACGTCGGCAATAGCTCTTCACGATCACGGCGTTGATGCCCAGTATGTGCATGACATGTCTGCAACGCTGCGCGCAAAAATCACCACTAACGATTTGATCCAGCTTCATGATCATGGCGTGTCGTCTGAGTTTGCGCAACATGTGGCGGAAAGCGGCTTCGAAGTGCAGGATCCGGAGAAGTTAATCAGCCTGCACGAGCGCGGGATACCGACAGATCTTTTGGCGCAGACTCGCTCGCATCGCGTCAAGTTCACTGTTGAAGAGATCATCCGACTACACGACCATGGCATCGATGCGGACTTCCTACGTTCTTTCGACACCGCAGGTTATGTGGATGCCTCGGCGGACGATTTGATCCAGCTTCATGACCACGGAGTAACGGCTGACTTCGCTCGCCGCATGCAATCAGAGGGGTTCAGTGGTCTCCGCGTTACCCAGTTAGTCAAATTGAAAGATCACGGGCTGTAGGAGCAGTTGTTCTACAGGGCTGGTGGTTCTTCGCTAGATATTCGAAGAGTTTGCGAAGCGCCACTCCCCGATGACTGACGCGAAGCTTCTCGTCGCGGTCGATCTCCGCGAAAGACTTGTTTAACGGCGGGTAGAAGAAAAGCGGATCATAGCCGAAGCCATTCTTCCCTCGAGGTGTTCGGAGAATGCGGCCATTCACCTCGCCGCGAAAAATCTGGAGAGTGTGGCCGCTGCGGGCCAGAGCGATGACGCAGACGAAGCGCGCCGCGCGATTACTTAGCTCGGAAAGGCGGCCGAGCAGCAGGTCGTTATTGGCTTGATCGCCGGCGCCAAATCCGGCAAAGCGAGCCGAGTGAACGCCTGGCTGTCCGCCGAGTGCGTCTACTTTCAGCCCGGAATCGTCGGCAAAGACTAGCTCAGAGGTGAAACCGGAATAATAGCGAGCCTTCAGCAACGCATTTTCTTCGAAGGTGGAGCCGGATTCATCCGGCGCGGGGATTTCCTTCCCGTTCGGGAGTGACTGGATGAGATAGCCTGAGCCGCCTAAATCACGTGCTGCCAAAGCAAACTCGCGCAGCTTGCCCGGATTCGTGGAGCATGCAAAAAGGAGCGAACTCACAAACGTGTGACCAAAATCTCCTCCTGAAGCGCGCGTAACTCGGAGATGCCGCTACGTGCCAAGCCGATTAGTTGAGCAAGAGCTTCGTCTTCAAAGGGCGTGTGTTCGGCAGTTGCCTGTAGCTCCACGAATTTGCCCGAACCGGTGAGCACGACGTTCATGTCTACGTCCGCTCGCGCATCTTCTTCGTAGGCCAGGTCGAGCATCGGGGTTCCCCCGACGACGCCAACACTGGTAGCAGCCACCGAATCGATGATCGGCGATCGAGGGAGTGCCTTAAATTTCACAAGCGTTCCGAGCGCGATGCCGAGTGCTACATAGGCGCCCGTGATAGCCGCTGTTCTCGTACCGCCGTCGGCCTGCAAAACGTCGCAGTCGAGGATGATACTGCGCTCCCCTAGCGCATTCAGATCGACTACCGAGCGCAGGGACCGGCCGATCAGACGCTGAATCTCATGTGTTCTTCCCGAGGGCCGGCCCTTGGTGATCTCTCGTGCCGTGCGACTGGCTGTAGCACGCGGCAGCATGGAATATTCCGCGGTGACCCAACCTTTTCCTGTCCCGCGTAGAAATCCCGGAACGGTCTCCTCTACAGAGGCAGCACAGAGCACGCGAGTATTACCTACTTCGATTAACACGGATCCCTCGGCGGTTACAAGGTAGTTGGGAGTGATCCTAGTCGGCCGCAACTCATTTGGCAGCCTGCCGTCAGTTCGCATCTGAACTGAAGCTTATCAGCCCGCATTGCGTAATGAGTAATAGAGCAGAACGATGACCGCGATCAAGATCAAAGCCACAAGGATTAAGCACGGGATTGCGCCCTGCCTGGGAATGGGGGAAGCCTTTGAGGTAGAAGCTTTCTTCTTTATTTTAGGAGCGGCCATTCAGACGAGTGGCAAGTCACACCAAGTCTCGCGTATGACCGAGCGTTTGATTCATTTCTTGAATAAATTGTCGAAAGCCGCGCGTGCGTCGTCAATGTTCCGCGGCGCAGGAATGACTCCGTTTTGTGAAATCTTAATTGGAGCGGCGGGCAGTGCGTCGCGAGCAACAGTGAAACGGGGAGAAAACAGTTCGCACCAGTTCGCCTGATCCTTAACGGCGATGCGAACCGGGATCGGCTTAAGACACTGGAAACGTGTGGAGGAATCGAAGTTTACACACTGCTTACAACAGTGCAGAGCGGTGCCGCACTTCGGGCAGGTGCCACGAAAATCCGTATCTTGCGGAAGGGTAACCGCACAACTGAAACATCGGGAGGCAACAACGTTCTGAACAAGACGCGGCAGCTTTGGGCCGGTTACGTCCAGCGGAGGTCTGGGTCCAGTTGAACCGGTCCGAGCTGTATTTGAGGGCCTTGAACCCCGGTCCGAATCCTGATAGCCGTGTTGCCTGTATTTACGATCTCCGTCCATATTTGTGGATCGGCTCCTTGAAACGTGCGCTTGAGTGAGAATGTATTCGTGACTCTCGGACACATAACTCGGGATATGCACCTAGCTAGAGTTCCAGACTGAGGAAATTGTTTGCTGATGCCGAATCCCAGGTGTGAATGGCGGGAGTAGTCAACCAGGTGGATTCAGTGCGAATCCCGCCAGCACCTGCTTTGTATGTACCACGTATTTCGTTCCAGCGCCAGTCATTTATCTCAACTTTTGTTTTGGACCCAAATCGGACTACTAGTCCGATACCCACTTCAGCAGCGCGTTACATGGCCTAGTCACCGGGTTATCGAAATGGTTAGGGCTTACGCGAACTGAATAACCGACGCGGCCAGTCTGCTGTACCGTAAATTCGTTTGCAAAAACTACCGATGTGCCTCGGGCTTCGACCGGTACCAGAGGTAATGTGTAAGTGCTTTGTAACTGCCCATTCACACCAATTTGACCGATTACTGCCTCCACCCTAACCTCTGACGCGTTCAATCCGGCTAACTCCACAGTGGCGCGTAAGGGAACCGAAGAACCGATCATGACGGCATCTCTGGGTCCATCGCCCAATTCGACAAAGCGGATGCGATCCCAGGATTGATTCACTCTCGTTTCCCACACGGTTTTCTGTCGAGCGGCTTCGAAATCACTGGCGGAAATGCTCTGCCACAGCTTATGAGAGGGCTGATAGAGTTCCGACATGTACTCCGCAACCATCCGCCCGGCACTGAAGCGGGGCGTGATGTTCGCCATGCACGCTTTCATCCGGCGTACCCACTCGGTCGGGTTTCCCTGATCGGAGCCCCGATTGTCATAGAACAACGGCACAATCTCGTTCTCCAAAGTAGAGTAGATCGCGCTCGCGTGTATATCGTCCTGGTCTTCCGCATAGGGGGCCCTATCACCAATCGCCCAGCCTGACGAAATCTCGTAGGCCTCGTCAAACCACCCATCAAGAACGCTGAAATTCAGCACGCCATTCATGGAAGCTTTCATGCCGCTGGTACCGCAAGCTTCTTCACCGCGCCGGGGATTATTAAGCCATAAATCGACGCCCTGCACCATTTCACGAGCAACCTGAATGCCATAGTCCTCGACGAAGATCAGCCGCTTCGATATCTCTGGGTCGCGGGAAAGGTTATAGATGTCCCGAATCAAAGTCTTACCGGGATGATCCTTCGGATGGGCTTTCCCGGCTATGACTATCTGCACCGGCATATTCGGGTTGTTCAGGATCTTCTTTAGCCGGTTGACGTCCCGGAAGATCAGGGTTGCGCGTTTGTAGGTCGCGAAACGCCGCGCGAATCCGATGGTAAATACGTCAGCGTCGAGAATTTCCTGCAGGCGGCGAATTTCAGTAGCTGAGGATTTTCGTTGAGTAGCCGATGCAGCGGCACGCTCGCGTACATAGGCCACCATGCGCCGCTTCCGCTTTCGATGCGTCTCCCATATTTCCTGGCCTGGGATTTCCTGCACAAGTTCCCACATTTTTGCGTCTTCCAGTCGCTCGCGCCAGTCGGGTTGCAGGTACTGATCGTAAAGCGCGGCGAGATCACCGTTGATCCAGGTGGGCGAATGTACTCCGTTCGTCACGGAAGTGATAGGAATCTCGTTGACCGGTAGACGCGGCCAAAGGTCTTGGAACATGTCCTGGGAAACGTAGCAATGCAGGACGCTCACGGCGTTCCGAAAAGCCGAAGTCTTCAGCGCGAGCACGGCCATCGAAAACCGTTCTGAGGAGTCGCTGAGATTTTTGCATCCGAGAGCGAGCAGTTTGTCGAACGGGAACCCGGCCTGCTCGCAGTAAGTGCGGAAGTAGTCGTAAATGAGGCTTCTGTCGAATAGGTCGATGCCGGCCGGAACAGAGGTGTGAGTGGTGAAAACATTACTCACTCGCGTTGCTTCCAGCGCTTGCTCGAAATCTAGATGTTCCTCCTCCATCAACACGCGCACGCGCTCGATGGCGAGAAAGGCCGAATGTCCCTCATTCATGTGATGAACTGAGGGCTTGATCCCGAGCGCTTTCAGAGCCCGCAACCCTCCGATTCCGAGCGCAATTTCCTGCCGGATGCGTTTGTGCAGGTCGCCGCCATAGAGTTGATCGGTGACTTCGCGGTGATCGGGAGACTGGTTCTGTGGAATGTTGCTGTCGAGAAGGTAAAGCTTGACACGTCCAATGTCGATGTACCAAACCTTCAGGAACAACTCGCCAGTGGGGAGCGAGACGCTTACAACCACCTCTTGTCTGTCATCCAGAACGCAGGGGCGGACGGGCAAAGTGTAGAAATCATTGATCGGAGTGCGTTCCTGCTGCCAGCCATCAGGATTCAGATGCTGTTGCAGGTAGCCCCGCTGGTAGAGCAGACCGACACCGGTCAAAGCGAAATCGCAATCGCTGGCTGCTTTCAGATGATCGCCCGAAAGCAGACCTAAACCACCGGAGTAGATCTGCATACAATCGAGCAACCCGTATTCCATCGAAAAATATGCTATACGCGGCGTAGTCTCGCTGGAAGCACTAACGTGAAGATAACTGTCATAGCGCTCGCAAGCTCGTTTGTAGAGAAGCAGAAACCGGGCATCGGCGGCCGCTCGATCCAATTTCTCCTGGGAAATGCGGCCCAGAAGCTGAACAGGGTTGTGGTTGCTCTCCTTCCAAAGACCCGGGTCGAGGCGCCGGAAGACGGAGCGGATCGTATGATCCCAACTCCAGATGAGATTGTAGGCAATCTCGGAGAGTCGGCTTAGAGCAGGCGGAAGGGCCGGGCGGACTAAGAACTCTTTGAGTGGTTGGATTTGATACGGCATTGCGAACAGACGGGGATTCTAGATTGTTGTAGGAGGACGGTCAAATAATAGCAATCGTCCTTCCAAAACTGGCCTAAATGGTAGCCGCGACTCCTGAGGAAGGTTAATGGAGCTATGTTCTATTGTCTCATGCCGATAATAGGTAGAGCGCGAGGCTGGAGGCCGCCACCTGTCCCATCTCTTGTTTGATCGAGTGAGTTATAGCGCGGAGGGCCGTACCATTCTCCGTGACCTGAGCTTTGAGGTCGAACGGGGGGAGACTCTGGTGCTGTTGGGAAGCAGCGGATCAGGGAAGACGACCGCTCTACGCCTAATCAATCGCATACTCGAGCCGACAAGCGGGCGCATCTTGATCGACGGGAAAGACGTTCGGGAGGTTGACCCTATACATCTTCGCCGGCAGATCGGATACGTGATCCAGGAGTTTGGGCTTCTGCCGCATTGGACAGTGCGGGAAAACGTCTCCCTGGTTCCACGCTTGCTCGCATGGCCTGTTGAGAAGCAGCGGCGACGAGCCGACGAACTGCTGGAGCAGGTGGGATTGGGGCAGCCAGGTCTAGGGGATCGTCTGCCACATCTGCTGTCCGGGGGGCAGCGCCAACGGGTGGGAGTCGCGAGAGCCCTGGCGGCGGAACCGGCTCTTCTGCTCTTCGACGAGCCGTTCGGGGCACTCGATCCTGTCCGACGCCACGAGATGCAGCAACAGTTCCGCGAGATTCGTGAGCGATATAACGTAGCGGCCGTTTTTGTAACGCACGATCTGCTGGAGGCTGTCAACGTCGGAACGCGAATCGCGATTCTGGATTCAGGAAAGTTGGAGACCATTGTTGCACCCCGGGAGTTTTGGGCTATCCAAACTCCCGTGGCACGGGCATTTCGCGAGACGCTGCCGCCCGAGCTGAGGCCAGTTTGAAGCTGATTTTGCTGGCAGGATTCTTTCTGTGGCGGACAGTCTTCGCCTCCCCGATTCCCGACGGGAACCTGATAAAGCAGCGGGTCCTTAAGGGCTTACGGCAGTCAGAAACCGCGCTGGAGAACTACTCGTGCATCGTGCGCGAGGAGAGCGACGAACTCGGCTCAAACGGCACCGTGAAGCGGCATCAATCTGCAGTTAAGGAGCAGTTTTTCGTTAACGGGGTAGAGATCGAGCACAAGCTCAAACGCGACGGCCAGCCTCTACTCGGTTCGGAAGCGAAGAATGAGCAACGCCGGGTCGATAAAGAGGTCAAGAAATACAGCGATCTCAAAGAGGCGCAGAAGGTTCAGGCGCGCGATGAAAAGGAGGCGGACGTGTTTCTGCGCGCCCTGCGGTTTACAGACGGCCACCGCGAAGAAAAGGCAGGTCGGAAGACTTTGCTGTACGACCTTTCCGGCGATCCGAACTTTCATCCCAAGAAGCTTCAGGAGCGGTTTGCTCAGGCGCTAACGGGGAAAATCGAGATTGACGAGGACTCCGGCACGCCTCTGGATTTACGTTTTGAAACGACGCGGGACGTGAAAATTGGGGCGGGGTTGTTCGCGAATCTGCACAAGGGGTTCTGGCTCCACGTCGCCCAGCAAAGAGAACCCGATGGAGTATGGATTACGAAAAGTGTGGACGGCAGCGGAGACGCGCGAGCGGCTCTATTTCTGCGCGCCAGATTCACGTTCAAAGAGGAGCTGGACAAATGCCACCTCTTCTCGGTTAACACGGAACAAAAGATCGGTGTACCAGACAAGCCGTAGAAGGTGACTGTGGATCCGACTGTTCTCAAGAGCTTACTCGCCGATGTGTTGTCGCTTACGGGCGAGCATATTGTAATTGTGGCGGTGTCGTGCGGCCTGGCGGTTGTAATTGGCGTGACTTTAGGTGTGGTCGGGACTCGCCACCGAACGTTGCGGCGCATTTCCGTGACATCCGCGAGCATCCTGCAGACGATTCCCAGCCTGGCGTTGTTTGGCTTTCTTCTCCCGGTTCCTCTAATCGGAGGGATCGGGAGACATACTGCCATTTTGTCGCTTGTGCTGTATTCTTTGCTGCCGATCCTGCGGAATACCATCGTCGGGATCAATAACGTAGAAGCACCGGTGAGGGACGCGGCTATTGCGATGGGCATGACCGACAAACAGTTGTTGCGCATGGTGGAACTGCCGCTCGCGGCACCCACCATCCTCGCAGGCATTCGCATTGCTTTGGTGACCAATATCGGCACCGCCGTCATTGCAGCGGTGATCGGGGGCGGAGGATTGGGCGAGCTCATCTTTCGGGGGATTGCTTCAGTCAATACAGTCGAAATTCTTGCAGGTGCCATACCAGCGGCTCTGCTGGCCCTGCTGGCCGACGCCGGTATGTCGGCGATTGAACGAAAACTTGTCCGCAGATGAAAAGATACTTACTTGCCTGCTTGACCGCAGCCTTGCTGAGTGCGTGCTCTCCGCGAGAAACTATCGTGGTCGGTTCGAAGAATTTCACCGAACAGATCATACTTGGCGAGATCGCCGCACAGCAGTTAGAGCGGAAGGTTCACATACGCGTCGAACGCAAACTCAATTTGGGTGGTACTCTCCTGACCCATTTGGCCCTTGTGAAGGGCGATATCGACGTTTATCCCGAATATACGGGAACTGCTGCGACGGTCGTTCTGAAGGAAAAGAGAGTCCCCGCCGATCCGGCACAAGCTTACGTTCTGGTCAAGGAGGCCTATTCAAGTAGATTTCACCTGGTCTGGCTCCCTCCGCTGGGGTTCAACGATACCTTCGCGATGGTTGTTCGCCGCGAGGATGGCCAGCGTTTGGCGGCTCCGGTGCTTTCTGCAGCGGTATCGCGTTCCTGGAGGCTCGGTATCGGCTACGAATTCCTGACACGACCCGACGGGTTAGCGAAGTTCAATCAGATTTATGGGCTGCATTGGAAAGGCACGCCGAAGAGCATGGATCTTGGCCTGTTGTACAAAGCTTTGGAACAAAAGGGAGTGGATATGGCGGCGGGCAACTCTACGGACGCCCAGATAAGCAATCCGAGAATGATGATGCTGGCAGATGATAAGAAGGCCTTTCCCCCTTACAATGCTTGTTACGTTGTCCGCCAAGATTTACTCGAGCAACGTCCAGCAGTGAGGATGGCTTTGACGATGCTCGAAAATCGAATCAGCGAGGAGTTGATGCGCAAACTTAACAGGCTGGTGCAGATCGAGCACCAACCCGTGGAAAAGGTAGCAAGCGACTTCCTGGCGACACAACCGTGAATTCGACAATCTGAATGATCAACAAACTCGTATTGGAGAACCTGCGACATCGGTGGGTGCGGACGCTTCTATCGGCGCTGGTTATAGGCGTTCAGGTCATGTCGATTTTGACGCTGATCGGATTGAGCAGAGGATTGCTGCAGGAATCGGCCACGCGCCAAAAAGGCACGGGAGCGGACATCTTTCTAAAACCGGATAACGGAGCAGGGACGGTCAGCTTAGGGACCGGCCAGACGAAAGAGGCATTCGTCGCGCTCGTCGCGAAGCAGCCGCACGTTGCGCAGGCACTCGGAGTATTAGGGCAGCCGACTTCTGAGTTATTTACTTCCGTTCAGGGGGTCAACTTCCCGGAGCTCGAAAAAATGAGCGGAGGAATTCAAATGGTTGCCGGGCGCCTTCCGACAGATCCAAACGACTTGCTGGTCGACCAATATTATGCTCGGCAGAATCACATCCGTGTCGGGCAGAATTGGAAGCTTTTGAATCATGACTTCCATGTCGCCGGCATTATGCAAGGCGGCGTTCTAGGGCGCCTCATGGTTCAGCTGCCGACACTACAGAACCTGACCTCGAATACTGGAATGATTTCTCAGATTCTGGTCAAGCTCGATAATCCGGCGCTTACCGACCAGGAGGTCGCGCGCTTGAACGACGTATTGAAGGGCAATCTAAAAGCAGTGTCGATGGAAGCGGTACTTTCACAATTCAACATCAACAATATCCCGCAGCTTAGGGTCTTTATCCGCGTAATTACCGGACTGGCTGTACTGGTGGGGTTCCTGGTGGTGTTTCTTTCCATGTACACGGCAGTGGTGGAGAGGACTCGTGAGATTGGAATTCTGAAGGCTTTGGGTGCCAAGCCGCATACGATTGCCGACATTCTGGTGCGTGAGGCGCTGGTACTTGCCGCACTCGGCTGCGTGATCGGAATAGCGCTATCGCTGGTCGCCAAATCGGTAATAACCGGCTTACGGCCGGCATCGCTCGAAATTGTCAATGTGCCGGATTGGTGGCCATGGGCGGCGGTAATCGCCATTTCGGGGGCTTTGCTAGGTGCAATCTATCCCGGACTGAAAGCGGCCCGGCAGGATGCGATCGAGGCGCTCTCGTATGACTAACTCCGAGCCGATCATTCGAGTTCGCGGGTTGCAAAAAACGTATCAGACGGGAGAGATTCCCGTGCACGCTTTGCGTGGGGTAGATCTGGATGTCAAACGCGGTGAATTTCTGGCCGTGATCGGCCCATCGGGATCCGGCAAAACGACGCTGTTCCACATACTGGGCGGGCTCGCTCCGCCAAGCGCGGGAGAAGTGTGGATCGACGGGCAGGAACTGCGGCAGATGAGTGAATCCGCAAGAACGGAAATGCGGCAGCGCAGGGTTGGCTTTGTCTTCCAGAAGTACAATCTGCTGCCAACTTTGACGGCAAACGATAACATCGGCATCGCGCAGGCATTAGCCGGTATCAAGGAAAGACCTCCAGGGTTCGGCGAGGTTTTGAAACAGCTGGGGATTCAGAATAGACTCGATCACCGGCCGCGCGCTCTTTCGGGAGGCGAGCAGCAGCGCGTAGCGATCGCCAGGGCGTTGGTGAATCAGCCGGTGATTCTTCTGGCCGATGAACCAACGGGGAATTTGGACACGGAAAACTCCCAAATGGTGCTCGACATTCTACGCCAGCTGAACAAGCGCATGGGTCAAACCACGCTGATGATTACTCACAATCCCGAGGCGGCGGCCTTCGCAGACCGGACTGTATCCATGCGGGACGGCCGCCTCCGCGCGGCGTGAACCGAGGAGGGTTTTTACCGCCTATAAAAAGGAAAGGGCTGGTCGTGAGCCCTGGGCCGGTTCGATTGCCGAGCACCGCTACAATGAAGCATGCCTGAGGAGAAGACGTCCTCACTCAACTTCGAAGCGAGTCTGGAACAGCTCGAACACATTGTAAAAGAGCTGGAAAAGGGCGATCTTCCTTTGGAAGAGAGTCTGCAACTCTTCGAAAATGGCATGCGGCTGAGCGCGGATTGCAGGCGACAACTTGAAGAGGCCGAATCGCGGGTAGAAATTCTGATTAAACGCGGATCGGTAATAACCCCGATGCCGTTTGATGCTGACAAAGCTTCGAAATGACGAAAACCGGACAGCAATCGGCTCTCGAGGATTTCCTCTTGGAGCAAGTGCAGACGGTCGACCGCGTGCTCAACGAGTGGGTTCCCGATGAGACGGTGGACCCTTCGTCTATCCATCGAGCGATGCGTTACAGTTTGTTCGCCGGCGGGAAACGGATCCGGCCGATTCTCGCGATTGCCGCGGCTGGCGCTGTCGCCGATTCGCCAGGAGGGGTGGAACACGCTGCCGCGACGCTCGAACTGGTCCATACATATTCCTTGATTCACGACGATCTTCCGGCGCTGGACAACGACGATCTGCGGCGCGGCCGGCCGACTTGTCATAAGGTGTTTGGCGATGCTATTGCAATTTTGGCCGGGGATGCGCTACTGACGCTTTCATTCGAGGTTTTGAGCCGGCTTCCGGCGATCGGCGCGGAACGAAAAATCCGACTGGTTGAGGAGCTGTCTCGCGCGGCCGGCACGGTCGGTGGGATGATTGGCGGTCAGGTCAATGACATCGAAGGCGAGCGCCAGAAACCCACGGCCGCGCTTCTCGATTCCATTCATCGCGCCAAAACGGGAGCGCTGCTCCGAGCGAGCGTGCGCATGGGCGCCATTTATGCCGGGGCTTCCGAGCAGCAGGTTGCCGCGCTTTCCGATTACGGCGAGCACGTCGGCCTTGCTTTCCAAATAATCGACGATGTGCTTGATGTCGAGGAATCGTCAGAGTCCTTGGGCAAGACGGCAGGGAAGGACGAAGCTCAGCAAAAGATCACGTTTCCGGCGGTCTACGGCCTCTGCCGTTCTCACGAAATGGCGGAGGAAGAGAGGCTGGCGGCGCACCAGGCTGTGAGCGGATTCGGCGACAGGGCGGAGCGTCTTCACCAAATTGCCGATTTCATTGTTCAGCGCAAGGCTTGAAGAGTTCCGCCGGTAAGGTTCGCTTGGACGTAGCGCTAGTTGAGCGGGAGCTGGCGGAGTCGCGACAAAAGGCGCAGGCGTTGATTCTGGCGGGTAAGGTCACGATCGGTGGGCAGAAGTTCGAGAAGCCTGGTCGCCTGGTGCTCGAGACCGACGTTATCGCGGTAGAGCAGCCTTTGCGCTATGTCAGCCGGGGCGGGCTGAAACTGGAGTCAGCGCTGCAGCATTTTCAGGTCAACGTCAGCGGGCGCGTATGCATGGATGTGGGTACCTCGACGGGCGGTTTCACAGATTGCCTTCTGCAGCACGGTGCATCTCGTGTGCATGCGGTCGACACTGGTGCCGGACAGATTGCCTGGAGACTGCGTAACGATCCGCGAGTGATTCTGCATGAGCGCACGAATGCTCGATATCTGAATTTCGAAGAAATCGGTGAACTGGTTGAAGTTATTGCATGCGATGTCAGCTTCATTTCGGTGACGCTCCTGATTCCTGCTCTGGAGCCACTGCTGACGCCGGGCGGCGATTGGATTATCCTGATTAAACCTCAGTTCGAAGCAGGGCGCGAATTGGTGGGCAAAGGAGGCATTGTGCGCAATCCGGCGGTGCAGGAAGCAGCTTGTCAGAAAGTAGCGAAGATGCTCGCGAACATGGGTTACCAGACAGCTCTCAGGGACAGCCCGATTTTGGGCGCGGAGGGTAATCGCGAATTTCTGCTACATGCTGCCGGAAGGCGTTAGCCGGTACTCTATTCATAAGCTGAATGCGCCAGATCAAGAGTGTCGGCATTATCTCGAAGCCTAAAATCGCAGAAGCGGCGGCGATCGTCAGCGGTCTGCTGAGCTGGTTGGACGAGCGGAGTATTGCTTATCGATGCGATGAGCAGACAGCCGAATACGCCGGCCTGACGGCGTATTTCTCCCGAGTGGAAGTACCCGATGGCGCTGACCTAATCATCGTGCTGGGCGGCGATGGCACTCTGCTCTCAGCGGCGAGAGTGGTAGAGGGCCGAAATATTCCCCTGTTCGCGGTCAATTTAGGCCACCTTGGTTTCCTGACTGCGATCCAGCTCGAGGATCTCTATCCGGAACTGGAGCGCGCATTAGCGGGGCAGCACCGTATCGGACACCGCCGGATGGTGCATTGTGAAATCAGGCGCGAAGGCCATACCATTGCAAACTACGACGCCTTAAATGATGTCGTTATCACGAAGACAGAGCTCGCTCGAATGATCGATCTCGACACGCACGTGGACAGTCATTTCGTTGCGGCTTACAAGGCCGACGGACTTATAATAGCGACGCCTACCGGCTCTACCGCTTACTCGCTTTCCGCGGGCGGCCCCGTAATTTTCCCTTCCGTGCAAGCGTTCTGCCTTACGCCGATCTGCCCGCATATGTTGACGAATCGTCCGGTCATCGTTCCCGATAAAAGCACGATCCAAATTCTGGTGCATGGGGAGGAGGGGACCTATCTGACGATAGACGGTCAAGTGGGTGAGCCGCTGTCCAAGGGAGACGTGGTGGTCTGCTGTTCTTCGCCGAAGACGATTCAACTGATCCGTCCGCCAAAGATGCTTTTCTTTGACGTACTTCGGGAGAAGCTGAAGTGGGGCGAGCGCTAGCGATGCATCAATCTTCTACATGTTAGGATTGTGTAGAAGAGAGAGGTATGCCGGACAAATCAGATATTCCGCAGGGCACACTCGACCTGTTGATCCTCCAAGTGGCCGGTTTGGGGCCGATTCACGGCTATGCCATTGCGCAGCGGTTACAGCAGGTCTCGCGCGATGTGCTGCAGGTTTTGCAGGGATCTCTTTATCCAGCGCTTCATCGACTCGAGAATAAGGGTTTCCTCAAGGCCGAATGGAAGGAGTCGGACACCGGCCGTGAAGCAAAGTTCTACAGCTTGACATCGAAAGGACGGGCACAGCTTAAGGCAGAGACCGCGAACTGGATGAGGCTGACAGAGGCAGTCGCAGCCGTGTTGAAACTCCGGGAAGGAGAAGCTCTATGACCTGGCTCGGACGGCTACTCAGGAAGCGGCGATTGGAGGCGGAGCTATCGAAGGAACTGCGAGACCATATCGAGCGCCAGGTTTCCGATAACCGGAGAACAGGCCTCACGGAAGAAGCGGCGCGACGAAAGGCGTTTCTGTCCTTCGGCGGTATAGAACAGGTAAGGGAAGAGTGCCGTGACGCGCGAGGCGGACGTTGGGTCGAATCTACGCTACAAGACTTACGGCTCGCAGTGCGCACATTGAGTAAGACTCCCGGTTTTGCGATTACCGCTGCACTGACTCTCGGTTTGGGCATTGGAGCGAACACCGCTATTTTTGCTCTGCTCGACGCGGTGCGCTTGCGCAGCTTGCCGGTACCCGAACCGCACAAACTCGCCTTGATACAGATCAAGGGCGGCACCAGATTCGGTATTTCGCGAAGCCCTGGCGCACTTTCCTATCCGGTATTTGAAGCAGTCCGCGATCATCAAGCCGGGTTTTCGGGCATCTTTGCCTGGTCTCCAAACACGCTGGAACTTGGCAATGGTGTTAGTAGACGTCCTGTGCAGGGGCTTTGGGTGAGCGGCGGATTTTTCACTACGCTGGGCATCGCGCCGGCGACGGGACGTCTTTTCACGACACAGGACGATCAGGCACGATGCGGGACCCCGGGTACCGTGATCAGCTACGGATTCTGGCAGAGTGAGTTTGGCGGGAGCAATTCCGCGATCGGCAGTAAGCTTCTGCTTCAAGGTCGTCCGACTGAGATCATCGGCGTCACTCAGCGAAACTTCGCAGGCCCGGAAGTGGGCAAGACCTTTGGAATTGCAGTGCCTTTCTGTTCGTTGCCGTCGTACTTTCCGCAGGACGATGCGCTGCGCCGCAGCGATTTTTCTTTTCTAACGGCGATGGGACGCCTCAGGTCAGGTTGGACGCTCGCGCGCGCCAAAGACCAACTGGCGTCGATCAGCCCCGGTATTTTCAGAGCCACGCTACTCAGCGGCTACGAATCGGCATCTTCTCACCGCGACTATTTGGAGAATCGTCTGACGGCCTATCCTGGCGCAAATGGGGTCAGCGGGCTACGAGAAACATATGACACCTCGCTCGAGTTGTTGGTAGGGATTACCGGACTGGTGCTGCTTATCGCCTGCGCCAATCTGGCCAATCTCATGCTCGTCCGCGCTACGACGCGCGAGCGTGAAATGGCTGTGCGTCTGGCGATCGGCGCGTCGCGGTGGCGCCTGGTCCGCCAGCTATTGGCGGAAGGCCTGGTGCTCGCGGCAGGGGGAGCGATCCTGGGCGGCGGGCTGGCGCACCTGTTCAGTAGGGCAATCGTGCTTTTTCTCACTACGCAGCGCGACTCGATCTATCTCGATCTGAGTCTTAACTGGCGCATGCTTGGCTTCGCCGCAGGGGTTGCGGTGCTTACGTGCCTGGTTTTCGGACTCGTTCCAGCTTTTCGGGGCTCGCACATCAATCCGGGTGAAGCGATTAAGACGGGCAGCCGCAGCGTAACTGGGACCCGGCAGCGCGGGTGGCTGCAAAGCACACTGGTTGTTTCACAAGTGGCGATATCGCTGGTCCTGCTTATCGCGGCAGCTCTGTTCGTTAAAAGCTTCTGGAATCTGATGACAGTTAATCCCGGGTTTCGCGAGAAGAACATCGTTGTGGCGTCGCTCGACTTCTCGCACCTAGCGCCGCTTCCAGACGAACAGGCCACTCTCTACGTGCGAAATGTTATGAACGAGTTGCGCAACCTGCCCGAGGTGAGATCGGCCGGAACCTCCACGCATGTTCCGCTGGATGGCAGCAGTTGGACGCTAGGCTTTCATCTCGCCAGCGAAAAAGGTGACTCCAAGTTCACCTGGGTCAGCTCGGGCTATTTCGAGACGATGGGCAAGCCGGTTCTACTGGGACGTGCTTTGAACGATCGCGACATTCCGTCTTCGCCGCGCGTGGCAGTGGTAAATGAAACCTTCGTGCGGAGGTTTCTGAATGGCCGAAATCCCATCGGTCAGACGATCAAAACGATTGCGGAACCCGATTATCCGGCGACCGGGTACGAAGTGGTCGGCGTAGTAAAAGACGCAAAGTATGCCGACCTGCGCGAGCCGATTCCGCCAGAAGTGTTCGCCTCAGCAGGACAACGGGGCGTCAGTGCCTATCCAAACGTCTTTATCCGATCGTCATCTCCGCCGACCGCGCTGATTTCAGCGGTCCGTCAGAAGCTGAACGAAATCTCTCCCGACATTCGCGTTGACTTTCGCGTGTTCGAAACAGAGGTTCGCGACGGGCTTGTGCGAGAGCGGCTAATGGCCGTTCTTTCCGGCTTTTTTGGTGCGCTCGCGGCGTTACTCGCCGCCATGGGCCTATACGGCGTGATTTCGAGTACAGTGCTCGCGCGGCGCAACGAAATGGGAGTCCGTCTGGCACTTGGAGCTACTCGGAGCAGAGTCATCAGAGCCGTCCTGCGGCAAGCCTGGATCTTGATGTTGAGCGGCACGGCGGTCGGTATTCTACTGGCGTTGGCCGCAGTTACGAGTGCAAGTTCTCTTCTGTTCGGGCTCAAACCGTACGACGCACCGACATTCGTGGCCGCGATCTTATTCCTTTTGGTCGTCGCGTTAGCCGCGAGCTTTGTTCCGGCGCGCCGGGCTGCGCGGCTCGATCCATCAACAGCCCTGAGGTACGAGTAGTTGACGTGATCCGGGATCCGGGGCGTGTTGGGACCCCTCCATTTTTCTCGACGCGGTACCTTCGTAGGACGGCGCCGAGAAGCTTATGGGAATCCTCAAAAGGACCTCACTGACCTCATGGATCTTCATCGCTCTGGTCGCAGGCATCCTGCTAGGCGCGTTCTTCCCGAATTTCTCCAAAGGGCTAGCCCCAATCAGCGACATCTTTCTGCGGCTGATCAAGTCGATTGTTGGGCCGCTTTTATTCGGTACGTTGGTGGCCGGCATCGCTTCCGCAGGCGAACTCAAAACGATGGGCCGCATCGCCGTAAAAGCGTTCGTATATTTCGAACTCGCCACGACTGTGGCACTCGCCATCGGCCTCATCACAGTGAATCTTATGCAGCCGGGGGCTGGACTGCGGCTGCCAGCCGAAGCCGGCACACCGTTGCCGGCCCTGACCAAACCCGCTTCTTTGAGCCAGATCCTAAAGCACGCAGTACCGCAAAACATCTTCGAATCACTGGCTCAGAACGACGTTTTGCAGATGGTCGTTTTTTTCTTTTTATTTGGTGCGGCCTGTTCGGCTGTCGGGAGCAAAGCAGAGCCGGTGGTCACGTTTGCGAATGCAGTCGCGGAGGTGATGTTCCGTTATACCAGGTACGTGATGTATTGCGCGCCTTTCGGGGTAGGAGCTGCGATCGCCGTTACAGTCGGTTCAAAAGGGCTCGGGGTCTTGCTCAGTCTGGGGAAACTGGTGGGGGCGCTGTACATCGCCGAAATCCTGTTTGTTGTGCTCGCGCTCGGGGGCGCACTGAGCATCGCCCGAGTGCCGGTGGGGCGTTTCTTTCACGCAGTTCGCCAGCCGTTTCTGATTGCATTCTCGACTGCTTCGAGCGAAGCTGCGCTCCCGCTGGCTTTGGAGAACATGGCGCTGTTCGGAGCGCCGAAACACATTGTGGGATTTGTCCTGCCCACTGGCTACAGCTTCAACCTTGACGGTTCGACGCTCTACCTTTCTCTAGCCTCTGTTTTCGTCGCGCAAGCTGCCGGCGTGCACATGCCCATCGGCACGCAGATCACCATGCTACTCACTTTGATGCTGACCAGTAAAGGCGTGGCGGCGGTTCCGCGTGCGTCATTGGTGATTTTGGCCGGAACCTTGGGCACATTTCATCTACCGCTCGAAGGCGTCACTTTGATACTGGGTGTTGACGCGTTGATGGACATGTGCCGAACGTCCGTCAACGTATTAGGAAACTGCGTGGCGACCGCGATTGTCGCCCGTTGGGAAGGCGTATCCTTGGATGCGGCGGTCGCGGACCCTGAGTTGACACTGAATAGCTGATGAGCTCAGAAGAGGCGGTCTACTTCGTACACCAGATGCGCTCGATGGCGAGCGCCTTGCCAGTGATTTCATCAGCTCGGATCAAGACACCGTGCAGTTCGGGCCCGAGGCGGGCGGCTTCCATTCGTCCGGACAGGCCACTCAGGAAACGACGCACGACGGTCTGCTTGTCGACGCCGATAACCGAGTCGTAGGGCCCGGTCATTCCCGCATCGGTTTGATATGCCGTTCCACCAGGAAGAATTCTCGCATCGGCGGTAGGGATGTGAGTGTGAGTGCCGATCACGGCGGTGACGCGGCCGTTTAGATGCCAACCCATCGCCATTTTCTCGCTCGTCAACTCGGCATGGAAATCCACGAACCGAATTTTGATGCTTGGATCGAGCGCAGTCAAAAGCTCGTCTGCCTTTCGAAATGGGCAATCAATGTTCGCCATGTGAGCCCGGCCTTGCAGATTGAGCACTGCGTACCGAGCGCCGTTGCGCGCAGTTGCAGTGAAAACGCCGCTACCTGCCAATCCAGGCGGATAATTCGCCGGCCGCAAGAGACGCGGTTGATGATCGATGTAATCGTGAATCTCGCGTTTGTCGAAACTATGATTGCCTCCAGTGAGCACGTCAAGCCCTAAGGAAAGCAGTTCTTCGGCGATAAGTGGTGTAATACCGAAGCCACCCGCGCTGTTCTCAGCGTTGGCAATTGCAAGGGCTATCTGGCGTTCACCGATCAACCGGTTGAGATTATCGGCGACAATGGCACGTCCGCTGGAGGCGAAGATATCGCCGATAAAGAGAATGTTCATCAAGCGGAGAAGAAGAGAGCGTTCCCTGCGAGAGCTTCCGAATCAGACTCCGTCATTGACCCCAAGAAAACAAGGGGGGAATCCCCCGAGTACCTTTAGGCTTCTCCATGGCGGATGCCGGAGCTTGCACACGGGTACTTCATTCGAGCAGGACTCCATGACATTGACTATCGGATCAATTTTTAGGAGACCGAGACAGACGCTCTCGCGGGGAACGCTTCTCTCAAGAGAATACCAGAGAATTGAACCTACTGGCTAAACAGCGTTCAGGCGCTCGGCTATCTCTTTTTCAGAGATGGCGCCTTCCTTGATTACCTTCCAATACGGCTCGGTGATGTCGACAGTGGTTGAGCCCGGCCCTGTACATAAGCCGCCGTCGAGCACCAGGCTGACGCTTCCATCCATGGCAGCAAAGAGATCAATACCGCTGGCCATCGTTGGCTGGCCTGAGAGATTAGCACTGGTTGCAATGAGAGGCTGTCCGCTCTTCTCAAGGAGTGCATCAAGCATGGGCGATTTGGCTTGTCGAACCGCCAGTCGCCCGGTGTTACCGGTGACTTTGAGCGGCACCCGGGCGGCGGCGGCCACAATCATGGTCAAAGGACCAGGCCAGAAATGTCGAGCCAGAATGTAAAACCGGCTGTTCAGCTCTTTCGCCAAATCCTCCGCCATCAGAACATCTGAAACGGCGAGGGGCAGCGATCGAACGCTCTCACGCGATTTGGTGGCAAATACCCTTGCCACGGCTAGCAGGTTGAAAGGATCAGCAACTAAAACGTACAGCGCATCGGTGGGTACGCCCACGACCCTTCCACGGCGAATCTCGTGGACTGCGCGCTCTACGGCGTCCACCGAAGGGTTCTCCGGATCTATCTCTATTAGGTCAGTAGCCACGTGAGGACTAGATGGATTAGAATCCCGAAATTCACCAGGAGAAGTACTTCGCCAGTTTAGCGTTCGCCAAGCGCTTCGGCAACCTGCACTGCCATGTCATAGCGTCCGAAGGGAGCACTCAACTGCGCGCCCTGCACCATACGGCGCACCTGGGATGTCATCTCGCGAGCAATCGCGACCCCCTCAGCGCGAGCCTTCTCCGCACTATCGGCTTTGCGCATGCGTTCCATGTATTCATGCGGTACAGGGACGCGCAACTCGTTAACCATGAACTCGGCGTTGCGGTAACTTGTCAGAGGCCAAATGCCTGCCACAATGGGTAACCCATACTGTTCGGTTCTGCGAAGAAAGAGCTCAAGAAGATCGAGATCGAAGACGGGCTGGGTCACGACGTACTCGGCACCGGCTTCCACTTTCCAGGCGAAGCGCCGTAATTCTTCCTCCATGTTGAGAGCGCCCGGATTCGCGCCCACGCCGATCACTAGAGCCGTTTGCGAACCGGTAGGATTGCCGCCGATATCGAGCCCCTGGTTGAGATTATTCACGATGTTGGTTAAGCCAATAGAATCGACATCGAAGACGGCCGTGGCGTCGGGATAAGTGCCCATGCGCGGCGGATCGCCGGTTATGCAGATGAGATTACGCACGCCGGTAGTATGGGCGCCGAGCAGTTCGGATTGAATGCTGAGGATATTGCGATCACGGCAGCAGAAATGAAGTACGGCTTCGATCCCGGCCTGCTGCTGTATAAGCTGGCAGGTGACCTGGGCGCTTAAACGCGCACTTGCGCGCGGGCCATCGGGAACATTGATGCAGTCGATGCCGTTTTCCTTGCACAGCTTCGCGCCAGCAATCTCCCGCGAAGCCTCGACCCCACGAGGAGGCAGGATTTCTACGAAGGCTACGAATTTACCAGCCGCCAGCTTAGCCGAAAGCTGCGACTTCTCCGCGAACGGCACTTTGGCGAGCCGTTTAACTTCCTGTTTGTTGGGTTCATCTACGACAACCGTGTGCGTACTGCGCTGCCGCACGGGTTGGAGGGAGCGAACCTCACCCAAAATCTGCTTGATGTGCTCGGGGGTAGTACCACAACAACCGCCGATGACACGCACGCCCGCTTGCAGATAACGTCGTGCATACTGCGCCATGTATTCAGGCGAGCACAGATAGATATTCCGTCCCTCAACGGTTGCCGGCATACCGGCGTTGGGCATTGCACTGAGCGGTTTGGAGGTGACCGGCAACATCTTCTCGATCGTCTCGAGCACTACTTTGGGACCGGCTGAACAGTTGATACCAATGACGTCGACCGGCCATCCATCAAGGCTCGCGGTAAATGTGGACGTGCTGGTTCCATCCCGCAACGAGCCGTCGTCATTGACGGTAACTTGCGCGACGAGAACCATCTCGGGCCCGGCGACCTCACGAGCCGCATGAATGGCTTCGCGCAACTCAGGTAACTCGTAGAAAGTCTCAAGCACGATCAGATCGACGCCAGCATGGACGAGAGCTTCGGCCTGTTCGCGAAACACCGCGCGAGCTTCGGCAAAGGACATTGGCCCCAAGGGTTCGATCTGGGTGCCGAGGGGACCCATTGCACCAGCCACAAAGGCCTTTTCGCCCGCCGCCTCCCGCGCGAGGCGAACGCCCGTTTCGTTGATCGCGCGCAACTTCTCAGCAAAGCCAAAAGCAGCGAGGCGTACGCGATTTCCACCGAAGGTATTGCTTTCGATGACTTCGGCTCCCGCCCGTACGTATTCCTGGTGGATCTCCTTGACCAACTGGGGAGCGGAAAGATTGAGCTCGTCGAAACAGCGATTGATGAAAATTCCTTTGGCATAGAGCATCGTGCCCATCGCGCCGTCGGCGACAATGATCTTCGCGTCGAGTTTTTTGCGGAATTCGGCAGATCTGCTTTGTGTAGTTGGTTCGGCAACTGTCATCGCGTTTCGGGGATATCACTCGATTGTATCGTCAATCAGCGATTTCGAGATGCACGACGGCGCCCGGTTTCACCTGTAAATGGCTGGCGGCGCTTGCCTGATTCATCCCCAACTCGATGAAACCGGAGCTGCCGAGATAAGCGAAGCAGAGACCCGAAGGGGCGCCACCAAACGACGAGCGAACGGCATTGATGCGACCCACGCCGGCGCTAATCGTAAAGCTGTTTTGCAAGGCTGCCCGGAATTCGACAGAAGTGAAGTTCGAGATCACATTCCCGAAGTGATCTACGCTGAGTACCACGCCACGCCATATATTCGAGGCCGCTTTTTGGGGCTCGAGATCGGTCAGGATAATCGGTTCATCGATCAAATTGCCAACATCCGCAGGCGTTGCTTTGCCCGACGCGAGGGCTCCAGCTACCGGCGCGAAGACATCCCGGCCGTGAAATGTTGCGGATACAGAGGGAAGCAATAGATCGCGATTCAGGATCTCTCGCGATTTCGCGGCACGATCACGCTTCAGGATGAAAGTCAGGAGACCGTTATCGGGCGCGATAAAAAACTGCCCGCTTGCCTCAACAAGCAGGGGCTTTCGCTCGGTTCCGACACCTGGATCTACCACTACGACGTGAACCGTCCCGGACGGGAAGTAGGGTGCGCTCTGGCTGATGGCATAAGCGCCTGAAAGGATCGAGAATTGCTCGATCTGGTGAGTTACATCGATGATCTGAGCGTGGGGACAGCGACTCAGAATGACGCCCTTCATTGTCCCAACGTAGTGGTCCTTTTGACCGAAGTCGGTTGTGAGCGTAATGAGGGGGGAACTCATCTAAGTATCGCTCCCTTACGGTCGCGGCTCGGTTAGGGACGGTTCCGGTTTGGTCGAATTGTGAGAGCGAATTATGAGCGTCAGACCGATCCCGCTACGAAGAGCGTCAAAGGCTCGCCTTGCTGCTCGACTACGTATCGCACAGCTTCCCATATACATCCTGGTCCTTCCATAACCATCGTGTGCTACCATCGCGCGCCCAGCGCCTTCGATGCGGTTCATCATGCAGCAAGCGGTTTAGATTCCGGCTGGCGTACGACTTGAAATCGTTCATGACTTTCTCTGGGCTAACCTCAGCTTCCACTACAGCATGCACCTGATTGGTGCGCACGTGCACGGCGAGCAAACTCCATCCCCGGTGCCGACAAACCTCGTGAATCGCTTGCAGCACGATTGTCGGTCTGGCTTGGTCGAGCACATACGAGGTCTGGGTCATTTTCCGGCGTTCGGTTGCCTCCCTTCGAGGATGCGCTTCCAACAATCGACTGCCCGGCTGGTTGTGCTGCCGGTCGACGGACCCCGACTCATCGCCGTGCAGGCGAGCGCCATAGCAGGCAAAAGTGATGAAATACCTCATTGGGTCCCAGCCGGCCCTGAGGAATCGACCTCTTCGGCTGTTAAAATTCTTATTATTCCTCTTGCTTTACTTCGATCACAACGCGACTACCCCACCTGCGCCCGAAGTAATTGAGGCATATGCAGCGGCACTGAGGCAGTTGCCGGGCAACGCATCGAGTACACATCGCGCAGGACAAGCGGCTCGCCAGCAGTTCGAGGCATCCCGCGATGTGATCGCCCGTACACTCGGTTGCTCGGCCAAGGAAGTAGTCTTCACAAGCGGTGGAACCGAAGCGAACAATCTGGCGATCTTCGGACTGGTCCGGAACCTGGCGGGGCGGCCCAAGCACGTTGTGACGACTCCCATCGAGCATCCCTCGGTGCTAGGGCCAATTCGGGAATTGGAGCAGGAAGGCGTTGAAGTGACCGTCGCGAATGTGGCAGAACTCGAACGGCATATTCGTCCCGAGACTGTTCTGGTTTCCGTGATGCACGCCAACAACGAAACGGGTTCCATTCAAGGGGTTGAGGGAGTTGCTTGGCTTGTCCAGCAGCTGCGGAACTCAGGTCAGAATATCTACCTCCATAGCGACGGTGTGCAGGCTTTCGGGAAACTGGATGTGAACGTGGCGGCCTTAGGCTTAGATCTCTACTCCGTCACCGCTCACAAGGTTCATGGACCTAAAGGTATCGGCGCGCTCTACGTGCGTAAGGGCACACCTTTAAAAGGCATTCAGTTCGGTGGAAGGCATGAACGCGACCGCCGTGCGGGTACTGAGAACGTGCCTGGTGCGATTGCCTTTGCGTGTGCGGCGGAGCTTTTACGGCGATACCCGAGTGCCGACCTTGCGTTCCTGCGAGACCGGTTCGAAGAGCAGGTTCTTTCGAATCTCGATGAAGTTGAAGTGAACGGCCGCGACGCGAAGCGCCTACCGAACACCAGCAATCTTCTGTTCCACGGTGTGTCAGGCGAGGCTCTGCTGATCGCGCTAGATATAACCGGGTTCTCGGTGTCCACTGGTTCAGCGTGTGCCAGCGGGTCGATCGAGCCCTCACATGTTCTATTGGCGATGGGCCGAAGCGGGGCCGAAGCGCGCTCAAGTGTTCGCTTTTCATTTGGCAGGGATAACACCCCGGATGATACAGAGCGATTGAGCGAAATCGTGATCAAGACTGTGCGGCGGCTGCGCGCGAACACAAAACTGAACAGGCGGCAAGTTGTCGCCGGTTGACGCGCCCATTGCTGTCGCCATGTCGGGCGGTGTTGACAGCTCCGTCGTGGCCGGATTACTGCGACGCCAGGGATTTCCCGTTGTGGGCTTGACCATGCAGCTCTGGAACCAGCGGCGTTTGCCTGAACTCGTGCCGGAAGGCGGCCCGACGGGTCGCTGTTGTTCGCTCGATGACGTTTACGATGCCCGTTTTGTGGCTTCGCTTCTGGACATCCCTTATTACGTCGTCAACTTCGAGGAGCGCTTCGAGGAACACGTGGTTAAGCCATTCGTGGCCGATTACCTGGCCGGCAGGACGCCCATTCCCTGCACACTGTGCAACAACTTCATCAAGTTCGATCAGTTTCTCGAGATGGCGGATGGAGTCGGGGCAGAGAAGATCGCCACAGGTCATTATGCGCGGCTGAACTTTGACGAAGGCAGCGGCCGATACCAGATGCGTACCGGTGTTGATCATTCGAAGGACCAGACATACTTCCTGTTCGGCTTGACGCAGACGCAATTGGCTCGTGCGATGTTTCCGCTCGGGGTCATGCAGAAACCGGAAGTGAGGCGGCTTGCTAAGGAGCTTGCTTTACCGGTAGCCGATAAAAACGACAGCCAGGAGATCTGCTTCGTACCGAATGGCGACTACGCAGCTTTCATGAGCGCCTATCTCCGGGAGCAGGGAATTGAAGCGGCGGTGACGGAGGGCGAGATCGTAGATACGGCGGGGCGGGTGGTTGGACGACATGACGGAACACATCACTTTACCGTCGGACAGCGCCGCGGTTTGCGCGTGGCCGCCGCCGAGCCGCTCTATGTGATCTCGACCGAGCCGGCGACGCAGCGCGTCATTGTAGGCAGTGATAGCGACCTCAAGCGTTCCAGTATGAACGTGCACGACGTGAACTGGGTGTCGATTCCGCCCATCAAAGAGCCGCTCCGAGCGCGGGTCAAAATTCGCAATAAACACGCTGCCGCTGCCGCGACACTCGCACCTACGCCCGATCCGGCACGGATCCAGGTAAATTTCGACGAGGGCCAGCGGGCGATTACTCCCGGACAGGCTGCCGTCTTCTACGATGGCGATCTGGTGTTGGGCGGCGGCTGGATAGAAGGAAGTTAGACTTCAGCTTTGGCCGAAAAGAAAAGCTGGCCGGCAGTTCATGCCGAGTATGCAGTTGCGGCGTCGCTGGTAGCAATACTTCGGTATCTTCCTATGCCGCTAGCCAAAAAGGCAGCGGAGGCGGCTACGCGGTTGCTCGATCGCTCAGTTCCGAAGCTTCGCCGCGTTGCACGTAAGAATCTTTCATTTGCCTATCCACACCTTAGCGAGCCGGATCGGGAACGGCTCATCACAGGTGTCTTCCGTAATCTGGCGCGGATTATCTTAGCCGTAGCGCGCTTCCCCGATCTGAACAGATCCAACATCGGCGATTGGATCGTGTATGAAGGTCTGGATCACTACCAAAAAGCGAAGCGATACGGCAGAGGGGTCCTGATCGCCACTGCGCACCTTGGCAACTGGGAGCTAAGCGCGTTTGCACACGCGCTGATGACGGAGCCGATGAACGTCATGGTACGGCCGCTCGATAATCCTCTAATTGACCGTTTAGTAGAGGCACGCCGCATGTTGTCGGGTAACCGGCTGATCTACAAGCAGGACGGCGCACGCGCCGTCCTGCGAGCGCTACGAAACAACGAGGCAGTGGGCATCCTGATTGATCAGAATACAGCTCAAACGGAGGGCATATTTGTCAACTTCTTCGGCAACGCCGCCTGCGCAAACTCCGGATTTGTAAAACTCGCTTATCATTCTGAGGCGCCCGTCGTTCCTGGATTCGCTGTGTGGGACGAGGCGGGACGGTATGTCCTGCACTTCCGCCGGCCCGTTGAGATGACCGGAGATCTCACGGCAGACACGCAGCGCATTCACACGGAGATGGAAAACATCATCCGCCAATGCCCAGACCAATGGATGTGGATCCATCGCCGCTGGAAGACACGTCCGCCGGGCGAATTGCCGCTCTACTGACTGTGCGCAATGGGCCGGGTGTCCAGCCCCAGCACCGCCATAACGATTCCCGACAAGTTATCGGGAATCGTAAGCGGACCTTGATAGGCGATGTACTCGCCGCAGGCTCGGAGTGTAACACCAAAGGCGCGACCGAGGGCCTCCGCCGAGCCGGAGACCTTCACAGTGCGCTTAGCGGCGCTAGCTTCCGTCACCTGCAGCCCATAATGGCTGGCGAATGCTTCTACGGCAGCGATATCCTGATGAGAGTTCCGTTGCAGGATGATTGTCGCCGTCAGCAGCCGGTCTGGAGCGAGTGGAGCCTGCGGCTCTATGATTGGCCGTACGGGAGCGCTGCCAGGGATTTCAGAACGACCAATCATAGATGGCTTACTGCGGTTTCAAGGCGCTGAGCAAAGCCGAGCCCTTCGGACTGCCTAAGCCGGTGCAGGCATCCCAGCCCACTCCGGCTGTGTAGTAGCCCAAGCCACTATCGTCGTTGTTGCCACTCGTTATGTCATGAAAATCGGCTTCGCCGAGAGAATATAACTGCGAATTGATGAAGCCGAGCGATGCGCCGAGGTGGTGATTGATCAGAGCAATCAGCCCCGCCCATAGAGGTGCGACAGCGCTGGTTCCGCCGACTATTTCACTCTGTCCGTCGACTAAAACCTGATAGCCAGTGGTCGGATCGGCGTTGCCGGCGACATCAGGGACGCCGCGCCCTGCGAATCCGGTTTGCGGTTCTGCGGGCACGTTCGCGGAAGATTGCCAGTTGGGCAGCGCAAAAACCGTGCTCACTCCACCGCCGGTTGCGCCCTCTTGATTAGCGATTTCGTTCCAGACGGTCTCAGAAGAGATCGTTGATCCGCTACCTTCCAGCTTCGTTCCGCCGCAGGCCAGGGTGTAGGGACTCGACGCGGGGAAATCGACATGCAGTTTGCCGTCAGTTTCTCCATCGCTCGAACCGTTATCCCCGGCCGCCACTACGACAGTGACGCCCAGAGTGGCAGCATCCTGCAGCGCGGCGTTCATAGCGGTTTGCGACTGTTGCGTCCATGAATCTTCGGGGCCGCCCCAGCTTATGGACACGACGGAAGTTTTGCGGCTGGTGTCATGAACGGCGTCGGTGATGGCGTCTATAAAGCCCTGATCGGTATTGGGGGCAAAATAAACCGCGATGTTCACTCCGGGTGCGACCGATCCGACGACCTCAATGTCGAGCATCACCTCGCCATCCGCATCAGAACCGGGCGAATTCGTGCCGCCGTCCACAGACACCGCGGTAACGGTGGGTTCCGTGATGTTCAGCTGGCTGAAGTACGTCTGAAGGTCGGAAGTTTGGTATCCGCCCCCGAGCTCGATGATGCCCACGGTCTGGCCGGAAGCCGTAGCTCCGCTGGGGAAATCGTAGAGGGCGGCGACCTGCGGCGGGGTATAGGTGGTGGTCGTCGCGAGCTTCGGGCGGATGCGGAAATGGGCGCGGGCGACCGGCCGCGTATCGAGTCCGAGTACAGCCATAACGTGGTCCGAGAGCTCCTCAGGGACGGTTAAGGAACCAGTGCGGCCGAGGTAAGTTGTGCCGGTCGAAGATGTCGAACGGTAGCCAACGAGTTTGGCCCCGAAGGCTTTCGCAACGGTTTCGGTGGGTCCCGAAAGCACGACGCGGCGCTTAGTGAGGCTGCTTTCGACCACAGTGAGTCCCGCATAGTGCGCAAACCTCTCTACGGTCGAGATTGCGGCCGGATCAGCGCCGTATTTGGCGGCGAACTTAGCGGGGGCGATACGCTTTGGCACCGCGCCCTTTCCGGTTATCGGACGGCCGCTCTTTCGCTTCAAGATGACCGAGACTTGCATGTACTTCGGTGAGACGGGTGTGCCGACTTCTTCAAAACCCTGGATGGCAGGTCTCTCACTTCCGTGTAACGTTACTCTTTTTTCAAAGGGCAAAAAGAATCTCCTGACTTTATCTGTTATTGGAAAGATTAGCGCGCAAAGACCAGTTTAACCTTTCGCCTTGTATTCCCCTGGGAGCCGCCTATGGATGGCCTGCTCTAAAATGAGGTACACGCGTGACCGTTGCTCGCACCGACTTAGCTGGCGTAGAAATCCATCAGCTCTCAGATCTTGGCGACTTCGCCGAGGTTGTCCGCTTACAACGTGAGATCTGGGGATTTGACGACGTGGACCTGCTTCCGTTGCGCCTGTTTGTGGTCGCAAGTAAAATCGGCGGACAGGTCTTGGGAGCCTTGCATAGCGGGCAGATGGTGGCATTTTGCATCTGCATTCCGGGTATAAAGCCGGGCGGAAAACACTATCTGCACAGTCACATGCTCGGTGTACTGCCGGCCTACAGAAACACCGGCCTCGGCCGGAAGATGAAATTCGAGCAGCGTAAGTATGCGATCGAAGCTGGAATCGACCTGATCGAATGGACATTTGATCCGCTCGATTTGAAGAATGCATTTTTCAATATAGAGAGGCTGGGCGTAATTGTGAGACGCTATGTGCCGAACCAATTAGGCAGGACTTCGAGTCACTTGCACAGAGGCTTGCCGACCGATCGTCTGGTACCGGAATGGTGGATCGACTCGAGACGGGTGAAGAGGCTGCTGGAAACGGGCTCTGTTGAACACAGCGATGTCGAAGCGCGTGTCTCGGTGGTGAATGAAATCGGAGAACTGCGGGGCAGCGAACCGGAACGTGCCCGCGAGATACAGGCCGAGATCGCCAGCCAGTTCGATCGGCATTTTCGGGCCGACCTCGCGGTGATCGGCTTCGAACGAAGCGAAAAAACCGGTACATACTTGCTCGGTTCATGGCAATCACGATAGATCGGATCATTCTGCGGCACATTCGGATGCCGCTGGTACATTTCTTTGAGACAAGCTTCGGGCGGACTTATGAACGGGACATTGTTCTCGTGGAGGTGGTCTCAAACGGAATCTCGGGATGGGGCGAAGTAACGGCCGGCGAAAATCCGTTCTACAACGAAGAGTGGACTGGATCGGTATGGCCGCTTCTGAACGATTACATCGCACCCCGTGTGCTGCGCCATCCGTTCCATTCTGCCGCCGAGGTAGGAGCGCGGACATCACACCTACGCGGGCACAACATGGCGCGCGGCGGAATGGAGGCCGCAGTTTGGGACCTAGAAGCCAGGCTTCACAATGAACCGTTGTGGAAAAGGATCGGAGCGGGTGCTCGAAAGGAAATCGCCTGCGGAGTCTCCATTGGTATTCAGGACACGGTAGATCAATTGATCGAGAAGATCGAGACTGAGCTCAGGGCGGGTTATCAGCGGATCAAGATGAAGATCAAGCCGGGTTGGGACGTGGATGTGATCCGCCAGGTGCGGAAGCGGTTTCCCGATATCAGGCTGATGGCAGATGCGAATTCGGCTTATACATTGAACGACGAGGAACGGCTGAAGGCACTCGACGAGTTCTACCTGATGATGATCGAGCAACCGCTTGGGCACGACGAGATTATCGACCATGCGAAGCTGCAGGCCAAGATACAAACACCGATTTGTCTTGACGAATGTATCCGAACAGCTCATCAGGCGGAACAGGCGATCAACCTGCAGGCGGCCCGTATCATAAATATCAAACTAGGGCGGGTCGGCGGATTCGCAGAGGCCAAGCGCATTCATGACATCTGCCAATTGAATGGGATACCGGTTTGGTGCGGCGGGATGCTGGAGGCCGGCGTCGGGCGCGCACACAATATTGCCCTCTCGACGCTGCCGAATTTCGTACTGCCCGGAGATGTTTCCGCGAGCCAGCGGTACTGGAAGCAGGATATTATCAAACCTGCCGTGGAGGTAACGCAGCGTGGGACGATCGAGGTGAGCGACGCTCCGGGTTTCGGGTATGAGATAGACGGGAACTATCTGGAAAGCCTGGTGGTGCAGCGTCAAGACCTTACGTAAAGCTAGTATTTGAGCGGAATCAAATCCGCGGCTGCTGCGGCTATTCTTTAGTAGGGACATATGCTTCACCCGGAGATTTTTCGCGAATACGATATTCGGGGCATCGCCGATAAGGAGTTGCTCGATCCGGATGTCGAGCAGCTCGGGCGTGCTCTGGCGACCTACTTGATCCGACACGGAAGCAGCCGCGATTTGTGTCTGGCCAATGACTGCCGGCTAAGCAGCCCGCGTCTTCACGATGCCGTGCTTAGAGGCTTCCTCGCGGCGGGAGCCCGAGTGCTGGACATAGGAACTGTGCCGACGCCGGTTCTGTACTATTCGGCGATCCATTTTCATGCGAGCGGCGCTGTGATGATTACCGGTAGCCACAACCCGCCCGAGTACAACGGTTTCAAAACTGTGAGCGGCCCGGGCACGCTGCATGGGGCTGCCATTCAAGAGATCCGGAAGATGATCCAGGCCGGCGATTTCGAATCAGGTAACGGCACAGTCGAAAAGGTCGATGGGGTAACGCCCTATGTGGACGAGGTTACGTCGCAGTTCAAGTTTTCGCGCAAGGTCAGGGTGGTTTTTGACGCGGGGAATGGAACGGCTGGCCCAGTGCTTCATCGCATTATCGAAAAGCTCAATGTCGATGCGAAGGAACTGTATTTCGAGATGGACGGCAACTTTCCGAATCACCATCCCGATCCCACCGTACTCGCAAATCTGGCGGATTTGAAGAAGGCGGTAAAGGAGCACGGGGCGGAACTGGGTATAGCATTCGACGGAGACACAGACCGTATCGGAGCGGTGGACGAGAAGGGCTCGGTGATCTATGGCGACATGCTTATGCTGATCTTCGGCCGCGAGATTCTTTCGCGAAAGCCGGGCTCGACTTTTATCGGCGAGGTGAAGTGCTCGCAAGTTATGTATGACAAGCTCACGGAGCTAGGCGGTAAGCCGATCATGTATAAGACCGGGCACTCTCTAATCAAAGCCAAGATGAAGGAAGATCATGCGGAACTGGCAGGTGAGATGTCCGGCCACATGTTCTTTGCCGATCGATATTACGGCTATGACGACGCGCTTTACGCTGCACTCCGTCTGATTGAAATCGTTGCAAATTCGGGCCAGCCGCTCTCACATCAGCTCGAGGGCATTCCGAAAACGGTTTCTACACCGGAGTTAAGAGTGGACTGCCCGGACGACTTGAAATTTCAGGTGATGGAAAAAGTAAATAACATCGTCCGGCAGCGCCATCGTGTCGTGGATGTCGACGGAGTGCGCGTACCCTTCGAAAAGGGGTGGGGGCTGGTGAGGGCATCCAATACGCAACCCGTGCTGGTAATGCGCTTCGAAGCCGATTCGGATGAACTGCTGAAGAAATACCGGCAGGAAATCGAAGAGATCGTCGAGCAGGCGAAAGAAGAGGCGGGGGCGGTTTCAGCGCGCAACTAGGGTTGCGATTCGCGCGTACCGGCTCACTCTTATCGACGAAATGAAGGCTATGACGTGCTGAGGTCCAGCTTGCGATTTGGTGCTATACTTGAACGTGCGGACGCGAATTCTCGGCGTGATTCCCGCCCGGTTTGCCTCTTCCCGTTTTCCTGGTAAAGCTCTCGCTCCTCTGGCCGGTAGGCCTATGCTTCAGCATGTCTGGGAGCGCGCTTCCATGTCGCGTTACTTAAGTGATGTGCTGGTGGCCACGGACGACGAACGTATCGCCTCGGCCGTTCGCGCTTTTGGCGGGCGCGTGCGTATGACCAGCCCGGAGCATCCCTCCGGCACCGACCGTCTGGCGGAGGTCGCTTCTGCCGAGCGGGCGAGTCTCTACGTCAACATTCAGGGTGACGAACCACTGATCGACCCGGAAGCGATCGACGCAGCTATTCTGGCGGTGCTCGATGGCGACGAGGCTGTCATGATGGGAACGCTCAAGAAGCAGATTTATGACCCCTCCGATATCGTCAATAACAACGTTGTCAAGGTAGTAACCAACCTGCTTGGCGATGCCATTTACTTTTCACGCTGTCCGATTCCATATGAGCGTGACGGTGGCAGCGCCAGTACGATCTACTTCAAGCATATCGGCCTGTACGTCTACCGGCCTGATTTCCTATTACACTATCCCGATCTTACGGTAGGTCCATTAGAACGAGCGGAACGATTGGAACAGTTGCGCGCGCTTGAAAATGGATACAGAATTCGCGTCGTTGCGACCGACTACGAATCTCTGGGTGTCGATACGCAGGACGATCTCGACCGTGTCAATCAGCTTTTTTGCTCGGTGGCGGATAAATTTGAAACCGATGGAGGCTAATGGCTAAATATATCTTTGTAACCGGTGGCGTCGTCTCGTCTCTCGGGAAGGGCATCGCGGCTGCATCGATTGGCTGTCTTCTTGAAAGTCGCGGGTTGCGCGTCACTCTTCAAAAATTCGATCCGTACCTGAACATCGATCCCGGTACGATGAGCCCTTTCCAGCACGGCGAAGTTTTTGTCACCGACGACGGGGCGGAGACCGACCTCGACCTTGGCCATTATGAACGTTTCACTCACGCAGTACTGACTCAATCGAACAATCTCACTTCCGGCCGTATATACGAGAACATCATCGCCCGCGAGCGGCGCGGGGATTATCTGGGAAAGACCGTGCAAGTGATTCCGCATGTCACGAATGAGATTAAAGCCGCCTGCCGCAAAGTGGCGATCGATGTGGATGTGGCGATCGTTGAAATCGGCGGCACTGTAGGCGACATCGAATCACTTCCTTTCATAGAGGCGATTCGGCAAATGCGTCATGAGGAAGGGCGTGACAATACGCTCTTCATTCATCTCACGCTGGTACCGTGGATCGCGGCGGCGCAGGAGTTGAAGACCAAGCCCACCCAGCACAGCGTCAAAGAACTACGCGCGGTTGGTATTCAACCCGATATTCTGCTTTGCCGCTCCGAACGCTCGCTGCCCGACGATGTAAAAGAAAAGATCGCACTATTCTGCGACGTAGACGTGAAGGGCGTGATTACGGCGAAAGATGTGCGTTCGGTTTACGAGGTTCCTCTGGTCTTCGCCGATCAAGGCGTTGACGAGACGATTCTTGGCCTGCTTCATCTGAACGCTGGCAAGCGCAACCTTTCGCGCTGGACGGAGATGCTCCAGCGGATGAACAATCCGGAGCATGAAGTTACCATCGGGCTGGTCGGCAAGTACGTCGAATACGAAGACTCCTACAAGAGTTTGAAAGAAGCTCTCCTGCATGCCGGCATTGCGCATCGTGCCCGGGTAAACATCGAGTGGATTGAGTCAGAGCAGATGAATTATCCGGAATGCCGCGGATACCTGACGCGTTTCGATGGGATTCTGGTTCCCGGGGGCTTCGGCAGACGAGGAATTGGAGGCATGCTCGATGCCATCCGGTGCGCCCGCGAGGAGAAGATTCCCTATTTCGGGATCTGTCTGGGGATGCAAACCATGGTCATCGAATTCGCGCGCAATGTCTGCGGTCTGGCCGAAGCGGATTCAACGGAGTTCAATCCGGCGACTCCTTATCGCGTGATCTTTAAGCTGCGCGAACTCAAAGGTGTTGACGAACTTGGAGGCACCATGCGGTTGGGGGCTTATCCATGTCACTTGGCGGAAGGGAGTCTGGCCCAAGCAGCTTACCGGACACGCGACATCAGCGAGCGCCATCGACATCGCTACGAGTTCAATCGCGAATTCGAGAGCATCCTCACGAGCCATGGTCTTCGCCTGACCGGCCAGACTCCGGACGGAGTTTACGTGGAGATCTGCGAACTACCTACCCATCCGTGGTCTCTCGGCTGCCAATTTCATCCCGAGTTCAAATCGAAGCCGCTAGAACCACATCCCCTCTTTACTGCATTCCTCGAAGCGTCACTCAAGCACCGCGACCGCAAGAAGGCCGGCACGGTTGCATGCATCACCGTTCCGGTTCTCCAGAACGCATGAATGCTGGTGCTCAGATCACATTCTGCAATTCTTCGCCGCTGTCGCTCATAGCTGGTCCCTGTGTCATAGAATCGGAACGGCACGTTTTCGACATGGCGCACGCGATCCGGGAGATCGCCGGCAGCTACATTTTCAAGGCCTCCTTCGATAAAGCCAACCGAAGCAGCGTGAGATCCTACCGCGGCCCCGGCCTGAGGGAGGGCCTTCGCATACTATCAGAGGTTCGCAAGCTTGGCATTCCAGTGCTGACGGACATCCACGAGCCGGCGCAAGCCGCTGCTGCGGCCGAATCGGTGGATATTCTCCAGATTCCCGCGTTCCTTTGCCGCCAGACCGATTTGCTAATCGAGGCAGGGAAGACGGGTCGGACCGTAAACATCAAGAAGGGCCAGTTCGTCTCACCTGCCGACATCTCGAACGCCGCTGAAAAAGTGGCGTCCACGGGAAACCAGCGGATCATCCTTACCGAACGAGGCTCATCTTTCGGCTATAACAATCTCGTGGTTGATATGCGCGGATTGCGAATCATGGCTTCGACCGGCTACCCGGTGGTCTTCGATGCAACGCACAGCGTTCAACTTCCCGGAGCCGCGGGTTACGGCTCCAGCGGTCAACCTGAGTTCATCGAGCCGTTAGCACGCGCGGCCACTGCGGTAGGCATCGCTGGAATTTTTGTCGAGACGCATGATCATCCCGAGGAGTCGCTCTCCGATGGCGCCAACGCACTTCGTCTCGATTTCCTGGCGCAGTTCTGGTCGCGCCTGCAGCAGGTTGATGCCCTGATAAAAGCTTTTCCTGGAGACAACGATGGACGAGCGCGCCACGTCTTAATATAAAAGGTTACGTTATGTTGTCATGTTTGGAACAGCGCCGCAGGCGCGAGCGAGGGTTTTCGCTCATCGAGCTGCTGATAGTTATTGCGATCATCCTGATTATCTTGTCGATTGCTCTACCGCAGATGAGCAAGTCGCGGATGAACGCACAGGAGATGGCCGCCGTCGCCGAGATCAGCACTATCAATAAAGCCGAAGTGCAGTACTACTCGCAATTCGGTCAATATGCGACATCACTCGCTCAACTTGGGCCACCCGCCTCAGCTGGAGCGGCGGAAGGTCCGCAGGCCGCAGGTTTGATTCCTAATGGGCTGGCCACGGGAGCCAGCGGCGGATACAATTTCACGATTGCTCCGTCGGCTCAAGGCTACGCGGTTACAGCCGTACCGAAGGTGTTCAACAGCACCGGGCGGCGCACCTTCTATACAGATCAGAGCGGAATCACCCGTCAGAACTGGGGACAGGATCCGGCCACTCCCAACAGCCCGGAGCTAAGATAATGTCACTGTGTGACGTTGCCAGGGTTGCTGCTAAGGGTCCTCGCGACCTATTCGTTTCTTGCGGGTATTGGCGCTGCGGAAAACAATCCGCCAAGCGCGGCTGATCTTGCGAGGGCAATTCGGCAGATCTCGCTCGATGCAAGCCAGACCTATCACGTCCGCGACCTTGAACTTACTCGCGGCGGTATAAAGATCTACCTGAACGAGGGGATTCTCTCCTTCTTCACGCCCATTGCAGGGCACCGCATCGGCGCGGCTTTCACTACCCGGGGCGCGGAAGGAGGAGACGCAGAGATCATCCTGATGCCCCCGCTGCGCAGCGAACGCGCTTCGCTAGCATTTTTTACTAAGTCGCCCAACTTAGACGAGCACTTCCACACCTCCATCTTCTTCTTCACAGATAACACCGAGCGCGAGATTTTAGACCAAATCGGACGCAGCGATCCGCGACCTGCCCGGGATATGGCTGAAGCTCTGGCGGACCGCCTAAACCCTGCGGGTCGGAGTATCGCGGCGCAACTCGATGTGTTGCTGATCGAGGGCTTGCTCGACGGACACAGGTTGGCAGACGGGATTTTCTACTCCGTGATCGCCGGGAGGAACTTGGGTGCATTTGACATCACCTACGATCCCACCCAGAGCGAGCCGGTATTTGTGGGTCGAGTCTCTGATTCTCCGGATAAGAGCTTCCAGCTCTGGACAAATTTCCGATCTCCTCACGCGCCTCCGTTCGTGCCGGCCGAATCAACCATTCACGATTACTTGATAGACGCGTCGATCCATCCCGATCTCGGTGTTGATGTCACGGCCACTTTCAAGATCAAGACCTCGAGTACAGACGGACGTGTTCTTCCTCTCAGCTTGTCGCCGCGTCTCAACGTTAGTTCTGCCACAATCGACGGGGTTCCCGCCGAGATCTTTCAACGCGCATCCAACCGGCTGACAGCTTTCGGAAGTACCGAAACCTTCCTACTCGTGTCAAGCACTCCGTTTGCTCCCGGTATCGAACATCAGGTTCAGCTCCGGTACGCGGGGTCGATCATCCGGCAGACCGCGACGGGCGAATACTTCGTAGACGAGCGCAGTAGTTGGTATCCGATCAATGGCCCGGTACTCGCCAACTTCGATCTGACCTTCCATTGTCCGGATCGTCTTCACCTGGTTTCGACTGGCGAACTTGTCAATAGCAGCGCCAAGGACGGCGTAGCGACGGTTGAGAGGAGAACGATCGCACCCGCTGTGCTGGCCGGTTTCAATCTGGGTGTCTACGATACCGTACGAAAGCAGTCCGGCCCTTATTCGATCGAGGTCGATTCTCCAAATACCCGCGCGGCCGTGCTTACCGCCGACCCAACGCTCGCATTGCAGACCGCCAACATTCTGGCTTACTACACCAAGTGTTGGGTCCCGCTGCGCATCAACAGCCTGGCTGTGACTCCAATCGACGGCTATTTTGGACAAGGTTTCCCCGGGTTGATCTATCTCTCGAGTGTTGCCTACACAAAAGAGGAAAATCGCTCGGCGGTGCTTCGAAACCCCCGTTTCGACGCTTTCTTTTCCGAACTTCTGCTGCCACACGAGATCGCGCATCAATGGTGGGGCAATATCGTCCGCCAGGACGATTACCGCTCTGCCTGGATCATGGAAGCAATGGCCAACGAGTCTGCTCTCACTTACATTGAAGCGACCAAGGGTGCTCCGGCTCGCGACGAAATCCTCGATAGCTATCGGGAGGACCTGACAAAAGAAAAAGATGGCAAGACGATCGAATCGTCCGGACCCGTGAACTTCGGCCAACGGCTCATTGACAATTTCGGAATGAGCACCTGGCAAATAATCCTGTACGAAAAAGGATCCTGGATTTTGCGCATGTTGTCTCAACGGCTGGGTGAAGAGAACTTCCGCAGAATGCAGCTTCGCCTCCTTCAGCAATATTCGACACGGCCACTAAGCAATGAGGAGTTTCGTCAAGTCGCGAGCGGCTTCGTCCCGCCCGGTCAACCCGACCCATCGTTGAACAGCTTCTTCGATACCTGGGTTTATGGCACCGGGATTCCTACCATCTCGATGCGGAGCCCGGGGCGCATGATAGAGGTGATTCTTTCGGGCGTAGACGACGACTTCATGGTGGAGATCCCATTGCATTGCCGAGGCGGAACGGTTTACTGGGTGCGGGCGGGTGCGGGAACTAATACATTTGAACTGCCGATCGGGAAGTCGTCGTGTGAATTGCCGTCTTCGCGTGACTTTCTTTACCTTCCGAGCAAAGTGCACTGATAATGTAAACCGATTTGCAAAAGACCCGTCATTAGTGGCAGGCCGCTATGATGAGCGCAATGGCGGACCAACTGGAGCGGGACGTCCAGGTTGGAGCCGATTTTCGGAATTTTGGCAGTTGGATGGCTGCCGAACAGAAGCGGGTCTTTCTTCTGTGCCGTCGAATGCTGCAGGACACGGATGAAGCCGATTCGGCAACCCAGGATGTTTTCCTGAAGGCATATAAAGCTCTGAGCCGCAAGAATCTTGGAGCGGAACTGGACAATCCCGGCAAGTGGCTGACTCGGATCACCGTCAACACGTGTTTGGACCGATTGCGTTCCAAGTCCTGGAAGCTTTGGCGGCGACGGCCTGCACCCGCCGACGAAGAGCTTATCTTACGAATGACGCCAGGCGGGAGTCCCGATGCGGAACGTCAGTTTTTATCGAAACAGATCCAGCAAAGACTGGAAGGCGCACTGGCTAAGCTTTCAAGCAGGCAGCGGGCGGTTTTCTCCTTACGTCATTACGATGCAATGGCGCTTGAGGAGATCGCCGAAGTGCTCAAGTTGGATGTGGGTACCGTGAAAGCGCACCTGTTTCGGGCTATCAGTAAACTACGCGCCGAATTGAGAGATTTGTATATAGCAAGCGCCTGATCGAAAGGCGCGATATACGAGGGAAGCATGAAGCTCGAGTCCAACCAGTCAGGGCATTGGACAGATGATCAGTTGATTGCACATCTTTATGGAGTTGGTCCTGATGATCATCATTTGCCCAACTGCGGGGATTGCCAGTCGCGATTATCTGGCCTGAAGAAACGGCAGCAGGAGCTGCGGTCAGAAGACGTAAGCCCAGAGCTGCTCGCATCCCAGCGGCGGCGTATCTACCAAAGGTTGACTGCGCGTGTGCGTTGGTCTGCCCGGTGGCAGGTGCGGCGGTGGGTTTCGGCTGCAGCCGTAGGCCTGGCGCTCGGCGGCAGCGTTCTTTTCTATCAAGAGCGCGAGCGGCAGCAATCGGCGAACAGCATGTTGTCCGATGCACAATTAGCACAGGATGTCAGTCTCCTGTCCCAAAATTCCGAAGCACCGCCGACAGAGCCGCTTCACGCATTGTTCGACGAATGATAAAGCCTGCGCTGATTCTTCTATTGATCGCGCCCATTTTTGCCAGCGGGCAAAATCGAGCGAACTTCCCTTGGTGGAACAGCCCGGTCACCCGAGAGATAGGGCTGAGTGCCGAGCAAAGTCAGCGGGTGCATCAGATTGTCCGCTCTTATCGCGGGCGCTTGCTCGATGCGCGCAATAACGCGCTCAAGGCGGAAGGTGATCTCGAGGACATCTTAAACAGTCCAGAGATCGACCCGACTGAGGCGAAGGCGGTAATTGATCGGGTAGCTTCTGCACGCGCCAATTCCAGCCGCGTCTTTCTCGAGATGAGCATAAAGCTGAGAAGCGTTCTAACGCTGGACCAATGGCGCCAACTGGTCAGGCGGTGGGACGAGATGCAGCGCAAGAAACCGAGTGATACCCAAGTAGAACCGTGATCGGAAGCCGCTTAGGCCGTGGCTTCCAGCTCTTCTGTAATGGATTCCCAACGCGACATCGCCTTTTCAAGCTGGGCGCGCTGCGATTCCAGAACATTGGAAAGCCTGAGGGCTTCGTCCGGCCCAACAAAGTCCGAGAGAGCCAACTCAGAGCGCTGAATTTCACTTTCCAGCTCGGCCACTCGCGATTCCAATCGCTGGGCCTCGTCCCGCATCTGCTTCAGCTTAATTGGATTGATACGTTTGGAGAGCGGCTTGGAGGGCATGCTAATCGGCTCGGCCGGCGGCACACCGACCAACACGTCCTTGAGTGTGGGCGCTTCTTCGGCACCGCCCGCCTTACGCCACAGGTAATCTGCAAAGTTACCAGGATAGACATGGACCGTTCGAGCGGAAACTTCAAAAACGCGATTCGCCAAGTTTTCGATGAAGTAGCGGTCGTGTGAAACAAACATCACCGTGCCGGTAAATTTATCGAGCGCATCGAGCAGAACATCCTTGGCCCGAAGATCCAGGTGATTTGTGGGCTCATCCAGTAGCAGAAAATTAGCCGGATGAAGGAGCATCCGAGCTAATGCATAGCGATTCCGCTCACCACCCGACAACACCGCTATGCGCTTGAACACGTCATCTTCATTGAACAGAAAGCAACCGAGCAGGTTGCGCAGCTCAGTGGTAGTAGTACGCGGCGCCGCTTCTGTGAGATCGTCGAGCACACGCGCTTCGGCATTCAGTTCTTTGTATTGATCCTGCGCGAAGTAGTCAAGATCTACATTGTGTCCTAGCGTATACTCACCCGCGGTCAGGGACTCGTTGCCCGACAGCAGCTTCATCAAGGTCGATTTGCCCGCGCCGTTCACACCCACCAGCGCAATTCGATCGCCACGCTCGATAGTGAAATCCACATTCAAGAGCACCTGTTTCTCGCCGTAACTCTTGGCGACGTTCTTGAAGGTTGCCACGACACGGCCGCTTGGTTTGGGTTGTGGAAAAGAGAAGTGAATCGTCTTCTCTTCGGGAGGTAGCTCGATCCGATCGATTTTTTCGAGTTCCTTGATCCGACTCTGGACCTGCTTCGCTTTGGTCGCCTGATAGCGGAATCGATTGATAAAGGCTTCGAGCTGCTGGATCTTATCCTGCTGATTCTTGTATTCCGATTCCAACTGCGCCAGCCGTTCCGCTTTTTGCTGCCGGTACTTCTCATAGCCTCCGGTATAGAAATGGACGCGTTTATTCCAGATCTCGGCAATCTTGGTTACGGTGACGTCGAGAAAATAGCGGTCGTGAGATATCAGGACGTACGCGAATTCATAATTCGAAAGATAGTCTTCGAGCCAATCGCGAGCTTCCAGATCAAGATGGTTTGTAGGCTCGTCAAGCAAAAGCATGTTCGGCTTCTCGAGAAGTAGCTTTGCGAGAGCGATACGCATTTGCCACCCGCCCGAAAACTCCTCCGTCTGGCGTAGCCAATCTTGCTTGGCAAATCCGAGGCCGGACAGGACCGCCCCCACCTGTGCCTCGATGGTGTAACCGTCACGGGACCGAAATTCGCTATCGGCGCGCTCGAAGCGCTCGGCGACCTGCCGGTACTCGTCCCCGGCCGGGTCAAGTTCGCCCATTCGGGAAGCTAGCTGCTCGAGTTCCCGCTCCAGGTCTTGTACCCCGGCAAACACGTTTAAGCATTCGGCGAAGACGGTGCGGCCGCTCAACTCTAGCCCTTCCTGAGGCAGATAGCCGATGCGAATGCCGCGAGCCGCGGAAAGTGATCCGTAGTCAAGCTGTTCCTGACCGGCTATGGTTTTGAGAAGAGTAGATTTGCCGGTTCCGTTACCGCCGACCAGCCCGGTACGCTCTTTTGGCGTAATGAGCCAATCAAGCGAATCGAACAGCAGCTTGTGCCCGAATCGCTTTCCGGCTTCCGTGAACTGGAGCATTCCTTACTATTCTCGCCGAAGCGGAATGCCGGACCGGCGGTCAATTCAAGAGCAGGTCGAAAGAGTTCGACAGGTAGTTCTTGAGTTCGATCCGTTTCACGACGGCATCGAGAAACCCGTGTTCCAGGAGGAACTCGCTGCGCTGGAACCCTTCGGGCAGTTTCTGGCGAATTGTCTGTTCGATGACTCGCGGCCCAGCGAAACCGATCAGGGCCCCCGGTTCCCCTATGTTCAGGTCGCCAAGCATGGCAAAGCTCGCGGTAACTCCGCCAGTGGTGGGGTCGGTCAAAACACTTATGTAAGGCAGGCCTGCTTCATCCAATCGCATCAGAGCAGCCGAGAGCTTGGCCAATTGCATCAGGCTGATAGCGCCCTCCTGCATACGCGCACCGCCCGAGGCAGAAATGATTACCAGCGGAGTTTTCTCGGCAAGACATCGCTCGATGGCGCGTGTGATTTTCTCGCCTACGACCGATCCCATGCTGCCGCCAATGAATTTCAACTCCAAGGCGCAAATCTGGACTTTTCTACCGTTCAGGAAACCGCTTCCGCAGATGACGGCGTCGGGCAGTTGAGTTGCTTTTTGCATCTCCTCAAGACGCTGGATATACGTTTTTGAATCGATGAAATCGAGCGGGTCGGAGGAGCGGAGCGCCGCATCGTGTGCTGTGTACTCGCCGTTGTCAAACAAAGATTGGAGACGGTCGCGCGCCCCGATGCGGAAGTGATGTCCGCACTTGGGACACACCTGCATGTTGTCCCCGACAGCCTTGCGCCAGATGATTTGCCCGCAGGAGTCGCACTTCTGCCACAAGCCTTCCGTCTTGACATTCTTTTCGCCATTGGGGGGAGTGCTGCCCTCCACCGAGGGTTTCTGCCTAGTGAACCACGCCATATCTAAGCAGCCACCACGGTATCACGGGCAGCGAACACTGCAACTTTAGCTTGTCGCCGGCTCGTTCTATGGCGTGCTCTACGACTTTGCAAGCATCCTCTACCGCGGGCCCATGTCCCGCAAGGATACGGTTGACTTTCAAACTTACGGCCCGGCGCTCTTTGGCAACAACGCTGGAAAATGCCAAGGGGCGGCAATTCATAACATTGCATCGCTTTATCTGCAGACAGAGATCGGATATCTTGCGAACCGGCAGAACAGCCTCCGCAACTTAGAATATCCGACCGTAATTGCAACGGATCAAAAATGGAGAGCCGGTTGACTACGCTCCGTCGGAACCATGAAGTTTCACGAGTTTGTTGTATAACCCGAGTAACAAGAATGTCGGTGCCCAATGGCCGACGAAATTTGCTTTTCGTTCGTCGCCAGTTACCTGAAAGAACAGGGAAATGCCGATGGAGCCGAGCGCTGCCCACAACCAAGTATCAGAAGGCAGCTTGGCCGTTTGTTGTTCGATGCTGCGCGCCACCGAGCCTTCGCGATGTTCCTCGCGAGCTATCGAACGCGGTTCTGTAATCATTTCTGGATTCATCATTTGTATCCTCGTTCGATAGATGTCGACACAAGCAATCACGGACTTAAATTTCTGCGCAAATCCCGCGGTGCTCGTTATTTTGCCAGTACCTGTTCGAAGAACGCCAGAGCCCGCGGATCGTTGGATTGGCCAAGCCAGAAAAATGCTTGCTTCCGAACTTCAGGATCGTGTTGGGTACGGGCTATTTCAATTAGTTTGGGTACCGACTCGTCCTTCGGCAGCTGAGACATAGCGAAGACAGCCTTCTTCTTCACGTCTTCATCGGGATCGTTCTCGATCGCATTCCGAATGGTTGCAGCGGCTTTGGCGCCTGCTTTCTGACCGAGCCAAAACAAAGCTTGACTGCGAACATGCGGCGAGGGGTCGTGTTTAGCTGTTTGCATCAACGTTTCTATTGCTTCAGGTTGTTTGCTGATTGAAAGAGCGAAGACTGCCTTGTCACGCACCTGATCGTTCTCATCGTGCGCCACAATGTTCCTGAGAATCTGAACGCCGCGAGCGCCCCGGGTGGCTCCTAGCCAGAAGGTTGCCCTTTCCCGTACTTTGAGGGGCTCCGTAGAACGTGTCAGTTGCTCCAAAAGATCGTCCGCTCTGGGCGTATCATGCTGCGAAATCGCGAATACAGCGGCATCCTGCACTGCGCTCGAGGAGCTCTTCTGAGCCAGATTCTCCAGATACCTGAGACTCGCCTCGGCAGAAACGCCGGTTAGCCAAACGAAACGCCGCCCGCCGGCATCGAGCGGACAACTTAATGAGAAGGCCCTGATTTTTTCGACTTGACCATTCTCGACGCGGAAGAGCACAGCGACGTTATCAGCGCCTTCAAGCTGAACCGGGCTCATGTTGCGCACATGGCTATATTGATGATCTCCGTCCTCCAGTCCACAACCGGTTTCGCGTCCATCTCCGAAGCAACAGTCATCGTGTTCGCTTCGCATGGTCTGCACCGCATAGCCGAACCATGTCGGCCCGTTGCTTGTGCGCAGAGTGGAAGCCAGATCCCCCGAGAACGTACTCGTTTCGAACTTTGCATTGGAGACCGTGGGCTGCTGTGCAGCCTGCGCGAATAGACCAGCAGCAGCCAGCAAGATAAGCAGCTTCATTTGAGTAGCTCCATCATGTAGTCGGTCACTTCTTTCGAGTGAATGAGCGCCATCTTCGAAACGATTTCCTTTTTCATCTCGGGATCTTTCTCGCGGCGGGCTAGATCGACCAGTGCTTTCCCGTTCCCCTGAAGGAACAGCGAGTTGAGAACGGCTTTACGAACCTGTGTATCCCTGTCGCTCTCGTAAAGAGAAACCATCGTTTCGCCCGGAACCTTGTTGCCCATCAGCCCCAGGGACTTGATCGCCGCCTCGCGCAACTCGGGATCGCTATCTGTCCGGGCGACCTGCAGGAGCCTCGTAGCATTCCCGCTCAGGAACATCGATTGCAGAATGGCTTTCCGGTCTTCCGGCGATTTGTCCGATTGGTAGAGCTGCCATAGCTGCTCTTCGCCCCCCGTCAACGCGAGCTGGCGGATCGCGTCACGCCGCAAGTCGGGGTTCAGCTCAGTCTGCGCTACATGCAGCAGCAGATCGCGCGATCCCGATTGCATATAGCTCTGCAAAATTGCACGCTTGACACGCTCGTTCGGAGACAGCGTGTAAATCGATGCCAATTGCTTGCGGGCCTGATCATTGCCCATCATGCCCATGAGCCGGATCGCCTTCACCTGTAGATCCGGATTTGATTTTCCCGTCGCAATATTGGCCAGAAGTTTGGTGGCCTCCGGCGATGAACTCTGGGTAAGAACAAAAAGGGCCTGCTCTTTGACTCGCTCCGAATTGTCGCTGGTAAGAACCTTCTCGAGTACTGGAAATGCGGCGGATGGATCGGAGCGAATGAGGCCATTGACCGCCATCAACTTCAAATCGTCATCCGGCTCGGAACTCGGGCTGACCGGCGAACCGCTTTGTGCACGGACTTCAAGGTCCAGCGCGCGAGCGTCCTTGAGCCAGCGGCTACCGGGATACTTCTCGCGCAGCTGAGTGATGGTCAGGAGTGCCGCCTCGCGCTGGCCAGTGCGGTTTTGCGCGTAGGCCTTCCAATACAGCGCAGCGTCGGCATTGGACTTCGCATGCGCAGCGGCAGAGTCGAATGAAGCCACGGCCTGTTCCCATTGATGCGCGTCGAGTTCGCTCAATCCTTTCTGATAGTCGGCGTCGTTGCGAGCGGCCTGTTGCGAATCGAAGCTAAAGGCGGGAACTGCCTGCCAAGTTTGTGCCTGGGCCGCGGCTGCAAGTGCCCCCAGCAGAATCATGTTGCGAATCATAACTTCTGTCCTTCTTCACGAGCATTCGTACTTGTGATGCGTACCCTCCAGAGCAATCCATCGTTCTCAACGCGGCGCTGGAGCATTTTTAAATCAGCGGAATTACTCTCAGAGGACCCGTTAGCCAAATCGAGCAACACTCGCTCCAGGTCGTCGAGGAGCGCCGCGTGTCTGCTGTCGCCCAGATGAATAGCGGTCTGGCGAAGCAGGCGGTTCTCCTCCAACAGATTTCGGGCGCGCTCCCTTTCGGCGGTCAGATCAACGGCTCCGGAGCTTGCATGAACCAGTTCGGTCAACACGATCTGAGATCGCTCCAGGTGATCGCTCATGGCCATGAGAAGTACGCGTTCGCGTGAGTTGTCAGAAACCGAGGTGCGCCGTCTTTCCGTCCAGACCCCCGCAAAAAAGGTGATTGCAAGCATCGTTGCTAATACCGGAACAACGGTCCAAGCCCAAAGCCACTTGCGCTTTGACCGGAGCGTTGGCAGTTGGGGAGCAAGACGTGCCCAAACTTCCGTCCCGTAGGAATCATTTCGCTCGGGTACGGGATACTCGCGCAAATTTTGGAGCGTTTCTTCGATCTGGTGGAAACGGGCACGGCATTCCGCACAACTTTCGAGATGCTTCGTGTCCGGCGTTCCGGCGCCTCCGTAGAACGCGTCCAGTAATTGCTCGTCGGCGAGGTGCGTCATCGTGCGACCCCCCATGCCGGCTCCAGAGCGCGGCGCAGCTTTTGCACCGCTCGGAAAACGCTGTGTTTGGCGGCGTTCGCTTGTACTCCAAGGGTCTGCGCAATCTCGTCGATATCACAGCCTTCATAGTGCCGGAGAATAAAGGCGGTGCGCTCCATCTCGCTCAATTGGTTCAGAGCGGGTTCGAGCAGTTTTGCCATCTGCCCGCTTTGCGTGAGGCGCTCCGGCCCGGGTTGCGGCGCAGCCACTGCCTCCAGCCAATCCTGCGATTGCTCGCCATGATGCTTGACCTTGATTTCCTTGCGGCTCTTACGTGAACGGAGCAGATCGAGCGAGCAGTTCGTGCATATACGATAGAGCCAAGTCGAGAACGCGGAGCGGCCGTCGAATTTGTTGATTTGTTTATAGGCGCGAAGAAAGGTCTCCTGGACCAGATCCTCCGCGTCTTGTTCGTTGCCAGACATACGATAGGCCAGACGAAAGACGGACCGGCTGTGGCGCTCCACCAAGACACGGAAGGCGAGCTGATTCCCGTTCCGCACTTCGTCGGCGGCCGCTTGATCGGTCCACTCCATTCGGCTGGTCTTTAGACTAGCGGATCAGGCCGCGGTTAGCTGAAAGGCAGGAGAAACCGAAACATTCGCATAAACAGCTATGCCCGGCGTGGAGGAATCCACGCCGGGCATAGCTGAATTTGTTCGAATGTGATTAGCTTGCTTACCGATGTCCGGCGCTATGGCCGCCTACGGCACCATGGAATCCGCCGCCGACGTATCCCCGTCCGCCGTAATACCGGCCACCCCAGTAGCCGCCGCGGGGATAATACCTTCCACCCCCCCAATAACCACCATAGAAGCCAAAGGTCGGTCCCCAGTAATATGGGTAACCCCATGCGCCGTAGTAGGGATAGCCGTAGCCATAAGCGTAATAGGTGTTGTACGCCGGCGGCGGAGGTGCTGCGCTCTCATACATTCCCGCGCTGCCAAAATTACCGTACGCAGGCCGGTCATACTCGTTCGGCTGTACATAACGGAATGCTTGTGAACTGTTGGTTGTAGAGATCGCGACTGGCGATTCGGTCCTGAAGGTGAGCACCTGCTCCGGGTAGATTACGCTTGCATGATTGTGTGTGACGAGCACTCCAATCAATCCCGCAGCGGCACCAGCTCCAGCGCCAATGGCTGCACCTGTGCCCCAGCCAGCTGCAGCGCCTATTATTGCGCCTACGCCCGTAGTTGCTGCAACTGTTCCCGCCTCCGCGCCTCCCGGAGTGGTTCCCCCCTGGCGGCTGATGAACTGCGTGTTCACCGGAATCTGCTGCCCGTCAACTAGCGAGAGATTGGTGAGTGCCAAGCCGAGCCGTGCCGGTTTGTCATAGTGGTGCTTTTCCGCTGCCACAACGCGACCACCCACAGTTTGTCCAGGCTCGGCCACTACCACGCCATTGACCACCACCGGCTGCATCAGCGAAGCCGTAAACGCATCGCCCGGTTGGTTCTTATCGGACGAGAGCATTTGGTTCACGCGCACCGTTATGTAAGTTCCGGCAGGCATCGTAAGCTGCGCAGGAACCGGCGGAGGCGGGGGATAGTTCTGCGGCTGCGCGTTCTGGTTTGGATAGCCGTTCTGATTGTTATTCGCGGGAGGGTAGCCGGGGGCAGGATAGCCTGCTGGAGGATAGGGCGCTGGAGGCGCCTGATTCGGATCCTGGTTCGTATTATCGGCAGCATTGGGGTTATATACCTGAGACTGGTCCCCCACGCGCTTCCAGCCGCCGCTGGTACCGGCGCTCTGCTGCTGTACATCGCCGTTTGCGGGTGGAGCCGGCGCCGACTGATCCTGGGCATACGCAACCGTGGAAGCGGCCAACAGGCCGGTCAGCGCTGTTCGCAGAATGGTTCTCGCCCCTGGGAGGTACTTGTTCGTCATAACGCTTCTATGTTCCTTGACGTAGCACAGTGCTGCACGTTTCGTGCCACACTTTCGCGCGTGCAATCAGCCGGTTACCAGTTAATGTCGTGGCTGCCTAGCACCGTGGTTGGTGGATTTGAGCCGGTAATCCAGTTTCGTCACACGGCGTGAGACTACACTGGACGAGATGCGCCGTCATCATGTGCTCATTCTTTTCTTCCTGAATGCGTTCACTCTGGCAGCATCGGCTCCGCGATTTAGTATCAGTTTCCCGCAAGCGCGCAGCTCGCAACCGCTCGATGGCCGTTTGCTCCTCGTGCTTTCTACTGACTCTTCTGCACAACCGCGCATGCAGATCAACGACACGCCCTCGACACAGATCGTATTCGGCGCAGACGTCGAGGCGCTGAGCCCTGGCCAAGCCGCGATCATGGACGATTCGGTTTTCGGTTACCCCGTCCGCCAGCTTAGTGATCTGAAAGCGGGCCAATATTTTGTCCAGGCGGTGTTACACCGTTATGAAACTTTTCATCGCTCGGATGGAAAAACGGTAAAGCTCCCGATGGACCGCGGCGAAGGGCAGCACTGGAACATCGCTCCGGGTAATCTCTACAGCAAAGTGCAGCAGATCGCATTGGATGCAAGTGGGGCCAACACGTTCACGCTAGTGCTTGACCAGGAGATTCCTCCCATTGCCGCTCCGAAGGACACTAAATACATCCGGCACGTCAGAATTCAGTCGCAGTTACTGTCGAAATTTTGGGGCCGCCCAATGTACCTGGGTGCCAACGTGCTCGTGCCCGATGGTTTCGACGAGCACCCCGAAGCGCGCTTTCCGCTGGCAATCAATCACGGTCATTTCCCGGCTGATTTCGACGGGTTTCGAACCGAACCTCCCGATCCGAATCTGAAGCCAGACTATAGCGAACGCTTTCATATCGCGGGTTACAATCGCATCGAGCAAGAAGAGGCCTACAAATTCTATAAAGAATGGACAGCGCCTCATTTTCCGCGTTTTCTCGTCGTTGAGATACGACACGCCAACCCGTACTATGACGATTCATATGCGGTGAACTCAGCGAATCTGGGCCCCTACGGGGACGCAATCGAAACCGAGCTGATCCCATACATCGAGAAGAAATTTCGTGCAATCGGTCAGGGCTGGGCCCGCTTCCTCTACGGTGGATCAACCGGCGGCTGGGAAGCACTGGCCGTTCAGATGTTCTATCCGGATGACTACAACGGAACGTTCGCTGCGTGCCCTGACCCAGTCGACTTTCGAGCTTTTACGACGATCAATCTATACAAAGACAAGAACGCCTATATGATCGAGGGTGCCCATAAGGCCGTGGAGCAGCCCGGCATGCGCGATTACCTAGGCCACGTTACCGCCACCCAGCGCGACCTGAATTATTACGAACTCGCGCTCGGCGACAAGGGACGGTCAGGAGAGCAGTACGATATCTGGCAGGCCGTCTACTCCCCGGTCGGCAGCGATGGTTATCCCGAAAAAATCTTCGATAAAGAAACCGGAGCGATAGATCATGCCGTGGCGCAGTACTGGCGCGAACACTACGATCTAAGCCACATCCTCGAGCGAGACTGGTCCAAACTCGGACCTAAACTACAAGGCAAGATTCACATATATGTCGGCAGCGCAGATACCTATTTCCTTAACGACGCGGTTTACTACATAGAGGATGTCCTGAAGAACACTAAGAATCCGCCTTACGGAGGCGAAGTGAAGTATGGAGATCGAGCCGAACACTGCTGGAACGGCGATCCTCGGTTGCCCAACTATCTTTCGCGCCTGCATTACAACACCATGTATCTGCCGAAAATGCTGGAAAGGATGGAAAGCACCGCGCCAGCGGGTGCGGATCTGAAAAGCTGGCGCTATTGACGCAGTATCCTAAAAATCGCTTCCCTTTCTGTTCTCAGAGTTTGCAGAGCACGCTGATTATTCCTACGCTCCATCCCAAAATAGGTAAGCGCGGGGTAACCGAGTCCGAGCAGCAGTGCGATTACGTCGCTGCGCGTGGCGAGCCAGAAACCATATCCCAGAACCAAGAAGCCGGCTGTGCGCAGCCCGGTTTCGACTCTTGTGGACCACACCGCAAAGGTCTCCTGGCGCTCGAACCAGTTGAGAATCTCCTTGTTCTCAACATCGCCAAGCTGCATTCTGTGGCCTTCCTTTGCCAGACTCGCGTTCCTATAGAGGAACAGGATCGCCGTGCCGAAATATCCAACCAGAAGAATTATGAGGCCGGGGCGCAGGCTCGGCCAAGTAGTTCGCCATAGCAACGCAGCCAATAACAACGCCACTACAAGTGAAAATCGCACCCGCTTCGTGTTATGCGCGCGAACGATGCCGCTCAATGAATAGACCCTCTCAACCGCCGCTCGCATGCAGCAATCTTACCGAGAGATTTTCGTCCGGCTCCACTTGCGGCATGCTGGAAAGAGAGAAAATGGCGGCAATCACGAGATTCAAAGTGCAACGTCGAGACGGCATTCCCCGACGTGCATTCTTGATTATGCCCGTCGCGTTCGCCGGCTGGATTGCGTTATTTAGAAGGCCAGAGCGTTTGTTGCCTGATCCGGCCGTCGGCGGCGCCGGCCCGGCTGTCAGACTCGTTCTTTTCGCAGCCAATGGCAACCGCGAAGCTTGCCTGATGATCAGAAAAGTCATCAAATCACATGCCCAGTGGAGGCGCGACCTGGCTTCTGACGAGTATGCGGTGACCAGGTGTGAAGCAACAGAACTCCCATTTACCGGCAGATACTGGAACACCTATTCGCCGGGAATCTATCGATGCGTCTGTTGCGCAAACGCGCTGTTCCGCTCACAGGAAAAGTTTGATTCCGGGACCGGATGGCCCAGCTTCTCAGCGGCTATTGCCAAGGCGAACGTATACACGACAATTGACAGAAGTCTCAGCTCAGTTCGAACCGCAGTGGCGTGCCTTAAATGCGATGCCCATCTGGGCCACGTCTTCGAAGATGGTCCTCCGCCGACGGGATTACGTTACTGTACGAACTCCGTCGCGTTGCGATTGGTCAAATACGCCTGAGCGGCGGTCTTCACGCCCAGCTATAGCCACTCTTTGAAAGCGGCAGTTCTCGTATGCGTTGCCCGGTTGCTGCAAAGATTGCGTTGCAGACCGCGGGCAATAGTGGAGGCAGCGCCGGTTCACCGAGGCCTGTGGGTTCGTGATCGGTCTTCAAGAAGTGAACCTCGACTTCCGGTGCAGATCTGGAGCGCAACAACTGATGCTTGTCGTAGTTTGTCTGAACCACCTTACCGCCTTCTAAGGTGATCTCCTGGCTCATCAGCTCGCTCAAACCATCGATGATCGCACCCTGAACCTGCGCTTCAGCGCCACTGGGATTGACAATCTGGCTTCCTACGTCGCCGCAAGCCCACACCTTGTTCACCTTGAGAGCGTTGTTCGCACCGACCGTGACTTCCGCCACGTGTGCGAAATAGCCTTGAAAACTATAGTGGAATGCAACGCCCATTGCCGTTCCCTTAGGCAGACCGCGCTTTCCCCAGCCGGATTTGTCTGCTGCCAAATCGAGTACTGCACGCATGCGCGCCACGTCATAGGATTGATGTCTGGCGCCCTCTTTCGTTGGCGCGGGTTCATTTTCCACTTTTGGCTTGGCCGCAGCGGCCACCTTCTCTTTTCCGGGCTCCTGCAACAATTGCCGCCGGAACTCAACCGGGTCTTTTCCCGCTGCATGAGCGAGCTCGTCGATAAACGATTGAAACACGAAAGCTTGTGCGTTGGCGCCAGGAGCTCGCAGTGCTCCGGTTTTCAATTCCAACGGCATGACGGAGGAACATATCAAGAAGTTAGGTACAAAGCCGGAAGGAAACTCCGTAGGCGAGATCGAGGCGGATGGCGCATATTGATCGCCCTCGCCGTAACTGACAAAGTGATTGCGCCATACAACTACTTTGCCCGAAGAATCCACTCCGGCCTTCAGAAAATGAAAGCCGCCCGGACGATAGTAGTCATGCGTCATATCGTCTTCCCGTGACCAAAGCAGCTTTACGGGCACGCCAACCTGCTTCGCGATGTAGCCGGCTTCCACCATGTAGTCATTCGTGAGACCGCGGCCGAACGAACCGCCAGCGCGTAGCAGGTGGATCTTGATATTGCTCTCCGGTATACCGAGTACTTTTGAAACCAACCCGCTGCCCCGCGCGGGAAGCTGCGTGTTGGACCAGATCTCTAGCTGGCCGTCCTTGTAATGAGCTGTGCAGTTTCGTGGTTCGAGCGGCGCGTGCGAGATGAAGGGATATGAATAGTTGGCCTCCACCAATTTCGCCGCTCTGCCATAAGCGGCCTCTACATCGCCATCACTCCTCAATGTCCGCTGTGCCGGCTGCTTTGACAGTTCTTGCGCGCGCTGCGCAAACTGCACGCTGCTTTGCTGAGCGGCCGGTCCCTCGTCCCATTGGACGTTCAGTTTTTTACGAGCCGATTGCGCGTCCCACCAGGTCTCAGCAACGATCGCAATACCCGGCTCCAAACCGGGCTCTCCGGCTGTGAGAGGAGTGACCTTCACCGTTCCCTCCGCGATGAATGCATCCTTCACGCCTGGCAACTTCTTGATTTCGTCAAGATTCGCTTTTACAACCTTGCCCCCGAACACCGAACACTTTTGGTATACGGCAAACAGCATCCCCGGCATGGTGATATCGATGGCATAGATGGGTTTGCCGGTCACGATACCGGGAACGTCCACACCCGGAGTCCACTGGCCAATCACCTTGAAGGAACTCGCATCTTTCAGCTTCAGTGTCGCCAGATCGGGTACCGGTACATTGGCGGCCTCCGCCGCCAGTTGTCCGTATCCGAAGTAGCGGTCAGTAGGGCGATGATAAACGCGCCCATTTGATGCAAAGCACTCAGACGGAGGAACGCCCCATCTCTTTGCCGCAGCGCCGATGAGCATTTCGCGACCGGCCGCGCCTACCTGGCGCATCGGAATCCAGTTGTTCGAAGCGGCGCGGCTTCCGCCGGTCGTCTGGAGTCCATACTCGGCGGCGAAATCCGCCTGTTCTACTTTCACCGTCTTCCAATCGACTTCCAGCTCTTCCGCGATCAGCATGGGAAGCATGTTCTTCACGCCCTGACCGATCTCGGGATTTCTGGAGATGAGCGTCACTGTTCCATCCGAGCCGATTTTGATGAACGCCTTCGCATCGAATGGTGGCGGTGCCTGCGGCTTCTGCCCCGACGCTTTTTGCGGTTCCGCTGCATAAAGGCCTAACATCATGGCGCCGCCGGAGAGCGCGCTTGCGTGGAGGAAAGAACGGCGCGTAAGTCGCATGATCAGAAACCTCCTTCGCCGTTCACGACGGAACTAAATTGTTCAACCCGGAGATCGCTAGCCATGAGGTCCGGATGGGGCGGGGCGGGCGCTTGGGCAGCAGCTTTGTGGATCGCTTGCCGGATGCGTAGGTAGGTACCGCAGCGACAGAGGTTTCCGTTCATGCCCGCGTCGATCTGCTCGTCAGTCGGCTTGGGATGCTGGGCTAGCAGCGCTGCGGCGGACATGATCTGCCCTGCTTGACAGTAGCCACACTGCGGTACGTCTATCTCTCGCCATGCCACTTGCAACGGATGGGAACCGTCCTTCGACAACCCTTCGATCGTCGTGATAGGTTTCGTTGCGGCCGTGACAGGGATCTGGCATGACCGCACAGCTTGACCGCCCAGGAGCACGGTGCAAGCGCCACATTGGCCGATTCCACACCCATACTTGGTCCCATGTAGATTGAGTACGTCTCGTAAAACCCACAGTAGTGGCGTGTCCGGCTCGACGTTCGCCGTCTCGTGCCGCCCGTTGACAATCAGCTTGTAGGTCACAGATAACTCTCCTCTCTTCACCATAGACCCGACAGGATTCGCGGACAAGCGCGTAAAACCTCTCTCACCCGCGCCAAAACTCCGACGGATACAATGTTCAAATTAATCAGCCATGAACAGAATTGACGCCGCTCTTCTTCTTATTCGCATTGGGAGTGGCTTGGCGTTCCTTTACCATGGATCCGGCATTCTCTTGGGTGCCTTCGGCGGTCCAGGACCAGATAAATTCGCTGGAGGAATGCACGCTCCCCTGGCGGTTGCTTATCTGGTCGGATTAGCCCAAGTGGCGGGTGGGTTTGCGATCCTGATTGGGCTGTTTACTCGCATCGGTGCGATCTGCGTCGCGATCGTCATGCTGGGCGCCATTTTCCTGGTCCACCTCCCGCATGGCTTCGACATCAATCAAGGCGGACTGGAATATGCTCTCACTCAGCTGCTTATCGCAATCGCGCTGCTGCTAGTTGGTCCGGGAAGATGTTCGCTGGCCTCGAGCCTGCCGCCATCTCTACGGAATCTGTGACGAGGATAGGCGCACTCCTCGCGGGATGTTCACTGGTCGGAACTCTTCTCGCTGCACAGCAGAGTGCTCCTCATAAACGGCCGCGGTTTGGTTTAGTACTCGAGGGCGGCGGAGCATTGGGATTTGCTCATATTGGTGTCGTTTAATATCTGGAACAGCATCATACCCTGTCGACATCGTAGCCGGAACCAGCATGGGCAGCCTTTATGCCATCGGTGAGTCGCCAGCCGCCATCCGTGAGTTTACTTATGGGATCGGCTGGGACTCCGTCCTCAGCGGCACCACCAAGTTCCAGGATCTGAGTTTTAGGCGTAAGGAAGATAAGCAGACCTTTCTTGATCGGCTTGAACTTTGACGTGGCTTACTATCACAAGCTCTGCGGGCCACCATGTCGATTCCGGCGGTCTTTTCTCCGGCTGTCATCGATGGGCATCTCTATACGGGCGGCGGGGCGGTTGACAACTTCCAGTCGACGTTGCAAGGCAGGCGGGCGCGGAGATCGTGATCGCCGTTTACTTGGATCCTAGATCGCCTAATACAAAGTGGTATGACTCCATGCTCACGGTCGCAGGCAAAAACATCAGCATCATGATTGCGGCGAATGAGCTTCGAAACCTGCAATCCGCAGATATTCTTTTGACCGCGGATCTGCGCGGCTTTACCAGCGCATCCTTTCCAAAGGGCGAGGAAATTATTCCCAGAGGTTACGCCGCTGCTCAAAAGAAGCAACAGATGCTGGCTTCGCTTGCCCTTAACGATGGTGACGGGCAGGCCTACGTGGCGCAGAGAGCCGCCAAGGTCCGGCGAGTGATTCCGGTACCTCAGTTCGTCACAATTATCGGCAACAACACGGATTACGTTCAAACCCTTCAAGACAACCTTCAACCGTACATCGGAAAGCGCATTGACCCTCCCGAGATTGAAAAACGTTGACGCGTATCACCGGAACGGGCGTAATTCGAAGTGCGGATTATGCCGTCATCGAAAAACAAGGTGTTCCTGGTCTAGAAGTAATAAACTCACGACAAACTCTACGCACCACCTTTCTTTCACCTTGCAATCAAAATCGACGGTTCCGATCCGGACAACGTTCTATTTGGATTGGCAGCGCGCCTCACCTTCATGGATCTTGGCGGCTATCCTTTGGGAGGTAGTTATGGCGTTCGATCGGAGTATTATCGGCCATTTGCGGGTAAGAGCAAGTGGTTCTATGCGCCACATGATTTATGCCGTTAGTTCGCGGTTCAATATCTATCAAGGCCAGGATCGGCTTTCGCACTATCGGTGGAACATGACGGCTTCGGGATGGATCTGGGCTAAGCAGCTCGCGAGGGGACGAATTTTTGAGTCAAGTTTCCGTCGTTATGTGCTCCCGTCCGGTTCGAAAAGCTTCAGCCAGGCAGAGCTGAAGGCAACCTACTCCAAGCGCATCAGCAGGCCTGGATCATTGCTCTTTTCAGCCAGCGGCGGCACCAGCTTCAACACGAGCAGCCTCGATCTGCTGCTTCAGTCGTTCTCCTTGGGTGGTCCCATTCGAGTTACGAGCGTTCGGCGAAAATGAGCTGCTCGGCAACAAATATTTTCTTTTCCAGGCAGGTTACGAGCACAAGCTCTTACCTATGAGCCCGCTACTTGGAGAGGGTCTTTATGTTTCAGCTTTGGTCGAGGCAGGGAGGATGTACGATCCGCTGAATGTTATAACGACCGCGACACCGGTAGATGGGTCAACGGTGTTGGTTGCGCGGACGTTACTCGGTCCGATCTATCCCGGTACGAGCTTCGGCAGTGAAAGTCACCGCAATGGTGGTTCGGGATCGGAAGAATCTTTTGATTGCCTCGCTAATCACGGCTTACGGTTTGCGACACTGCTTATCTGGGCAAGAGCCCAGATAAGATTAATGCAATGAAGATCCGATTACTACAAATTGACATGAAAAGATGAGTTCGAAACGAGATAGCGGCCAGTCTGGGAGTTTTCCCGTCCAAAAACGTTATAGGCGAGCTAATCTACTTTGCTTCGTCTGTTAGTCCAGTAATGCAGATAGGACTTAGCAGCCAGACCGAGCACAATTATCAGTGTCACGGCTAGTGCTTTGCCGTGTAACGTGACAAACGCAGCCGCGCCGAGGAGTGTATAGAGAATAGTCGCTGTCTTCACCCCAATGACAGTGCGTGGCTGTTCCGGCTCTGGTTGTTCAGAGCTCATTGGGTCGGCATGTTGTAAGCGAATGTGAACGCCAATCGCACCTGAAGCCCTTTGTAACCGGCGGGCAGCGGAGGCAGCGGGTTCGACATGCTGAGTCCGGCAACCGCTGCCCGGTCGAGCGGCTCCGATCCGGACGTATCTGCGGTGACCAGTTTGGGTATGCTCCCGTCGCGGTCTATGATGAACTCGATCACCGTGCGTCCCTTGAGCGTTCCCATGCGCGCGCTCTCCGGAATGACCTTACGCCAGTTTGCCCTCACAATCGTCAGAATCGTGCGCAGATATGCCTTAAAATCTGCGCCGCTTGGATCGCTTTGCAATTCCACGGCAGCGTGCTGTGCGGGCGCGTCGAGCGCTCCGGGGTTTCCGGGCCGCATGCGCTCCGGAACGTCATCACTCAGGCTAAGGTCGCGTCCGTTAGCCTCATGCACTGAGCCTTCGATTGGCTGATTCAACAATACTTTCGGAGGGGCCAGACTGGGATGAGGATTGGGCGGTACGTCGTCGCCAATGTCCTGAAAGGGACTAGGCGGCGCGTTCTGAGGCGGGGGCTTCGCAACCGGCAAGCCCGCGGGCGAGCCTGCACTTGGATTGGCACTCTGGGCCGGTTCGACTGTGGGAGCTTGGGGAAGGATCTGCGGCGGTACGTTTCTTGCAACCTGTTTAGGTACATCCTGCTTCGGGATCTCGAACCGTCTGACGCTCGGGCGTCGCTGTTCCCCACTTGGTGTAACGGCTCTCGACCGCATTAGGTCTGCGATATCGATTTGCTTCGATATCTTCCCGCGATTCGGAGCCCGCTGCGTCATGAAATCCCGAGGCAGGTACAGCGGAATACGATGGATCACAACCTCCCGCTCAACAGGCGTTTTCCGCTCGCCCAACAATCCCGGAACCGTGACGATGATCAGGAGAAACATCATGTGCACCGCGACGGATCCGGCCAGGATTATGGTCCATTGCGAACGCGTGCGCCGCCCAGGCCAATCGAGCAGAAGGTTCAGCTCGACATTTGAAGGAGGTAGAACACCTGATTCCACTAAGGCTTGCCGTAGCGCCGGATGGTCTCGGAGACTATGTGCGCGTGTTCCTTGATCGTAACAAGAATTTCTTCTGCCATGCGCAGCGCAGCGGTTGCCTGGATCCCATCCACTTTCGGCCGCGAACGCCGCCGCACGGCTTCAACGAAGGCCGCTAACTCGAGTTGCAGTGGTTCGGATTGCTGCACCGGCAGCTTTGAAAAAGCGAAGCCGCCGGGTTCTTCTGTCGAAATTCGGGCCTTGGCGATCTCCTGCCTTTTGTAATCGACGGAAAGGTATTCGCCCGGTTGAAAAAGACGCAGCTTGCGCACCTGCTCGGTGGAGACGCGGCTTGCGGTAAGGTTCGCGACGCAGCCGCTGGCGAATGCAAGGCGCACATTGGCGATGTCCACTTTTTGCGAGAGCACAGAAATTCCCGCTGCCCTGATCTCCTTCGGCATCTCGCCTGTCAGATTCAGCACGATATCGAGATCGTGAATCATCAGATCGAGCACCACATCCACATCGAGACTTCGAGGCGTAAAAACACTTAGCCGGTGCACTTCGAAGAAGAGCGGGACCGTGCATTCCTTCTCCAGTTTCACAACAGCCGGATTGAAGCGTTCCAAGTGGCCGACCTGCAGTATCTGTCCATTTTCATCAGCCAATCTTGTAAGCCGCTCGCCCGCTTGCGATGAATCGGCGATCGGCTTCTCGACCAGCACATCCACGCCCGATCCGAGCAGTTCCTCGGCCACTCTCTCATGCGTAATGGTCGGCGTCGCGACTACTGCTGCTTCGATGGGTACCGGAAGCTCGTCGATGCCGGCAACTGCGCTCGTGCCATACTCGGCCGCCAGCTGTCTGGCTTTGTAGATATCCGGATCCACCACCGCGACAAGCTCCACTTCCGGCATTTGACTCAATACTCGTACGTGATTGCGGCCAAAGGCACCTGTTCCGATCACCGCTGCCCGGATTTCAGATTTCACATTGATTCCTCTTGTGCCGCGTATCCAATGATGGCAATGCCGGCCTCATTCGCACGAGAAATCATCGCATCACGATCCAGCAGGAGAGTTCGACCTGCGTCGACCGCCAAAACGGTCGTTGTCGTTTCCACCATCGTCTCGATGGTCGTCAGTCCCACTACGGGTACGTCGAATAGTAAGTGCGCTCGCCCATGCGAAGCCTTTACTAAACGTAGCGGCTTTCCATTCGTAAGCGAAGCTGCCCGTCGAAGCATCGCGTCGGTTCCTTCCATCGCTTCCGCGGCCACGCAGGCCCTCTCGCTGATGGCTACACTTTGCCCTATATCAATCGAAGCCAACACGGATGCAATCCGCCTGCCGTACCGAATGTCTATTACCTCGTCTTTGCTCGGCTTACGTTTTGTTATCGAACCTTCCGGTGCGAGCAATGGTTTGAGCAGCCTGGTCGAGTCAACCAGTTCGATACCTTCCTCTTTCAGTACGCGTTGCACTCCGCCGATGAGCGAAGCGGTGTTTTTCTCCTTCAAAGATGTGAGCAGCTTCAGCAGTTTCCAGTCCGGCGTGACCCCGGAAAATATGCTGACGTGTTTCACTTGGCCGGTCATCATCACTTCCGTCACTTTCTCGCGTTTGAGGATCTCGATTAGCTTTGCGAGCTGTCCGATGTTGACCCAATGAAATGTCGTCGCAAGCTCCTGCAGCTCCGGCGTCGCCTCGTTCTCAATTGCGACGACTGCAATGTCATGCCCTTCGCGCCGCGCTGTTTCGAGCGCCAGCAGCGGAAAGCGGCCGTTGCCCGCGATCATCCCGTACTTCACAGTTTCAGCTCACTTGACAAAGCCGCCCTGCGAGCCGCGGATGAAGTCCAGCAGTTCTTTAATTTCTGATGTCTGCGGGACCTCTTGCTCGATACGTGTCAGAGCCTGCGTAGTGTTCAGGCCTGAGCGGCTTAGAATTCGAAATGCGTTCTGTAGCGGTTCGATAGCGTCCGCGCCGTATCCTTTACGCTCTAGGCCAATCTTATTTGCGCCGTACACTTCGGCTTTGTGATCAGTCGCTGTAACAGAGAAAGGCAACACATTTTGCTTGATGACGCTGTTGCTGCCGATCATCGCATGCCTGCCGATGCGCGAAAACTGATGGATCGCGCAAAAGCCGCCAATATTCGCCCAGTCTTCAACCACCACATGACCGGCGAACGTGACACTATTCGCCAGGATGGTATGGTTGCCTATGTTCACGTCGTGCGCCACGTGAACATAGGCCATCAACAGGTTCGCGTCGCCAATCGACGTAATCATTCCGCCGCCTTCCGTTCCGCGATGAATCGTGACGAACTCGCGAACCGTATTCCGGTTCCCTATGCGTGTTTCCGAAGGCTCTCCTTTGTACTTCTTGTCTTGAGGCGCGACACCGCAGGAACAGTATGGATAAATGACATTGTCCTCGCCAATGGTCAGCCGGCCTTCCAGGTAGGCATGCGCCATAAGCCGAGTGCCCGCGCCAATTGTCACACCTCTGCCGACTATGCAATAAGGTCCAATCTCAGCTTCAGGCGAAATGTGCGCGTCGGGATCGATAATCGCTGTCGGATGGATGGCCACTGACCTTCAGGATTCTTCCCGCTCGACCACTTTGCACATCAGTACAGCTTCGGCCACTAGCAGTCCCTCTACCGTGGCCGTGCCTTTCATCTTGGCAACACTGTGCTTCATCTTGAGGATCTTCATCTCGATCCGTAGCTGATCACCGGGAACCACAGGTTTTCGGAACTTTGCTTCATCCACCGAGGCCAGGAACATGATTTTTCCCCGTGCGTTGGCGTTCACTCTGCTAATGAGGACTCCACCTACCTGCGCCATCGCCTCGATGATGAGTACGCCGGGCATTACCGGAAAACCAGGAAAATGACCGTTGAAGTGCGGCTCGTTGACGGTTACGTTCTTGATTCCGATTACCGAGTCATCGTTGACTTCCACGATGCGATCGACCATCAACATCGGGTAGCGATGAGGTAGAACCGCACTGATCTCTTGGATATCCAGCGATGTCATGGAGAGCAAGGAACCGCTATTATAACAATCGGATGCACCCTCTCCTCCGCTATACGAAAGCAAAGAAAGAAGAGATTATCGAGACTATCGAGCAAATGGTCGAATGCGAATCTCCTAGTGATTCTCCCGCTCATGTCGATCGGTACGTCGATCTTCTAATCGAGCATTCAAAGGATATCGCTACTCCAAAACTGATCAAATCCGATAAGTACGGAAAGCATCTTCGACTTGAATTCAAAGCGCCGGGAAAGGGAAGAGAAGGCAGAATCCTGGGCATCGGTCACTCCGATACAGTCTGGCCTCTAGGAACGCTGCAGTCCATGCCATATCGAAGGCGCAAGGGACGTCTGTGGGGGCCTGGCGTATTAGACATGAAGGGCGGGATCGCATTTTTTATCTACGCCGCGCGGGCGCTCCGCGATCTAGATATCCCCGCTCGGAGTAGGATCGATCTGCTGATTGTGTCGGATGAGGAGATTGGATCAAGAGACTCGCGCCCGCTCACTGAATTGGAAGCTAAACGCAGCAACTGCGTTCTGGTGCTTGAGCCTGGCTCGGCGCCAGTCGGCGCTCTCAAAACGGCTCGTAAGGGAATCGCCGGGTATCGATTAACAGTGTATGGGAAGGCAGCTCATTCCGGCGTGGATTTCAGCAGCGGCGCCAGCGCCATCGTGGAGATCGCACGACAAATCGACCGGATCGCGGGGTTCACTGATCTTCAACGTGGCACGACGGTGAATCCCGGTGTGATCAGCGGCGGTACGCGGACTAACGTAACCGCCGCCGAAGCTCGGGTCGATATTGACGTTCGCGTAACCCGTGTGGCGTATGCCGCAATCATTGATCGAAAAATGCGCTCACTCCGACCCTTCGATAAGCGCTGCAAACTTGTGATCGAAGGCGGCCTCAATCGTCCTCCGATGGAGCGCAGCAAAGGCATCGTCAATCTTTTCTCTCGCGCAAAGCAAATCGGTTCGGCGATGGGACTGCAGCTCGAAGAGTCTTCTACCGGGGGTGGATCGGACGGCAACTTCACCGCCGCTCTGGGAATCCCTACGCTGGACGGTTTGGGAGCCGTTGGCGACGGAGCCCACGCGATCGACGAAAGTATCCTGATCGACCGTATTCCGGATCGAACCGCATTGCTAGCTGGCCTGCTCGCTGGGTTGTAGGTCCTTCTCGATTTCAAGCAGCGGTGAGCGCGTTACGTCACCTTCGAAGTGAGCGATCAGCTTGTTGGCTGCTGCCATGCCTACTAATTTGCTGAGTTCCGCCTTCGGAGTTTGCCTGACTCTCTCCAAGCTCCCGAGAACACGAAGCAACTTCTCGACCGTCTTGGGGCCGATACCCGGGACTTCGTGTAATTCGGAAACGAGCCTCTGTGCGTTTCTCCGCGTTCGGTGAAATGTTACGGCAAAGCGGTGTGCTTCATCACGGATTGTCTGCACCAGGTGCAGGATCGGCGAGAACTTGTCCAGGATGATGGGCTCGTCCTCCTGTCCGTACACGTAGATCCACTCTTCGCGCTTTGCGATCGATGCCAATGGCTGGTAGGTTACACCGATCGCCTCGAGGGCCTGCGCGGCGGCGTGGAGTTGGCCCAGGCCTCCGTCCACTAAAACCAGGCTGGGGAAAGCCTGTTTCTCTTCCTGCAGCCTGCTGTAACGCCGAGTAATCACTTCGCGCATGGAAGCAAAGTCGTCGTTCCCGACCACGGTGCGTATGATGAATTTACGGTAATCGGACTTTTTCATCTTGCCGTTTTCCCACACCACCATGCTCGCGACCTTATCGGTGCCTTGTATGTGAGAAATGTCGAAACACTCGATGCGGTTAGGAGCCTCGGGCAAGTTCAAAGCTTCCTGCACGGCGGACTTAATCGTTTCCGATGATGGCTTCAAGACGCGAAAGCGCTGGTCAAAACTGTGCTTTGCGTTGGTTTCAACCAGCGCCAGCATAGCCTTTTTAGTGCCCCGCTGGGGCGTGTGAATTTCCACTTTCCGCGCACGCAGTTCAGAAAGAAACTCCTCCAGTTCTTCTCGATCCTCGAAGTCCGCGGGCACGTGAATCATGCCGGGAACATATTTGCTGTTGAGATAAACCTGTTTGAGAAGCGCCTGAAAAAACTCTGACGGATGGAAATCGTGTTGATCTTCCCAGAAGAACTCTCGCCGATCCACGATTTTCCCGCGGCGTAAATGAAACAGATTGACGGCAACAAGCGGCGGCTCGGCATGGTAGGCAAAAATGTCGGTGTCGTCCCCCTCCACGGCGGCCATTTTCTGCCTTTGTTCCATCTCGCGCACTGTGGTGAGCAAATTCCGGAGGCTGGCTGCTTCTTCGAAATTCATGCTTTCAGAGGCGGCGTACATTCGCTGTTCCAGTTCAGCCGCCAGATCGCGATGGCGCCCTTCGAGAAATAAGCGAACATCTCTTACCGCTTCCTGAAAAGCATCATCGGTCGTGAGGCCGGGTGTACAGGGTCCGAGACAGCGATGAATATGATATTGCAGGCATGGATGGCTGTACTTTTTGTTGAGGTCGAGTTTGCATGACGGTACCTTGAAGTGCCGGTGAATGAAATGAACCAGCCGGTGCGCCAGATTGCCCGGGAAATACGGTCCGTAGTAGCCCGCGCCATCCTTGAGAATTCTGCGCGTGACATACACGCGCGGATATCTTTCGTTCGTTAACTTGACATACGGATACGTTTTGTCGTCACGCAGGAGAACGTTGAAGCGAGGCTTGTACTGCTTGATTAAATTGTTCTCAAGCGCGAGCGCTTCCTTATTGTTATCGACCTCAATGAAATCGATGTCGCGAGCTTCGCAGATCAGGCTCCCCGTCTTGGCGTCAGCCAGCCGCTCCTCGTTGAAGTAGCTCCGGACGCGGCTGCGCAAGTTCTTCGCCTTGCCCACATAGATAATTTTTCCTTGTCCGTCTTTGTAGAGATAAACGCCGGGTTCAACGGGAAGCTGCGCGACCTTGTTCCGCAATTCGATTTCTATTTCGCGCATCTATCGCTTTTATAATCTAATTGTGACACGTAGAACGTGCCTGGCGGCTTTGCCGGTTTTGGTTTTTTCCTGGACCGGTCGAAGCCCGGCGCAACCCGCCCAAGAATCTACCCCGTCGCCCCAACAAGTACCTGACGCCGATAGCTTACCCGAAGAAGACGAAGCAGAAGCTCCCGAGAAATTCGTCTTGAATCCGCTAGAGTCGGAGCGCAACATTCGTATCGGTAACTACTATTGGCATAAGGGCAAGACTCGTGCTGCGCTTAGACGCTATGAGTGGGCGACTAAATATAACCCAAGCTCAGCAGAAGCCTTTTATAAACTTGCCGAAGCCGAAAACAAGCTGAACAACAAGGATGCCGCCCGCCTCGCTCTGAAAAAGGTTATGGATCTCTCCCCCGACTCTAAGCTCGGACGCGAAGCCAAGAAAAAGCTGGCCAGCAAGAGCTAGTCTTTGACCTTCACTTTTTTGCTTCGTTTCAGTGTTTGATGCCACATCGATTTAAGTAGCTCACCCATGCCGCGCTCCCAATCCGGGAACAAATCCACGTGCTGTACTTTCTTCGCGATGTCGCGGGGAACCTCGCAGTCGTTCAATCGGACTGGAATAAAGAAAATCTCTTCGGAAGGCACGCGTGAAGCAACATTGAGGGCGTACTCCAGTTCGCACTGGAAATGTCCACGTTTGGCCACCGAGCGCCGTGAGAAACAGCCAATGAAGAATTCTGAGAGATCTATCGCGCGCTCAATCGCCCGCGGCCAATTTTGTCCCGGCAAGAGCTTTTCCTTATCCATCCAAGGCTCGAACCCTGCGTTCTGTAGGGCGGTGAATAGCCGCTTCACATCTGCGCCATCTTCCTCGGCATATGCCAGAAAAACGCGAATTCGGCCAGTCGGCTCGAAGACCACCCGGTTGGATGAATCCAGTTTAAAGCTGCCCAGTCCGTCAATCTCGATCGAAGCTCCGTCGCGTATGTATCGATCAATCAGTTGCAACAATGCTTTACCGCGAAGGCTACGATTCACGGTTCGGCCTCGGCACGGGGGCGCCTAAGCGAGAGGTGGTCTCGATCCTCGCCTCGTTCCGTGTCAACTTGAGGTCCTTGATCAGGCGGTGCACAAGCGTGTCGACATCGTCGGCCGCCTTTGCCTGGGATCGATGCGACTGCTTTGCCAGACTTCGGGCCAAATCAAGCTTGTTCATCGCCTTGAGAATAGTTTTCGCAGGCTGTAGAACGAGAACTCGCTAGTACGGCTCGGATCGCCGATCTCATTATTTTCCAGCTTGTTACGGAACTGGTCGATGTTTTACGAAGAATGTGTGACTACTATTCAGCACGTAATACTTCGAGCGGCCGCTGATCCAGAATTCGAGTGCTGGCTAACCAACCAGCGGCGTTCGCAAGTAAGGCCGTCGCTACAACCGCCACGAGGAGAGAGGGCCATTGAAACTCGAAATGTGCGTCGATGAATTTTTCCGAAATCACGCTCGTGAAGATGTTCGCGAGAATACCGCCCACGAGCCCGGCGACTGCGCCCAACATAGAGAACTCAATCGAAAAAATAGTCAGAATGCGGTTCCGGGTAGCTCCTAACGCCTTGAGGATTGCCACTTCACGAATTCGCCGGTAGCGCGTTCCGGCAACGCTCGAGCAAAGAATGATCACACCCGCGAAGATCGCAAACATCGCTAGAAAGCGTATGACCAGCGCCACTTGGTCTACCGCCTCCTGTATGCGCGTCAGCACATCCGCCAGGTTCATTACCGTGACCGTCGGAAATTTCTCGAAGATCAGCTCTTCAATCTGTGGAATGTTTGCTGGATCGACGTGAACCGCGCCGTAATAAACTACCGGGAGTCTGCCGAGCGATCTCTGGGGAAAAACCAGGTCGTAGCGTACTGCGGCGCGTTCCGTACGGCTGAAAACCGCCACGAGCGGGGCGGTTACGGTCCTTCCCGCCAGCTGAAATTGAAGCTGGTCGCCCAGCTTCAGTCTGAAATCGTTCTGGGCTTGTTCGGAAACCGCGAGCATCGGCTCAGTGCTCTCCGGTGACCACCACTTGCCCTTTCGAAGAGTGAGGCCTTCGGGAAGCGACGTTGCCGTGGTGATGCGAACGGTTTGCAGATCGCCCCGAGCGCGTTCACCAAGTTTAAGGTGGTTTGCAGGGATGCCATTCTTCGAAAGCATCCGGGAGACTATATAGCCCACCAGCTGTACTTTGCTTTTCACCCCCGGCTGCGTCTCGATCAGTCTGCTCAGCGCTGCGGAATCGCGCACGTCCAATAGAAAGAGATTCCCCTGTTTGCCCGGACCCTCGGTCTTTACTTCGCGAAGAACAGTGCCCTGCAGAAGGTAGGTGGTCAGCGTAAACATAACCCCGACGCCGAGTGCGACGAGCACAGAACGAGCCTGGCTTCCGGGCCGGTAGAGATTGGCGAAGCCATGCCGGAACGAAGTAGGCAGCCGCCGATTCGCGAGTTTTACAAGCCTGCGCATCGCAAACAGCAAAAGCGCGGCGATTCCCGCCAGTAACAGAACGCTCGCAACCAGTCCGCCGACGAAATATCCGCCCATAAGCCAGGAACCGCTCAGCCAGACTGAAATCCCATAAAATCCGACAAAGATGATCGCCGCGCCCACCCAGCTAGGAATCTTTTCGCGCCAATGTTTGCGGCTATCTTGTGCGGCATCGGTCATGTTGCGCCGGAAGACCAGGCTCGGGCGCACATTGCGTACGCTTAACAATGGTGGCAGCGTAAAGAGCAGGGTGGCCAGGATGCCCAGGCTCATCCCCTGCAAACTAAACGACCAGTCCCACGGAACCTGCGGGAGTAAAGCGAATACCCGCTGTATCAGTATCGGAAAAGATTTCTGCACAAGCGCGCCGACGGCAACGCCGATCAATCCGCCCGCAATCCCGAGCCATAGTGTTTGCAGCAGGTAGATCTTCATAATCTGACTGGCACGGGCTCCGACGGCTTTCATTACGGCGATTGTGTCCATGTGTTGCTGCAAATGGGAGTACATCGCCATCGCTACGCCGAGCGAACCCACAATGAGCGCAATCAGACTCACTAAGCTCAGAAAAGTTGTGGTGTTATCCAGCGCCTTGCCTACTGCTGGACTACCTTCTCGGTAATCGCTGAGATAAACACGATGAAGGGTTCCCTTGATCTGCTCTTTGATCCTTTCGAGATTTGCTCCAGGTCGAAGTTTGAAGAGGAAACGTTGTGCGGCGCGGCTGCCGAACTGGACCAAACCGCTGCGCTCGAGGCCGGCGCGGCTAACAAGGGCGCGCATGCCAGGTCCAAAACCCGATGCCAGCCGGTCTGGCTCGCTGGTCACGGTCCCCGTGATCTTAAAATCCTTTCCGCCGAGGCGAATTGGCTCGCCCGGCTTGACCTTCAGCCGCATTTCCAGCTCCGGCGTTACCACCACCGCGTCGTCGCTGCTTAATAAAACCGCCAGCGGTTGTGTCGGTTGCAGGCCGATCTTGCCGTAGAAGGGATAGACGGACGGGTCCACACTCTTGACCGAAATCATCTGGGGGACGTGCTGCCGGCTGGAGCCCGCCATGGAGACCGTTTCCGTTACCTGTGTCACCTGACCATAGCGCGAGCCGATCGATTCAAGTTTGTCGATCTGCTCGGGTGTCACCGGGCCCCATGTCTGCGCCTGTAAGTCTGCTGCGATGAGCTGTTTTGCGTTGCGCAGGAGCATGCCTCGGAACGCGTACCCGAACCCCTTGACTCCGCTCAACGCTGCTACGCCGACCGCCACAGCCAGCACCACGAACACGAATTTGGCGGGTGCCGCCCGCAACTCGCGCCAACCAATTTTGGAAGCCGTGCGCGCGCCGAACCGAACGCCCGCCGGCGCTACTGCCTCTGCCGACCGCATCTTAGGCCTCAACAGTCCGCTGTGGCATGACGTCACCGACCATTCGCCCGTCGCGCAGCGTGATGATCCGGTCTGCAAACTCCGCCAGGTGCATATCGTGGGTGACGAGTATCAGTGTGGTTTCTTCTTCGCGATTCAGTTGTAAAAGGAGTTCCAGAACCTGTTCGCCGTTTGCCGAATCGAGGTTCCCAGTCGGCTCATCGGCCATCAGGAGTGGCGGACGCGTCATGAAAGCCCTTGCCAGAGCTACCCGCTGTTGTTCACCGCCAGAAAGTTGAACTGGATAATGGTTCGTCCGGTGAGCAAGCCCGACACGTTCCAGCAGTTCCCTCGCGCGCGCTCGTGCATCGCCGGAATACCCTGTCAATTCCGCCGGCAGCAGAATGTTTTCTTCGGCTGTGAGCGTCGGTACTAACTGGTAAGACTGAAAGACGAAGCCAATCTTCTGGCCGCGTAGTCGCGCCAGATCGTCTTCACGCAGATTCTGGATTTCGGTACCGTCAACCACAATCCGCCCGGCCGTGACAGTGTCGAGACCCGCCATCAGCCCGAGCAGAGTACTTTTACCGCTTCCCGAAGCTCCCATGATGGCCACAAATTGCCCGCGCGGCACCTTGAAACTGACCTCGCGGAGAATTTCGACGCGGTTCGATCCATTGTCGATGGTTTTTGACAGCTGGTGGACCTCAATGGCGTCCAAGGGTTGAGAAGAATAGTTCATGTCAATCTTAGGATTGTGATGAAACGGTGGCCTTTTCTATTTATTGTGGCAGTCTGGTTTGTTTCTGCCGCTGTTTCCATCTCCTGTGGTTCCCGCGTAAACACCCCCTCTCAAGAAAAACGCACGCAACCTACCTCCGGTTCCACTGCGCCTGGGGCCGTTCCCGCCTCGGCCGAGACCGATACCCGTCCTGTCATCGTCACTTTCGGCGACAGCCTCACGGCGGGGGTTGCAGGCCGCAGCTACCCAGAGGATTTGCAGGATTTGCTCGATCAGAATGGCCTTGCATTTCGAGTAGACAACCAGGGCGTAAGCGGAGACACGAGTAGCGACGGTCTTGCCCGCATCCAAAACGTTATCTCTGAACACCCGGCGCTGGTCATACTCGAATTCGGCGGTAATGACGGCTTACGTGGCATTCCGGTAGACGCCACTCGAAAGAATCTGGACGACATGATTGAGCAGCTAAAGGAGGCCCACATTCCCGTAGTACTGCTTGGTATCACGCTTCCGCCGAACTACGGACCCGAGTACGTCAAACCCTTTACCGCCATGTTTCCAGATCTAGCCAGGCAGTTTCACCTGACCTATATGCCGTTCCTCTTGCTGCATGTGTATCAGCATGCTGAACTGATGCAGCCTGACGGAATTCATCCGAACGGCGAGGGGAATAAGATCGTTGCGCGCGATGTCTTTCAACTCATTCGCCCCATGCTGACGGGACATCGCAGACAACATGTCTAAATACCGTCCGGGTTCGGCACTCGTTGGCAACCCGTGAGTTATCCCGATTCGGTTCGCTATCTCTACTCGCTGGGCAACGAATTGAAGTCCGGCGCTAAGTTTGGTCTTGAGCGTATGCAGACCCTGCTTTCCGCGCTCGGCAATCCTGAACGTGCCCAGCGCTTCGTGCACGTGGCCGGCACAAATGGAAAAGGTTCGACCTCCGCCATGATTGCCAGCATGCTGCGATGTGCCAATCTGCGCGCCGGCTTGTACACTTCTCCACACTTGATCGAGCCTACCGAGCGTATACAGATCGATGGGTTAGATGTCGATGCTGGGGAATTCACGGCCTCTTTTCAGACTGTGCATTTGGCGGCGGAGAAGTTGCTGCTCGAAGGACATATCGACGCTCACCCGTCCTACTTCGAAACAATCACCGCCATGGCGCTTCTGATTTTTCGCGAGCGTACAGACATAGTAGTGCTTGAAGTAGGTTTGGGTGGCAGGCTAGACGCGACGAACGTCGTAACGCCCGAGCTGTGCGTCATCACCCCTGTTTCTTACGACCACGAGTCTTTCTTGGGGAATAGTCTGGACTCGATCGCGGGTGAAAAAGCGGGGATCTTGAAACCCAGCGTTCCCCTCGTCATGGGGCTACAGCCTGCCGCGGCGGAGAGCGTAATCGTACAACGGGGTGAGGAGCTCGGCTGTCCCATTTCTTCCGTGAAGGCCGCAGATATCCGAAATCTGCAATGCACTGCAACAGGCTCGGCCTTTGAATTCCAAGGGGTTGCTTACGAGTGCCGGCTCGCCGGGCGTCACCAGATCGAAAATGCTGCAACTGCCATTCTCGCTGGTCAAAAGTTGGGCCTGCCGCAGACAGCGGTCTTCGAGGGACTTCGCCAAACGCGCTGGCCGGGCCGCCTCGAATTCATCTCACACGATCCCGACTTTGTGCTGGACGGCGCTCACAACCCCGCCGGCGCTCGGGCACTAGTCTCCTATATTCGCGAGTTCCATTCCGGGCGTCCGGTGTGGCTTGTGTACGGAGCAATGCGTGATAAGGCGATCGAAGAGGTGACCGAACAGCTGTTTCCGTTGGCGGAGCGGCTCATCTTAACGGTGCCGGATTTCCCGCGTGCTCTGCGGCCCGAAGCCATTTTGGAGGCTGCCAGCTACTCTGGGGCTGTATTGACTGAAACCGTCTTTCAAGCAATCGAAGCAGCACGCCGGGCTCCGCGTGACGCGATCGTTTTTTTCACTGGCTCGCTTTATCTGGTCGGCGAAGCACGCAAGCTCCTGCTGAATCGATGAAGAAACTACGTGGTTTGCTTTTTGCAGATCCCTGTATCGTCCTCGCCACGTTTGTCTACGGAACGATCAGCCTGATCCTCTCTTTCTTCGATCGCCACCGAAACGGCATCGCTCAACACCGGGTAGCACAAGCCTGGGCGCGCATGCTGCTGCGCGTCAGCGGCGTACGTGTCAATGTTGAGGGGCTGGAGCAGATTGATCCGGGTGCCAGTTATGTCTTCATCTCGAACCATCTGAGCTATATGGATACGCCGGTAGCGTTGGCACACATCCCGGTACAATTTCGCTTCCTAGCGAAGCGCGGCTTGTTTCAAATTCCGCTGCTTGGCACCCACCTCAACCGTGCTGGTCACATTCCGGTACCGCGGGAAGATCCTCGCGGTTCGGTGAAAGTGATGCAAACGGCTGCCGAGAAAATTCAGCAGAAGCAAATCTCTCTGCTCATCTTTCCGGAAGGCGGTCGCTCGCACGACGGCGTCTTGCGGCCGTTCAAGGAGGGCGGACCCTACATCGCAATACGTGCGGGCGTACCAGTCGTTCCCATTGTGATGCTTGGTACCCGCGAAGTGCTTCCGTACGGCAGCGGCGTCGTTGAATCCGGATCGGTCACCTTGCGGATTCTGCAGCCGATTGAGACAAAAAAAATGAGTTTGAAAGACAGGGGGCGCCTAACTGAAAAGTTGCGAGATCTCATTTCAAGAGAGCTGGCAAATTCTTCATGAAATCGTACTATGCGTAAAGTGGGCCTCGCCAATCGCCTCCTAGCTACGGGCGTTCTCCTCGTCTGCTCAGCCCGTACTTGGAGCATCGCTGAGAATTCAGCCCGGATCGATGTGTCTCCCTCGGACATTTCGAGTCTTCCAGGTGCGAACTGGCCTTCCTATAACGGCGACTACTCGGGCCGGCGTTTCACGAATCTGGCTCAGATCACGCCGCACAATGTCGCAAGTTTACGGGCGCAGTGGGTGTTTCATTCGCAGAACTCGACTCATCTCGAAGGTACGCCAGTCGTCGTGAACGGCGTGATGTTTGTCACATCAGCCAACGACGCGTTCGCGCTTGACGCCCGCACAGGCCGGCAGATCTGGCATTACTCGCGGCCTGTTACCGAGGGCCTTGTGGATGATGCTTCCGCCCACCACAACCGCGGCGTAGGGCTGTGGCACTCGCGTTTGTACATGGAAACGGACAATGCGCATCTGCTTTGTCTCGATACCCACTCGGGGTACCTGATCTGGGATGTCCCATACGCTCCGCCTGGAAACAGCAACTATGGTGCGACGAGCGTGCCGTTAATTGTAAAGGACAGAGTTCTGGTAGGAAGCTCTGGCGGAGACGATGGCGTACGGGGATTTATCGCGGCGTTTGACGCGAAAAGCGGCAAAGAGGCTTGGCGAACCTGGACAATTCCAGGTCCGGGCCAGTTCGGAAATTCTAGCTGGCCCGGCGATATGTACTTGCGTGGAGGCGCGACCACCTGGATGCCGGGCACTTACGATGCCGAGTTAAACACCGTGTACTGGGGCACGAGTAATGCCGCGCCGGATTTCGATGGCTCCGTCAGACCCGGCGACGATCTTTACACTGCATGTGTTTTGGCCTTGAATGCGGATACGGGGAAACTGAAGTGGCACTTCCAATTCACGCCGCATGACCTTTTCGACTATGATTCGACAGAAACGGCGGTACTCGTAGACGCGCCATTTCGAGGTAAACAAAGGAAGCTGCTAATCGAGGCCAACCGCAACGGTTTCTTCTACTTGCTGGATAGAACAGACGGCAAATTTCTTTTCGCGACGCCTTTCGTAAAAAAGCTGAACTGGGCAAAAGGCATAGATGCGAGCGGCCGGCCGATTCGGACGGGAGCAGAACCCACCGCCAATGGCACCCTCATTTGTCCCGATATGATCGGTGCTACGAACTGGTTTTCGCCTTCTTACAATCCCTCAACGCGCCTGTTCTATTTCATGGCGCGTGAGGGGTGCCAGCTCTATTTTGTGAAGCCACAGCAGTTTTCCGAAGGCCGCGAATTTTATGCTACCGGCGCGAAGAATGCTCCGAGCGAACATTCGCAGAAAATCTTGATGGCTTACAACCCCGAAACCGGTAAGTGCGTCTGGCAGTATCCGCAGACCGGCTCGGGAGGATCCTGGGGTGGCACGATGACCACCGCCGGCGGCTTGGTGTTCTTTGGCAATGATGCCGAAGCTTTCGAGGCCGTCGATGCGCGGAATGGTAAATCGCTGTGGCATTTTGTAACTGGACAATCAATGCATGCTTCTCCCATGAGTTACGCAGTAAATAACAAGCAATACGTCGCGATTGCCTCGGGAAGCGACGTATTTACTTTCGCACTGCCGTAATTAGCGCGGAATTTGATAGGAACCCTAAGTTTTGCTGCGCGCAGTCTTTAGAATCTCCCGCAGCCGGCGGCCAACGATCAGATCTTCGCCGTCCTGAAGTGTCATTGATACGATCTCGAGCTGATTAGGAGGCGGCTCGTGTTTCGGGTCGTCTCCCTCTACCACCGCGGGGACCAGGCTGGGGTTACTGTTCGTAAGAACTTCGATCCGCGGCTCACCGGCGCGCAGCTGCTGATCGCACTGCGCAACAGTCAGACCGAATCTTGGCTCATCCCATAGAACTCGGAGCGTTGGATAGCTGTTACCCTCTTGGGGGACGTAGATCTTAGTGGAGACACCTGGTACAGTTTCTACCAGCTTCGCGATCCGTTGCACCCTCGAGTTCCATTCGCGAGTGAGCGCAGTCAAATCGGCTTTCTGCCAGGTCTCGATGGCCGTAAGCATGCCGATAATCTCTTCTTTACCGACTTTCATGGGCCGGCAAACGGCGCCTTCGTAGGGGTTATAGTTTTTGAGCGCCGCGTCAATCAGTTCTTTCCGTCCGAGCAGTATACCGGCGCATTGCGGGCCGCGAATTCCTTTTCCGCCGCTGAAGCAGTAGAGGTCGACCCCTAATTTGGCATAACGAGAGAGATTGTCGAAGGGTGGAATTCCAGCAGCATCGTCTAATAAAAGAGGAACCTTTGCCGATTTTGTTATGGCGAGCGCTTTGGGTAACCGGTCGTCGCGCCAGGTGGTGTAGACCATAGCCGTTCGCCCATTGATAGCAGACGCTAACGCCTCGAGCGAATCGGCGATGACTAACTTCGCTCCTGTGAGGCGAATCGCACTGTCGAATGCGATCCGGCCGCCTAGCATCACTACTTCGTTCTTGAGTCCCGTCGTGTCCGGCAACTGCCAAATCTTTGCGGGATCAGTTCCTGCCATGCAGGCTGCCGTCGCGGCCGCCATGGCGCCCGCTGATCCGGACGTCACCATTCCCGATTCCGCGCCCGAGAGCTCCGCCAGGCGCTTGCCTGCTCCCGCTTGCAGCTCGAATATGTCAACGAACTGGCGGGAGGCAGCGTCCATTGCACTTCGAACCTCGGGGAAAATAAGTGACCCGGTCAGATAAGTCCATGTTCCCCGTGCATTGATCAGCGGACGAACTCCGATTCGCTGATACACGTTCGCAGTGCTGGTCGTGTTCGCCAGAAGCTTGCGCGACGCCTCGCGCCACGCCAACGCTCCCAACACGGGCGCGGCCGCTACCCACTTCATGAACATACGACGTTGCTCCGAAACGTGCACCATTTACGCGTCCTTGCCTACGGCTCCTCCGACTAATAATGTAGTCTAGTGGAGATTTGAATCCGACACATGTTCCTCAATAGAACGCTGATCCTGCTTGTCTGCTGTTTGGCTATAGCCGACGCGCTGGTTGCGGCAGAGCGGCAGATCGATCCGACTTTTCTTCACCGCAATCTAGCCACCGTTAGCGAACAGACAAACGAACTTACCACGCCTGATTGCCGCTACAAAGCCATCTTTGGCCAAGGCGATCGGGACCACTCCATTCTTGTTGGGATTGCCCGTTTCGGTGAAATAAATGTCAGTCCGAAGGGTGCCTGCAAAGCGGTTCAGTATTCCGAGGAGGACCAGGTTTACGTAGTGCTCGAAGGGAATGGGTTGATGCAGTACGGCAGCACTGGCGTAGAACTCGCAAAAGAAGATTATGTTTATTTGCCCGCCACTGTTCTTCACAATCTGAAGAACACCTCCAGTGCGCCGTTACGAGTGATTGTGATGGGCTTTCGTACTAAAGGTTTTATCAAAGCTCCGCTACCGGCGAAACCTTTGAAGGCCAATATCGAAGAGGTGCCGACCCAACAGGTGAGCGGCCATCCATCTTCGGCGCTTTACAGGCTGTTGATGGGTGACGTCGACAGCAAGCGGGATCGCATATCGGCAGGCCGGGTCCTGACCAGCCTCTTCTTGATGGAGATCGCTCCGGGGGGCACCAATTTTCCCCACCATCACCAGCGCGAGGAAGAGATCTACCTGGTGCTCGATGGCCATGGCGATATGGTCGCGGGCGGCGGTGTCGATGGCATTGAAGGACGGCATCCCGCGCAAGCGGGCGACGCGTATTTCTTCCGCCTGAATTGCACGGTTGGATACTACAGCGCTCCCGGAGTGAAGTCGCGCATCCTAGCAGTACGGTCTTGGTACCCCGGCATGGTGGAGAAGGGGATGGAGCACTGAAGCTCCATCCCTTACCGGATTTTCTTGACAGAGCAGGCATTTTCCCGTTAAGCTCCCAACACCGACATAAGTGGAGAGTTGTCATGACGTACAGAAGCTGTTTGTTCGCCGTGGTTGCCGCAGGCTGTTCTATTCTTCATCTTTCGGCCGATGTTACCGGAGCCATCTCAGGCGTTGTGCGAGACAGTTCGCACGCGGCGGTTGCGCATGCAGAGGTAAGCGCAACGGAAACTACGACCAACTTTGTGCGAAGCGCGACCTCGGATAATAACGGCGAATATCGCCTGCTCGCGCTGCCGCCCGGCCAATATGTCCTGACCGCCGTCGCGCCGGGCTTTGAGAAATTCGTCACGACTGGAATCACTCTGCAGATCAATGATCAGCTGCATGTTGATGTGAATCTGCAGATCGGCGCGGTGAAGGAAGCGGTAACAGTGGAAGCAAATGCCGTGCAAGTGGAAACGGAGAGTACGCAACTGGGTCAGGTCGTCGGAACAAAGCAGATTCTTTCACTTCCGTTGAATGGCCGCAGCTTCCTTGATCTCTTGGGTCTGCAGGCGGGGGTGGCTCCCGCTACGTCGGGCTCCATGCAGCAGGACCGGCCGGTATCTGGGACCTTGTCCACCGGGAACGTTTCAGTCAACGGGCAGCGCGAGACCGCGAATGCATTTCTTGTGAATGGTGGCGATGTCAGCGAAGGCAGAAACCAGGGTGCAGGGCTCATTCCCAATCTCGATTCCATCCAGGAGTTCCGGTTGATCACCAACGGGTTCGATGCCGAGTACGGAAAGTACAGCGGAAGTGTAATGAATGCCATCACGAAATCGGGTACGAACGGCTTTCATGGCGATGCCTTCGAATTTCTGCGGAACGATGACTTCGATGCCCGTAACTTCTTCGACCCCACCAAAGCCGAACTGCGCCAAAATCAGTTTGGGTACGCGGTGGGCGGCCCATTTCTCAAAAACAAGCTTTTCTGGTTCACGGATTACCAGGGTACACGGCAGGTTGCAGGCGCGAGTACCGGGTTAGTTGCGGTACCGTCGGTGACCGAGAGGTCAGGCGTATTCGATCCGAGCACATTCGTTGACGCGAGCGGAAACACCACTGCGGTAAACGGCTCCTACTGGGCTTCCGTGCTTTCGCAGCGCCTCGGTTACGCGGTTCAAAATGGCGAACCTTACAGTTCTCCGGGTTGCTCCACTACCGCGACTTGCGTTTTCCCGAACGGCGTCATTCCGCAGCGAGCATGGGCGAAACCGGCGATCGGAATCCTGCCCTACATTCCCGCCCCGAATCAGTCGAACGGTTACTATGCCGATGCTAGTCAGAGGAACACCGTCAATGACGACAAAATGGGGCAACGCGTCGATTTCAACAATGAGATGACAGGCAACTGGTACTTCTATTACCACTTCGACGATTCCACGGTAGCCGATGCGCTTCCCAACAGCGGAGCAAGCGTCCCCGGCTTTCCAGCAACCACTCCCACACGCGCTCAGGAGTTCGTAGTCAGCAATACGAAAACATTCGGAGCAACGTCAGGTGAACGAGTTTCGGTTGAGTTTCTTTCGCACGGCTACCAGAACAGCAGAGCCCAAGGGTAGCTTCGCCAGTCTGTCGAGCCTGGGATTCGTAACTGGCCTGGGAACGCTAGGGATTGTCCCATCGGGACCGCCCGGCTTTCCCGGAAACCGTGCCGCCCATTTACTTCAACAATTTCTCGATTGGCGTTCCCACTTTAACCACTTTCCAGCCGGACAACACCTATGCGTTGTCCGATGGATTCTCGAAGGTGGTTGGGAGCCATTCCATGAAATTCGGTGGCGAGTTTCGCTACCTTCAGATCAATGAGCGGAATACCTGCGCTCCCAATGGCGACTTTACATTCAACGGAACCGAAACCGGCATAGATTTTGCCGACTTTCTGATTGGTGCGCCAACCGGTTACAACCAGTGCAGTCAACAGTTCCTGGATTCGCGAACTCGTTACGGAGCGACTATACTTTCAGGATTCTTATAAGGCCAAGCCCAATCTAACGTTTAATCTCGGTCTGCGTTGGGAAGTGAGTATGCCGTGGTATGACACTCAAGGCAAGATTGAGACGATCGTTCCGGGCGAACAGTCTACTCAGTTTCCGACTGCACCGCGAGGTTGGGTTGTTCCCGGAGATCCGGGCATTCCCAGCACTCTTGCCCCGACGCAGATACAACAATTTCGGCCCTCGTGCAGGAATGGCCTATTCCCCCGATTTCCATGACGGTCTTCTGGGAAAGATTTTCGGCGGTTCCGGCAAGAGCAGTATCCGGGCGGGTTACGGCATCTACTACACATCGATAGAGGATCTGAACCTGTTCTATGAAGTAGGCGATGCTCCGTTCGGCTTGTATTACCAGAGCAATACTTCGCAGCAACCCATGTTCGACCAGCCTTTTCTGAATCGCGCTGACGGTAGCTCGGCAGGCCAGCGATTTCCGTTTATCATACCCGTTCCCGGATGCTCCAAGTAACAAAACTCTCGATTATTCTCGCTATCTCCCCATCACCTTCTCACCCGGCTACTCGATCCACAATCGGATGCCCTACGCGGAGGATTACAATTTTACGTTCCAGCGAGAGCTTTCGAAGGCTACCGTTCTGACCTTAGCCTATGTAGGCACGCAAGGTCATAAGCTGATCTCGCAGTACGATGCGAATCCTGGAAATACTGCTTTGTGCCTGCAACTTGCGAGCGTCGGCTGCGGTCCGTATGGCGAGTCGAACGTTTACACCTTAAACGGAATCACCTACAACGGCACCAGAACCACACTGGGTCCGGATTTCGGCCAATGGAACACTATCACGGCCAATGTTGCAAACTCTAACTACAATTCATTCCAGGCTTCAGTAGAGCGCAAGGCTTCCGACGTGACGTTTCTTCTGGCATATACGTTCTCAAAGGCAATCGATAATTCTTCGGGCTTTAATGACTGGGTAAACTTCAGTAACTATCGGCTAAACCGGGCGCTCTCGTCCTACGACGTGACCCACAATTTTATAGCGAGCTACAACTGGGCACTTCCCTTCGACCGTTGGTTCGCGGGCGGTCCCAGGCGACTCACACAAGGCTGGAACTTCGTGGGAATCAGCCGTTTCTCCACCGGCTTTCCAATCGAAATGGCAACAAACCGTCGGAGATTTATCGTTGACGGGTGACAGCAGTAATGACACTCCTAACCTGGTGGGCAAAGTTCAGACCCAGAATCCACATAATCCGGGACCGAACGGTCCGAACACTTACTTCTTTCCCGATGCGTTTGCTCCGGAAACCTATGCAGGTTTCGGAACTGCAAATCGGCGTTTTTTCCACGGACCGGGCATATTAAATACGGATTTCGCACTGGAGAAAGAACACCCGAATCACCGAATCGATGAGCCTTCAGTTCCGCGCTGAGTTTTTCAACATTTTCAATCACACTCAGTTCAACAACCCAAGTGGTGACTTCAGCAGCAGTAACTTCGGCGTGGTCACAAGCGCGAGCCCGCCGCGCATCGGCCAACTTAGCCTTAAGTTCCTCTGGTAAGATCGTTTGTCGCTTAGGCCTCTGGTCTGAGTACGCTGTATGGGCAGAGTGTCGCTTCAGTTTGGATTTCTGCTGCTCTCGATTGCATCGCTTGTCACCGGCGCCGACCCGGTTCTCGATCATTACAACCGAGGGCTCGCTTTCAAATATAAGGGAGACTCGGCCTCGGCCATCCGAGAATTTTCGGAAGCACTCGCGCTCAAACCAGATTGGTCTCTTGCGCACTACGGGCTGGGTGCGGCTTACTGTGACCACGGTGATCAGGCACCCTGCAGAATGGAGCTTCGTAAAGCCATTCAACTTGATCCCGGTAATACACAGGCAAGAGGCTATCTCGCGGCCGTTCTGTTGAAGGTAAATCAGCTTCCCGAGGCAATCGAGCAGCTCCAAGCCGTATGCCGGTTGCGTCCCGCCGATCCGCGCGCGCACGCTCAGCTTGGCCTGGCTTACCTCGAATCCGGTAAGCCGTCGGCGGCGATTCAACAGTTTCGACTCCATTTGGCAGCGCATCCCAAAGACGTGGAGACTCGTTATCATCTGGGCGTAGCGCTTGGGCAAAATGGAGATTTGCACAACGCAATGGCTGAGTTCCGGAGCACAATCGAGATCGATCCGAATTTTGGTCCCGCGCACGAAGCTGCGGGTACCGCTTTGCGACGTGAAGGCGATAATGCCGCTGCGCTGCGCGAATTTAAACAAGCTGTCCGGTTGATGCCGGAGAATCCGATCGCGCTTTGCGATCTCGGACTCGCTCTCAAGGAAAATGGCGATATGCAGGCGGCGATTGCGGCGCTCCGTCGAGCGGTGGAGCTGAAGCCGGATTTTGAGCGCGCCAAGTACGCTCTGGGAGTTGCGCTTCAGATGCATGGGCAAACCGCGGAAGCGGCATCCGAGATGCGCGAGATTCGGGCTCTGCACCAATCGCGCACCGAGCTTGCCGAGAGCAAGGAGCTCATTCTTAAGGGCGTCGAAGATATGAGAGCGGGGCGCTGGCACGATGCGAAGAGCCGGTTTGAGGAGTGTGCAAAATTGAGCCCTGACCTTCCGGCCGCCTACTATTATCTTGGCCAGAGCGAGGCAAGACTGGGTGAGACCGATGATTCGCTCGAGTCTTATCGGAAAGCTCTTGATCTGGCGCCTGACTACGCCGAGGCGCATATGGCGCTTGGAGTCCTCTATGCCAGAACGGGCCGCTCCGACGATGGGATCAGGCAGTTGCGCGAAGCAGTGCTGAGTGATCCCGATCTTGCAGACGCTCATTACAACTTGGCCCTGATGCTGGTGTCATCGGGCAATAAACGGGACGCATTGAGCGAGCTCTCGGAAGCGTTGTCCTTAGACCCAAGTAACACCGACGCGCGAATCGTTGCGAACAACCTTTTACACGGCCAGAGCCACATCTCTTCTGAGCGATGATTGGAAACATGCCCGAGTCAATGATCACTGCTTTAGGTCGATACCTCAATCGCGTTAGCCGGCGGGACTTATTGAGAGGCGGCACCTGCGCCGGACTTGCGCCTTATTTGGGTGCGCGGAGGGTGATGGCTGCCAGGCTAGAAACCAGTACGGACGCATTGCCGGGAAAGAATATCTACCGATCCATCGGCGTTAGTCCGGTGATCAATTGCCGCGGCACTTACACCATCATTGGCGGCTCGCTCGAGTTGCCGGAGGTCAGCGCCGCTCAACAGGCAGCAGGCCAGCACTATGTCCAGCTCGACGAACTGGCAGATGGAGTTGGCCAGCGTCTGGCTGAGCTGACGGGTGCCGAATGGGGAATGATTTCGTCGGGTTGCGCCGCGGGACTCGCTCACGCGACAGCAGCTTGCATCGCGGGCGGAAACCCTGATCTGCACGTCAGGATTCCGAATCTGGCTGGTTTCCCAAAAGACGAAGTCGTGATCCCGGTACACTCGCGCAATGAGTACGACGCAGCCGTTCGCTCGATCGGAGTGAGGATCGTCGAGGTGGCGAACGCCGACCAGTTGCGGGCCGCCTTGGGACCGCGCGTCGGAATGGTTTATGTGCTGGCTGGCCCGGAAGCCGAATCGGGGCCGCTCACTTATGACATGATCTATCCCGCAGCTCGCGAACGAAACATCCCGGTGCTGGTCGACGCTGCGGCTGAGCTGCTGACGATCCCGAACGTGCACCTGCAGCGCGGCGCTACGCTGGTGGGCTATAGCGGAGGCAAATGCATCCGTGGCCCGCAATCGGCAGGCCTGCTTCTCGGGCGCAAGGATCTTGTGAAAGCGGCGTGGGTACACAGCGCTCCGCACCATGGATACGGGCGCGCAATGAAGGTCGGCAAGGAAGAGGCGATGGGAATGCTTGCTGCGGTCGAAGCCTGGGGTAAGCGCGACCATCAGGCGGAGTGGAACAACTGGATGTCCTGGATGAACAACATCGCAAAGGATGTCGGATCAGTCCAGGGCGTGACATCTTCAATCAAGGAGACGAAGGAGCTATCTAATCACACTCCGGTGCTCAACATTCGGTGGAGCACCGAGGCCGTCGGAATCACCGGCGCGGACGTGGAACATATATTGTTCACCACCGAACCGCGCATTACCCTTTCAGGTATTGGTGAGAGGCGATTTGGTCATCCTGCGCCTGGGAACGAAACGGGCGTGTCGATCACCGCTTACATGATGTGCCCGGGGGACGACAAAGTAGTAAGCGAGAGACTCCGCGACGTTCTTTCCAAGGCGGCCGGTACGAAATTGGCGAGAGACACCCGACCACCTGCATCCGATATTAGCGGTCAGTGGGACGTCCAGGTGGAATTCGCGGCTGGCCGCTCGACCCACAGCCTATATGTGCAGCAGAATGGTTCGGATATCACGGGCACCCATCAGGGTGACTTTCTGGCGCGTGATCTTCTGGGCTCTATGCACGGGAACGAGGTTAAGATGACCAGCAGCATCGGAGAGCAGCACGGCGCCGTCCTGAACTATACATTCACGGGAACCGTAGCTCCTGATGCGATGCAGGGTGATCTGAACCTCAGCGAGTATCGAGCGGCAAAGTGGACGGCCACCAGACATCGTAATGATTTCGGCGGCCCTGGCCGGGCTTAGCGCGCCACCAAATCGCTCACGCCGCCGGAGCCGGTATTTCGCATAATGAGGCCCGCGTAACACCTCCGAGCCGCGAGCATAGCGTCAAAGCCTGAGCGACCACTTGGTCCATGTTGTAGTACCGATACGTTGCCAGGCGGCCGACAAAATGAACAGCCGGTGTAGCTGCTGCCAGTTCGGAATATTTTTTGTAAGTTGTGGCGTTCTTTTGGCAAGGAATTGGATAATACGGATCCCCTTCAGCAGATGGAAACTCGTAAACGATGCTCGTCTTCTCGTGCGCCTGCCCGGTCAGGTGTTTGAACTCGGTGATGCGGGTATATCGATGCTCGTTCGGATAATTTACAACTGCCACCGGCTGCAGGCGTTCGATCGGCAAAGTCTCGTGCTGGAATCGCAAAGACCTATAAGGCAGCTTCCCGAACCGGTGATCGAAAAACTCGTCCACCGGGCCCGTATAAACCAGCTCTTGGAAATTAACACGCTTAACTAAGTCGCGATACTCCACGCCCAACTCTACCTGAATATTTGGATGATCCAACATATTCTCAAACATGCGGGTATAGCCAAACAGCGGCATCGCTTGGAACTTATCGCCGAAGTACCGGTCATCTCGGTTCGTTCGCACCGGGATGCGAGCTGTCACCTGTGCATCTAGTTGAGACGGGTCGAGACCCCACTGCTTTCGCGTGTAGTTCTGAAATAACTTACTGTAGAGATATCGGCCTACTCTGCTGACCACGACATCTTCTGATGTCCGGATAGTTTCCTTTGGCTCGGCTACCGACGCGAGAAACTCTTCAACTTGCTCTGAATTTAATTCCCGGCCGTAGAGAGCGTTCACGGTATCCAGGTTGATGGGAATAGGCACCAGCCTTCCGTCCACTGACGCGAGCACACGATGTTCGTACGGACGCCAGCTGGTGAACTCCGAAAGATACTGAAATACCTGTTCCGAATTGGTGTGAAAAATGTGCGGACCATAGCGATGTATCAGCAGGCCGTGATCGTCCAGACAATCGTAGGCGTTCCCGGCAACATGACTCCTCCGGTCCACCACTAGCACTTTCTTACCAAAGCCTCTGGCCATGCGCTCGGCAACGACCGCGCCTGCGAATCCGGCTCCCACCACCAGGTAATCAAACACGGGCGGCACTCACTTGGGGCGTGAATACAATGCCCTTGTGTTCCTCGACGGTACTTTCCATCGCCCGCTTCTTGCGAGCCAATGCGTGTGCCATGACTCGCTGCATGCCCTCCCAGGTCTTGTCCCAGGACTGCTGATTCAGAAACCTTTTGACTTCCGACTGTCGTGCCACGGAGCAGCGGCTACCCAGCTGCTGCTCGATTCCACGAACGAACTGGTCGTGATCTCTTCCAATTGTCACCAGCCCTCGCTCGCCGTATGGCCGCACTACATCCTGTATAGGTGTTGAGACCACCGGTAGGCCCGCCGCCAGGTATTCGGGTGTCTTTGTCGGACTGATGAATCTCGTCGCTTCGTTTTGAGCGAACGGCAACATCGCGACATCCCAGCCCGCCAGATACGCTGGCAGTTCGTCGTAACTCTTCATTCCGGTATAGTGAATGTTTCGTCGCCGTGGCAAATTTTCGGGATCGATCTTCACCACTGGTCCAACTAGCACGATTTGCCACTCCGGCCGTCTGTCCGCGATGCACTCGATCAGTTGCAGGTCCATTCTCTCGTCGATCACGCCGGCATATCCGATGCGTGGACGTGGAATGCTTTTTTGATCTTCCGGCTGCTTTTGGATCGAAAGCGCTTGGGCGAAGTGCGCCATATCCACGCTGCTCGGGAACAAATGCACTGCCTCATGTTTCAAGCGTTTCGCTTCGAACAAACTCTGCCCTCCGGTAAACACCAAGTCGCATCGCTCGAACAGAATCTGCTCCTTTCGTCGCATATCGGCAGGAGCATTTGCAAACGCTGACAACTCATCCATGCAGTCGTACACCGTGAGCTCAGGCGTCAGTTCTTCTGTGAAGCCCATGGCCATCGGCGTGTAATACCACGCGGCAAAATCGCGTATATCTTCTTGCTGTACGAGTTGCTTGATTAGCTTTCGCAGAACTGGAGCGCATGAATCTTTCTCTGACGCTCGGGAAAATACCGGAGTGATCACTCGCACGCCACTCTGCGGGCAAATGGAACACTTTAGCTCCGCTTCTCTCTGCTTTCCGAATACGGGTTCTTCCACGAAGTAAACACGACTACGCTGGGCAAACCGGCTCATCAGATGCTGAGGACGCTGGAAAACAAATGTCCAGCGAAGATGAGAAAAACAGATGAGATCACTCTGAAAAGTCGTCATAAGGGATTATGTTTCCTCGAACCGGGGCGTTCCTCTAGCATTTCAACTGCTGTCGGGTGGCCCACACGTTCTGTTGTTAGAGCACTAATGGGTGTAGGTGTAATCCTGGTAAGTATGCGAGCTAGTACATTCTCTGATGATTGTTGAGCGAATGAGTTCTGATCCCGATTGAATCGGAAATGATATGAACAATGAATGTGCGCTGCGCAGTTTCTTTCTCGGAGGCTTCGAATCCTCGTGCCATCGGCTGCGCAATGGTAAGCGACTGGATCTTATTGCGGCTACCGGTCACGACCGCTTTTGTGAAGCGGATTATTCCAGGCTTCGGGAAATCGGCATTTCATCGGCGCGTGACGGAATTCGCTGGCATCTGATCGAAACAAGTCCATACCGCTACGATTTCTCTTCCTTTCTGCCAATGCTCAAGGCAGCTCGGAAGACCAGGTTGCAAGTCATCTGGGATGTGTTTCATTACGGTTGGCCGGACGATCTCGACCTGTTCGGCTCTGAATTCATTCGGCGCTTTCAGGCGTTTGCCCGGGAAGTCGGACGTGTTGTGGAGAGTGAAATCGACGAAGTGCCTTATTTTGCTCCTGTCAACGAAATCTCGTTTTTCGCGTGGGCTGCGGGCGAATGCGCTGTGCTCAACCCGTTTGCCCGAGGTCGCGGCAATGAGCTGAAGTTACAGCTCGTTCGTGCGAATCTCGCGGCCATGGATGGCATCCGTTCCGTAGCTCCGGACGCCAGATTCGTACAGCCGGATCCTGCTATCAACGTCGTGACTTCGCCAGAGATGGACCAGATCCAGAAGGACGCGGCAGCGGCACACGAGCGATCACAGCTGAATGGTTGGGATATGTTGTCCGGTCGCCTGCACCCGGAGCTTGGCGGCGATTCACGCTATTTGGACGTTATCGGCGTTAATTACTACATCCACAACCAATGGGTTTACAACGGGAAATTCATTGAAGCCGCAGACCCGCGATATCGGCCGCTGCACGACATATTAGCCGAAATTTATAACCGCTATTCGCGGCCATTGCTAATTTCGGAAACGGGAATCGAAGACGAGCGAAGGGTGGAATGGCTGAGCTATATTTGCGATGAAGTCATACAAGCTATCGAGAATGGTATCCCGATTGAAGGGATATGTATTTATCCGATTGTCAACTATCCCGGCTGGGAAGACGAGCGGCGTTGCTGTACCGGCGTATGGGACTACTCTGACCCGGCCGGTCATCGCGAGATTTATTTGCCCATGGCGCACGAGCTTGCGCGGCAGCAAAAGCGTATTGAACGAGTTCGTGCGTCTCAGAATGTCCACTCCGACGCCCTGGAATGTGCTGGCTCGGGCCGCCGGTAAGCGGGCGTGCCTTTTGGGATTTAAGCGTGCCTGCCAAACTGGGTTTGCACTATGTCGATTTCGATTCTCCGGCTCGGCACACCTCGGAAGCGGGGTGAGGGGCTACGGCTCGGTACCGTGCGCAGGCCTCCGCGTGGTATTCCCAAATCCGACTTCGCTCGGCTCGACTACTATGACGTCTGGTTCCCAAATCTGTCCCCGAGCGCCGAACTCGTGAAAGAGGCACTCAAGGCAGCGGACGAACGCGCTTGGGCTGCATTTAAACGGAAATTTCGACGGGAGATGGCCGACCCGGATCGCAGCCGGGAACTCGATATGCTCGCGGCGCTCTCGCATCAAACGAATCTGTCACTGGGCTGTTACTGCGAGAACGAAAGCTTTTGCCATCGCTCTGTCTTGCGTGAACTCTTGCTGGAACGCGGTGGCGACGTGAGTTAACAGCACACACCATCGACTCCCCGCGCTCACGTTAACTTTCTCGATAGCTCCAAATCCTATCGACATGATAGGCTTGGCCGAAGTGGGAAGCGCCGCGAAGCCAAAAACCGCACCGGCGAGTTCGGCGTTCAAGGAGTTCGCTCACCTTTCTCGCCGCCGATGGACCGTGCTGGCCTTTCTCGTAAGCATCACGGTGATCAACTTCATCGATCGCCAAACCCTATCGGTTCTCGCACCGAAGATCCGCGAAGTGCTTCATCTCTCGCACGAGGCATACGGGCGCATTGTCGCAGCATTCCAATTCGGCATGATGTCTGGCGAGTTCCCAATGGGTTGGGTCATGGACCGGTGGGGCGTGCGGTTGGGGCTCGGACTTGCGGTTTTGTGGTGGTCCATCGCGACCGGCTTACACGGATTTACCCGATCCGGACTCAATTTAGGATTTCTGCGTTTCTGGATGGGCACTGGAGAGTGCGCCAACTTTTCCGGCGGCGTAAAAACCGTTAACGAATGGTTCCCTCGAACAGAGCGCGCTTTCGCCATCGGCATCTTCAATAGCGGCACTATGATTGGTTCGATCATAGCGCCTCCTCTCGTTGTCTTCCTGGCACATCGGTACGGCTATCAGTATGCATTCCTGCTGCCGGCCGTACTTGGGATCTGTTGGGTCCCGTTGTGGTGGCGATTCCATCGGCCGGTCTCAAATTCCCGGGCTTCGAGTTCCCAGCCGCGCAGGCAGGTTTCGGTCGTGCAAAGTAGCCGCGAATTGCTGCTCTACCCTCAAACATGGTCTGTGATGGTGTGCCGTTTCCTCGTAGGACCTGTGCTGCAGTTCTATTGGTATTGGACGCCTGATTATCTGTACACGGTCCGTCGCTTGAGTCTCCACGATATTGGTGTGTTCAGTTGGATTCCTTTCCTCATGGGTGACCTGGGAAGTATTTCAGGCGGTTGGGCGGCGGCCCTGCTACTGAAGCGAAATTTCAGCGTGAAGCGCGCTCGTCAAATCACGATGTACTTCGGCGCGATTCTGTGTCTAGCAAGCTTTGCCGTGTTTTTCGTCCCGACCGTTTCACAGGCTTTAGCAATCATCGGCATCGTCTTATTTGGACACACTTTTCTTTCTGCGAACATGTTCGCTGCAGTGACGGATATGTTTCCGGACGAGTCGGTAGGCCGAGCCACCGGACTGCACGGCATCTGCGGAGGGCTCTCAGGCTTACTGTTTCCGCTATTGACGGGGTTCTTGGTAGATCGCTTTTCTTACTCACCGGTGTTTGCCTCGGCCGCCGTTATGCCCCTCGCGGGTACTGTGGCGCTCTTCGTCGTGAGCAGGGGATTGCGTCCCATCCCGCTCGCTGGCTACGATTCGATGAAGGACTTGACCTATTAGCAATGAAACTCTTCTGGTTCATTCCAACTCAGGGCGACGGCCGTTATCTGGGTACAACGCATCTGATGCGCCAGACCGATCACGGATACTTGAAGCAAATCGCACAGGCCGTCGATCAGCTGGGCTACGAAGGCGTGCTGCTTCCTACCGGCAATTCCTGCGAGGACGCATGGGTGGTCGCCTCTACACTCGTACCCGTCACCAAACGCCTGAAGTTTCTCGTCGCCGTGCGTCCGGCGGTAATGTCTCCTACTCTCTCCGCCCGCATGGCTGCAACCTTCGACCGGTTTTCTGACGGAAGATTGCTCATCAACGTGGTCACGGGCGGCGATCCCGACGAAGCCAAGGGTGACGGCATTTTCCTCTCACACGACGAGCGCTACGAGGTAACGGACGAATTCCTGAACGTTTGGCGCAAATGCATCTCGGGAGAGCCGACCACCTTCAAGGGAAAACACATAAACGTCGAGGGAGCGAAGGTCATCTACCCGCCTCTGCAGCGCCCCCATCCGCCCTTGTACTTCGGCGGTTCTTCGAAGACCGCGATCGATCTGGCCGCCCGGCAGGTCGATGTCTACCTAACCTGGGGTGAGCCGCCCGCGCTCGTCGCTGAAAAAGTTCAAATAGTCCGGCAGAAGGCCGCCGAAGCTGGCCGCACAGTGAGATTCGGTATCCGTCTGCATGTCATCGTGCGCGAGAGCAATGACGAAGCCTGGCAGACCGCAAAAGATCTCATCAAGTATGTCGACGAGGAGACCATCGCCAGGTCGCAACGCGCGCTCGCGCGTCTCGATTCCGAAGGCCAGCGCCGTATGGTCGCGCTTCATCATGGTGACAGGGCGCATCTCGAAATTAGTCCCAATCTCTGGGCCGGTGTCGGCCTGGTCCGAGGTGGAGCCGGAACCGCGCTGGTCGGAGATCCCGAAACGGTCGCAAAGCGATTCCTGGAATATGCTGATATAGGAATCGAGACGTTCATTCTATCCGGCTATCCGCATCTCGAAGAATCCTACCGGGTCGCCGAGCTTCTTTTCCCCTTATTGCCCATTTCGGATACCGATTCAGTTGATCTCACACACTCGCAGCGCATGGCTGATGAGGTCGTTGGAAACGAGTTTCGAGTCGTAAAGTAGCGCGCTGACAGGCATAACTGAAACGATTGGTGTCTTGCTCACCCGGTGAGGGTTCGAGATCGTTGGACAATATGCCAGGCGTTTCCAGTCGTGAAGCAACGCGCTTTCAGAAGAACAGTTTCAACGCGAATTGCAGTACCCGCAGATCGTTGGCCGCCGTGATCCTCCCGAACGTTACGCTGGCGGAAACAGTGGAGTTCGGATTCTGAAAATTCGCCCGGTTCTCCAGATTAAAGGCTTCCGCGCGAAACTGTAATCGCCATCGCTCGGTGAAGAGAAAATTCTTGAAGATAGCCGCATCCACATCGAAGAACCCCGGACCAGGTAGGCTGTTTCGCCCCACATCGCCGAAGGTCCCGATCACCGCCTGGGGGAAAGCGGCCGTGTTGAAATACTCTTGTACCGGATTCACTCCTGCTGGGCGCTCCGGACTCTCCACTACATCGGCATAATAATTTTCCGATGCCCCGACCTCGATCGATCTTTTCCACTGATGACGGTGAAAGGCAATCCGCTATAAATACTCGCGATCGTGTTCACTTGCCAGTCGTTGAACAGAACACTCCGGAATCCGGTGACAACGAGGCGGGTTAGGGAATAGACTGCTGACGCGACAAAACGAAATTCCTGATCGAAATCCGCCGGCCCGCGTGCGCTTGCGAAATTGAACGGATTCGGCGGCCCGGTGTTTCCTTCCGTAGCACTCGACGGTCGTCGATGGTCTTGCCATACGTAAAGTTCGCGAGAAGTGTCAGAGTCTTCGTCGCGCGCTTGGTCAAATTGATCTGCAGTGAATTAAACTCTTCGTAAACGTAGGAACTCGCCAACTCGACAGCCCAAGTCCGGGATAAAGTCTTCTCAAATTTTCGTTCGCGACCGTCGCCCCAGGCCCGAAGATTGCCGGATTGAATTGCCTGGATCCCATAATGTTCACATCAGAATAGTTACAGCCCTGAAGGGGGATACCACGACATCCCAATCAAAATCCTGTAGATTAAATTAGGTTCCAAGCCCAGACACTTACGGCCACGGAGAAGCGGATTCAGGCGCTGCAGTCGCGCTCGTAGAAAGATGGCACGCGACCGTCCTTGTTGAGCTCCCGCTGGCCGATCTCAGTTGAGTAGTAGATCTTGGCGGTCCAGGTTTTCATTCCTTCAACGAAGACGTGACCGGGTTGCAGATCCGGATCAGAAGTCTCGTAGAGTGCCAGGACGATCTGAATTTGTTCATCCGGAACCAGATCTTTGAACGGTTTAGCAGTCGATCGCAGGCAGTAGCCATCCAGCCACCACAATCCTTCCAAGAATTTACTTCGCGTGGCCTCGGGCGAGTCGGACAAGATGTGATCGAGATGTTGATGCACTAGAGCCTCGCTCGCGCCGGGCGTGTCCGTCTTCGGGATGATCAGATCTGCCAGCATCGCGACTGTCGCCAGCTGATGGTTGTCGAAAATCTTTGGTTGCCATTGACCCGCAACTTCGCTCGCAGGCACGGCAACCTGCTGCGGCTCGTGTGCACCCTGAGGTTCACCCTTCAGCAACCGGCTCGCCGCCAGACCCGCGGTGAATGCCCGTCTCGACAGACTCATGTTGATACGATCTCCCAGCTATGCGCATCCACGGACCGCAAGATGGCTTGTAGCACTTCCTGGACTAGCAGAGCATCTTCGAAATTCGGATGAAACTGCTCGCCTCGGGACAAGCAGAAGAGAAAATCAGCCAAGGCAGCGATAAATGTGTACTCGTAACCGATGATATGCCCCGGCTGCCAGAAATTCCTTCCATACGGGTGTCGCTGATCGGTCACCAACAGACTGCGTGCGCCTTGAAGCGGACCTGGATCCGTCGCATCGAAAAATTCGAGCCTGTTCAAATCTTCCAGATTGAATCGCAGCATACCCTTCGCGCCCTGAATCTCGAAGCTGTTCTTGTTCCAGGAGCCAACTCCGAATCGTGTTGCTTCAAGTGTTCCGATGCTGCCATTCTCAAACGCGATGAGCGAAACTGCGGCATCTTCCACTTTTCGCTCGCACGCGAATGTCCGCGTCAGCGCAGTGATATTTTCAATCGATCCGTTCAGATGCAGGGCAAGATCGACTACGTGCGATAGAAGATCACCCACAACTCCGTGTCCCGCCTGTGCCGGATCCATTTTCCAGGTCGCAGGACGAGTTGTATCCGTTCCCCATTGCTGCTGATAAGTTCCCCGATAATGAAAAATCTTCCCGAGGCGTCCTTCGTCGATCAACTGTTTCGCATAAGCAACGGCAGGCACTCGCCGGTAGTTAAACCAAACCATCGTCGGTACGTTTTTCGCCGCCTGCACCATATCCTTGGCTTGATGGACCGTATTCGCCAACGGTTTCTCGCAAAGCACGATCTTTCCGGCTCGGGCCGCAGCTATTGCGGCCTCGGAATGCAGATGATTGGGCAAAGCGACATCCACCAGATCGATGTCCGAGCGACTAATCACCGTGCGCCAATCCGTTGCCGTTTCTTCCCATCCCCACGCTGCTGAATGCTCGAGTGCCGCTTGGTCCCGGCCGCACAATACGCTCATACGCAAGTGAAAAGGCGCATCGAAGAACCGCCTTACCTGGGCGAACGCATTGGAATGCGCTTTCCCCATGAAGCCTTGTCCAACAGTGCGACCCGCAATTCTTTGCGAGGCGCTCTCATATCAGCTGCTTCGAATACTCTTTTGTGATGTAATCGCAGGCCCGGACCGTGATAGCCATCATCGTCAGAGTCGGATTTTGACAGCCGTTCGAAACAAAGCAAGCGCCGTCAGTCACGAACAGATTTTTCACGTCGTGCGCCTGGTTGTATCGATTCAATACGCTCGTGCGCGGGTCGGCTCCCATGCGTGCGCCGCCGGTCTCATGAATGGCCGCGCCGGGTTTTGACCGTTCGTCGTATAGCCGAATATTTTCGGCATTGGCAGCCTTCAGCATAGCCATTGCTTCGTGTTGTGCATCGGCGAACATTTTGAGCTCGTTATCGCTCCACGCCATATTCATCTTCAATATCGGAACGCCCCAGGCGTCACTCCGCAGATTGTCGATTTCTACGCGGTTCTCCTTACGCGCCAGGCATTCTGCGTACAAGTTGAGTCGCATGCCCCAATACCCGTTTCTAACTGCCTTCTTGTACTGAGCGCCTAAGCCAGGCGCGGCGAAATCGAAGGATTGTGTACAGCCGCCCTGATAGCCGTAACCCCGGATGAAACCGTTTGTCTCTTTTTCCTTCAAATTTCGAAAACGCGGAATATAGATTCCATTCGGGCGAGCGGGCGCGCCGCTCCATGGCGACGCCTTGCCGGCGGGGATGAATCCATCTGCGCCCCCGCGAAACATGTTGTCCAGGATGTAGTGGCCCAACACGCCGCTTGAGTTACAGATTCCTGAGTTCAATAACAGGCGCACGGACTCCAGCGAAGAGGCGCAAAGGACAACCAGCTTGCCGCGAACCTGATGCAATGTGCGTTGGTCCGCGTCGACGTATTCAACACCCGCCGCCTTTCCGTCATTCATCAGGATGCGCGCTGCTACGGCCTGGGTAAATATCTTCAGACGGCCTGTGTTTTCAGCATCGGCAAGCGTGGTAGCCGGGCTGTTGAAATACGATTTCGTGATGCAACCTCGGTGGCACGGCCCGCAGTAATGGCACGCCGCACGGCCGTTGTGCTTCTGAGTAAGGATGGCAGCCCGCCCGATCGTAACCCTTCTATCCAGTTTTCTCTCTATCTGGCGCTTGAAGACTTCCTCTCCGCAGGTGAATTTCATCGGCGGGAGAAAGGTGCCATCAGGCAGCTGCGACAGTCCTTCGCGTTGCCCACTCACGCCGATATAGCTCTCGACGGTGTCGTAGTAGGGAGCGAGTTCCTGGTAACTGATCGGCCAATTCTCTCCATAGCCGTCGTGCGACGCAGCTTTGAAATCGAGATCGCTCATTCGGTACGCCTGCCGGCCCCAGCTCAGTGTCCGGCCCCCAAGAACTCTCATCCGTATCCAGGTAAATGGCTTCTCTTGTGTGTACGGATTCTCGTGATCATTCACGAACCATTTGTAGTTGTATTCGGTACAAGATGGGCACGTGCTCTGAACAGGTCGTGTTTCGGAAACCAGCGGGGAATGGCCTAGGTAAGGGAGTTCCCAGGTGGGTTTGTGCTCGCTGAATTCGCTCGGTTGAATGCGCCGCCCGGCCTCGACCAAAGCCACTTGCATACCCGCTTCGGTGAGGCGCTTGGCGGCCCACCCGCCGGTAGCACCCGAGCCGATTATCACTGCGTCATAAATAGATGTTGGCGGTTGTATAAACATGACTATGCGTTGCTGAGCATTACTCAAGTATGTCAATGGTTTGTCGCGTTCGGAATTGGAAGCGCTTCCAACTGAGAGCAAACTGCGATACAGTAGGTTGCATCTGTCCAGATAAATGATCAGACACGCCCTCGTTTCGAGCGCAATTGTACTTGCTACCCTGGCCCTGGCAGCCGCGCAGAATAAGGCCGACGAAACCAAAGCCGACCCAGCTCGCAAAATAGATTTCGCGCGGGACGTTCAGCCGATCCTTGCCGCAAACTGCTATAAGTGCCACGGGCCGTCCTTGCAGATGGCGCGATTGCGTCTGGACGGTAAGCGAACAGCTCTTGCAGGTGGCCAATCCGGTAAAGTCATCCAGCCTGGCAACGCCGCGGGCAGTATCTTATATCAGCGCATCTCCGGCTTAAGCAAGCAGGAACGTATGCCGATGGGTCCCACCGCGCTCGCTCCCGACCAGATCGCTCTAATCCGCGATTGGATTAACCAGGGTGCTGACTGGCCTGACGGCGTAGGAGCCCAGGTCGCAGAGCTGAAGACCCATTGGGCGTTTGTTCCACCGGTCCGACCTGCGGTGCCCTCCATAATCAATACCGCTTGGGCCCGGAACCCGATCGATAATTTCATTTTTGCGAAATTAGCTACAGAGTCGCTCTCGCCCTCCCCGGAAGCTGACAAGGCGACTCTCTTGCGGCGCCTCAGCCTTGACCTGATCGGCCTTCCTCCAACTCTCGACGAGCTAAATGCGTTTGTTGCGGACAAAAGCCCGACCGCTTACGAAAAACAAGTCGACCGCCTGCTCGCTTCCCCGCACTACGGTGAGCGCTGGGCTCGCGTCTGGCTGGATGCCGCTCGCTACGCTGATTCCAATGGCTACGAAAAAGATGCCCCTCGCAGCGTTTGGTTCTATCGCGACTGGGTCATCCGGGCGCTCAACCGAGACCTTCCGTACAACCAATTCATCATCGATCAGATTGCCGGCGATCTGCTACCTAATGCTTCGCAGGATCAAATCGTAGCGACGGGTTTTCTGCGCAATTCCATGCTGAACGAAGAGGGCGGCGTCGACCCCGAGCAGTTTCGCATGGAAGCCATGTTCGATCGCATGGACGCCATTGGTAAGGGCATCTTAGGCCTCACGATTCAATGCGCCCAATGTCACAACCACAAATTCGACCCGCTTAAGCAGGAAGAATACTACCGCATGATGGCGTTTCTGAACCAGACGCACGAGGCAAGCGCCGTAGTTTACAACCCTGAGGAATTGATGAAGCGCGCCGAAATCTTACGCCGTACGAGTGAGATCGAGGACAAACTGCGTCATGACCAGCCGGACTGGCAACAACGAATGGCTGCGTGGGAGGCGAGCGTAGCTCACGGTCAACCGGATTGGACTGTGATGCGGCCCGAGGTCGACGATATTTCGACGAGCGGCTCTCGATACCTTCCTCAATCCGACGGCTCGTTCCTGGCGCTTGGTTACGCCCCGCCGTTCCACAAAGTGAAGTTCACCGAGAAAGTCACCGTTCCCGACATCACCGCGTTTCGTCTTGAGGTTCTGGCCGATCCAAACTTGCCTTGCGGAGGTCCCGGACGCTCGATCAACGGCACTGGTGTGCTAAGCGAGTTCGAAGCTGACGCCGCTCCGGTTAATGACCCTTCCAAGATAGTGAAAGTCAAATTCGTTAAGGCAAGCTCCGATCTGGAGTTGCCCGCTGCGCCACTCTCCGAGCGGTATCAAAGCAAGAGCGGCGTAGTCAAGATGGGCGGCCCGGCCGCGTTTGCGATTGACGGAAATGAGAGCACCGGGTGGTCGACGGATGCAGGCCCCGGCCTTCGCAACCAGTCACGCAAGGCGGTCTTCGTAGCTGATAAGCCCATTGGCTATCCAAGCGGGACCATTCTCCACATCTACCTGACACAAAATGGCGGAAACGAAGACAAAGATGACAACGGGCAGAACAGCCTGGGGCGCATGCGGCTGTCATTTACTACTAATCAAAATGCGGTGGCCGATCCTCTGCCCCAGGGGGTCCGCGACATCCTTGCTATTCCCGCTGCCCAGCGCTCGCCCGCACAGGTGCGCTCAGTATTCTCTTACTGGCGCAAACAGGTACCGGAGTGGAAGTCGGCGAATGATCAGATTACGGCTTTGTGGCGCGAATATCCTGAGGGCGAAAGCCAGCTTGTACTCGCCAAGCGAGACGAGCCCCGTGAGACCCACGTATTACAGCGTGGGAATTTCCTGACTCCTGGGGCCCCCGTTCAGCCCGGTGTCCCCGCATTTCTCCCTCCACTGCCGGCCGGCGCACCGCCAAATCGGCTGACATTCGCGAAATGGCTGGTGGCGCGCAATTCTCCGACCAGCGCCCGCTCTATCGTCAATCGAGTATGGCAATCCTATTTCGGTACGGGAATCGTCGCCACCAGCGAGAACTTCGGCACTCAGAGCGATCCCCCATCACACCCTGAACTGCTGGACTGGCTCGCCGTCCAGTTTATGGATGATGGTTGGGATCTCAAGAAGCTGCATCGCCTGATCGTTACTTCATCGACCTATAAGCAGGCTTCAATCGCAACGCCCGAAATGTTGGCCAAAGATCCTTTCAACAGGTTTCTTGAACGAGGGCCGCGTTTTCGCGTGGATGCCGAAATCGTTCGCGACATAGCGCTCGATGCGAGTGGCCTGCTCGATCCGGAGATCGGCGGACCTAGCGTTCACCCCTATGCTCCGGAGTTTCTTTTCCTTCCGCCTGCCAGCTACGCCAAGAAAACGTGGATCGAAGATCACGGACCGGAGCGCTACCGCCGGGCGCTTTACACGTTCCGCTTCCGCTCTACTCCCTATCCCATCTTGCAGGCCTTCGATGCTCCTAACGGCGATTTCGCCTGCGTGCGCCGGGCCCGCTCCAATACGCCTTTGCAAGCACTTGCAACGTTAAACGAACCGGTCTTCGTCGAGTCCGCCCGCGCGCTGGCGCTTCGGACCCTGCATGGAGGCGGGAACACCGATTCAGACCGCCTCGCGTACGCTTTCCGTCTTTGCGTGTCGCGCAAGCCGACGTCCGAGGAACAAGGCGTTATGCTCGCGTTTCTGCAAAAGCAGGAACAACGCTTGTCTACTGGATGGCTTAGTGCCCGCGATCTTACCGGATTTGCAGTAACTGATAAAACGCCGTTACCGCCGAGTGTAACTCCAAATCAGTGGGCCGCGTGGACGGCCGTTTCCCGCGTTCTCCTGAATCTCGATGAGACCGTGACCAAGGAATAATCATGAATTGCCAGGACCACCTTTATCGCAATATGCACCCGACCCAGGTCAGCCGGCGCTGGTTCTTCGAACAGTGTGGCGTCGGCCTCGGAGTCGCGGCCCTTCACACGTTGTTCGCGGAAAACGGTTACGCAGCCGCTCCTTCGGCCGATCCCCTGGCCCCCAAGCAGCCACCGCTTCCAGCAAAAGCTAAGCGGGTTATTTTTCTCTTCATGGCCGGTGCGCCCAGCCACGTCGAGCTCTTCGACAACAAGCCGCAGCTCGCAAAGTTCGACGGCACGCTACCACCTCCTGAACTTCTAAAGGGCTATCGGGCCGCCTTCATCAATCCGAACTCTAAGTTGATGGGGCCCAAGTTCAAGTTCAATCGCTACGGTGAAACCAATACCGAGCTGGCCGAACTGCTTCCGCATCTCGGCAGCGTTGTCGACGAGGTCGCCGTGGTCAAATCCATGGTCACAGACGCCTTCAACCATGCACCCGGCCAGTTGCTGATGAACACCGGGACGATGCAGTTTGGCCGTCCGAGCATGGGTGCCTGGCTACTATATGGACTCGGTTCCGAAACGCGCGATCTCCCGGGCTTCGTCGTATTCAGTTCAGGAAAAAAGGGACCCAGCGGCGGCGATAGTTGTTGGGGCAACGGATTTCTGCCCTCGTTCTATCAAGGCGTGCAGTTCCGGAGCGGCGGCGACCCTGTCCTCTTTCTTTCAAACCCTCCTGGCGTCGATACTGAACTTCAGCGCGATTCGCTCGATGCCATCAGGCAACTCAACACCATGCGCCTTGGCGTCACCGGCGATCCCGAAATCACCACGCGTATCAACTCATTTGAGATGGCGTTTCGCATGCAAGCCGTGGCCCCGCAGTTGATGGACATCTCGAACGAATCTCCCAAAACACTTGAAATGTACGGTGCCGAGCCCGGCAAAGCTTCGTTTGCCAACAACTGTCTGCTTGCCAGAAGATTGGTCGAGAAGGGCGTCCGTTTTGTTCAGCTCTATCACGAAGCGTGGGACCAGCACGCGAACTTAACTCACGATATCGCCGAGAACTGCCGCGACACCGATCGCGCCTCAGCCGCTTTGCTGATAGACCTGAAGCAGCGCGGGCTCCTGAAAGATACGATCGTCATCTGGGGAGGAGAATTCGGCCGCACTCCTATGGTGCAGGGTGGTTCCGACGGACGAGACCATCACCCGAACGCGTTCACCATGTGGATGGCAGGGGGCGGAATCAAACCGGGCGCTCGCATCGGCGAGACTGACGAACTCGGGTTCAACGTTGTAAAGGATAAAGTTCATGTTCATGACTTGCACGCTACGTTGCTGCAATTGCTCGGCTTCGATCACACCAAATTGACCTACAAGTTCCAGGGCCGCAACTTCCGCCTCACAGATGTAGCGGGCAATGTCGTTCCCGCGCTGTTGGCATAACACCCGCGCAATCCATCTAGCAAGCAACACGTCACATTTGCTCATCAGCCACGATAACTTCTCCAGGAGCGAATGATCGCGCCTAATTCCATCACTTATAGGAGAATTATCATGATTTCCGTAACAAATCTGGCTCCAACAGCCCAAACAATTTCCACTTCGGAAAATGTGCTGCAGGACTCGAATCAGACCAACCCGTTGTATCCGCCGACACCTTCGTTAAGCGGGCTTACGGGCAGGATCACCTGTGATCCCATCATCTACAAACCCGGGACCATCACCTGCGATCCCATCGTATATAACCCGAGCCAGAATACCCCCCAGCAGGATGCTGCTCTTCTTGAACAGGCCGAGCTCCTGGCTTCTGACGCCTACCGCAAGGTGTCCCCTTTGAATCCGAATGTCACCTTGGCTGATAAGCTTGACGCCCAGCAGGAATTGCAGCAGGCCGAACAGCTCCGGAATGAGGTCAGACCGGATCTCGATCCGAGCCAACAGCAGACGCTCGACCAGATCAACAGTGAAGAGCAGCAGGCCGTTACTGATGCCAGTAATGGCTGGAACATCTTCGATAATCCGCTTGGTCTTCTGAGCGAGGTTGGCGAAATGACTGACGCCGGCGAGAAATCGCAGGCGCTCGAGAACCAACTCTTGGGAATACCAAACCCGCCGCCTATATCTCTTCCGATATTCCCATTCGGACAGATAAGTTAGTAAACAGATCTGTGGAACTGAGAGCGCGCAGCGAGCTACTTACGTTCCTCACAGGTTAGTGTCCGACCTGCGGGTCAGTCCGGAACCCTCGGAGTGCGGGAGCGACCTCTCCTTCAGCTTGGAATGCTGAAGAAAAAGTTACACCCGTGCTCTGGCTCCGATTCGACCCATATGCGTCCCCGGTATCGTTCGACGATCCGCTTGCATATCGCCAACCCCATGCCGGTGCCGGAATATTTGCTGTTCGTGTGCAGGCGCTTGAAGATGCCGAATATGGTTTCCTTGTAAGCAGGCGGCACCCCGATGCCATTGTCAGTGATACTGAATATCCAAAAAGTGTCTGCTTTTCTCGCCGATACCTGAATTAGTAGCGGCTCGTTCTCCTTTCGATATTTGATAGCGTTTCCGATTAGATTCTGAAATATTTGCGCCAGATGACTCTCATGCATTCTGACGGCAGGCATCTCTCCTATGCAAATCTGTGCCTCGCTTTCACGAATCGCCCCGGCTAAACTTTCGAGTGCAACTTCGAGCGGGCGCGCCGCGTCAACGGGTTCAACCGAATTTTCTGAAATGCTGGACGCGTGCGCATATGCGAGAAGGTCGCCCAACAATGCGTCCATTCGGCTCGCACCTGACCGGATAAACGTTAGGAATTTCAGCCCTCTCTCATCAAGTAAGCTCCCATAGTTCTTCGCGAGAAGATCGCTATAGACGCCGATACTACGCAGCGGCTCCCTCAGATCGTGGCTCGCGGAATGTGCAAACTGTTCCAGATCCGCATTGGCTTGGATCAACGCCTCCTGTCGACTGCGAATTTCATATTGGCGCATGCGGGCCCGCAGAGCGCTGCGAACGGAACTCTGTACCGTCTCTGGACGCACCGGTCGTTCTATCAGCGTGAAGTTTCCTAAGGCTCGGAGTTCTTGTGAGCGATGCTGACTTTGATCTGTCGGCTCACCGCGCGAGGTTAAAACTATAAAGGGCAGATCCGACCAGGCTGGTTGTGATTCTAGCCATGCGGTGAGAGCGTCAACAAGCCCCGGCGTGAGCGCCTCATCGGCGATGATGACCGAACCCGCGCCTTCGGCGAGCATGCGAAGCAGCGTCGCTCCATCACATGGAATTGCGGTCTCGATTTGCAGCCCTGTTAAAGTACCGGCCAGGAGTCCCGCATCCCGACCGATTGGCGCAAGGACGAGGACCCGCATTTCAAGGGCGCTTCGTCGAAACATTTACAGGTTTTCTTCATCGCTGATCAACCGGGCATCCTTGCCCACATATCGAGGAATACCGGTCAGAATGCCCTCGAAGTCCTGAAGCATTTCTCCTACCTGCATTCCCCTGGCGCCGATCTTCAGCTCACGTAGCGTGCGCTCATGTGGTCCCCGGCGCTTCTTAACCACCGAGATCGCCTGGCGTAGCCGACCGCCCGCTTCAAAGAACCGCAAAAGAATTACGGTGTCCGCAAGGAAGCTGATATCAACCGGAGTTTGCATTGAGCTTCCCACCATCCCATGCTGCGCAATTGTCAGCAGCGTCACTACGCCTCTTTGCCCCAGATACGCTAGTAGTTCGTGCATATGGATCAGGAGGAAACGTTCACTCGGCATGCCATTGAGATAACCGTTCAGGCTGTCGATGACAACAAATGCGGCTTCGCTCTGCTCGACGACTCGCCGTACCCGCGCTGAAAACTCGCCAGGCGATAATCCTCCGATATCGACTTCGACCAGTTCTAATTTGCCCGTCACAAGATAGGGCTTGAAATTCATGCGGAATCCCGCCGAGCGGCGAAGAAATGTTTCGCGGCTCTCTTCAAACAGATAGCACGCAACCTGTTCACCTCGCTTCAGCGCGGCCATCAAATAGTGGGAGCACAATGTCGTCTTGCCACACCCTGCAGGCCCCATAAGGAGCGTGCTGGATCCGCGATCCAGGCCGCCTCCTAACAAGGCATCGAGTTGTGGACTGCCGCTTTCGGCAGCGCCCTGGTTCGCGGTGCCTCGTGTATTGCTGGAGGGTAGTCGTGGGTAGAGCTCTATCCCGCCGGTGTGGATCACGAAATCGTGTCGACCGTCCTGAAATTGAACCCCGCGCATCTTAACGATATGTATTTGGCGTCTGGTAGTCCCGTACTCGCGCTCCTCCCGCTCCATCCGGACCACGCCGTGAGCGATGCTCTGCAACTGTTGTTCGCCCTCTCGCGTCGTGCGGTCGTCGAGCACAAGAACCGTACACTTCCTGCCGGCGAAAAACTGCTTGAAGCCCAGAATCTCGCGTCTGTATCGCGCGCTCGTCTGAGATAGGATCTTCAGTTCCGAAACGGAATCCAGCGCCACCCGCTCAGGGCTCAGCCGCTCAACCTCCGCTCGGATGCGTTTGACCGTCTCTCCCAATTCCACGTCTGAAGGGTGATATACGGTATAGTTCGCTTCGTCCTGGAGTCGTTCCGAAAGTGTGTTTAGTTCAAGAAGATTAAGGCCTTCCACGGTCCAACCATGTGAGGCTGCGACGTCGTTCAGCTCCTCAAGGGTCTCAGAAAGAGTAACGTAAAGGGTTCGCTGGCCTTTACGCACGCCTTCGCGCAGGAACTGCAAAGCCAAAGTAGTCTTCCCGCTGCCAGGGTCGCCTTCTACCACATACAGCCGGTTGGAGGGCAGCCCGCCTCGAAGCACATCGTCAAGGCCGACAATGCCTGTGGTTTGTCTGGACTGGCTGTTCTGCGCCTTCCCGGCGCGATTCTGGATCAATTTTCCTCGCTTAGATCTGAAAACCGAATGGGCAGAGCCAGACCAATCCTAACAATATTTACATCCAATCGGTCAGCATTTTGTGAGGTGTAGCATTTGATTCCACCTCGTCCGGACGCCCCGAGAAATTCGATCGTGACCTGGTCCCTAGGTCTTTTCCATTTTGGATCCAGAGCACATTGTAAAAGGCTGGATGGTGGAAAAGTCAGGGAGAATCGCTTCGAGTGTCTTTTTGGCCGAGTACTCGCCGAGCAACTTAGCCAACCAAGAAAAGGACGAACTGCGCTTAACGCAAGCGTTCTCAACCGCAGTTACCAGCGCGGGATCTTCAGGAGCAACGTTGGGTGCAACACGAGCCAAGATCCTTGCATCTCTGCCAATCAGAAACTTTGCAAAGTTCCATTGAATATCCCCGCCGGTTTGACTGGCTTCAGTAGCGCCACAATGGCGGTGAACAATTCATTTCGCGATAGAGGCCGTCAGCATAGCGTTCGTCTGAGCATCCCGGGTTTGCCGCAACGTGGTTACCAGCGCAGATCTGGAGATCCTTTCGACCACCGGATTCACCAGCCAGGAAATGCTACGAGGAATCGGGCGGCTCAGTGCCATTGCTTCCAACTCGACGTAAACGCCGCCGTCGGACGCCTCGTATTTCACTGAAGAATAAAGGCGCCAGATGAAACCGTCACCGAGGCCGGGTGCAAACTCGGTCTGATCGCTGCTGCCAAAGCTCGAGATTTCCTGCAGCCGTTCGCTGCGGGTGACACTGTACCAGTGATTGTTGTCGAGCTGATGATACTCGGAACGATAATCACCATCGAGCCCCGTCTTGATAGTCAAAACATTCTGGCGAATCACAAGCGCGTACCGATCGAGATCAGGATGGCGGACTCGCAGCTTGGCAGAAACGACCACCGGACGATAGAACTGCGGATACTTCTCGTAGTCCCGAACACGCGCAAGAACCTCGCCAAGCGAAGCATTCGGGAGAAAGACAATGCCGATCCAATCGTGAATCAGAGCCCCGGGAACCGGGAAGGCACCGTTCCTCCGAGCGGGACGAGCGACGATTTCGCCTGCCTGCAAGCGCCGCTTTATTTCGGCCGTGAGCTCGAGCTTACCGCCGGGAGCGTCGCGCTCACACTGGTCCAGTTGAGCTTCTTTCGAACTTACAAAGTTTTCCCAGGTCTTGATGGTCTGGGACTTGAGTTCAGCGGCCTGCAAACGTAGGGTGGCGCCCAGCAGAGAAAACCAAAGAAGAGAACGGACAAACACGATAGGTTACCTTTCCATGAAGAATCGATCTTTGGCGGGCGAGCATCGTTTAATCGCGAACCCGTACCTTCGGTTCAACAGACATGCCGGGGCGCAGCCGGTCCGCGCCATTCTGATTAGCATCGAGAGCGATCCGCACAGGAATGCGCTGAACGACCTTGACGTAATTGCCGGTCGCATTCTCGGGTGGGAGCAGACTTGCTATCGAGCCCGTAGAGCCACCGATGGTTTCCACTGAGCCGTTGAAGTCATGATCCAGAGCGTCGACGTGAACCGTCGCGCGCTGGCCTGGCCGCATGTTAAGAAGCTGAGTTTCTTTGAAATTTGCCGTGATCCAAAGGCTGCCGATCTCGGAAATAGTCAGAAGCTGCTGGCCGGCTTGCACGTGACTCCCGATCTGAGCGGCGCGCTTCATTACAATCCCGGCCACAGGCGCCGTGATCTTGGTGTAGCCGAGATTGAGTCGCGCCTGTTCGAGCTGCGCTTCGGCAGATTTCAAATTCGCCAGCTGCTGCTGAACATCCGCGCGGCGCACTAGGAGTTGAGGTTCAGCGGTCCTTTCGTTTTCAGTCAGCTTGCTATTTGACTGATCGAGTTGTGCACGGCGTTGATCAACGGTGCGCTCTGCCGCCAGCAGAGCAGACCGGGCGGCTTCGAGGCTTGCTGCTTGCTGTTTGGCATTCGAAGTATATTGATCGAAGTCGGCTCGTGAGATTTCCTCTTTCTCTACCAGGCTCTGATAGCGCTTCAGATCGCTTTGGGCCTTGGCGTTCGCCGCCTCCTGCTGGACCACTTGCGCCGCCGCTTGGTCGCGATCTCGTTCGGCGGCAGCAACCGCGGCTGCGGAGCTCGCCACGTCGGCGCGTGCCGACAGAATGCTCGTGGAGTTCTGTATCTGAGTGATGGGAATGTATGGCTGTCTTGCAGAAAGCACGCTGCGCGCCTGCTTTACTTGCGCTTCGGCCTGATCGAGAGCGACCCGGTTGTCTCCAGGGTCAAGATCGACCAGCGGATCCCCAATTTTCACTACTTGGTTGTTTTGCACATAGACCTTGATAATGGTCCCGTCTATCCGCGTGCCGATCGGGCTGAGATTGGCGTCCACTTGGGCATCATCGGTGTCTTCGAACCGGTGCGCATGCATCCAGAAAGAGAGCCCGCCAAGAGCGGCAATCAGCAGAACCGCGCCGAAGATGAGCAGCGCTCGTTTGCGCCCAGGCGCGCTTTTAGCGGGGTGCTTCGGTGATGGTGCCGAGGGCTTGGCTCCGCTCTGCGCGGCCGTCGCCACATCCTCCTGAAGAACCTCTGTCTCCGGTTCCTGTATCTCGTATGTTTGACTCATTTCGATTTACTCTCCAAATGGAATTCCGTTTGCGATTACTGATGCGCTCCGGCAAATAAGCTTCCGACGTCCGCTTCGGCCTCCCCTGTAGCGCGCGCGAGCGTCAAGCGGGCAAGGTTGAAAGCAAAGAGGCTGGATACGTAGTCGGACTCTGCCGCCGATTCCTGCTGCTGCGCCTGGACGACTTCGACTGTGTTCGTCACGCCGGCGTCGAAACGATCTCTTGCCTGGTTCAGTGTTTCCAGTGCAAATTTTCGATTGCTTTCGGCAAGCTGCGTTTGCCCGATCGCGGTCTGTAGCTGAATCAGCGCATTGCGAACATCTTGCTCTACTCGGCCTCTGGTGTCCTGGTATTCAGATTCCCGCTGCCCCAAAGCCGCCTTCGCTTGCTGAACGTCGGCTTTGATGCGGCCTCCTGTATAAACGGGGATGTTGACGCTTCCGACAGCCGTGAAAACACCGTGAGAATTGTCGGGCGAAACGCCGATCGCGCCATAATCGAAGCTGGCCGAGACGGTGGGATATTTCTCGGCTCGCGCCGCCGCTACAATGCGTTCAGCGGCCTTGACCTGTGCTTCCGCGGCTTGTAGATCAGAGCGGTGGCTGAAGGCGAGTTGCAGAGTGGCTGTTTCGTCAACGGCCTGTGATGCGCGATAGGCGAAGGGTTCCGTCAAAATCAGCTCGCGATCGAGTGGTATTCCGATCAGGCGTGCGAGCGCGATCTTCTGCTGCTTGTAATCCGCTTGGAAGGAGATCAGGCGCTCCTGTTCGGTCTGAAGCTGCACTCGGCTTCGCGTAACGTCGATCCGGGTGTTCGTTCCCGCGCTGAGCTGCGCCGAAGACCGATCGTAAACAGCCTGTGCATATTTGACTTGCGTCTCCTGGGAAGCTACCCGAGCGGCGTCGGCGATGACTTGCAGGTACGTACCGCCGACCGCGAGCACAACCAGATCCCGCGCGTTCCGCAAATCAAGAGCAGAGGCGCGTTCGACCTCTTTACTCGACTGATAGTTCCGAATCTGTGTGAAGTTAAGAGCATTCCAGTTGAGATTTCCTTGTCCCTGCACATAATGAAAAGGACCGACTATCGTAGGAAAGCCGGGAAATGCGCCACCAATAGCGTTCAATCCATACGCGGCAAGGTTCACCTGCGTTTCTGTCGCTCCAAGACTGGCCGAGATCTGCGGCAGGAGTTGGCTCAGCGCTTGAGCGCGCTGTGCCCGAGCTGTGATCGACGAATTGGAAGCAGTGATGCTTCCGAGGTTTACTTGCAGACCGCGCTGCACCGCTTCGGCAAGCGATAACTTCACCTCGCCGGCTGGAAGATCACGGCCCGGGACGCTCCCTTTATAGGTGTCATTGACCTGTACAGACGGCTGTAGAACACTCGCGCCTTGGCCCTCCAGGGTAGAGAACTCGGTGGTTACGTTTCCCGCCGGTTGATTTGTCCGCCCCGATGTGGGTAACTGCGCAGCCTGGCTGGACTGGGTGGGTAGCATGCCCGGTTGCTGTTGTCCGAATAGCAAAATCGAGAGCAACAGGTTCGCCAGTGACGTCCGCCAGAGAATCGATACAAAAAACCAAGCCGGTCGCAGCGAACGTCGCACGTTCGTAATCACGTCAGTCCAAATCTGGGTTCGAAAGTTAAATAAGTCCATTACGCACACGTCCTCTATGGAGCAAATCGCGGTAACTGGCTTCGTTGTCCCACGCATCTAATGCCCCGCATGTTGCTCGGTAGCTCTCGGATTGTTCTTCCGGAGCACGAACGAAAGAAGAAACATCCCGGCCGCGGCTAAGCCCAGCAGAAAATAAGCGTCCATATAAGACAGCACGGATGCCTGAGCTTGCAAAGCGCGGTAAAGTTGGGCTAGAGCGCCGCCTTGCCCATCAGACTGGCCGACTCCGCTTTGCATGTGTAAGAAACCGGCTATGCCGCTGAGCGCGCCTAGAAAATTTCCGTCTCCTAAGGCGGTGTGAGACGAAAGTCTGACTTGATGAAGCTGAGCTTTACGCGCGAGTATCGTTTGCATCACTGACGTGCCCACGCTGCTACCCATGTTGCGAAAGAAGTTGACTAGCCCCGAGACTGCGTTGCTTTTTTCCTGCGGAACGCCGATGTAGGCAGCGGTCGTCGCAGGAATAAAGATGAAGCCCAGAGGCACATACTGCATGAGCATGATCAGTGCGGCGGTGCCGAAGTTGATGTCAAGGCTCAACAGCTTGACGGATATATACAGGCCTGTAGAAGACATCAACCAACCGAGCGCCATCAGGTATTTGACTGGAAATTTGGAGGTCAACAGCCCGACAATCGGCATTTCCACCAACAGAAGCGCGGCACCGGCCGAAACTACCAGCCCCGCCTTCTCCGCCGTGTAACCCATGAGCGTCTGCAGGAACTGCGGCATGAGAATGGTTGCCGAAAAGGAGACAATTCCCACCAGGAACATCATCATCGTGGAAGTCGCGAAGTTGAAATTCTTAAACAGCTTCACGTCGACGATCGGATCTTTTTCAAACCATTCCCAGATCACCAGCAAACTCAAGCCGACGACGGCGATGATGCTAAGCGTGAAGATGAAGTGCGAGCCGAGCCAATCGTCTTCCTGTCCCTTGTCGAGCACAATCTGCAACGCCGCGACGCCTAATGCAAGAGCTGAAAAGCCGATGTAATCGAAGCGGTTCTCTCCCAGCTTCGTGCGGCGCAGAAACGGAGGATCCTCCACGAGTCGCAAAACAAGAATCAGCGCCAATAGGCCAACCGGCAGGTTGATGAGAAAGATCCAGTGCCAGCTGAAGTTATCGGTTATCCAGCCGCCGAGAGTCGGGCCGAGGGTCGGCGCAACTACTGCAGTGAGGCCGTAAACCGAGAAGGCGAGCCCGCGTTTCTCCGGCGGAAAAACGTCCGCCATGATCGCCTGGGCCATCGGCTGCAACCCACCGCCGCCGACACCTTGGAATGATCGTGCCATTAAAAGAATCGGCAGACTGGGCGCTAAGCCACACAGTACGGAACTTGCGGTGAAGAGGCCGATGCAGATAAGGAAGAAGCGCTTGCGACCAACAATACTCGTGATCCATCCACTAATGGGAAGAACAATGGCGTTCGCAACCAGGTACGTCGTGAGAACCCAAGTACCCTGGTCGATGCTCGCGCCCAAACTGCCAGATATGTGCGGAAGTGCAACATTGGCGATGCTCGTGTCGAGGATCTCCATGAAGGCGGCTAGAGCCACGACTACAGCGATGAGCCATGGATTGTATCTTGGCTTCCAGTTCTCGTTTACCTGAGCTGACAAATGGTTAGCGTCTCCTAAGGCTACTGATTCGAAACTATTCGTTTCGTTTCAGAATCTTTATCAGCAGAAGATCAATTTTTCTTTCCGCCCGCGCCAGTAGTCAAGGTCGATACATTTGGATAGGCTAGCTATTGGCGCCGCGAACAGAGTCTTAAAATGAGCAAGATCCAAAGTGCGAAGTGCAAAACGTGCGGGTGCACGCTACCACTCAGGAAAGGAACTCGCTGCCTCTTTGGGTGGCGCGCCTGATTCTGCGACCGTTTTGCGCGAGCTCGTCAACGCCGCAGGTAAAGCGAAAGCGGTAACATCCGGGGGCCGGCCGCGTAGCGAGTCATCCCGGCTCGCGTTACTCGAAGCGGCCTACAGCATGATGAAGCAGCATCCGGTGAGCGCGATTTCTACACAGCAGATAGCAAATAAGGCAGGTGTAAGCACAGCAACTGTATATCGCTGGTGGCCCACTAAGGAATCGCTCCTGCTCGATGCTTTTCTCCAGGTGAAAGAGAAAGAAATCCCGCTTAAAGACGAGGGTTCACCGCTAGAGAGGATGCGTGAGCACGCCATCGCTGCGGGCAGGTTTTTCGAAGGAGAAAACGGACGTGTGGCGGCGCGTCTGCTGACTGCGATTCAAGATGACAAAAGTCTGAGGGAAGCTTTCACAGAACAGTTGTACCTGCCGCAGTCGAGCCGCATGATGAAGGTGGCCGAAGAAGCTGTCAGGGCGGGCGAATTGCCGCCCGGCACCGATTTAAAGATATTTCTGGATACGCTATTCGGCAGCTGTCTGGTCAGATTGTTGATGCGGCACGAATCCATACATCGATACGATACCGAGTCCTTTTTTGACTTTGCTGTAGCGGGTGCCCGCAGTTACTGGGGTCGTGGGTCAAAAAAGAAGTAACTCTTTTTTGGCTCGAAGGCTTCGGAATATGCGCTACTCTTGAGCGGCGATTTGCTGATCAGAGTCGCGCCATGCGCTGATCTTTAGTCTTCGGCAAACCCAGCAGAGTTCTTCGTCGGCAGGATGCGGAGCAGCTGAAGCCGGGCAGGGCGCCCCACAGACCGCGCACTTCTTGTCAGGCGCGGGTCGACCTGTCTCGATCGACTTCTTCGCCATAGCCAGGATTTCCGGCGATATGACAGGCTCTGCGATCGGTTTCTTTTTCATTACTGCTTTCACTATAAAACACTTTTGTCACCTCTTGCCCGAACCGCTACTCGGAAACCTCTGTATTGCACAATAAAGCTTTCCGCCGTCATGAATGACATCGCATTTCTCTTCCCCGGCCAGGGCTCCCAATACTCCGGAATGGGTAAGGCGCTCTCCGATACATTTCCTGAAGCCAAACTGGCCTTTGAAGAAGCGGACGAAGCTCTTGGATTTCCGCTATCCCGTCTGTGCTTCGAAGGATCCGATGATGAGCTTAAAAAAACTGAAAATACCCAGCCCGCTTTACTCGCGGTTTCAGTGGCTGCCTACCGCGTTCTCGAAGCCCGAAACCTGAAGCCCGGCTTGGTCGCGGGACACAGTCTGGGTGAGTACTCTGCCTTGGTTGCCGCCGGCTCTCTCACCTTTCCGGATGCTCTCCGCCTTGTGCGCAAGAGGGGACGGTACATGCAGGACGCCGTTCCAGCCGGCGTTGGAGCGATGGCCGCCATTCTGAAACTCCCCGAAGGACAGCTGGATCATATCCTCGCGGAAGCCGCGCAGAATGAAGTTGTCACTGCCGCCAATCTGAACTCGCCGGATCAGGTCGTCATTGCCGGTCATATCGGTGCCGTCGAACGGGCCATGGTCTTAGCTAAGGCTTCCGGAGCGCGGCGCGCCGTTCGTCTCCCGGTGAGCGCGCCCTTTCACTGCCCGCTGATGCGTCCTGCCCAGCAGCGCCTCGAACTAGATCTCGAAGCGCTTTCGTTTTCCGATCTGAGCTTTCCGCTAATCAATAACTGGCAGGCTAGGCGCATCATGAACGGAGGCGAGGCTCGTCAGGGTCTCTACGAGCAAATTCCCAATCCCGTTCGCTGGGTGGACACGATTCGCGTGATGACGGGTTCCGGTACCAGACGATTTCTGGAAGTTGGTCCAGGATCGGTGTTACTCGGACTTCTGCGCGGGACTAATCCGGCTGCGGTCAGTGCACGATTTGGCGAACCTGCCGATCTCGCGAAATTAGAACCTCTGTTTCCCGGGCTTGACACCCGTCAGCCCCTTCGGGAGACTGAATGAGGCTGCTCTCTCAGGGAACCGACAGTTTTGAGCGGGTGACGCTTCGCCGCTCACTATGAGATTTCGAACATGTTTGTTGGGAGGTATTTTGAAGCAGGTTCTAGTCCTTCTGTGTGCGTTTGGGCCTGTTATCGCCCTGGCGCAGACGCCCGCGTCCGCGCCTCCGCCAGCCATAGGGGCGGCCAGTCGAGCTACCAGTCTTGTAAGCAGCTTTTTCGGCGGTGATTTCTTCAACGCCACGGCCTTTTTCGACGGTATCTACGATACCACCCAGCAAGCAGTAAACGCTCCGAATACCGGTGGCGCAGGCTTCGATGTCGGAGGTTCGGTGAGCGGATCGAAATCGTTCTCCAATGCCTCGCTATCTTTAACTTACCGGGGCGAATACCGGGACTATGCACCCTCGTTCGGAGGAAAGGGCAGCAACCAATATCTCAACTTGATCTACACCAAGCGTCTGGGTATCAGATGGACTATTTCCTTTCGTACGAATGCCGGCGTAACATCCTACGGCACGTCCAGTTACAGCTTCAATCCTTCTGACGCCGCCCTGAATAACCCTTTGAGCACCTCTACCCGCTTTCTGTCGAGCGGAGTCACTCTTGCTTATCGTCAGACTCAGCGTCTCAGCTACATCTTTTCGGGAGATTTTTTCCTTAACAGATACAACTATTCCGGCGCGACAGGGGCCACAGGCGGCATATTCTCCGGCTCCATCAGTTATGAGCTCACGCCCAGAACGACCCTTGGCTTAACTTATTCTCACGATCAGATCTGGTACCAATTCGGGGCGGGGAACAGCGAAATCGATGGGGTCTTTCTAAACGGTAGCCACAAATTTGGGCAAACTTGGGTAGTTGACCTTTCGGCCGGAGCAAGCCGGGTGCATACCCAGGGTTTGTTCCGCGAACCTGTTCAGCTCGTTGTGGACGGACAGACCGTTTCGGGCATCGTAGTCACGCCGTACAACACCACAAAAGTGGTTCCGACCGTCCGTGGCTCGGTCTCCAAGCGTATCGGGCAGTTCAGCCTGCGCGCAACCGCATCTCGCGGTGTCAATCCAGGTAACGGAACTTATTTAACATCTTCCACCACCATGATCATGGGATACGCATCGCGCAACTTCGGCCATGTGTCTACCTTGACCGTTGCTGGCGGATACTCAACTCTTCAGAGCATCGCCAACACGATCAGCCAGGGTTACACGCAAGACAACCTGACGGTTCACTACTCGCGTCTGCTCTTCCCGCACATATCGACGTACGGGGCCTATTCTTACCTTCGTTACGGTTCTTTGCTGGGATTCGGCGGGCGCATCGACAATCGTTTCACCTTCGGTGTTTCGTTCAGCACCAAGAGTGTTCCGATGACACTCTTCTAGACGGCTCCGGACGTCAACAGTTCCTGCAACCTGAATGCGAAGTTCTCGCCGGACTCCGTCTCTAGGGTCCGTTTGTCAAGCGCCAGTGCCGAATCGAGTTCGTGTACCAGCCGCAGTAGGCTCTTAATGTTCGATTCCACCAGCCTGACGCTTCCTGGTATTTCGGGCTGCGGCAAAAAGTAAGTTTCTGCGCCGAAATCAATCCGTAAGTCTTCCTGGTCTTTTCCCAACCCCGTGCCGTTGTCAAAGTCCGTTCCAAAACAGGCAAGCGCTACACGCGCGGGCGCCAGTTCCCAGTCGCTGGTGAACTGCCACAAGTCCCACCAGCTCTCGAGTTCATAGGCCACGTCCTCCCCGGAGTAATCCCTAAAAACGGCCATAACCTCCGTTGGATCTATCGGTCCGTTGACCGGACGCTCCAGCAGTGGAGGCTCGGTCGCGTCAACACCGTGGATGGATAGAATCGACTGCGGCTGTGGTCTCTGCGAAAACGGGAAAAATCGCAATAGCTTTTCAAATTGGATAAGGCGGCTGTTCTTCAAGCCTCGACGCAGCCACAGTGACAATGACAACTGATCCATCACTACCTATTATCCTGCCGACGATAATGGTTGCAGCGGCTTGTCTAAACAACTCACCACGGATCTTGTCCAGATCAAGCGATTCGGCGAAAAGCAGCGCGAAGAAAACAGCCGCTTTCGCTCCTGGATGAAGAGTCACAACTTCGTCGAACGGCGATTGAAGGCGATCGCTCAGAGCGTCGAAGCATCCATCGACTGCACCGCCTGCGCCAATTGCTGCCGCGTCGCCACGACTCCGGTCACCGAACGTGATGCGGACCGCCTCGCCCGTTACCTCGGCATGAAGCCGGAAGAGTTCTTGCGCGAATACACCACGGAATCTGCCGAAGAAGGCCGAATTCTCAAGCGCAACCCGGACGGCTGTATTTTTCTGGAAGGCAATCTTTGCTCGGTCTATGCCGCCCGCCCCCAGACCTGCGAACTCTTCCCGCACCTGGTGAAAGGCAACGGCTCGCTCGTTAGCCGGATGTGGCATATGCCCGACCGCGCCGTCTATTGCCCCATCGTTTTCAACACCCTCGAGAACTGGAAACATGAGACGGGGTTTCGTAAATGACCTTACTCGTCGCCTTTCTCATAACCTGTCTCCTGTTATCCGTCGCCTTTGCCGCGTATCAGCTTGGTGACGCACGCCGCTGGAAGCGTTCCAGCGCCGATCTGCACCGCCTGAACGAACAACTCCGTTTCGAGGCCGAGGAGGCTCGACGCACTGCGATCCGCCAGGAAGCCGAAATTGACAAGACTCGTGAACTCGCCGATATCCAGCTCAAGCTTTTGACTAAAACACAAAGCGAGTTCGAAGAGAAATTTCGCACTTTGGCCGCCGACGCTCTCCAAAACAATAGCCAGTTGTTCCTCGATCGCAGTCGCGAGCAGGTTTCGCACTTGATCGAACCGGTCAGTCAGTCCCTTCAGCGCTTCGAAACTCAAGTGCAGAGTCTTGAGCGGGCGCGAGTGGGAGCATACGAAAGCCTCACGTCTCAGGTACGGGGTTTAACGGATTTACAGGAGCGCGTCCGGCAATCTACCGAGCAACTCAAGACGGCGTTGCGCTCTCCCATTCAGCGCGGACGCTGGGGAGAGATGCAGCTGCGTCGCGTGGTGGAGCTCGCGGGCATGCTTGAGCACTGCGATTTCGCTGAGCAGCAAACGCTGTTCGGTGAGAGGCGGCAGCGTCCGGACCTGGTTGTTCATCTACCGAATGGCTGCGAAGTGGTGGTCGATTCAAAAGTTTCGCTCGAAGCGTATCTCCGCGCAGTCGAATCAGATAACGAATCGGCTCGCCTTGCTCATCTTGCGGATCATGCCCGTCAGGTGCGTGCGCATGTCAAAGCGCTTTCTGAGAAGGCTTACTGGCAGCAGCTGCCTTGTTCGCCGGAATTCGTCGTAGCGTTCCTACCGCTTGAAGCTCTGTTCAGCGCCGCCCTGGAGCACGACCCTGAGTTGCTCGCCTTCGCCGCAGGCAATCGCGTTGTAATAGCCAGCCCCATTACCCTCATCACTCTCTTGCTCACGGTCGCGCACGGATGGCATCAGCAGAAAATCGCTGACGAGTTGAAGAGCGTCGCCGAAACCGGTGCCGAGCTTTACGAACGTCTGCTCACCATGAGCGAGAGCTTCGCTAAACTCGGCGACGTTATTGAGAAAACCGTGACCACCTACAATGCCACCCTGCATTCTCTCGAGCGCCGTGTCTTCGTTTCTGCCCGTAAGCTTAAGACATTTCACTCCGCCACGGCGGGTGAAATCGAACAAATTCGTGAACTCGAACTCGTGCCGCGCGCCATCAAAACCGAACAGGACGCGCCCTAAAGCAAACCCTCCCGGTTTACTCGCTTCGACGCGACTACACTCGTTCTTGGGCGTCCTTTGGGTCACGCTGAAGCCGCACTACCTGAGCTTTCGATCGAGGAGAGTAGACCATGCCCTTCGAAATCGAGAATTTGCCCGAAACCATTCGGAGCGTGAAGCAGGCGCTGCGAAAGGCGCTGCCCAACTATACGGAAAGCTTCAATGAGGTCGAGGCGGAGATGCGCCGAAAAGTGGATGAGATCGTCGCCGAGCGGAGTGCCGGATTTCCGGTGGTTCCGATTCTCGAATACCCCGAAGTGGCCGCCGGAACGGTAAGCCCGGAATCGGTGGAGAAAGTAAAGTCTCGGGGAACGTGCGTGGTTCGAAACACGTTCGACGGCTCGCAAGCGCGCGCCTGGGACGACGAGATCGCCAGGTATGTTGAAGATAACCGTCTGGATGAGAAGCTCGCGCACGCAGCCGAAGATAAGTACTTCGGCACATTGGCTTCAGCCAAGCCGCACATCTATGGCATCTACTGGTCTAAGCCGCAGGTGGAAGCTCGGCAATCCGAGCGCCTGACCCGCGTACGCGTCTTCCTCAACCGCCTGTGGCAGGCCGAAAGCGAAGGGCGCACTCACTTCGATCCCGATCAGGTGCCGGTTTACGCGGACCGAATTCGCCGGCGGCCACCTGGATCCTCTTCTCTTGGTTTGTCTCCCCACGTCGATGGCGGTTCTGTTGAGCGTTGGCTCGACGAGAACTTTCGAAATGTCTACCGGCACATCTTTTCCGGACACTGGCGCGAGTACAATCCGTTCGACGCCGCTTGGCGTCCCGATGCTCGCGAGATTCCTTCCCCAGCCGTCTGCTCCATGTTCCGCACCTTCCAGGGTTGGACGGCTCTCACCCAGCAAGGCCAAGGCGACGGGACGTTGCAGTTGATACCGATCAGCAATTCGATGGTCTACGTGCTGCTACGCGCTCTCCAGGACGATGTTCCCGAGGACGAGTTGTGTGGAGCGAAACCCGGTCGAGCTCTATCAGTGCAGCCGGAGTGGCACAGCTTGTTGTTAAAGGCTTTGACTTCCATCCCGCGCATGCAGCCCGGCGACACGGTTTTCTGGCACTCCGACGTGGTCCACGCGGTCGAGAACGAGCATCGCGGTACAGGTTACAGCAATGTGATGTACATTGCCTCCACCCCGGGATGCGCAAAGAACACGGCGTACCTGGCAAAACAGGCTCCGGCATTCGTCGCGGGGAAGACTCCTCCCGATTTCGCCCCCGACGATTTTGAAGTCGATTTTAAAGGTCGCGGAACTGAGAAGGACCTACTCCAATCGGCCGCAGCCAAATGGGTCTCACGTAGCTCTATCCCGCGCTGTAGCGATGCTGGTTAAGGGGATTCTGCAACGAGATCAAGTTTTATGCGACGGTTCAGTCCAGTTGCTCGTCAACGATAGGCTCAACGAGATCGATGGCTGGATGGATCGCCGCGTATCGCATCTCATCGGGGATGGACAACAGACGCTCGAGGGCGGCGAGCCGATCCTCAAACTCTGGCGCCTCTACGGCCTCGGCCGAAGAGCTAAGTTTCCTCAAACCGTCCTCCTCTGAGACCTGGCGGGTTTCGAGCAGTGGACAGATCAGCACATCTAACAGGCACTCTCGAAAATAATCCTGGTTGCCGGCCGTGGCCTCCGTCACCCAGCCGAAAGCAAAACCTCCATCTAGGTCAAGGCAGGCGAAGTTCTCAGGATCCGCAACAATGCTTACGAGATGACCTTGCGATCTGAAAACGGGCGGCTCAAAACATCCGGGGCTGTCGCTCGCCAACACCGCTAACCGAATCTCGAGCGGCGGGAGATCGTATCTACGCCGGTACTTGCCCCAGCTCTTTTGGGCCGCCTCCAAGGTGGAAAGACAATTGGAACGAATTCGTGTCGGGAACCCATTCGGGTAAAACATTGCCTCGTGTCCGAGCGGAACTCCGCTGAGCAAAGGGTCATTCATCAACGGTGCGTCAGTCATTTGCGCTTGTCATCGGGCGATGCGTTCCTGCAACTCAAGATACGCACACCCAGGAAGGTAAGTATCCGATTGTTTGTGAAATTTCTGCGAAACGCCGGGTTGTGTCCCGCATTCCGGGGTTGCGGGCGCTGATGCATCTCGGCTAACCGACTGATTATGTTGAAGAATAGGCGCGTAACAGAAAAGGATTATGCTGCCGTCCCGGCAGCCCTTCCGGAATCGATTCTGTGGTACACCACTTAAAAGAGAAGCTCTCCAGCAAAATGTCTTGCGGTATAATCTGGCGAATCAAAACGCGTTTTTCCGCGTCAAATAGGTGAGGAAAGCTATGAACCGCCGCAACCAGATAATCAACGACCACTACGAAGCGCTCATGTTTGCGAAGACTGCCGAGCAGGCTCGGGCGGCCGCTCAAGAGCTTATAAAGTTGATCTTGGGAGAAGATGGGCTTCAGAAACCGCTCGAAGAAGCACTTCGTGAGTGCTGCCGTGTTCTGCGCCCGTCGGAGGACCCTCGCGAACAACAGCGGTTTGAAGCTGAATTTGTCGAGCTTGGCATGTGGCCGGCTGCCGCTAGAAAGATGGCTGCCTGACCGACCTTTTCCCTTGAGTGTCGGATAGAGGAAACCGAACGTTGCCTGAGAACCGCAGCGGGTTACCGCGACAGTTGCTGGCGAGTGTGGCAGCGGCCGAACGCTCCGGTGAACAGCAGCTTCACGGATTCGGGGCCACTGCTCAAGACGACCAGGAGGTCCAGAGCCTATTCGCCGAGTGTGCCGAGTCCGCAAGGTCACACCGCCAACAGATTCGTACGCGTCTCGCCGAACTGGGAGCTCCGGACGAGTCCGAAGCTCAAGATTTCGCTGCAGCGCAAGCCGTCGCTCCCCAGATCGGGCGAACGGTTCACGCTCCCGAAGAGAGTCTTCTCCACAGCCTTATACTCGCTTCGGCTATGCAAGCGGGCAGGTGTGCTCTTTACAGGTCGCTGGCGACGGCCGCTTCAGTGGCCGGCGATTCGGTAACTGAAGTTCTCGCCACCGAGATCGAACAGAACGAACAGAGCACGTTGGAGAAGGTTCGGCACTTTCTTCCGTCCCGCGCCAAGATCGCTTTCAATATGTTGACGGTGTCCGAAGTCGATCCCGCCGTAGAAACGAAAGCTAAAGACGATCGCATCGAGAGCTAGGCGTCGTGCGCCGTTCAAAAGCACTCAATAAAACCAAGAGAGTGAAGGCCATTGCCCGCCAACGTCTCGGGACGCCAAAACCCTCGCGCATTCTGGAAGAGAGAACTCAGAAAGCCCGGAAAGAATATAAGAGAACTTGGCTCCAAATTAGCGAGGACTCGTCCGACTGACCAAATCCCAGCAGTATCCCGCCCGAGTACGGATGGTTGAAGTCGGTCCTCGCGACGGTTTACAAAATGAGGCCTCTGCCGTCGACGTTCCGACACGCATCGCCCTGATTAATGCGCTCGCGGAGGCCGGTTTGAAGACCATCGAATGCGGAAGCTTCGTTTCCCACGCCTGGGTACCGCAGATGGCGAGTTCGGAAGCCGTTTTTGCTGGTCTGCCTCGAGTACCCGGCGTGACTTACACAGCTCTCGTACCCAATCTGAAGGGCTTGGCGAAAGCGATCGAGAGCCAAGTCAAGGAAGTCGCTGTGTTTGTATCGGCTTCTGAGGAATTTTCCAGGAAAAACATCAACTGTAGCATCGACCAGAGTCTCGAACGGGCTTCAGCAGTTCTGAGCGCCGCGAAGGCTGCGGAAATCACTGTTCGCGGTTACGTTTCTTGCGCTGTAGGATGTCCGTTTACCGGCGAAGTCGACGTGTCTGCGGTTGTTCGCACGGCCCAGGCCCTGTACGAAATGGGATGTCACGAGATCTCGCTTGGCGACACAATCGGTGTGGGCACTCCGCTCAAGGCGCGAGGCATGTTGCAGGCCGTTGCTCAGGAGATCCCGATTCACCGGTTAGCGGTTCACTATCACGACACCTGGGGACAGGCGCTAGCCAATATTCTTGCCTCACTCGAATTGGGTGTAGCCGTCATCGATAGCTCGGTTTCTGGCTTGGGAGGTTGTCCATACGCTCCCGGCGCGACGGGCAATGTCGCAACCGAAGATGTCGTCTACATGCTCGATGGCATGGGCATCGAGACCGGGGTCGACTTGCGGAAAGTTGCCGCTGCGGGACGTAAGATCTGTCAGGCGATTGGAAGGCAGACTAGCTCCAAAGTCGCGAGGGCATTGACTGCTTCCCGAAACTCCGGCTAGCGCGCCGCTGTTGAGTTATCATCTCGACTGATGCAGCGGAGTACCGGCTAGTGAATAAAGTGTTCGCCAGCTCCGATGCTGCCGTCGCGGGCATCCCGGACGGCTCGTCCCTGATGGTTGGAGGCTTTGGACTTTGCGGCATCCCGGAAAATCTCATCGCAGCTCTGATCCGCCAAGGGACGAAAGGCCTCCACACGATCAGTAACAATCTCGGCATAGACGGCTTCGGTATGGGCAAACTGCTGGACGCCGGCATGATCGCCTCGCATATCGGCAGTTACGTGGGAGAAAACAGGCTCCTCGAATCCCTGGTCATTTCAGGTGGCCTGCAAGTTACGCTTATCCCGCAAGGAACTCTGGCGGAGCGGATCAGGGCGGGAGGCGCCGGCATTCCGGCTTTCTACACTCCAGCAGGTTTCGGCACTCTCGTCGCCGAAGGCAAAGAACTGCGGGAATTCGATGGCCGCCACTACATAATGGAGCGCGCTCTCACCGCCGATTTTGCGCTGGTTAAGGCATGGCGCGGAGACCGCCGGGGCAATCTGGTCTACCGCAAAACGGCTAGAAACTTTAATCCCATAATGGCGGCTGCGGCCAGAATCACTATCGCCGAAGTGGAAGAACTTGTCGAGCCCGGTGATATCGATCCCGATCATGTTGTCACTCCGGGCATTTACGTTCAGCGAATTGTGAAAGGCGAGGTCTACGAGCGCCGCATCGAACGTAGGACCCTTCGGCAAAGCTCGAGTCAGCCATGAATTTACAATCCGCATCGCCAGAGATCGATAAGCGTGAGCGCATTGTACGCCGCGTAGCACGGGAGCTCCAGGACGGGTTCTACGTCAATCTCGGCATCGGCATGCCCACGCTGGTAGCCAATCATGTGCCTCCGGGCATTGAGGTAATCCTGCAGTCGGAGAACGGCATGCTTGGAGTAGGACCATACCCGGAGCCCGGAACTGAAAATGCCGACCTGATCAACGCAGGCAAAGAGACCATAACTGAATCGCCGGGATCGGCTTACTTCTCGAGCGCCGAATCCTTTGCCATGATTCGAGGCGGCCACATTGATCTAAGCATTTTGGGTGCGATGGAAGTGGACGAAGAGGGAACACTCGCTAACTGGATGGTGCCGGGGAAAGTCATCAAAGGTATGGGCGGCGCGATGGATCTCGTGGCAAGTGCGCGGCGCGTGATCGTCGCGATGGAACACACTACAAAAGCCGGTTCTCCGAAGATTCTTTCGCACTGTACACTTCCGATCACCGGGGTTCGAGTCGTCAATATGATCGTCACGGAGATGGCGGTGATCTCCGTCACTCCCCAGGGCTTGCGGCTCGACGAGATTGCTCCCGGGTTTACAGCTGCCGATGTGCAGAAGGTGACTCAGCCCAGGCTCATCGTCAGTGAAACGTTGCATCCAATGCCGGCTTAGCCCGAGGGCTTCCGCTAAAATCGTCCCAGCATGGCCGAAACTTCATGGGGCGATCTTCTAGTCAACGACGCGCATGTCCACTTCTTCTCGCGCAGCTTCTATGAAGGACTCGCGCGCCAGAGAAAGGCCGGGGATGCCGCATCTCTTGGGCCCGTGCTGGGCTGGGAAATACCGCCGGTTGACTCGGTGGCCTTGGCAGATCGGTGGCTGGTGGAACTTGATGCGCAGGGTGTCGGGCGCGTTTGTTTAATCGCGAGCGCGCCCGGCGACGAGAGTAGCGTCGCGGCGGCGGTGGCCGCGCATCCCGATCGTTTCTATGGGTTCTTCATGCTGGACCCGTTGCAGTCCGATGCCATGGACCGGCTGAAGGCGGCCGTTCGCAACCCGCATTTACACTGTGCTTGCTTCTTTCCGGCGATGCACACCTATTCCATAGCCGACCCACGCCTCGTACCGATGTTCGAGCTGATCTCCGATCATCAATTGGCCGCTTTCGTGCATTGCGGGGCTCTCAGCGTCGGCGTTCGTAAGAAGCTCGGTCTTCCCAGCCAGTTCGATATGCGGTTCTCCGACCCACTGAACCTTCACCCTGTAGCCCTGCATTTCCCGAAAATTCGGTTCATCGTCCCGCATTTCGGCGCCGGCATGTTTCGCGAAGCTCTAATGCTCGCCGATCTATGCCCCAACGTTTACCTCGACACGTCAAGCACCAATCGTTGGATGCTCTATGAGGACCTCGATTTGCGGTCGGTTTTCCAGCGAGCCATTGCCTTGTTAGGGCCCGAGCGCCTCCTCTTCGGCACTGACTCTAGCTTTTTCCCCCGAGGCTGGCACCGTGCGGTGTTTGAGCAACAGGCGAAAGCGCTCTACGAGCTCGGCCTCGATGCGAGACAAGCCACTCTGATCCTGAAGAGCAATCTCGAGCAGCTGTTCGAGTCGCGTACGGCGGTGGCCGCCGCACCACAAATCTCCTAACCCGCCAGGGAAATTCTGCGAGAGTTTGCCTGATCCGGCACACTCTTTTTCTAAAAGCTATATGAAGCGGTATTCTTTGGGTGTCATTCCGTTCCGTCCCGCTCGACCCCGGCCCTTGGCCATCTCATTAGCGGGCCATCCAGAAGTGAATATCGCTCAAGTCTCCGTATTTCCCGAATTCGAATCGGCCCGCCCTTTCCGCAGAGAAAAATGGAGCGAACTAGAAGCGTTCCGGCCCAATATTCTGATCGGCTATGGCTTTGAGCTGGAACGGCTCGCCGACAGCATTGTCAAGCAAGAATTGACGCTCACCAGTGTGGATCGCGCGATCTTTGCTCTGACGGACTGCGGCTCCAATCCAATCGGTCTCAAACTGCGAGACAAGTTGTGGCAGACCTTCAGCGTCCCCGTCTACGAGATGATCATTGCTCCCGGGTGCAGATTACTTGCAGCCGAGTGTGAAACTCACGAAGGCTGGCACGTGCAGCCGGGCACAAGCGCCTACGTGATACAGGGCGAAGTGGTGTGCGACCTTCCCCCATTGACCAATCTTCACACAGGTTTTACTGGCGAGATCGATACTGCCCCCTGCGCATGCGGACGTCCGACAGCCCGTCTCAAAAATCTCGGTCCCTGTTTGCCACGGCCTTACGATCGACAGCTAGCGGCTATCGCCTAACAGCATCGCGCGAGCGAAACTGGCGGCGTGTTACAGTTTGCATGACGCTTGAAAAGTGCAGCACAGAAAAACGACACTTGGCATCTTTTTAGCCTTTTCCTTCGGTTCTCTGCCTCTATTCGCGCAAGAACCGCCCAAATTTGATCCGGCTTCGGTTGCTCGCGGGCAGCAGATCTTCGTCTCCACTTGCGGATTCTGTCACGGCTCCAACGCCAAAGGCGGGGAGAAAGGCCCCGACTTGCTACGTTCCGTTCTCGTCCTCGATGACGAGGGAGGAAAGAGCATTGCCCGGGTGGTTTTGAAAGGGCGTCCGGATAAGGGTATGCCCAACTTTGCGATGACGCCGGAGCAGATTGCGGATATCGCCGCTTTCCTTCACAGCTCGATCGCGGCCGCCGCCAACCGGGATGACTACAAAGTGCTTAATATCGTCACGGGAGATGCCAAAGCCGGTGAAGCTTACTTCAATGGCGCGGGACATTGCAACTCCTGTCACTCCGTCACAGGCGACCTGAAGGGTATTGGCGCAAAGTACGAACCCGTGACTTTGCAAGACCGCATGATCATGCCGTATGAGCGCTGGGGTCAGAACATTACTCCTGGTGGGAAGCCCGTGGTAACGGTTACGGTCACAACTCCATCAGGTCAGTCCGTTCGCGGCGTTCCCGTGACCATCGACGATTTCACGGTCGCGCTGCGCGATTCCTCCGGCGATTTTCATTCCTTCACGCGGGTAAGCAAAGATAATCCCCGCGTCGAACTCCACAGTCGTATCCAGGCGCATTCCGACATGCTCATGAAATACACCGATGCTGACATTCATAACTTGACTGCTTACCTGGTGACGCTGAAGTGAGATCGAAGTCATTTCTGTTAGGAGCTTTGTTAAGTGTCCTCCCGCTGCTGGCATGCGGCCAGATGCTGGATCCCGGCCTGCTTTTGAAACCAGCGACCGATGCGTGGCCGACTTATAACGGAGATTACTCCGGGCGCCGTTTCAGTACGCTTTCGCAAATCAATCAGAGTAACGTCAAGCACCTGACTCTCGCCTGGATCAATCGCGTGAGGGTGGGTCCGGGCAATGGCGCCATTGTGGGAGGCGAAGGCCCCGAACCTACCGAAGCCTCAGCCCACAATTCGGATGCTTCCACCATAAAGGCTACGCCCCTGATGGTGAACGGAATCCTCTATTTCTCCACACCCGATAACGCCTGGGCGGTGGACGCGCGTTCCGGACACGAGATCTGGCACTATTTCTGGAAAACTCGCGGCGGGATTCACATCGGGAATCGCGGCATGGGGATGTACGGCAACTGGCTGTTCTTTGAAACGCCTGATAATTACCTCGTTTCCCTCGATGCGAAGACGGGCAAGGAGCGTTGGCACAAAGAGATTGCGGACGTGAAACAGGAGTATTTCTCAACTCCGGCGCCCATCGTTGTCGGCAATCATGTCCTCGTCGGCACCGGCGGAGATTCGCTCGATGTACCCGGCTTTCTCGAAGCTCACGATCCAGAGACGGGCGACATTCAGTGGAAGTGGTGGAGCGAACCGCTCAAGAAAGGCGATCCTGGATCGGAATCCTGGCCCGACGAATACTCGATGCGCCATGGCGGTGGCATGACCTGGATTCCCGGTACGTACGATCCCGAACTGCGCCTCTACTATCTCGGCACGGGCAATCCGAATCCCGTGCTTACCGGCCGCAGCCGCCGCGGCGATAACCTCTACACATGCTCGATTGTTGCCCTCAATATCGACACAGGAAAACTGGCCTGGTATTATCAGCCCTCACCGCACGACACGCATGATTGGGATTCGGTTCAGACGCCCGTTCTTATCGATGGAACCTTCGAGGGGAAGCCGCGTAAGATGCTGGCGCAGGCGAATCGAAACGGATACTTTTTCTTGCTCGACCGGACCAACGGCAAGAACCTGCTCACAGCGCCTATGATTCGCACCATGAACTGGTCGAAGGGCTTGAATGCGCAGGGCCAGCCCATACTTGATCCGAAAAAAGAGGCGATCATCGAAGGGGTTCTGGTGTCACCTCCATCCGGGGGCGCAACCAATTGGCCACCACCCAGCTTCGATCCGGAGACCGGTCTCTTCTATGTGGGCCTCGATCAATCATTCAGCATGTTCTATCTGACCGATACCGATCCGCACCCGGAAGGTTACGGCGCGGCTGAGCGCAACGCAGGCTCTTATGGAGGCAGTCTCGAAGCCATCGATTACCAAACCGGCAAGATAGCCTGGCGGCACGACTATCCTTCTGGCGGGGGCGCCGTTGGCATTCTGACGACTGCGGGGAAGCTTCTCTTTACGGGTGACGGTTCCGGTCATTTGGTCGCCTTCGATCCGGCGAATGGGAACATTCTCTGGCATGCGGGCCTCACGGATGACGTGAGCAACGGCCCTGAGACTTATCTTCTCGATCGCCAGCAGTACTTAGTTGTGGGTGCCGGCGATTCGCTCTATGCGTTCACGGTGATTCCGTAGACGTTAGTGCGTCGCGCCATTCAGACGAGTAGCTTGTCGATGACATTTCCCGCTACGTCTGTCAGCCGGAAGTCACGTCCCTCAAAGCGGTACGTCAACTTCGTGTGTTCGATGCCCATCTGATGCAGAATGGTCGCGTGCAGATCATGGACGTCTACCGCATCCTGCGTGATGTTGTAGCCGAGTTCATCGGTTACGCCATAAGTCATGCCGGGTTTGAAACCGCCGCCCGCTATCCACATGCTGAACGCTCGAGGATGATGATCGCGGCCCAGGAATTTGGAATTGTTGCGCGCCTCGTTCATAGGTGTGCGCCCGAACTCGCCGCCCCAGACAACGATCGTGCTGTCGAGAAGCCCTTGCTGTTTCAGGTCTTTAATCAAAGCTGCCGCGGGCTGGTCCGTTTCTTCGCAGAGCGAAGGAAGGCGATTCACTATGTCGTCATGACTGGAGGTACCGTGATTATCCCAACCACGATGGTATAGCTGTACGAAACGCACCCCGCGTTGTACCAATCTGCGGGCCAGCAGGCAGTTATTTGCAAAAGACTTTTTGCCAGGTTGAGTGCCGTAAAGCTCGTGAATCTCTGGTGGCTCCTTCGAGATATCCGCCAGGTCGGGAACGCTCGATTGCATCTTGTACGCCATCTCGTATGACGCGATTCGCGTTGCTATTTCCGGATCGCCATTATTCGCGAGATGCATCTGGTTCAGCTGTTTCAAGACGTCCAGGGAGTCGCGCCGGCTCTGGGAGGAGACACCGTCCGGATTGGTGAGGAATAAAACGGGATCGCCTTGCGAGCGGAACTCCACCCCCTGATAGACGGTCGGCAAGAAACCGCTTCCCCAACATGCTTTGCCGCCATCCGGTTGATTCTCGCCGGAAGTCAGCACGACAAAGCCGGGAAGATCTTTACATTCGCTGCCCAATCCATAGGTCATCCAAGAGCCCATGCTCGGCCTTCCGATGATCTGGAAGCCGGTATTCATATAGATTTGTGCGGGCGCATGGTTGAACTGCGTCGTGTGCATCGACCGAATGATCGTGATTTGATCCGAAACGGTCTGCAAATGCGGCAGGAGCTCGGAAATCTGCGCTCCCGATTCGCCGCAACGGTTGAACTTGAAAGGGGAGCCCAGCAGTTTAGGCGTGCCTTTGATGAACGCAAAACGTTCGCCCTTCGTCAATTCCGCCGGTACATTCTGGCCATCGTATTTTTGCAAGGTTGGCTTGGGATCAAGCAAATCCACCTGCGACGGAGCGCCTGCCATGAAGAGAAAAATGATGCTCTTGGCTTTAGCCGGGAACATGGGCGCTTTCGGCGCTGCGGCATTAGATTCCGTGCCCGACGCAAAAATACTCTCGTTCAAGAGGCCCGTTAAAGCCGCGGCGCCTATTCCGAATCCTGTCTGCCGGAAGAAGTGGCGGCGAGTTGCCGAAAGGAGAATGTCCTTCTCAATGGAGCCATCGCGGTGAAACATTCGAGTGTTATTCCTTTGTGATTGCCTCGTCTGTATTCAACAGAACGTTGGAGACCATGGTCCAAGCTGCCGTCTCAATGGCGTCTTCTTGAGAACCAGTCTTCGTCTTTAAGGTCGTGTAAGCGGTATCCGGATTGCTCCGGTACTTCGCCTCTTCGCCGCGGAAGAAACCCGCGACTTTCTCCAGTTCAGCGTCTGAGGGCTGGCGTGAAGCTGTGAGAATAAATCCATATTTGATCCGATCATCCACAGAGTGTCCGCCTTCGGTCATCAGCCGATGCGCCATCGCACGCGCTGCGTCAAAGAAGTAAGGATCGTTCAAGCTGGTCAGCGCCTGGAGAGGCGTATTCGTACGCACGCGACGAATGGTACAAAACTCCCGGCTCGGCGCATCATAGGTAACCAAGCTGGGATAGGGAGCGCTCCGTCGAATGAAAGTGTAAACCGCGCGGCGGTGCCGATCTTCGCCACTACTCTCTATCCACTTCTCGGAAGCGTACGGAATATCCCAGACGCCTTCCGGCTGGTAGGGGTATACCGGGGGCCCGAACATTTTATTGCTTAGCAGCCCACTCTCATCGAGAGCTATATCGTGGACCGTCTCAGCATCGACGCGGAATCGCGGTCCGTGGGCGTACAACTTGTTGTATGGATCCTTTGCCAGTAGCTCTGGAGTTACCTGCGAGTCTTGACGGTAAGTCGCCGAGGTAACCATCAGGCGCTGAATCTTCTTCATACTCCACCCGTCGCGCATGAACTGGACCGCAAGCCAGTCCAGGAGCTCCGGGTGAGAGGGCGGATCACCCTGGGATCCGAAGTCCTCGCTCGTTTCTACGATGCCGTGTCCGAAAATCGCTTCCCAGAAGTGATTGACGGTGACTCGGGCGGTGAGCGGATTGTCGTCGCTCACCAGCCATCGTGCCAAAGCCAGGCGATCAGGAGTGACTCCCTTGGGTAAAGGATTCAGAGCGCTCGGCACGTCCGCGTATACCAGCTCGCCGGGGCTCGTGTAGGTTCCACGTTCTCGGATGTATGCAGAGGGCCTCACGCCCGCAGATTGCTCGCGCATCACCATGGCGGTGTTGATGTCCAGCGCCTTGAAATCCTGCTTGAGGCCGGCCCTCTGTTTGCGCGTATCATCGAGCTCCGGAGCGACGGCACGGTAAGCCGCAGATACCTGCTCCTTCTGCTTGTCGGTCCGCTTTTCGGCCGGAATCCTTAAGAGTGGACGAATAGATGCCGGGATGGCAATTACGAATTCGGGATCAGCATCTTGGGTGACCGAAATCCGGAAGTGACCGATGTTGCGAGACGAGTGCCTCATCTGGTGCTTCAAGGTGATGACAAGGGTCTGGGCCGTAACCGGCTTCTCGGGTAGAAATACAGCCTGCCTTGGGAGGGCCGAATCCGTACCCTCGTTGATGGCCCATCCGGAGAGCCGGCCAGGCTTCTTTTCGATGACACCTGCGACTTCATAGCCGTCTTGCGCGTCATCCGCTTCGGCCTTCTTCCATTGCAATTTGGAACCGGAGCCCGGCTGCACGTCAAAGTCACTAAGGAAGAAATTCCCGGCCGCATCGCGACCCGGACCGTTATGTGGGAGACTCGCGTCCGGCAGGACTTCCAAACGTATGCCGGTCACTCCGGCGACAGGAAGCTGCGTTGTAATCGTGTAAGTATCGGCCTCGGGATTCGCGCCTCCAGCCAATATCGAACCGTCAGGAAGTAGCTGCAACTTTGCGCCGCCTTCCGAACGATACTCGGTGGGCCGAAGTGTGACCCATTTCTTCCCGGCCCCGGCAAGTTGTTGTTCCCAGCGCGCCTGGCCTTCATCGAGGGCCGCCGTCTGGGTATCGAGTTGGTGCTGCAGCTTATCGATTTGCGCGCGGAGCTCTTTGCTCTTCACCGCCTGCGCTTCGTTCGGCAGCTCCAACTCCGATTCCTGCATCCAGCTTTCGCCGCTAGCATTAGCCACATGGTGTTGATCGTTCGAAAAGAATGCCAAAAACCGGTAATAATCCTTCTGCGGGAAAGGATCGAACTTGTGGTTGTGACATTGCGCACAGCCGAGTGTGGAGCCGAGCCAAACGGAAGCCGTCGTGTTTACGCGATCTACCTCGCTGTAGTAGTAGTACTCATTAACGTCGATGCCGCCTTCCTGGTTCAGCATGGAATTGCGGTTAAAGCCGGTCGCAATCAGTTGATCCGTTGTAGGATTCGGCAGCATGTCGCCAGCGATTTGATCGATGGTGAAATCGCGGAAAGACAGATCGGCATTTAAAGCGCGGATGACCCAATCGCGATACTCCCAGGCCGTTCGCTGCGAGTCCTTTTCGTACCCGTTCGAGTCCGCATAGCGCGCGAGATCCAGCCACTGACTGGCCCAGTGCTCGCCATAGTGAGGAGAAGCAAAAAGGCGATCCACCACTCGCTCATAAGCGTCAGGGCGGGTGTCGGCGAGAAAGTCGCGCAACTCCTGAGGTGTCGGAGGCAAACCCGTGATATCCAGATAGACACGGCGCAGCAATGCGGATTTGTTTGCCTCGGGCGCGGGCTTCAGTCCTTCGTTTTCCAACTTCGCCAGAATGAAGTTGTCGATCGGGTTACGTACCCAGGCGGTATTCCTTACGGCAGGCGGCGCTATCGCGGATGGCTTGATGTACGACCAGTGTTTCGGGGCTGGAGCTGTGGCGACCGGCGTGTTGTCATCGGGCCCCGGAGCTCCCGCATCGATCCACTGGCGAATCGTCGAGATCTGTTCGTGCGAAAGTGGCGGTCCGCCATACGGCATCTGAGGCCGCTCCTGCGCCTCCAGCCTGCGTATAAGCCGGCTCTCATCGGCTTTGTGAGGAACGATGATCGGGCCGTACTCACTGCCTTTCCGGATTGACGCAAGAGAGTCGAGACGCAATCCGTTCTGCTGGAGCGTGGGTCCGTGACAGGAATAGCAGCGTTGGGCGAGAAGCGGCCGAATCTTTTCTGCGAATATTGGGGACTGAGTCGCTGCATTGGCTGTTTCGCCGGTTTCGAAATGCGCGCCATCGATCCAACTACGAATCAGATCGATCTTCTCGTCGGTAAGAGGTTGTCCGCCTAAAGGCATCCGGGGTCCGCCGGATTTGCCTAGCAGTCGCTTGATCAGCAGACTGTCGTCGCTGTGACCCGGAACGATAGCCGGTCCCGAAGCACCGCCGCGAAGCACAGCGGCAGCCGAATCCAGGCGGAGCTTGCCCATCGACGAACTGATGTGGCATTGCCCGCAGGATTTTTCGAGCAGTGGAGCGATGTCTTTAGAGAAGTCTGGAGGACCAGGCTGCGCGGCTTGGACGACGCCAGCCAGTAGCAGTGTGCTGAGTATTTTGAGCATGCAGCTCGCTAGTAAGCAGCATAACAAACGGTACAAAAGGGTAAAAATCACGCCGGATATTAGGGAATTCGTCAAGGTCGGGGAGTTTTTACCGCCTATAAAAAGAAAAGGGGTAAGATGATGGGCGCTCGATGAAACCGAAAATCTTCACTGCCGTCGGCCTTCTTTTTTCGCTTTCCTCGCTCTGGGCGGCGGATTCTTTTTCGCTGAAAAGCGGCGATCATGTAGTATTCTACGGCGACAGTATTACCGATCAGCGGCTGTATACCGTAATCACGGAGACATACGTCGCAACACGGTATCCGAACCTGGATGTGATCTTCGTGCATTCGGGTTGGGGCGGCGATAAGGTCAGCGGAGGCGGAGGCGGTCCGATCGATACGCGGCTTTCGCGGGACGTGCTTCCTTACAAACCAACGGTCATGACCATCATGCTTGGCATGAACGACGGCTTGTACCGGGCGGAGACCGAGGCTACCGATCGCACGTTCTTTGATGGCTACAAGCACATCGTAGAAACGGTGAAAGCTTCGCTGCCGAATATCCGCATTACGGCCATACAGCCCTCGCCCTATGACGATGTAACGCGCCCGCCCAACTTCCCCGGCGGGTACAACGAGGTTCTCATCAGCTTTGGTAAATGGATCAGTAATTACGCAGCGACGGCTGGGCTCAGTGTCGCCGATCTTAATACTCCGGTTGTGGCGATGCTTCGGCGAGCCAATGAGCTGGATCCCGTGGAGGCCCAGACAATCATCAAAGATCGTGTGCACCCTGGCTTTTCGGGACATCTGATCATGGCTGAAGCGCTGCTTAAGTCCTGGAATGCCCGGCCGCTCGTGTCCTCTGTAACGATCAGCGCGGGTGCGAGCCCCAAAATGGAGTCCGCGGAAGATGCCACCGTGACTGATCTTTCGAAAGGGAACGGGCTGAGCTGGACCGAAACCGAAGACGCGCTGCCTTTACCTTTCGCAGAGTGGCAACAAGACTGGGGAGTCGGTCCGCTGCCACTGGTGCTCCGGAGTTCGGATGTCGCGGAAGCCCTGAATAACGAGCTGCTCAAAGTGACGGGGCTTCGAAACGGCGTTTACACGCTCAATATCGACGGCGGAGAAAGCGGCTACGTTCAATAACGATGAACTGGCGCGCGGCGTTAATCTGGCGCTCTTCGATACGCCGATGACAAAACAAGCCGACGAAGTGTACAAACTCACCGTTTCCCACTGCGACGTGCATAACGACCGATGGCGCACGGTGCAGGTTCCACTTGCGCCATACGATTTAGCCGCCGCGCAGCCTGCCATGCAATCGGCTGATGCTTTGGAAGAGGCGATCCTGCAGAAGCGGCGCGAGGTAGCTAAACCCAAAGCGCACAAATTCGAGTTGGTGCCGGTCAATTAAGAACGGGCTTTCGAGACATCCGCGAGCTGTGGCAGCGGTGTGGAAGCCGTGCGGTCGGTCGAAGGGGATTATGCCCGTAGTCGGAAGACTGGCTATAGTGTCGTTCTAGGAGCGAATTGGAATGCGGCGCGGGTTTGATCGCTTGGTTAATCGAAGTCACTGGCCGGGTACAGAACGCCTTCTAAAACATTTCCGTGTTCTCTTGTATGAGAGTGTGACAAGGACATTACTCGGTCCTTTTGTGACACGTGACGATCCAGAGGTTTTCCAGATATTCGCGTTTCGTCGACAGGTCGCTTCGATCAGCTCTTCCGCTTCTGCCGCGCTACAGCAGCACCGACGATGGTCAGGCCGAGCAGGTTGAGCGCGCCCGGCTCTGGAACGCTTGTTGGTGCGGTTGGTGCGGAAATGATGTCGTATCTCAGGTTGTCGACCAAGTTTTCAGCGGTGGTCGCTGGGAGTCCAGGAGGATCGGTGTATCCAGTTTTCTCGCCGAACGTCAGCGGCCCTGCCGCGAAGTTGGGATGTCTCGCCGCGTTGACGGCATCCGTCGACAGATTTGTGACGAGCTCATAGTCGCTGGCCACCAAGCCCGTCTTACTGGCGGTTTCCCACGTGCCCGCGACTGGCGGCAGCGGAATCTCATATTGATAATAATTTCCGCCCTGGAGAATCATTGATGTAGCGGCTTCCGAACCCAGGGAAGCACCTGTGATGCTGGCAACATTTCTGTCATTCGAGAATGAAATCGACGTGATGGCACCTTGTACCGAAGGGTAGTAGACAAACGTATTATTAAGGGCGTAGGTAAACGCATAGGTAGTCGAACTGCCGGTCGCCGGAGCGCTGATCATGATTTCCAATGCCGCGCCGGGATTGCCGCCGGTGAGCGTTTGCGTGACATTGACGGTGTCGCCGTTCGTTGGGTACGAGTTGATCGTGTAGTTCGAAAGGTTGAACGTTCCATCGTTGAAGATGGTGTCGGCGAAGGCGGGCCTTGCAAACAGCGCTATCGCGACGGCCACCGCCAAAATCATCATCACGGAAAAGCGATTCTTCATGAGGTTCCTCGCGGTCTATAAACATATCGCAAAAGGGCGCATCCGTCCTCGTGACCATTGTTAGCCCTTCTTGCCTTCGCCAGGAAGAAGAAGAGCGCCGTTCGCAACACTCAAACGAAGCCAAGAGAACTGACCAGGAATCAGCCTAAACGCGACCGTCTACCTATCCAGACCGCGTACTGAATGTTTATGGGGCAGCTGCTGTTGCGGAGTGAGCTTGAATCTCCGACCGAGCTTCACGCCTCTTGCCTTTGCCCTGCGCGTCCTTATCCAGTGCGCGCGTATCAGTTCGCGCTCAAACTCCGCGAGCCCTGCCAGAACGGTAAGCATGAGCCTGCCGTGCGCGGCCGTGGTGTCGGCGCATGTATCACCGACGGAGCAAACCCGCCTTCTTCTCCGCAATGAGCGCAAGAGTATTGAGCAAGTCACGGGTGCTGCGCTGCCATCAGCGGGAACTGCGGCGAACCCTTAACTCCATCATTTTCTGCGGGGACGGTCACCGATTACTAGTTCGCCATGTTCGGTCCATTCGCCGTTTTCATTGATGCGCAACAGAGTGGTTGTCTTAAATTCTCCGAGTGCAAAACCCCAAGAGATCGAGTTCCCACCATCGGCGAGTTTGACCTCAGTTTCAAGCCACCGCCCGTCCTTGAAGGCTCGCATCCGATAGTTCCTGTTTCATCGTCGAAGGAAATCAATCCGAGGGCCTGAAGAGACAGCTTGCCGTCAGCTTTGGTTCGACCAACGCCTTCAATCACCAGCACGAGCCCCTCGAGTTTGAACTGCGCTGATTCAGTCTGCGTCAGCTCTGCAAATTGACCCGGTCCGCGGAGAACCGGTGCCTCGCCGGACCAGTCGCCAACCAGAAACCCGAGTTTTTTCATCGCTATCCGTTGCGCCTTAACGTCCGGCGCCCGAGGCGTTGGTGCCATGCACGTGGCTCCTAACAAGCCCGCGAATAGGAACGCCATGACGGTGCGGACCATGAAGAAATTAGACACGAGTTACGATCACAACGTTCCCACTATCGCGTGGGGACGGAACCTGAAACGGCGCAGGCATCCCTCACAGTAAAGCTTCGAGAGCCGCCCTATCGGGGTCTGAACTGCTGGTAGGTTTGCTCGGCCCGCGATAATTGCGCGATGGTCTTGGGATCAAGTTGGTAGGAGGGGTCGTGACGGGAAAAGCGTGCTACTGCGAGAGCCACTTCTAGCGGGCTGGCTTCCTTGTAATCGGGGCTGATGGCGAACAGGGAACTATCCGGCTCTCCCTGCTTCAGGAGTGTCGCCACCTGATCGCTCGTTTGTCCGTGGCCGAAATCAACATGCTGCTTGATGATTTCGCAGCCAAGGTCAGGAGCATGCCAAGCCGTCACGACATAGCCGACGTGGGTCGTCACCTTCATTGCCCGGTAGCCAGTCACTTTCTCCATACCTCCGACTGTGACAGGCGCGGTGGAGGCTGATCTTCCCAGATAGTTCTTCAGGCAATTGCTCGCCGGATCGCGTCTGATTTTCTGCTGGGCGATGACGCGAGGATCACGCGGGTCGTGGATGCGAGTGGTCTTGAGATTCACGCCGCTGTGCGTATCGATATACGTGCCGTTGGCGAAATGGATTGTTCTCCGCACATTGCCATCGGACAACCTCATGACACGAACGGTGGAACCGTCCGCGCGGCGGGCGTCGATAAGCGTGGTGCGGCCTTCCTGCAGCTGCACTGTATAAGGACCCGATGTGTGGACACGCCTACAGGCGATGAGGCTCCCCACAAGGACAAGGGCAGTGGTGATACGCCTTTTCACAAACAATTAGAATGTCATAGAATCTGCATCACTGGAGCGCAAGTTTGGTGACTCTCAATGGTGAACTCAGTCAAAAGGCTGTCGAGAAACTATAGAACCTGCGTAGTTACAAAGCAGGGGACACCAGTCACTTCGTTCCTGGTTCCGAGTGAGCGGTAGGGGGTCGCGCGGCATGCGAGTATCATTCTCGGCAGCACTCTGGCTATTTCCGCTTCTGGCCGGAGCGCAGCAAACTGTCACCATTCACGTGAACAGGGCAGAGAAGCTGGCCCCCTACAAACCGGTCTGGAATTACTTCGGTTATGACGAACCGAATTACACTTACGCGAATAACGGACGCAAGCTGATTCGAGAACTTGCCTCGCTGAGCCGGGAACCAGTGCATTTCCGCACGCATTTCCTCTTGGCGAGCGGCGACGGAACGGCTTCGCTCAAATGGGGATCCACAAACGCCTACACCGAAGACGCATCGGGCAAGCCAGTCTACGACTGGACCATTGTCGATCGGATTCTCGGAACATATGTCGAGGCGGGCGCCACTCCATTTGTCGAGATTGGTTTCATGCCACGAGCCCTTTCGACACATCCGGACCCGTACCAACCCACGTGGAAACCTCACGGAAGGTCCGAAGATTATAACATCGGCTGGACGTATCCTCCGAAGAGTTATCAAAAATGGGCCGAGCTGGTTTATCAATGGGTGACTCACTGTGTCGCGAGATACGGCAAAGAAGAAGTCGGAACCTGGCGGTGGGAGGTATGGAATGAGCCTGATATTCCCTATTGGCACGGCACGCCTGAGGAATACGATCGACTGTACGACTACACTTCCGCGGCCGTGAAACGAGCGTTGCCCGGTGCGTCCGTTGGAGGACCGGCTTCGACCGGACCGGGAGCTACGAGAGCAGCAAATTTTCTAAGGCAGTTTCTCTCGCATTGTGCGGACGGCAGAAACGCTGTGACCGGGAGCCAGGGAGCGCCGCTCGATTTCATCAGCTTTCACGCTAAGGGGCATCCAGAGGTCGTCCAGGGACACGTTCGGATGGGTATCTCTCAAGAGTTGAACGACGTTTCGCAGGGATTCGCCATCGTGCATTCGTTTCCGCAGTTCGAAAGGTTACCAATCGTGATCAGCGAGGCTGACCCGGAAGGTTGTGCGGCCTGTTCGGCGCGTGATTATCCGCAGAATGCGTATCGGAACGGCGCGCTTTACGCAAGTTACGAAGCTGCAGCGTTGAAGTCGATCCTGGAACTTGCCGCCGACAGTCGAATAAATCTGCAGGGCATTCTCACCTGGGCATTTGAATTCGAGAATCAACCGTATTTCGAGGGGTTCCGCAGTCTTGCCAGTAACGGCATCGATAAACCGGTCCTCAACTTCTTCCGGATGATGGGCCTAATGCGCGGGGACTGGGTGAGGGTCGAGAGCGGCGGCGCCATTCCTGGGAGTGCGATTCTCAGTGCCGGTGTACGCGAGAAGCCGGATGTAGATGCCCTGGCCGTAAGCTCCAATCACCGCATCACAATTCTGGTCTGGAACTACGAGGATGATGACGTGAACGGGTCCGTCGCTCCCATTCGTCTGGAGATCTCTGGGTTTCCCTTGAATGAGAGGCGTGTTCTGTTACGGCATTATCGAGTGGATGCTGCTCACAGTAATTCCTATCTCCGATGGAAGCAGATGGGCTCGCCTCAGAATCCGTCGGCGGACCAGTACGGCGAACTCGAAAAGGCGGGAGAACTACAGGAGCTGGAGTCGCCGCGCTGGCTCGACAGTTCGAAGGGATCAGCCGTTGTGAGCTTTTCTTTGCCCTTGCAGGGGCTCTCGCTGATCGACGTGGCCTGGTGATATTCTGATGCCTGCTTATGACCGTTGGCGCTCGTCTTTCTCATTTGCAAATGTGGGTGCTCATTTTGTCGTTGGCTACACCAGCGTTCCCACTCGCGGATATGGATTCGTGGCAGGTTGCGACTTTCGGTACTCTTTAATCATCCTGACGGCATCGCTGTGGATGTGAATGGCACGGTGTATGTGGCGGACCGCAACAATAATATCGTCAGGACTGTGAACTTCCTCCCGTAAGCCCAGCAGTATGCGCTAGTGAAAATCAGGGATTGTGGGTAACCGGTCCATCTTTAGGTGAATTGTCGCAATAGAGAGTATGGTGTTTTGCGTGGACGAGGAGAACCAAAATTCGATAAAAAATCAGGCCGATACAGAACATACAGCGCTGTCGTGCCGTATGACAGCACTTAGTTTTCCGGCTTTCACGAATTCGGGAGTTCGGTAGCGTGGGACTGGTTCGGGAAGTTACGCGCGCCGTATGGGGCTGGCCGTCGTTCGATCGACTTGCCCAGGACATTCGCTATGCCCTACGCGCGATCCGCCACAATCCTGGCTTCGCCGCGATCACGATGATCACCACGGCGCTCGGCATCGGCGCCACAACAGCCGTTTTCAGCCTCGTCAATACCGGTCTGATAGCGAGTGCTCAGTATCCAAATGCTTCGAGGCTGATTGTTCTCCACCAGAGCGAGCCTGGGCTGGGTGAAGAGTTGCTTGGGGCATCCACGGCTGAGTATCTGGATTACAAGAACCGGAACCGAACTTGTCGTTATATGGCCGGCTATGAAGAAGGCGATTACGACCTCACGGGCGGTCATGAGCCCGAACGAATTACAGCCATTCGCGCCACTGCCGACCTATTTCCCACCCTGGGTGTTTGGCCTTCGCTCGGTCGTGCGTTCTCGAAAGCCGAGGATGTGTACGGAGTACGGAGAGTAGCTGTGCTGAGCTATGCCTTTTGGAAGGCTCGGTTCGGCGGTGCGCCCGACGCGCTTGGGCGCGAGATCCGGCTGGACGAACGCGAATACACCATCGTCGGCGTGATGCCTCGCGGATTTGATTTCCCGGCCGAGCGTACCAGTCTCGAATCGCCCCCTGTCATGTGGGTACCGATGCAGTTTTCGCCCGACGAGCTGAAGAACCGGGCCGACAGCTACGACGTAGGTGTAATCGCGTTGTTGAGGAACGGAGTCTCGGTACCGCAGGCGCGCCAGGACATGAGCCGCATCGTCCGCGAGTTTGAAAGTGAACATCCGGATGTTTATAACGGCAATCTGAAAAATAGCGTAGTGGTTGATAGGTTGGGCGCGCAGGCAATTGCTCGCCGGAAACCGGCCCTGATGATGCTGGCCGGGGCGGTTGGGCTTGTGCTGCTGATCGCCTGCGCCAATGTCGCCAATCTGCTGCTCGCCCGGGCGGGCGCACGCCATGCGGAGGTCGCCGTGCGCAATGCTCTTGGCGCGAGTGGAGGTCGATTGGCACAGCAACTTCTGACAGAAAGCCTGGTGCTCAGCCTGGGCGGCGCGTTGCTCGGCTGCGGGCTGGCCGAGGCGGCTATACGGCTGGCAGTCAAATTCGGTCCACCGCAAATTGTCGAGCTGCAGAGTGTACAAATCGATTGGCACGTGCTCACGTTTGCCTTCCTGCTTTCGCTTGGGACCGGCGTTCTTTGCGGTTTAGCTCCAGCCGCGGAGTGGCGTTCGGCAGCCCTCCATGGAGCTTTGAAGCGAACGGGACGCAGCACATCGGATAGCCGCGGCGCCAGGAGCCTTAAGGCCTTGTTAGTGATAGCTGAGGCTGCATTGGCCGTGATACTCCTCATCGGTGCAGGATTATTGGTCCGTAGCTTCCGGTCCATCCTCGAGGTGCCGCCGGGCTTCGATCCGCACGGCGTTGTGGTCGTGCGCACCTCCTTCAACCGGCAGCGCTATGGGAACCCCGAACGACGGCGCAATGCCGAACGGACCATCATGGAGCGCCTGCGAGCCCACGGCGCAATTGAATCGGCTGCCTTAACAACCCATTTGCCGCTAGCTGACAGTCGCGGCATCGGATTTGTCGTGGAAGGCGGCCCTCCTAACGAATTTCATTGGGCCGATAACGCACTGGTAGACAGTACTTACTTTGGGACAATGCGGATCCCTTTGCTCCAGGGCCGATCTTTTGGCAAGCAGGATACGCTGCAGGCTCCTCTGGCTGCTGTTATCAATCAGACGATGGCGCGGCGTTTCTGGCCTTCTGTATCTCCTCTCGGGAAAGTAATTTTCTGGGGCGGCCGGCGGCTCATCATTGTCGGTGTCGTCGGTGATGTGCAGATCGAAGCTCTCGATGTCAGCCCGAGGCCCATGATCTACAACTCCGTTTACCAGATTGAAAGCGGAGCTTCGAGCAGTGCGGTGTTCGTATTACGAACCAGTGAGGATGTTCGCCGCGTGACCGACACCGTACGCAGGATCATCTGGTCCGTTGATTCGGCGCTTCCGGTTTTTGCCGGAGCAGATATGAGATCGATTGTGTTGAGATCTGTCGCCGAACGGGCGTTTACGATGTCGCTGCTTTCGGCATTTGCCGTGTTAGCGCTGGCGCTGGCGGCTGTTGGTTTGTATGGCGTACTGTCTTATGCTCTAGCTCAACGGACGCGCGAGCTCGGTCTGAGAGTAGCACTCGGTGCGGAGCCGATGCTCCTGATTCGGAGCGTCATCGCAGACGGTCTCAAACTGACGCTTGCCGGCATAGCTTTGGGAGTGATCGGCGGAGTCGCGTTGGCAGGGGCTATGTCCAGCCTTCTTTTCGGCATTCGGTCTCTCGACCCGATCTCTTTTGCGACAGCCGCAGCCGCTCTGCTGATAGCCACACTGCTCGCCAGTCTTCTACCGGCGCTACGTGCGGCGCGCGTCGATCCAATCAGAGCATTGCGCTGCGAGTAAATAGATGTGGCGCGGGTTCTTCAGAAGCAAACGCGATCAGGGCCTGGAAGATGAAATCGAAAGCCATCTCAACATGGCGACGACGGATCGGACCAAGCGCGAGAAGATGTCGGTAATGCACACCATTCCGCGCGAGGCGAGTTCGGCAATGTGGATTGATCAAGGAAGGTAACAGGGACATGTGGAGCTGGACGTCTTTAGAAAGGCTACTCCAAGACGTACGTTATGGTCTTCGCATATTGCGAAGGAGTCCGGGCTATGCCGTTGTTGCCATTCTTTCATTGGCGCTCGGGATCGGTGCGAACACCGCGATTTTCAGCTTGATCAATGCGGTCATGGTCAAGTCGCTACCGGTTCGAGATCCGCAGCAGCTTGTCATGATCGGAGATCCGACTCTGATCAGCAGCCTGTCACAGGGAACCGGCGGAAGAAGCGATCTTTTTTCCTATCCTTTTTTTCAACGATTCCGCGAACGCAATCAGGCCTTTAGCGACCTCTACGCCACCGGCAGATCAGAATATCTGGATATCGCTGCACCCGGCACTCAGTCGATGACGAAACAGGGTGATAGGCCGCGCGGACGTTTTGTCACAGGGAACTACTTCTCGCTGCTAGGCGTCTCTCCACTGCTCGGCCGTACGTTCACTGAAAAAGAGACGAGTGTCCCTGGCTCTGCGCCCGTTGCTGTTATCGGTTACGGATATTGGGAACGCCAGTTCTCACGTGATCCGCGTGTGGTTGGCCGCAACATCCTGGTGAACGGCTCGCGCTTCACGATCACTGGTGTGATGCCGCGCCAATTTCTCGGCGACATTGTTGGATCTCCTATCGATATCTGGTTCCCCCTAACCATGCAAGCACAAGCCAATCCCGGATACGATTTCTTAACGAATCCCGACGCCCATTGGCTTCTGCTCATGGGCCGCTCGAAACCTGGTATTTCTCTTGCACAAGCGGAGGCCGCCACGAACCTTCTCGGCAAGCAAATCTTTCGGGAACTCTATATCTCTCATGCTCCTCGTGATGAATATCGTGGGCTGATGAAGCAGAAAATTCCTGTGATGTCGGGCGCCAAAGGCTTCTCCCGGATGCGCCACGACTTCTCGGAGCCATTGCTCACGCTGATGGGCGTTGTTGGATTGGTTCTCTTGATCTGTTGCGCCAACGTTGCTAATTTGCAGCTCGCGCGCGCTGCTGGCCGCAGGCGTGAAATGAATCTGCGGCTTGCTATCGGAGCGGCGCGGAGCCGGCTTTTGCGGCAGCTGTTGACGGAAAGTTTAGTGATGTCGCTTGCGGGCGGTGTTCTTGCGTTGGCCTTTGCGGTCTGGGCGAGTGGTCTTTTGCTGAGGCTCGTGGCGAATCATGGCAATTTATTCCTGGACGCACACCTCGACGGCCGGGTCCTGGTTTTCACCGCAGTCGTCGCGATTCTTGCGGGCTTGTTATTCGGTCTCGTTCCGGCCTGGCAAACTACGCGGGAAGACCTTGTCGCCAACCTACGAGAGAGCGCCGTAGGACAATCGCGAGGATCGTCACAGCTTTTGGGAAAGCTTCTGATTGTCGTGCAGGTCGCTTTCGCAATGGTCCTGCTGGTAGGGGCGGGGCTGTTCCTGCGGACCCTATACAACCTGGAGAATGCTGATGTAGGTTACTCGCGAGATGGATTGTTGCTGGCGGAAGTCGATTTCAAGATGGCCGGCTATCGCGGCGATGATGTAATGCGACTGGCGCGGCGGTTACTCGAAAAGCTGCAGCAGACCCCGGGTGTTCGGCAAGTAACGATTTCAGAAAACGGTCTCTTCAGCGGTACTGATTCCAGCACCGATGATTCGATCGAAGGCTATACGCCGCGCGGTGACGCGGGTGGTTCAAATTCCTCGGATCGCGTCGGTCCGGATTATTTCCAAATTGTCGGCACGCCAGTCCTAGCAGGGCGCGGAATCACCGCTCAGGATGTCGAGAATGCCGCGAGCGTGGCGGTGATCAACGAAAGCATGGAGCGCTTCTACTTTCCCCATCAGAATCCGCTCGGGAAACACATCTTTGACGATCCGAGCCGTAAGGGAATCGCCTATACGATCGTAGGAGTGGTACGGGACGCCAAAGAGAATCATCTTCGGGAAGCACCTCGAAGGCGCTTTTACCTGTCTTTTTTCCAGGCCAAGAAGACCGATCCCATCGATGCTATGAATCTCGAGATCCGAACGCAGGGTCGCTCTTCGGCTTTTACAGAATCTATGAGGCGGGCCATCAAGAACGTAGATCCCAAGCTACCCATATTCAGTCTGAAAACGGCGGACGCCTTGATCGATGACACTCTTGATCAGGAGAAATTGATTGCCAAACTGTCAAGCTTCTTTGGCGCACTGGCGCTTATTCTTGCTGCCATCGGCTTGTACGGAGTTCTGTCGTATATGACTGTCCAGCGAACAACGGAGATCGGCATTCGCATGGCACTTGGAGCGCAGCGTAAAGTTGTTCTCAACATGGTCTTGCGCGAGACGTTTCTGCTCGTCTTGATAGGTTTGACAATTGGAACGATCAGCTCGCTGGGTGCGACCTCGCTAATCCGCAAGCTGTTGTTTGGCCTGTCGTCATTTGCGTCTGTCAGCATGGGCGTGGCAGCGATTGGGATCGTATTTGCCTCCGTTCTCGCGACCTTGCTGCCGGCTTGGCGCGCTTCTCGTGTAGATCCTACGGTGGCGCTCCGGTACGAGTGACTGGCGTGGGCATGGCGACGCTTTTGCATCCCTCAAATGCTGCGAACCGGCATGTTGACGATGTCATCGATCTCAATGGCTTCCTTGATGACGAATGGTTCTCCGTATTTGACGCCGATCAGATTGCCATAAAAACGCGCGATTGCGGCCAGACGCTCTTGAACCTCTTCGTGCGACGGAAATAGTTCGGAACCCGCGTCTATATCGCCGTATTGTGAAACGTAGCTGAAGAGAGCGGACATGCGACGGTCGAACTGGCGAGAGATGTCGACGACGAACGACGGCGTCACGTTCGCATAGAGAGCAGAATACAGAATCTTGAATGGCCGGTGTGGTGGAACATCTTCTTCTAACCTTTTAAGGCCGGCAAGAAAACATGCCTCGTAAGCGATCTCGGCCGCGCGGTAATGATCAGGGTGGCGACCTGCCCAGTAGGGAAGAATTACGGATCGCGGACGAATCCGGCGGATTACGCCTGCTAAGGTCATGCGCGATGTCACATGATTTTCAAGGCGCGCGTCCGGCCAGCGAAGATTCTGCCGCCAGGAAAGCTGCAGATGTTCGGCAGCGGCCTTCGATTCTTCGATGCGAAGGTCCGGGGTGCCGCGTGTACCCATGTCACCGGCCGTCAAATCGAGCGCGCCGGTTCTGTAGCCCCGTTCGGACATGCGGATGAGCGTTCCGCCGCAAGTCTGCTCTATGTCGTCCGGGTGAGCGGCTATTGCAAGAACGTCGAGCGGGCGCAGATTCTCAAAAGGCTCGTTCGGATCGTGCATGGAAGCTCAGGAAGGATAGTAGCGGTACCGCCTGCGACTTCCGACAAAGAGCCGAACCAGCAAAATTCCCGCAAGAAAACCGCCGACGTGCGCGAACCACGCAATGCTCTGGGCCTGTGAAACGGAGGCCAGGGAGCCCAAACCGCTCAACAACTGCAACAGGAACCAATAGATCAGCATGAGAGCGGCCGGCAAATCATACGTCGTGATGAAGATGACGATGAAGATCAAGGTTACGACACGGACCCTCGGGTAGAGGATCAAGAACGCGCCCATCACACCGGCGATGGCGCCGCTTGCTCCGACGGTCGGAACCGGACTGCCCACACTTATGGCGAACTGCACCGCAGCCGACGCAATTCCGGAAATCAAATAAAAGATCAGGAAACGTCCCGAACCCATGGCGTCTTCGATATGTGATCCAAAAACCCATAAGAACCACATGTTACCGATCAGGTGCAGCCAGCCGCCATGTAGAAACATGGACGTGAGAAAGGCGGGGAGATAAAGATGGTCAGGTACTAGCGCGTAGTGTTCGATGAAGGCGTTGCGCATATATGGTGGCATCGCCATCTCGTATAGAAAGCAGAAAGTATTGACCGCGATCAGCGCAAGGGTCATCACCGGCGTCGAATTCCGCAGAAGAAGTGCGCGCAGCGGAATCATCGAGCGCCAAACGAAGCGGAGGCGCTCGCTGCTGTAAGTCTCTCCGTTATGCTCTCAGATGATCTGCGATGCACTTTCCCACTACGCCCATCGCTTAGAAGAGCCTCGACCTCGCTGAGCACAGGCACATGACCGCGTGCGCCTATGGCAGTGCAATTCAACGCGGCCGCGGCGTTTGAAAAATCGAGAGCAGCACTCATCGGCATTCCTTCAAGCATGGCGCAACAGAATGCGCCATGAAAAACATCGCCGGCACCGGTTGTGTCGACACACGGTACTTCGAAGGCAGCCGAGTAATACCAATCGCCTTCGAACAGAGCAAGCGAGCCACGGCTGCCGAGCGTCATTGCCGTTACACGATGTTCATACTCAGCATGGATCGCCGAAAGGGCTTCGAAAGGGTCGGACTTGCCGGTCCATTTCGCGGGCCAGGAAGAACCAGCGATCATATAGTCCACGTTCTTCAGGACTGAGTCGAAACCAGGGTACACGGTGTCGACATCGATAGAAACCGGAACTCCGTTTTCGCGAGCGATCCTGGCGGCGGAAGTAGCTGCTTCCACGTCATAACCATCCAGGTGAAGCATTCTGGCAGCTTTTATGTCTTCTGCTCGGATATCGGATGGTTCGAGACGCAAGCACGCAGACCGTTGCCAGAAGACCGTGCGCTCACCCGTTCGCTCGTCGATAACGATGTAAGCCGTCTGATTCGGGCAGCCCTTTCGAACGATGACACCGCTGATATCGACGCCTGTGCTTTGCAGACTCTCGCGCTGTATGTCTCCGCGCAGATCGTCTCCGATGGTCCCGATATAGCTAGCGCGGAGTCCGAGTTTCGCGCAGGTAACCACTGCCGTTGCCACCTGGCCGCCGGGGCTGAGAAGCTCGCGTTCGAAAGCGACTTTACCGGCGTACTCCGGAAACTCTCTTACCAACAGCAGAGTGTCCGTGGCGTTCAGACCTATGCCCAGCAGGTCGAAGGGCGGGCTCATGCGAGCCTACTTCTTGATCGAATTGATCGAATTGGGAACCTCGTAGAGATAGATAGTATGGACATCGCCCAAATGTCCGGAGGTTTCCCAAGTATTGATAGGAGTCCAACCGTCGATCGGATAATCGTAGGATACAACTCTCGTTTTTGGCTTTAGTTCTCGTTCGAGATTCGGACGGAGAGTCTCATTGGCAGTCGGCGCCAAGTACAGAGTAACAACGTTCGCGGCGCTCAGGTCCGTTTTCATGAAGCTACCGTGGATAATCTTTACCTGATCCTGCAATCCCTGTTTGCGAGCTTGCTGGGCTGCTTTCTCGGCGAGCGCACCCGAGATCTCAATCCCCACCGCTTTCACTTTGTACTTCTTTACCGCGCGCAGTAGAATCCGCCCGTCTCCGCAACCCAGGTCATAGAGCGTTTCACCCGGCTTAGGGCTTGCAGCCTCAAGCATTTTCTCCACCGCGTTCTCAGGTGAGCCGACAGAGGGCGCGAGCTTCTTTGTGAACGGATCCAAATCCGACTGCCCGGAGCAGAGCGATGCCAGTACCAGCAAACAGACAAAAGCTTGAGCGCTGAACTTCAAGCTACGATGCCTCATGTCGTACTCCCCCTGTTGTCCAGTTTACTCTGTCTAAACTACCCGCGAACTGCCATTTGAGACTTACTAGCGAGAGCCGGACGTCATAGTGGTGGCGATGACACGGCTTCGCTTGGTGCGGAGAATTCGACTCACCATTTCAGTTGTCGAGAACCACAGATCTCGCGGCTGCGATATGGTGTATTCCGTACCGCGGAACGCCTTGATGGCATGGCTGATCGAATCCTTCCAGGGAGTGGCCTGAGGATTCAAATTGTAGTTCATGTAGAATACCGGACACTCAATATCTCCGATGCGCCGGAGATCTTCTTTGGGTACATCCGCATTCAGCATGGCTTTGGGGCCGGCGAATATGACTGCGTCGGGATGGGCTGAAGCCCCGACTTCCTTTTCTATAAGGTCTTCAAGGAAGTTTGTTTCGCTTTGCTTTTCGCCGAGATTCTGGACCGAGACCGTGCCCAACTTCATTGTCTGCAATGCGCGGCCCAGAGCAGGGAAGTCGATCTGGCTGGCAGTATCCTGCCGATAAACCACGCGAGATTGAGGCATATTGAAGGCAATCAGGGAGATATGACCGATGTGGTCGTCTCGTTGGATAGCCTTCAGGATACTCACAAGAGCTTCAGTGTCGCTTCTCCGGAGAGCTGCAGAAAGAGAATCTTGCGGAGCAAAGTTCACCAGGAGCTTGACGTTTAACCCACTATCACGCTGAGGTTGGGCGCGTACTTCGGTGTCGTTTACAAACGGTTCCGGAGGAACCTCGGTGACCTTGTTCGGCGGCAGGAACAGACCGATTGGGCGATCTTTGGCGGTCAAAGCCGCGTCGACATCCCAAGAGGAAGAGCAGATTCGCTCCGCCCTGTCGCGCATGAGCCAATCTACGTGATAGCTTCCTTCGCCGAGAGAGAGCTCTCCCTGCAGCAATACGTCGCCCTTTGCATCGTCGGCGACGGTGGGCACCGTAAAATGCTGAACGAAATAAGTGGGAGCATTACGATCGGCCTGCGGATAGATGCGGAACACCACCGTCAGCACGCCGCCGTCTCCCGCAACCTCGCTCAGCGGCAGACTGACGTCGTAGCCTGCATGAAAGCGAAGGTCAAAACCAAGTTCCACCTTCCTCTCGGTTACAGAACAAGGCAGATCTTTCCGTTCGGCGCCAGCCTCAAAGATGGCCATATCGGAGGGCAGAATGTTGACGGGGTCACCGGGTTCGGGAGGTTTGAGCAGGACCTGCGAGCCCACCGGAAGGGCGAATGAGAAAACGGTGATTGCAGCGACTGGTGCCGCTGTTCGGGAGAAACCGACGGCGCGGCTTGCTGGCCCAAACACTGAAAAAAGCGGCGAACACCATCGAAGAAATCGCGATGCCATTCATCCCCCAACTAAATGTAAGCGCCAAATGCTCGACGCTGGTCAACAATTATGACTCACTTTGGCTGAGGCAGTTGTGAATTTTCTGAACAAAAATGTCAAGCAGGTACTACAACCCAGAAAAAATGCGGCTTCATCAGAATTCACTGGCGCTTCCAAGCCGGCGTGGCGTGATAAAGTGCGATTGTCATGCCATCCCGCAGCGTTAATAAGGTCCTCCTAATTGGTAACTTAGGACGCGACGCCGAAACGAAATTCACTCCCTCAGGGGTTTCGGTGACGCGCTTTTCTGTGGCCACCACTCGCAGCTTTAAGGACCAGCAGACTAACGAGTGGAAGGAGGAGACAAATTGGACTAATGTCGTGTTGTGGAGACAGGAGAACGTCGCGAATTACCTGACCAAAGGGAAGCAGGTGTATGTCGAGGGACGGCTCCAGACCCGCAGCTACGATGACAAAGATGGCAAGAAAGTTTACGCCACCGAGGTTGTGGCGGAGGAAGTAATTCTGCTCGGCGGCCGCGGCGACAGCGCAGGTTTCGAGGGCAGTCAGGCGACAGGCCGAAGTGCCGCGCCGAACAGAGGACGCGGAGCAGGCACAGGCAGCGCGGGTGGTCCGGACGACGACATGGGAGGCATGCAGATTACCGACGACGACGTGCCTTTCTAGAAAGACGAGATGAGGCTTCGCGTTTACTCAGCGCTCTCTCCAATACTCCTGGTCGCGGTTGCTTGGGCGGCATTTGCCGGCCAGGAGCCGCAGATACCCCCAACGAATCCTCCACCGCAGCCACCAGCGGGTGCTGCGAATGGACCTCAACCCGGTCCGGCTGTAAACCCGCCCGGCGCCGGCGAGCGCACAAGCCAACCTCAGACAACGCGACGCCGTTCCGGTGATTTTCTCGCCATCGGTGCTCCCGCCGATCCGGCAGCCGCTGCACGCGGTCAGAAGATCTTTGTTGCCAATTGCGCCTTCTGCCATGGCAGCGACGCGCATGGCGGCAACGGCGGACCCGACCTTGTTCGTTCCGTGCTGGCATTGCACGACAAGGGCACAGGAACGGAAATCGGACCTGTGATTCTGCATGGACGAGCAGCAAAGGGAATGCCGGCCTTCAGCACTATGACCGACGCCCAGATCAAAGACATCGCGCAATTTCTTCTGTCGAGGAATCAGGCGGCGGCGAACCGTATGGAATACAAGATTTTGAATATCAATACGGGCGATCCGAAGGCGGGGGAAGCCTTCTTCAACGCGCACTGCGCGAACTGCCACTCGCCAACAGGCGATCTCGCCCATATTGCCAGTAGGTACGAACCGACAGCGTTGCAATCGCGTTTGCTTTACCCGAAGGAGTCACATAATGCCGCCATGCCCGGGCCGCCACCTGATCCACGAGCAGAAAAGAGCGTCACGGTCACACTGCCGTCGGGGCAAACTTATTCTGGCAAGCTCGATCACCTGGACGATTTCAGCGTTTCATTGACGGATTCATCGGGCGAGCATCACGCCTGGCTCTTCGACGAGGAGAAAGGGATCAAGGTCAGTGTAGATGACCCGCTCAAAGCGCACGAGGAACTACTGTCTCAATACAGCAACGCGGATATGCATAACATCCTTGCCTATCTGGAGACCCTGAAGTGAGAAACGCTGCCGTATTGCTTTTGTCTCTATGGTCCGCGCCGGTGTTGACGTTAGCGCAGGGGCTCGACCCTGCGGCGATCGTGAAACCAATTCCTGGAAGCTGGCCGACCTACAACGGCGACTACTCAGGGCGGCGCTTCAGCCCGCTGGATCAGATCAGTGCGAAGAATGTTCGTGACTTGAGCCTGGCTTGGGTTTTTTACGCGAATACCGGTCCTGGGGGCAATCCTTTCGGATCGCAAATCAAATCAACGCCGCTCGAAGTGGGTGGTGTCCTCTACTTCACCTTGCCAGATCATGCGTGGGCGGTTGACGCGCGGACGGGTCGCGAGATCTGGCACTACAAGTGGGAGAGTCAGGGTGGAATACACATCGGGAATCGCGGCGTTGCGATCTATCACGACTGGGTCTTTTTCGAAACACCGGACAATCACCTAATCTCGCTCGAAAAGAACACGGGTAAATTCCGCTGGGCGGTTCAGATTGCCGATCTCGCGCAAGAATACTTCTCGACGCCCGCGCCGCTGGTGATTGGAAATCACGTGCTGGTCGGCGTAGGCGGAGACTCTCTCGATGTGCCCGGGTTTCTCGAGGCGCGCGATCCGGAGGACGGCAAAGTGCAGTGGCGCTGGAACTCGGAACCCGCCAAAGGGGAGCCCGGCTCGGAGAGCTGGCCGAATGAACAAGCGATGTCTCACGGCGGCGGGATGACTTGGCTGACGGGTACTTATGATCCGGAGCTACACCTGCTGTATTGGGGGACGGGGAATCCGAATCCGGTCCATGCAGGACAGGGACGCAAGGGCGACAATCTCTGGACCTGTTCGATTGTCGCGCTCAATCCTGATACCGGAAAGCTAGTGTGGTGGTTCCAGGCTTCGCCGCACGATACGCACGATTGGGACAACGTGGAGACGCCCGTCCTATTCGACGGAACGATAGACGGCAAGCCTCGCAAACTGTTGGCGCAGGCGGCGCGGAACGGCTACTTCTTTGTGCTTGACCGAACCAACGGCCAGCCCGTCGTTTCCAAACCATACATTAACGTCAACTGGTCACAAGGCGTAGATGCGAAGGGGCGGCCCATTCCGAAGACAGACAAAGAACCTAAAACCGACGGTGCGTTGGTAATACCGGCCGCAGGAGGAGGGACGAACTGGTTCCCGCCGAGCTTCGACCCTGAAACCGGGCTTTTCTATGTCAGCGCGTCGCCTTCTTACAGCGTCTACTATTTGACGGACACAAGCGAGAGGCCGGAAGGATACGGAGGACGAGACGCGGGTGTCTGGTCGGAATCGGCACTTGAAGCGCTCGATTACAAGACCGGCGAGATCAAGTGGAAGCACGTTTATCCGGAGAATAGCGGAGGGCACGCCGGGATTTTGACGACGGCGGGCAAGCTGCTGTTCACCGGCGATCCCTCGGGTAACGCGATCGCTTTCGATCCTGCGAGTGGAGAAATTCTCTGGCATGCCGGACTCGCTTCTTCGGTCAGCAACGGGCCGATGACCTACATGCTGGATGATCGCCAGTACGTCGTGTTTGGCGCGGGCGACATGCTTTACGTCTTCAGACTGCCCAAGTAAAGACGGGGGTTTTTACCGCCTATAAAAAAGACTAGGGAGACGGTACGGCAGCGCCGGCGATCTGCATGATCCTGTTGATTTCGTCCGCGGTATCGCCGCCGCCGTTGGTACGCTGCATCATGATGACGCCGGTCAGTTGTTTTTGCGGATCGACCCACTCGTAGGTTCGATAAGCGCCGCCCTTCACAAAACTTCCGACGGAATTATAGCGATACATTCCAACAACATCGCGAACAACCTCATAGCCGAAGCCGTGACCGACACCGGGCGCCCAGCCGGCTTTCATGTCGCCCGTGTGCGAAGTTGTCATCAATTCGACGGCAGCGGGCGAAAGAATGCGCGCAGCAGCGAAAGTGCCATCATTGCGCATCATCTCGTTGAAACGAAACATGTCGCCAGCGGTGCTGATCAGGCCGCCCGCCGGGGATGGAATCGGGTTTCTGTGTTCGGATCCCGGGTCCGGCTGCACGAATTCGAGTTTCCCAGCGGCGTAGGTATAGAGAGAGGCGAGCCTGCTCTGTTTGTCCCCTAAAGGGTAAAAACCCGTATCCGTCATACCGAGCGGCGCGAAAATTTTTTCCTGCAGAAAGCGGTCGAATGGCTGTTTCGAGACGACCTCGATAATGCGACCGAGGATATCAATTCCGAGGTTGCTGTAGTTCCAGTTCGTCCCCGGTTCGAAGAGAAGCTGGGCCTTGGCGCCGCGTGAGACCAGCTCGGCGAGAGTTTTAGGTTCATCGTCCTTCGGCGATTCGACGGAGGCAGGCAAACCTGAGGTATGGATCATGAGATCTTCGATGTTGATCGGCCGCGAGGGGGCAACAGCTGCGCAATTGTAGCCGGAGCGAGACCCACAAGGGTTAAGCTTGAGGTCCTTGTACTCGGGAAGATATTTATCGACCGGGTCGATCAAGGAGATGCGTCCCTGGTCGACAAGAATCATGACAGCGGCGCAAGTAACGGGCTTCGTGAGAGAAGCAATGCGAAACAGCGTGTCTTTTCGCATTGGCGTCTTACTTTCAAGATTTTGATACCCGACGGCATCGAAGCTTGCCACTTTTCCGCCGCGGGCGATCAGGACTACTGCCCCGGCGGTCTTGCCTGTATCGACGAACTCCTGCAGACGAAGCGGAATGTTCGCGAGCACGCCGGCGTTCATGGGGGCTGATTCGGGGTCCGGGCGATCGAAGTTCAGTGATGTATCGGCCGCGAACAGACAGGAGCAGCAAAGGGCCGCCACGATGAAGTTGCGCATGACGGCCATGCTAACAAGCTCAAGCTTCGGTGCGGGGCTCTCCGGGCAGGCCGTGGCTGAGCCAAAGAGAACGCAGGTTTTCGCGTTCTTTTTCATCCGCGGCGGAGAAGAATCGCGCCCGCTCGAACTGATGATGGGCGATGGCGTGTTCCATACCGCGCAGGTTGTACTGAATGCGCCGCTGAGCCGCGACGACTTCTTCGGGCAGGGATGATTCAGCGGCGGCCGTAAGACCACCGGGATGCTCATCGCTCCGCGACAGGGCGGAGGTCCACTGGATAGCTGACCCTCTGACGAGGCCCGCGGCCTCGGCGATGAGGAATCGAACGAAGGCCGGCCGCCCCAACCTGCGCTGTTCCCGGGCCGATTGTTCGAATACGGCGGTCATTTCAGCAGCGAACGTTTTCCGAAAATTTTCGGGGTATAAGCAAAGTAGAAGACCGTAAGCTCGTGTCATCTCAAACCTCCCTGGTTTTCAAGCGCGCTGCAGCAGCGCGCGTCAATTGCTTCATGCGGTCGAGTTCAGCCCGAAGCGCTTTCAGACCGGCGGGTGTCAGGCGGTAAGCCTGTTTGTCTCGCGAAGTGTCTTCCTGTTCAAAACGTTGTATCAGGCGATCCGACAGGAGGCGACGGAGCGCACCGTAGAGGGTTCCGGTGCTCAAGCGAACGCGACCTCCGCTGATCGCTTCTATGTCTTTCAGCAGCGCGTAGCCATGGCGAGGTTGATCGGCTAAGCTCATCAAAATCAGCAGGACGGGTTCGGTTAGAGGGCCGGACTCTGGGCTCACAGTGCGTTCTTCAACATGTCGCATAACGACAGGTTAACCGATCTTCAGACAGCGGTCAAGCATCTCGCTTTTTCTTTGGAGAACTGGCGGCGGAGGCGGATGCTGCCTATCGATGCTGCCTATCAAGGAAAGTTCCATCCAGGTCGACGATGCCCCGGCGCGTGAGCAAATCAGCTATTTGCTTATTCAAAGAGATTAGATTATTATTGTGGTTCGGGTCCCGCCCGCAGCGGATCGTCGCATCTAGAACCGCGGGTGTCACATCGACAAGGGAACTGTTTTAGCCCAGATGTTAGCCCTGACCGACGTGTAGGCCAACTTCGACCGAGCCGAGCCGGCTCACAACACATTCGCATCACCATCCCGCATAGGGAAGTACGAGGTGGACTATGAGACTGAAGAGTACGTCTGTGCTCGCAGCCGGCATTCTGCTTGGAGCATTCATTCGCAGCGCTCCCATGTCGGCGGATACGATATTAGCGACGTATGAGCCGGCGGGAGTTCAGCTTCCAAATCAAGCAACACTCTGCGCAGGAGCTACAACCTGCGTTGTGGGAATTCAGAACTTCGATTCCTGGAACGGTGGAGCTTTCACGACTGACTTCGGAACCGGGAATGGAATTCTTGGTGCTTATTCCGGGGGCTTCATTGTTCACGACGCCGATCAGTACGGTGGCGCCGGCGGTCTTGGCCGATATCCGGTGGCCTTTCAGAGCTCTGGTCCGTATTCACTGTCCTTAACAACTTCCCGGGGCATACCGGGCGTGAATTATTTCGGACTTTGGTTCTCTGCTTTGGATACCGGTAACCTGCTGCAGTTCTATCGTGGCAACACACTGTTGTTCTCATTTACACCGGCTGATTTCATCAGCTTAGTAGGAGCTTGCCCGAGTTCCAGCGGGTTCTGCGGCAATCCAAACGCTACATTCCAGGGTCGGAACGGGGGGCAGCAGTACGCATATCTGAATTTCTATGATCCGGATAATTACTTCAACAGGATCGTTTTCTCCGAACCGTCCGGAGGCGGCGGCTTCGAGTCCGACAACCACACAGTGGCTTACATGGACCCGGTTGTCGTCAGTGGTACATTGATCACGACGTCAGAGACGAATACCTTCTTAATGGGTCTGCTCGGTACTTTCCTGTTGCCCTGGATGGGCTGGCAGCGAAGAGCGCTGCGAAACTGAAGTGCGGTGCTCCCAGCGGCACGCTTGAGATCGGAAGAAATCGGACGCTGCCGTCCGGAATAACTTAAGCATCTATCCCTTCCTTCCCGCCCCTTCTTCATTTTGCGAGCGCCTCCTGGTCGCTTGAATGGCTCAGTACGTTAACGTTCAGATAAACCTCTAGTGTCAATGGAACGTGCTTGCTTGTCGGCCTTTACTGAGACAGAATAGCTAGGTCTAACGATCATTACGTAACGGGTGCTACCCGCAAGCCTAGCGGGTCCGCAGATTGAGGAAATCAACTATTGAAAGAAGGGTTTGCCACATGAATTCGGCTGCTTTGTCCATTCCGCTGACGATCGTTGTCGATCGGAGAGTTTCGGTTTGTAAGCCGATTTCGGCTGTTCAACTTATAAACGATCCGCGAGGATCGACGAAATTGGGGCTGCTTTCTCAGCTTAGACCCGGATCGACCCTGGAGGTGTGCGGCGATGGTTTTAATGAACGCACAATCAAGGTCCGCTGCGATGGTTCTTTTTACTTCGTGTTTCGCCAGGATATCGAATCCCACAACTAAGGCGCTGTGATCACGGAGTTTCCGGGCTCAAGGAACTGCAGTTCCACCCGGCGATATTTTGTTGCTGAATGCGAAGCTGGCGTATAAACACAGCCGCAGAATCACGATCCGCAAAGGTCCCGCAGATACCGGCGTTCCTAACGCGAGCCGTTAGAAATACGTCCTCTGTGTGGCACTCAACGGCCTCCAGATGCCCGCCCTTGAGCAGGACCACTACGCAATAGAGCACGATCTACTACAAATGTAGACCCGTTCGCCTCGCAATAGTTACAGCTTGCCAGCGGCGGCGGCGTGACACCGTCGTTCGGTTGCTTGCGGAGACGAGATCGGATGGTCGGCAACTCCTTGCAGGGGCACGCGAGCGTATATGCGTGTTTCATGTCCGGGACGGGCGCGGACTACGAGCTTGCCTCGATTCGAGGCCAGTGCGATCGGTAACCGTCATTTGTCGGCGCAGCTAATGGATGAATCCAGCCTTTCTTAACATCCCCGTTGCTACGTTCACGCTTGCCCGACGAACGCCGAGCATGTGGGAGAGAAATTCCTGTGTCAGTGGAAAGCAGTCTCGCCCAGCTCTATCGTGCGTCATCAAGAGCCAACGGGCGCAGCGTTCTTCCATACTGTGGATTCGATTACGGGCAGCTCCTTGCAGAATCTGCCCGGTCAAGGCGCATTGATGGTTGTTGCAGGATGTTCTCGATCGCCGGCCGGCAACCAACCTCCGTCACAAAGACTTGGGCAGGAACCCGAACGGCGACACCGGGGATCTGCACGAGACTCAATCCCACCGATGCATCGGAATGGTTCAGTTGCTGCGTTGGATCCGTTCATGCTACTCGCTCCGCATGATCCGGGGCAGCCAGTTTACCCGGGATCCCGCGTCCATATTCGCGGTGTGCTCGAAGCGTTTCAATCCGTGAAAGGCAGGCGCTGCTGATTGGGTGGTTTGGGCGGCCGGCCCTCAAAGGCTTTCTGCTGGTTCCGCAGCATGCCTGCCACGAACTGCCAGGTGGGGCCAGGCGTCTCGCGCCATGGAGCAGGAACCGTCACTCGACAGTACGTTTCGTGACGGGGGTCAAAATGGGCGAACGCGCCCGGCTGCGCATGGGCCAAGCCGCGCTCGCCGGCAAGGACGCCAAGCTCGACAAGCCCGCATTCAATAGGGAGTTCGGACGTGTTCAACAGACCAGCAGGGGTTACGAAATAAAACTCATTGGAATAGCGCAACCCGATCCGCCGCTTTAAGGGTTGTTTCATCTCGCATAGGAAATCCGCGCGAGATGTCTTCACCTCGTAGCACACTCGCCTCATGGAAGTATGGGGCAGGCAATTCAAAGCGAATGCATCGAGACGCTGAGCGGCGTTGCCGTGAAAGCCGGTTCCGACTCTCAGTTCGCGCAGAAAGATCCATTCGGATGAACTCTTGTGAAGGCACGCTTCAACGACGTTGAGCAAGACGGCTGAGCTGAGTTCTTCGGGAAGCTGTTCATGACTAAGAATTCCTGCAGGATTGAGGTTCTTACTTGCCACGGCAGCCATAATCAATATTCTCAACCCACGACCGCCGGGCGTGTATCGCGCGCTCACGGCATCAGGAGCGCGCGATCACTGGCGAAGTGACTCGAATCCGATTTTAGTCACCGTGACCCGAGCGGTGTCGGGAATATCTCCACCCTCGTCGTGAAGTAGCCCGCGGTTCAGAGGCCGAGACCGTGCCAACGGCCTTCGACGCTGTTGAAAAACTCTCTTCGCCAAGGCGGCCGGCGGCTCAGTCTCAAGTTCGTGGTGCTGCCGTTTGGGAGGATGATCTTTTCAGGCCACCCAGCCGCACCTTGCGGAGCCGGATTTGATTGGTAGTTAGGAGGACAACGCCTCAATGTTGTTTCGAGCGCGGCGAGGAATCGCAAATTCCGGTGTTTGGCTGAGCTGTCGAACGTGCTCGCGCACGCCTTCATACCAATCAACTCTCAGCGTACGGCGACTCGACGATGGAGTGCACGCGGGCTTATGGCAACAGTTTCGACATTGCGATGGCTTCGTGCCGTACGTGAAGCCCTGCGCCACCTCGACTCAACCCGATGTAGTGAAGCAATGGCCTGCTGGACGGCGATAGGCGTTTTCTTCCACCTCGTGAGTATACGCTTGCGACGTGTAGAAGCCCTTTGTTTGTTGCTTTCGGTGGCCCATCATAACGAGCAGCGCGCCCCACTAAACGGTGATCGAGTACGACATCAAGGATTCAGCAGTTTGACGGCTATTTGATTGCTCAGAGTCACCGAAACATTTATAAAAGAAATGTTCCTCTAAAATGCCTCGTTCGGGGTCTGTGATAAAGCGCGAAGATGCCCGCTCAGCCTAAACTGCCCTTGAACATGAAAAAGCCGACCCAAGATAAAGCGGTCGCATCGTTCAAAAAATGCGCAACCATGGAGGGAAGTAGTGCGCGTCTTCCGAGAAGATACGAAATGCCCCACAACATCCCGAGAACGGCAGTCGGCGCCATGATTCCCAGCGCAGGCAGCCAGCCATGGATCGAATAGCCAAGATGAGAAAAGCCGAAAGAAATTCCGGGAATAATGATTTGCGATGCCCTGCCGTATCCTGCTTTGGCGAAGTCGGTCATGAGCAGCCCGCGGAAAAGCAGCTCCTCACAAGATCCTGCGGTTATACCCGTTAGAAGCGACGCGGCAAGGTGAAATCCCGTCGGCGCAAACGCGTAGTGTATCGGTATACCCATTCTCGGGAAGAATCTGAGATTGCTTGCGATTGTGATTGCTGCAAAAAGTAAGGCCGTTATCCAGGACGCCCAGTTGCCCATCCGCTCCAAACCTAGAGAGCGTAGCGAATCGCCGCGGCGCTTCAAAAGAAAGGCCGCCCCGATCACAAAAACCCACTCAGCCGCAACCGGCCCAACAAGGCTCCAAATGTAACGTTGCCCAAGCGCCCCAGTCCGAGCGGCAGGTACGGTTAGTGAAACGAGCTTTGAAAACGCAGTGATCAGTGCGGGCAAACCAAAACCAAGAGCTAACCACTCAAACCAACACCGCCGTTTGAAGCCGATCCCCATGATCTCGCTTTACATGTTAAGCAAATGATGAGGAGTCATCCACAGCCGAGACTGAGGAGTGCTATGCAAAGCACAAACAGTTTTTCAACAGCATCGTTCCTTTTTGCGCATCAATTTTGCGGCTGCCAAGTCGGGTTCAAGCTACGGCCATTCCGAATGGCAGAAGATACGGCAGCGATCTCGACCAAGCTGCGGTAATCATGATGCACACCGAGCGCTGTTACGGTCGTCTTACTGATCGGCGCTGGTTTTGGTATAGCCATCGGTCAGCGTCTTCATGAAGTCAACGATCAAGTCTTCTTCATGATCAGTTAAGCCAAGGTTTCCAATCCGCTGATCCACGTTCTCAGGAACCTCCGGGGGCGCCCAGCATGTCTTGCCGAAGCCGGGATCATCGACGCCCTTTGCACAGCGTGGCAAAACATCTCGCGTGTTGTAAAAGTGAACCACAGTCTTGAGGTCCTTGATCACACCGTTGTGGAAATAGGCCTTGACAAATGTAGGATAGGGTCTTTTGTCGACATCGCGAGTGGTCGCGGTCTGGAATCTGCCATCGCTTTGCGCGGCGAATTTAATCCAGCGATTTTTCGGGTTGATCTGCCCGGTACTGGCGGCATTCCTCAAAAAATCGCCCAGCCCGTGGTCGACGTACGAGGTCCCCATGGGGTTCGGAGTAACATCGTATTTATCGGCTTTATCTTCGTACAGGTATGGAATGTCATCGTTCTTGGGGAGCCCTAGATTAAAAGCCGCAAAATCCGTGAATAGCGGCTCGGTTTCAGGCACGTTTTGGGTGGAAACCTGCGGTTGCCCGCTCTGAACAGCTGTGAGGCTGTCGAGATGACAGAGATTGCACTTCCCTTTGCCATCGAACAGCTCCCAACCTTGCTGTTCGTCCGCAGTCAAAACTTGCTGGTTCGGATGACTGATGGCGTGGTCGAATTTGGAAGTGAACGGACTGACATCGGGGCCGGCTTCATTGGCCGCGATCGACATCCCAAACTGATCGAAAACCGTTTTTGCCAGCGAGCGGCTCAGATCGTCGAGCGGAACGTTGCCCGGAAAGTCCGGATCCGCAGGTCCTTGCGTGGGAGTGCTACAGATCTCCTCAGTGTTTGAAGGAAAGTTGATGGCGGTAATGCCGATGCCCCATACGGCCTTGAACAAGAACAGATAGGGTGCCTGGGAAAGCCTGTATGCAACACACGCTGAATCTGAAAAGCCCAATTCCAGAGGATCAACGGGTGGCTCCTGCGCCTGTTGAGACGAAGGATTTTGAAGCTTCCAGGCAGTGGCTCGCTGGTCCCAGAAATTTCCGCCGTAGAACTGCCGCGAGTTTGGATCGAGATGGAAGATTTGCGAGTACGGTGAATAGGCGTAGCTCTTTGGCTTACGGCTGCCGAACCGGTAGCGCACCGATCCGGGATAGCTTACTGTCGTTTGGTTCAGGCGGGCGATCGGCCCGGTGAACCCCGTGTCGGCCGAGTGACACGAGGTGCACGCTGAATTTCGCCCGACCGAATAGTTCTTGTCATAGAGCAACAAGCGGCCGAGTATGCGTATCTGCGGGAGTCGAGTGCCGGCCTTGATCGGAAGTAACCGTGCAGTTTTCAGCGTGTCCTGTTCAACCTGATCAATCTGTTGCAAGACACGATCCATATCCATACAGAGATTCGATGGGATCAGACCCTGCGGATAGGAATAGCCGTTCAGGCAACTGCTTGCCGGCGATGTTCCGGTCTGTGCTGACACCCGCGGCGACGCTCCAACAAATAAGAGGATGACCACACAAGCAATCACGGTGACGACATAGACGACGACTTTCATAGCGCGCGCTCCTCTCATTAACTAACTTAGTAACTAGCGGCCTTTCTGTTAGGGTGGACTTATATTTAGGATATTTCAGCGAGGAAATATACCTATTCTGATCTCAAGTTGGAGTGACGCACACGTCTGACTGTGCGCTTGGTTGTAGCGACTCAACTGTTCGGGGTACCACGTAAGTGGATCGGTTTCTAAACGGAGGATAAATATCAGTTCACTAAGCTTCATGTCGAGGGTGATCTATATCACGCGAATAGGTAGCGCGTTAGGGCGGCGCCTGCTAGCGTCACTTAGTTACTGCCGAGGTATATGCTTCGATCGAGAGTTTAAATCGCGTGATAGCATCAGCTTGAAGGTCAACTTGTCGGCTCCGGCCGTCAGACCAAACCCAACGCCAGTTTCGATATTTAGACCATTCACGTTATGATCCGTGACGGCCCAAATCTCGTGAAACTGATTGTGCAGTGGTTGGAAGCGGCGCAGGGGCCCTAAATCGGCATACTCCTCCGCGGCAACAGCCCACTTGTCATTCAAACTGTAGGCCAGCCGTGTGGCTGGAACGAACTCGAGGTTCCCCAGACCGCCCGTGTAGTTCGTGTCCACAATTGGATTAAAGATAAAGTCCACAGGATGGAGATGTAAGCCTACGATGGGCCTGACCTCTGAGGTAAAGCGCCTTGACTCCCAATATTTCTGATTGACACTGAATTCAAAATTGACGCCGTAAAACAGTTTGTGGTCGTGAGCGTGCGGCCGGACGAATAACTCCCGCACCTTGAAACCGTTGATCGAGGCGCCACGACCCTGGGAGTAAAGACTATACACCGGCAAGTAAAGCCCCTGCTCGAACCAGTCGGTGACACCGTAGGCCCATTCGGCGGCGCCGTTGATCGACTCGTTAGGAACGATGCCGCCGGGGAAGTCGGGCGTCTTTCGGCCGATGGGGGTGTAATTCGAATGGACCATCAGGTTGAACACACCCTGGGGCTCAATTTCGGCATCGTAGACCTGGATCTCGTCTGTCTGCCCGAAGACGCTCAGGGGCGCCGCAAACAGGACCGAGGCAATCACGAGGCCGACAGGGCAGTACTTGCTCTTCAACCAGGAGTCCACTTCACCGACGTGCAGTTTAATAACGAGCCGATCCTGCTCGTCATTCATTGACGGCGCCACGTCATATCGACGCGCACCGGTATTTCGTTCTTGATCGGCACGGTCAGGAATGATGGCGGGGTTATCTTGAAATCGGAACACGTTACCGGGATGGTTCCCGTTATCCGCACCTCATTGCCCTGTGTCACTCGTTGAAATGAAACGTGTTTATAATGCGCGGTCTGACCGGCGAACTGAACGTCCAGATCGGCATCGATCGTTGGGGACGTAGTTTCCGCTTCGGAGAATTGAGTGCGCACGATCACCATCGGAAACTGCGCGCCGTGAGTGGCCTGAAGCATGTGAAGATCACGGTTGCTGTCCCCCGAATCGAATGACTTGACCGGTACAGCAATGAGAAAATCGCATTCTCGAGCGTGGCAAACACCTTTGCCCCTGGCCGAATGGCTGTTCCCTTCAACGTGATGAATAGGGTGACTCATGTAATACGTGAGAGTGGAGTGCTGAAGAACCCAGTTGGTATCTGCTTGGCAAAACGCCGGAAGGGCGAAAAGCAAAAGGGCAATCAGGCACTTATCCTTCAAGCTATCTCCAGAACTTAATATGAATGGGCCACGATACGGTGAGGATGGATGCGCCGTAGGCCGCAGCCGTCACATAGGCGACCGTGCCATGCGCCGAGGCGATTCCATGTACCTTTTCTCCAGCGTTCTCCTGCCTGTAAGCCATGATCCCCAGGATGCCGGTCAGGATCATCCCCGGACCGTGAACCCAAGCCAAGTCCCTGTGCAGGCGGATGGCCCCTTTGGGTTTGACCCCCGGAACTTTCGGCGCGAAGATAGCGTAATAAGCGGTCGTCCAATAAAGGCCCGTGGTCAGGGCACCTAAAGCGATATGGGAATCCAGATTGGCTGAGGTCGGCTCCGTAATTGTCTGCCCGTTTCTTCCTTTAGCCTTGGCCTGAGGCCCGGTAAACAGTGCCGCAACCATCGGGATTGCGGTGATCAGACCCAGGGTTTGGTGGACCTTGAGCATGTGGGTCCGTTCGTTCAGCCGCGCTTGAAGCTGGGGATTAGGCTGCGTCTGACTCGGAGGAAACAGATCGGGAAGCGAAGGGGCTGCCGGTTTGCTGGCGGGAGGATTAGTCTGGTTTTGAGGATTGCCCTGCGACTGATCGGGACAGTATGCCACATCCTCCTCCAAATAGTTCGGCTCGCTTCCAGCCGTAGAAAAGGCTGGCGAAAACGCGGCCACCATCGCGCATGCAACGGCGCGTTGGAGTGAAGCCTCAGCCGCGTTGCCCGAAGAAATTGTTGTTGCGTTTTCCAACGATGCTGCAGTTGTATTGTTATTGAACTGTGCGGACGAAGAGAGTGGAGCCCCGAGCAGACACGAACAAGTGAGTGCGACTAGTCTCAACAAATGTCTTTGCATGATTTGGTTTTGACCTCATTGTCAACAGCTGCAGGACGTGTGGCCGCGTCGCAGATGTGTGGCGCTCGCATGCTATTGTCTGAAGGCGTTTCCGCTATTTCAGTTTCGTGTTCGCTAGGGAACCGTAGCCATGTTTGGAGTGACGTGCCGCTTCAGGGCCAGCGGTTCCTAAACAGGCGATAAATATCGAACAGCGGCATGACTTTAGTTGGTGTTCAAGGGCTGCTCAAGGGAGCTTCGAACGTCCTGCGACAGCTTATCGGCGTTCGCAAGCAGCAAACTGACCTGCCACATTTCGGTTTGACTCAGGGAATCCGTGTACGCTGGCATGCCGGTCAATCGAATCCCGTTCGCGACCTTCCAATATGTCTCACCGACCGGATCATCCGTCACACCATGGCCTTTGAACAACTCCGGCGGGCGCGGATACATGCCTTTCGACGTGGGTGACGCAGGTTGATCAGGCAATCCGTGGCAAATTGCGCAGTTTACGCGATAGACGTGAGCGCCGGCTCGATAGTTCTCGTCAGTCGCCAGCAATGGTGAGTTTCTCGGGGCTTCTTTCTCAATCCGAGCGTTGAGCGCCATGTGCGCCAGACCTTTCTCGAATGGCATTGGTGAAGACGTTGTGGCGACCGGCGCATAACCGAAGCGGAAGTATAACCAGCCAAACAGCGGCAGAAGAATCAGACCCACAACGAAAGCGAGGACCATTCGTAGCATCGGAATTTTCATCTTAGGTGGCCCAAAAGCATAAGATCAAGGTGATGTCTTGCAGCGGAACATCTTCGCTGCTTGAATTTATCGTGCATTTATCTTTATCGCTGCCAACGAATGGTTACTTCGCAGCCCTTGCGATCCAGGGCGAATGAGAATGTCTGCACGAGTTCGATTGACGATTTCTTTCACTGTGCTTTTTGGCGTGATCGTGCTTGCACTTTCCGTCGCGGCATACCTTCTGGTCAGGAGCGACGCGTACCTGAGGCTCGACGCTGCGTTACAGGTCGCAGCAGGTGCTACTGCAATGTCTGGCGAACACGAATTGAACGAGCATTCCACGAAGGCTGCCGGCGAAAGGGATCTGCAATTTGTCTTAAACGACGCAGGGAGCTCCGCCCTTGCGGATACTCAGATTTTGGTTCGCGAAGGAAAACGAGAGGGCGCCTATAAACCAGGAGCGCAGCACGGGTTCGATTTGCGCAGTCTTCCGCCGGACATTCTGGTCAACGGAACAACGCTTCATGGATTTCGGATCGCAACGCGGAGTTTCCGGGCACCGAAATTCAATACGGTTTATCAAATCTATGCCGCCGAACCGATCGCCCCCGCGTTGGTGCAGCTCCATCACGTTCGTGTAGGGCTGTTTGTTTTCGTTCCGATCGGGCTCGGTCTCGCCGGCGTCGCGGGATATCTGCTTGCGAAAAAATCTTTGCGCCCGCTCCATGAGCTTGCACAAACAGTGGACGCGGTAACATCCTCCCATCTAAGCGGGCGAGTGAAGTTGCGCAACGAAGATGACGAGATCGGCACGCTCGGGCTGCGGTTTAATTCTCTATTAGACCGGCTCGAAGAAGCATTCAAGCTTCAGAGGCGATTTATGGCGGATGCATCGCACCAGATCAGGACACCGGTAACTGTTGCACTCGCTGCTGCCCAAGTCACAAGCCGCGAGTCGAATGCGACCTTGAACGATTACAAGGATTCGTTGCAGATCATCGAGCATCAAATGTTGCAGCTTCGAAGAACGGTCGAAGACATGTTCTTCCTATCTCAGGCTGATACGGCTTCTCTGAAGATTGATCTCAAAGAAATGTACCTGGACGATGCGATCTCCGACGCAGTACGAGCCGCCAAGGAGCTGGCGCGCCAAAAGCACCAGCTCTTGAAGGTCAACAGTCTGCCAGAGGCCAAATGCCGGGGGGACGCTGATCTACTCAAACAGGCGATTCTGATTTCGCTCGACAACGCAACGAAGTTCACGCCAGACGGTGGAAGCATCGAGGTTAGTCTTTTCAGGACTGGCAAGGAATGGGTTTGTTCTGTTACTGATACCGGCGCCGGCATTTCGGAAGCGGCTCAGCCGCGGATCTTCGAACGCTTCTTTCGAGAAAACCGCTCGGATAACGAAGCTGTCGCGGGAAAGGGACTGGGATTAGCGATCGCGAAATCCATTATCGAAAACCACAGCGGCACCCTCAGGTTGGTCGAGTCGCGTCCTGGTCGGACTACGTTCGAGATTGCGATTCCAGTTCTCGACGACGAAGTGAGCCAGGACGGCCTTCAGGCGAATTCCTTGTCGGTGAGAATGTAACCTTCACCCCGCCGGGCGTGAATCAATGACTTCTGTCCCTCGATATCGATTTTCTTGCGTAACCGTTTGATGTATTCCTCAATGAGATTTGAGAACGGGTCGTAAGACTCGTTCCAGACCCGTTCTGATATCGCTTCTCGACCGAGCAGAGTATCGGCATCCCGGGCAAGACATTCCAGTAAGGCGTATTCTTTCGCGGTGAGGCGAACGAATTGTCCTGCTCTTCTCACCGTTCTCGATCGGGTCTCGATTTCAAGTGTATCGACGCGGATGACAGCGTCTTGCAGCACGGGTCTCCTGCGCAGCAGTGCTCGCACGCGCGCCAGCAGTTCATTGATGTCAAAGGGTTTGACGAGATAATCGTCTGCTCCAAGATCGAGCCCCTTGACGCGGTCCTCGTAGGCCCCACTCGCAGTCAGCATGAGAATCGGGGTTTGCAGACCGGCTTCACGCAGTTCACGGCAGACCGCCCAGCCGTCCTTTATAGGGAGCCGAATATCCAGGATGACCAGGTCGTACGGATGCGACAAAGCCTTTTCCAGCCCGGATTGACCATCGCTTGCCACATCCACGGCGTGAGTTTCCTGCCGCAATCCCTTGGCGATCATGCGGGCCGCGTCCTCTTCGTCTTCGATCAACAGCAGTCGCACGTTCAAAGCTCTTGACGATCATCGTACGATGTAGCGACCACGTCGCGGTAGAGCGCGATGATCGCCCGGGTATCAGAAAAACACATCAGAGTCCGCGAGAAACGACGCAGCTCGACTCGATATTTATCGTCGATTTAGAATTCCCTGGATCACGATGCTTCATCGACTCGCGTCAGCTACTCTTCTGAGATGCAGGGTTGGCTTCGCCTCGTCACTCTTCTTGCTGCACTCGGCTTTTCCTCCACTGCGATCCCGCTTCACGGCGAACAGATGCCCCAGATTACTGGAGAAACTTTATCGGGGAAGCAGATCTCGTTTCCCTCTGCCTCGGCCGGGTCGGTGGCGATAATCTGCATTGGGTTTAGCCATGCGTCCCAATCTCAACTGAAGCCGTGGGCGGAGCGTGCGACGAGTGAATTCCGCCAGAAAAGTCGAGTGCTTGTGTACGCCACAGCGGTCCTGGAAGACGCGCCGCGATGGGTTCGCGGAATGGCCGTTCACGGTATGAAGAGCGGCGTGCCTGCCCAGCAGCACGATCATTTTGTCGTCGTATATCAGGGAGAGCGTGAACTCAAACGAGTAACCGGATTCCAGCGGCCGGAAGAAGCTTATATTTTGCTGCTTGATCCGAAAGGCGAAATTCGGTGGGTGGGACACGGTCCAGTAAACGACGCCGTTTTACAGGAGTTGGCCGATCACGTGGATTCCATTTTACGGCCGGAATAGGGAAGGTTTTATCGTCTGTTTAGCTAATGCGGCGTACGCTGGGACGAAGTGGGCCGTCTATTTTCGGTGAAGCAAACCCATGCGGTATGAAAATCGGAGTGTTCTTGCGCTTCTGAGCTTTCTGTTTTTGGTTGCAAACCGCGGGTTATCTCAGGAATCTGCCGCTGCCCAACAGATGCCGGTTCACTTGCAGGTGGAAACGGGAACTCCGCTGCGGGTCTATATTATCGGGCGCGTACCGTACCGAGTCGGCGAAATGGTTCCGGCGAAATTGATTGAGCCGGTCTGGGCATTCGACCGCGTAGTGATTCCAGCCGGCACAATAGTTCAAGGCCAGGTAGTCAAGCTCGATCCTGTCTCCAAAATGATACGCGCCCGGACAATTGCCGGCGGTGACTTCACTCCATTAAAACGCGCGCAGGTGTCGTTCACTAGCTTGACTCTGCCGGACGGCCGTACCGTGCCGGTGCAGACAGAAGAATCACTCGGATTACCAACGCTCTACGTTCCGCCGCGGCCATCCAAAAAATCGAAAAAACACAAGACTAGCTCTGCCAAGTCGAGCCGTGTGGGACAGTTCTTGAAGCAGCAGGCGCAGAGTCAGGCGAACGCGCGATCTCGTGGATTTTACGACCTCGTGCGTGGACCGAACAAACGGGAATGGTTGGAAAATTACGTCCTGTCGAAGCTTCCCTATCATCCTCAGTGGTATCGGGCACGCACTCGCTTCGATACGGTCTTGACGAAGCCGCTGGATTTCGGAACTGTTGAAGTTGCTTCCAGTGAACTTGCCCAATCAGGGACTGCTGCGCCGCCTAACTCAACTGCCCAAATGAGACTCCTCACGACGATCAGCTCTGCAGATGCGCACGCAGGTGATCCCATGCACGGAGTCCTGACAGAGCCTCTATTCGCCCGGCAACACGAGCTCGTGCTCCCGGAGGGCACCCGCTTTACAGGAAGAATCACCCTGGCTCAACATGCACGCCTGTTTCACCGCGGCGGTAAGCTCCGCTTCACGATTGAAAAAGTTGATCTACCGCCAAGCGAAGCTGCCTTGGATAATATCGTAGCCGTCAAGCAGGCGAGCCAGCCGGTTCAAGGGCAACTAGTGTCGGTCGAGGCAGATCCGAAGGCAGTCAAAGTAGATTCGGAAGGGACCGCGATCGCCACAGAATCGAAAACCCGCCTGCTGCGCCCTGCTATTGCAGCTCTCGTCGCAGCAAAGTCACTGGACAACGACGTCGGGAAACAGACGGCCTCGGGAACCGGCACCGCCCCGAACACGGGCGGGCGATCTCTAGGTGGGTTTTCGGGCTTCGGTTTACTCGGGACGGCAGCCGCCTATGGGCCGCATCCCATAGGCGCGGCACTCGGCTTTTATGGGTTGGCGTTCTCAGTGTATTCGAACATCGTTGCACGCGGAAGCGAAGTAACGTTTGAGAAGAACACGGCCATAGCAATCCGGTTTGGGAGTCCACGAAAGAAATAGGATCCGATTCCCGCCTGCCATGAAAATAAGTCCGCCTTCTCCGAACAGGTTCATTTAATGAAAATCCTTGACGAGCTTTTCTTCCGTCGCAGCCTCTGCACAGTCATTTTGTGGAGCAGCTTCATTCATGCAGCTTCGGCACAAGGTGTTCCACAATCGAACCGACAGGACACGACTGTGCGTGATGAGAGCCGCACGTGCGGCTGGAGCACTCTCCTTCCGAATACGCTAAACGATCAGAAACGGATTTTTGGCACCTTCCCCGCGCATTTTGGTCCACGGCAAACACTGGCTTCCCGTGCTTGCGGTCGCGTCGGCTACAACAGGGCTGGTTATCGCGGATCAATATGATGCGGGATACTTTCGGCGCTCGATAAGCCTGAACAGTTTCAATTCCGCGTTCTCTTCAACGAACACGGCGGCGGGTATTCTGCTCGCGCCGATTGTCTTCTACTCCGCCGGCTATCTCTCTAAAGATGACTACGCTAAGCAAACAGCATTCCTCAGTGCGGAATCTGCGTTGGACGGTGAAATCGTTGATTTCGTTTTGAAGGCGGTAAGCGATCGACGGAGACCTTCAGCGATTCCTACGGCGGGTAATTTCGCGGATAGCTTTGTCGAAGGCAAGAACCACTTCAATGGAAGCTTTCCTTCCACTCACACCGTAGCGGCATTCTCTGTCGCTACGGTTGTTTCGCGACGTTATGGGCCACGTCACAAGTGGGTACCCTTAGTCGCGTACGGATTATCCGCGGCGATCGGGTTTTCCCGAATCAGCGCATCTGCACACTTCCCTTCCGACGTATTTTTAGGGGCAGCGATAGGGTATAGCATTGGCCGCTTTGGCGTTCTTCACGAATGATGCCTATTTCGGTAAATCAGGGCAAACGAACTCGTGTTCGACGGCTTTGAACCTGACGTCGTGTTTCTCGTCGCGGCGGGCCAGGGTCTGCCGGAGGCGCAGTGTGTTGCGGGTTAGCTCGGTGATCTCTGCTGTAAAGGCGATCTGACCATCCTCAACGACACGAAAGACCGAGGGCGCACTTCCGTCGGTTGTCCATTTGGCAATCCGGTAGGTTTCGACACAAGAGGTCTCCAGCAGCGTTCCATTCGCCAGAAAGATGTAGATGCTGCCGAAGGCGGGTTTCGAAGGTCCGTCTGCCGCCTGCCAAATTCGGCCAAACAGCTGAGTCAAATTCCGGCCCGGGGCCACTGCATCCGGAGCGGAGTTCCCGGGCGTCGGATTGGGCGGTCGGGAATAGCTGGCGAACCCGGTTAGAAGAAGCATGAAAAGGAAGAGCTGAGGCTTCAGCACGTTGTTCGTCCAGCGGGGAAAGCGTCCAGTGTCCAATTGAAGGCAATCGCTAGATTTACGGTATACTTCGACCTAACGACCCGTGCTCAGTCCCCGCAAGCTTGCTGCGATCGACATCGTCTTTCTCGGTTCCAAGTTCATCATAGCCGAGTTTGCAGGCGGAGTATTTCTCTGTATTGCCCTCGGCGCGTTCGTGCTGTTTCGGGGTCACTCCTTCTGGCAACTGGCCCTCGGCCTATATTTCATCTCATTGGGGATTAACTACGTACCGATGTTGGTCTATGCAGTGGGAATCACCAGAGGCCAGAGTGCACGAGCGGCCATGGGCGATGAACTACATGACAAGCGTCGAGCGATGGCTAAGTACCGCCGCTCGTCCATAGCGTTGCTGGTTCCACTGCTCGTGCCGGTGCTCGCTCTCGCTCAGGAGTACGGCGGGGCCCAATCCGACCACACCGGAGTGTGACAGACCATCGTTTTCTCCCGCAGTTGATCTGGTACGGCGGCTCACTCACAAATCGTGAGTTCTGAGCCGAGAAGTTGTCCTGGCTGGCCTACTGCTGCGTAGCGGGTACAGAGGATTTCTTTCGCGTGAAGCGCAAGGGCTTGTCGAAACCCCTGCAATGTAGCAGGAGGTGGGAATCTTTCCACTCAAAACTCTCGGCCGCCTGGAGCGCCTTCAGATATGTTGTTTCCAGATCCATCAGCGCCTGCTCGCATGCCATTCGAGTCGTACCGAGGGGGCCCAAGTGGATGTGATTCCCGCCGATCTCGGCTGAGCCAAAGAAGCGGTTGCAGGAGCCGCTGCCCGAAACTTGCCGGCTTCGGGAAAAGCGAGAGTCGGATGTACTTTGCCGATCATCTTGGTGCCCGGGAGCTCTTCCAGCGCCGCTGCCTGTGAGGTTGAGAGCAGCCGTCGGGGCAGGGGTCGCTTGTATGGGGATGCAGCGTTGGAGTTCACCTCTTTAATGGAGGAAATGTTGAGAATGATCCTGTCGCCCGTTTCGACGCCTTGTCGATGCTCGATCTTCCCGGTAGCCCTCACGCGTTTGTTTGCGAGCGCTTCGAGTCGCTTTATTTTCCGAGACGCGACCTCAATTGAATCGATCTGTTTCCCGTCGATGCTGGTTCCTGAATCGAGGTTTATAGTCCAGCCGGTCGATTCTCCTCCTATGGCCATTACCCGGGAGAGATTGCCGGTTACCGTTATCTCTTTTTCCTGGGAAGTTGCGGCGAAGCAGATTGAAAAAAACGCTAAACTCAAGCCAACGCTTATTCGGACGGCAGACATTTGCCTCTCCGTTTTGCGCGATGTCGAACAGATTTTAGCTATTTCTGTCAAAGGACGTCAGGGTGTTCGAAGTTCGGATGCGGGCAGCCGGGAAATTCGGCTATCGCCGTGTTGCCGTTGTAGCCTAAGTGCTCGCGCTGGATCAGTTCGGATGCATAGAAACCGTCGATTGCCGTCCGCTTAAACTCGATAAAGAAGTGATCCCATGCCGTTTCAGGCGCCGTTTCGTTTCGGGCCAACTCGGCCATGAGCTCGTTCCGTTGCGAACCGGAACATGCAGTAAACGATTGCTGGAAGCGCTCATCCGCGAGTGTGTTCACGCCGGCGAGTCCGCTCTTCCAGACCTGCAGCGCGCTGCCCGGAGCGTATTTCAGCACGGTGTCGATGTAGAAGGCAACGTGCGCGTCGCGCGCGCCGGGGCCTGTCTCGTCCGCGGGAAGCAGGGTTTCCAGCAACTCGTTCAGCAATTCATACTCGGGTTCGGTAAGCGCCCGGGGACGGTAAGCACTGAAGTCTTCGGCCGCTTCGACAGCGCTATGGCCATGCTGCGCGGCGAGTTCTCGAGCGCTCGCAGCCCAGGCCCCTAAAATTGCGAAGAACTCTCTGCGCTGGAGGCTCATGCGAGTTCTCCTGTTTTCGCCTTGGCTGCAAGCCGCTCACTCATTCGCCAGGAAAGCGCGATGTTGGTGAGAGTCGGATTCTTCTCCGGATAGGCGGAGAACACCGATGAATCTCCTACGAACAGATTGGCGATATCATGGGCCTGGCCATCCGCATTCACGACAGAGGTCTTCGGATCGGCTCCCATTCTTACTGTGCCGACCCAGTGGTTGTAATCGATTTGCAGCGACTCCGCCGAAATCTCTTTAGGCCTGTAGATCACTTCTCCATGCGCCGCGCGAATGATTTCTTCCGAGGTTTGCACCATGTCTTTCGCCATGGCGACATCGTTCGCCTCGTAATGCAGATGAACGCGCGGGAGCGGCAACCCGTAGCGGTCGTTGCGTTCGGGATCCAGATCCACGAACTTTTGGGCGGAGGCCAGTAGCGCGCCCTGCATGTTCATATTCGCGGAACAGATCGTCCTCTCTTTGAGCTCCCGCTTGAATGCCGATCCAAAGCCTGCAACGTGAACATTCCCCGGACGATTGGGATGCAGGCCCGATCCGCACTGCACCTGATACGTACCTACGAAATCTTTGCTCGGTTTGTCCCAGTAGAGGGCGCTTAAGAGGCCGTGATAGTAATCCGTGCCGTCGTCATTCGAAGCGTCCCGATGCTTCAGCTGAGGGAAAAAAGCGGTGACGCTAAGTCCGAAGTGGCTCGTGAGATTACGGCCCACTTCGCCGCTGCTGTTGGCCAACCCGTTCGGAAACTCGCCGGTTCTGTTGAGGAGAAGCTGGCGGGCGGTCTCTATCGTGCTACACGCGAGCACGAGCGCCCGGCACTTCAGCTCGCTCACCGCGCCTGCCCCGTCGCGATACTCGATGCCCGCAACGCGCCGCCCGCTGTTATCCATCAAAATGCGCGTCATCGTGCAGCCCGGAAAGAGCTCCAGATTCCCGGTTGCGAGCGCCTTAGGGATAGGTGTGTTCGCGGACGTGTACTTTGAATCCACTTCGCAACCATTCATGCAGTGGCCGCAATAGTGGCATTTCGCCCGCTGCCCGGGATGCAACTCGGTCGGCATGGCCTTGCGCAGTGGAACAAACTCCATCTTGCGGCCTTGGGCCTTCAGCCGCTCTACGCCCCTTCTCAAGACGTGCTCGCCGCAGCGCATCGGAACGCCTTTCTGGAAGTCTCCATCCGGCATGTTCCACAGGCCGTCTTTGTTGCCGTAGACGCACATGAGGCGTTCGGCCCTGCTGTAATACGGAGCCACTTCCTGGTAGGTAATGGGCCAGCGCTCGAAATCGAGCGGCCCAAAACGTAAGCTGTGACCAGCCCAGCAAAGGGAGCGGCCGCCGACGGCCCGCAGCAGTCCGTGCCCGGGTCGATCGCCAACTGGCGTGAAGTGGCCGGAATCGGAGAAGTCGGTCACGCTCAGTAATGGAGTTCGTTTCTCGGCCAGCCGCTGATCCAGCGTCCTGTATATGGAGGAATGTCCACCGTAATCCACCCCGGGCCGCAGCCATTTACCAGACTCGACCAGCGCTACCTTCAACCCAGCCGATGCCAACGCATAGCTGCTGATTCCGCCGCCCGGGCCGCTGCCGACTATGCAAACGTCATAAATAGCTTGCCGCATCTCTCTTCGTCTTACTGTAGTGCAGATGCGTGTAGCGCGGCTGCCTTTGGCGCCCGTGTGGTGAGCGGTTGCCTGTCGCCGAGAGTTCGCCAGGGCGCGAAAGCGTTCTATCCTGGCGTAAGCAAGTCGTACCCGCGTGTTACGATGGCGCGAAACTCTTATCTTAGATCTCGAATGAATAACTGGCTTCTGGCATGCCTCTTTCTTCTCGTCATCCGGGGAGCCGCTTTCTCCCAGAGTAATGACCAAGGACTGGCGCGCTTCCGCGGGATTTACAAGGAACTGGTCGAGACGAATACTACGCTTTCGGCTGGAGACTGCACTTTAGCGGCGACGCGCATGGCGGCTCGATTGAAGACTGCCGGTTATGGCGCTGCAGACGTGCGAGTTTTCGTTCCGGAGGGGCACTCGAAGGAAGGCGGCCTTCTCGCTGTCCTTCATGGCTCCGATCCGAATGCCAAGGCGATCCTCATGCTGGCGCACGTCGACGTGGTTGAAGCCAGGCGTGAAGACTGGACCCGCGATCCGTTCACATTGATCGAAGAGAACGGTTATTTTTATGGGCGGGGCGTGAACGACGATAAGGCTCAGGCCGCGATCTGGGTTGACAATCTGGTGCGCTATCGCGAAGAGAACTTCAGACCAAAGCGCTCCATCAAGCTCGCATTGACCTGTGGGGAAGAAACCAGCAGCGCGCTGAACGGCGCGGGCTGGCTGGCCACGCACGAGCGGCAGGCGATTGACGCGGAGTTCGCTTTGAACGAAGGCGGTTTTGGCGCTTTGGACGCAAATGGCAGGCGAGTGGCGAACCAAATCGAAGCCGCTGAAAAAACGTCCCAGAACTTCCGGCTGGAGGTGACCAATCCAGGAGGACATAGTTCGCGGCCAGTGCCAGATAACGCAATCTATCATCTTGCGCAGGCCGTCGACCGCATCGGCCGCTACGAGTTTCCTGTTCAGCTGGATGACGCCAATCGCGCCTATTTCACCGAGATGTCGAGAATTGCGGGCGGCGAGACTGGAACGGCGATGGCGTCCGTTATGAAAGATCCGGGTGACTCAGCCTCGATAGCGGTGCTGGACAAAGATCCGACCTGGCACGCCATGCTGCGCACGACCTGCGTGGCAACAATGCTTTCTGCCGGCCACGCCACGAACGCTCTCCCGCAGCGTGCGACCGCAAACATCAACTGCCGCATTTTCCCGGGCGTGTCGCGGGAAGCCATATCGGCTAAGTTGGTCGAGATTATCAATGACCCGGAGGTGAAGGTCACGGTTCCGGAAGTCCGCGGACCCGTAGCGACACCTGCTCCGTTAACGCCGCAGATTCTAGACCCTATCAAACGGGTCTCGGATGAGATATGGCCAAGCATCCCAGTCGTACCCCTGTTACTACCCGGTGCGACCGATGCTCAGTTCCTGAACCCGGCGGGTATTCCGACTTATGGGGTTTCAGGGCTGTTCCAGGATCCGGACCTGGGCCACATCCATGGTCTTAACGAGCGAATTCACGTGAGCTCAGTGTATGAAGGGCGGACGTTTCTTTACCGCCTTGTGAAGCTGTATGCGGACCAGTAAGTAAGCGGCAGTCCCCCGCCGCCCCTGCCTCACGAGCACTCAACGGGAAAGTGTAAGATCGACCACGCATATGTGCCGCGGTCTACGATCTATGAATAAAATTTATACACCTATACATTTCAACTGGTAGTATAACGAAATGCCTAAGTATAGCCTCTCAATCAGTAGATTCGTTTTTCTGGCCTCGCTGTGTGCCGGAACGGGGGTATTCGGACAGACCACGGTACCCACGGGCCTGGTAAATGTCATTTCGCAGAGCGATGCTCTTTGCCTCGGCGTACAAGGCGGGCCGGGCGCGACTCAACAAGCGGCTTCCATACAGCAAGAGACGTGCTCAACGGCAGCCGACACTAGCCAGCAATTCACATTTCGTTCGGTGAAGGGTGGATACGAGATCATCGCTAACAACAGCGGACTTGCTTTGGAACCGGCTGCCGGTTACAACTCGGTCCAAAGAACGATCATTGAACAATGGCCTTACGGGGGTCAGAGTTATCAAGCCTGGGTCGTCACCCCGGTTTCTAATCAGGATGGCTATTTTCTGATTCGTCCAAGCAACGCCACGGAGTATTGCATGGATGTGAGTGAGATGTCGATAACTCCCGGGGCAGTGATCTGGCTTTCTTACTGCGACGGTAACTCCAATCAAAACTGGAAATTGCAGTCATCCGCCGCTACTCCTCCTTCTCAGGGACAGCACAGCGTAACGTTGCATTGGGATGCAAGTACATCAGCGACAGCTAGCGGCTACAACGTGTATCGCGGAACTGCGAATGGGGGCCCCTATTCGCTGGTTGGCTCCGTAACCGGCTTGAGTTATACAGACGACAACGTGACGGCCGGGGCGACCTACTATTACGTCACGGCTACGACCGATTCAAGCGGCGAGGTGAGCGGCTACTCGAACCAGGCGACGGCGACAGTACCAAGGTCGTAAGGTCAAGCGGTTCTAACGTTCGATCGAGAGCAGGCCCTTTTCGACCAGCACCGGTGGGCGCCTCAAGCGGGTGGCCTGCTCGAACGCGTATGCCCATCCAAGCAAATCTCCGTCTCGCCAGCGCCGGGCGGAGATTTCGAGCCCGAATGGCAGCCCATTCGGATAGAACCCCGCGGGCACTACAATGGCAGGAACTCCGATCATGTTGACCCAACCTGTGTCGCTGTGCGGGCCGGTGCTCAGTCCGCCATTCTGCGGCATGGTCTCGTCCACCGGCGGCATCTGAATGGCGGGGTAGAGATAGCCGTCGAGGTGAAGGCGATCGAGTGTCTCGTTATAGAGTTCAAGCGCTCGCTTACGTGGTTCAAGCACGTCAATCTGCGCCTGGGGATTGTCCTCGAATCTGGCTTGGGTGACCGGAAGGCGGGAGTCGCTGGGATCCGACTTATCACCGCCAATGATGGTTGCGGGAAGCGGAGAACCGACTGCCTTCTCGTACTCCTCCGGCGAGTGGTATTGCGCAGGCCCGTAAGCAGCAAGAAACTTTTCTGTTCCTTCGCGGATGTAGGGAAGCGTGCAGACGCGTGAGACGGTGTCGGCGAAACTATCCGGCAGAACGGAGTCATCGAAGACGACCGTCGCTCCCGCGACCTGCAGCGCTTGGATGGCGCGCATGAATGCAGCTCGCGTCTCCGGATGAAGGGGAATCACGTTCGCCTTACGGTCCGTGGCGGCTTGCTCTGGAGTCTCGGCCGCCGGGATACCTTCGAAGGGGATCCCGGCAGAGTTAACGATGAAAGCCGGAACCGCGAACCGCTTTCCTTTGAGCGAGCCAGGTTTGAGATACTTCGTGTACGGGCCCGGTTGCGCCTTGCCACTCGATTCGACAGTTGCTGGATCCATAGGATCTTCGCCGGCCATCACCGTGAGTGCAATCGCGGCATCTGTGACATTCCTGGCTATGGGTCCTGTATTGTCCAGCAGCCAATCCAACGGAGCGATTCCGGCGATGCTCACGAGCCCGCGTGTCGGAAACACTCCAACAAGCGCACTGGTTGCGGCAGGCATCCGGATCGAATTGGCGGTATCGGTTCCGTTGCCGAGAAGAGCGAGGTTTGCTGTTACCGCTGTCACTGTGCCCCCGGATGAACCGCCCGGACTGAAGCGAACGTCGTAAGCGTTACCGGTGCGCCCGTAGGCGGTGCTCCGGTTGGTATCGCTGGCAGCAAAGTCCGGCATGTTGGTCTTCCCGAGGATGACGGCTCCCGCGGCGCGCAGCTTGGCGACGATGGTAGCGTCACGTGGAGCGATCAGTTCGTGCCCTGGAATTACGTAACCTTTCCATCCATCACTGGTGACGAGCCCACGCACGCTGGTGTTCTCCTTGATCACAATGGGCACGCCCCACATCGGGCCGCGCGTGAAGCGGGTGCGGCCGGCGGCAGCTGCTGCATCTTCCCGGGCGGCGGTTGCGAGTGCTCCCTCCTCATCCAGATTTTCGATGGCGCCGTAGACGCCGTTATAACGCCTGATGCGATCGATGTACCAGCGCACCACCTGCGTCACGGTGTACCTGTGATTGCGGTATAAAGTTTCGAGCTGCGGAATGTCTATTTCCAGCAGATTGCGATCCAGATTCGAGAGCGAATCGATCGCCTTGGAGACTTTGGCCGTCTCAGGATTTACTTGCAATGTCAACGCAAATGATAGGGCTGCGACTCCGAATCCGATCTTCCAGGCGTTCATCTTGGATAATTGCTTTCCTGAAACGATACCAGGAAGAAACTCACCTGAAGCGTCCCGAAGCTAATCAGCGCAGCGGCGTATATAATCCGACCTAGCACTTTAGCTGAGTTGAGCAACGGGAGGGGAACATGTGTGACGTCGGCAAGCGTAAGCTTTTGGCGTCAGGAACAGGGTTCTTGAGCCTCGCGGCGGAGGCGGTGGACGGGTATGTTTTTCCTGTGCAGGTTGAGAAGGTTCATCAGGAACTGACCGGAAACAAATTCGCCGCGCTTGCCGGTGAGCGGCATGGGGCGCGCAATGCCCACGCCCGCTCCCAGGGAGCGGCTTCGGCTTCGCTGGATGTCGCGGCAACGATGCAAGCTCGCGTTGAAGCTGATGTTCTGATCTAAGAGACGGACGGTGCGCGCGATCGAACAGGATGAACGGAAGCTTGCGTATCCCGGCTGGCGAGTTGCGGCCGCGGCCTCCGGTGCGGTGTTCTTCAGCTTCGCCTCGCTGCTGGTATACACGTTTAGCGTATTTCTTAAGCCGATAACGCAGGAATTTCATTGGTCCCGGGAAGCCGCCTCTATGGCGTTCGGGCTGGCCGCACTGTGCGTTGCTGTGTGCTCTCCGGTGCTCGGAGCGCTGTTGGACCGCGTCACTCCGCGACGCATCCTCATTCCTTGCTTCGCGGTATTCGGAACTGCATTTGCATCGCTCGGTCTTCTCACCCGCCATCTCTGGCACTTATATCTGGTCTTTATTGTGCTGGGCATTGTCGGCAACGGGACCGCTCATCTGGCCTATTCCGGAGCGCTTACAAGTTGGTTCCGTCAACGGCGCGGCGCGGCATTCGCTCTGCTGATGTCGGGCGGGGCATTGGGGGCGATGGTGTTGCCCGCCGTCGCGCAATGGTTGATCAGCAACGTAGGCTGGCGCGCTTCATTTGCCTTCCTGGGCCTCTCCGTTCTGATGATTGGCCTTCCGCTAGCGACGCGCGTCAAACGACGGAAGAGCGAGAAAATGCGCGAGCATCACGCCGAAAGTTTCTCGGTAAACGAAGCACTGCGTACATGGCCGTTTTGGATCATCTTGACCGTTCTTTTCTCAGCCTCGCTGAGTCAGAACGGCTCGATCGCTCACTTATCCGCATTGCTGACAGACCGGGGCATCTCGCCAGCGTTGGCGGCTCTGGCAATGTCGATGCTCGGCGGCGCTACTTTGGCCGGGCGTCTGGTTACGGGCTGGCTGCTCGACCGTTATTTCGCTCCCCGCGTGGCGGTTTGCTTGCTGGGTGTCGCTGCTTTCGGCACATACATGCTGGCGATCGCGCACTCGCCTGCAACCGGCTGCCTCGCCGCGGCGCTTATCGGCTTCGGAATGGGCGGCGAAGCGGATACCACACCCTATCTGCTGAGCCGGTATTTCGGGCTAGGTTCTTTCTCCACTCTCTATGGATTTTCGTGGACCGTATACGCGATTGCCGGCGCGGTTGGCCCCGTCATCATGGGCCGAGCTTTTGACATGACCGGATCCTACGGCGTTTTGTTGTCGCGCCTTGCTGTCTTCAGTCTCGCAGCCGCTTTACTGATGCTGACGCTACCGCGCTACGCTATCGACGAGAGATCCCAAGAACCGGGCTCAGAGGCGGATTCAATGCAGGAACATCGAATCGAGTTCCGTTGGGCCTATAGTCTGACCTCACGCATCAGCTCATTCAGCGGCAAGCTGCCCGTGGTACTGCCGGGAGTGCGTATCCCCTTCTTGAGCCAACCTCAGCGATCTGTCTCACTAGCTTCGTTGTTGGGATGTTTGGCGTTCAATTGCGAGTAGCGCGCGAACTCTTCTTTCGCTTTTTGGGCTTGGCCCTGCTTCTCGTAAAGCTGTCCAAGGATGTAGTGCGCCCGGGAGCTCTCCGGTTCGAGCTGGACAGCCGTTTCCAATTCCGCCTGAGCCTTGTCAAGCTGGTGCAGGGCGAGATAAGCTTTTCCTAATTGTTGATGAGCTTTTGGAGAGTTTGGGACCAGCCTTGCCGCTTCCTGCAAGTGGGAGATCGCTTGGTCCGGCTGATTATTCTCGAGGAAGAAGCTGCCGAGATCGATGTAAGGCCAAGGATCTTTTTGCGGCGAATCCGCCTGCCAGTCGATCGCATTCAGAAAAGCTGCCCGCGCCTCATCCATTCGTCCGAGCCCCTGCAGGGACAACCCCAGATTGTCTTCGGCTCTGACGTGTCTCGGCGCGAGTTTGAGGCACTGCTCAAAGGCGCTGATCGCTTCTTCGAAACGGTTTTCGTTATATTTCGTCCGGCCCAGGTAATACCAGCCGAGCACGTTCTCCGGGTCCCATTGGGTCGCTTTCGTAAACCACTTGTCGGCATCGCCATAATCGGCGAGCAGAACGTAATCCACGCCCACTACGCGCAGGTCCGCGGCGCTCGGATTTTGATATTTAGCGCCCTCCGTCATTTCGGCAAGCGACTCGCGCGCTTTCTGTTCCCGAAACAAAATGTAGCCGAGCAAAAAGTGGCCCTGGGCGGAATCGACTATGCGATTTCAGGAACGTTCGGGTTTGCGCTTCGGCTTCCGCCAGCATGCCCTTATCGGCGTATGATCTGGCCGTCTCCAAATCGGCAGTGGGCAGTTGTGCTGGAGCCGGAAGTTTTTGTCCAAAGCAAGCCACCACGGCGGCAAACGCAAGCACCTTGTTACGCAGTTGTAATCTCAACATCATCCGTGATTCATAGACGGTGGATAATGTAGGAACACTCCAACACGCAACAGGTCTCTTGCGTGTTCAGGAAAGTCTGCATGCTTATGCTCAAAACATTGCGCTCAACGCTACTCTCTATTTTCCTACTCATCACTCTTCCGATGTTCCTGGCCGCGCAGGTTGACTTCGCAAGTCTTACCGGCTTGGTTAGCGACCCCTCCGGCGCTTCAATTCGTGGAGCAGCGGTCACTGCCACGAATCGTGCCAACGGTTTCGAACGCTCGACGGTCACCGATGATTCCGGCTATTACAATTTCCCGAGTCTCCCGGCGGGAAGCTACGTCATAGCGGTAAGGCAGAACGGGTTCGCCAGTCAGACGCAGGCGATTTCGCTCGATCCGTCAGGCAAAGCGCGCCAGGACTTTCAATTGGCCGTTGGAGCCACGACCTCAACCGTCCAGGTTCAGGCCGAGACGCCGCAGATGTCGAGGGACGACGCCTCGATCGGCACCGTCATCGAAAATCAGGTAATCGAAGGCACTCCGCTCTTCCAGCGCAATTGGGATGACCTGATCCGGCTAGTGCCGGGCGTGCAGCAGAACCGCTATACACAGCAGAGCGGCGCCACGGATGCCGGAAGGACGGGAGACTTCAACGCGCACGGCGTGCATTCGCTGCAAAATAACTTCATGCTCGACGGCGTGGACAACAACACATTTTCAGAGAATGTTCAGGAGCTCAGCACTTCCGCCACGCGCCCTTCCGTCGACGTCATTCAGGAGTTCAAGGTGATCACAAATCCGTACTCTGCGCAGTACGGCCGCAGTCCCGGCACAGTCGTAGACGTTTCGACGAAAGGCGGCAGTAACGAATTTCACGGGTTGTTGTTCGAGTATCTGCGGAACCGTATCTTCGACGCCAATGATTTCTTCTCGAACAAGTCCGGGCTAAACAAACCGGAAAATATTCAGAACCAGTTCGGCGGAAACTTCGGGGCGCCGATCATTCGCAACAAGCTGTTTGGCTTTTTCAACTACGAAGGAACACGCATCCGCCAGGGAGTGGCGCGCCTGTCGACTGTGCCTCTTCCCAATGAGCGCGTGGGCGATTTCAGTGCCGCCGCCGGAGCAGCGAACGGAATAGTTTACCCGTTGATCTACAACGTTGCCAACGGCCAGCCGTATCCCAACAACTCCGTTCCCCGCAATCTGCTCGATCCGTACGCACTGAAGATCATGAACCTCTTTCCGCTGCCGAACCAGCCAGGTGAGTTCAATAATTTCGCCCGCACCGGCGCCATCGTGGACGACAACGATTCTTTTGACGGCCGGCTAGACTGGAACGCAACCGCCAACGACTTCATCTTTGCCCGCGCAACCACAGCAAACCGAACGCGCGACATTCCGGGTTACTATGGCGGCATCGCGGATGGTTCGGGCACCTCCGCCTGGGGTAATTCGACGCTTCGCGCACAGGGCGTGGCACTGGGCTGGACTCATATCTTTACTCCGGCCCTGGCGAACGATTTTCGTCTGGGCTTTGTGCACAACAATGCGTACGATCAGCAGCAGCCCTTTGGCATGAATCACGCTTCCGACTACGTGCCGGGAATCCCACAAAATCCGGCCATCGACGGCGGTCTACCTATGATCAGCTTCGATAACTATACTTTCATCGGCTCGCCGGACTTCCTGCCGAAGCAGCAGAATCCTCAGCAATGGCAGTATGTGGATACGCTCTCTATAAATAAAGGAGCGCATTCCCTCAAAGTCGGAGTCGACATCCGGGCTCCCATGCGCAACATATTTCAAGATGAACCAGACGCGCGGGGGAATCTGGAATTTAGCGGAGTCTTCAGCTGCCTAAGAGATCCTGTCTCCCACCAGTGCACAAATGACGCGGCAGGCAACCCGACGGGTATTTCTTACGCTGATGCTCTCCTCGGTGCTGTACAGAGCTCCGTGTTGTCAAACGTGTACTTTGTGGATCAGCGCGTTCAAATGTACTCCGGTTTTGTGCAGGATGACTGGAAAGTTACTCCGAAATTGACTCTGAACCTCGGATTGCGTTATGACTTCGCCACGCCGCCGCTCGAAGCCAAAAACCACATGGCGAACTTCGATGCAGCCGGCGCCGGTTCCCTTGTCTTTGCCACAAACGGCTCCCTGCAGGATCGCGCTCTCGTCGACATACATACCAAAAACTTCGCGCCTCGGTTCGGCATTGCTTATTCGCCAAATCAGAAAACAGTAATTCGAGCCGGTTATGGAATGTACTATCTGCTTTTCGAGCGCTTTGGCAGCGAAGATCAAATGGCGCTCAATCCGCCGTTTCTGATCGAGAATAATGCCGCTGTGTCGTCGACCTCCTACCAACCGGTTTTCTATCTGAAAAATGGCTTCCCCCCAAACTACCTGGATCCGAACAACATCAACTATCAGTTGACGCAAATTCGCACGGTCGATCCAAAATCACCTATTCCATACGTTCAGGAATGGAGCTTTGGCTTACAGCGGGAGCTTCCGGCGCGCTTTATTGCAACGGTAGATTATGTGGGCACGAAATCCACTCATTTGGACGTCCTCACCGATCTGAATCAGCCGGTGTCTGGCGCCATGCCCTATCCCAATTTCGGCTATCTTGAACGCCAGTCGGCGCAAGCCAATGGCATTTACCATGGCCTTGAGACTTCAGTGGAACGGCGCTTCAACAATGGCCTCTCGATGAAGGCCGCTTACACCTATTCGAAGAGTATCGACAATGCTCCGGCCGAGCTCGAAGGCAATGGCATCTCGATTCAAAATGGGCTTGACGTGGGTGCGATGCGAGGTGTCAGCGATTTCAACATTCCGCAGCGTCTGGTCGTCAGCTATGTATTCGAATTGCCATTCGGACGGGGCAAGCCTTTCCTTACAAGCGGCGTGGCTTCTGCCGTCCTGGGAGGCTGGCGGACATCTGGCGTGTACACGTTCGCGAGCGGTCTGCCCTTCACCGTGCTCTCAGGCGGCAATTATGACAATGCCATCGATCCTTACGGAGCGGCCAGCGCGCTCCCCAATGTGGTCGGGCAGCCCGTCATCGTGGGCAGCACGAGCTGCTGGTTCTATGTCTCTACTAACGCTGCCTGCCGCGCACTGGACCCGAATGCGCGAGATGCATTCGCCCTCCAGCAGCTTGGCCAGTTCGGTAACAGCGGCCGCAACACACTGCGCGGACCACACACCAATGTCTTCGACTTCGCGCTGATGCGCGACTTTCCGATTACGGAGAGGGTCCGGCTGCAAGGGCGCTGGGAGATGTTCAACCTGGCGAACACGCCGCAATTTGCACTGCCAAATGGTTCAATCAGCGACAGCAGCGCCGCGACGATCACCTCGCTTGCGAGCGATCCACGCATTATGCAGTTCGCGCTGCGGCTGTCATTCTGACCGATCCACGTTCGTCAGACTGGCTGGTTCATATCGGCTATCGTGCTGTATAGCCCCTCATGATCGAGACTGGACTGAAGGAGAAAATCGTAGTTATTACCGGTGCGGCTAACGGAATCGGTAAAGCGACGGCCAAACGCTTCGCAGACGAGGGATGCCGCGTCGCATCCTGGGACGTAAAACAAGGCCGGGCGGAAGAAGGAGGCCTGTTCCAGACCGTCAACGTCACAGATACAAGCTCGATTGAAGCGGCCGTGAATGAGATCGTCCGGTGCTGGGGTGCGCCATACGTGCTGGTGAACAACGCCGGGATCCTGCGTGATGGTCAGCTTGCGAAATATAAAGAGGGCATACTCACGGGAGTGCTGAGCGACGAGCAGTTTGACTCTGTCATCTCGGTAAATCTGAAAGGCGTGTTCAATTGTACGCGCGCGATTGCGCCGCGTATGATCGAAGCCGGCGGCGGCGTAATTCTAAGCGCGTCAAGTGTTGTCGGACATGTACGGCAATTTCGGCCAGACCAATTACGTGGCGGCTAAGTCGGGTGTGATCGGCATGACCAGAGTCTGGGCGCGCGAGCTCGGTAAATACAAGATCCGTGTGAATGCAGTCGCGCCCGGCTATATCGCTACCGAGATGATCCAGTCCGTGCCGGAGAAGATCCGTCAAACCATGCAGGACCACACTCCGATCGGACGCCTCGGGCAGCCTGACGATGTTGCTAACGCCTATCTGTGGCTGGCTTCGGATGCAGCCGCCTTCATAACGGGAACAGTGCTGAGCGTAGATGGCGGCGTGGTGACCGGCACCTAGATCTGCGAGAAGGACGTCGGATTCAGAACAAGATTCGAGATGTTCGAGACAATCGGCTCGTAGTTGAACTTGCTTGAGCCGCTCAGCTTCTTCCATCCTTCATCTGCGCTGAACGCTTTCCACTTTGCATTCAGCTCGTCCAGATCTGGGAAGCCGACCATGTACGTCAGGTTAGGCAGGCGCTGTCCGACGAGAGTATCGCCGTAGAAAACGGACCAGAAGCCCGCCCGTTTGAAAGCATCGTACTCGCCGCTGTTGAACATCTCCACTTTGACGCGATGGTCATGGTTTGTCGGGCTTTCGTAGGTCCGCAATTGAAATACACGCGAGCCATGCTGAGCGGTAACCGGCGGTACGGTGAGCCTGGGATAGCCTTCGAACGCGATCATCAGGGAGCTCTCCATACGCTCAAAAGGAGGTTCTTTTGCCGGCGCCTTCAGAAACGCTTCGCCGGCGCGCTGGTAGTCTTCATCCTGAGCCAGGCGAGATTCCGCTGTCGCGAGCGCTTCAAGCGAGTCGCTTGGGATCAGCACATAGACCGCGGGCGATTCCGGACCGAGATAGAGGTCGAACACACCTATGGGCTTCATATCCAGCTTGTTCAGGGCAGGGATAAGCGCCTCTGCAAGGAAGCTGCTCGTGAGTTTCTGCTGCGGTCCTGAGAGCAGATGGTAACGCCGCAGTTCATAATACTGGCGGCCTGGCGTTTCCGCCGAACGAAGCCGGGAAGGCAGGGCAGTGGCGGCCGAAGCAGCCAGGGAGGAGGTCAGAAATCGGCGTCTTTGCATATCTATAAAAGTATGCGATACCGCTCATGGCATCGCGGGAATGTGGGGCAACGGGTGAAGCGCTCTTGAGCTGAGCCAGGAGCGGCGGAACGCCTCGATCTCCGGAGTGACGGGCTTTTTAGCTTTTTCGTAGGTAACGATTTCGAGGGTGGGATTCTCGGTGAGGAGGACGTCTACTGTTTTCTTTTGCTTTCGTGACTCGACCTGCAATTCGATGTGATCGCCTGGGCTATGTTTCGCCAGCCATGAAGTCAAATCGGCGGAACTTCTGATCGTTTTGCCGTCCCACCGAACGATGCGATCGCCGGTATCGATGCCGGCGTTGTAGAGAGGCGAATCGCGCAGCGTATTTCCTTCGACTTCGACGCCCTCGTTCGAGAAGTTGAGTTTACTCACCCCCAGCCACGTAGTCCCTGGACGTTCTTTTCTGAGGATCAGCCCGGCTCCCGCAACGAGCGCGGCGAAATCGATGGGCTCCTTTCCATAAATATGACGCCGGAAGATGTCTTCTGCAAACTGGGGGCTCGTCGTCTCGTCCAAGGTCTGCTGCAGGTCTTCTAACGTATATGGCTTCTCGATATCAGGATGCGTGCGCCACATGGCTCGCATCCAGTCGTCGAGCGTTTTACCGGGGAACTGCTCGCGTATGGCGAGGTCAATGCCGAATGCGAGTGCTTGGCCATAGGTGTAGTAGGAGATGAACGTATTTGCGAAGTTGTTGGGATCGATGGAAGTGGCAGCGTCGACGAAAGGCGCGAGGCGGCTCATTTCGATGACATTATGAACTTTGCGGCCCGGGGCAGTAAGGACCGTGCTCACGGCTGACCCCATGGCCCCTGCAAATTGGTCGAGTGAGGCGAAGCCGGCGCGTTCCAGAGCAAGGATGCCATAGTAATTCGTGAAGCCTTCGGCGAACCAGAGTTCACCCGACATGTTGGCGCGATCGAAATCGAACGGTTCCAGGCTGCGTGGACGAATACGCCTGACGTTCCACGAATGGAAGAACTCGTGCGAAACGGTACCGATATCACGCGCGGCATCGGTTTTCAATTCGCTGGGGCCGCTAATCACAGTCGAGTCGCGATGCTCCATGCCATCGAAGGAAGCCCAGGGAAGGTAGTCGATCAGAAAGGTGTAGGTGCCGGTGTCGTACTTCGGAAACGAGCCGAACACGCCTTCTTCCTCGAGCACCACCGCTTTGCACATTTCCGCAAATGCCGCAGCTTCCGCATCGCTGCCGGTGTGATGAAGTGATAACCGGAACTTTGCATCTTCAATCTGCCATTGCGGTTCGGCATGAGCACTCAGTTCGACCGGACTATCCATGAGTTGTTCCAGATTGGGAGCCGACCACCAACCATCGGCCTCAGGCGCGAGTTCGGACGCTATGCGCCAATTGGAGCCGGGCGGGATGTCGAAGTGCAGCGAAGCTGGCGCATTCTCGAACCCTCGCGCCCAAATCAGCGTGGCAGGCAAGTTCAGATGGGCGTGTGTCATGTCAACCGCGGCGTAAGTGCCATCCACTCGATCTGCGTACAACGTGTACTCGACGACCACTGTGCCATGGTGTCCGGAAACATTCCAGCCGTACGGATCGGGCTGTTCGACGGGCAAAGAATGCTCTTGGCCGTCGGAAGCGCGAACACCATACACGTTCTTGACGAACTCGTGCAAGGCGTAGCGGCCGGGCGAAGAACGGCTCATCCGGATTTGCAGCGGGGACTCGGTCACGCCCGCAAAAGTGGCGCGGATGTGAGCCTCGTGATGAACGGCATCATCGAAGTGAAGCTCGTATTTAACCGATTTTTGCGCAAGCAGCGATCCTGCCAGCGAGAGCAACGCGACCAGTGTCTTCAAAAAGGCCCGTGTCTCTAGAGCTCCAGCTGGCCGTGATAGACCATATCCTTAAGGCGGAACTTCTTTACGACTGAGAGGGAGCCGAACCGCATTTGGAAGGTGACCTCCTTATCGCCGGCGTCGATGGCCTCCGTTCGGGGAAAGAAAATGTGCAGAGTGCCGGTCGATGTATCGAGCTTAGCGTCCTCCGGATGGATAGAAGACTTGCCTCGCGGAAAGAGAAATGAATACCGCATCACTCCTTCCAGCATTTCTTCCGGGTTGCGGACATCCTCAAGCCCGTCGCTGCTGCTGGGTCGCATTTGAGGTTGAATATACCGGCCGGCCGGGACCAGACCCATCACCGTGATGATGTAATCCTTATGCGTCTGCTCGGGCGAATAGGGCTGGCCGCCTCGCTTCCGCTCGAACGCTTGCCTTACCGGCAGAGCAGTATCCCATCGCACTGTGACGTCGAGTGTCGGCGGCGCGTTCCGGTTCACCCGGCTGACGCCACCGTCCCACCGGCCATCGGTGGCCCCATTGCGGGGACTGGGCATGCCGGCTTGCGGAGCATCGATCGCCGGCGGCGGGGGAGGCGTGTTGTCTTCGGCCAAAGCGAAGGAAGCCGAAGTGGATTGAGCCCAGGGCGAATTGGTGAGGACGCGATCCACATCCTGCGGCGTCCATTCCTTGGGATCGCCGGCCTTCCAGGGCTGCGACGCTGCCCACAATAGGACGGCGCAAATCGGCAACAGTCCGGCGACTTTGGTCATCTGCAGGTTCACCTCCATACTACTCTGCGGACGAGCAGTTGGCCTGCGGGTTGCCTTCAGCGAGTTGACTGGACGCAATTTGGCGTCTCATTGTAACCTTTCGGCAACATCTAGCCTCGTTCCGTCGTCATTCGGTTGTAGTGGTCTCCGACTACACCGCTGCCAGCCCGACAGTTGCCTAGATGACACGTTCGCCTACGATTCGGTTTCTGCTCGGCTTGCTCCTGACGCTTGGGGCCGTGACGGGTCTTTCGTCCTATTCACTGTACCGGCTGCATCAGGTGCGCAGGGTAGAGCTGAACATTATCGATCTGAATAGGCATGATTCACTGCAGCTACTGCGGGTGCAGAATGACTTGAGCGTCCTTGGCCTGAAGCTACGCGACATGTTCAATGACCTGGACGAATCCAGCCTGGAGCGTTACAAGCAGGAATTCACTCGGCTCCGGCAGGATTTGCGTGGAGAGCTTCGGTATGAGTCGCGGCTGGCGCCGGTGGCCCGACGTACCGGCCGTCAGGCGGAGCTTGAAGAGACCTTACGAAAGTTCTGGCAGACGTCGGACCAGGTTTTTGAGTTTGCGGCAGCGGGACAGAAGGAGGCAGCCAGGGCGCTGATCTCGTCCACGCTTTCGGCTCAGCAAGCCGAACTGGCGACAGGCGTCTCCCGCTTGCTGGAACGCAATAACGCCGCTGAGGCACAAGCAGACCAGCGAATCTCGGATATCTATACAGGCGCGGAAAAAGATATCTATCTGTTCCTCGCCGGGACGATGCTGGCGATAGCGGCGACCAGCCTTTACCTGATCTATTGGAACCGCAAGTTCTTCTGGCAGTTGGAAGCTCTATCGGGTCAGCGGCGCGTGCTTGCGGCGCGCCTGATTACTGTACAGGAAGAGGTGCTGCGTTCCGTCTCGCGGGAACTGCACGACGAGTTCGGCCAGATTCTGACGGCGGTAGGTACTATGCTCGCGCGAGCCGAGAAAAAGGGGCTGCCTCCCGGCTCTCCGCTGCGTGCGGAACTCAGCGAAGTTCGCGAAATTACCCACGGCACGCTCGAAAAGATTCGCAGCCTTTCTCAGATGCTTCATCCAGCCGTGATTGACGACTATGGGCTCGCTAAGGCGGTGGAGTGGTACGCGGGAGTATTCGAGAAACAGACCGGAATAGAAACAACCGCGAAGATAATTGGCACACCCGTACGCATTACCGGGCAACCCGCGATTCACTGTTTCCGGATCGTGCAGGAGGCGCTGAACAATGCGGCCAAACACTCCGGAACCGGGCGGGCCGAAGTGACAATGGAGTTCGCCGCAGGGGAACTGACAGTCAGCATTCGCGATTTCGGCAAAGGGATACAGACAAAGAAAGATGGTAGTACCGGGCTGGGCTTGATAGCAATGCGCGAGCGCGCGGAACTCCTCAATGGAAAGCTGCGTATAGCCGGGTCTCCGGATGCCGGTACAATCATCTCCGTGTGCATGCCTTTAAAGCAGGAATATTTCACGCCCGACGATGCGGGCGAACCAGAGGACAACAAAAGAGAAGAGGTATTTTCCCGACAACATGAGTGAAGGAATTAGCGTTTTACTGGCAGACGATCATAGCCTCGTCCGGCGGGGCTTTCGGCGCATCCTGGAGGACGACGAGGGGCTAAAAGTCGTCGGCGAAGCCAGCAATGGCGTAGAAGCAATCCGCATGTCCCATGAGCTGAAACCGAACGTCGTCGTCATGGATCTTTCCATGCCTGAACTCGACGGCGTTCAGGCGACCAAAGAAATTGTCAAGCATTTGCCCGGGACTGCCGTGCTGGTGCTTAGCATGCATTCGGACGATAACTACGTGCGCAATGCGTTGGACGCAGGAGCGAAGGGTTATCTGCTAAAGAACGCTATTGACGTCGACTTGGTCGGTGCCATACGTTCGGTGGCTGAGGGACATCGCTTCATCGGACAAGGTCTGAAATATGTGGCGCAGGAGCAGGACGACGAGTTGACGAAACTCACCGCCCGCGAGAAGCAGGTACTTCAGCTCATTGCACAAGGCAAATCCAACAAGGACATCGCCCGCCTGCTGGAGCTAAGTGTGAATACGGTCTCAGTTCACCGCGCGAACTTGATGGAAAAGATGAACATTCACCGCACCGCGGAGCTCGTCTTGTTCGCTATTCGGAAGGGATTGGTGGCGCCCCAGTAGGGGCGCTACCTGCTAGTGTACTTTCTTGCTTGCCTTGGCGTCGGATGCAGCCTTCTTCTGCGCCTGCATCTCTTTCGCTTTGGCGAACTTCTTTTGGAAGCGGTCTACGCGACCTTCGGTGTCAACAAGCTTTTGCCTTCCGGTGAAAAACGGATGGCAGCTTGAACAGATCTCGACCCGCAGATCACCTTTATGAGTGGAGCGGGTAGGGAAATGCGAACCGCAGGCACAAATCACGTTGACTTCCTCGTAAGAGGGGTGAATCCCTGCTTTCATGACTATTTAGGAACCTTTCGGAAAAACGGTGGTTAATCCCATTTTACACGCAAAACCCCGTCGACACCAATCTGATGCCGACGGGGGTTCGCTTTATACTCTAGCTACGTTACGCGCGACGGCGACCGGTCCACATGAACTGCGGCCTCGTCACTGAAACGAAACCTGAACGTACGAACGGCGACTCTAAGAGTCGGCCACCTCGCGCGTGGATTGTATGCTACAGTCACTACCAGAATTCATTCGACTGGACCACCTCCTTCCTCAGTGATACTTTGATTCTAAAATCAAAGAGTTCTGGTGTCAACGAGTCACTCCAAAACTAAAATCAATTCTGGCCAATGAGAACCAGGCGAGCATGGCTGAGCGGTTTCCTACTGCTCGGAGTTCTTCTCAGCCTGCTCGGGTCACTCATAGTGGCTTGGCAGTACTATATCGACGTTGAGCCCCAACTGATCGGGCTTCATTTTCTGTGTCTGAATGCCGGTTACGTGATCGCGGCCGCGGCAGCAGAGAGACTCGTGAGCCGTGTTTCGATCAAGAGCATTGCCCTGATCGCATGTGTTCTCGCCTGTGGCAGTCTGGTCGGCCTGGCGATCGTTCGGCCTCCCATGCCGGTGGCGTGGAGACTGGTCGTCCTGACCTTCATGGGGCTGGGTGCTGGTGCATTGGGCACTTCCCTTTTGTATGCCTCCCAGACGAGCTTCGAGGAGCGGCCTGCCAGCGCCGTCAATCAGGCGGGCATTTTGTTCGGATGCGGGTGTCTCTTGTCGACGGCGGTGGTTGGCGGGATCTATTTTGCGGGCTCGGTGCAGCTCGAGACATTGCTGCTGGCCATTGTTCCGCTCGTTTTCCTGCTTATTTTTTCCGTCAGCAAGTGCGCTCCCGAACCGCAGCGCCACAACCCTGAACAGGAGCTTCTCCGCAATACGCTGCGCGACCTGCGCAGCATCGCGACTGTGCTGTTTAGCCTTCTGCTCTTTTTCCAGTTTGGCAACGAGTGGGCCATCGCGGGCTGGCTGCCTTTGTTTCTGATACACCGGCTGGGCAGCAACCCGGTTCTGGCGATCGGCGTACTCGCGATTTATTTTCTGATCCTGATGCTGGGCCGCCTGGCAGCTCAAAAGCTCCTGCCATTCCTCAGTCATCGCAGGCTTCTCTTAGGCAGCATCGCCGCGGCGATGTTCGGCTTCCTGCTACTGAGCATTGCCGACTCGCTGGCGGTGGCTGCAATCGGTGTGGTGATCATCGGCGCCGGATATGCGCCGATTTATCCCCTGATAGCCGAGCGCCTGGATGACCGTTTTTCCTTTCACCCGGGATTCTACAACGGCAGCATCTCCATCGCTATCACCGGCGCAATGAGTGCTCCGTGGCTGCTAGGGTTTGTCGATGCATTCCTCGGAATGCGCGGCGTTATGCTCCTGCCGGCGTTTGGCTCCATCGTCGTTCTGCTGCTTTCGCTGCTGCTGACGCTCGAAGCACATCTAATGGCTGATAAGCCAAAACTCCAGGCACGCTCGAAGGCTGCCGGGGGTGGCCTGTAAGTGAACGATATACTCGCATCGAATGAATCAGCAATATCTTGCGCTAGACCTCGGTGCGGAGAGTGGACGGGCCATGCTTGCGCATCTGGCCCACCACAGAGTCGAACTCACCGAAGTCCACAGATTCCCGAATGTACCTGTACGACTGCACACCGGACTCTATTGGGATTCGCTGAGACTGTTTCATGAAATGTGTGAGGGTGTGCGTGCCGCATCCTCCCAGTCAGATGAACTTGATGGCATCGGGATCGATACCTGGGGAGTTGATTTCGGTCTGATCAGCGGGAACGACTGTCTACTGGAGAATCCGCGACACTATCGTGACGCGCGAAACGTGGGCGTCTCCGAAAAGGTTTTCGAGATCGTGCCTCGCCGGGAGATCTTTCGAGAGACCGGTATCCAGTTCATGGATATCAACTCCCTCTATCAGCTCTACGTCATGCAGCGCGACACCCCGGAGCTGCTCCAGCTGGCTGCGAAGCTGTTGTTCATGCCGGATCTCTTCAATTTCTTCCTGACCGGCACCGCGGCTTCCGAGCGGACTATCGCGAGCACATCGCAATTTTACGATCCGGTAAACCGGTGCTTCACCACAGACATGCTTCGCCAGCTAGGCATACATGCCGGGTTCCTGGGTGAGATTCTGGATCCCGGCACTGAGCTCGGACCAGTCCTGCCGCAGATCGCGGAACAGTGCGGGCTGAAACACGAGACACCGGTGATTACGGTCGGCTCGCACGATACTGCCTCCGCTGTTGCAGCAGTCCCGGCGTCACGCAACGAAGGATGGTGCTTCATCAGTTCTGGAACATGGTCGCTGATGGGCGTCGAATTGGAGTCACCGCTCATCAACGATGGCTCTCTCGAAGCCAACTACACGAATGAAGTAGGAGTCGGAGATAGAATCCGCTTCTTGAAAAACATCCCCGGCTTGTGGGTGCTTCAAGAATGCCGAAGGACATGGAACCGGCAAGGGCTGGAATTCTCTTATGCGGAGCTTCTGGAACGAGCCGCAGCCGCGAGGCCGTCGGCAACATTGCTGGATTTAGAGCTGTTCGTCGCCCCCGGTGATTATCCGCGGCGCATTCGCGATCATGCTTTGCGGACCGAGCAGGAGGTGCCCGAGGACCCGGGATCGATCGCGCGCGTGATTCTGTTCAGTCTCGCGGCCCGTTACAAACAGGTGCTCGAATCGCTCGAACAACTAACCGGCCGGAAGCTCGAAGTGATTCACATTGTAGGAGGCGGTTCCAGAAACCGGCTCCTGAACCAACTTACAGCCGATGTGACAGGTCGTCGCGTGATCGCCGGCCCGGCCGAAGCGACTGCTGCCGGAAACGCCCTGACGCAAGCCATGGGCGTCGGCGAGATCGGTTCGCTCGAGGAACTCAGAGCGATTGTCAGGCAATCGTTCGAGGTGGAAGAGTTTACACCGGCTGCATAAGTCATCTCGACGAGGTTGGCCGCCCGCGAAGGAAATAATGCTGCTTGTCCACCGCCGGATCTACCGCCACATCGAAGAATCCGACCATCATCTCCGCCCATGTCTGTTCGCCCCAGCTGACGGCTGAATCGGGATCGGGGTTGTGTGGATTGTTTCTGGAGTTGTCGAACGTTGCCACGGCTTGCAGAATGGTGCCCGCCTTGAGCGGCAGCGGATCGGCGAGCCGGTAGCTCACCTGCCAGTAGAAATCGTAGTGCGGAATGCGTAAAAGAGTGCGCACCCGGCCATGCGGCTCCACAATGTTGTACTCGAAGCTTTTGCCGCGCAGATGCATGTGCGGGAAAAAGCTGAGTAGCAGACCATCGTTCGGCAGCGTGCCGTGAACTTCCACCCGGTGATCGGGATCGCCGGGCGGAATCAGAAAACGATCGTTAGTCAACTGGAGCGTAAGCACTCGTTTGACAGGCGGCTCCTTTGCGAAAACCAGCCCGACGCTGGTCTGGTCTTCGGTGGCATGCCCGTGGGTTGTATAGTGCATCTGGAGAACAATGTCGGACCCGGCGGGCACGAGTTTGGCGAAGCCCACGGGCCAGTTGTCAGGCATGCTTCCGGGCGCATACACCAGCAGAATGTCGCTCGTGGTCCACATTGCGTCCCGGCGCAACGCGGGAGTGGGTAGATCGTCCGCGCTGAACGGCCGTCCCACCGGAGCGCCTCGAAGCCATGGTGATTTTGGATCGCGGATATATGCCACAGCGTGATGCACCACCATTCTGTTGCTCGGCCGGATTTCAGACATGCGAATCCAGCGATCTTCCTTGAACCCCGTCGGGATGATGACGTATTGATACGGAACATCGCCCGAGGCAGGCAATCGTTTGGGCTCCGGCATACGCAGGACGAGATCGGGTTTATGGATATTCCAGCCATCTGTCCAGTGCACCGGGGGCGGTGCGTCGGCGGCGTTGCCCACAGGAGTGTTCGCTGCGGCCCAGTCGGCCAGCGTCGCGATTTCACGCGAAGTCAGCGACGGATCGTTAGAAAAGTGTCCACAACATGGATCGGCAAACCAGGGCGGCATGGTTCGTGCGGCCGTCACTCGAGCGATTGCGGGCGCGAAAGGCTTCGTCTCGCGATAAGTCTCGAGCGGCATGGGCGCCATTTCGCCACGTCTGTGGCAGCTCTGGCAGCGGGTCTGCAGAATCGGAAGTACATTCCGGTAAAAGGTGGGAGCGGCGGAAGGGAGTTGTTGCGGAGCCCCATTCGCGCAAAGCGCCAGTAGGGCCAGCCACAAAATAGGGCTGACGCTGCTAATCAGCTTTCGTGTTGTAGAAGTCGGCAGGCATGCTGGGCCAGTGCGGGTGCCGTTTCTGCTTAAACGCCAGGTGCCCTTCCTTGAAATCCGCACTCTCCATCAGCTTCACACGAAGCGCCGCCGCCAGTTCCCCTGCCTCGCTCCAGGACTTCCCGGCTGATTCTCGTACGTACTTCATACCGAGGGCAAGTGCCAGCGGGCTCGCCTTCGCCAGATGCCGGCCCATCGATCGGGATTGGTCCTCTACTTCGTTTTCAGGAACAATGCGATGAACCAGGCCCCATTCAGCCGCTTGCGAGGCATTGAATGCTTTGCCTGAGAGACTAATGGCCAAAGCGCGACGGGATCCGACGGCAGCGCTCACCGAGCGGTATACGAGAAACGGCCACAACCCGACATTGATCTCCGGCAATCCGAAAACTGACCCTTCGCCTGCTACGACCAAATGCCCTTGGACGGCGAGCCCGAGCCCTCCGCCGAGAGCAGCCCCGTTCACCGCCACGACGATCGGTTTTAGCGAACGCGCGCCGATCGTGAACAGGGATTCGTGTATATCCGAGAGCTCCGTTGGCTTCGCACTCACCGCCTCGTCTAAATCCATGCCCGCACAGAAGACGGGGCCGCTCGCCGTAATCCTGATGCAAGCGACATTTTCGTTGTCCTGAGCACCTTCTATCGCCTCAACAATGCCTCTGCAAATCTCGGCATTGAGCGCATTGCGCTTTTCCGGACGATTCAAAGTAATTTGTAAAACGCGGCTTTGACTGGCCACCAGTAAGTTCATCGCGCAGTTCGGGTTTGCTCGAAAGCCAGGAATTCGATAGGCAAGTGCTCCGTCCTTTCGCGTACGCAAGCAACGCCAAAAGCAAGGTCCAGCACTTGCCTGGTGTCCTTGGGATCGATCACCGCATCGCAATGTCCGCGGGCGGCGGCATATTTCGCATCTAACCAGCGATCGTAGTCCGCTCTGGTCTGAGAAATCCTTTGTGCCAAGTCAGCGGGCACCGGCTGCCCGGCCATCTTGAGCTTTTCCAGTTCAGGTCCATAGATAGCCTGCACAGCCGAGTCTCCCTCCATCACGCCAATCCGCGCCGTTGGCCAACTGAAAGTGAAATTGGGATCGAAGCCTTGGCCCGCCATAGCGTAATATCCGGCGCCGCTCGCATGGTTCACCGTTAGAACAATCTTCGGCACCGTCGCGCAAGCCATGGCCTCAACCATTTCGGCACCAGCGCGGATGATGCCTGCCGATTCGGCGTCGACTCCTACCATGAAGCCGGAGACGTCCTGCACGTATAGCAGCGGAAAGCGCTGGCGCTCTGCATTCTCGACGAAGTACGCGACCTTGCGCGCCGATTCCGTATAGACAATTCCGCCAATACGCGGCCCGGAGTGAGTCTTGAGAAAACCCCGTCGGTTTGCGATGACACCGATCGTGCGGCCATTCAGACGCGCCGTCCGGCAGAGGAACTCCGGAGCATAGTCCGGCTGAAACTCGAGTGCTTCGCCGTCATCCAGAATTCTCTCGAGCAGATCTTCCGTCCGATATGGGAGCCGGTGATCGCGCGGCAATACAGCATAGAGTCCCTCAGCATCGAGCCGGGGCGGTTTGGCCTGCGCCCGGAGGCTCGATACATCTTGCGCCTCGCGCATCTGCCGAAATTGCTGGCGTATCATCTCCAGACAAGCCCCATCGTCAGCAGCCATATAATGCGCCACTCCGCTGATTTGCGTGTGCATTGCAGCGCCGCCTAATGTTTCGGAATCGGTTACCTGGCCCACCGCGCCTTTGACCAGATTCGGACCGCCCAGACCCATGAAACTGACCTTTTCCACCATGATGATCACGTCGCTCAGGGCTGGCAGGTAGGCTCCGCCGGCGATACAGGGTCCCATCACAGCCGATATCTGCGGTACATGGAGCCGCCTGCGCATGAGTGAGTTGTAGTAGAAGATACGAGCCGCGCCATATTGGCCGGGAAAGATGCCGTCCTGCAGTGGCAGGTTCACGCCTGCCGAATCCACCAGGTAAACGATCGGCGTGTGATTGCGCATCGCTATTTCCTGGGCGCGCAAAATCTTCGTGATGGTCTCGGGCCACCACGCTCCTGCTTTCACCGTCGCATCGTTGGCCACCACAACCGCCGGCCTGCCTTCGATAACAGCCAGACCGGTAACCACGCCGGCGGCGGGCGCCTGTCCGTCATACAGGTCGTAAGCGATCAGCAGGCCGATCTCCAGAAAAGCTGTTTCGGAGTCGATTAGTTGGCTGATGCGCTCGCGTGCAGTCAGCTTGCCATCGCGATGCTGTTTCTCAATCTTTTTTTCGCCGCCGCCCTGGCGAAGCCTTTGTTCCAACTCCTGCACTTGCCTGGTCTGCAGCCGGAGATCCCGCCCGGAAGCCGTCATTCAAAATCTGTTCTCAACAGTTCCAGGATAGCGGCCCAGGTAGTAAACGCCTGCTAGTCTAACAGTCATGTTCGGGGTGGACGATCGAGCTCTGAAAATTATCTGGACGATCTTTCTTTTTTTCCTGCTCGTCGTAATCGTCTACACCATCCGCCAGACTCTGCTGCTCTTTGCCGCGTCTATTTTTTTCGCGTACATGCTCTCGCCGGTAGTGGGACTTATTGAACGGTTTCTACCGAACAGGCGAACCATCGCACTGGCTATCGTTTATGTTCTGCTGGTGGGCGCCATCGTCGGAATCGGGTTTGCGTTGGTGCCTGCAATTGTGGGGCAGGCATCCAGCCTGGTCAGCCGCCTACCCTCTCTGCTGAATAGTGCCAAATTGGCGAGTTTCCCACTCCCGCAATGGCTGGAGCCCGTCCGCACGCAGATCATGTCCGCCGCGGGCCGTCAGGCTGCCAGCCTGGAAACCAGCGTGATGCCGTTTCTTCAGCAGGCCGGCACTCGTTTGATCTCGGGTGTGGGGGTGCTCCTGCCGGTTGTCCTGCTTCCAATTCTTGCTTTTTTCTTCCTGAAGGACGGAGTTACGATAACCCGCACGCTGGTCGGTACCTTGGGCGAAAAACAAGATCGCAACATGCTTCGTCACATACTCAACGACATTCATGGAGTGTTGAAGAACTACATACGGGCGCTCGTCATTCTGGCCCTCATCACGTTTGCGGTTTATTCAACGTTCCTCAGACTGGTGGGCGTCGAATATGAACTACTGCTCGCCGGTGTCGCGGCCCTGTTCGAATTCATTCCCGTAGTTGGTCCTGTAATTGGCTTGGCAGTCATTGTGATCGTCGCTCTCGTGACCGGGTCCGGAGCCGCGCTTTGGGTGGTGATCTTTTGGGGCGTTTACCGGTTGTTCCAGGACTACATTTTGAACCCCTATCTCATGAAGGCCGGCCTCGAATTGCATCCGCTGCTCGTGTTGTTCGGAGTGCTCGCGGGCGATCAGATTGGTGGAATCGCCGGAATGTTTTTCTCGGTCCCGGTAATCGCGATGTTGAAAGTGATTTACCTTAACCTGAAGACTTCCTACGAGCAACGCCGCCTAACCGCCGCTTGATGGGATCGACACGCACCGATCCGTTGCTGGTTCAGGGATCGCGGTAGAGTTTACGCGCGTGAGCTTATAATCGGGAATTCCCTTTGCCCGCATGGCCGGTTCATCCTCTTTCGATTGGTTTCCTTTCTGGTTAAGCCTGCGGGTTGCCGGTATCGCAACGCTGCTGGTGCTGACCCTCGGTACCTTTCTCGCCTATCTGCTCTCTCATAAGAGCTTTCGCGGGAAAAACCTCCTCGATACCGTCATCACGCTGCCTCTGGTGCTGCCGCCGACCGTCCTGGGGTACTATTTGCTTGTCCTGCTCGGACGCGCTTCACCTCTCGGGAAGATCTATGAGTCTTTGTTCGGACACCCGCTTGTTTTCACATGGCAGGCGGCGGTGGTGGCTGCGTTTTTCCACTCGGCGCCGATTTATATCAAGGCCGCTCGTGCGGTGCTGGAAAGCGTCGATTACCGGTACGAGTGGGCCGCTCGCGGTCTGGGCGCTTCCGAATGGCGCACCTTCTGGCGCATAACTCTTCCGCTGGCACGCCGCGGATTAGCCGCGCTCACGACCCTCAGTTTTGCGCGCTCACTTGGCGATTTCGGCGCAACCATCATGGTCGCGGGCAACATACCCGGGCAGACGCAGACTCTCTCCGTCGCTATTTACGACGCTGTTGAATCGGGCAATGGCGTGCTCGCGCGCTGGCTGGTTCTGCTCGTATCTGCTCTGACATTGGCTCTGCTGTGGCCGGCCAGCTACATTTCGCGTTCGGAACGTTTGCGATCGGTTCGCTGAATCGCCAAGCATGTCTCTCAAGTCGCATCTTGGCAGTCTCAAACGCCCCACCAGATGAGCGACGTGGATGCGCGTATTGTCAAACATCTGCCGGGCGTCAACGATACTCCAGCTTTCGATCTCAGCGCTCATTTGCGAGCCGAGGCCGGCATTACGGTGGTCATCGGTCCGAGCGGTGCCGGCAAGACCCTCATTCTCGACTGCCTCGGCGGGTTCGTGCGTCCCGACGAAGGACGCATCCTGGTTCGAGACCAGCTATACTTCGATGCTGCCGCAAACGTCCACCTGCCGCCGGAGCGCCGCCGCTGCGGCTACATCTTTCAGGATCACGCGCTGTTTCCTCACATGACGGTGCGCCAGAATCTGCGCTTTGCCGCTGCATTGCCTTCTTCTGGAGCCGGGCGCCTGAACGTGCATCGCCGGATTAACGAGCTGCTCGAGACGTTCGACCTAGGCGAACTCGGGGAACGCAGACCTGCCCAACTCTCCGGCGGCCAACAACAGCGAGCCGCTCTGGCCCGAGTGCTCATTACCGAGCCGCGGCTTCTCCTTCTCGATGAGCCATCACGCGGTCTGGACGCCTCGCTGCGCCAATCCTTCTATCAATTGCTGCGTTCGGTTCGGCGACGGCTGAGCGTGCCTATCATTCTGGTAAGTCACGACATCGAAGAGTGCCTCGAGCTTGCGGATGAAGTGGTCGTCCTGGACAGGGGCCAATTATTGCAGGACGGGCCACGGGACGCGGTGTTCGCGAAGCCGGCCAGCTATGAGAGCGCACGGCTTCTCGGAATCTATAACATCGTGCCCGCTGAAATCCTGGCGCTCGATCCGGGCGCGAATTCAAGCCGCCTGCGGGTGCTTGGCCAGGAGATCTCCGGCCCTTACCTGCCGGGCCATCTGATCGGCGACAGCGGCTACGCGTGCATGCGACGATCTGAACTAACACTTGTGCAGCAAGCCAATCCTTCTTCAAAGAATCAGCTCACGCTGCGGCTGCTGGAAACAAGTTTCACTTCGGCGGGCATTCGCCTCTGCTTCGAAAACGGCTTCTCGGCGACAAGTTCCGAGAGCGCGTTCCGCACCCTTACAAACAAAGAACTCGTCACCCTCGAGATAGCACCTTCCGCAATCGCCTTCACCGCAAAATGAAACGCTACTACATCACTGATCGCAAATCGGCAGGTGGGTTTCGCCCGCTTCTTGAAGTCATTCGCGACCAAATGCACCTTGGCGTTGATTTCATTCAGATTCGAGAGAAAGATATCTCTGCGCGAGAGCTCTTCGAGTTCACATTGACTGTGCTCGAGGTGCGCCAGATCGGAGGCCATCATCCTCTGCCAACAAAGATATTGCTGAACGGGCGCTCGGATGTAGCGCTTGCGACCGGCGCAGACGGTGTGCACCTCCCGGCCGATGCACCGCACGAGTGTCTCCCGGGACTTCTGGTCGCGCGCTCATGCCATACGCTGGACGAAGTGAAGAAGAGCAAAGCCGACTTCATCACCTTCAGCCCCGTTTTCGACACCCCCTCCAAAGGACCGGCTGCCGGGCTTGCCTCGCTCAAGGCGGCCTGCCAAGTTGCAGCCAAGCCCGTATTCGCGTTGGGTGGGGTGAACTGGGAGAACGCGGCGGACTGCATCGCCGCCGGAGCAGCAGGGATCGCGGGAATACGGCTCTTTCAGGATCCAGAGCTGTAAAGGACCGAGGAATCTCTGGACTATACTCTATGCCGCCGGATATCGGCACGAGTGACAATACAGAAAGCGACACTTTGGATCGAGCCAAGTCGCGATAGACCTTCGGTATGACCGAGCATTCAAAGGAACACAACCTGAACACTCTTTTGGTGATGAAGTTTGGCGGGACCAGCATGGGCACTGCGGAGCGCATGCGGGTAGCGGCCGAACTGATCAGCGCCGAGCAGAAGAAAAGACCGGTAGCAGTGGTCGTATCGGCAATGTCGAAGGTTACCGATTTTCTACTGGAAGCGCTGCGCCGGGCCGAACTGGGCGATCGCTCCGCCATCTACGAAGATCTCGAAAAACTTAGGGTGCGCCATTTCGACGTCGCCACGGACCTGTTTTCGGAACCGGAGATGAAGGAATTCGGTGAAGCCGCCGCTACCGCCGTTCAATCGTTGATCGCCAAATTTCATCGCATCGCGAACGGCGTTTTGATGCTGGGCGAACGGCCCCCGCGTTCGGTAGATGAGGCGGTGGCGATAGGCGAAAGGCTTTCTTCCGAACTGATCGCTCACTATCTGCGGGCGAAGGGCGTCGAGGCGCTCGCAGTAAGCGGCAGTGACCTGATTGTGACGGACGCGGTTTTCGGGAACGCCTCTCCACAAATGGATGCTACCCGGCACCAATGCCAAAGGAAGCTGGTGCCTCTGCTCAAACATGGAACAGTACCGATAGTGACCGGCTTCAATGGAGCCACATCGGATGGCCGCCCCACTACGCTTGGGCGAGGCGGGTCCGATTTCTCGGCCTCAATTCTCGCGTCCGTGCTGGATGCCGAAGAGCTGTGGATCTGGACCGACGTGGATGGCATCATGACGGCGGACCCACGGCTGGTGTCGGATGTGGCGGTGCTTGACGAGGTTACCTACGCGGAGGCTGCTGAGCTCGCATACAACGGCGCGAAGGTCCTGCATCCGCGCACGCTTGCCCCGCTTGTCAAGAAGCAGATCCCGGTATGGAGCAAGAACAGCTTTGCTCCGCATAAACCTGGAACTAAGATCATCTCGCAGTTCGCGGAGCCTAAGGGAGCGCGCGCGGTGACCTCTATGTCCAACGTGGCGCTCGTTTCGATGGAACCCGCAAACGCTATTTTGAGCGGCACGAAACTGATGGCTCGAGCACTTGACGCTTTAGCGCTGGCCAACGTCGAAATACTTATCTTCACCAGCTCGAGTTATCGTCAGAGTTTTTGTTTCCTGATCCGCAAATCGGATGTCGATGCCGCTCTCGAAGCGCTCACAGCGAATCTTTCGCTCGAGCTGGCGCACGGATACCTGAATCCGATCGAGGTGGACGAAGATGTTGGCCTGCTGGCCATAGTCGGCGAGGGGATGCGTGGAACGCCAGGAACGGCTGGACGCGTTTTCAACGCTATTTCCCACAAGAACATCAACATCATCGCCATCGCCCAGGGCTCGAGCGAGCTTACCATCGGCATAGTGGTAAGGCTCGAGCATCTCGATCGCGCCGTGCGTGCCGTGCATCAGGAGTGCGAGTTGGGTAAGCTCGCCACGCTTTCGTCCGGCAGCTGATTCTCGGAGGTGCCCGAGTGATGGGCCGCCAGACGTCGAATGGTGAACGGGAGATTCTGCAAAGCAAAAGCGGAACGCAAGAGGCTCTCGACCTCGTCTAAGTTTCGTTCCGCTAAAGCGACAATCGAGGGACCCGCGCCGCTCAGACAAACACCAAGCAGATCGGGATGTTCGAGGGCTAGCAAGTCCTGAAGCCCGGGCACGAGATTTTTGCGAAAGGGCTGGTGAAGCCGGTCATGCAGCGCTTCGCGAAGAAGCGAATAGTCGCCGCCCTGCACAGCCTGCAGAAAAAGCGCGACTCGTTGCAGGTTATAGATTGCATCTTCGTGAGGTACCTGTGCCGGCAGGATCTCGCGCGAAGCAGCCGTGGCCAGCGACAATTGCGGCGTCAATACCAGGAAATAGAGCGATGGAGGCCAATCGAGCCGCAAGGCAAAGGCCGATCGGTCCGGTAACTGGCAACTGACGGTCAGGCCCCCCAATAGCGCCGCCGCGACGTTATCGGGATGGCCTTCGAGTGCGCAGGCGGCATTTAGCAGACCTTGCACGGCCAGTGGTCCGGCTATGGATTCGTAGAGGCGAAGACCGGCCACCGTAGCGGCGGCGCTGCTGCCCAGGCCGCCCTTCATCGGAATCTCGCTTCTCACTTCGATGCGCAGCGAAGGATGGCTGCTGCCGCGCTGGCCGGCAAGGAAGCGAAACGCACGCTCGATGTAATTCTCACCATCCACCCGGCAATCCACGAAGCTGAAATGCAACTGGTCTTGTCCGGGTAGAACGCTGACATCGAGATGAAGATAGAGCTGGACCGCAACCGCGAGCGTGTCGAAGCCCGGTCCTAAGTTGGCGATGGACGCGGGAACTCGAATCGCAAAACTTTCGCCCACACGGGAACTCATCCGGCGAGGCGGTTTCACGCGTGCGTTTCGACCTCGAGCACTGACTTTCTTCCGCGCTCTTCCTGAGTTTTGATGATGTAATCGGTGTCTTTGAGAGCGTGCCCGGTCAAAATCGCGACAGTCACCGCGTCGCGGTCCAGTTTCCCCGCATCGCGAAGCTTTCGGATGCCCGCAAGCGTAGTTGCTGACGCTGGTTCGCAGCCGATGCCGTCATGACCAATGAGGGTTTTGGCCTCTCCGATCTCTTCATCCGTCACGTCTATCACCAATCCGTCTGTTGACTCCACTGCATGGAGCGCCTTCTTCCAGGATCGCGGATTGCCAATACGAATAGCCGTCGCGACAGTCTCGGGATGTTGGACGGGAGTAAGCTGGACCTGGCCGGAGTTCCACATCCTCGAAAGCGGATTCGCTCCGTGGGCTTGAACGATTATGATTCGCGGGACGCGATCGATAAATCCGAAGCGGCGCAGCTCATCGAATGCTTTACCGAACGCGGACGAGTTTCCAAGATTGCCTCCAGGCACAAATAAGAAGTCCGGGACTTGCCATCCCAATTGCTCCAGGAGTTCGAACATCGCCGTCTTCTGCCCCTCGACCCGAAAAGGATTGATCGAATTCAAAAAGTAAACGGCTGGGTCACGGGAGTCCAGAAGCCGGTTCAGTGCCTCGTCGAAGCTGCCGTCGATCTGTACTATATCCGCTCCGAAATCGAGGGCTTGGGCGAGCTTGTTATTGGAAGCTTGTCCGGCGGGCAGGTAAACTCGACCGGTTATGCCGGCTCGCGCCGCGTAAGCTGCCAGAGAAGCTGCAGTGTTTCCAGTGGAAGCGCAGGCGACGACTTTCGCGCCAGTATATCTCGCCTCTGTCATTCCCACCGTCATCCCGAGGTCCTTGAATGAGCCGGTCGGGTTCCAGCCCAAGTGCTTGAATGAGAGCTGGCGCAAACCGGCCCAATCCGCTGTTCTGCGACCCTGCACGACAGGCGTATTGCCTTCCGACAGAGTCACGATGCCGCTCGTTTCGTAGCAATCAGGCAGAAATTCGCGGAAGCGCCAAACCCCGCTGGCATCGTTTGGATTGTACGAGGCGCGGCGTTCCAGCCAATTTTTTTTCAAAGCTTCAGCATCGCCAGGCAGCTGATCGATGACGACTTCGAGCAAGTCACCGCAGCGCGGGCACGCCAACGTGCGTTCGTGAAGATCCAGGGTCGTCCCGCAAGTCGCGACACTACACCTCAAATACGACATCATTTACCGTTGATCCAAAGTAACATCGGCACAGGCATAGAAGACTCGATCGGCGAGCTTCACGCTCGGCACACGTTCACGACGGCATGTTGAGAACTGGTGGGCCTCAGCGGCCGGGGTTTTTACCGTCTATAAAAGGGGCGAGGGTATTAATTTCCCGGGGATGCTGGCAGGGTCACGCGGGAGGTCAATTGCCGTTGAAAAAATCAGAGATGTTTCACGTGAAACATCTGTAAACAATGGTTTTTTGCGACTGAGAGATCGGGACTCAGATCACGCGTTGCTGGTAAAGCGTTGGCACCAAGGGAGGAAAAAAATTCTTTCGGCCGGTACCGATTTGGACCCCAATTTCCGGATTGATCTGCGCTAGGAACAGGCAGTCAGGAATGATCGAGAGTTCGAGGCTGATTTTGGATTGTTGACTTGGCACGGGAACGCGGGACGCCGGAGAGGCCAAAACGGTAAAAACCTGGTGGTGGCTCAATTTGGGCATGGGCGAAAAACGTAGGGGCTCCTCTCGGTGGCGCTGAGTAGATCTAGACTTTTGCTTACCTGTCGCCATGCGGCACGTCCAAGCGTAGCCGTTTCGCAAAGAGGTGATCGCATGAGACTATTCTGGTTCCTGGTAGTTACGGTGTGCATCCTGGCCGCATGTGGCCCGAGCACTCGCACACAAGCATCCATTCCTGCTGGAGTATCTTCCCCATCTGTTCCTAGCTCACACGTCACAGGTATACGTATCTGGCCATCATTAGAGCCGGTAAAACGATACGCTTCCTGGCGCCGCGCAACCGCTACGGACGCAAGCTGAAGGTCTCGGCCCGACCGTGTTCGGCGTCGGCGAAGCGGTTGAGGTGGGCTTGGAGGTCACTTCAGTCAAACGAGTTCAAAACGAAATCCCAACAAGAAGTTGACTTCGTTCCTTTGCACGCCGGACCGACCTGGTGGATTGTCAGTTCCCCAGTGGCTATAGCGGACGCCCGGAGCAATATCAAAGGGGCGGATGTGAAAGGCAAGTCCAAGGCCGGCGGTCACCCCGTAGTGCGAGAGATCCGATCCGTTTGTTTGCAGCGAAGTGCGAAATGATGGCCCCGCTTCAACGAACGGCTTCCATCGTCTTTTCTCAAAAAGAGGTGCAAAGCTATATTTGGCCAGGACCGGGATCTGCCACGTTTGGAGAGTCTGCGTAGATATGAAGCTCGCCGGTTCATTCGGGAACATTGTGCGGGATTTGAGGGGGCCTATGAATCGCGTCCACTTCTAATGGGAAGCTTTTTGGGAGATGCAATTCCAGCATGGGTCCGACAAGTAAACTATTAGGTCCGGAGGAACTGGAGAAGAACTCGCGCGATTGATTCCTGTAACCGTCCGTTAGCGTGGACCCGAGTACAACGCCGGCCGAAATTAACCGTCCAAGTGAATGTCGATCCGATTCGGGGCTGGCGCCAAAACTGAAGAGAAGCTCGAACTGATCTGGTTTTTTAGTGGTGTTGGGGGCGCCGTGGTCAGGGGCCAGCGGGTGTAACGTACTTCAGGCGCGACGCTCAGCCAGCCTAAGTGCGTTTCCACACCTATGCCCGCACTGATTCCGTAGTGCGATGGATTCGCCCCGTTTAAATTGCGGTGGTGCGAAACGACGGCCCGGCCTCCACGAACGGCTTCATCACTGCGGTTGCAAATTTGTACTTCGCCAGTACAGGAACTTTCTCATGTAACTACGGTGAAAGGGCCCAAAAAATCTCCATGGAAACCACGGTAGAGCACATCCGCTTCAACGGAAAGACCTGCCCGGTAGGCGCCATTCGAACGACGGTCCGCCTATGAACGACTTCCCTCCCGATGTTTCGACAAAGTTTTGAAACGGAATGGTAGTTACGAGATCATTCGTCAAATTGTCGCGAGCGTGGCCCTTGCGGATAAGTTCTGCCCAACGACTGATCGATATAAGGTCAGGCCACACGAAATCGCGCAGCCACCTAGGGTAGCGAATTGCCGGCACCCACTCAGCTCGTGCTTGGTCACGTTTGGGTGCAGATTAGCGAAGGATATTTGTTTGCAAGCAGCGGATCCATGACATGCTCAGCGGCTCCTCACTTGCCGGGTGGGACGCCTGACCACAGCTTTTGAGCGTTTTCTCAAGACGCTTGGCGCCGTCGCCGACCTCGCGGAAAAACGCAGGCGTTAGAGTGATATCCGCCTTCATTTGAGTCCAGCGCATTTGGCTCATAGGCGCGTCAACGCAGCCATAGTAAATCCCAGCGAGAGTTCCTTCCGCTTGTCAAGGTACAAGCGGGCACCAACGTCCGAAGTGACAATCCAATCGTCAAATTTAACGGTGTAGCACGCATAAGAAGTGGGTTTCGGCGGGGGGTGTTATCTGTGGGGACAACGTCGATGCCGCCGAACGAGGTGAAAAGGATAAGCCGATCGTTCCAGAACCCATAGGTGGCTTTCGCGCCGAAGGGCGGGAGAACGGACCGGGTACGACCGGAGGGTGGCCCGATAATGCAGAGCGCGCAAATGAGCTGATGGAGATTGTAGGCGACCGAGGTGTTCGAAGGTGCAAATTCGTATCCAGCGGCAATTGGGGAGTTGGTGTAGCCGAATGACTCGACAGTAAAGTGCTTGAGGAAGCCCGTGGACGGAGCCGGTTGAAAAGTCTGCGTGTCGGCTTGCCCCCAAACCGGCACCGACGCAAGCATGAACACGGCAGCTGCACGCGCAAGCTGCGCGAAGCGCGGTGGGACGAATTCACTGCCGAAGGTTGCGGCAATCCTCATAGAGGACTCTCAGAACCGTGAAGGAACGAGAAGTTACTGCGTTTCAGCTAAAGGTCTCAGTCGCGAATGTTGAGAACGTCGGCAGTTCCTAAGGAATTCGTTGCGCTTCCGGCAGGACCTGCTCGGGCGAAGCGTGTTCATCGTGCAACAAAATTCTGTTTAGGTACCGTCCTGCGACAACGGCTAGTACGAAGACCAGCGGCATGAAGTTGCGGGTTTCGAAGAGCCAGCTGAAGAAGGTGCCCGAGAGAAAAAGTACTGGAAAAAGAAACAGAGCCTGCCGTTTCAGCCCCGCAGGCGTGTCTTTCCAGTTCGCCAGCAGAAACGGCACCAGCGATCCCACGGTCAGCAGGAGGAGCGGCAGCCAACGGCCGCTATGCCAGTTTAGCCAGACATCAGCGGGAGTCATTCCGCTTACCTGGTTGTATTGATAATGCGGGCTGCCCCGCAGTACCAGCCAGCGAACGCCGAAGTAGTCCGCGAGGACGGCGCATACCAGCAGAACAGCCTTGGGAAAGTAGTGGCGCTCGGCCCGGCCGAACAACAGGTAATAACCGGCCATTGCAAGGACTGTCTCTTTGCCCAGCGAACCGATGAGCAGCGTGCTTAAGAACAGGCCAAAACTCGAAGTCTCCAGAAAAATAAAAGCCAGGATGAATGACAATTGCGAAAGAGGATCGGTGAGCTGGCCGGCGTAGTATTCAAAGCTGATCGGATAGATTAACGCAACCAGCATCATCGCGAGAATTGCTCCGCCATATGCCGTAAACAGGCGCGCATACCGGTACAAAGCATAAAAGACGAGAAGCCCGACAACCAGCCGGTACACGTCACGGGCGTTTTCGTAACTGAAGCCAGCAAGCTGCAGCCACCGAACAATACAGTTGGGCAAGAAGCGGTACGAGTGAGGAGCAAACGATGGGGCCAGCCGCATCACGCCCTCATGGACTGCGATTTGCCAATTCAAATCAGAGATCTGCGACGACAGAGCGGAGTGGTCAACGTAATAGCGATGCACGCCATTGGTGATGCTGGTCAGCAGAAAAAGGATAAAGACGAGTGTGAGGCTGCGAACCCGGCCGAGCCGCCGCATCTCGACCCGGTAGATCCAGTAACAAATCAATAATCCGAACGCATAGCCGGAATCCAACTCTAGGTGAGCCGCACGACCCGTAAGCGGCGCCGGCGGTGTCCAGCGAAATAAAACGGGAAGAACAGCTACCAGTGCCGCGATCCAAATCGAGGGCAGAAGAAAAGGGCGGAGGGTGCGAATTCGCGGCAATGTGGATAAAAGTTTCGTCTGCCGATTCAACTGCCAGGAAGCGTTTTCTGCGTTGGCGCAGCCCGGACCACTGCGCGGACTCGATCCTCGCTCCCCGTTAACTTATGGTAATTCCGAAAATGGTCACACGCATTTGGGGACCATGCTTTGCCTAGAAGATTCGCTCCTGCCGCTGCAAGCTGCCGAATGTTCCAATGTTCGCTACCGAAAACGAGAAGAGGTACTGGTTCTCGTTGCGGATTCCCAGGTTGAACTGGCGCAACTGGAGACTAAAACCGCAGCAATTGGTGTTGTATGAAGTCTGAATGAAGTCGTACAGGCGTCGCCCGGAGAGACGGTCGTAGTCGGCCAAAGCCCCCACGTTCCAGCCGGTCCGATTCGTACTGCCGTAGCCGCCTCCAATCCTGATCTGGTTAGCGGCCGGAAGAAGTACAGGGAGCGTGGAAAGCGCGTTGTCCGAAATAGAGGCGAAATATTTTCCAAAGTGAACGTTGAAGCCATACGTCTCGGCTACGATTTTGCCGCGTAGCGGATCGTAGTCGGCACGCCAATCTACAGAAAAGAACGGATAGGGGCTGACGCTGAGATAGGAGACCACAGGCGAATAACTGCGGGGACCGTTCAGGAAAGCAAAGGGTGTCAGCTCTTCGGCAGCCAATACGATGTTGCGAGCCCCGATACCCGGCGGACCAGATATGACTGCTCCGCCAAAGGTGGGATCGAAATAGCGCGCCTGCTCGACGCGCCACGTCAGAATCTCGTTGATGTTGCCGAGCTTGTCTTTCCTGTACAGCCGGTTGGTCACTGACACCGTCAGTTGGTTGGTGTCGGAGAGCAGGTCGGTTTCATCGAAGTGGATAATTTTCTGGAACTCGTTAATTCCGGTGACGTATTCATACGTCGCATCGACATCGATGACGTGCTTCAGCTTAGGACCGAGGTGAAGCCAGTTGGGAGGGCTGTATATCTTTTCAAGCGTCGGCAACCGGAAATCGAGAGTAAAATCGGCATCCTTGCGAAACAAGCTGGCGTGGGCGAAGGCAGCAGTAGTGGCCGGATTAGTAGGATTTCCAGAATAGTCGGAAGTGTTTTCGGAGTAAAAGTTACTGTAACCGGTTGCTCCGAAGGTAATGCTGGGAACCAGCGAAACGTGCGCAAAGTGAAGCGCCGTGGACAGGCGGGGTTCCAGGTCGATCCGCCCCATGGCTCCGGTGCTTAAGATTTGCTGGGGTACATTGCCTGGCCCCAACGCCCCGTAAGGCTCACTGCGCGTAAGCAGGGAAGCGTTCGTGTCAAATGAGAACCAGAGCGGTACCGGCCCGTGCAGGAGATTCTGGTCACGACTCGAGAAGTCAATAGAGGGTAGCCTTTGAACGACCACCTGATTGGCCAGCTTGCCGTAAGGCGTGACGCTTTCAAAGAGCTGATCCCGATCGCCCATGATGTTGAGGGTATAAAGGTCCTTCTTGAATCGCCGCTGGAGGTAACCAAACGAATAAACCTCGCTTTGGATCGCACTGGTGAATGTATACGAAAATATCTGGCGAAAGAGATAGGAGCTCAGGTAGCTGTAGTCCAAACGTCCGTTGAAGCCCAGAATCTCGGTGCGGGCGGTCAGGTCGAATTGCGTTCCACCCTCGTTCCTGCCAAAGGGGGCCGGAGCTCCTTGAGGAACGCCGCGATCATCGACGCTGTAGAGGTTGAAATTAAAATCGGTGACGCTATTTGGTTTGCCGCGAAAATCGTAGAGGAGAGCCGGTCCCCGCTCAGTAAAATACTGAACCACGCCCGTCATGTCATAGCTGCGGCTCATCGCCCAGTAGTAACCGATGCCGTAGATGTATCCGAAGAGCGTCGTGTGCCCGAAGTTGGGTGTGAGGAACCCGCTTTGCCGCGGATTACGTCCGAGTGGGCGGCGGAAATAAGGAAGATAAAGAATCGGAATCTTCTTGAGCCGGAAGATGGCATTGCGCGCTATAGCGCGATCCCCAGGTACGATGTCGAATGTCGGCGCATCGAAAACCCACCACGGCTTGGGAATCTTGCAATCGGTTACGAAGCCGTGGTGAAGGATGTACCGGTTCTTGATGCGATCGATCCACAGCGCCTGGAAGTAGAAAGGATTGCCTGTTGTCAGCGCGGCCGGATTGGTCATGATTTTAGCCGGTGCTGTGCCGGTGACGCCGTAAAACTTGCCTTCGTCGGTCTCGATGTTGAACTCTCCCTTTTCCGCGTTGATTACGTCGCCAGTTTTGTAATGTTCGAGCCGGACGTGGCCGCGTGCATAGGCCCATCTCGTATCGGAATTGAAGTCGATCTCGTCAGCGGAGATCAACATTTCCGACGTTTGCACTCGGGCGTCTTTCTTCAGGTATCTCCATTCGTTGTTTGAATCCTGGTGAATCGCGCCATACCAGATCTCATCTAGCGGAGGCAGGTTGGCTTTTACAGGCGGGGCTTGAGCGGAAAGGTATGGAGAACAAAATGTAAGCAGAATCGCGAGAAGAAACAACCTGCCAGAGAATTGTTCTAGACAAATGTCACATTTTCTGGTAGATAGAGAAGCTAAGGGAATGAAATACTCTAACCACGAGGGTTCGGAACAGGAGCTCAACCGAAAACCGTAGCACGCGCTGCCGTCGTTGAGCAACCTTCTAGAAACTTTAAAGAGATAAGACGCCACATGACGTGCCAGCATTGTCAGACTTGGATTTTAGACGACGACCACCGGTGCGGCCGTTGCGGCAGACGTGTGCGAGTTGTTCCCTCCCGCATTTCTCCTGCGACCTACCCGATTGCCGCTACTGCTGCGGCTCATGCATACGACTTCCCGCCGGTACCCGAGCAGACTGCACATGGCTCGGCCGTTCCTATTGAAGCACCAGATGGACAACAGGGTCTTTTTGCAAGCGCGATCAATGAAGCGCGAGTGATTCCGTTCGATTCGCTGACCTCGGCCGCCGAACGTGATGCTATCCGGCTGCGGGCGGCGGAAAACGCGCGTCCGGGTGCGGGCAAGAGCTCCAAAGTCGCGCTGAAGCGCACCAGAACGAAGAGGGGCGCATCGGAAGACCAGGGCCAGCTAGAGTTCCACGGTCATAGCGAGAAGGTGCGCCAGCCCCGCAGCAATGTGATCTGTGACGCGCCAGTCGCCCCAGCGGGTCTGCGGGTGCAAGCTGCTGTGTGTGACGCATTCTTTATAGTGTGCGGCTGCGTACTGGGCATCGCACTTTTCCTCTACACTGGCGGGCGGCTGGCAATGGACAAGCATCTGCTGCCCTTTGTCTGTGCAGCAGTGTTGACGGTTCCGGTGTTCTACAAGCTGCTCTGGGCCTTTGCTGGCCGCGATACGCCCGGGTTACGGATGACCGGACTTGAGCTGGTGGACTTCGATGGCAAGGCTCCTTCCAAGAACCGCCGCTATTTGAGAATCCTGGGAAGCATGTTGAGTCTGCTGGCTGCCGGCATTGGCATGGCTTGGGTGCTCGTCGATGAGGACCGGTTGACCTGGCACGATCATATTTCGAGTTCGTTCCCAACCTTTTCAGAGAACAATCTCTAACGGAGTATTGCGGCCTGCTTGTCGCGTCACATTAGACGATCAGGCCGAGAATAAAAAATGCGTGCTCTCGCCGTAAACCAGCCGGCCGTGATGCCGCAATCGAAGCGATTCCGGCCATTCTGCGGCCACAGGACCGTGGCTAGGGAAAACCGATTGAGTAAGTGCAGTGAAAGGCCCCTAGGGCTTTGAGGACGGCTGCCAGAGCTCGATCTTATTCCCATCCGGGTCATAGATCCAGGCAAAGCGACCGTAGGATTCATTCATTCGTTTGGCGTCAATCTTTACTCCCTCTTGTTTTAAGCGGTCGAGCAAAGCATCCAGATCGTCCACGATGTAGTTGATCATGAACGGTGCGTGGCTGGGATCGAAATAGTTAGTGGAGCTGGGAAAAACTGTCCAAACTGTAACGTGTTCCTTTTGCGGGTCGTCGTGTTCGCGCCATGGAAGCATCACGCCTTCGCCTTTGTCAGCGAGTCCAAGATTCTTCGAATACCATTCGCGCATCTGATCACGATTAGCGGATTTGAAGAAGACACCGCCGATCCCAAGGATGCGCCCGCGCTGCTCTGTTTTGACAGGCGGCTTCGACTTTTCTGGTTGCTGAGATTGCAGTTCCTGTCCTCCTATTGAGCAGGCCGAGATGAGCAAGAGCGAGCCGAGCGCAATAGGGCTCCAGGGTATTCCCTGCATCTGTGGATTATACAAGTTTCGATTCGATAGAACGCTTTCGCTCAAGCTTCGCCGCGATTCACGCTTTTCAGATCGAAGATCACATCGACAATCAGAAATGCCTGCTCTCGCGGTAAAGGAGGCGGCCGTTTTCGTTCAGCAGAATGACGGCTGAGGTGTCGCGGTGGTGTTTGACCAAAGCGAGTCCACGCCTGACGCCGAGCACGCTGAGGGTTGTTGCAAGGCTGTCTGCATCGATGCCGCGATGTGCTATGACGCTGACCGTGATGTCGTGTGTGAGCCCCATGCCCGTCGCGGGATCGATGATATGGGAGTAACGCACCCCGCCTGCGTCAAGGTGCTGCTCGCTTGATCCTGAAGTAGAGACGGCTCCGTTTGAAAGGCGCATGACGCGCGTGAACGGAGCGTTGGCGCTATCTAGGGCATCAATACCGATTTTCCAGCCTGGTTCGCCTGGTGGACCATCGCCGAACGCAAGATCCCCGCTGGCCGCAACCAGAGCGCTTGCGATGCCAGAAGCAGCGATGGTTCTGAGGGCCTCGTCGGCCGCATAGCCTTTGGCTATACCGCCGGCATCGAGTTGCATTCCGGCCTGATCCAGCTTCACGGTATGAAGTGCGCGATCGAGATGAAGATGGCGATAGCCGCATTTCGCTTTGGCCCGTGCTATACCGGCAGGGTCAGGCAGGCGATTTTGCCGGCGCGCGTCGCGCCACAGGTGAGTAAGAGGACCGATGGTGAGGTCGAATGCGCCGCCCGTCTCCCGAGACAAGGCTTGAGAAGACTCGATGATCCTGTACAGGTCGTCGCTCACGCGGACAGGATGTTGAACGGCGGTTTCGGAGAGGCGGTTCAACTCGCTGTCGGGCTGATAATCCGAGAGCGCATGATCGAGCGCGGCAATACGAGCAAAGGCGGCCTGGAAGGCTCGCCGGGCCTGGTTTTCATCGGCAGCGTAGAGCTTGATGCGAAACAGCGTGCCCATATGGGGCTCGACTGCTTCGTATGGATGAAGAGTATTGGTGACGGCGAGGCCCGCCAGCAATAGGGCGAAGCTACTGCTCGTCATGCTCCACGCCGTTGTTCCAATAGTGATACATGTCATCACTGCTGGGAACTTCGACGGGCCGGATCAGACGAAAGCCGAGCCACTGAGCATCGGTTTCATACCAGATGCTCTTAGGAAGCTGCGGGTCCTGCTGCTTCCAGGAAGGATCGGAAGCCACCCGCGCGGTGCAGGTGACGGAAGCAGCCGGATCATTCCAGGAGCCGCCGCGGACCGAAATCGGATAGGCCTGCGTGGGTTTGACCCAGGGATCGACCTGATCGCCGGCTTTGTAAGGTTCGTACTGATCGAGAGTCCACTCCATGACGTTGCCGAGCATGTCAAACAACCCCCACGCGTTGGGCTTTTTTGTCGCGACCTTCTGATACTTGCCGCTGCTATCGGCCGCATACCAGGCGTAGTCGTTTAAGGGCGTCGGCGGTTCAGTGGCGCCCGCGCGGCACGCATATTCCCACTCGGCTTCGGTCGGAAGGCGATAAAACTCGCCCGTCTTGGCGCTGAGCCACTCCGCATATTTGTTGGCGGCGTGCTGGGTCATGCTGATCGCGGGAAAGCCATTGATGCCCATGCCGAAGCTCATCTCCACATAGGGATGTGTGGGACGGCTGACCGCATCCACCAGATCGTCTTTATGCGCGACTTCGCCGGCCTGGGTGGCGAACATGAAGAGGCGGTACTCGTCCCAGGTGACTTCGTGGGCTTGCATCCAGAACGCGGGAACGGTGACCTTGTGAGGCGGCTGTTCATCTTTCTTCTCTGCGGAGCCCATGGTGAAAGAGCCGGCCGGAATGGCGAGCATGTCATAACCGACTGTGGTGCCCGGAATCGTGGTCTTGTATTCCTTGGCGCCGGTGTGAGTCGCCCGGTTGGCCAATATCCGGTCGTGAATCTCTTTTACAGCCGCAAGCTCACGATCTTTCGGAGAGCCTCCGGTAGCCGACGCAGCGCTCTGAGCAGCAGGAGCTTTCAAAGTGAATCCTGCGGGCCAGGACGCTCCCTCCGCGATCCAGCGGCGGATGGTTGCGATTTGATCGACCGGCAACTTTTGTCCAGGCGGCATCGAGCCCTGCTGGACGGCAATGTAGAGCGAACTCTTATCCGGCTGATTTGGCGTGAGAACGTTTTCGGCAAGCAAATCCTGCCGGGATGTCAACGTGACATGCGAGCTCTGGCCGTGACATCTCAGGCAGCTCTTTTCGAAGATCGGCGCGACATCCTTGGCGAAATCGACGGTTGTATTGGATTGCGCAAACGAAGACACGGCGGCACTGAGCGTGAGTGCCGCGGCCAACGGAATGCCAACTCGCATATCGAATCTCAGGTGAGCTTAGTGATGCCCGGTTCAGCGCGTGGAGCCACGGGCAGGCTCCCATCCCAGGTCAGGTGGTCGGGCACAAGTTTTTCCTGCGAATTGAGAGCCTGGTCCCAGGTAACTTCCTGGCCCGTGTAAGCCGCCATGCGGCCCATAATCGCGAGGAGCGTGCTCGTCGCGTGGCGTTTGCCATTATTGATCGGCTGACTCTTCCGGATGGAGGCAAACAGCGCGTCGTGTTCGCGCTGGTACATGTCGTACTTCTGGCCGCTCCAGGTCCAGTTCGTCTTTCCTTCTATGCGCGGGACGGGAGAACGGCCTATCGTGCATGTGCCATCGGCACCCATGATGTAATCAGCGTTCTCGTTATAGCAGCCTTCTATCTGACGATTGGCAAGCGCGGCGCGGACATTGTTCGGATACAGGTAATTCACTTCGAAATGATCGTAGATGTTGCCGCCTTCTGCTGGAATAACGCGGCCGCCAACCGCTACGCAACTCGTCGGAGGCTGGTCATTCATCATCCACGCGATCTTGTCGGCACTGTGTACCGCCTGCTCGACGAGGCTATCGCCGCACAGCCAGACGAAGTTGTACCAATTCGAAATCTGCCATTCCGTATCGCTCATGCCTGCGGGGCGTTGACTGGCGGGAGGCATCGGCTTCACCGGACTCGTGTAATACGTGGCGTAGTAGGAGATGACTTTGCCAATGGCGCCGCCCTCCTGGATCTGCTTGAATGTTTCGACAATCATGTCGTTATAGCGCCAGCAGAAGCCCGAGACGAGAGACAGTTTCTTACTGGAAGCCTTCTCCGCGGATTCGAGGACCGAGCGGACACCAGGCGCGTCCGTAGCCGCGGGCTTTTCGGCAAAGATATGTTTGCCGGCTTCGACGGCGGCGGCGAGATGCATGGCGTGAAAGCCGGGCGGGGGAGCGATGAGAACAACATCGATGCCCGAATCGAGCACCTTTTGATACGCGTCCAGGCCAACGAACTGCTTCGGCTTTTCCACCTTGACGCGCTCAGCGATCTTGGAAATGCGACCCAGTTCCTCAAGCGCAGCATCGATCTTTGGTTGGAATACGTCCGCCACCGCGGTCAGTTCTGCATAGTCATCGGCGTGCAGCGCCTGGTTGGCAGCACCCGTTCCTCGCCCGCCGCATCCGACCAGCCCTACTTTTATGGCATTCGTGACGGTCTGGGCCGAAATGATCCCGGGAAATCCGATTGCGAGCGCTGCGCCCGCGGTCGTCTTGAGGAAGTCGCGTCGATCAGTTGATGTTATTTGGTTTTCCATTTTTGGGTCTGTGTATAACCTCGAAATCCGTTTTATCCCTATCGCAACGGCAAGTATGAAAGGATACTAGAGAGCAACGCCGCCCCACCGTGGCGCCTTAACAGACTATTCTATGACTCGCCGAACTTTTGTAGAATCCGGAGTCGCTCTGGCAGCGGCTGTGACCACCTCTTCAGCCGAGGAACGGCTGCCGATCCACGAAGCCGTTGAATACAGCATGTTGCGGGAGACCGCAACTATTCCGGATAAGTTCAAGATGGCGCGCGATGCGGGATTCGAAAGAATCGAGTGCCCGACGACGCCCGATCAGAAACAAGCCGAAGCGATGAAAGAGGCCGCAGAGAAGGCGGGGATCAAGATTCACTCGGTAATGAACATGGATCACTGGAAGTACCCGCTCTCCTCCGCCGATCCGGCGGTGGTGGAAAAGACGCTGGAGGGGGCGCGGACGTCGTTGCGGAATGCCCACTTCTGGGGCGCGGATACTGTGCTGATTGTGCCGGGTGTGGTCGACGCCAATAACTCCTATCGAGATGTTTACAAGCGCTCACAGGTCAGTGTCCGAAAGCTGATACCGCTCGCCGAAGAGCTGAAGGTGATCATCGCTCTCGAAGAAGTGTGGAACAAGTTTCTGCTGAGCCCGATCGAGTTCGCCACCTATATCGATCAGTTCCAGACGCCGTGGGTCCGAGCGTATTTCGATGTGGGAAACGTGGTGCTGTATGGATATCCGCAGGACTGGATTCGTACGCTGGGAAAGAGAATCGTTAAGCTCCATATCAAGGATTTCACCTTCCATCACGAGCCGGGCGGAGAAAAATCGGTGGCGGAATGGGTGCCGCTGCTCGAGGGGGACATCGATTGGAAAGCAATTTACCAGGCCTTGAAGGATATCGATTTTCGCGGAACCGCCACCACAGAGCTTCCAGGCGGAGACGAGAAGTATCTACGTGAAGTAAACCGGCGACTGACGATGATTCTGGACGGAACGGCCACCTCGATGCGCAGTCGTTCGGAAGCCGGATAGTGCCATTTTCCGGGGTCTTGTGAGAAGTCTGAAACCAGCGAAGGCTCCTATACATCGGTTGAGGGGTGAAGGTCGCGCCGATAATCGGAGTGCTCATTTCCGTGCAACTGATCGGAGCCCAGAGCACAACCATTCGGACGAATGTTCCTCTAGTAGTCGTTTCGACGAGCGTTGCGGATCGACACGGGCACCCGATCACGGGGCTCCAAGCTTCGGACTTCACGGTGCTCGACAATGGCGCGCCGCGAGTCGTGCATGTGGACGAAAGCGATGGCCAGCTTGCTCCTATCGCGTTGGTGGTAGCAGTGCAGGCGACCGACTTTTCCTGGCCTGCGATCGCGAAGCTGCGCAAGGCCGCTGCGATGATTCCGGAGGCGGTGCTTGGGGCGAACGGAGAAGCGGCCGTCATCGCATTCGATAAAGAAGTTAGAGTGCTGCAAGGTTTTACGAAGAGCCCGGATGCGATTGCCGCTGCCCTGGCAGACTTCAAACCGGCCGACGCTGCAGGGGCGCACATGATCGATGCGGTCGCGGACGCGTCGGAGATGCTGGCCACCCGGCCCGGGGCTCGTAGATCGATGATTCTGCTTATCAGCGAAGCGCGTGACCGAGGCAGCACACGCAAGCTGACCGAGGTGGTCAGCAACATGCAGCGCTCCGGTATCACGATCTATGCGTTGACCTACTCGGCTTATGCGACAGCATTCACGACCAAGTCGAAGGATTACACGCCTCCCGACATGATCGAATCTTCCGGCGTAAGAGATTCCGTGCCTATCGCGGGTATCTTCTCGGAGATCGCTCACCAGGCCAAGAAGAACACCGCTGCCAGTCTGGCTCAGGTTACGGGAGGACGGGTGATGAACTTCGAGACGAAGTCGCGATTGGAGAATGATCTCATTAAACTGGGCGGCGATATTCACAGCCGGTACCTGATCTCGTTCACCCCCGAAGAAGAGGCAAAGTCTAGTTTCCACAAGTTGGAAATCACGGTGCGCGATCACCCGGATGCCTCGATAAAAGCTAGAGAGGGATATTGGGCCGCTGTGGCGTCCACTCCGCGTTAGGAGCGTCAGGTTACGAACCGGCCGGCCGCTGATTCCGCCACGTATGATAGCCGATCAGTGTCTTACCGTCCTGAATTTCGCCGGCTTGTATCATGCCGTCGAGTTCCTCTGAACTGAACCAGCGGATCTTTATGCGTTCATCATCCATCAATTGCTGCTTGCCCTCGGTGAGATCGGTGGCGAGGAAGATGTCCATCTTCTCGCCCACGTATCCCGGGCTTGGCCAGAACGAAACCAGCTTCTTCCAGTTGGCGGCGATATAACCGGTCTCCTCGCGCAGTTCGCGCTTGGCTGCTTCCAACGAATCTTCGCCCGGGTCTAACCGGCCGGCCGGCAGTTCCCAAAGCTCCCGTTCCGCCGGGAGGCGGAATTGCTGTACGAGGAGAATTCCTTTCTTTTCGTCGACCGCCATCATGACCGCCGAACCCGGATGCCGAATAATGTTGCGATGAATCTCGAATCCGTCCGGATCGACGGCCACTTCATCTGTAATCGTGAACAGCTTGTTTTTCAGTATTTCCCTGGAGGAAACGATTTTCATAGTGGGCATGTCGGCTACGACAGACCGGCCAGGTCTTCGTCTGGCTTTACGGGGCCTGCGCCATTAACGCTCAAGTCCGGTTTCTCGCGGGATAATTCCCGTTCCATGTCGGCGACCACTTCGATGTGCGACTTGGAGTGCAATTGCTGTTCGAGACGGCGAAGAGCGATACCGACCACATCTCGATGGTGGAGGCGGCCTCCTATGCCTGGCCGATCGGCCAATTCCTGCCAAAGCTGGTGTACCAGATCGATATCGCTCGGCCACAGGCGGGGCTGATGCGGCCCTAAAGAGTACATGTAGGTACCATCGGTGTCCGGGGAAAGAATCTCGAGACTCAGCGCGGGGCGGGGGCTAGGCAACTGTTCCCAAGCCTCCCCGATCAGCCGGGCTTGCTCGTCAGGCGAAAGCATAGGAGAGCGGGCAATCACAATGCGCGAAGAGTTTAACTGCTGAGCGGCCGAAACCAATGCCGAGGGCTCGTCCCTTCCGGTAACGGTGAGCAGTTCAACGTGCTTGCCGGCTTTCTCGGCCATCGTAACCACGCGCGTAAACGTGTCCATTTCCCGCGACCCGCATATCTGCTCGAGATTCAAACGGTGTTCGCTGGAACTGACGGGTCCCAGGCGATGAACCGCGACCACGACGACATCCTGTTTGGCCGGATTGATTTCGTTGAGGATCAGCTGGATGTGTCCCAGGCGATTGGGATTGCTGGCGTCCACCAGAACGTTGCCCGGACGGACATGAACGCCTTCCACCGACACTGCCCCATGTTCCTCTAAGCGGAATTTTTCTCCCTTTGCTTCCAAAGCTCTTTGCTTTTGGCGGTTGTGATGTTCAGAGAGCGCGAAAGCCGTGAAGAAGCCGACGGTGAAGATCGAGCCGGAGATGGTCGCGGTCTTCTTCGTAACTACGTTGACGATCGCGAGCAGAAACAAACTAGCCGTTATGAGAATGAGGCCGAGTGGAATTTCAGTTTTGCCCAAACGGAAGTTCAAAGGTACTTTCCACTCGCGAGCTTCCGGTCGCTTATAGCGCAGCACCAGAACGGAAAGCGCCTTCATAGCGAAACTCCAGATCACGCCGAAAGCGTAGGCTTCGCCGAGGGTATCGACATTACCTTTGCTCAGCACGATCGTGATGATCTGGAGTATGACAACCAAGTTGATGAGGCGGTGTGTCGTACCGTACTTGCGATGAGGCTGGCGAAACCAATCCGGTAAAACACCGTCTTCGGCCACGCGATTGAGAACACCGTTGGACCCTATGATGGCCGTATTGACCGCGCCCGACAGAATCATCGTGCCGACCAGCACGACGAAAGCATGAAACAGCAGCTTCAACAGTGTCGGGCCAACCAGATACATCGAGAGGCCGCCGATCAGGTTGTTCAGATAGGGTCTGCGCTGACCGTCGGGAATCAGCATCACGGCAAAGAAGGAGACCAAGGAGGTAAACAGCAGGCTGTATACGATGACCACCATTCCCGTTTTTTTAAGGTTTCTCAGCTTCGGTGCTTCGAGCTCCCGGTAAACCTGGGCCAGGGTTTCGAAACCGCTCATGGCCAACAGCGAATGTCCCAAGCCGATCAGAATGGCGACGGCCGTAATGCTGGGTGCTGCCGTACCCTGCAGCCACCCGAGCGCACCGGCCCCGTAATGCAGGTTGGCTTTCGAAGGAAACGGGACCGGCTGAAACCCCTTCAGCAGCATTGTCAGGCCACACCAACCGAATAGGATCACGACCATGACCGTAGTGACATGCATGATCTTCAGAGCCTTTTCGCTGGATTCATGGATGCCGATTGTATTCTGCCACCAAAAGTAGACTGTCGCCGCGAGCGCGAAACCGCCGGCGAAAAAAGGAGGGTTCACCTGATAGGGGGTGCTTGTATACTGCGCCAGTTCGTTGATTAGACCGGCCAGATACAAACCAGCACTGACCGCGCTGATGGGGCCGGTCAACACGTAATCGAACATCAACGCCGAGACAGAGAACTTCGCCAGGGTTGCGCCCATGGCTTCGTGAACTACTTTGTACACGCCGCCGCGCACGAACATGCTCGAGCTCTCAACGTAAATGGCGCGGATGGCGAAGCCGAAAAGCATGATCGCCAGGATGAACCACGGAGCCGATTTGCCAATCGCAGTTTCGGCAATTCCACCCGCGTAGTAGGCCGAAGAGGCAAGGTCGCTCAAGACAATAGCCGCCGCTCGCCAGAACGAAATGAACGACAGCATCACTGTCGTGGCGACGACTACCTTGGTCTTCGGGGAAATACCAGGGGATGTCAAGGCGAAAGCTTCCCGTTAAGCCTGCGGAGAGTCAAAGTCAGACTTCGGATTACCTATTGATCGCATGATTTGAGGAACTATCGCGCGAAATTCTTCAACACTCAAAGCAAATACGCCAGGTAAGCGCTTACGCTACCCGGCGTACATGTTCAATATAACTCAGCTAATTGAGCGATACCATGCGGCCTTCAACTCGCTTGCGCCGAGCTAAAGGTTCAGAGTTACTGGTTTGTGCTCTTGGTCTTGTCTTTGTCGGGAACTACGGCGTTGGCTACGCCCTTGCCTACGTTCTTCGCGGCATGGCCTGTGCCCACAGCCATCTTCGCAACGCCCTTGCCGACACCTTTGCCCAAGTCAACGGCGCCATTCCCCACTTTGCCGTCCTTCACCTGATCGGCCATACCCTTGGTCCCACTGCCGATATCCTTGGCACCCTTGGTGTAGGAATGCTTGACGTTTTCACCCGAAGCTGCGAACTGCGTTTTGGGTGAGGACTCCTTGACCCCTAAGCTGTCGAGCGTTTTCGGACCAAGCCGCCCGTCAGCGGTCAGGTTTTGCTGAGCTTGATACTTCTTTAGCGCGGCCCGAGTAGCGGGACCATTTACCCCATCGACTGCACCTGGATCGAAACCCTTGTCCTTCAAGGCCTGCTGCACGCTCCTGACAGTGTCGGAGCCCTGCGCGAAGGCTGGAACTGCCATCAGCGACGCAGCGAGGAACATACAAGCTAGACTTGTTTTCATTTCATTTCTCCTTAAAACTCTCTTCGAAGCCGTGCTGACTCTCCAACTTTGACGGAAAACCCACGACTATATCCATCAGATCAAAGTGTAGGACGAGTTAAAACGTCGAAGGTAACGGCAGATTAGTATATTTTCATCATACTTGGGAGGAACAGGAAACGCGGTCTCGCTATTCGTTCCGCAACGCATCTGAAGGCGCTATTCGAGCGGCACGCAGCAAAGGGAGCACTATGGCAGAGAGCCCGGCCAGCAGCAGAATGCCAATGACGGAGACGAGAGTTGCGGGGTCCGTGGGCTGGAGCCCATAAAGCAGGCTCCGCAGAAGACCAGAGATAGCTAATGCGCTTGGAGCGCCAACCGCGATGCCCGCTGTCAACAATAGACAGCCTTCATTCAGAAAGAGCCGCATCACATCTTTTCGAGTCGCACCTAGTGCAAAACGGATACCGATTTCCCGGTTACGTGAGCTGACTCCGTACGCGACGATCCCGTAGAGCCCGATCGCACAGAGCAGCATGGCCAAAGTTGCAAAGAGCTCCGACAAGAAGCTCAGAATCCGCTCCGAAGAGATGCCGCTGTCGACTTGTGCCTGCAAGGTACGTATGGCGTAGATAGGCAGCTTCTTATCGATTGTGCGGATCTCGTGTTGTATTCGTGTAACCTCTTGGTTCGTATTCTCGCGTGTTCGGACCAACAAAGTGTAACCAGAGGACTGGCTTTGCGCAGCAGGTAAATAAACGAGCGGCATCGGAGTCTCTCGAACGGCTCCGTAGTGAGAGTCACGCGTTAACCCGACAATCTCGACATCTCGACCGCCCTGCTTGAAGTACCGCCTGAGCGGATTTATCCCGGGCAGGTATTGCTTCACGAAAGCCTCGTTAACGATCGCGACGGGAGGAGAGTTCCTGGTATCGTGTGCCGAGAAATCCCGGCCTTCCAGTAAGTGCTGCTCCAATGTCTTGAAATAACCCGGGCTGATCATGTTGAAATCAGTCTGCTGATCCGAGCTTTTCGGCAGGTGTCCGGGTACTTCAATATCGAGCGAGATCATCGATCCTTCGAGCGGAGTAACCACCGCATAGCTGGCGGCCACAACAGAGGGGTCGAGTTCGAGGCGGCTTACGATCTCGTCAAAAACTCGGTCGATCTGCTCTGCTTTGTAGCCGGCCATGGCGGGATCAGTAGAAAGCGCGATCACCTGCGCGGGCTTAAAGCCAAGGTCGACGGTCTCGAGATGACTTAGGGTACGCGCGAGCAACCCTGCGCCGAACAGCAGACAGACGGATACAGCGAGTTGCGCCACCGTCAGAGTCTTGCGGAGGAACGTGCGATGCCGTCCTGCACTATGCCCGGTTTGCGCTTCTTTCAACCCGGGGAGTAAATCGACTTTCGTCAACTGCCACGCCGGAGCCAGTCCGAAGAGAATTGCTGTGATAAGCGAAAGTATGATTGCAAAACAAATTACCCGAAAATCGAAATGAACTTGTAGCCCCTCGATTGCAGACTGGGCACCGTTGAAATAGAGAAGTAGAATCCGCGTCAACCAGACTGAGCACAACATTCCCAGGGCGCCTCCCAGAACTCCGATGGCGAGGCTCTCTGACAGTAGCTGGCGTACGACCCGCGGCCGACTCGCACCAAGGGAGATGCGCAAGGCAAACTCCTTCTCTCGGGTTTTTGCTTTGGCCAGAAGCAGATTGGCGAGGTTCAGACAAGCAATAAAAAGAATCAGTCCTACAATCCCCATGAGGACCAGGAGGGGAACCCGCTTGCTGTCGTCATGAGCCGGGCCTTGGCTCGCGTCTGTCAAGCGATACTGGTCATTTTCCCGCGCGACCTTTTGGCGATTTTGCGGATCGGCCAATTGGACCTTGATGCTTTTCGCGAGAGGCTGAAGCATGGCTGAGGCACGAGACCGCGCAACATCAGACGTCAATCGCCCTACCGCTTGTAGCCAGGAGAATCCTGCTGAACGCCACGTCACACCACCTTGCACGTCTGCGAAGAATCCCCCCATGAAATCTCCCATGCGCGAAACCGGCAATTGCATATCGACCCGCGACTCAAGTTCTGCGCCATTGAATCCGCGCTGCGTGACCCCGATCACCCGATAAGGATGAGCATTCAGCATCAGCGTGCGCCCCACAATGTGCGGATCGCCGGCGAAAAGCCGCTGCCACATTGCATAGCTCAGGACGCATACCGGATTGCCGGCCGCTGCCACGACGTCATCGTTGGTAATCAAGCGGCCCAGAGCGGGTTTGACTTGAAGAGTCTTGAAGTATCCGCCTGTCACTACCTCGCCATGGAGCGGTTCCGTCGCAGCGTCGGTCGTGAGATTGACACGAACCGGGAAAAGGCCGGATACACCACTGAACAGCCCGCTATCTTTGTTCAGCTCCTCAACGAACGGGTACGAGAAGACGCTGTTGATCTCTTTGCCATTCTGATACTCGGCGATGCTTACCAGGCGCTCAGGATGCGGTATCGGGAGGCGCTTGAACAGAATTGCGTTAACGAAAGAAAAGATCGACGTGTTCGCGCCAATACCGAGCGCCAGCGAGCCGATCGCAATCACAGCGAACACTGGAGACCGGCGTATACCGCGGATGGCGAGAAATAGATCTTGTAACATGCACTTTACTCCTGGCGGAGAGCCTCGAGAGGCTCAACTCTTGAGGCTCGCCACGCTGGCGCCCATGCTGCTCCAACTGCGATGAGAACAAGCAGCGCTAACGTGATTGAATACAAGGCGGGATCGAGCGGTGAGATTTCGAACAGCTGCGATCTGAGGAGGCGCGCTGCGCCAAGCGCGCCGAGCAAGCCGATCACGAAGCCTACTCCTGTAAGTTTGAGCGCCTCCCGCAAAACCATGGCGATGACTCGACCGCGGCCGGCTCCCAGTGCCATGCGAAGTCCGATCTCCGATGTTCGTTGACTCACCGAATACGCGATCACGCCGTAAATGCCGATGGCGGCCAGTACAACAGCGAGTCCGGCAAAGGTGGAAACCAGCACGCTGCTGAAGCGCGGGGTGGCCACCACGCTTGATAGATGGCTCTCCATGGTGGTGAGCTTTAGAGTGGCTTCGGGATCGAGAGAACTCAGCATCTCGCGAACCGGCTGCGCGGCATTGAGCGGATTCGCTCTTGTCTTGACGAGCACATTCACGTCCTGGGCCGGATGTTGAAGGTAGGGCAGATAAAGCTCGGGCATAGGCGCTTGCCGGGGATCGTCAAGCCGGGCATCGCTCACTACGCCGACCACCGTCATCCACTTGTTCAACACCGCCTGGTCGAAACCGCAAAGAACCTTCCGGCCTATCGGATTAAGCGCACCGAAAGAACGGCGTGCCAATGCGCGGTTGACGATGACGACCGGTTCTGCGGAGGCACCGTCCCGAGGGGAAAACGTCCGGCCGTCGAGTAATCGCGTGCGCACAGTATCGAAGTAAGAGCCTGAGACGACGCTGATGCCGGCTTGCGGCCCATTCACATCGATGAGCGATGCCGTCTGGCCGGATACAACGTAGCTGACGGTCGAGCGGAAGTCCGCCTCGGGCAAAGTGCGCGCGATCGCAGCCGATTGTATTCCCGGGACGGAAGAGAGTCTCTCCAACAGAGGAGTGAAGACGCGTTTGGTAGCTGTGAACTTGTCGCCTGTTGGAACACTGATCTGGGCGACCAGAATATTAGTCGGATCGAAGCCCAGATCAACTTTGGTCAAGGCGGAAAAAGTACGAAGCAGAAGACCTGCTGAAACGAGCAGAGTGAGGCAGAGAGCGATCTCAACCGTGATGAAACCACGCCGGAGATGGCCGGTTGCGCCGCCCACCATTCCTCGTGAACCGCCCGCACGAAGATCACGATCAGGATCGACACGGCTTACTTGCAGGGCAGGAGTCAGACCAAAGAGAAGACTGGAGCACAGACCGGCAGCAGCGCAAAAGAGAAGGACGTTCCAATTGATAGCGACGTCATTCAGACGCGGCACGAAGCTGGGTGCAAGAGCGAGCAGGGAGGGCAGAATCGTTTGGGCGAGCACCACGCCGAGCGTAGTTCCAATGCCTGCCAGCAGCAGCGTTTCTGTGAACAGTTGCCGGACGATGCGTGCCCGAGAAGCACCGATAGCTGAGCGGATCGCGAGCTCGCGCAGTCTGCCCGTGCCGCGAGCGAGCAACAGATTGGCGATATTCGCGCAAGCGATCATCAGGACCAGCAATACGGCCGTGAACAGGATGTACAGACTGATTTTGACCCGGTGCACGGTGAAGTCAGTGAGAGAGGTGACGTAAGCACTCTTGTTCTGATTGGAATCAGGGTAGGCTCTCGAAAGGCGGCCGGCGACAGCGGTCAGTTGGGCCTGGGCCTGCGCGGCACTCTCGTCGGGCTTTAACCTGGCGACGACTTTGTAGTTGTGCGCGCTACGACTTGTATCTTTAAGGACGTCGAAGATCGGAACCCACACGTCGGTCTGGCTGGTTTCGGGAAAGTGAAAGCCAGCCGGCAGGATGCCGACGATCTCCAGCTGTACTCCGAACCCCTCCAGGAGGCGGCCGCGTATAAATGCTGTCTCGCCAAAGTGCCGGCGCCAATCGGTCGTCAAGCTCTTACAGCAGGGAATGGATAAGGAGGCGTGGCGCGTGCGTTCCCGCGAAGGTCTGGCAGCCTGTGCCTGTATCGGTTCCGGCTTTATTGCTGACCCGATGAGTCCTGCCCGTGCCGTCACAGCCCTGGCACGTGAGCGTATTCCCGTCATCACGCAGGGTGCCTCGGGAATTGGGCATCACGTTCATTGTTGAAGATGCGATAGCGAGCGAGCCTTACGCTGTCTGCACCGCGACCTGATCGCGCCAGTCATCCCACTGGTGCGCCATGCCGAAACCCGCCAGAACAAAGTAGCACGCCTGTAGGGGCGCGATTCATGCGCCCGTTGTGGGGTCTGCATTCAGCGAAACCAACGGCGACGGCACGCGGAATTTGTCCGTATTACGAGTTTCAAGGTTCATCCACATATCGTACCCATCCATGAAAGGAACAACACACATGCAACTCCAGGCACGTATTCCCGTGGCTGTGCTGGGCGCGACCGGTATGGTTGGACAACGCTTTATCGAGTTACTCCAGGGCCACCCGTGGTTTGAACTGGTCGCGCTCGCTGCCTCGGAACAGCATGGCGGACGCCCTTACGCCGCAGTATCACGCTGGCGGCTCTCTGGCGAAATGCCAGCGTCAGTAGCAAATTTGCCCGTCTTGCCATGCCGACCGGATGTGTGGCAGGCGTCAAGATCGTATTCTCTGCTCTACCCGCCGAGGTCAGCTGGCGACGTAGAGACTGCATTTGCTCAGGCAGGTGTAGCAGTCTTTAGCAATGCGAAAAACTACCGCATGGCTGCTGATGTTCCCTTGCTCATTCCAGAGGTGAACGCCGACCATGCCGCCGCCATTGTGCAACAACGCAAGCTGCGCGGCTGGTCCGGTTGTATCGTCACCAACGCGAATTGTTCCGCTACACCCCTGGTGATGGCGCTCAAGCCATTGCAAAAGGCGTTCGGGGTCTCAAAGGTGCTGGTAACAACGCTACAAGCCTTTCAGGCGCGGGCTATCCCGGCCTACCCTCGTATGATATCCTCGATAACGCCATTCCCTACATCAGTGGCGAAGAAGAGAAGTTGGAGAGCGAGACGCGCAAAATGCTCGGCACCTGGGAAGAAGGCCGCGGATTTTCGGACGCGCCCATCGTAGTCAGCGCCCATTGCAACCGCGTGGCGACCCGCGAAGGCCACCTGGAATGTGCCAGCATCGAACTAGAACGGGATGTTGAGCCGGAAGAGATTATCGCTGCCTGGGAAAGCTACAGACCTGAACCTCAACAATTGCAGTTGCCAACCGCTCCACAACAGGCGCTAATATACCGCAACGAAGCGGACAGACCTCAGACATTGCGCGACCGCGACGCCGGTCATGGGATGGCAGTCACGCTTGGTCGGTTGCGCCGCGACCCCATCCTCAGCTACAAATTTGTCGCGCTCGGTCATAACACCATTCGCGGTGCCGCCGGTGGCTCCATTTTAAACGCGGAACTGTGTGTGAGCAAAGGGTTGGTATCATAATAACTCCACCTGTCAGGAAGTCTCCCGGTTGATTTTTATGATTACTCATTTCTCGCAGCGATCAAATCGGGAATCAGGTTTTGTGCGTCGGGTGTGCCGAGGCCACTGGCGGCATCCCATCCCTGCGTAGCAGAATAGCCCTGGACATCCACACCTTTGCCAATATATGTGTTATTGCCAGAGGTGATGTCGTGAAAATCCTGCGTGTAGTGGCTGGAACTCGCCAGTTTGTAGAGGGCGTTGTTGATGAAACCGAGAGGATGACCCGCCATCTGATCGGCGATAGCCATTAAGCCAGCCCACAGAGGGGCGGCGGCGCTGGTACCACCGGCAAGTTGCCATTGACCTCCGATGTAGAATGCCAGACCCGTCGAAGGGTCAGCGTCTGCCGCGACATCGGGAACGCCACGGTGATGGTTTAACTCGCTCTGATCAGAGGCGGGCAATGTTTGCTGGAACGATGGTTCGGGGAAGAAGTTGCTAAAGCCGCCGCCGCCCGCACCGCCGTTGCTGTTCCACACGCTCTCCTGGATGGTCGAGCCATTGCGGACAACAGTGGTACCACCTACACTTGTCACCCAGGGTTCATCGGCGGGGAAACTGGTCGTCGCCGTTGGTGAAAGTTTGGTTGCTTGCAGGTCTGTATAATCTGTTGCGCCGTTATCCCCGGAGGATGAAAGATAGGTCATACCTTGATGCATCGTGCTTTGCTCGTAGAATGAATTCCACGTTTGTATCTCTTTCTGGCCCGCCGCGTCTTTTAGCGTCACCTCGGAGGCACCCCAACTCTGGGAAACGATGTTGCCCAGGTGGTGACTGATGGCGTACTGTTCCAGTTGCAGGAATTGTGGGAGGCCAATCGTCCCTTCGGTCTCTGATACAGGGCTGGTAAGCACGACGATTCCGGCGTCGGGCGCAATAGCGTGAATAATCTGCACATCCAGTTCCGTTTCACTGGCCCAGCCCTGCATATCTTTGCTGTTGGGGTCAAACGTCTTCGTGCCGATGGGATTGATAATCTGAATGGTGATCGCTGGCAAGCCAAATTGCTGATCGTACACATTCATATCCTGTTGTAGTGTAGGGCTACCAAAGGAAACAATATCAACGACAGTCTGTCCTTTTCCCGTATAACCATGCTCAATCAGTGATTCAACGCCATACGCGACACGTATCTGGTGCGGTGTAAAACAATAGGTACCGGTTGTAGGATATCCCGGCAGTGACGGGCAGGTATCTATTTGCGTCGGCAATGTCCCGGTCGCTGCCGGTGTACTGGTAGCATGCGCTGTATTTTTTCCTGAAGTCGCTGTCGGCGTTGCGCTCCCATTCCCGCCGTTGCTCCCGAATGGGCTACAGGCACTGAGCAGCAATAACAGGGAACACAGTATGAGCAAGCGTTTTGATGGATGTATTTTCACATTTACCTCTTCATATCTATTTCAATGCCGCAATCAAATCGGGAATAAACGTACTAGCCTGGGGTGAACCCCAACCAGTGACCGCATCCCAGCCAGGGACAGCCGAGAAGCCCTGTACCGATACCTTCGCAACACCGTTACTTCCAACAGTGATATCGCGGAAATCCTGCGCGTAATGCTGCGATGCCGCTACTTTGTAGATGCCAGGATTGATAAAGCCGAGCGCGTGACCCGCCATCTGGTCGGCAATGGCAACGATAGCGGCCCAGAACGGCGTGCTGGCGCTGGTGCCGCCCGTCTGCGTCCACTGTCCATTGAAGTAGAATGCCATGCCGGTATAGGGATCGGCGTCCGCCGCGATATCGGGTATGCCGCGATGGCCTGCCAGTTCGCTCTGTACTGCCTGTGGCATGCCGCGTTGATAGTCCGGTTCGCTAAAAAAGGTACTCATGCCGCCGCCACTCCCCGACCAGGCCCGCTCTGTGTAACCATTGCTACTGGTATTATGCAATAACGTTGTACCACCCACGGCAGTCACCCAGGGAACATTGGCGGGGAAATTGACGGTTGGGTGCGGAGCAAGCTGGGTCGCGGCGATGTTTTGCCAGTCGGTCGCGCCATTATCACCGGAGCCGGTAACGACCGTAAAGCCATCTTGCGTCGTAATCTGCTTATAGAAATTGGCATACGACTGCACAAACTGCTGACTCGCGCTATCCGCCAGCGTCGCTTCGGAGGCGACATAACTCTGCGAAAAGACCTGACCCAGGTGATGGTTCACAGCATATTGCTCCAACTGCATAAATTGTGGCAGACCAATCGTTCCCTCGGTCTCGGCTACGGGACTGGTCATGACTATAATGCCCGCGTCGGGCGCGATAGCGTGAATAATCTGCACATCCAGTTCCGTCTCCTCCGCCCAGCCTGTCATCGTGGAATTGTTTGGATTGAAAGCACCAGTTCCCAGCGGCGCAACCACTTGAAT
>CAWJEH010000043.1:0-113202 GCA_963841675.1 Terriglobia bacterium
TTGCTTCGGGCACTTCGATGAGCTTGCCATTACTGACGTCGTATACGTACCCGTAGATCGGAATGATGGTCGGCACTAGCGGATGAGTGCGAATTCTGGTCACGTCGAAAACGACGCTCTGCTTCAGGTCTTTGATCGTGAGCCACTCGATATCATCCGCCGCATTGGAGCCGCCGCCGCTCCCAACATCGGTCCACTGTCCATCCTCGATCCGGGCCGTCTCAAGGCTCTTCGATAGGAGGTCGCGAATGATGTCGTTTGTGAAGGTGAGCATCCCACAGTCCGTGTGATGAATCACGAACCACTCCTTGGTTCCGAGCAATTTGTACGAGATCACGAGAGAACGAATCGCATCTTCGCTCGCCCTGCCGCCGGCATTGCGAATTACGTGAGCGTCACCTTCAGACAGTCCGGCAAACTTAGCCGGATCGAGCCGGGCATCCATGCAGGTCAAAATCGCGAACTGGCGAGCAGGCGGCATCGAGAGTCTTGCCTTCTCGCCAAAGGTCTCCGCATAGGATTTGTTGGCCTCAAGGACCTCTTCAAGAATTTTTGACATGGTTCTTTCCGCTTTCGTTGACTTGTACTAAATGCCTGAAGGCAATTTTAACGGATACCGCGGCTGAAGGACGCCCTTCTGCCAGCATGGCCACTGCATCATGAACTAGAAAACGGGATGTACAGCCACTCGGATATCAGTGCCGACTCGCGGACAGATCCTCTACGACCTGGCGAGGACATTCACTGCCGGTCGTGAATTGATCCCGACCGGCAGTGAAATCCGGTTTTTGTTCAGACCAGCTCGCGGATCTTCTCGCCGAATATGGACTTGATCATGTCGGTGCGGCCCGGTGTACCGCGAGCAAGCGCTTCCGCAAAATGCTCCGCCTGGCTGGCTTTGATTTTGGCTGGAAGCGGTGGGAAGTTGGGATCCACAACACACTCGACCACCACTGGCCCTTTCGTATTCAAAGCCTGATCGACGATTCTACCGGCATCTTGCGGCCTGTCGAGCGTAAACCCTGTAGCACCGCACGCCCTCGCAAACATCGCGAAGTCGATCGGCTCGAATTCGCAGACGTACTCGGGATTGCCGAGAAACACCATCTGCTCCCACTTAATCTGGCCGAGCGTATTATTTTTTACGATGAAAACCTTGATGGGAAGTTTGTACTTTACCGCCGTTGACAACTCTCCCATTAGCATTGAAAAGCCGCCGTCTCCGACAAAAGCAACCACCTCCCGCTCGGGATACGCTACCTGAGCGGCAATGGCATACGGCAACCCGGGCGCCATTGTCGCAAGATTCCCTGAACATGAATGCATCTGTCCACGCTTAGCCGGAATCTGTCGAGCCCAATAGGTGGTGTTTGTCCCGGAGTCAGAGCAGACGATGGCATTCGCGCGCAGCCGCTTTCCTATCTCCCAAGCGGGAACTTGCGGCTTCATCGGCATCTCCTCGGAGGTGCTTCGGGTCTCCATCAGCTTGTTCCAGTCCTTCATTCCTTTCTGCGCCTTTTCGAGGAACGAGTGACTCTTCCTTTTCTGCAGCAGTGGCAGAAGATATTCGAGCGTCTGCTTGCAATCTCCTACCAGTCCAACTTCGACCGGGTACCGAAGACCGATTTTGCCGGCATCGATATCGACCTGTACGCATTTTGCTTGCCCAGGCTTTGGGTAGAACTCGATGTAAGGAAACGAGGACCCTACAATGAACAAGGTGTCGCAATCGGAGATGGCGTCCTCCGAAGGAGTCGTACCGAGCAAACCCAGTCCACCTGTTGTGTACGGGCTGTCGTCCGGTACGCAAGCCTTCCCCAACAGCGACTTGGCTATCGGAGCACCTAAACGCTCGGCTACTTGCTCCAGCTCCGCACCTGCATCCAGTGCGCCACGGCCGGCAAGGATCACAATTTTTTTGCCTTCGTTCAGTATGTCGGCGGCTGCTCGTAAATCAGCGTCAGCGGGCAGACGAGCCGAACGCGCAAACACATTTGAGACGTGGTGCGGTTTGTTTCTCTTAGATCGTTCATCTTCTTTGACGGGCTGATCCTGGACGTCAACCGGAATGGTTATATGGGAAACCCCCCGCTTCGCCAGGGCCATACGGCAAGCGAGTTCAGCTACGTTCTCCATGTGGGCTGCTCCCATAACGCGCTGGTTGTAAACGCAAGCGTCTATGAACAGCTTGTCCAGTTCCACGTCTTGCTGCGTCTGAGTTCCAATCAGATCGTGAAATTGCATACCGGTGATTGCTAGCACCGGTTGGCCGTCCATCTTGGCATCGTATAGGCCATTCAGTAGGTGAATACCACCAGGCCCGGAGGTCGCGAGACAACAGCCGATCTTCCCTGTGAACTTGGCATAGGCACATGCCATAAAGGCAGCTGATTCCTCATGCCTTACATGAATGAACCGAATCTTGTCCTGCCTTTTTCTGAGGGCTTCGATGACACCGTTAATCCCATCCCCAGGGATTCCGAAAATGGTATCTACCCCCCAAGTGTGAATCGTTTCTACCAATACATCAGATGCGTTTGGACTCGCCACGCTGATTCTCCTCTTCCTTTCTGCTTTAGAACCTATGCTCCGGTCCGGAATTTCTGAAATAAGTAAGCGCCCCCAAGCAAGAGCCCGCCTGCGGCCGCCGCGACGCTGGCCGGCACAGGTGATGTCCTCTCCACTTCCCCAAATTGACATTCCGCTTCACGCGTCGGCAGACCGAGCTCTCCGTACCGATACGCGAGCTGCAGAGCCTGCGCTACATGAAGCGCCTTCCGCGGAGTTTCCTGCTGAATCTGCTCGCGACAACTAAAACCATCTGAAAGAATCAACGTGTCCTGAGATGCGCGGCGAACCGCCGGGAGCAACACGCGTTCGCCGCAGCGAATCGACACGTCGTAGTGATCCTTTTCGTACCCAAAAGCTCCGGCCATTCCGCAACAGCCGGAATCCAGGACCTCGGAATCGAGGTTCATAGCCTTCAGTAGCTCCGTTTCTTTATTGAAGTTCAGAGCAGCTTTGTGGTGGCAATGTCCATGAACCAGCGCTTTCCGGTGTAGTTGCGGAGGCTTGTAATTCGGCACTTCACTCATCAGAAATTCGCTCAACAAAAAACTCTGCCTGCTGAGACGATCTGCGTCTACGTTTCCGTGGAATAAGTTCGTCAGTTCATCTCGAAAAACCGCAACGCAGCTCGGCTCCAGCCCAACCACCGGTATACCGGCCTGTATAGCCGGCCTTAACGCGGTGATTGTTTGGCCGAGCCAGTCTTTTGCCACCTCGAGAAATCCGTAATCGTAGAGGGGCCTCCCGCAGCATAACCGCTGCTTTGGGACCTTGACGCAGTAGCCGGCCCTTTCGAGCACTTCCACCGCCGCTTGCGCCACCTTTGGCGTGAAGTAGTTGTTGAAGGTATCAGCCCAAAGTATGACCTGAGGCTTGCCTTCGTTCTTCGTTCCTCGTTTCCGAAACCACTCCTTAAAGGTCTGAGGAGCAAAGCGGGGGATCTGCCGCTCTTGCGCGTAACCCGCCGCCAGCTTCGACACACTACTGATCCCGGGAGTTTGGGTAAAGAAGTTTGCGAGCGCCGGATCTTTGGATGCCATCTCCGCCCACAACGCGATGAACCCGGAAGCATAAGCGTGACGCGGGCGCGTGCGGCCTTCGTAGTAGTGAGACAAAAATTCACTCTTGTAAGTCGCCATATCCACGTTTACCGGACAATCGCCCTTGCAACCCTTACAGGAGAGGCAGAGATCGAGTGCTTCCTTGACCGCCTCACTTTTCCAACCACCCGTCATCGGGTTACCCTGGAGCATTTCGAAGAGCAGGTGCGTTCGTCCGCGAGTGGAGTGCATTTCCTCACGAGTGACCATGTAGCTCGGGCACATGGTTCCGCCTTCTTCGCGGCGGCACTTTCCGACCCCCACGCATCGTAGGGTTGCCTTGGCGAAACTAAATTCGTCCCCCGCGAATTTGAAATGCGTACGAGGCTGTGGCGGATTATAGTCAACTCCGAGTCGCAGGTTTTCGTCGATTTTGTAAGGTAAGACCACCTTGCCCGGGTTCATTTTCCAGTCCGGGTCCCAAATCGATTTGAACTCCTGAAACGCGTGCATTAGTTCAGGGCCGAACATCCTGTCGAGGAACTCGCCTCGCGCTTGCCCGTCGCCGTGCTCACCCGACAGAGAGCCTCCGTAGGCTAGGACGAGGTTCACTGCGTCCAGAACAAAAGAACGGTATCGTTTGATGCCGGGCTCCGTGCGCAGATCGAATGGTATGCGGCAATGAATACATCCTTGCCCGAAGTGACCGTAGACCGATGGGTTGTCATAACCATGCCGTCTGAACAGGTTTTTCAAATCTCGCAGATACGGGCCGACCTGATCGGGCGGTACTGCCGAGTCTTCCCAACCAGGCCAAGTGTCGGGCTGGCCGGGAACAAACGCCGTAGCACCCAGCGCGGACTCGCGAATTTCCCAAATCAATTTCTCTTGACGAGGATCATCGAAAAGTTTCATCGTCGGAGAATTGGCGCTTTTCTTCAAATCCGCCATCAGGGCTTTTGCCTTCTGCTCGGCCTCATCCCAGGTCTCTCCACCAAACTCGACGAGAAGCCAACCATTTCCCTCGGGAAGCAATGTCAGGTCTTGCACCTCGAGGTTCTTGGTACGCATGAAACTTATGAGGCGGTCATCGAATCCCTCTAAGCCGATAGGCGCGTGAGGCAAGATATCAGGCACGTGATCGCCGGCGGCGAAGACATCCGGATAGCCCAGGACCACAAGCGCCTGCTGCTTCGGCTGGTGGACTAGATTTCCTACTATCTCGAGCCAGGTAACGCAGGTACTTTCCGTTCCGACCAGCGCTCGCGCAACATGAAACCCTTTTTCAGGTAATAATTCGTCGAGGTTATAACCTGAAACTCGGCGCGGAATGTTTGGATATCGTGCTCGGATCTGATCCGCATACCGGTCCCGCAGATTCCGCAGAGCAGCATAGATTTCACCCCTGCGGCCGCCCTGCGCAATGATGCCAGAGAGCTCTGTCTCGTCTGTACGGCCCACCCGCATCCGTAGACCCTCATACGTAAGGATCTCCAGTTCATGAATGTTATCGGCGGTGCGACCGGCCATTTGTGCGTGAATGCCGCACGAGTTGTTGCCGACCATTCCGCCCAGCGTGCAGTGATTGTGAGTTGCTGGATCCGGACCGAACGTCAGATCTTGTTTTCTGGCTTGCTTTCGCAGTGTGTCAAGGACGCAGCCGGGCTCAACTCTCGCGAGCTTGTTCCTTGAATCGATCTCAAGCACGTGATGCATGTACTTGGAGCTATCGAATACAACCGCCACATTGCAGCACTGTCCGGCCAGGCTCGTGCCGCCTCCCCGGTTCAGGACTGGAGCTCCAAACTTCCGGCAAACTGCGATTCCGGCTACGATATCGTCTTTATCTCTTGGAATGACTACTCCAATAGGAACCTGACGGTAATTGGAACCATCGGTCGCATAGAGGGCTCGATCGCCAGAATCGAAACGTACTTCTCCTGAGACCGCACGGCGCAATTCTCGCTCGAGGTCTCTATGATCGCCTTTCCACTCCACCTGAGTTGGTTTAAGCTCGCGGGGGAAACTGCCATGATCTCTCGACAAGGTGTCCTGCTGACCTATGTTGATGAGCATGTAAGAGCTTCTACCGAGTGGAGACAAAGATTCGATCCAGGGTTACTTGATTTGTCCTTACCTGTGCAAACTACCAGTAGCTGCCGCTCAAAACCAAGACGGAAGCGGATCGTGCCTTCACCCTGTCCCAGTAAGCTCATCATTGCGCTGTCCTTTCGACAGTTACATTAGAGCGGTGTTGCCGTCCAACTCTTTGGAGTTGAAACTATGGCCAACAAACAGGAGCTACTGCATTTCTTGGATCAACACGTTTTCAATCCGATCTTGAAGGCCTCGTCGAACGGCCACAGCGACGCCGATCAGCGGAAGTTGAAAGATGTTCAGGATAAAACACGCAGCGAGCGCGAGCGATTTCATCACTACGCGAGCGCCCGCGAGGTCGTGGACAACTATAAGAGCGACCTGCACTCGAAAACCGCCCACCGGGTCAACCGAGAATTGGAGGTGCTAAAGTTGCCTACGCTTCCGTCTGTAAAGGACGATTTCCTCAAGCTCGCTGGCGACCAGGATTAGCTAGGTGTACGCCAGCAGGGTAGCATTTGAGTGATTAGTGATTGGAGTGCTTTGCCGGGTCCATTTCGGTCTCGAAATTACGCAATTCTCTGCGTAGTTCTTTCCGTTTGTTTCTCTTCTGCTGCACGCTGCGCTGTCGCTCCAGACGTTCAGGACATCATCAGGAAGTCAGTCGAAGCGAATCAGCTCGATTTCGCTGCTGCACCCCATTTCGTACACAAAGAACGCGATCGCACGTCCAAAGGCTCAAAAACGTATTCCGTTTCCATGATTGCCGGGTCGCCCTACAGCCGCCTGATTGCCATCGATGGTAAGCCGCTGTCCGAACAAGCTCAGCAACAAGAGCAGCAGAAATTTGACGAAGCCAAATCGAAGCGGGAGGCCGAATCTCCCGAGCAGCGGCGGCAGAGGATCGCGAAGTATGAACGGGATCGACACCGCGATAACGCAATGATGCAGCAACTGACCAAGGCCTTCGATTTCACACTGGTCGGTGAGCGCAAACTTAACTCATTTCCTGTATACGTGCTGCGGGCTAAACCGCGACCGGGATACAAACCGCCCAACCTCGAAACCCAGGTCCTGCCATCGATGGAGGGAATGCTATGGATCGATAAGACAACCTATCAATGGGTAAAGGTCACGGCCAGAGTTGTACATCCTACGTCGATTGAAGGCTTCCTGGCTCAGGTAGAGCCTGGAACGCGCTTCGAACTCGAAAAAGCCCCGGTAGGGAAGGGAGTCTGGTTACCGAAACATTTCGCAATGAGCTCCCGCGCAAAAGTCTTATTCCTGTTTAACGACAACTCCGACGAGGATGATTACTTCTACGACTATCGCCAAGTGCACTAGCACTCGATTGCTGTTGACGACGAAGTATCACACACTCGAACCTGGAATTCCTTGCTCCGCTTGGCCTCGCGCCTCTCCAACACGAAGGTGATGCGATCCCCGGCTTTGCATTCGGCCACGGGCAATCGGGCGTATCGAACGCCTAATCCGGTGTTCGGTCGTCTCGGTCTGGCGCCTTGTCTTTGAGGAGTTAACGGTCCACTCGACAGTGATGGCGTCATCGGAGTCGATGCGTAAATCCTTCCCCTGCGACAACCGGGTTCTCGGCTGCTTGCGAGTCCAGATTTGGAACTCGGATTTTTGCTTATCTTTTAGATAACGCTGCACAGTTTGCGGCGGCGTGTTCCAAACCTCCCTGTCCCTTAGCGAGCGAAGAAGCTTGAGATATTCCGCGTGAGCCCATACCAAGGGCATGCTGGAACCAGTCGGACGGCCGTTGAACAGCTTCCGCGCCGGTATGTCTTCGGCATCCCAAACCTGCTCAGGTATCAGCCCGCACTGGCTCGTTTGCGCTTCAATAGTTCCCTGGAGTCGTTGCGCCTCTGCAAAATTCCCTCTTGCAATCTCATAGTAAGCGCGTTCTCCAGCCAGAAGTGGCCAACCGCGACCTTTTCCTGTTCCGTCGAATGGGCTGCCATCGTCGTGTTCGCCGTAGCCGTCGTAGGTATAACGATGCCAGACGGGACCGGTACAGGTTTCCACCTTCAGCTCGGAATCGATCACCTTTAAGGTATCCAGGATCTTGGGATCGTCAGCGGCGCAGAGGCCAAACCTCACAAGGGCCAACGCATCACAACTCACAATGTTTATAGCCGGGTGCTGTCGCTTGCCTTTCTCGTGATCCTTGATTTTGGTTTTGACACGGTCGAGGTTTCGTGCCCACATTCCCTCGGGTGGCATGATACGGAAGTAATATCCGTCAACCCCGTATTTCTTCGCCAGCTTGGTTTCGGACACATACGTCAGCTCGTCGACGACTTCCTTCCAGGCATCGGCGGTCTCTCTTAGAAAGGTGGCGACTTCCCGTTCCGATTCCACTTCTGCGCAATCTGCCGCCGCGAGGAGAGCAGCCACTTGGACGGCTATCGTATATGGAGAGTAGCCTGCATTCGCTTCCCACCTATCTTCCTCGGTAACAGGCCCATTTCGGACCAGAAAGCTCGCCGCGCGTTTGATCATCGGCCACGGCTTGAAGCCGCCCAATTCACCTGCTCTTCGCAACGTGTCGCCAATCAGAATGCCGAAACACGTTCCATCCATCTGCGTGGACGTCCAATGAGGTGTACCGTCCAACCACATGTTTTGGCTCCAGTTTCCATCCGCTTCCTGCGTGCAGCATAGGTAGAAGAGAGCTCGTCGAGCCCCTTCGAAATGACCGCAGGCAGCCAGCGCCAGTACGGTCTCCCCCATGTCCCGGGGCCACAAGACATGGTAACCGCCTGTTGAGTCGTCGCCTCGACCAAAGCCCCAGGGGATCGAAAGACTCGCAATAAATCCGCCGGGAAAGCGTTTGGATTCATGAGTTCGGAGTACGGAGATGCTTGTTCGAAAGTGATCCACTTTCGAACCGCCCCGGTCCCCGTCTTCGATGTATTTCGCGAGTTCGGCTCGCCAACCGTTGACGTACTTGTCTCGTACTGACGAAAACTCCTGGAGGAGCCCCGCTCGTGCCTGCTGTCCTGCCTCCGCAGCATGTCCCCCACAACCGAGCGCTACCCGGAATCTGCCCTGGCAGGCTCTCCAATCGATTTCTGCTGTCAGTGCAACGTTCCCTTTCGACGCTTGCGTATAGAAGTAGGTCATGCGCTTGTGAGAACGGAGATCGGTAAGACCGTCGTTTCGTCCCGTGAACCCGCAGCTCATGCCCAAAAACATTGCGGACGATGACAGGGCGATTGCCAAACCGTCCCGCTCCGCGAAGAGCATCGGAACGCCCTTGTATTTGCCCACCCAGGCATTGTTTCCGGCCCCTCGGTCGCGAAGGTGAGGATTCGCAATCACATACAGGCGAGTGTCGCTCGATTGGGCCGGCGGTTCAAAAGCGACATTCAGAAGCAACACATCGCGGGTCGGATCAGTAATCACCTCCTTGTCGAGCCGGTAATCTTTTCTCCTTCCGGTACTCGAGATGCGAAAGCCGGGAACACCGGGACTCAACGGCTCGACTTTGTGATCTGCGTCCTTCTGTTCATCCGAAACAAACCCCCCGCCCGCTACAACAAACCGAAGATCCCGCAGATTCGCGCAATCTATATCAGGAAAGTAAAGCTCGGTCAGGATGCCATCGGCAATCGTGAACCAAACTCGGCTCTCGAGCGATATTGCGGTTCCGACGGCTGTTTTGGCTCCCGAACTCCAGGACGCAGCTTTCCCAGGTCCACCCGGTGCTGGGAACTGGCGATCGAGCTTTGTTGTGTCGTGTTTTTCAACCTTTGATCCCATCTGTTTTCAACGCTTCACGCCATTGGACTCTCCGAATCGGTAAGTTGCCTCATCTCTTCCACTGACCCTCCCTTGTTGAGGTACAGTGGAGCGTGAGGCAGTGCTCATAGAAAAACGCCGGCCACGCAGATCCGGAGGGCGACGGATGCGTGGTTCCGCCGCCATAGTGTCCGCATTGAAGTACCACCGCCCGATTCCCCTGTTCTTCCTGTTTATCGCCCTCGGTTCTCTGAGCGGAATGGCTTCCCCAGTAGAGTTCAACCGCGACATCCGGCCCATCTTCTCCGATCGCTGCTTTACCTGTCATGGACCAGACGCCGCGACGCGCAAGACGAAAATGCGGCTCGACATGGAATCGACCGCCAAGATTGAACTGCGCGGCGGCCGGCGCTCCATTGTCCCCGGCGATCCCGAAGCCAGCGAAATCTATCGGCGGATTTCTTCAGACAACAAAGCGGTGCGTATGCCGCCCGCGTATATGGGTCGTGAGAAACTCACCCCGCGCGAAATCGGCTTGATTCGCGATTGGATCGCGCAGGGCGCGAACTGGGAACCGTTCTGGTCATTCATTCCGCCAAAACGTCCCGCGTTGCCTCAGGTCAAAGACAGTGCTTGGGTTCGCAACCCGATTGACTCCTTTATACTCAGCCGTCTGGAGCGTGAAGGACTTCACCCGTCACCCGAAGCAGATAAACGTACGCTGATTCGGCGTGTGAGTCTCGATCTCACCGGTCTCCCCCCGAGCCCAAGTGAAGTCGACGCTTTTCTCGCCGACAATTCGCCATCTGCCTACGAAAAAGTTGTTGACCGCCTGCTTTCATCAAAGCGTTATGGCGAGCGAATGGCGTTTCGCTGGATGGAGGCCGCGCGATACGGCGATACCAACGGGTATCAAACAGATGGCCCTCGTGAAATGTGGCGCTGGCGCGACTGGGTCATCAACGCATTCAACCGCAACATGCCTTACGACCAGTTCACGGTCGAGCAGCTTGCGGGTGACCTTCTGCCCAACGCGACACTGTCACAGAAAATAGCCACCGGCTTCAATCGCAACCATCGCACGAACGGCGAGGGTGGCATCATCCCGGAAGAGTATCGCGTCGAGTACGTTGCAGATCGCGCGCAAACGACCGCCACGGTGTGGATGGGCCTTACACTTGGCTGCGCCCGCTGCCATGACCATAAGTACGACCCGTTTCTGCAGAAGGATTTCTACCGGTTATTCGCCTACTTCAACAACATTCCTAACGAAAAAGGCTTCTCCTATAACTACGGCAATGAAGAACCTTACATCAAAGCGCCTCTGCCTCAGCAGGAGAACCAGCTAGCTGTTCTCGATCAGCGAATCCATGCCGCGCAAGCTCGTTATGCTGCCCTGCACACGCAAATTGAAAACGAGCAGACCGCTTGGGAAAAGAGTCTATCCTCGAAGAGCTCCGATTGGACAATCACTGACGGCCTTCAGTTTCGGTCGCCCTCGCTGCTTCCCGAGTTCGATGGGAAGCATTCCGTTGATACGCCGGGTGATCAAAAAACCGCTTACTTTGGTTATCTCGACCCCTTTACGTTTTCCGTCTGGATCAATCCGAAATCGGGAAATGGGGGCATTTTTTCGCGTTCAGAGGATTATTTTGAAGGCACCGGCCACGGCCTCTACCTCATAGACGGCAAACTCCGGGTCCACATCATTCATCGCTGGACGGATCTCGGCATTCGCTTGGAAACCAAGTCTCCGATCAAGCTCAATAAATGGCAGAGCATCGTCGTCACCTACGATGGCAAGCGTAAGGCTTCCGGTATTCATGTTTATGTCGACGGAACCGATCAGCCGGTAAATGTACTGTTCGATCAACTCAACGAGCCCTTCCATGTGGAGCCAAAAACCCCTATTCGGATCGGTGTGGCCGGCGGCAGATTCTTCGAGGGCAGTATTCGCGATGTCCGCATTTATAACCGCGCTCTTGAGCCGGACGAAGCCTCCGCACTATCGGTAGCCGGCTCCGTCTTCGACATCGCTCGAATCCGCCCCTCCGAGCGCACGCCGCAGCAGTCACAGAAGATCGCCTTGGCATTTCTCGCTGAAGGGGCTTCTCCCGAGATCAAAGCTGCTCGTAATCGGCTTCGAAAGGCCATAACAGATCGGACGGCTTTCTATGACTCAATCCCTACAGTCATGGTTATGCTCGAGAGTCCCACGCCGCGAGACAGCTTCGTCTTACAACGGGGCGCGTACGACAAACCTGGTGAAAAGGTAACACCGGGTGTTCCCGGGTCCTTGCCCCAACCCCCGCCGCAGTGGCCGGCCAATCGGTTGGGTCTTGCGCGGTGGATAACTGATCGCAGTAATCCGCTTACTGCGCGCGTTACTGTCAATCGCTATTGGCAATCTTACTTCGGTACGGGGATCGTAAAAACCGTTGACGATTTCGGCTCTCAAGGCGAATGGCCCGTTCATCCCGAGCTGCTCGATTGGCTTGCTGTTGAATTTATGGATAGCGGCTGGAACGTTAAGGCGATTCAGCGGACGATTGTCACCAGCGCGACGTACCGCCAGTCCTCGAAAATCACTCCTGCTCTTCTCGAAAAGGATCCAGATAATCGGTTGCTCGCGCGTGGACCGCGGGTTCGTCTGGGACCCGAAGTGATTCGCGACTCCGCCCTCGCCGCGTCCGGGCTTCTAGTGGAACAGCTCGGCGGACCCTCCGTGAAGCCGTACCAGCCCCCTGGCTTGTGGCAGGAACTGGCGGGCGGCGACGGCTACGTTCAGGACAAAGGTGACGCGCTTTATCGGCGCAGCCTTTATACATATTGGAAGCGCACCGTGACACCGCCATTCATGGCGAACTTCGATTCTCCGAACCGGGAGGTTTGCACGGTATACGAGGGCCGTACCAACACGCCCCTGCAAGCGCTCGATCTGATGAACGACGTCACGTTCCTCGAAACGTCTCGTAAACTGGCCGAACGTATGGTGCGGCAAGGGGGCTCGTCCCCGGAGAGTCGCATCGATTACGGGTTCGAATTGCTGCTCGCGCGCCCGCCGCGACAAGCAGAGCGGCAGGTCTTGCTCGACACATACGATTCTTTCGCGACGAAATACCGGTCTGATCCGAAAGCGGCCGAGGAGTATCTCTCGTACGGAGAATCCAAACGCAATGCAAAAACCGACGCTTCCGAATTAGCCTCTTACACAACGGTGGCCAGTCTGATGATGAACCTCGATGAAGCCGTGACGAAAGAATAGGAAGGGAAAATAAATGGCATGCTCATGTTGTCCAGATGACGACCTGCGGATCACGCGGCGTCATTTCTTTGGCCTGCAATCGACCGGTATCGGAATCGCCGCTCTCGCCTCACTCTTCTCGCGTGAACTGTGTTCAGCAACACCGACGACTCGTGTCGGCGGTCTCCCCGGCTTCCCGAACTTTGCTCCCAAGGCCAAGCGCGTCATCTATCTTTTCCAATCCGGCGGGCCCTCTCAATTCGAGCTCTTCGACTACAAGCCTCGGCTCAAAGAATTTCAGGGCAGCGACCTTCCGGATTCCATTCGCGGCGGCCAGCGCCTTACGGGCATGTCGGCCTCGCAGTCTAGCTTCCCCGTCGTGCCTTCCAAATTCAGCTTCGCGCAACATGGCAGCTCCGGAGCTTGGGTCAGCGAGCTACTTCCCCACACAGCCCGCATCGCGGACCAGTTGACTTTCGTAAAGGCCGTCAATACAGAGGAAATCAATCACGATCCCGCAGTGACCATGGCGCAAACCGGCTTTCGCCTCGGCGGACGCCCCAGTATGGGCGCATGGATCTCCTACGGTCTGGGATGCGAAACGCAAGACCTGCCCGCATTCGTCGTGATGATTTCGTCTTCCGGCGGTGGCCAGCCTTTATATGACCGCCTCTGGGGAACTGCTTTCCTGCCCAGCCGTTATCAGGGCGTCAAGTTTCGCTCGGTCGGAGATCCCGTTCTCTACTTGTCCGATCCTAAAGGTTTCTCGACCACGGACCGCCGGCATTTCCTCGACGCTGTGAATAAACTCGACAAGCTCGAAAGCGAAGAGTTCGGCGATCCCGAAACGGAGGCCCGCATTGCGCAATACGAAATGGCTTACCGCATGCAGAGCTCTGTTCCCGAACTCACCGACATCTCGAAAGAACCGCAGCACACCTTCGATATGTATGGCCCGGAGGTAAAGAAGCCGGGTACTTTCGCATCGAACTGCTTGCTCGCCCGCCGCCTCGCCGAACGCGGCGTTCGATTCATTCAGCTCTACCATCGCGATTGGGATCACCACGCCGGGTTACCCGAAGCCTTGCCTAAACGTTGCCAGGATGTGGATCAGCCCTCGGCGGCACTCGTCGAAGATCTCAAACAGCGCGGCATGCTGGATGACACGCTTGTGATCTGGGGCGGGGAATTTGGACGAACCGTTTACTGCCAGGGGCGCCTCACTGCCACTGACTACGGCCGCGACCATCATGGGCGTTGCTTCACCGTGTGGCTGGCTGGCGGCGGAATGAAGCCGGGAATAACCTACGGTGAAACCGACGATTACGGCTACAACATCGTCAAGGATGGCGTGCACGTCCACGATCTGCAAGCCACCATTCTCAACTGCCTTGGAATAGACCACACGAAACTTACTTACCAGTTTCAAGGCCGCCATTTCCGACTTACCGATGTAGGCGGTAATCTCGTAAAACCAATTTTGGTTTAATCCTGTTCAGCCAATTTCTAGCCGTAGGTTTTCCGTAGGGATAGGGGAAGTTCTTTGCGACCTCCCTTCCAAGCGGCCCTGAGTTCAAGAGTCGTGATGTCCCTATCTGGCCCAGGCTGGCTAGGACAGTTGGTATGTTAACCAATACCAGATGACCCGAAGAGAGAGTCTGTTTGCCGTTACCGCTCCACTTGCTGCCAAGCTCGTCGAAGATACGGCCGCACCGGCTCGGAAGTTGAACATCGTCTGCGTTGGTGGGCATCCGGACGATCCGGAGTCAGGTTGCGGCGGCACGCTCGTTCGCTACTCGGGGCGCGGGCATAACGTCACCATCATCTACCTGACACGAGGAGAAGCAGGAATTCCGGGAAAAACTCACGGCGAGGCGGCTCGCATCCGGACTGAAGAGGCCTTAAGAGCTTGCCGCATCCTCAACGCAAAACCGATCTTCGCCGGCCAGATAGACGGGGCAAGCGAGATCAGCAACGCCCGTTATGAATCCTTCGATAATCTGCTGAGTGAGCAACACCCCGATGTGGTTTTCACGCACTGGCCCGTGGATACACATCGCGATCACTGCGCCGCATCGTTGTTGACATTCCAGTCGTGGTATCGGCGCGGGAAGCAATACGCGCTCGTTTATTTTGAGGTCATGAGCGGTGAGCAGACTCAGCAGTTCTCACCCAACTTTTATGTCGACGTAACGGAAAGCTCGGAGAGAAAAAAACAAGCCTGTTTTGCGCACGTCAGCCAGGAGCCATCTGAATTCTACGCCTATCACGAGGAAATGGAACGGTTTCGTGGCTTGGAACATCGTTGTAAGCGAGCTGAGGCATTCGTTGTACACTCTCAAGGCCCGCTTCCACCGCTGGCTTGGTAAAAACGTTCAAGAACGGCTCTGAAGGCGGGATAGAACGCGTCCTTAGAGGTAAGTCAGCCAGACGCTACGATTTCTTGCCTTGACCTTGGCGTACCATCTGCAGAGCGGGTATAAGCAAATCACCACGAGAATCCATACGGCGTATGTGACCGGTAAGCTATAGCCGAAATCGGCTGGAAACAGTTGCCTGGCGGTTCCCATTGAGGGTGGTGGATTGAAGATGAACGAGAAGGCCGTCCCGCCGTACTTGATCCAGGCGAACAACACAGTCAATACATGGATCAAGTAGAAATGCAGTATGAAATAAAACATGGGAACGCGCCCGAAAATCACCAGAGGATTCGTGGTTCGCGGTGGATGCCGGTCCAGAAACGCTAACACGAGCAATGCGGGTCCTAAGGTCATCAGCAGAAAATCGAGCGAAGCCGGATATTTTGTGCAGTTGAGAAAAGAGAGTACCGTAAACACGGCAGACTTCTGAAGCGCCCACGGAAGGGGATCGCCGTACAGATTGATCGCCCGAAGCACAAGGAACACGCTAATGGACGCGAACCCGATCAGGCGCATAAGCCGTTGTCGAACGTGCGGCTGCCATTGGAAGATTGTGCCGAAGCAGTAGCCGGCTGTCATCACCGCGATCCAGGGCACAAAAGTATAAGTCAACAATATGCGTTTGCCTGCGAGGACGACGATTCCTGGCTGATGGATCAGGTTCCACACCCAGGCGCTCGAGCCGAACCGCGCCGCGCTAATGCCGTCGAGACAATTGTGTGCTGCAATGACAGCCACACTGAGTACAAGCAACCAAGTCACAGGCAAATACACAAGCCCGGCCATAACGACCATGCACAATCCGAAAATCCACAAGATCAGCAGAAGTATGGGATATCGGGTCGGAACGTTGAAGTCATACGCAAGCTGCATGAGCGTCAACTCCAACAGCACAAACCAAGCCCCGCGTGTCCACAGAAGAAATGAGAGCTCTCTTCTGGTACGATTGCGTCCGCGACGCCAGAGAAACGCGCTCATGCCCGTGGTGAACATAAAAACGGGCAAGCAGAAATGAGTGATCCAGCGCGTCAGAAATAAAGCCACAGTGGTTCTCGCAAGATCGGTCGGGGAGAAAGACATCGCTCCGGCATGGAAAAAGTCACGGACATGGTCGAGCGCCATGAGAACCATCACGCCGCCGCGAAGTGCGTCGATGCTTGTAAGCCGCGAACTTCGTTCGACGGCTGAAGTCAGGAAACTATCCTGTGATGAAGTACCGTGCTCCGAGGATGCGGAGCCAGGCCCAGCGCCGGCCTGTCGCATCAATTTCGCCAAAGTTCCATAGCATCGCCGCTCACTTGAGAGGCACCGCGTGTTGCTTCACGTAGGCGTCGACCGCAGGGTCCGTTCCTGCCCCCGCGCTCCCTAAACCCAGATAATGAAAAGCCTCCGCGTATTCGACTCCGTATTTCTGGCCCAGCTCCCGGTTACGGCGCATGCCGAATTCCTTGATATAGTTTCGATCGGCGGTTGCGTCGTCGCCGTTCCCAAGCAGCGGGAGCTGTTCGCCCTTCTTGGCCAACTCGGCGCGAAGCCTCGATCCCAGGTGTCCGGCGGGACCTTTTGCAGTGTTCGCAACATTGGCCTCGACTTTCTTGTCGATTTGGCCGCTGATATCCACCACCCGGGTGATTTCGGGGCGCCGCGCGAAGTAGTATTTGTCCGCAACGGCATGCGGTTCAAGGCCGGCGGCAAACTGCTCGGGATAGTCGTGAGCACGGCCGGCCATCCAGCAGGCCGCCTCGAGCCCCCGGGCCAGCATGTAGTGATCGGGATTCTCTTCGTCATGCGCCCACGGATCCCAGCAAACCACCGTGTCGGCTTTGACAAGGCGAATGATCAATATGAGTCGGCAAATCAGTTCGTTCAGCGATACGTCCGCCATCCGGTGATTGCTATAGTTCAGGTTGAACGTACGCTTGCAACCCAACACGCGTGCGATTTGCTCGTTGTCCTGCTCGTTACGCAAGGCGTTCTCACCGATGCTACCAGGCGTACCAAGCCCTGGAGCGTCACCCATATCGTCATTGGTAGCGCGAACCAGATAGCCCGTATAACCTTCCTCGATCAATTTTGCTACTGTGCCGGCTGCCATGAGCGGTATGTCGTCCGAATGCGCCTGCAATGCCAGCAGAACCTTTCCTTGATGCGGTCGGCCCGTCGCCGGAGGCTCTAGAAAAATCGCATTCTCGGGAGGTGGCGACTGCACGGCCGGGCTGCTCATTGCTAGTGGTGTGATCGCTGCGCCCGCTGTTATACGACCCAACAAGTTGCGTCTGAGCATGGCGGAATTATAGTATGTGTCGCCGTGTCGAAACGACTGGGCGTCTCTCAGAAAAGAATGGAGGGCAGCCAGGCTCCGGCGGGCTCGTTGTAAAGCCCGGTGGTCATAAGCGTCATCGGCTGCACGACTCGCAGGCCGTTGGCGAGACACCACCTGAAAAGAACGTTATTGCGGGAAGGAACCAGAATACCGGGGCCGCCAAATGAATCGACGGAGGCGATCAGAGCCTCCAGATCGATATGAGTTTCTGCCGTTGCATGGCCGAAAAATGCGAGTGAGGAAGCATACCCGGTAATCCGGCCGCCTCGCTCGACGACCAGTGCAGTGCCTTGCTGAACTGCCTCAGCAATGTCCTGTCCCCGGTCGAACCCGTGCACCTGTCGCGAGACCGCATTGCAGGAATCCAGATCCGTTGTTTGCGCGGCACGAACCGGGCATCCAGGAACGCTTCTTTGCAGCGTTCGGCCTTGCATACAGGAGAGTGGCTCTCGAATGTCGAAGCCGAGACTCGCATAGAGCGACAGAGACCGGCTATGAAAGGCAGCCTGTACCAGCCGGATCCCGGCGCTACCGCGTTCACGGGCACGATCTATTACAGCCTGCATCAGTTTTCTTCCGATCCCGCGGTTTTGCATTTCTGGATCAATGGTTATCGGCCCAACTCCAGCGATCGTAGATCGCTCATCCAGGCAATTGCTGCCCGCGATTCGGCCTCCGGTCTCGGCAACGACACAGTAAAAGCCGGTATGGGAAAACATCATCGAAAGCAAAGCTACGCCGGCTTCCGGTCCGGGAAGATCTGCAGGGAAACCGTGGCTTTGGCTCACAGCGCTGAACGCGTCATAACAGATCTGGCCGCATGCGTGAGCGTCTTCCAGTCGCGCCTGACGTACCGTTACTTCGTCCTGCGGTCTTTTAGGCGATGTTTCTCGGCCGCCCATCGGACCTACAGTATACCTTCTCATTATTCCTCTGCTTGATTTGTAAACAGAAGGAAGTCGCGTCTTTCGGTCGTGCCGCGAATACCTCAACCAAGCTGGGCTAACACGGCCGTCAAATCGTCCTGCGGTGAGTCAGTTGAGATCTTTCGAAACAGCTCATCGATGAACTCTTTCGGCTGCTGGTCTCCTGAATTCAGGAAGAAAAGCTCGAGTCTCTCTCGTCCGAATTCCAGGCCATCCGGTCCGGTTGCTTCGACGATACCGTCGGTGTAAAGAAGTAGCTTGTCACCCGCGTGGAAAGGAACCGACATGTTCGAGTAGATCGCGTCGGGAAACGGGCCAATAAAAAGTCCGTTTTCAGTGAGACGTACGATCTCGCCTACGTTCCTCCGAAGCAGTAGACTTGGCGGATGGCCCGCGCCGGCGTAGGTGATGACGCGTGTTTCCGTGTCGATCGCCGCACACGCTGCCGTGACGTACTGGCCGCCAAGACTGCCGCGAAGCATAGCATTGAGACCGGCGAGAATTCCGGCTGGATTGTTAGCCTGCTCTCGCTGTGCGGTGAAACAAACCTTGAGCATGGAAGCTACTAGCGCCGCCGGAACACCATGGCCCGAGACATCGGCCAGAAGGATCGTAAGAAGATGTTCTTTCGTGTTTAGGAAATCATAGAAGTCGCCGGCCACCGACGTCATCGGCTGGTAACGCGTTGCAAGGCGAACTGCGGGAAGTTCCGGGGGCGCATGAGGAATGATCGAGTTTTGAATTCGCCTCGCGGTTGCTAATTCCTGTTCGACGTCGATTAGCTTTCGCTCAGCCGCCAGGGCCCGGCGTGCCGCGGTCCATCCCAAGCCTGCGAGCAAAATCACGAAGCCGATCGGTTCCATATTGAATCCTGCAGGCCTCACCCCTTTGTTTTCGAGAACAATCAAGGTGCCAAAAATGAGCAACGGCCACGTGAGGGACGCCGCAAATGAATCGGCGCCTTTGCGTCTAATGAGAACGTGCACTAGTACCAACACGGTTCCGCTTACAACCAGCAGGCTATTGATGAGATTGGTCCAGTACACCTGGTGAGCCACTAAAGCCATCGGGATTGCAACAATCGCAAAGGCAACCTCGACCCAAAGCCAGATCACGAGGACAGATTTCCAGCCGGGCCCCAGAAGTTCTCGTGCGAATAAGGCGAAAGGGATGTTGATGACAAAGGTGATGCAAAGAGCCCAACGCAAGAACTCGCCGCCCGGAGCGTTGAATGCGTCACGAACCAATTCGTTCCGTATGAACAACCGCGCGGCATAGAGGGTCGAGAATACGCCTACCCAGAGCAGTAAACGATCTCGGAACCTCAGCCGCGCGAGGAGAAGCGAAGTTATACCGGCAACCAAAGTTACGCAGGCAATACCGAACTCAGGAAGATTGGTCCGCAGTGCCGAGTAGACGACCTGACGAGGGATAGAGTCCATACTCACGCCAGTCACAGGCTAACGCAAGTGCCGTCAACTGGTCCCGGCTACCGCATGGCCGAAGACTCACTCCCTCGCCACACGAGCGTTGTTTTGACCCGGCAGCGCGACGTGAGCTTCCGGCAAGGTTGCGTAGCGTCAACCTGAGCAGTGAGACTTGGGTACGGTCGCGCGATCGATTCGTTGATGCGTGGTGAGCAGTGCATGGATCCGTCACGCTCATCCGTAATGCATGTTGAATCATGGTACTCGCAACGCTGGATCGCATAGATTAGGGTTGAACCCCAGTGTTCCATCGTGAGGCTCGACGAGGCGAACGTTGGTCGGGATGAGTCCAAAACGAATCGCCCAGGGTAAGGCGCGAGAAAAAACCCAACCACTACCCCAACGGGAGAAGTTTTGCTTGACAACGCCGATGGAATTATAAAGCGCTACCCGCTCTCGCTAAAGTGGACGGGCAGGGCGGAGAACAGAAACAGCCGTAATGAATAAAGTTAGGACATAAGAGAGCAGTAGATGAAAGCACGTTTCCGTATAGCGGTGATGGGATTGCTGGCGTTTTCAACGTTTGCTTGGACTGCTGCGGCGGTGGACGTCACAGGCACATGGGCGGGAACAATTGCTGATCGTGGCAACAAGTATAACTTTAGCTTCATCCTGAAGCAGGATGGCGCGAAAGTCACCGGAACCGTGAGCGGCGTGCCGCCGCATGGAGAAGAACAGCCAATTGTGGAAGGAAAGATTGTAGGCGACCGGATCACCTTGAAAATTGATATACCCAGGCTGGATGGGAATACGGTCGCACTGATTTATAACGGCAAAGTAAAAGGGAATCAGATGGAGGGTAGGGCGTCGGACCCTACGGAAGGCAATCTGCCGTTTATGGTAACCAAGACGGCAGCGGCGGATGTCGGTGGAACCGGGAGCGGGCAGCTTACAGATCGCGGAGGCACCTTCGGGCCGGAAAAGGGTTGGCTCGTGATCGACGGTGGAGAAGAACCAGTCCTCCCTGCGATCGCGCGACGCTTTGTCAGCTTGGCTGGGGGTCCCGAAGCCAAGATTGTGCTTGTCCCCAGTGCCATGCACGAGCCTACGGAAGAGGTGGTTGAAACTTATAAGAAATGGCTGGGCGCAAAGAACATAACGGTACTGAACACGCATGATCACGCGGTGGCCAACTCAGAGGCCTTTATAGCTCCTTTGCGGAAAGCAACCGGGGTCTGGTTCACTGGTGGGATTGAGTCCAATATTGTGAATACCTATATCGGTACCCTTACCCAAAAGGAACTTGAGGCTGTGCTGGCCCGTGGCGGAGTGGTCGGTGGAAGCTCCGCTGGCGCCATTGTGCTGGGAGCAATAGGCCTTATTCCCCCTAAGATGAGCCCGAGCGGGTTTGTCCCGCTAGACAACAGGACGTTTGGGTTTGTTCGTAACGTCTTCATCATTCCGCACGTAATTCAAATGAATTGGGAAAACCGGATGGCTGAAGGCATGGCGGCGTATCGCGGTTTGCTGGGCATTGGTGTAGATGCCGGAGCTGCAGTTGTTGTCCACGGCAATCAATGTGAAGTGATAGGTGACAGCAGGGTCCTTCTTCCCAATGGCAGCGGCAGGGATGGTCAAGGCAATGAAGCGCTCACAGCCGGCACTCGATTTGATCTCGCTCAAGCCATGAAAAGAATGAACGTGCAACCTGCCCAATCCCATAACCAAGCGATTGTGCGCCCGAATAAATAGGCTGTTTGGCAATTGCGACCCGCCGAGTACTTGGCTCTGCGACTAATTCGCCTTGATCCAGGCTATTGCCTTTGCCGTCCGGTGACTCTTGGTCTCCTAACGTTGCGATTGCTCGTAACCGTGCCCCCTCCGGCCCGCGGAGGATCCGGTAAATGAGCTCGCGCTCGATGAAGCCGCTCAAGAAGGGAATGTCCTGCGGATTAGCAAGTAGGTCGAGCAGGCGACAACACCCGCTGAGGAACTCTGCCGAAACCGCACCGGTGGACATGGCCGCACTCTCGGGCGCCAGGTCGAGCGCGTGGAACTCCTCGCGGCTGAGGAATTCACGAACGATTGCGATATCGAGCTTGAGTGCCAACGCGAGGCAGGGTAAATCTTCGCTTGCTTCGACAACTCTGCTTACCGTCGGCAGATCCACAGATGTGAGCAGGTATCGGGATGAATCGTACGTCAGCTTCTTATTGCCCAGCTCTACCTGCTTGCGTCCTTGCGCAATGACGATTACGCTCGGCGCGTACGTCGCTGGGCATGGCGCGGTCGGAGCAGTCCTGCGGTGAAGGGTCACGCGAGGAATTGGGGTTGCCAGGTTCTCTGCCGAGCCGATCAGCCGAGCAACCTTTAGCGCAAGCTCAACCCGCAGTCCATCTAAGCGGTCCGGCGACAAGCCCGATTGTTTATTAGGATTTCTGACGATGGGAATTCAACCCTCCGTTCCCAGAATACCTGCCAAATATTCCAAGTCTGCAAGCTGAATAACATGAGTCGGCAGGAATAGGCAATCATTAGGCAGGATCGGGATACCGCCGGACGAGCGTTTCTCTCTAGTCTTGGAATGAGAGAACGATATGCAGAAACGCAAACTTGGAAACAGCGGCCTCGAGGTCTCCGCCATAGGACTGGGCTGCATGGGAATGAGCTTCGGCTATGGCCCGGCTCACGATAAGCAGGAGATGATGCCGCTGATTCGGTCGGCGGTGGACCGGGGTGTCACCTTTTTCGACACTGCTGAGGTTTACGGGCCTTACACGAATGAAGAACTGGTTGGCGAAGCGCTCGCTTCCGTCCGGGAGCAGGTTGTGATTGCCACTAAGTTCGGGTGGAAGATCGATCCGAACACCGGAAAGAATGTCGGGCTCGATAGCCGGCCCGAGCACATCAAGGCCGTGGCTGACGCTTCGCTCAAGCGGCTCAGGACGGATGTCATCGATCTCTTCTACCAGCACCGTGTTGACCTCGATGTGCCGATCGAAGACGTGGCAGGAGCGGTGAAAGATCTTATTCGGGAAGGCAAAGTCCGGCACTTCGGCCTTTCAGAAGCAGGTGCGGAAACCATTCGTCGTGCGCACGCGGTGCAGCCCGTTGCCGCACTCCAGAGCGAATACTCGCTGTGGACCCGAGACCCGGAAGCGGAAGTATTGCCAACCGTCGAAGAGCTCGGAATCGGCTTTGTTCCTTACAGCCCTCTAGGCAAGGGATTCCTGACCGGGAAGATGAACGAGAACACCACTTTCGACAGTTCCGAGTTTCGCAACATTCTCCCTCGCTTTACGCCAGAGGCTCTGAAGTCTAATCAGGCTTTAGTTGACTTGCTTGGCCAAATCGCAGAACGAAAGAAGGCCACGCCCGCTCAGATCGCACTCGCCTGGTTGCTTGAGCAGAAGCCGTGGATTGTTCCTATTCCTGGAACCACCAAGCTGACGCGACTGCAAGAAAATATCGGGGCCGCGACGATCGAACTTACGTCGAATGATCTCCGGGAAATCGAAAGCGCGGCTTCAAAGATTACGGTCCAAGGGACCCGTGATCCGGAACACATTGAAGCAATGACAGGTCGCTGAAAGGCAGCGACTTCCGTCGCTAGACGCCGATCGAAGCGCACCGAGTACGCAGAACACTCTAGAGGCAGGTTTATGCCACGCCCAATAGCTTCTTCGTGTAATTGAGGCTATCATCCAAGGCTTGGCGTTCACGCGCTGCCTCGTCACTCGACTCCCAAGGCTCGTCTTTGTACGGTTTTCCTCGCTCGGCGATCTCCCGGTAGCGCTCGAATTCCCAAGCTGGCGTCTGCCGGAACGCGTCCCAAAAGCCGCGATCTCGGTAGGGCAGGACTCGCGGGCCGAATAGGATAGACTCCATCGAAAGTGCCTTCCCAGGGCATAGTTCGACGTACTTCCTCACGTACGAATCGATGTCTACATTTCCTCGACCCATTTGCACCCAGGTCACCGCGGCTCCCTCCGGCACGTTCCACACTGCACTATCGCGAACATGGCTGGTCAAGACAAATGGGTGGAGAATCTCCAGGGTCAAATGCGGATCCTCGATCGTCCAAAGCGGATTACCTGAATCGATGCAGGCCCCGACGAACTCTGGTCCGGCTTTCTCGATCAAACTCTTCAGCTCGCGAGCTTGCATGTCGCCGGCATGATTCTCAATCGCGATTTTGATGCCTTCATCCATCGCCTTCGAGCGAACATTGCGTAGCACTTGAGTAACCTCGTCAATGTGCGCCTCAATCGTTCCGTTCTTTCGATCGTCTGCGCTTCCCAGAACCGCTCGGACAATAGGCGAACCAACAGTCTTGGCCGCGGTGATCATGTTTGTCAGTTGCTGCTCAGCCGACCCAAGTGAAGGATTGAACATCTTCGAACTCGGGCAGATCGATGTCATCCCGATCTCAATCTGAATTCCCAGCTTCGCGGCGTGTTGGCGTACCGCCGTCAGATTCGCTGGTTCCAGATTGCCGAGGAACCTGACCTCCGAAAAGTGCACAACCTCCACCTGCCGGGCTGCGCAATAATCCAGGTACTGAAAGGGCGTCCAATTCTGGCCGCGCAGGCTGAAAAGATCGATTCCCAACTTGGCGTTTGCTGTCGATTTAGACATTGCTGCAATAGGTGCCGCGGCGAGTGCAACAAATTCACGGCGATTCATCACCATCAGAATCGTAGCAAGCTGGCCCCGCAACGCTGCGCGTTTTCGGCTCGACGCTGGAGATACTCGCACCTTGTCGATCAGTCAAGCCTGAAATCAATCGCGCGGGTGCCTCTCAGGCGTCGCCCCAACTGTGCTGCGGGCCACGATCCCTATGTCAACGCTAAGTTCAGATTCTCGATCGCTTCGTCGATCTCCGCGTTATTCTTGTAGCCGACCGTGACGCTGGTAACACCGGCGTGCCGGAACGCAAAGCGCATGGCTGCCTGGCGGTCTTCACGTTTGGTGAACCTGCCTTCTCCTACCAGCTTCATGCTGATGACGCCCATGCCTTCGTTCTTGGCCTGCTTCACATGCTCAACAACCTCGGATACATTCCCCGGTCCCGCCGTCGCGTAGTTCTCGGCGTCCATTGCGGTGCCCTTGTGATTCATCCGGATCATCGCAACCTGCAGCCACTTGTCTTGCGGAACTTGCCGTAGGGCTGGAAGTCCGTGGACAGAAGCGCCCCGTACGAGCACCTGCTTCTTCTCTTGGGCTTCCTGAATGCCGTCCGCCCATTTGGCGCTATCGGTCGGCCACGATGCAACGTGCTGCCAGTGCAGCAGCATGACATCGAAATAATCGGTGTTGGCCAGTTTGCGCAACTCGTCAATCTTCTGCTGCGGATCCACACCCTCCCGCGTGGTCACCTTCGACATCAGCCGGTAGCTATCGCGCGGGATGCCGTTCAGCGCCACTCCGAGCATCTTGTGCATTTCGTGATAAGACTCTGCAGTCTCAAAGAACCGAATACCGCGATCGTAGGCGTAACGGACGAGCTTTGTAAAAGCATCCTGGCCCAGATCGCGTTGAACCTGCCCGCTCATCGTTCCGGTTCCAAACGCGAGCCGCGTCACTTTGACATCCGACTGTCCGAGCGTGACCCAATCCGTCGCTTTCCCGGTATCCGCGCCAAGCCGTAGGCCTCCGGCGCCCGCAACTGCCGCCGCGGCGAGCCCGGCCTTCATAAAATCACGTCGGGATTGGTGATTCATGCAGATTCCTCTTCTGCGCCGGATCGTATCACATTTCCTCTGGCGTATGCTGCCGGTTGAATTCGCAGGTCGACTGGTTGAACCTGCCCGACGTGGTGGATTTCAACCATCTCTTCATACTAACTGGATCGCATAAGTCGAGTGCCTGCAGCAATATAAGAATGGAACGCAGAATGTATATAAGCTCGTCGAAGTATGTTTCGCCAAACCATCACGATGCTGGTCGCGTTTGCCGTAACACTTTTTACGCTCAACCCAAGCATCGCCGCACAATCAGGTTGGCCGACCGTTTCACAGTCGGAGCCCCCCGCGTATCCTGGCGTCTCGCAAAATACAGATCAGCCGCCATCGGGAGCGGCCACCTATCCTGATTCCGGCGCCGAGCCGCAGAGCAATCCGCAGCAGGATGCCGTAGCCGATCAGCAGCACGCGATTGCGCGGCTCAGCATTGTGCAAGGCGACGTAAACGTGAAGCGGGGAGATAACGGACAATTTACCGCCGCCGCGATCAATGCTCCTCTGTCTGCGCAGGACCAACTGCAGACTTCCGAGGGTTCGCGTGCTGAGGTGGAACTCGACTCTGCGAATCTTGTCCGTCTCGCACCCGATACAGAGGTCGACTTTGCCACGCTTGAGTACGCTCGCTATCAGCTTCAACTTGGCGCAGGCACCATCATCTACCGCGTGTTGCGGAATTCAACCGCACAGGTGGAAGTCGATACGCCCAGTATCGGGTTCAGACCGCTAAGTCAAGGTGAATTTCGGCTGTCCGTGCTTCCGGACGGAACAACTGAGGTTACAGCTCGTTCAGGGCAGGGAGAAATCTTCGGGCCGCGCGGTTCTCAGCAGCTACCTACCGGACAAAGCGTTCTGATACGAGGCAACGCGTCCGATCCGGAGTTTCGCAACACAGTCGAGGCTCCTCGGGATCAGTTCGATGATTGGAGCGCACAACGCGACAGCGAACTCCTGAGCTCCCAGAGCTACCGATATGTCAATCCCAACATTCCTGGAGCTGATGATCTGGATCGGTATGGTAACTGGGTGCCGTCACAGTACGGCCAGGTCTGGGCGCCCCAGTCGGAGCCGGCCGATTGGTCGCCTTACAGCACCGGCGAATGGGCGTGGCAAGACTACTATGGCTGGACTTGGGTGGATTCCGCTCCTTGGGGTTGGGCGCCCTACCACTACGGGCGCTGGTTCCATAACGGAGGCTATGGCTGGTGTTGGTGGCCCGGTTCATTGGGGGCTTCCGCTCTCTGGAGCCCGGCTTTGGTGGGTTTCTTCGGCTGGGGTGGTCTAGGACTGGGTCTTGCACTCGGCGGATTGGGCTGGGTCGCACTAGCGCCCTTTGAATCCTTCCATCGCTGGTGGGGACCGGACTGGTACGGGCGAGGATGGGGCGGCTATGGATACGGCGGCCGTGGATTCTTCCGAGGGTACGGTAATAACTTCGTCCGAAACGGAGACATAGCTCGCATGTATCGCAACGCGGCATATCGGGGCGGGGCATTGACCGCCAGCTATGCCGGGTTCGGCGGTCCGCACCAGAGGTTTACACCGGCGACTCGCGGACAATTGACCGGCGCAAGCTCCTTTATGGGAGGACGAATGCCCATCGCTCCCAGCCGAGCTAGCTATCAGTTTTCAAGCAGGCAGGCAGCGCCGAATACACGCCTGGCCTACGCCGCTAATCAGCATTTTTTCCAGAGCTCTCAGTTTCGCAGCCAGCAGATACGCGGGATGCAGGGTAGCCAGCAAATGCGTGCTGTGCAGAGTAGCGCGAGCAGGTTCGGAGCTGTTCGCGCTCCTTCTACAGCCGTCAGACCGTCATCCAGCGGATGGCAGCGGTTCGGTGATCCTGGTAACGGCGGAGCGCTTCGCCAGGGGTTTAGAGGTGGTTCCGATCCAGGTGGTTGGCATACCTTTGGGCAGCCGCAGCCCTCAGCGTCACCTCGGTATTCTGCACCCCGCTATAGTGCTCCACAATATACCGCGCCAAGATATAGTTCTCCCCAATACAACAGTCCACGATATAGCGCCCCGAGCTACAACAGTGCTCCGCGATACAGCACGCAATACAGCTCCCCGCCGCAGCACTACAGCGCTCCGCAGCAGCACTATAGCGCGCCCCAGCAGCACTACAGTGCGCCCCAGCATTACAGCGCTCCGTCCCACTCAAGTGGTGGCGGATCATTCCACAGCAGCGGCGGTGGTTCCCATGGTGGATCATCAGGTGGACATAGCGGGGGCGGGGGACACCACCACTAGCTCTTCGATTTCCCTCAGCCGCTCTGGCGTATTTTGACCGCGCCGGAGCGGCCTTTTTTATAGACGGTAAAAACCCCTTCTCAAAAAGCCGAGAAGCCCGCCCGATCTAAGCCCCGTTGTGCTTCGGGACTTTTCATAAACGTTTCCCAAACGAACCCCGTTCGCAGGTTCTCCGCCATCAACATTGTTATGCCCGTGTCGATCCCGATAACGTCCGTGTCGTACCAACCGGTCAGTGGGTTGAAAGCATTGACAAATCCGTACTTACTCCACGCCGACCCGTACCGGTTTCGTATGTTTTTCAGCACGCGCAAGGTCTCCTGGGGCATGAATACCAGCGAACCTCCGGCCGCGCTGGGGACCACCGATCCGTCTATCGGTCCCATCTCAGGAGGTCCGCCCCAGACCACGTAACCGTGCTGGGAATCCGAGGCAGTTATTCCCCAAAGGTCCTCGCTATAGTCGGGAAATCTCTTCGACAACTCGAGGCAGAAACGCCGGTGAACTTCGGTCGCAATGATCGAGTTTTTGAAGTAGTCGATGTACTGATCTTGCTTACCGCGGAAATCGAACCAGGCTTGCGAGTACTGATGCACGAACAGCGGCGCGTACGAGCCAATGTAACGCAGACCTTCATACTCAAATGTCGGTCGCTTCCACGCCTGCCAGACTTCCACCGGCAGTGGATAACGGGACGCCCCTACACTGAGCAGGTACATCGCCATCAGCTCGCTGTACAAGTCCCAGCGGTATGGCAGAAAGCCACTTTCGTTTGACCATCCATGCGGCAGAAGATCTGTATCTTCCGAAAGCCAGCTCCATTCCACCCGGTTGAATATATCGGTCGCAAGACGTGTTATCTGGGGACTACGAAAATGCTCGCGAGAGGTCAGAACGCCGCAGAGCAGAAGGGCAGTGTCGATGGAAGAAATCTCCGAGTCCCAAATCCTTTCGCCCGTGAGTGCGTTGGCGTAATGATAGAAGAATCCCCGATGGTTAGGCATCTTCTCCCAAAGAAAACGCAACGTCGCGATTACACGTTCCCGAGCGTCAGTCGTTGACACATAGCCGCGCCGCTCTCCTATGCACAGTGCCGTGAGGCCGAAGCCAGTTGACGCGATACTGGCGACTATGGAGTGGTCCTCCTGGCGCGTGTTGCAGCGGTCCTTTATCAAACCCGTTTGCGGGTTGGCTTGTTCCCAAAAAAACTGGAACTCTGCCTTTTCCAACTCCTCTAGGAATTGATCGTCTTCGTTCGATAGGTTTGCAGCCGAAAATTCAGGGGAAACGGTCACCGGCTGTGTCTGCATGGCGGGCAGGGAAGCCGCTGCTGCAAGCTGCAGTAGAAGGGTGCGTCGCGAGACCTGATTAAGCTGAATATTGTTTAGCTTCACGGATTCAAGAGCAAGAGTAGATGATCGACGGGCGAAAAATCGCAATTGGGGCGACAGTAGTTCTGAGTGTAGCCATCGTTGTCGGGAGCTTACTCTTTATTATTCGACAAAGCCGGCCGAAACCACCGCTCCGGTTGACGGGTGTCACCCTGCAGCGGGATACCGACCCGCGTAAGCAAATCCCGATTGCCGGGGCGGAGGTGACCGCTAGAACGCTTTCGACCGTTATCAGGACTGTTTCCGATGCCTCGGGTCTGTTCAGCTTCACCATTCCGGTCGAGGAAGGCGGACCCCAAGTCCCCAAACTCGTCGTTGCGCACTCCGGGTATCTGCCGCTCGAGATTTCCGAAGCAACGGGTAACCAGCTGTATCTCGCCTACATGACTCCGGTGCCACAGAAGATGGTTTCTCCAGTAACAGGCCGTGTCTCAATTTTTTCAAATGTCCGCTTGCGGTATTCCGAGAAGGCGACAGTAACGAACAACATCGGACCGCTGGTAAAGCCCTTTGAAGTGGTCAATACCGGCAACATCCCGTGCAAGAACCAAGAACCTTGCTCTCCAGATGGCAAATGGAAAGCGAGCGTTGACTCTTTCGTCGAGCATGGTGGCGACCATGAGTTTCGTCATGCTCGCCTGGCTTGCATAGCCGGACCGTGCCCCTTCACCCGTATCGAATCTCAGGACCTCCTCGCAGATGGCCACGACCTCAAAATCTCGGTCAGAAACTGGTCTGATACAGCGACATTTCTGCTCGAAGCGGAGGTGAGTCAGACGATAATCACCGATGTCGTTCGGCAGTCGTACCCGACAATATTCGGCCCTAGCATGAGCTTCATCTTGCCGGCTAGCGCGGAAGGACCGAGCATTGAAGCCGACGTGAACGGGCAACCGATCGTCTTTCCGCTCGGGCCAGACCTCATCGTGTCGTGGGGCACGTGCAGTGTAAAGGTATCACCGGATCAAACGAAGCTCTACCGCTGCGACCTGAAGCCGGAATATCGTTTCCGGTAGTACATGACACGATTCAATCATTTCGCCTACTCGATCGTTGCAATAGCACGGGTCCTCAGATGCGCACATTCGGCTTGGAACAGCACGGTCGGACAAAATACGCCGCCAACGTAGTAGATGTGGGAAGGTTTGTAACACCCATAGGGCTGTGCTGCGGCCGGGCATTCACGGTGACTGCGATTCAGAACCTAACATGCGGAAAAGTTGTCCTTTTTGCCGCCGTGGGGACGTAAGCGTGCTCGGGGCTGGCAGCTGCTGAACATCTCGACGATCAATACCGGCAGCCCATTCACAATTTATTCCGGCGTGCAGCGGACCGGCGCGCCGCTTTGATCAAAAGACACACCGATCGGCACAACTTGGGGCTGCCCGCCAACATCATACGAGGCTCGGAGTTCGGCGAGATCTCGGACGGCTACCAACTCGCGTCAATCCAGTTCTCCCTAAAGCTGATGTTCTGAGACGTGGATTAAAAGACCGTTCGCGAGGCTAGCTCTGTTGGTGCAATGCTTAAGACCGATACATGATTGTTTCGGGAGGTGTTGCATAGGCTGATGTTTCGCACTTACAGCAACTTACTTGAGAGCGTGGCCACAATGTGTTGCGCGCCGATTTTCGAGAGTTTTGTTGCGTAGGACACAGGTCCCGACGCAACAGTTTCAGAGCTGACCGCTCGTTCTGTTCCAGGTGCACCGAAGACGTGTTGCGTTTTCCTAGTGTCCTGAGTCGGAAGTTCGCATACAAAAGCGAGTGATTATCTTCAGAATAGAATCTGCATCGGGCGGTCCAGGCGAAGGGCTTGGCGTTCTGGAGGTGCCGCGCCGGATACGGCGCTCGGTAAGCAGGCTAAAGAAGCGCTCGACTTAGTTCAGCCAACTGGCGCTGGTGGGAGTAAAGTGCAGGTGATAGCGGGGCCCCGCGCAAACCAGCGCTTCACCTTAGGCATCTTGTGGGTGCAGGACAGGACCGCCCGCTAGCACAGTTTTTCGCGCTACGCTGGAGGGAGTGAAATCCGAATCGTCTCCCGCATCAAACGCTTCACACATGCTGTCGAGCACATCATGTCTGTTCCCAAGGCGGAGATTTTACGGCGCGAAGCTGAATACAAAAAAGAGGCCGATCTGAATCCACGAAAACGTGGACCTAAACGAAAGGTCAAGCCTTCCGCCTCGGCCCGGGAGGCAAACGGGAAGGCTTAGTTAGCCGCTTCCGCTTCGGGTTTTTCTCCCTCCTCTGGCTGAACTTGGCATGAACCCAAAACCGTAGAACTGATCACGGAGGAACTGGTTGCCAAACGTGTATGCAGGAAACAGATCGTCGCAGACGCCGATTATGGAGGAGATCAGGCGCATCGCGTTGTCCCGGCGAGCTACTGGGCTGGAATGGAACTGAAAGTTCCGAAACTTGAGCAGGAATGGGCTCAGGCAGCTCGACGTTAACAGCGCTCGTCCAGGAGAAAACAATGGGTGTTGCGTGCGCAAACGGCAGTTTTGCGGATTGAACGCAGCACGTGTTCACATCTGCCAAGATGTCCGATAACGTGTATTATGTCAACTAAGCAGTCGGCCTATCAATCTGTCAACAGAATCCTGCAGGTCGCGCTATTTCTAGCCGCTGCCGTTGTCGTATGTTTATACGTTACGTACGGCATAGATCGGTCTCTCTGGCTCGATGAAGCCAACAGCGTTCACATCGCCGATGGGTCTCCTGGGCAAATCGTCAATGCGCTTTCGCGAGATGTGAGTCCACCGCTTTACTACTTCCTTCTCTCTGGGTGGATGCGCCTATTCGGGGACTCTGAAATTGCCGTTCGGCTTCCATCCGTTCTCTTTTACCTCGGCGGAATTTGCGCGATGTGGTTCCTGGGCCAAATGCTCTTCGGAAGAAAAGGTGCCGCTGTCACGGCCTTCATCTATGCTGTCGATCCCATAATCGGCCGTCAGGCGCAAAACGCCCGAATGTATTCGCTCATTGCTCTGCTCGCCGCCCTCTCGATGATGGTATTCGTCATGCTTGGTACGAGATGAACGCCGCCGAACCCTTCGGTGGTTCGCCGTATTCGGTGCGATCGCTTTCGTCGGACTCAACACACATTATTGGTTTTGTTTCGTCCTCCTAGCCTATGGTTCTTGGATTCTCTTTACCTGGCGATCATGGCGCGCGAGAGATTTAGCCCTGCTTGCATCGTTTGCTCTAGTTCCATTTCTCATCGTCAATCTCGGGATGTTTCTGCGACAAACGCAACTTCCTTCGACTTTATGGACGCCCCGCCCCACACTCGGAGTATTGGCGTCCTCCATTTTCGGCAACCTCGCTTTGGTCTGGCCGCTAACTGCCCGCGGGCTTATTGCCATGCTTGTGCTCGCCTCGCCGATTGTATGGTCGATTCTGGCTCGACGTTACAGGTGGCAATCCGCCGATCGAAACAGGACGCTGTTTCTCGGGTGCATTTACGCGGTAACGTTAGGTTTCCCTTTTCTCATTTCAGTAATGAAGATGCCAATCTTTTGGCCAGGGAGATACGATTGCATCTCTGTTCCTTTCTTCGCGCTGTTTGCAGCGTCGATCCTGTTTTCCCTGCCGCGGAGGCCCCGCATTCTGTTTCAATTCCTTCTCGCCGGTTTGTGCGCCACTTATTTCGTTCGAGCGGTACAAGCTTCGGACAAAGTAAAATGGTTACCTACACTTGATCCGGTACCACTCGAAGATCGGGCTGCCGGTCGCGCCATCTGCAGGCGGTCTGCGCCTGGCGATTTCGTTATTTACACCGGACTCAGCCGTGCGGCTGTCAGCTATTACCTGCAACGCTTCAAATGTGGTGAGAAGCTCAAGCAGATCAGTTATCCAGCCGAGTTCGCCCAACACCTGGGGTGGCAGGATGAGAGGAGGAATTACTCGCAAGAGCCCTCCGCCAGGCACGAGGCTGAATCCGTAGTCAATTCTGCGTATGACTCGCGCTCGCGCATTTTCCTGCTCTTCAATCCTGACCCGCGGCTATCTGCGGCAATCGTTGCCTCCATTCAGCCTCATTTCAGAATGGAATCATCAGAGCGGTTCACGTCGTGCCGATCGTGCTTTAGCGAACTGCGTGTCTATGTTCCGGATCGTGCTCCAGTTCACAATTGATTGAAGTTCCGGCCTTCAAAAGCATGGCGTTCACGGCCAGAGTGACGAGGCTTTTGTTTGACCCGTTCTTAGTCGGATAACCCTGGTATCGGACTTAGGCCACTTTGCCGGTATAATGTTTCCGGGAATGTGCGGCATCGCCGGTTTTATTGCAGATAGAGATCCGAACGAGTTGTCCGAACGCGTTCAAATCATGATCGATGCCTTGGCACGCCGTGGCCCGGACAGTGCCGGCCTTGAACTGTGGCATGGCGCAGCTCTTGGTCACCGCCGGCTGGCGATTCTCGATCTCAGCCCGAGCGGTCATCAGCCGATGCTCAGCGACGACCGACAGATCGGCTTGGTCTTCAACGGCTGTATTTACAACTACCTCGAACTCCGAAAAGAACTCCAAGCGGAAGGATTCGAATTCAATTCGTCATGTGATACCGAAGTCCTGCTTCACGGTTACCGGGCTTGGGGCATTTCTCGACTTACCAGACGCCTTCAAGGCATGTTTGCTTTCGGCATTTGGGATGCCCGTACACGAACCGTCTCATTGGTTCGCGATCGCTTAGGCGTGAAGCCGCTGATATATGCTACTTTGCCGGACGGTATCGCCTTTGCGTCGACACCCGGAGCGCTCCTGGAGGCGGGTTTCAGCACCGGCATCAATCCTGAAGCAATACTCGAAGTCTTAGAATTTGGTTGGCCGACGGACTACAGTTGTGTTTTCAGTGGATTGCAGAAGCTTCCTCCAGCAACGATTTTGGTTTGGGAACGCCAAAGATTCACAACTGAAACCTATTGGCGCGCGGATCAGGTACCCAGCCGCCGGTTCAGCTTTCAGCAAGCGGTCGACGAGACCGAAGCACTGTTGCTGGATGCTGTCCGTCAGCGGTTAATCGCGGACGTACCGGTTGGCGCATTGCTCAGCGGCGGCATCGATTCCGCGCTGGTCTGTTGGGCGTTGACGCGTCTGAATTCGAGTGTGCGAGCCTTCACGGTGGGGACCCCGGGCGAATCCTCTGACGAAACAGATGCCGCTGTGGAGACCGCGCGAAAGCTCGGCATCGACCATCAGATCGTGCACCTGTCGCGCGATCATCCGGTCTCCATCGACGATCTGACCTCCGCCTACAGTGAGCCGTTCACATGCACGTCGGCCCTGGGTATGCTGCAGGTATCTGCTGCCGTTCGGCCGCACGCAAAAGTCCTGCTGACCGGTGATGGCGGCGATGACTTCTTCCTGGGCTACCCGTATCACAATCACATGGCTATTGCGCAGCAGATAGCGCGCTGCCTTCCGCCGGGTGCTCCCTCACTCTGGAAGGCAGTACGTCCGCTACTGAGCGGTATCGGTGCTTTACGGCGACCGAAGCACTTGATGGACTACGCTACAGGCGGTCTGGGAGCGGTAGCTCAGACTCACGACGGTCTTCCCTACTTCGAGCGTGCAGGACTCCTCGGAAAGCGGCTCGAAGGCCTCACGATCTCAAGCCGGCGTATCCCTCTTTCTCATTCCTCGGCAAAACGGCTGCTCCATGACCTGACTTTCTACGACTTGAAAACGGTTTTCCGCGGCGAATATTTGCCCAAGGTGGATGGCACAACTCTTTTCTGCGGTATTGAAGCGCGCTCGCCTTTTCTGGATTACAGAATGGCCGAACTCGCTCTTTCTATCCCAGAGGATGTTCGGCTCCACGGAGGTAAGTTGAAAGCAGTTCTTCGGGAGCTTGCACGGCGGCATCTGGGAAGAGCAATCTCGGATCGGCCTAAGCGCGGGTTCACGATCCCGATCGAGCGTTGGCTAGCTCTACGCTGGCGCGACCAGTTAGAACAACTTGGGCCCAATTCGTTAATTGCCGAACAAGGATGGATAAACGGCGAAAGACTGCGTAGAGTAGTTGCCTCGGCGGCTCTCAAGCCGCGTATGCCTCTACAGATTTGGCATCTTCTCGTTTTGGAGAATTGGCTGGCCAAGGTTTCGCTTGCGGAGCAAACGGAATTCGCCTGCCCTTCCGCAGAACTTGCGTGATGGTGCGAGCGGTAGCCATCGTCGAGGCGAAAAGTGTAACGGGTCCGGCCAAAAACCTGATCCGGTTTGCTTCAAACAATAAAGATCGGTTGGCTTTCCACTTTCTCACCTACGCGCGCACGAAATTGGAAGCAGAAGCCGAGCAGCACACCAATGTTTTTATAGAGGAAGCTCGAAAAGCCGGCATTCCCGTCTCAATCCTCTGGGAACGAAGTCGTTTCGACAAGAATCTTCCGAATGAGTTGGTCAGAAGCATTCGTTCACTGCAGCCCCAGTTCGTGCAGACGCACTCAGTCAAGTCCCATTATCTGTTCTCCCGGATCGCACGAACCGTAGACCTCCCCTGGATCGCTTTCCATCATGGCTACACCCACGAAGATCTGAAGATGCGCTTGTTCAATCGCCTGGACCGTTTCAGTTTGCGTAAAGCGAAGTCGGTTGTTACAGTGTGTCAGGCGTTCGCGCGCGATATCCAGCAATATGGGATTCCTGCTGAGCGAATACACGTGCTGCACAACTCCTTGGATACGGGCTGGATGAACCGCCCGGGAATAACTGACCAAGCGGCTGAATTGCGCGCGAGTTTGACGGGCGGTAAAGAAGTATCCGTATTTCTTTGTGTGGGTCGATTCTCAAACGAGAAGGGGCACAGGGTCTTGCTCGAAGCCGTCGAGCTGCTTCGGGCTTCTCTTGAATCGCAAAATAAACCCTCTGCCTTCAAGCTGCTCCTGATTGGAGACGGACTGCTGCGGAAGACCTTGGAGCAGCAGGTACGAGATCGGCATCTAGAATCACTCGTGTTGTTCGCCGGCCAGCAGCACGAGGTCCGGCCCTACTTTGCCGCAGCTGACGCGCTGGTATTGCCATCGCTTTCTGAGGGCTCTCCGAACGTGCTTTTGGAAGCCATGTCGGCGAGAGTACCGGTTGTTGCGACCGATGTGGGCGGAGTAAGCGAGATTGTCTCAGACGGGGATACGGCGCTTCTCGTGCCTCCCAACCATCCAGCCAAGCTGGCAAAGGCTCTGGAGCGACTACTGGAAAACCCAGAGCTTCGAGCGCGGTTGTCAGCACGCGCCCAACGACGCCTCGTTGAGCATTTCTCGCCCGCCAAATATGATCAGCGTCTGTTCGACATTTACGATACTGCCGTCACGGGAATGCTTCTTCCCTTTCCGGTATAGATCGACGTTGAGTTTGGTTGATCCCGAATCTCGTTTCTATGCAATGGCATTCAGCAAGCGCTACATCAGCACTCCGTTGATTGGCTGAACCTGTTCCGGTAGTTCTCGCTCGCCCAAAACTTGCCTCAAGTTGATCTCTATAGTGCGCGAGAGCGAGCTAATAGGAACGTCGTACGGCGCATTTTCGAATGGGTCTTCGAGGTTCTTGCCTATACGATTCAGCACCAGAAATGCGAAGCTCACGAGAACCGTAACAACTGGAGTAAGCAGTCCGACTTGATCGACTATGATGAACGGCAGCACAATGCAGTAGAGTTTGATCAGGAGTTCGGGGTAATAGTCGTATTGCCTGGGAAGCGGAGTGTTCTTGATGCGCTCGCAAGCGCCTAAAACGTTCGCCAAGTCGCTCAGTGTGCTATCGATCCGCTGCATGTGCCAATCATTCAAAATGCGCTGCTCCACTCCATCCGTAAGCTGCCGTCCCATTTGCTGCAACAGAGCCGCTGGCACGTTGCGCTCATCTTTTAGCGCGCTCAGGCTCTCTGAATCCAGAAACGGCTGCAGGTCTGTCCAAGGTTCCTGACGCCGCAGCGCACACCGCGTGGCATGCACAAACGCAATTTGGCGATAGATGAATTCAGACGCGAACGCCCTGGAATGAGCTTCCGAGCTCTGGCCCGATTGTTGTGAGAATGAGGTGGCCTGCCTCGCTAGCGAACGCGAACTGTTCACCATCGCACCCCATAGGGTACGGGCCTCCCACCAGCGCCCGTATGCCGCGTTCGTTCGAAAAGCGAGCAGGATGCCAAGCGCAGCGCCGAGAATACTGACCGCTACCTCCGGGATCGTAAAATATCGAAGCAGATGTCGCTGCCGGTTGAGGAGATAACTGATCACAGAGAGCAACAACAAGACGCTGAGCAGCTTTCCGGTCTGTTTGAGAATGCGGGGCCAATACGGGTATTTGGAAACGATCATAGTCGCTTTCGTGTCGTGAGGGCTGGATGGCCCGAGTCATCAGGCTCATCGGTGAATTTACCATTCCGCCCTTCCGAACAGTGAGGCGGATATGTGGCATCGCTATAATCTTCAGGGGAACGGAGCCGGGAGCTCCTGGAAATCGAGTGAAGAGATCAGGTATTAACAGGCATACGAGGCAGAAACCGCTCGGAGCCGGTCAGCGGAGAACCGGACGGGCTGATTCCTGCCTCGCGTTTTTGGGCGGCACCAATGGCCAGCCCAATCTCATCAACTTCAATCTGAAAAATGTTCGTCCAGGCACGAACACCAAACTTGCAGCCACCTCCCCCGAGATCATCTGCCCGTTCGGCATTCGCGCCGGATCTGTATTAGGTGTACCCGATCGTCCCCAAGAACACCAGCACAGGATGCGCTCCGAGAAGCCTTTTCAACATCTTTTATCTCCTGAGTTAGCTCGCACATACAGTTGCTGCCTTGTGAGCAAAGTGTGGATAAAACAATAGTGACGGGATCTGTCAGATGATATGAGTAGCGCAAATCCAAATAGGATCACTGGGAAAAGAGTCAGCAGCGGCGCGGCCGTCGAGGTCGAGTATCAGGATACAATCCGTTCGGTTGACGACCTGCTGAATACTTCCGAGAATGACGACTTCATTGTGCCCGGATTCATCGATCTACAGGTGAACGGTTTCGGCGGAGTTGATTACAACGACCCGGAAAGCAAACCCGAGGCAATTGCCAGATCGATTCAAAAGATATTTAGCACAGGTGTGACTCGGTTTTTCGCAACGGTTATCACCGGATCCGAAGAACGCATTGTCGGCTCGGTTCGGAATCTGGCTCGTGCCAAGGAAGAGTTTGCCCGGAACGCGATGCCGGAGGCGCATGCTCTCGAGGCTTTTCATATCGAAGGCCCTAACATTTCTCCTGACGACGGTCCGCGCGGCGCGCATCCGCTCGAGCATATCCGGCCGCCAAATATCGATGAATTCAGGCGTTGGCAAGAGGCTGCGGAGGGTAACATTCGATTGGTCACTGTCTCGCCGGAATGGCCGGCTATGGCGCCTTACATCGAAAACTTAGTTAAATCGGGCGTCGCCGTAAGCGTTGGTCACACCAAAGCCACGCATGAGCAGATCCGAGCTGCCGTGGACGCAGGTGCCACTATGTCCACCCACCTCGGCAATGCCGCGCACCCGGTATTACCGAAGACGCAGAATTATATCTGGGATCAGTTGGCGCAGGATAAGTTAGCAGCCTGTTTTGTAGTCGATGGAATTCATATCCCGCAACCCTTCTTTCGTGCGGCACTTCAGGCGAAAGGGGTCGAGCGAGCGATCCTTGTAACGGACGCTGTGATGCCGGCAACATGTCGGCCCGGGCCTTACAAACTCGGCCAGGTGGAAGTGGTCCTTCGGGAAAACGGAAGTGTTGTTTTGAAAGACGGAGAGCGATTGGCGGGCTCTGCGCTGCGCATGGACCAAGCCGTCGAGAGAAGCGTTCAGTGGACGGGTGTACCGCTGGCGGGCGTGCTCGCAATGGCAACTACTAACCCGGCACGCATCGGTCGCATCGCCGGACGCCAGCGAGGTTTGGTTCCGGGAGAGAAAGCGGACTTGATCCGTGTGCGTTGGAACGATGCGGTTCAAACGCTTCTTGTGCAGGAGACAATAGTTGCCGGTATCTCTGTCTACAAAACGTAACCCGGAACAAATAACCAGCGAAGGCTGCCGCGACGCAATCGGCTTGAATGGCATCGCTTAAGCAGGCTATTTAAAGAAATTCAGAAAGTGAATTGGAGAACACACTATGGCATTCACATTACCGCCGCTTCCCTACCCTGAAGACTCTCTGGAGCCACACATCGATAAAACGACGATGCAGATCCACCACGATAAACATCACGGTGCCTACGTCACAAACTTGAACAAGGCTCTGGAGCAAGCTCCCGATCTGCAGAGTAAATCGATAGAAGACTTACTGGCCAACAACCTGTCGGCGGTTCCGGAGGCAATTAAGACCACGGTCCGTAATAACGGAGGCGGCCATGCTAATCACTCGCTGTTCTGGAAGCTCCTATCCAAAACCGGCGGTGGAGCGCCCAAGGGAGAGATCGAAAGCGTCATTACATCGAATTTCGGCGGCTTCGATGGCTTCAAGGAAAAGTTCAACGCGGCGGCAACCGGCCGGTTCGGCTCGGGCTGGGCCTGGCTGCTGAAGGACAAATCCGGGAAGTTTGAAATCACCTCCACCGCTAATCAGGACAGCCCCCTAATGGAAGGCAAGAAACCGATACTCGGGTTGGACGTTTGGGAACACGCCTACTACTTGAAATACCAAAATCGTCGTCCTGAATATATTGCGGCGTGGTGGAATGTTGTGAACTGGGACGAAGTGAACAATCAATTGAAGTAGAAACTCGCAGCGAGGCCGGATACAATCGATTCGGCCTCCACGTCACGCGGTTTTAAGGCCGAATTTTGCAAACTGCTTGACAGTGTTCTCGAGCGAGACGTGTTGCATAGCGGTAAATCCCATCTCAGCGGCAACCTCGACGAACATGGCGCGATCGTCTATATAGAGGGCGTCCTGAGGCGCGACCTGCACGAGATCCAGCGCTAACTGCCAGATGTCGCGGTCCGGCTTCCGCATGTGCACACAATGAGAAACAACCATGAAATCGGCAAGTTCGCGGAGCCTGAAGGTCTCCACGCGATGAGCCGTTATTCCTTCGCCTTCGTTGCTGATTAAGCCCAGCCTGAGGATATTTGATGCTTTCACCTGCTGAAAGAAGGCGATATTCTCCGGCCAGGGTACAGACTGCGCATAGGCTAGATCACGAACTTCATCAATACTGAACCGGCGCGGGGAGCCGAAGAAGACACGCTCGAGGTATTCCTGGAAAGTCATGTAGCCGCGTTCGTAGCTATCGAACATCAGCCGATGTCTTTCCGCAATCTCGCTCTCGACCAGACCGAAATGTTGACACACGGTGCGGCGCACGCTCGAGTCCCAGCCGTTCGTACCAAGCACACCGCCAATGTCGCTGAGAATCAGTTTAAAGTTAACGGTCGGCATCGTCCATAGAGTCTCACGAAGCCGTGCTCGATTGTGCTTCTATGGATGCTAGCGGCTTCGATACGAATATGCCAGTCTCGATCAAAGACATCGCGCGGATCGCGGGTGTCTCGCACTCCACGGTGTCTCGCGCGTTACGCAGAAGTTCGCTTATACCTGTTCAAACGGCTGAACGCATACGTCAAATAGCCGAGAGCCAAGGCTACAGCCCTAGCGCGGTTGCTCGCGGCCTTGTCACCAGCAAAACTGAAGCCATCGGCGTCGTCGTGACCTCCATAGCCGATCCCTTTAACGGCGAAGTTGTAGCGGGTATCGAGGAATTGGCCAATGAACAGGGGTACACCGTGATCCTGGCCAACTCAAATGCTGACCCTGATCGCGAAGTAGCCGTGGTTCGCAGCTTTCAAGCCAGGCGAGTGGACGGCGTTCTGGTCGCTTCGTCCCGGGTGGGTGAGCTACACACACCTTTACTTTCGGAGTTGCAGATTCCCATCGTTCTGCTGAACAATCAGCACCCGAGCACCTTCGTGCACTCCGTGCGTTTCGACAACCAAGCCGGAGCATACGAGGCAGTTCGCCACCTTCTTAAGTTGGGACACAGCCAAATTGCCTATCTTGGCGATCGATTTGGTTTGCACTCAGATGCGGAGCGTTATGCAGGCTACCGCAAGGTGATTGCCGAAGCAGGTCTGACTGTTAATGAAGATTTCGTGATACGCGCCGACGGTAAACCGGCCGGAGGGCGCATCGGGGCGCAACAACTCTTTTCTTCAAAGACACTGCCCACTGCCGTTTTTTGCTACAACGACATGACAGCTTTAGCAGTGCTGTCAGAAGCCGCGCTTGAGGGAATAGCCGTTCCAGAGGACCTTTCCGTAATCGGCTTTGACGACATCTTTTTTGCTTCGTACCTGAATCCGCCGCTAACTACCGTGCGCCAACCGATGAAGGAGTTGGGGCGCCGCGCCATGCAACTGCTTCTCGCACTGCTTCGCAAAGAAGAGACGGAGAGAACAATTCTGGTCTCGGGAGAGCTCGTCGTTCGCGGCTCTACCGCTCCGCCCCGAGTCCGGCACTACCAATCGATCTTTTCTGGGAAGAATTCGGCAACCAAGTCTTCGTAATAAGGTTTGATTTGCTGCCAATCCGGGCGGGTGGCGCCCTTCGAATAAAGATCATAGGGATTGAATCTTCGCACCCACTCAAACATCTGTTCGTCCTGCGCGCTCATCAGGTAGCCGTATGCATGATGCTTGTGAGCAGCGTAGAAAGAGTGATAGCGCAGCATATATTGGGCCGGCTCCGGGAGATAGTTGCGGGTAACGGTGTAGATGTATTCGTCGTGGCCCCAAGAGAGGTGGACTTTATCTAAGCCACACTTCGGCGCGTAAATCCCGTACTTACTCTGATACTCGGGCACTTTGCTGTCGGGATTTGCGGCGAAGAATTCAGGGAACACGATCTGATCCGAATAGGCACAACCCACGGGAAATGTGTCGCCCACGACGGCCCACTGCGGCTCCCCATACAGGCAGAGTACTTTCCCGAGATCATGTACGAACCCGGCAAGGACGAACCACCTGGGGTGGCCGTCTCTGCGGATCGCCTCGGACGTTTGCAACAAGTGTTCGATCTGGGTCAAGTCAGTGTCGGGGTCGCTGTCATCGACCAGCGTATTCAAGTAATCGGCCATCTCCCAGATGCTCTTCTTCCCGCGATTCAAGCCACAGTATCGAGCCTTCTTCTCACGAACGAAATCAAGTGTCTGAAAGCGGTGGTTCTGACGGTAGAACTCGGTAACATTAGGGTTCGCATCCTGCGCGTAATTCCTAAACTCTTCCTCGCTCTTTCCGCGCTTGTAACGGGTAGCGACGAAGTCGTCCCATTCGTCCAGTTCGCGCAAGGGCTGTTTCTCTAACACTGCGGCCATTCGAACTTCTCCTGCTTCCATCATGCACACGTGTGCAGATAAATTGCAAGGGCCAGTTTGTCGAGTGGTTTAGAATCAAGAAAGTTATCGCAAACGGGCGCGTAGCTCAGTTGGTTAGAGCGCCTGCTTCACACGCAGGAGGTCACAGGTTCGAGTCCTGTCGCGCCCACCAATTCGCTTGCCCTCCTAAGGACGTCTGCAGGGCTTAGGACTCGGCCGTCCGCCTGCTGGGATTCCCCACTTGGAAAGGAAATGTCGGAGATGCTTTCTCGTCCATGGTTTCGAGAATCTCTATCCATAGCCGCCGTCTGTATAGGACTTGGGCTGACTGTGCCTTCTTGGTGCGCGCTCGTCATCAAGTACTGGGCTCAGATCGCAGTGCCTTGGGCAATTGGCAGCTTGAATATTTATCTGGGATCCCCAGGAGTCTGGAATTTTGGGTTGCTGACGTGGACTTGCTTCCAGTTTCTCGCGTACATGATGACCGGCGCGTTTTTGATTCTCGTTCCGGGGCTCGTCGGCATCTACGCCATACGCTTCCTGAACACTCTCTTTGAGTGGCTTTCAGAGTCTCGGCTCCCGATTCTGAAACAGTAAACGCGGGTTTACATCAATTCGACGTTCGTAGCCGGCAGGATGCAATGGTGATCGGAGCACCTTCGTTGCCTCACTCTGGTCTTTCGCACAGCGCCTGGCTACCGCGATCGGGCGAAGCTGGCCATGCGCTACCACGGCTGATCTGAGCTCAATTCCTCGTTGCTCGACTCACGTCGCGTGCGAAAGAAACGGAGCGCAAAAGGTATCTCGTCCGGATATGCCGCGCACCAGGCGACAATTCTCTCAAGTTTTGTAATATCATCCTGGATCGCGCTGATCTCCATCAGTTCCGCCTCCACTGTTTGCTCATCTCTCTTCATTGAATCGTCCTCCGCGATCGCGAGCGCAACACCTTTCCCGGTAGAGCTTGAGTCATCTGTCCACGCTCGATAACCGCAACCCCATTTACCAGAACATATTGCATGCCGACCGAAAGTTGGTTGGGGTTTTCAAACGTGGCCACGTCCTGAATCGTGTCAGGATCAAAGATCACCACATCCGCCCACATTCCTTTCTTCAAAACACCTCGATCCGTCAAGCGCATTCGCTGCGCCGGTAATGCGCTGAACTTGCGGATCGCCTCCTGCAGCGTGAGCAACTTTTCTTCACGCACGTATTTGCGCAAGATGCGCGGGAAGGTTCCGTAGGCTCTGGGATGCGGATGCTCTTTGCCGAGAACACCGTCAGGAGCGGTTCCTTGCGAATCGTTATCAACTGAGACCCAAGGTTGTTTGAGAGCTAGCGCCACGTCGCTTTCAGACATTCCGAATACCGCGACTGACATGGCCGGATCCTCAATCAAAAGATCGAATATTGCGTCGATTGGATCTTTGTGTTCTTCTGTTGCGATCTGGGCAATGGTCCTGCCCTGTAGCGGCAGCAGCTTGGGTTTCGTCACAACACTGACCAGGATGGCTTCCGGCCCCGGTATCTCTTGCCATTCGTTGTCCCACCCGGTGCTGTCATTCAACATCTGCTTACGAATACGAAGACGAGTTGAGGGATCTTTTAGTCGTTCCACCATTTTCGAATCGCCTCCCTCATGAACCCAGGGAGGGACGAATGCCGAGAAGGAATTGAACCAGGCTGTATACGCGTATGTATCCGCCTCCACATCGATCCCGGAACGCCGCGCGGCCTCTATCCGCGCGATAACATCAGGCATTCGTCCCCAGTTCTTCTTGCCAGCGGCTTTCAAGTGCCAAATCTCGACCGGAATCCCCGCCTCCCGGCCAATTCGAAACGTCTCGTCCAGCGCGCTATCGATGGCATCGCCTTCGCTTCGCATATGCGTTGCGTAAATTCCTCCGGATTTCGCCGCTTCGCTGGCCAATGAAATCAGTTCTTCAGTGCTGGCATAAGGCGCCGGAGCGTACTGCAGAGCGGTCGATAGCCCGACCGCGCCTTGGTTCATCGCCTGCCTAACCAGGTCCTTCATACTGGCGAGTTCAGTCACGCTGGGGGCCCGATTGTTCTCGCCTATGACCACTCGCCGAACCTGCGTAGCGCCGACGTAACTAGCTAAATTGATCCCGATACCGCGCCGCTCTAGATTGGCGAAATACCCGTTGAAGTTAAGCCACTTCGCCGTCAGACCATAATGATCCAGGCTGGCCCGATCTTCTGCGAAGAGCTTTGGAGTGGTGGGCGCAACTGAACCTCCTTCACCGGTGATCTCGGTGGTAATCCCCTGAAAGATTTTCGACTGCACATGCGGATCGACCATAATCGAGATCTCCGATTGGCCGAGCATGTCAATGAATCCTGGCGCGACGATGAAACCGCGCGCATCGATCGATTCTAATGCCTGAGCCTTGGACAGAGAACCAATCTCAGCGATTCGTCCGTTACGGATTCCAATATCGCCGGAATACCAGGGCGAACCCGTTCCGTCGATGATGTGTCCGTTGCGGATCACGACGTCGAAGTCTTGCGCCGTTGCGATGCGGGCAAGGGACAGGGCTGCGAAAGCGGCAAGCAGAATACTTTTCAAGAAGGATTGCGGCACGAAAAGGCTCCGTGCCTTCTCCCGAAGGCTCAGTCTTACTGACCCGATGGAGGCTGTTCCGATAGCGTCGCTACGTTGTCGTTGTTGATAACGAATGCGCCTGTATCGACAAACATCGGATACGGGGAGTAGATGTTCTGAGCCCAGTTTGCAGAAGACTGCTTTTGAGGATGGAGATGTATATCACCAAGCAGTTTGGTCCCGAAGTATGCCATTGTGTAGGGCTTTTGCGCAATCGTCGCCGAAATCACGCCTTTTTTGATCCATTCAACCGTTCCGGGATCGGTATCCATCGCGACTATTTTGACCTTATCTTTCATATTGGCCCGGTTGACGACATCCGCGACAGCCGGACACGCCAAAGCCTCGAGGCAAATGAAGGCATCCACCTTATCCTTGTCTTTCGACTCCAACTCCTTTTTCGCGGAATCGAAAGCTACATCGGAGTTTCCGTTCATGTCCACTACCTGTTTCACCTTGATGTTGGTGTGGTCCGCGAACGCCGCCTCATAACCGGATAACCGATCTTTTAGATTGGCCTGATTGGCAATCGTATAGATCATGACGTTACCCTTTCCGTTCAAAAGCTTCGCTACCAGTTTTCCGCCTATCGTGCCGGCGTTGTAGTTGTCGGTCCCGACGAAGAAAAGCCTCTTGCTGTCGGGGGCGTCGGAATCGATGGTGATTATTGGAATTCCCTGGTCGATCGCAGAATTGATGTCATTGCTCAAGATATTGGCATCGGAGACCGAGACGAGTATTCCAGAAGGTTTCTCCGCAACGGCCCGCCTGAACGCGTCATGTTCACCCTGGGGATCATGGCCGTCGGGACCCTGCAGCTCTGCATGCACTTTCATTTCGGCACAGGCGCGGTTTAAACCTTGCAATGCGGCTTGCCAGTAGGGAATCTTCGAATTATCAGCTACCAGAATGTATTTCTCAGCCGGATCGTGACCTCCGCCTGCGCATCCGTTCATCGAAATCAAAGCGGCCGAAAGTAAGGCCGGAGTGAGTAATCGCCCAGCAATTCGCATGTACTATACCTTGCGCGAAAGTGTATCACGAAGCGATCTTAGCTTCTCGTCTGGAATACCGGTACCGCTGCGTGAGATAATCACACGGATTTCGGGTCCAGGCGGAAGTAGACCGCAGCAAGCGGCGGCAAATCCACAGTGAGCGAATAAGAGCGGCCATGAGCCGGAACGGGCACCGTTTCGACCCCTCCGAAATTTCCTCTTCCGCTGCCTCCGTATTGCTTCGCATCCGTGTTCAGCAGTTCCTGCCAAAATCCCTTTTCCGGAACTCCGATCCGGTAATTCGCTCGCGGCACCGGGCTGAAATTACAGATGACTGCGATCCGCTCCTGGTTCAGAGTCCCTTTCCGCAAGAAGCTGAGGACGTTCTTTTCTGCGTCATGCACGTCGATCCACTCGAAACACGCCGACGAAAACTCCCGGAAATGCAGAGTGGTCTCGGATCGATAAAGATGATTTAAATCGCCTACCAGGAGACGAATGGCTGCATGAGGAGGAAGGTCGAGCAACTCCCAGTCAAGACTCCGGTCATGGTTCCACTCGGCCCACTGCGCGAACTCTGAACCCATAAAGAGAAGCTTCTTGCCGGGCTGAGCATACATATAGCCGAACAAAAGCCGCAGGTTCGCCAATTTCTGCCAGTCGTCGCCAGGCATCTTGCTGGCGAGCGATCGCTTCCCGTATACGACCTCGTCGTGCGAGAGCGGTAGGACGAAGTTCTCGTTGAATGCGTAAACCAGGCGGAAGGTTAGCTCGTGATGATGATATTTGCGGAAGAGAGGATCCTGGGCCATGTACTGCAGCGTGTCGTGCATCCAACCCATGTCCCATTTCAGTTCGAAACCAAGACCGCCCACGTAGGTGGGCTTGGAGACCATCGGCCATGAAGTGGATTCCTCCGCGATCGTCTGCGCGTCCGGATGAACACGATAAACGTCCTCGTTCATCCGCCTCAGGAATCCGATCGCGTCCAGGTTTTCGCGGCCGCCGTATTCATTAGGAATCCATTCGTTTGGTTTGCGCGAATAGTCGAGATACAGCATCGACGCTACGGCATCCACTCGCAGTCCATCCGCATGGTATCGGTCGAGCCAAAACAAGGCACTGCTCAGCAGAAAGCTTCGCACCTCACCACGGCCGTAATTGAAAATGAAGCTGTTCCAATCCGGATGAACTCCGCGGCGCGGGTCCGCAGGCTCATACTCGTGCGTACCATCGAAGTTACCCAGTCCGTGCTCGTCTTTCGGAAAGTGGGAAGGCACCCAGTCGAGAATTACGCCGATGCCATTCTGATGAAACGTGTCAATCAGCTGCATCAGATCCTGCGGTGTCCCGTACCGGCTAGTCGGCGCGAAATAACCGGTCGTTTGATAACCCCAGGAGCCGTAAAAAGGGTGCTCCATTACCGGCAGAAACTCTACATGCGTGAAGCCCATCTCCTTCACATAAGGGACCAGTTCGGACGCCAGTTCCCGATAGCCCAAGACACGGTCTGCATGCGTCGCCCCTGAGCGCCAAGAGCCCAAGTGGACTTCATAGATCGTCATCGGAGCGTCAAGGCTATTCACGTTCCGGCGTTCAGACATCCAGTCCTGATCCTGCCACTCATAACGGAGATTCCAGACAACTGACGTGTTATCCGGCGGCTGGTCATGAAAGAAGCCCATTGGGTCCATTTTGTCTACGCCAGTTCCCTGCCCTGTTTCGATGTGATATTTATAACGGTCACCGGTCTGAGCATGTTCCGCAAAGCCCTGCCAAATGCCGCCTCCCATCGGCGCTAGCGAAGTTGCATTCCTCTTCCATTCATTAAAGCTGCCGATAACCGATACGGCCTTCGCATTCGGGGCCCAGACACTAAACTCAACTCCACTCTCCAGGATGTGAGCGCCCAGGAAGTCACTGAGCTTTATGTGTGTTCCTTCCTGAAATCGCTGAAAATCGATCTGATTCAAGACTCGGTTGGACGTTGTCATAGCTGACCACAATCAAAATCAACCAACCAGGCTCAAAATGCCACGGAGAGGGATCTGTAGCCAGTCGGGCCGGTTATTCAGCTCATAGGCGACTTCGTAGAGCGCCTTTTGAAGCAGAAAGGCGTCCAGCAAAATTCGCCGTTCCTGCCAGCTCGCAGGGACAAAGGAAAGATTCCCCGAGTGCTCGAAGTAGGCGGTCAAATACGTAGAGCTTACGACGGCCGTCCAGGCGCCGGCCCAACCTTCGATCACGGGCTTCAGCTCAGGCCGGTCGGGTATTCCGGGCACTTGACCGAACAGCGCCGCGAAGGCTGCATACTGAAACGAGCGAATCATGCCGGCAACATCGCGCAGAGCCAGCGCTTTGGCACGACGTTCGGCCAGGGTCCGCGCAGGTTCGCCTTCGAAATCGATGATCACGAAATCCTGACCTGTATAAAGGACTTGACCCAGATGATAGTCGCCATGATGGCGTATCCGAACGGCCGTCACAGGGTGATTCTGCAGCGCGGTCAAACGCTCGGTGATCAGAGCTTCTGCCTCTAGCAAGGCCTGGGCATCGCCCGCCACGACCCCGGTGAGTGCAGGCTGTTTCTCACGGACTATTTGAAAAACGCTTTTTGCGTGGCGGACCAGATCTTCGCTTAGTCGCTCGGCATCTTGAGCCGTGAAGGGTTCCGGTGTGAAGTCGGCGCTTCCGTTTGGATCGGCCAGGGCGGCGTGCATCTCGGCGGTCCTTTTTCCCAACAGGGCAGCCGATTCAAGATAGTGACCAATCAGCATCCGAAGCTTCGGCGGAATCTCTTGGCCCATCAGGGTCACCGGATGTTCTGTGGCGAGCTTCGGTGGAGGCCGCTTGCTGGTAAGGGCCCTATCGAAAAAGCTTTCCAGGCACTCCAGCGTGTACTTCCAGGCGTCTCCCTTATTGGGAACGAACTGCTGCAGTATGGCAGCGCCATAGCTGTGGTCCGATTCCTGTTCGCGATATTCGAGCGTGCCCAGCACGGCAGGGGTGTTCTTGAATCCGCGCTGCGTAAGAAACAGTCCGATTTCCGCATCAGGACTCACTCCGGATTCCAGTTTGCGGAATAACTTCAGAATGTAGCGATCACGGTAAATGATCGACGTGTTGCTTTGCTCGGCTCTCGAGACGAAGCTCTGGAGAGGTGAAGTGACCGATTCCCCGCATTTTTCTCGCAGAGCGGCAGTGCGCAAAGCATGGATGCTGCCATTCCGGCCTTCAATCTTCGTCTCGCAAACTATCGCCTCCAGTAAGGCGTCGCGGAAGGAACTGTCTCCCAGGGCATCGTACAGGACCGCCTGTTCCCCGTTCTCCGAAACGAGACCGGCGATGACTTCCAGGTCCGATCCTGTTTCAGTCGCGACCGAAACCGGAAGCACATAATGGTCGCTATCGCCGCCCTTGAAGTGGATCGTCAAAACCAGAACCTGAGCTTGCGTACCTTGCAGCGGAATTACATTGGCGATGTCGATCCGCTCGATGGTTCGAGTTTTAGCCCTGTACCAACGTCTATTGGCTATGTATCCCGGCAGCAGTTGCGCCAGCTCAGCCTTAGCACCGTTCCCGAGTGGATCACCAAGGGATTGAACGCGTAAAGCTGCGGACTCGCTCGTTTTCATAAGAAGTACTCGAAGTCATTCTCCACGCGAAGCCGGCGGCGCATCTGAAAAATATGGCCCGGTAGAGCGTCGGGCCGAAGCTCCACATAGTTTCGCCTACCGCTCCAGACGTAGTGCGCTCCCGTAAGCAGATCGTTCGCCTGATAGGGTCGATCCTCCTCGATACCAAGCCGATCCAACGGAAGATCGACGAACCCCGATTGCGTATGATGCGGATCGAGGTTGACCACCATCAAGATGAGATTGCTGCCATCAGAGGCGCTCTTGCTATAGCAGATGAGTTGATCATTATCGACAGGATGGAATTGGAGCGTCCAATCCGTCTGCAAAGCCGGATTCTGATGGCGGATTCTGTTGACGAGAGCAATAAGATCTCGTAAGCTGTCCGGCCGCTCCAGGTCCCATTCGCGAATCTGATACTTTTCCGAGTTGAGATACTCCTCACTTCCCGGGCGCAGCGGACGGCTCTCCAGAAGCTCAAAGGCCGGCCCGTAGATGCCGTAGTTTGCGCCGAGCGTTGCGGCGAGCAAAAACCGGATCAGAAAAGCGGCACGGCTACCAATCTGCAGAAATTCCGTAAGGATGTCCGGAGTGTTCGGCCATTGATTCGGGCGGAAGAAATCGCGCACCGGAGTCTGCGTGAGCTCGGTTAAATACTCAGTGAGCTCGCGTTTGGCGTTGCGCCAGGGGAAATAAGTGTACGACTGGCTAAAGCCAAGCTTCGCCAGACGATACATGATTTTGGGCCGCGTGAAAGCTTCAGACAGAAACAAGACATCTGGCGTTTCCTTCTTGAGTTCGGTAATGGCCCATTCCCAAAACGCAAAGCTTTTCGTATGCGGGTTGTCGACTCGAAAAATATGGACGCCTTGCTCGATCCAGAAAGTGAAGACGCTTTTCAGCTCTTCCCAAAGTTCCTTCCATTTCAAAGTTTCGAAGTCGAACGGATAAATGTCTTGGTATTTCTTCGGCGGGTTCTCAGCGTACTGAATCGTTCCGTCGGGCCGCTTGCGAAACCACGACTCATGCTCGGCTACATAAGGATGATCGGGAGAGACTTGGAACGCGATATCGAGAGCAACCTGGATTCCGAATTCACCGGCCCCCCTCACGAAAGCTCTGAAGTCTTCGAGCGTTCCGAGCATCGGATGAACGGCCTTATGTCCGCCTTCGGGCGAGCCGATCGCCCAAGGGCTTCCGACGTCATCCGCCTCGGCGACCACAGAGTTATTCTTACCCTTGCGAAATTTCATTCCGATCGGATGAACAGGCGGGAGGTACACGACGTCGAAGCCCATGCCTGCGATGTAAGGGAGCCTGGCCTGGCAGTCGGTCAAGGTTCCGTGCGCGCCAGGATTGGGTGAAGTGGATCTAGGAAATAATTCGTACCAGGAACTGAATCGCGCACGAACAGGATCGACCACAATTGCCAGTTCGCGCTCGAATAGTGTTGCAAAGCGGCGATCGGGATAACGGAGCATGGTCTCGTTCAGCGGAGGGGACAGCGCAGTAGAGCGACGAAGCTCCGGTTGGGCCTCATCACGCAGCCCTTGAGCTTGCTTTAACAGAAACGAGCGATCGGGATTTTCGGCCCGCTCTGCCGCCTGCTCAATATAGTCTGCTCCGATCATGTAATCGACATCTGCATCAGTATTAGCCTCGATGCGCTTGCGCAGATCGCGCAGCCATGTTTCCCAGTGATCCACCCAGGCGTGGATAGTGTAACGATAGCGTCCGAAGTCGGTAACCGAAAACACACCCCGCCACCTATCGTTAACGAGCGCACGAAGCCGTACTTCACGCCAATTGCGCTCGCTTTCGTGCCGGTAGAGGAGAACGGCAGAGATTGCGTCGTGACCATCGGTAAAGATGTCTGCTTCGACGTCAACGGTATCGCCGACGGTACGCTTGGCAGGAAATCGCCCAGCGTCTACCTGGGGAGACACGCTTTCGATGATGACCCGGGCTCTTCCTTCCGACGGCACGCCGGATAGACCTTCTTCGGTTTTTTCCATCGGTGATGGGACCAGCCTGGACGGCATGAAGTTACTTGCGATCGTCGATCAGCTTGCGATAAAGATCGATAGTTTGAGATGCGATAGCGGGCCAGCTGAACTTCTCTTCGACACGTTTGCGCCCGGCGCGGCCGAACCGCTTGCATTTATCCGGATCGGCAAGCAGTTCCGAGATGCGAGCGGCTAGATCGCGCGCGAAGCGCTCAGGATCTGTCGGAAAACTCGTGGCCGGGTCCTGATCGAAGGGGACGAGATATCCGGTTTCACCGTCGACGACAACTTCCTTGATACCCCCTGTAGCGCTGGCCACAACGGGAGCGCCACAGGCCATCGCTTCGAGATTGATGATGCCGAAAGGCTCGTAAACGGACGGGCAGCAGAAAACCCGGGCGTGACTGTAAAGCTCGATCACTTCGGGCTTGCTTATCATTTTCTCGATCCACAGAACGTGCGGATTATGAGCGCGGGCCTCGTCGACTTTGCGCCGCATTTGAGCGGCGATTTCAGGCGTATCGGGCGCGCCCGCGCAAAGAACGACCTGCGTTTGAGGCGGCAGATGGCGAAGCGCATCGACCAGATGTGTTACGCCTTTCTGTGGCGTGATCCGGCCAACGAAAAGGATGTAAGGCAGCTGGGGATCGACCCCGTATTTTTCCAAGGCGGCCGTGGATGCCTTGTACTGATACTCGTCCAAATCGATACCGTTGTAAATGACGTGGATACGATTCGGTGAAATATCCGGATAGGACCGCAGAATGTCGTCTTTAGTGCCGTTTGAAACGGCGATCACGGCATCAGCGTCGAGAATGGCCGTGCGCTCCATCCACGAACTCATGGCATAGCCGCTGCCGAGCTGTTCGGCCTTCCAGGCGCGCAAAGGTTCGAGGCTGTGCGTGGTCAAAACAAACGGAACGTGGTACAGTTTTTTGGCCAGAAAGCCGGCCATCGACACGTACCAAGTGTGAGTGTGGACGATGTCGATTCCGGAAAGAGCCTTGATTTGAGTGAGGTTCAGACTAAGCGATTCGAGAGCCGCTTTGAACTTGCCTTCGGTGCCGTTTGTGATCTCGCTCCAAGGCTCGGCTCCGAGGACGCGAAGGTGCCCCGGAACGGTAATAACGGAATTTTGATTACCCCAGCAGTGGACTTCAACTTCGATTTTCCGGGCGAGCTCGCGGCTTAGGTATTCGACGTGAACTCCTGCGCCTCCATACACATTGGGCGGGTATTCCCGGGTGAACAAGGCTGCTCGCAAGGGCATCTCCAATCAACTCAAGTAAAGTATCACGGCGGGGGTTTTTACCGCCTATAAAAAGGAAGCGGAGGAGGTAATAAGGGGCGAATATATGGCGATGACAGCCTGGCCGAGGAACAAAGGGAAAACGGCGGTTTCTATTCTTCTGAGAACCATCATGTTTGCCCTTTTTCAAGATCTGCGGTTTTCGCTCCGGTTACTGGGGAAGGTGGGTTTGCGATTGTGACGACGGTCTGCCTCGCGCTGGGAATCGGGGCAAACGCCGCCGTTTTCAGCCTGCTGAATGCACGCCTGCTGCGCGATCTTCCACTGCCCGATCCGGGGCGGCTGATCGTTCTACGGCGTGGTCCTCGTTCCGGCTTCTCGTTTCCCGACTACACGGACCTGAAAACCCGATTTGCGAACTCAGGAGAATTGCTCGCAACGCCGCCTCTTTCACGGAGATCCACGCGCACTCGGCCAGCAGGTGCGGTCGGAGAGTCAGTGGTACACGATCATCGGCGTGGCGCCGAAGGAGTTCTCCGGCGTTTCGTCACCGAGGAGGACGAGTATCTGGGTCCCGTTGCGAATCTGGGCGAGGCAGCATCCGAGTATCGAGGCGCGTTTGCAGGATCGAGAAAGCACTATGCTGACAGTCTTCGGAAGGCTTTCCGCCGGTGTGACGAATGCAGGGGCGACAGCCGAACTGCAGTCGTTAGATAGACAAATGCGGCGTGAGATGGTTCGGCGGGACAGTGTAGAGCATCCGATTACCGCCGCGGAAGCGCGAGGCGTCGCGAGCGGGGGAGACCGGGCCAGCGTGAGGGCAGTGGTCACGTTGTTGTTTGCGGTGGTCGGCATTGTGCTACTGATCTGTTGCGTGAACGCCGCAACCTGTTATTGGTACGGGGAGCAACACGCCAGCGGGAAGTGGCGATCCGCTATTCGCTAGGTGCTACTCGAAGCCGGATCGTGCGGCAGTTTCTTGCCGACAGCCTGGTGCTGGCGGTTGCAGGGGCAGTGGCCGGGCTGGCGGTGAGCGAAGCAACCGTGCGGCTGATGCTGTGGCTCTGGCGGGCCGCGATTTCGGAGATTCCGACAGAGCGAACAGCCGGGCAGTGGTGTTAGTCAATCAAATTCTGGCGCAGAAGCTCTGGCCACGCGCGAATGCGGTCGGTCGCGAAATTCGAGTCGGCTGCCGGGAGCTTCAACGGCGACGGTCGTGGGAGTAGTGAGCAATTCGAAGACGGTTGCATTGACCAGACCTGCAGGGCCACACGTCTGTGTGCCTTTTGCGCAAAACGCGAGCGGGCTCGCGAACATTGTCATCGAGACCGCCGCTTCAGCGAGAGCATTCACTGAGACCTTTCGGCATATCCTTCTCGAGCAAGGACACGGATTGCGGGTATATGCGGTGAACGAACTGGCGGAGCACGTCCAGGAGTCTTATTGGCAGTTACGTTGGGAATCCTGGCTGCTCGGAGCTTTCGGGATGCTGGCGCTGCTGCTGGCGACGCTCGGTTTGTACGGTGTCACCGCGTACAGCACTACTCTACGGAGCAAAGAATTCGGATTACGGGTCGCGCTCGGAGCAGAGCCGGGCGATGTTCTGCGGCTCGTGTTGAAAGAAGGTGCGCGGATGGGTCTGATGGGCATCGGCCTCGGCCTCGCAGGCGCAATTGGGATCATGCCGCTGCTGCGAAGTTATCTTCCCGGTGTGCAGAACATAGCGGTCCAGGTATATCCTGCAATTGCGGTACTGTGGCTGGCTGTTCTGCTGGCGGCGTGCTACGGACCGGCGAGACGTTCCGCGCAAACGGAGCCGGCGCTGGCACTGCACGAGGAGTGATTCGTGCGGATCGCCTCACCCATCCTGTGGGAATCTCAACCAGCCAAATGTATTTAACGGCCTCGATCGATCTTCACTGGCTTGACTGTCACTGTGTACGTGCCATCAACGGTCGCGGAGCCGCATGTTCCTACGACAGGTTCCTGCGCAGAGACGTGAATGATGTGCGTTCCTATGTGCAGTGGTTTCAGCATTAAGTAAAAGCCATCACCGACTACGGGCGAGTATATTCCTTCCAGACCAAACAAGCCATTTGGCGGAACGGCGACTTCGAAAGGAACAGATTTGACCCGAAATCTCTCGAGGTTGTCGATATATTCTCCATCCACCTCCGCGGATAGGTTTGTTGCAGCGTTCAGACAAGGCGCAATTTCAGCACGTAGGTCCCTGACGGTTTGATCAGTGACATTTATATCGATCCGGTTGATTACCGGGAAAAAGAGTGCCTTCCCTTCAGGAACGGAACACGAGCGCGAGAATGGCGAGGATTCGAACGAACCCGCAAGAAACCAAACCTTGCCACGCTGTCCTAGGGAGCAATCTTGTCCATTAACAGGGTTGTCCGATGTGGGCAGCGAAAAAGTCAATTGCCACCACTCCGCGCTCCACTCCGGAAAGCTCTTATCGAAAGGGTGGGAGTTCGGCGGAAAGACCAGCTGCCCCGATCGGGAATCAGACTGGAAGTCCGAGCCGGCCGCCGAGCCGTTCTGGGCAACTGCTATTCCAAATGGGATCAGTAGTCCGAACGCCAGTCCTGCTAGGGATGGCGCAGTTCGAAATTGACGTGTAGTTCGAATATTCATAAATCCTCCTCAGGATTGTTTGGCAATGAAACTGTTGTTGGTGAGACTCAGAGCATCCACAGCTCAGGGCGCAGGGCCTGCTCGAGTTTGTGAGCCAGAATCCACACAACCGGGCGACGGTCGAAATCGATTCTGCCGAATACGGTCATTCCGGGCCGTAACAGACCGTCGTTATTACGAATGCGGAGTTCGACACGGTAAGTTGTCTGGCGATCTTGAACCAGATCTCCTTCATCGCCGATGTGCGAGACTTCGCCACGGAATACCCTTCCCGGAAAGGCTCTTGCTTTGATCCGCACGGGCTCTCCGGCCTTGACATCACCGATCTCGCGTTCCGGTACCTGAACCCTCACGAGCAGGTCACGCAAGCCGACAATCCGGCAGATCTCGTCCCCTTTGGAAAGATATCTGCCAGACATACGAGCGAGTTCTTCGTTCAAGACCGTGCCTGAGATAGGAGCGGTCAAAGTGAATCGACTCCGTTTGCTTTCCAGAATGGCGAGCCGTTCTTCGAGAGATGCAGTGAGGCGGTGCGTCGCTTGTAACTGATCACGCAGGCTTGTGGCTTCTGCGTGTGCGGCAGTCACCGATGAACGAGAGAGTTGAAATTCGCTCTCCAGAGCTTCGTGCCGGCGACGGTGATCGACCAGGGCCGCTTTCAAGTGCTGCTCTGCCTCGTTCAGATCAGAAGCGAGTGTTAAGGCGTTGGAATCGGCCGCATCGAGTTCGCTTCGCGCCAGGATCCCCTCGGCAAACAATTGGCGAGCGCGTTGCAGCTTCCCCGTAGCCTCCGCCAGCTTCGTCCGGCGTACGTTTGCATTTGCTTCAAGCGCGGCAAGAACTGCCGGAAGGTTTGAGAGTCCATCGGCTGGAGTCCCAAACATTGTTGGCTGATCACTTGAAAACGAGGCGAGTGTCGTTACGGCTTTCGATGCAGAGCCCGAGCGGTCCAGGATTTGCTGCTCTTCCGCTTGGACTTCCCTGAATTCGCGGCGGCGTTGACTGGAACGCAACTCTGCGCTGACAGTTTCCTGCTGCTGTAGCCGGAGACCTCCCGCGAGCCGGTCAAAATCGGCCTCTGCGCGTGCCAGTTCCGTTCGAATCTGGGCGATTTGTTCCTCGAGGTCGAGGTTTCCCAGGGATCCGAGCAGCGTGCCTTTTTCAACATGCTGGCCCGCCCTGACGTTCAGCGAAATGATCGAGCCGTCCTCGGGAGCCCGGATGGCGGTTTCCTGATCGGGAAGCGTCATCAATGCGCCGTAGCTGCCGACCGAGGCCGTCCAAGGGATGCAGAACAAGATCCCGACAGCCACGACGGGCAGCGCAAGCGCGAGGTGCCGCCGAGATCTCCATTTGCTCCGATCTGTGATTGCCATTTCATTGCTCGTCATGTCGTCACCTTGACTGATGAATTTCTGTTTCGGTTGAGATGCCCGCAGTACCGCCCTGATGCCGCTCTTGATGAGGTCTCGCGCGAAAATCAACGGCAATGCGAGGCTTAACAGGAGGCCAGGAAGCCGTGCATGATCGGTTAGAAACTCAAACACGTACCAGAAGACAACCAGAGGCAGCACCAGGTTGTAGGAGAAGGAGAGGAACCCGAATACAAGAAAAATGCGCCGCTCTCGTGAGGTGGTTTGCGGCGCATTCGATCGACACTTTTGGTGGGCGCGGCCAAAGAGAACGCCCCGCCAGTAAGCGCGTGAGCGATCCATCAAATTTGGCAATTGCAGCCACTGGCTGAGAAAGTAATAACCATCCAGCTTGATGAGAGGGTTGGCGTTGAAAACGATATTAAGGAAACTGCCCAGCACAAAGATCATGGCGAGATCGGCTGCGACAGTGTGATGCGCCAGCAAGAACCAAGCCAGCAGCGCCGCAGCGCCGACCAGCAACTGCCAATACACGCCCGCAGCAATAACCCACAGACGCCGACGCCGCTCGGCAATGAGATACAGCCCGGAGACGTTGCAATAGAGGGCGGGCAGACAATAATAGATCAGCAGCGCACCAATCTCTGTTGCGCGGCCACCGAACGCCTTTGACGTCAAACCGTGTGCGAACTCGTGAGACACAATCACGATCCAGGCGACCAGCAGCACAGCGGGATAGTGTTCCCGCGCGATTTGACCGGCGTAGCTCGCGATCTCTGTCCAGTTCGCAACCGCGATAACGGCTGATAGTGCGATCAGCAGCAAGCTTGCGGCGAGGAATCCTGAGGTCCAGATCCATCGAAGCGGGCGCGAGACGCGGGTGAACAGGCGGTCCGGATTGAACAGCATCCAATGCAAGTAGAAGCGATTTCCCGGAATGGCTGCACTCCGGCCGCTGAAGCGTTGGCCGGCGAGGATTCCGGCCGCATCAAGCCTGGTCAGAAAGCGAGTAAGGGTCGCCAGATGGAGATTGATGCCGTGCGCTTGTTGCATAGCGGAGCAGACCGCAAGCGGCGCAGGCGTTCCATCCAGAAGCTTGATTACGCGATGTTCCGTGATTCCGAGCCGGAGGTAATGTCCGGCGGCAGACGATCCGATCACGAAGCTAGGGTTCTCGCCGCCGCTCGTTTGAGAGATCTCTACATCCGCCGCCAGTTGGGGCGGGTATGCGCAGAATTCCCGCTGCTTCATCGCAGACTCCGTTCAGGAATCAAAAGCCGGCGTGCAAAGCAGAGGGCTGTCTACTTGGCCAGTGACCAAACTTTGCGCTGCGTCGTACCGGTCAACTTGCGCGCCTTGCGTTTCGAGTACTCTGGCATAACTTGCCCGGCAGGCGGCCAAGTTCGGATGGTGTGGTTCCAGCGCCAATTGCAAGACCGATAACGCGCGTTCGAGCAGTGCCCGCGCTTCCGCGTATTTTCCCGCCGTCTGCAACAGGACCGCCAGGTTGTTGATGGTGGTTGCCGTGCTCGGATGTCTTTCGCCCATCAGCTTTTCCTTGAGTGCGAGCGCCTGCCGATACAATCGTTCCGCGTCATGAAACTTGCCTTGAGCATGTTTGAGGGCCGCCAGATTGCTGAGATTTACTGCAATTTCCTGATGCTCGGTCCCGTATTCACGCTCGAAGGCTGCAAGTGCCCGAAGGTACAGAGACTCGGCCGCTTCAAATTTCCGCTGTCCTTGCAGGATGGCGGCCAGGGCGGCTAGATCTGCCGCTACATCGACGTGATCCGGACCAAGGGCTTGCTGCCGAATACTGACGGACCGGCGTGCAAAGGGCTCTCCGGCTGAGTAGCAGCCGCGAGCGTGTTCGAGCCCTCCGAGATTATGGTAGAGAGTTGCAGCATCCGGGTGATCTAACCCGACGCTCTGCTCTACAAGCGCCAGGCCCCGGCGGTAGACACGTGCAGCATCGTCAAATTTTCCGATGTACTTGTAAACCATGCCCGCGTTGTTGAGAAGGGCCGAAAGTTCCTGGGGCGAAAGTTGACCATCCACGTGCGGCTCTCCGAGTGCGGCTTCAAACAAGAGGACGGCGTCCCGGTACTCGCCGCGCCGGCAGCGGGCATCCGCGGAACTCCACAAGCGAATGATTCGGCGTCGACCAGCTTTTGAGGACGGCGCGGTGGCGTTCTCCACGTTTGTACGCAGCCTCCGGATGCTTTTATGAGCGAGGGTTCAGGCGAGGTCTTCCACAAACGAAAAGAAGGTTTCGTTGTGGTTGTGCAGACCGAGTCCAGGGGCGATGACGGCCTCCAGTTCTTCAGGTTCCAGCTCTAGTTGTGCAGTAAAGGTTTCGTTGTGGTTTCGCAAACCAAGCCCCGGAGCAATGACGGGCTCCAGTTCGTCGAAATCCAGCTCTAGCTCGGGAAGAAACGTTTCGTTGCGGTTGAGGCCGATTCCAGCGGCGATAACGAGCTCCAGTTCTTCCAAGTGGAGCTCTGGTTCGGCGATCACTCTGGCGCTGCTCTGCTCAAATTTCATGATGTTTCTCCGTTCGTATCTTTTTGGTATTTCTGAAATCAACTGCCTGCACTTAGAGAAACGAAGAATCCGAAGATAAACTGTCAGGCGGCATAAGATTTTGCATTTCTTGCCACCAAGGAAACTTCGGGTAGGTTCTGCGTTGGCTTTGCCGGAGAAGCATCGAACGGCTTAACGACTTCTTCTCCAACACCAAAATTTCTACGCATTTCCCGGGCATTTTTCCGGAAAATGAGGCTTTTAGATGAGATATGATAAGGGTCCTCACACCGAGTATGGCTTCGCAACAGGAAGTCACGCAGTTGTTGATTGACTGGGGGAGAGGCAACCAGGGTGCACTCGATCAGCTGATGCCGCTTGTTTACGCGGAATTGCACCGGATGGCCCGCCGCCACATGGCGAGCCAGAATCCAGCGCATACTCTCCAGACCACGGCGCTTATTCATGAGGCGTACGTTCGCTTAGCAGTCGATGCGGGCCGGCAATGGGAAAATCGGGCACACTTTTTCCGCATTGCCGCAAAAGCTATGCGGCACGTCCTGGTCGATCACGCCCGTGGGCAACTCGCTGCTAAGCGGGGCGGCGACAAGCGTGACCTGGTGCTGGAAGAAGGAATGACGGTCTCAAGCGAACGAATCGCCGCAATCGTCGCCCTCGATGACGCACTTGCCGACCTGATGAAACTCAATCCGCGTCAGGGTGAGGTCGTGCAATTGAAATACTTCGGCGGTCTCAACGTGGAGGAAACGGCGGATGTGCTCAAGATCTCTCCTGAAACCGTAATGCGCGACTGGCGAGCTGCGAAGGCGTGGCTTCATTTGCAGTTGATGCCCGAGGCGGCAAGGGGAGCGGCGGGATGACTCCTGACCGTTATCAGCACGTGGTCGATTTATGCCAGGCGGCGTGGGAACAAAGCCCGGAGACCCGCGGCGTTTTCGTGCAGCAGGCCTGCCTCGCTGACGATGAACTGCGGCGCGAAGTTGAGGCCATGTTGGCGGCAGATGAACAGCCCAGCCAGTTCCTTGACGAGTCTCCCGACGACATCGCGGCCGAAGCGCTTGTTGGGCGACCAACCCGGCCGCTGATCGGGGAAACACTTGGCGACTACCGCGTGATCGAACGTCTAGGAAGAGGCGGAATGGGCGAAGTTTTTCTGGCCCAGGATACGCGCTTGAAGCGAAGGGCGGCCCTGAAACTCTTACCCGAAGAGTACACGTCCGATCCTGCCCGCTTGCGGCGCTTCGAGCAGGAGGCGTGCGCTGTCTCGGCTTTGAATCACCCGAACATCGTCACCGTCTATGGGCTGGGACAGGCTGCTTCAGTCAGTTTCCTGGCAACCGAATTCGTTGAAGGACGAACCCTTCGCCAAGAACTGGCTAACGGGCCGCTTCCTGCGCACAGGGCAGTCGAAATTGCGATCCAGACCAGCCTGGCACTCAGCGCGGCGCATGGCGCAGATATCATTCACCGAGACATCAAGCCGGAAAACATCATGCTGCGGCCAGACGGTCTGGTGAAAGTGCTTGACTTCGGGCTGGCCAAATGGACGGAGAAGCGAACCGGGGTGGAGGCCTCACTAGACTTGACAGAATGCGTGACTGCTCCGGGACTGATCGTGGGCACGCCCAGATACATGTCTCCTGAACAGGCCCGCGGAGTTCCGGTTGATTGCCGAACCGATCTGTTCACTCTGGGCTCCGTCCTCTATGAAATGCTTTCCGGGCATCCAGCGATGGAGGGACAGACGCCGAGCGACATCCTCGCAGCCGTACTCACGCTTGACCCAATACCTCTCGAAAGTCTGTGCCCAGAATGTCCCGCGGGGCTGATCCGCATTACGCGGCGGGCTCTCGAAAGAGATCGTGAGACACGCTATCAGTCGGCCGAGGAGATGGCCGCTGATTTGAAAGTAGTTCAGCAACAATTGGAGACCGGCAAATTCGTTCGCGCGGGAAACCGGTTCGGGGCGAGGCATATCGCCTCGTTGGCAGCTGCCTGCCTGGTTCTCGCCGTGGTTCTTTTTCTCCACTACTCTCGAGCTCCCGGCCGAGCAATTGATTCGATAGCCGTATTGCCGTTCGTGAACGAGGGTGGCAGCGACCTGGCATTCTTAGCCGATGGTTTGACAGATAGCCTGATAGGCGACCTCTCCGACACTCCAAATCTCAGAGTGATCTCGCGCAGTTCTGTGTTCCGGTTCAAGGGCCAACAGGTGGACCCGGCAATGACCGGAGCGATGCTGAAAGCACAAAGCGTACTGCTGGGGAGAGTTTCGCAGCGAGGCGACAGGCTTTTCGTGCGCGTCGAATTGGTGGATGTCCGGGACAATCACCGTCTGTGGGGTGAACAATACAACCCAGTACGAGGTGACCTGCCCCAGATGCAGATAGATATTTCGAGGGAAGTGCTCGACAAGCTGCGCATCACACTTACGAAAGACGCACAGCGGCAACTATCCCAACGCCACAAGGTCGATCCCGAAGCTTACCAGCTATATCTCAAAGGCCGTTCTTTTCTCCTGGGCGGAACCCAAGCCGACTTGAACGCAGCCGTTCTGTACTTTCATCGCGCGCTAGCAAGAGATCCGAGTTACGCACTGCCCTCTATCGGCGTGGCAAATGCATATGTAGGGCTCGCTGATTACATCTCGCCAAGGGAAGCAATGCCAAGAGCTCGCGAGTATGCTTTGAAAGCCATCGAGCTGGGTGGAGCACCGTCTGAAGCTCATGTAGCGCTCGGACTTGTAAAGCTGCTTTACGATTGGGACTGGCGAGGCGCTGAAAGAGAATTCAAGCAAGATTCGCAGCGAAATCCCAGCACGGTCGAAACATTCAGCTGTTACTTACATTACGAGGATGCGTTAGGACGCACGAATGAAGCGATTGCGGGACTGGCTGAGCTTCTGGCCGGGGACCCTATGTCACCCTGGAAAAATGAAGAGCTGGGATGTGTTTCCTACTATGGACGCCGTTACGATGCGGTAATCGCACAGTTCCGGCGGACGATTAAGCTCAGTCCCGACTTTCAGATTGCTTATGCGGTCGGCGGACGCGCGTTCGTTCAGAAGCGGATGTACAAAGAAGCCATCGACGTCTTGGAGAAGGGACGCCAGATCGATCCCGACTGGCCATTATTGGTCGCCGAACTGGGCTATGCGCATGCTGTTTCCGGAGACAAGGCAGCCGCAAGGGGCATTCTACGCGAACTGGAGAGCATCGCGAGCCACAGGTATGTGGACGCGTACGGAGTCGCTCTCGTGCATTTGGGACTCGGGGACCGAGAGAAAACATTTTACTACCTCGAAAAGGCGTATGCGGATCGCTCGAGCTCAATGCCGTGGCTCAAGGCGGAACCAAGGCTGGATGTCTTGCGCTCAGATCCGCGTTATGTGGAGTTGCTGGAGCGGGTGGGTCTTAGGGCTTAGATCGGAACCTTCGGCGCGCTAGATTTTAGATTTTTTCCCACCGGCTGAAGTGGGTATAATCAGCGTCCATGGCAAAGACGATGATGTTATTGATGACGCTCGTGTTGACGTCCGGCTTTGCCCAGGAAAAGACCTCGAACACGCGCCCTCGAGCTTCGGATCTAGGATTGAAAATCGGGATCCTGCCGGCGGGTCCCGTCAATGCGATTACCGATGTTGCAGGCGTTGAAGTCGGACAGACGACGATCATCCGCGGCGAAAACATTCGAACCGGTGTAACCGCTATCCTGCCGCATGGAGGCAATCTTTACCGCGAGAAAGTGCCGGGCGCGGTTTTTGTCGGCAACGGTTTTGGAAAGCTCACCGGCTCTACTCAGGTCGAAGAGATGGGCGATATTGAAACTCCCATCCTGCTTACCTCCACTACCAGCGTGCCCCGAGTGGCCGATGCGGTCACGACCTATGTGCTTACGTCTCCAGGAAACGAAGACGTACTCTCTGTAAATCCTGTGGTCGGCGAAACAAATGACGGATACCTGAACGACATTCGTGGACGCCATATCAGCGCCGACGATGTTTTCGCGGCGATCAAGAACGCAAAAAGCGGCCCCGTGGAGGAGGGATCTGTCGGAGCAGGTACAGGGACCGTGGCGTTCGGCTGGAAAGGAGGTATCGGAACCTCCTCCCGCCGTCTTCCACGTAACCTGGGAGGCTACATGGTCGGTGTGCTGGTTCAGACGAACTTCGGAGGCATTCTGAGCGTCGCAGGAGCACCGGTTGGTCTCGAGTTAGGCCAATACTACCTCCGCCAAGAACTTCAACAGAGCGGCAGCGGGACAGACCATGGGAATGGATCATGCATGATTGTGCTCGCGACCGATGCACCTATAGATGCACGTAACCTGAAGCGACTCGCAGCAAGAGCGCTCCTCGGTCTCGGCCGTTCGGGGAGCGCCGCGTCGAATGGCAGCGGTGATTATGCGATTGCATTCTCGACCGCACCGCAAGTACGGATTCACACGACCGAAAAGTCAACGACCCGGAACGTCGAGCTCATTACCAACGACGCGATGTCCCCACTCTTTCTCGCCGCCATTGAAGCCACCGAAGAAGCGATTTATAACTCCCTCTTTCGAGCCACGACGACGAGCGGAAATGGGCACACAGTAGACGCTCTGCCGATCGAGAAAACCGTTGAGGTCCTCAGAAAGTACAAAGTCGTCAAGTGAAGCGCGGTAACCGTTCGCTCACGACCGTGTTGCAGCGCGTTCGAGCATCTGTTAGCGGATCTCGGGGCCCGATGTGAAAATATCGGCAGCCATGCAGTACGCTGGTGTACTACGACAAGAGAGGCCATGTCGAGTACGTCAAATATCGACCTGGAGGCTTACTGGAAGGCGCTAGGCAGGGAAATGTTCCGCGAGTGCAATCGAATGAATCATCACTTTCGCTGTCGGGCTGGTGAGGCTCGGTTCACGTGGCTCACAAAGCACACCATGGTCGCGTCCACAAAACGAATTTCCTCGATTAGTGATTAGGAAAAATGCGTCGAAGCCCACTGAAACGGCTATGGTTTGCTTCGCAACACACTTCTACGCAGATGAAGCTAGTCCGCCCGAAGAGTACGTTCTGACGATCGATGAACATATGGCCTGCAGCCTAAGCAAAACGGAAGAAAGGGTGTCTGTTCGCGACATGTGCCGTCGTTTTTTCGACGTACTCTGTGCATCTTCATCAAACCGGAAGCTGGTGCAGCCAGTCTCATAACTGCGCTGCTGAAGAGCTGCGGAAGAAGATATGTTGCAAGGCAACAGTTCGGCAATGCGGTTCACTGGATGATCCGCAATCCGTGCCAGCACGTCCCGTAGGTACGCTTCCGGGTCCCAGGCCGTTCAGCTTGGCCGAGCCAATCAGAACTGTAGATCGCGGCCGCACGTTCTCCCCGCCTGAATCGGAGCCAGCGAAAAGATAATTCTTGCGTCCAAGTGCGACCGCACGCAGCGCCGACTCCGGCCACGAAACACAAATACGTGCCCACCGAAAGGATCTTGCTCCAATACCATCTGCACCGCTGCGCTCAGTCCAGTGAGTCCGCACCGCAGATCAGTGACTCCAGCCGCGATCCAGATCCGTGCTCCCGGTGGCGGTCCAATCATCCGGCTAGGCACTCCAACACAGCACGCACAGTACCGGCATCCGCAGTGCCTTCGATACTTACTCGTGCTCGCGCGAACTCGATGTGAATGATTCCGGCTCGTTTGCCTTTTTCCTTCGAACGTTGGCTCGTCTCATCCTGCTTGACAGTATCGGCCACACGAAGTGCCAAAAGGCTGGCGCAGATGCGCTACCGAGTAGTCCGCTCCGGTACGCCCGGCGCCATTTTCCGACTTGGCTCGGATGTACGCCGTATGCTTGTGCCACCTCACCAGCGGAGACCCCGAGTTGCAGCGATGCTTCGGCAATCTGCCTCTTTTCGTCGACGGATCGCGTACGCCGTCTCACTTCGCGTTTCCGCTCGACTGACTCGCCCTTCTGATTGGAACTTCCGCTCATCATTCCTCGCCGGTATCCGCTAGATGCCTTCCCGAATAATGATTCATTCGCTAACTTCTTTCAATACGGTTCAGGCCGGACGCTTACGAAGCGCGTTGGTTAACCAAATGTGCGGGAATCACTGCATGTGGGCATTCGGAGCTCAATCGAAACTATTCGAAGCGTAGCGCCACCATCGGATCGACGTGCATAGCCCGGCGGGCCGGGAACCAGCAAGCTAAGGCTGCGACCAATGCAAGGAGACAAACCACGCACAAGAGACGACCGGCTCGGTCGCACTCACGTGGTAAAGCAAGCCGGTCAACAAACGAGTCAGCGCAAACGAGGCTATAGCGCCGATGGCCAATCCAATGGAGACTAGTCTCATTCCACTCCATACGACATCACGCAGGATTTCTGAAGCCTGGGCCCCCAGGGCTATACGTAGGGCTAACTCGCGTTGTTGACGGTTCACTCTGAATGCGAGCAAGCCATGGATTCCGATCATCGAGAGCAGCAGCGCTAATCCACCGAAGCAAGTTAGCAGGTACACGTCGAGGCGACGGGAGGCTATCGAACGGTTGATCACCAGGTCCAAGGTGACGACGTTATAGATGGGTACATTCTTGTCGAGTGCCGCGAGTTCGCGCCGAACAGTCGATTCGGCCGGAGCCGGATCACCAGATACGCTGCGCAGGACCAAGTGCATGGATGACCACCATCCGTAGGGCAAGTACATTTCGGGATCACTGTCCGTATCGAGACCAAAGTGCTTTACATTGGCGACAACTCCTACTACTTCACGCCAGTTCTGCCGTTCATCGATGGTCTTAAGACGGCGGCCGATCGGATTGATACCGGGCCAGAACAGATCGGCCATGGACTGATTGATGATGACTGCGCGGGACTGCTGATTCGGGTCGCGTTCGATGAAAGGCGAGCCGCGCAGGAACCTGATTTCCATGGCCCGGAAATAATCAGGGCTGATATTCCGGCTCTCGACCGAAGGCGCATTAGCCCACTCTGTAACAGGGCGATCCGCAGTGGTGATGCTCTCCCAGTTGTTCTCGCCAGTGAGCGGGAGGGTGCTGACTGCCCCTACTGACTGGATTCCCGGGGCTTTGCCGAGCTTCTCGAGCAAGCGATCGAGCAGTTGCGTGCGCTGCCGGACGTTTGGATAATCGGCTTCCGGAAGGGCAACTTGCATGGTAATGAGGCGCTCGGGATTGAAGCCTGGATCAACATCGCGGAGCTGCCGGAAACTACTCAGCATGAGCGCGGCGCCGCAGAGCAGACAGACGGTGATGGAGACCTCCGCGACAACAAGCACGTTGCGCAAGCGCTGACTGCTGTGACCGATGCCGCCACGAGCACCTTCACGCAGCCACTGCCGAACGCGACTGGCCGAGAGCTGCAGCGCCGAGGAGAACCCGATCAGGATGGTGGTGGAGAGAACGAGGAGTCCGGCGAATGCCAGCATGGAACCGTCAAGCGAGAACCGCTCGACACGAGAGAGGCTTCCAGAACTCAGGAGGATGATTGCACGGAGTCCCCAATTACCGAAAAGCAGGGCAAGAGCCGTGCCGAGCAAAGCAATGAGCAGGCTTTCAATCAGAATCTGACAGACCAAGCGGCCGCGCCCAGCACCCAGCGCTGCTCGCACAGCAAACTCCTTGTGACGCGTTTCAGAGCGGGACAGGAGCAGGGTCGCGACGCTCGCACACCCAATCAACAGAATGAACAATACGGCGCCAAACAGCACAAGTAGCGACTGACGAATGTTTCCGACGAACTCATCCAGAAGAGGAGTGACCTGTACTTTCCAATTGGCATTGGTGGCGGGATAGGCCTTCGATAACTGACGCGCAATGACGTCCATCTCTCTTTGGCTGCGCTCGACGGCTGTATGCGGCTTGAGATGGCCCAAGCCCCAGAACGGGTGCGAGATGCGATCCGCCAGTTGTCTCGAGGTGAGGACCCCGAGAGGCAACCACACGTCGCAGTTCTGAGGAAAGCTGAATGAGGACGGTAGAACACCGATGAGCGTGAAGCTGTCACCATCCAGGCGAAACGTTCTTCCAAGCGCGCTTCGATTGCCGCCCATCTGACGTTCCCAAAGCGCATGGCTGACGAGAAATACTTTTGCGCTTCCCCGGACCTCATCCGTGGAAGCGAACGCACGGCCGTAATCGGGCGTTATGCCGAGTATTGGAAAGAAGCTGCTCGTCACGATGGAATATCGGACACGCTCTGGCGAGAGGGTACCGCCGAAGACTAAGCCGTCGCCGCTGACATTCCAATAAGCAGCCATTTCATCGAAGCTCCGCGTCCGAGCCACCCAGGCGGCATAGTCAGGGTATGAAACTCCGGTTTTCTTAACGCGGTTAACAGGATTCTGCTCCGTGAGAACGGTGAGCGCAGCGGAGTCTTTGAATGGCAGCGGTTTCAGCAGCGTGGCATCCACGATAGTGAACACGGCGGTATTCATACCGATGCTTAGTGCCAGGATCAAGACCGTTGCTGCAGTGAAGCCTGGCTGCTTGCGGAGAAGCCGCAAGCCGTAACGCGTATCTTGCGCAAACAGCCCCAGCCAGCGAACGCCATGTTCGTCACGGCACTTCTCCTTAAATTGCTCAATGGTTCCGAAAGTGAGTACAGCCTGACGAAGAGCTTCCTGCCGGGACAGACCTGACCGAATATTCTGCTCCACCTGATGATCGAAGTGGAAGCGAAGTTCGTCTTCGAGCTCGCGTTCGGCGGCACAAGGTTTGAGCAAAGCCCGCAGCCGAAAGAGAAAGTCGCCGATCATCTCAGCCTCAGGCTGTCTCAAGAATCTGAGCGACGGCTGCGACCAGGGCGCGCCAATCGCTTTCTTCCGACTCAAGCTGTTTGCGCCCAGTTTTCGTAAGCTCGTAGAACTTGGCGCGGCGATTGCTTTCAGAGGCTCCCCAGCTAGATCGAATCCAACCTCGCCGCTCTAATCTATGAAGGGCAGGATAAAGAGAGCCTTGCTGAACTTCGAGCACATCGCTCGAAATCTGTTGGATACGACCGGAGATGGCCCAGCCATGCTGCGGGCCAAGAGCTATGGTCTTAAGGATCAGCAGATCCAAGGTTCCCTGCGGAAGGTCGATACGTCTCGGCGGCATTTTGCCTTTACACTTCTACAAGAGAGATTACCAACGTTATTGTAGAAGCGCAAGAGGAGCCGCAAGTAGTAGCCAGGTCGAGCCAAGTCTCGCTCTCCTCGATCAAAATCGGAGGGCAACCATCGGATCGATACGTGAGGCTCTTCCGGCGGGAAGGTAGCCGGCTGCTGCCGCGGTACACACCATAAGGAACCAGCGAGTATCATGTGCGACACAAAATAGCTCTACCTGTTGATTACTGGACCGAGCTCCCCCACTGGCACACGGTGCTAGTATCAGAGGTCCAGGGAGCACGACGGATGACCCGAAGGCAAATTGTGAGCGAAGTATACCGCGCCTTCGCGTCCGGCGATCGCCATACGATTGAGCGGACGTTCGCCGACGGGTTCACGTTCTCCAGCCCGCTTGATGTCAGATTGGATCGCGTAGGCTACTTTCACCGCTGCTGGTCCGGCGCCGGGCAAGGCCAACAGTTCGACTTCGTTCGCATTGTCGAGTCCGATGACGAAGTGATCGTGACCTATGAAGCGACGAAAGTTGGTGGCGGTCGAGGACGAAACACTGAAATCTTCACCTTCAGCGGCGACAAGATTCTCGCCGTCGAGGTGTACTTTGGCTGGACGGTTCATTAATAATGTGTCGGAAACGGCAGCCTGGGATGACCTATGGCAGTTGACACCATCCCGGATGGCTTCCCAACGATTCCGATTCTCGCGACCATACACGGAAACCAAATGTACGCGTTTTTGGAACGGGCGTTCGACGCTAAGCTACTGGACCGGCACGATACGCCAGGCGGCGACCCGGTCTACATGACAGTCCGCATCGGCGACTCGACAATTTCTCTGATGAGACCTCTCGAAGGAGGTCAGCCAACTCGCAGTGCCTTCTACGTGTACGTAGCCGATGTCGATCTTGTTCATGGACGAGCCGTAGATGCTGGCGCGCGATCCGTTCAAGAACCCAGCAATGTTGTTCACGGTGATCGAATGGCCACAGTAATTGATCCCTTCGGAAATCAGTGGACGATCGCTACGCGCATCGAGCAGATCTCCGTCGAACAACTGCACCGGCGTTTGGCGGGTTCCTAGAGAGGCAAGGTCGGGGCAGACCCGTGCGGCCGTATACTCCGCATCTCCTCAATTGCGTTCTACAGCATCGGCCCGAGTTCGTCGATTAGGACGTGCCGTGTCACCCGCGTTTCGAATGGGTGGCTTTCGAGACCACGTTCGGTATCTGCTAATGTTCTTACACCGGTTTCTGCCCGGTTGCCCCCCAACACCCTGCTTCAGAGTCACAGGGGGGATTCTGAGAGGCCAAAATTTGGGCACGCCGATCTCTCGCAGCGATTCATTCAAGAACTCACTAGGCCGTCTCGCAAACCCGGATCGCCTCTTCCAATCCAACAGTTGGATCTCGACGGGGGATGAACTCATGCCCAATAAATCCCCGGTAGTTGATGGCGTCCAGAGCGCGGACAATGCCCTGATAATGGATCTCCTGATGGTCGTCCAGTTCGCCCCGTCCCGGATTCCCCGCTGTATGGACATGGCCAATCAGGTCGCCGTACTCGTAAATACGGCGAATCACATCTCCATTCATAATCTGAACATGATAAATATCGAAGAGCAGTTTGACGCGCGCGGAGTTAACGCGCTGGACGATATCGGCGCAATACTCAATGGACTCGCCCTGATAGCCGGGATGACCCTTCATCGGATGTGACGAGTCTCGCGTATTCAACTGCTCGAGACATATAGTCACTTCGTTCTGCTCGGCGTGCAGCGCGAGCTCTCGCAAAGCTTCCACGCAATTGTCAGCGCCTTCTTTCAGGGGAATTTCGGTGGTGTTCGGTTCGTCATTGGCCCACTTATAACCTGTAAAAGCGATCACATTCGGAATACCCGATGTCGCGCAAAATTCGATAGCTTGCTTCGTTCGGCTGATAACTTCTTTGTGATGCCGCTTGTTGTTCAACCCTCTGGCGAAAGGCGGGTCCGCCATTCCGTTAACGCCGAGAGCACTTCCTAACCCTTGCTCAATAACGAGAGGAACGACGTCTGCCGGAAGCAGCTCAATACTCTCTATTCCGAGGCTCTTTGCGCAATCGCAGATTTGCTTCAGGCTCCACTGCCACTCTGTGTCGTGGAGGCACCAATACGCCACGGAATGCCTGAATCGGCGTTTGCTAGACATGTTCTCCAAGAGTATACAAGCGCTGTAGGAGATCCGTACGAAATAAGATCAGAGTTAATGCGCGGGCTCATCGGCAGAGCGTGGGGTCTGCTCCGCCATATCAAGCATCTTTCGCATGACATCATCTTCAGGGAAAAGCATCACGTTACGGCGCATGACCGTTATGGCTTGCGTGTATTGGCGGTTTGAAATATACAGCAACGCCAGGTGATTAGCCAACTGCTTTTCATAGGGAAACAATCCAGTACCCTTTTCGAGAGCCGTGACTGCGTCCTGCCATCTTCCATCTTTCGCTAGAAGCGTTGCGAGAGCGTCATAGTCGCTCGAGCGCGTAGTACCTCGCTCTACGGCTCTGGACAGAAGATCAAGAGCTTTCGATGTGCTTTCGGCCGACGTCCCGCTTAATTCCAGCCATCCTAAGCCGGAAAGCACCTCGACATTGTCCGGATCTGTATGGGCGACTTTGTCCAACGATTCGCGATAGCTTGCGAGGTATTGGCTGTCCGTGCCGGCGAGTTCTCGGAAGGCTCGGAATATGACTAACGGAGGAAGATCATCTCGTTTGCCGGGCGGCGAATTAAGATGAATCAAATTGCCGATTGCCGGCTTGCCCGCAACGAAAGCATTCCAGGGAAACGGTTCATCAACTGTGCGGACGATGCGATGGTTCGTCAAGATTGAATGAGCGATTCCAGCCAGTGGCTGTTTCGGCATGTGGCACCGGGCGCAGTTGTCGGTTGCATCCTGCTTGCGGCGTTCTCCCGGGGTCAGGCGACAACTTGTTTCCGTGTGACAGCCGAGGCACTTACCTCTGTAGTATTCGGCTGCCCTTGCTCTAGGCTGCACGTGCGGATCATGGCAAGTGAGACAACTAAGCCGGCCCTTGCTCTGCAGATAACATTTACTCATCGTCATCAGCGTGTAGTGCTCGAGGAGCGGGGTGATCGCATCCGCCGATCGGTCTGACTGGGGCATCGTGGCAAGCAGCGCCACTGTGTCATTGAGTGGAGTCCCTGGGCGGAAATCCTGATAACTTCGCCCGGGTTGAAGTACTCGCAAGGTTCGCCCCTGGTGGCAATTCATACAGACATTGTCTGCAAGCCAAGGCGCCAGCTTACTCGGGTTCACGATTGAGGTGTCGATCGAGCCTCGAAGTGGGACCGACCGGCTACGCTCAGAGACGTGCAGTTGGCCGGGTCCATGGCAGTTTTCGCAGCCTATGGCCAACTCTTTCAAAGGCGGGTCGGTATAGGCTCCCACTTCAGGCGGCAAGGGCTGCGAAAGGCCACTGTGACAGGCCAGACACGCCGGCAAAATCGGACGGTTGAAGCCAAGATCGGCCCCAGCGAACCCAGGCGAAGGCTCCCAGTCCTGGTTTCGCGAGTAGTACGCGAGCGGCGCCTCGTAGAGATAATTGCCTCGCTTCGTGACAAACGTGATCCCGTTCTCTCCACTGCCGATGGCGTATTCCAGCTTTTGCCGATTCCGGAAAACCTCTGCACCGTCCGGTCCAACCTCGTATTCACTTTGGTAGAAACCGTCCGACGCCCGGCTGACCTCGAAGTAACGGTTTATGGACTGATCACGAACAATTACCGGGTGATCTAAGTGCATCAATGGTTCGCATCTGGACGGGGCCGTCAAACTCCTCCCCATGTCTGTCTGTGCATAACTTTGATACACGCCGCGATGGCAGCTCGCACAAACTCTCGAGCCGACGTATGAAACATGACCGGCCGTGTTCCTGAAGGTAGCCGTCTCCGGAGCGGCAGAGCACGCGATACCGCCAATTGCCAGAGCAAATACGGCTACTCGGCTTCCCCGTGTCCAGTTCAGAAATAAAACTTGAGTGCGAACTGGATCTCTCTTTCGGTTGTAGCGGTTGATAGTAATTGCCCAAACGTTGGATCTCCTACCGTAAAGTCTGTGCTACCACCCACACCAAGCGGAGACTGATTGAGAGAATTGAAGAAGTCGGATCGAAATTGCAGCTTCATCCCTTCCCTTCCCGGTATCGGGAAATCTTTGAATATTGAGAGGTCCAGATTTGTAACCCCTGGGCTTCGTAAATCGTTGCGGCCTTCTGTCCCGAATGTGAAAGGAATCTCTGCGAAGCACGATGTATTCAAATAGGCATTCCTGTTTCGATTCGGAGCGTAGGGATCTCCGCACGTCAGCGTCGGTCTTTCCTGGCTTCCGACATTGCCTGTGTTCGCGATATCTCCGTTGGCCACAGCGTTAAAAGGCTGGCCTGAGCGTGCCGTGAAGATCCCAGTAAAAACCCAATTCCCGAGCGCGGCGTTTGTGAACGAATTCGAAAAATTAATGCGTTTACCTCTTCCAAGAGGCAGCTCATAGACCCAATTCAGGCTGAAGTTCTGCGGAAGATCGTAACCCGCAACGCTTCTATCAAGGTTTAGGTTATAGGCGTTCTGTATGCTGCATCCCTCAGACCCAAAAAAGCCGTCACAGCCCAGATCTATGGTTTTCGACCACGTGTATGAAGCCAAAAGTGTAAGCCCGTTTGTGGTCGTCTTTCTTGCCTTAAACTGGAAGGCTTCGTAATTCGCCTTAGCTACACTCTTATCAAAGTAAGTCGGGGTGATGTAAGGAAAAGGCTGCCTATCGGTGATAGGTCCTGGTCCAGGAGTAACGGCCGTGTCACGATATGCTCCCGAGTCAAGGCGGCTGTCGTGAGAGCCAACGTAATCCGCCTCTATGATCGCGCTTTTCCCGATCTGTTGCTGAACTCCGAAGTTCCATTGCACAGAATAAGCATTCTTATAGTAGGGGTCAATCATCCAATTGACCTGATTGAATGGCGTAGGCGCGGGTAGAATCCGACCGCCTGTACCAAGTTGCAGCGGGTCTTGTGCGGTGACAGTTGGCGTTGTGTAGTTCAGGTTGTTCTGCAGAAGGAAAGTCGTGTCTGGCCAGTTCCCCTGGTAGTTTGTCGCTAATTGCTGAATTGCTGCCCAGTTATCGTAGAATCTTCCGGCGGAAGCTCGAATCACGGTGCTTGGCGCCACTCTGTATGCCAGACCGATCCTTGGCTGCCAATTATCGAACGAATTATGAATAATCGAACCGTTCGAAGACTTAGTAAGAGCGACATGCGCGGGCAACGATCCGTCGGGCGTCGGAATACATGGCCCTGATGAAACACTCGAGCATGAGCCTGGTTTGCGTGCAAGAATGTAGGTTCCGTTATCCAGATCGGTGTCGCCGACGTATTGGTTGCCGAGGGCAGGGCTGCCATAAATCGGCCAGAGAGTCACATCATAACGGAAACCGAGATTTAGCTGTAGCTTGTCGGTGAGCTTCCATTGATCCTGCACATAGAATCCGTCTACCCATCCACCATGCGTCGTGATGTTTACATTTCGCCGGTTCGTATCGGTAGGCAAACTCAGCAGGTACGAGGCGAGCGCATTTCCAGTTCCGGCGTTACTCTCCAAATTAGAAGTCTGATAGGAACTGAAATCCTCGGTAACGAAAAGTATGGGCTGCGAATTGTTGTTGGTGTTGATATCCGTTCCCATCTGAATCGTGTGGTCGCCTTTAATAAGCGTGAAGTCTGCTGCTGCTTCCCATATGTTTGCGATGTTATTGCCCTGGTAGTTACCACCCGGAACTCCGGCATAGCCGCTGATACCCATTCCCACGTTGAACGACCGATCACCTACAAATCCTGTAGTAAACAACGGGTTGAAGCCCGCCTGCTGCCAGGCGCTCGCCAGATTTCCACTGAACTGGTTTGCTACCACCGCATACGCGTTTGTGTGTCCGAATCTAACAGTCGCTACCTTATTCCCAGCACCGGAGGTCCACGTAGTCGAAATCCCTGTCTGATATCCATTGACATCGTTTGCGCTGATTGCGCCCGGAAGTCCGGTCGCGCTAGTCTGCGGTTCTGCGAATTTCGTCAGGCGAAACCAGCTGGAAAGCCGGTCTGTCCATTGCTGATCGGCCCTGAGCGTTCCGGTATCCATGTTCAGAACATTCGGCGTGGTGTCGATGTAATTGATGCCTGGTATTCCTGTGGCCTGCGGCTGCGGATAGAATGCCTTTGCGTAGTTCACCATCCCCGCATTCAAGAGGTTTGCAGGAATTTGATTGTTTGGAAACGGATCTCGGAGGTACTGACCAGGATGATTGGGGTCGGGACGAGTGGAGTAAGGATTGTAGATCTGGCTGGACACGTCGCTCAGATTTCCAGACAGTTCCTGTGGAGTAGGAATGAGGTCCAGCGCTTCGGCAGCGCGCGTCGAGCGAAATCCTTCGTATGCGGCGAAGATGAATGTTTTTGGCGGGCCCTTTCGCCAGAAGCTTGGAATGACCGGGCCGCCGCCAGCAATCCCGAATTGGTTCTGCTTGTAGGGGGTCACAGTGGGATTGAAGGTGTTGCGTGCATCCAGGTCACTGTTGCGCAAGAACTCCCATAGATCACCGTGGTACTGCGCACCACCTCCGGAAGACACAACATTTATGATTCCTCCGAGCGAGCCTCCATACGCCGACGAATCATTGTGAGATTGCACCTTGAACTCTTGTATGGCGTCGACGATGGGAGCAACCGCATAGTTGCCTACAAAGCCGTAGTCAGTGAAGCCGTCCAGGAGAAACATGTTGCTACGGTTCGTATGTCCATTCACCGACGGGAAGGTGAATGATCCGACTGCGTTTCCTGCAAAGCCGCCGCCACCCCCGCTGTTCTGGCCCGTACTAACGGGAGAAACTCCGGGAGTTAGGGCTAGTAACTGGGTAAAATTCCGGCCGTTTAAGGGAAGGTCATTCACCTCTTGTGTCTGGATCGCCGTGCCCAGTTCGGCCGTTGAGGCTTCCACCTTTACCGCCTCTGCGTTCACGGTAACTTCCTGGTTGGTTGCGCCGACCTGCATCACAAAGTCGTGAGTGGCTGTCTGATTGACGTCCAGCTTGAAAACGGTCTCGTTTACCGAAGCGAATCCCTGCTTCGTGAGCCGGAGGGTGTAATTTCCCGGCTTAAGCGTAGGGAACACGTACCGGCCATCACCGTTCGTCTGCACCTTCTGTTCGGTGCTGGTTTCGGCGTTCTTAAGTATGACTTCTGCTCCGGGAACAACGGCCCCGCTCGAATCCGTGACCGTACCATTGATGGCGCTGGTAGCACCTTGCCCCCACGCTTTCGTCGACGAACTGATCGCAACCGCAAAGAGCAGAAGCGAAAACAGACAGCGCAGAAGAAATGTGTTGGCGTCTAAATGCCTTGCACTGCTCAGAGAAGGTTTCATTTCAATCTCCCGACCTGGGATCGAATTACAGCCGACAATGCTGTTTGCTGAATACAACCGGGTTTTTTGGGCTACTTGCGACAGCCAATCTCATCGAGCCAATTGGCTCGTCCATTGATGTGAGCATATGGCGGAACCACCCACTTGTCAAGAGATCTTTACTACAAAAGGTGGATGCGTGCTTCAACGCGCAGGCGCATCAGTTGCCAGATCCGCAGGTCGCACGCCTTCCGTATGGCGGGTATCCAGGAAGGATCGGGGGTGATAGGCACCGACCAGCCTGACATCTGCTTTTGCCGGGATATTTGCTTCTTCACCTATGGCCCAGTATGCGGCGTTGACCAGCAGCCGACGGAGCGCCGCGTTTTCGAAATCGTCAGCCGACCCCATGGTGGTGGCGAAGACTCTGGCAATTCTACCCTCCGCACCGGTGTATCGGTTCGTCCAGGCGACCGGAAGCATTGGTTCGTTCACCTTTCCAACAACCGGTTTATCGGTAGGCAGCATTCCGGACAGGACTTCTCCGACGAGCAACGGCGTACAGGTTTTTGGCTGCGGTAAACGGATTTCATAGACATCGGTTGGCACCCATATTTCTCCGTTTTCGATCCCGCGAAGGATAGGACTCGATCGTTGTCCGTTGGCGATAAGCGCTCGCGTACTTTGTTTTCCGTGCTTTGCATGATGAGCGATCCAGGTTTCGCCCAAAACTCTTCTGCCGAAACCGCCCTCCCAGCCTGGCACCGTACTGTTCCATGAATACCGCGCATAAGGTTCACCGGGCTTTATCTCGAAGGCGTGCGTTGCCGTGCGGATTCCGATGATCGGGCGTCCCGACTCGACGTAATCTGCAAAGTACTTCATCTGCGATTCAGGAAGGTCTCGAAACCTGGTGAAAAGGATCAGCAGATCTGCTGTTGCGAGTGACTCGAGGCCCGGGATGTTGTTCTGTTGATGCGGGCTAATTGTCCCGTCCGTTGGATTAATGGCGAAGAGAACCAGGCAATCGAATCCTTGCCGGTACGCCAGGATCTTCGCCAACTGGGGCATCATCTCTTCGGAGTGATATTCATCGTCACCGGCGATCAGAACTATGTGTTTGCCTTTACCTGGTCCGGTGCTTCCGGTGAACCGCACTCCTGCTGTCGCAGCACTCAACAGGGGTAACGGAATCGTCGCGAGACAGAGGAGAATACGGCAGTACTTCATGTAACTCATTGGATCGTCCAATCGGCAGAACGGGCCGGCTGACCTAGGTTATAAATACCTGTTGCTGTCCCGCCCATGATTTGTTGCTGTTCATCAATTGAAAGCCGCGATACCAACCCTCGTACCGTCTCAACCCATATGGGATATTCGCTGGCGACTAAGAGAACCGGCCAGTCCGACCCAAACAGTAGCCGCTTCGGGCCAAATGCGGCAAGTACCGTCTCAAAATAGGGAACCAGATCACTCTCCTTCCAGCTTGTCCAAGACGCCTCGGTGACCATTCCTGAAATCTTGCAGCTTACGTTTTCCCTGCGGGCAAGTTCGGCTATATGTTTTTGCCAAGGCAACAGCTTCCCTTCCCTAATTTTCGGTTTTGCGATGTGATCGACCACAAAAACCTGATTAGGGTGCCGATCTACGAATTCGATCGTCTGCGGAAGGTGCCGTTCGAAAATCAAGATATCGTAAACCAAGCCGAACTTTCCAAGGCTAGCGATTCCCTCATTGAAGTCGGCACGCAAAATGAAGTTGGGATCGGGCTCGTCGTGAATGACGTGCCGTAATCCCTTGAGCTTCCCCCGCTGAAGAAAGCGGGCCACTTCCTCTTCCAGAGATCGATCGAGGAAAGGCGCCCATCCCACAACACCTTTGATGAAATCGCAGGTGTCTGCCAGCTCGAGTAACCACTCTGTCTCTTCTAAGGTTTGACGCGCTTGCACGGCTACGGTGCCGGCCACTCCAGCGGCGCCGATCTCACTCAATAAATCCTGTGGGAGGAAGTCACGCCGGATACGCTCCATCCCTGGACCGATCCACCCATACTCTTCGACCCTATACCGCCAGAAATGGTTATGAGCATCAATGCCGGCGCTCATTCCGTGAGAACATCCTCGTCTATGATGTTCTGTCCCGGGCACGCCCAAGTCTTACCCTGGATAGGCGCTAGGATCTGGCGAATTTGTTCGATCACCTCGGTCTGAAGCGGCCCGGTGGCGGCTCTCAGGTTCCGATTTAATTCCTCACGCGTTGCCATTCCAATTAGGGTCGTGTGGACTCTGGGATTTGCAAGCGAGAACTGAACAGCTGCTGCTTCCAGATCCCAGTTCCGTTCGCGACAAAATCGAGCGACCATGGCGCAAGTTGTCTTGATCTCTTCTCCCGCCGGGTGCCAATTGGGAGGACCCTGATCAGTGAGCAGGCCCATCCCTAATGGAGACGCATTGATTACGCCGACTCGGTGTTTCTCAAAGAGTGGAAGTATATGAGAAAGACTCGAGTTATTCAAGGAATAGTGACAATAACTTAGAGCTACGTTGACAGACGTTTGGGACAAAATCGGCGAATAAATTGGCAGTGGAAACCCGGTGATCCCAACGAAGCGAGCCTTCCCTTGGGTCACGATTTGGCGAAGAGCAGGTATCGTTTCTTCGACGATCTGTTTCGAGGAGCCATATTCGATGTCGTGACATTGAATTACATCGACGTAATCGACGCCGAGACGCTTGAGACTTTGGTCCACGCTTTTACGAGTGCGTTCAGCAGAGAAGTCGAACTCATGCTCGCCGTAGCGGCCTACTTTCGTTGCCACACAGTATCGATCACGGGCAATACCCTTCAGCGCGCGGCCCAGGACCTCTTCAGCCTTCGTCAGCCCGTAAAACGGGGAGGTATCAAAGTAGTTGATGCCCTGTTCGACAGCAGCTCGCACAGTTTCAACGGCCTCCGATTCATCTATGCGCCGAAACACACCTCCAAGAGGAGACCCGCCGAATCCAAGTATCGAGACTTTGAGATTTGTTTGGCCGAGGGTTCGATACTCCATATTTTCAGCTCAAGCGAAGAGGAAGTACAGAATGCCGAGTGTAATTAGAAGAAGCGCGGCAATGACTCGCGGATCCGGCCCCGTAACCGGCCTGGCGTGCAGGATGACCGACAAAGGGTTTCTCCACGTCAGACCCTCGACTTGTTCGCGTGAGGGAGGTCGCGTGCACAGACTCACTAAGACGTAGAACAAGCTGCAGATACAGAACGACCACCACGCCTGCATGAGAAACGGTGTTCCCCACCTGTTTGTCAAGATTTTCTCGCTTCCAAAGACTGGAAAGTCCAGGATGAACATGGCCGCGCCGAGCAAAAATCCGAAGATCAGCGTCAGTAGAGAAGCTTCTTTCGTCCCTCTGCGCCAGAATACCCCGAATAGAAAAACGGTCGTGATCGGAGGCGCCAAATTCGACCCGATTGCGTTGATGCCTTCAAAGATACTCGAGTACCTTCCTCCTTGCGTCGACCAAAGCATGGCTAAAAGCATGACTACCACGGAGCTGATACGTCCGACTCTGACCTGTTTGCGATCGTCAGTAGCTGGCCAAATCCTTTTATAGATGTCCACCGCTACCAAGGTCCCGCAGCTGTTCAATGCGGCCGACACCGCGCTCATCAAGGCCGCTAACACGGCAGCAGAAAAGAAGCCTTTCAAACCGATGGGAACGAGCTGATTAATGAGAACAGGGAGGGTCTGATTACTAGCCGTGCCGATGATGGACTTAAAGAGCACATAAGCCATTACTCCAGGAAGCACTAAAAAGAAAACCGGAAGTAGCTTTAAAAATCCGGCCAGCAGAGGGCCCATTTGAGCGTCATGTTGTGAGCGAGCGCCGAGCACGCGTTGCACAATTGTCTGATCAGTGCACCAGTACCAAACTCCGAGAATGGGATACCCAAGTAAAACGTCCCACCAATTTAGGCCACCTGAGCTGTGGGTCTGGACCATATGAAGCTGTCCGGGGCGCAGAGCAGCCTTAAACTGGTCGATCGAATGAATTCCGTGATGAGGCAGAGCCCTAAAAGCGAGCACCGTAATGGTGCATGCACCGGCGAGCAGGATGCAGGTCTGGACAGTCTCGGTCACCACAACCGCCTTCAGACCTCCGAGCACTGTATAGATGGCGGTGATGACGGAAATAATGATCACCGAGGCCACAACGTTGATACCGAAGAATTGCTGGAACACTGCCGCCCCCGCATACAGACTCATACCGATGTGGATAAACAGGGCCGCCATTATGGCCATGAATGCGAGGAATGAACGCGATGCCGGGCTGTACCGCCGCTCCAGAAATTCCGGCAACGTCGAGATCTTACTTTTGAAATAGAACGGAGCAAATACCAGGGAGAGGAGGATGAGGGTAGGGACTGCCATCCACTCGAAGTTGCCCCAAACCAACCCCTCGTTATAGCCGGAGGCGGTCAGCCCTACCAAGTGGATCGTAGAAATATTCGATGCGAAAAGTGCTGCGCCAACCGTGACCCAAGAGAGAGACCGCCCGGCCAGAAAGTAAATGCTTCCACTCACACTGGTTCCACGCGTGACCCGGATGCCTATAAAAAGAATCGTGGCAAGGTACAGGATGATGATCGTCAGGTCAAGCCCAGCCATGTTTGAAGCTGCGGTCACCTTACCGGCCGATAATCATCAGAGATCTTCGTCTCCTATTTCGACTATCGCTTTGACCAGATCTCGTTTTTTCGTGAGTCCTTCGAAAGCTGCCGGGACGTCTCTCAATTTCAGCCTGGCGTTGATCCAAGGTGCGGTGTCAATCTGTCCCTTTTCAATCATCTTGATGATTCTCGGAAACTGGCCCGCACTGTTCCGGCTCGCAAGCAGAGTCATTTCCCTGACATGGAACAGTGAATCGTCGATCGGAACCTGCTCTCGCGTCAAGCCCACGAATACAAGCCTGCCGCCGGGCGCGACGCGCGAGAAGCTAGCAGCCATGGCTTGAGCACTTCCCGTTGCATCGAAGACGACATCGGCCAGAAGACCCTCCGGTTCCGCAAACACGCGATCGGTAAACTGACGGACGAAATCACGACGAGCCTGCGACTTCTCGAGCACGCTGACTCGGGCACCAGCAGCAATAGCGAACTGAACAGTTGCTAAGCCTATTGGTCCGGCCCCAATGACAAGAGCGTCTTCACCCTTGGTCAGTTTGCCGCGCGTCACGGCGTGCGCCCCGATACCAAGCATCTCGACGAGCGCCAACTGATCGAGAGATAACTGGTCCGACTTGTGAAGCAAGTCCGCTGGAACATGCATCAGGGCGCTCATGCCGCCATCAATATGAATTCCGATCACCTGCAGGTTTTCACAACAGTTTGTTCGTCCGAGAAGGCAGGTGCGACACCTTCCGCACGCCACATAGGGTTCAATCGCGCACCGCTGACCGACTTCGAGGTTCCTTGCGCCCTGTGGAAGAGCAACAACCTCAGCGCTAATCTCGTGTCCCAAGACCCGGGGATACGAGTAAATAGGATGACTTCCTGCAAACGCGTGGAAATCACTCCCGCATACGCCTACCCGTCTGATTCTGACTAACGCTTGCTGCGGAGGCACTTCCAGCGGCGGCACTTCGCGGTTTTCCAACAGGCCAGGCCTGGTCAGAACGACCTGTCTCACGTACGCAACACTCCGACAGACTTGAATCGAATACTGAAGTGCAGGTTAGATGTCATTCGGTAATGGACGAACCAAAATCATCAAGTGCGAGTGTAGTGCAAGCAGCCGGAACTCGTCAAGTGAGTATTGAAAGCCAGACAAAACTCCGGATCTGAGCCGGGCAGCGCATGTATGCGTTATCTCAACGGGTACGGCTCCTCGTTAATATACTAGAGGTGAGATGGTCGAGTGATTGTCGGCCCCATGGATTGGCTGAACATCCGCGAGTTCATTTTAAGTGCCACTCCAGCCAGCCCTGGCAGAGTGCGACTCGACCTTAATTAATGCGCTCGGAATCAGCCAAGTCAAAGCAGGACCTGAAAGGTCAGAGTGACGACCGTGTAACGGCCCGCCTTGTATCGGATGTCAAGCAGATGATCGCCAGCGGCGCCCTGACGCCCGGTTCGAAACTACCTCCCGAACGGGAGTTGGCGAAGAGCTTCGGCGTAAACAGAGCTTCGTTGCGCCAGGTCCTAAAAGTACTTGAGATTATGGGCGTGCTTTCTCAGCGCGTAGGAGACGGAACCTATTTAAACGATAGTGCTGAATCCATTTTGGAGCAGCCCATTGATTTCCTGATTGTTCTTGACGATCTGTCCCACCACGAATTATTTGAAACCCGCTTGATCGTGGAACCGGAGCTAGCGGCGAGAGCGTCAGAACGGGCGACCACGGAGGACTTAGTCGCTCTTAGAAAAGCGATTAAGGATCTCGAGAACTGCCAAACAACAGAGGAGCGGCTTCGGGCCGACATGGCTTTTCACGAGTGTATTTTTCGAGCCGCTGGAAACAGGATTTGTCACCTTCTCTTTCGCGTGGTCCATCGCACTCTGCTGACGAGCATGAGCCAACTTGCCGGCCGCGTAGAGCTGGAACGCCCCCTCTCATATCATCGTGTTATCTACACGGCCATCTACAACCGCGATCCTGAAACGGCACGGCAAAAGATGTTCGAGCACATATCAGACGCGAAAGCTTTGCTGAAGACATCGAAGCGCTCTTCATCCAGCGGCCGGACGTAAACGGCCGATCGCGATTCTTCAGCAACGCTTGCCAATAAGCCAGCACGGTTATTCAGACTTCGAACGCCGCAGGAAGTTTGAGCGTCTCCGCCTTGACACCTCTTCGAAGAAGTAGATACAATCAGCCCGATTGGCTCGTCCAATCGGAACGGCGCAGCCGGTCCACTCCAACCCGAGAGACAGATTTGAAGTCATCATGTGTGCTTCTTCTAACGTTGCTGCTATTTGTTCTACCGTCCCGATCAGAGCAGCCTGAAGCAACGAATCTGATCGCGAGCTGGTCCTTTGACGAGGGTGACGGAACAACTGCCCGCGATTCCATTGGCAACGTGCAGGGTGTCATCTCCGGACTGTATAAGCGGGTGGACGGAGTAGCCGGCAAGGCTTTACGCTTCGACGGTTACACCACAAGCGTGGTTGCGAAACCAGGACCCGCTTTCAAGATGGCCCAGGCTTTCTCCGTTGAAGCGTGGCTCGCAGTGGGCGCCTATCCATGGAATTGGCTTCCAGTGGTGGAGCAGGTCAAGGAGGACCAAGCGGGTTTTTCGTTAGGAATCGACGCATTCGGTCACCTCGGCATGAAATTGGTTGTTGACGGCGGGTGGCATACCTTGCTAACGACCACGCAGCTTCCACTCCGCAAATGGGCGCACGTTGTGGCAGCGTTCGATCCCGATCAAGGAATAACTCTATACATCGACGGCAAGAAAGTGGCCGAACTGGCTTTGAAAGGAAGATTTGATGCCGCTCCTCTTGAAGGCATTCGCATGGGTAGAGTTGCTCAACCTCAACTTCCCGCTGAATGGATCCATCCAAAATACGCGGTCTGGTACTCGCTGGACGGCGTCTTGGATGAGGTTCGTATCTACAATCAATCGCTCTCACCAAGCGCGGTCACCGCAGACTTTGCGAATGCACATGCTTCAACAGACTACGTGCTGCCGCTTCCCGTACTCCCTTCGGGGCCTCCGGGAAAAGGCCGGTTCGGAGCATACTACACGCATCTTAAATACGAAGACATTTGGGATGCGCCGAGACGCGTTGGTCCTGATTCAGACGTGGTGGTGAGGTTCGATGAGTCACCCATCAGGTTAGTTTTCTGGCAAGGGACAAACTATATAGCGTCGTGGATAACGGAAAACGGCAAATGGTACACAGATGAATTTCTGGAAACGGGTGGGGCCGAAGATTGCCCGGGCGGCGAAGATTGTGAACCGATGTCGGATAAACAGAATCGCTACTCGCATGTCAGGGTATTGCAAAGCAACGACGCTCGAGCGGTGGTGCACTGGCGCTACGCTTTGACCGAGTCCGAGCATTATGGTCTTGCAAACGTGGATCCCTACACCGGCTGGGCGGACTGGGCGGACGAATACTACACGATTTATCCGGACGGATCCGCTGTTCGGAAACAGGTTCTGTGGACTTCGAATTTCAAGCGATGGCACGAATTTCAAGAGACTATCGTCATTAATCCGCCCGGAACTCGTCCGGAAGACAATATCTCCAACAAAGCGCTTACGCTGGCGAACATGCAAGGCGAGACCTACACCTATACTTGGCCACTGAGCGAAAAGAACCTGATGCAGCCGGCAAACCCAAACATTCAGATCGTCAACCTGAAGTCCGAATGGAAACCGTTTCAGATCGTAAATCCGCTCAAGTCGCGCATGACAGCGTACACCGGCGAGAAGACCTACTCTCTGTTTGAATGGTGGAATCACTGGCCGGTTGCACAGGTAGCCTCTAGCGGAATCTCCGCAGTTGCGCCGGACCGAGCCTCACATTCTTCGTTGTCCCATATTTACTGGGAACCCTACGCTCAGACGCCAGACTCGATGACAAAGATCATGCTACATGGGTTAACCAACGGTCAGCCCGGTGAATTGGTCGCACTCGCTAAATCCTGGGTTACTCCGGCGAGTGTCACGATTCGTGCAGGTGGTTTCACCAGCGAAGCCTACGATCCCACTCAGAGGGCATTCATCTTCGCCCCAAAGAGTGGAGATTCATCGAGTGGTCTCGCTTTTTCTCTGGGAGCCGGTCAAAACTCGCCGGTTGTCGATCCGGCATTCGTCGTCAGGAATTGGGGGCGAAGTGAGGCGACTATCCGCGTCAACGGACGTCCGACAGCTTGGAGCCCCACTGCAAGGAGAGGCTACGAGGACACTCTCGAGGGTACCAACCTTGTGGTTTGGCTGAAGATGGACACCGATAAGCCAATCAGCGTGGAAATTGACCGAGCGGCCCGGCAATAGTCTCCAGAGCTTGCTATGGCTTTCTGCTTGGCCTTTTGTCGGGATAATTCTTTTGTTCGTACCGGATGTCTCCTCGCAGCCTGCTGTCTCGCAGGAATTTGTTCGGCATCGGACGTAGATCAAGGGCTTGTTGCGTGGTGGCAGTTCAATGAAGCCTCGGGCTCGTCGGCGACCGAGAACGTTTCGAAATCGCAGGACCAAGTCCTGAATGAACATGAGTGGGTGGCCGGAGTAGCCGGAAACGCCCTGAAGTTCGACGGCTTTAGCACGGTCATCAAGCTCGCCCCACCAGAGATACCGGCAGTTTCGGGTGAATTAACAGTGGAAGCATGGATTGCCTTGCAAGCCTCTCCGTGGAACTGGGTGGCGATTGTAGACCATGAGAGTCATTGGCGCGAGGGATATTTCTTTGGCGTCGATGCCGAAGGCCGATTGGGGCTGCAGGTCGGCGTCGCTAACAGTTGGGAAATTTGTCAGTCCGAAGAAAAGCTCCCTCTTAAACAGTGGGTACACGTTGTTGGAACTTACGATCACGCGCAAGGAATTCGTTTGTATATGAACGGCAAACCGGCTGGCCGTCTACCTGTAACCGGACGAATCTCCATTCCGGAGAACACTCCGTTTCAGATAGGAAGAGATATCGAGAATCTCCCTCCCACAGCGCTCATTCGGCCCGGAGCCTCGGTGCCTGCCTTGTACTCGTTTGACGGTTTGATTGATGAGCTTCGCATTTATAATCGCCCTCTCGCGCAAACCGAAGTTGAATCACGATTTGAAAGTATTCCTGAACCTGGGGCGCCCCCGTTACCAGCTCGCAGGTGGCCGCGCCTGCCTGCGCAGCCCACTCATTTTGGTGCAGTCTATACCGCCCTCAAGCTGTACCCGGAGTGGGATGCACTCTGGCGGACAGGCGGCTACTCCGACGTAGTCGTGAATTTTGAGAACAGCCCGGTTCACTATGTTTTCTGGAGAGGTGCGAACTACGAGGACAACCTTGTGACAGAGAACGGAATCTGGATCGGGGATCAGAGCTATGAGAGTGGAACTGCCACTGGCACGGCGGAGCATATGAACGATAAGCACACCCGCCACCAATACATCAGCATTCTGGAGAATAATCCAGCGCGTGTTGTTCTTCACTGGCGATACGGCTTAGTGGATGTCAAAGGGCAGTTTTCACATGTTGATCCTCTCTCCGGTTGGGGTGATTGGGCGGATGAGTATTTTTATATTTATCCCGATGGTGTAGCTGTACGGTTCGGAACGATCCATGGCACAGCGCGGCATTATAGCTTCACAGAGCCGGCTCTTCTGCTTGAGCCGGGGAAAAAGGCGGAGGACGAAATCTCTCTCGAAGCCGTGACGATTGCAAATCCGGACGGCGGCACCAAGACTTACAATTGGGATCCGACTTCGCCTCCCTTCCCATTTCCTGATCAGCCGAACGGCGCGAATGTAGCGGTGCTCAATACAAAGTCAAAATACAAACCGTTTTATATCTATCCGCCAGGTACAGAGTTAGGACCGTACGGATGGCCCCCTGAACTCCGTCTCGATTATTCGCACTTCCCCACGTGGGATCACTGGCCGGTCAACCAAATTCCTTCTGATGGACGGTTTGAGTTGAATCCGGACCATTACGCGAGTGCTGCTGTGATGTCCCCTGAGCTGGCGGAAACGAACGCTGAGGGGCCGGAGCCGACGCACGCGAAAATGTTCCTCTTCGGTTTAACCACACAGGCGATAGGCAGCCTTGCGGCCATCGACCGATCTTGGACTAGCCCGCCGGGGATTGTTGTGAATGGCGAAGGTTATCGTTCGACCGGCTACGATCCAACACAGCGTGCTTACCAAATCGAGCGGTTCAGGTCTGAGGGAATGACAATTTCAATTTCCTTGGGCGGCAGTCAGGCCTCCCCCGTTTTCAATCCTGTGCTTGTTGTAAAAAATTGGGGCGATGCCGCGCCCTCGATAGCGCTGGACGGCAAACGTGCGAGCCCTAGCGATTACCGACTCGGGCGAATCCAAAGGCTTGAAGGCACAGATTTGGTCATTTGGCTCCGGAAAGAGTCAACTACGCCCACTACGATCACGATCCAGCCTCAGGGTCACAACCTACAGTGAGCTGCAGCTAGGCGCACGAGATTCGGTCCCGAAAAGCAAACGTGGCGAGGGCCCTCGTAGGACATGCTGCCCTAGCCACCGCTCGTGGGTCGCGTGTTGTTCTGTTCATGTTTCAACAACCACTGCTTGCGTTCCAGACCGCCGCCATAACCGGTAAGTGATCCGTCCGATCCGATAACCCGATGACACGGCACGACGATCCCAACCGGATTAGAGCCATTCGCAAGGCCCACGGCTCGCACAGCCTTCGCGCGATCAATTCGCTCGGCGAGCTTTCTGTAAGAAATAGCGGATCCCCGGGGAATCTTCCGCAATTCTTTCCAGACGCTGTGCTGGAAGGGTGTGCCGGCCGTTTTCACGGAGATCTCGTCAATTACTGCAATGTCGCCCGAGAAGTAGCGATTCATCGCATCCCTCAAGCCGTGCGGATTACGATCTGATTCAAGCTTGAATCCGCTTTTCCCATAATGCAATCGCAAGAGGCGCAGCATACGTTCTTCGTGGTCAGCCCAATCGACGGCCCGTACGTTTCCAGCATCGTCTGCGACGAGCAGCAATTCGCCGATGGGAGTATCTACACGATCAATAAACAAATGTAGAACATCAAGCATAATTGCTCCGCGTTTTTGAAGTATTCGCTGCAGCCGCGGCCCAGAGGTGCTGTGCTGCGTAAGCGCGCCAGGGCCGCCAAGACTCGGATCGGGTCAAGAGATTGGGTATGGTGGGTCTCGCTCCATCGAGTAGCTCTGCCCCACGCAACAAGCCGATGTCGGCGGCGGGAAACGCATCCGTTTCACGCAAAGCGCGGAGGGCGATGTACTGCGCCGTCCATTCGCCAATGCCACGGATTTTGCGTAATCTGGCGATCGCCTGTTCAATGGTTCCGAAGGAACGAAAGAGATTCGGATCTGCTGCCGCGGCTTGCGCAAGTTCTTTCAATGCGGATTGACGGGCAGCAGGCATGCTAACACCGATCGATTCCGCCAGAGCAAGACGCCGGGCGTCGGGAAACACATGCGTCAAACGGGGATCGTTCATGAAGTCACCGGCTACACGTTCGCCATGGTTGACCACGAGCTGTTCTGCGAGTTTACGGGCGGCCGCGACACTCACCTGCTGTCCGAGAATCGCCCTCACGGCCAATTCAAAACCGTCCCATCCTCCTGGGGCGCGTAAACCAGGACGTTGCGCGACCAGTGGCGCCAAGAGCCGGTCGAGAGACAGGTGAGCGTCTATAGTTTCGATGTCCGCTCCCAAATCAAACACCCGACGCACCCGGCTGACGATCGCAGGGAGCGATTGAAGGCGTGGGAAACGGATCGTAACGCACAGGCTCTGCCGCACCGGAAGATGAGTTACCTGGACGAGGCCCGTGAACCCATCCATACCTACGGTGCGGAAATAGCTTTGCTTCTCTATGATCTCGACGCCGGGTATCGTTCGTGCCCGCAGAAAGCCGAGCATCGAATCCCAGTCATACGGTGGACGATAGCGCAGCCGTAGGGTTACGGCGGACTCCGGGCCCGACAAACTCGACGAGGTTTTTCGTCGCAAGGCGCTCGGCGGCCGGTGAAAGAGTTTGAGAAAGATTTCGTTGAAGCGCCGAATGCTGCCGAAACCAGCCGCTAAAGCAACATCGGTTATAGGCATTTTCGTTTCGTGGATGAGCTGTTTGGCGAAGAGGACACGGCGCGTCTGCGCCACAGCAATCGGCGCGGCGCCCAAATGCTGAATGAACAATCGACGAAGGTGGCGTTCGCCGATCCCGAGGCGTTCTGCGAGCGCGTCCACACCGGCATCGTCTCCGTCAAGCGCGCCGTCGGCGATCAGCGCAAGAGCCCGCGAAACCGTGTTTGACGTTCCGCGCCAGCTAGCGAGATCGGGCGCAGTTTCCGGACGACAACGGAGGCAGGGACGAAAGCCTGCTTCCTGTGCCGCTGCTGCGGAGCCAAAAAACCGGCAGTTCTCAAGCTTCGCGGTGCGGGCGGGGCAAACCGGACGGCAGTAAATACCTGTAGAAGTTACGCCAACGAATAACAAACCATCAAACCGAGGATCGCGGCTCTGCAGAGCACGGTAACAAGTCTCTCGGTCAGGCAGCTCCATGTGCACATCTTCGCAGTGGAGAAAGCGCGGAGACTGGCGGTTTTCGGACATCAACAATCTAATGAGCAGACGTTTGTGGGTTAGCAGGCGATCGGTCTAAACAGGCCAAAAGCGGCTCAGGCAGGGTTGACATCCTCGCTCAGCGGGATTATTCTTCACCTAGAATGTCTACTGAGGAACGGCTGCGGTATCGGCCCATGAGCGAGGGCGGCAAAGGATGAAGCGCCGGCACCTGAGGGATCTCGAAGAAGAGATCCGGCAGCACATCGAGATCGAGACTCAGGGCAACATCGAGCGCGGTATGCCGCCGGACGAAGCCCGTCGCGCGGCTCTTCTCAAGTTCGGAAACAGGAGACTGGTTGCGGAAAATACACGCGCCGTTTGGAGTCCTGTCTGGCTGGAACAGTTGCTGCAGGATTTCCGTTACGGCTTGCGTATGTTGGCACATACTCCCGCCTTCACTGCGATAGCAATTCTCACGCTCTGCCTGGGAATCGGCCTGAATACGACCGTGTTTAGCGTGGTTCGGGCTGCGCTACTCCGGCGACTTCCTTATCCGAATGCAGAGCGGCTGGTCTGGCTGAGCGATTACGACAAGTCCAGCAAGGGGGATTTTCCGGTCGGACAATATGACTTACTCAAGTGGCGGAGTCATGGCCGGTCGTTCGAAAAAGTCGCCGGGTTCGCAGACGGAAGCGGAGTATTAGTTACCGCGAGCGGGACCGCAGAAGAGGAAACAACCGCTGTTGGCGGCGATTTCTGGAGTTTGACAGGAGCCAGGCCGTTCTTGGGGAGGCTTTTCGGACCAGGGGAATCCGCAACAGTCGTCCTTTCGTACGATCTCTTCCAGCAAGGGTTCGGCGGGGATCCCAAAGTGATCGGGCAGGTGGTCAATCTGGACGGTCATCCAACCACGGTGACCGGTGTACTCGAAAAGGACTTTCGGTTGTTTCCTGTCGACGGCGGCTCTCGTCCCCTAAAACGGCAAGCGTACATACCGATGCTGCAAGTCGAGCCTGTCATATCACGGGAACCTAAGATGGTGTCTCCGATGAGCGTGGTCTCAGTGGTGGCAGAGCTGAAACCCGGCGTTTCAGTGGAACAGGCACAAACAGAGATACGCAGCCTTCGCTCGCACGATCGTTCGGATACGCCGTTTCTAGCATCCGCGCAACTCCGCGCCATACCGTATCAGGAAAAGGTGGTCGGCGATATCCGGCCTGCGCTTCTGGTTCTGCAGGCGGCAGCAGGGCTCGTGCTCTTGATTGCCGTGGTGAATATCGCTAATCTGCTGCTGGCGCGCGCCACCACGAGGCAGCGTGAGATAGGAATCCGTGTAGCCGTGGGCGCGGGGAGGACACGGGTGGCCAGACAGTTCCTGACCGAGAGTTTGCTCTTGGCTTTACTGGGATGTGTCGCAGGGCTGGGTCTCGCTAAGGCAGCAATCTTCTTCGTGATCCGGCTAGGTTCTACAACAATTCCGCGCTTGACCGAGAGCCGAATTGACAGTGATGTATTGGCAGTCAGTTTGCTGACGTCGCTTTCGGCTGCGATCCTGTTTGGATTCGGGCCGATCTTGTCCTTATGGAAGGCGAAGCTGAATGACGTGCTCAAGGAAGGAGCCCGAAGCACGTCGGCAAGTCCGGCGCGCCTACGAATGCGGGCGCTGCTGGTCGCTGGAGAGATGGCCCTGGCGATCATACTGCTAATCGGCGCGGGGCTTATGCTGAAGAGCTTCTGGCGCATGAATGAGCGACCGCCAGGATTTCGTCCAGACAAAATCGTGACGATGCGCATCTCGCTGCCCGTCGCAGAGTACACGAGCAAAACAGCAAAGGAAGTCTATTTCAAGAATCTTCTTCAGCGCACAGAGAGTGCGCCCGGCGCAGAGGCAGCAGGCTTCGAAGCGGGTGCCATCACGATGATCGGACCGGGTAATCCATTTCGCGATCGGATGGGCGCTGTGAAGTTCACATCCACGTCAGCGGGATATCTTCGTGCCGTCGGAATGCGCCTTATCAAAGGGCGCTGGCTGACGAATGACGAACCCGCTGCGGTGGTGCTGGTTAATGAGACGTTCGCTCGGGAACTGTTTGGTGACCGTAATCCGATTGGAAACACGATCCGAGTTTTCCATCGGCCCACGGGAGGCACGGTCGTGGGCGTAGTCTCCGACCTCAAACGGTTTGCACTCGACCAGGACCCGATGCCGGAAGTATATGTGCCTTATAAGCAGTTTCCAGTTCTACTCAATCCATATGTGGCGATTCGTGTAACCGGCGATACCGGCACAGCTACTCGTTCAATGCGAACGGCGATCGCGGGGATCGACCGTTCGGCTCCAATCCTGGAACTAATGACCCTGGAACGGGCGCTCAGCGATTCAATCGCTCCGCGACGTCTGAACCTGTTTCTGTTGGAAAGCTTTGCTGCGGTCGCATTGTTACTGGCCATAACAGGGGTCTACGGCGTAATCTCCTATGCGGTTACCCAACGTACACAGGAGATCGGAGTTCGAATAGCGCTCGGTGCACAGCGGAAGCAAGTGATCCGAATGGTGGTGTGGCAAGGATTAGGGACTGCGCTGGCAGGCATAGTTGCCGGGTCGGCCGCGGCGATCGGGCTCACACGTTTCATGGCCGGCATGCTCTATGGCGTGAAGCCGCACGATATCTCCGTGTTTGTGATAGTGGCCGTGACACTTGCGGGGCCGGCGCTGCTGGCAACCTGGGGCCCGGCAATGAAGGCGGCGCTGGTTGATCCGGTCATAGCGTTGAGATACGAGTAGGAAATAGCCTTTTGACAGGCCTCAGTTCTCAGGCAGGACGGTCGCCGGCCGGCGCCGACAGACGGCTAAGAAACATCTTGCATAGCTCCTACTAGAGTAGTAGAGTAGACCACAAGGGTAGGCAATGAGCGCGACCAAAATCAGCCGGTTTGAACTTCAACTGCTCGAGAAGCTGTGGGCGATGGGACCCTCGGCGGTGCGAGAGATTCAAGAGAGTCTTCCCGAGAAAGACAGGCCCGCTTACACGACGGTTCAAACGATGATCTACCGGCTGGAGGAAAAAGGCGCAGTGCGGCGGGTCAAGAAGATCGGTAACGCGCACGTTTTCGAGGCGACGGTATCGCGGAAGGCGGTTCATCGGCGGCTCATCGGCGATCTATTGAGCCTTTTCGGCGGCTCGGCTGCTCCGGTAGTCTCACATTTGATTGAAACCGGGAAACTGACGCTGGCGGATGTCAAAGATCTGGAGAGGCGACTGGCGACGATGGAGAAAGCGGAGTGATTGCGATAATTTCGCGGCATCTGATCGATTCGACGCTGTTCTGCCTCTTAATGGGCGGCTTGGCGTGTTGTTTGAAGCAGCAGCGGGCAGCCGCGCGGTACTCGCTGTGGTTGATGGGAATCGCAAAGTTTGGCATGCCGACAGTGCTGCTGGTCGCGGCCGGAGCGCGCGTAGCTTTTCTGGTGCCGGCCTCTGCGGCGATCGCCACACTGGCGACCAATTTCTCCCAGCTTCTAAGCACGCTATCCGGTTGGTTCCCAGCAAATATCGATACCAAAGAAGCAACCGCTGCTTCCGCGACCTTCTTTATCATCTGGATTGCCGGAGCAGCAGCGATGTCAGGTGCATGGGCATTACGTCTGCGCGAATGTTACAGAGGATTGGAAGCTTCGAGCGAATCAGAACGCGAGGCTTTATTGCGGGCGCGACGGAAACTCGGCATCACCGAAGCGGTTCGGTTGCTTCGATCAGAGCGCGAAAGAGAGCCGAGTTTGCTTGGAATCTGCCATTCCACAATTACGCTCCCACCGGGACTAAAGAACGAACTATCGGATTCCGAGTTCGAGGCAATTCTATTGCATGAGCTTGCACACGCACGCCGGCGCGACAATCTGACCGGCGCATTCGTTCACTTTTTGCTCTGCATCTTTTGGTTTCATCCTCTGCTTTGGTTGGTGGAAAGGCGGCTGGTAGCGGAACGGGAACGAGCGTGCGACGAAATAGTGGTGCGTTGTGGAACGACACCTGAGGTCTACGTAGCGGGCATCCTGAAGGTATGCAGATTGCGGTGTTTCGATCGGCTGGCTGGAGTGAGCGCAATGACCGGATCTGATCTGAAAACGCGGTTGGATCTCATTCTCGCGTCGCCGGCGGGCGCGCCTCTATCTCGGGTTGGGCGTTGCTTATTCTTCGGAGCCAGTTTCCTGATGACACTTCTGCCAATCGCCGGAGGATACTGCCAGCAATGCGTTTCCAGCGGGAGACAGCAAGTTGTCGCGCGCCCTTGCCCGCCACCAGTTTCTCAGGCAGATTCCGATTCAAAACAAAGGCGCGACAGCGACCAGCATTCCTGCAGCGAATAGACAATCCTGTAAGGCAAATTGACGAGGAGATCTGAATGAAAACATTAAGCAGCATTCTTGTACTCGCAGGGTTGATCCCGGCGAGCGTGGCTCAAGGGCAACTAACAATTAAGAAATCGCCGGAGCTGGCCTTTTCGATACCTGGTCAAGGACAGAAGCTGCTGACTCAGTACCGGGGCAAGGTAGTGGCGCTCGAATTCGTATTGACGACTTGCCCACATTGCCAAGCAGCGTCACATGTGATGACTCAAATGCAGGGGCGATATGGAAGCCGCGGGTTCCAAGCGCTCGATGTGGCGATAGATCCGAATGCGGATCTGCTAGTGGAGAATTTTGCGAAGGATTATCACGTCGGGTTTCCGGTAGGCTGGACGACGCTCGAGCAGATGATGGCCTATATGGGATTCACGGACCGGCCGCTTGTGCCGCAGCTGACGTTGATTGACCGGAATGGGAATATCCACTATCAGACGCCGAGAACGGGCGATGCTGAGTCGATGAAGCCCGAGGTGATCGGCCAGCGCATTGAAGAATTGCTGGCGGGAGGAAAGCCGTCCGCGACAGGACGCGCCCATCATGCCGGAAGGGACGGGATGTAAAGTATTGTTGGTCGCCCGCGCGCGACACAACAAGATGATTAGACAGAGCAGAGTGCATACGGCGATAGTGGTCGCCTTGGCAGCTTCGGCGGCGAGCGTCTTTGGAGCCAGTCCGGTGCAGACGGCGAACGGGCCGGTTGAGGGCACAAGAAGCGCCGATTCCAAGGTGCGGATTTTCGAAGGCATCCCTTTTGCCGCACCTCCCGTGGGAGAGCTCCGGTGGAAAGCGCCACAGCCGCCGCCCAACTGGGACGGAGTTCGCAACGCGACCGCATTTGGCGCGCGCTGCATGCAAGCTCGCATTTACTCGGACATGGTGTTCCGGGATAGCGGGCCGAGCGAGGACTGCCTGTATCTGAATGTCTGGACACCCGCGGCAGAGGCCCGGGCGAAGTTGCCAGTGATGGTCTGGATCTACGGCGGTGGCTTCACGGCGGGAGCCGCATCGGAGCCGAGGCAGGATGGCAAACATCTCGCGGAAAAGGGAGTGGTCGTGGTTAGCCTCAATTACCGTCTCGGAATTTTCGGGTTCTTTGCGCATCCGGAACTTGCCAAAGAATCCGGCCATGACTCGGCGGGCAACTACGGCCTGCTCGATCAGGTAGCAGCTCTCGAATGGGTGCAGAAGAATATAGGCGCGTTCGGTGGTGACGCAAGCAATGTGACGATATTCGGAGAGTCGGCGGGGTCATTTTCGGTAAGTGCGCTGATGGCATCGCCGCTCACGCAGGGTTTGTTCGAACACGCGATTGGGGAAAGCGGTGCGTTCTTCGGAAGAACGATCCAGGCAAAAACGCTGAAGCAGTCTGAGGAAGCGGACAAGAAGTTTGCCGAGACGATCGGAGCTCCGACGCTAACGGCGCTACGTGCGAAATCAGCAAATGAACTTTTAGAACAGGCGACGCGGCAAAAGGAATTGCGTTTCGTGCCGAATATTGATGGCTACTTCCTGCCCGAAGATGTTTATTCGATCTATGCGGCGGGCAAGCAGCGGCACGTCTCTTTGCTGGCCGGCTGGAACGCGGATGAGGGCAGCTATAAGAATATTTTCGGCAAGGAGAAGCCGACACTACAGAACTACGTCGCGCGGATCCATGCCAAGTATGGTGACAAGGCCGATGTGATCTTACGCGCGTATCCGGCTTCGAACGATCAACAAGCAAAACAAGCGGCGCAGGAGCTTTCAGGGGACCAGTTCATCGGTTACTCGACGTGGAAATGGATCGAAATGCAGAGTGCGACGGGGGGTTCGCCGGTCTATCGATACCGGTTCGAGGATGCGCCTCCTGCCGATCCGGCCGATCCTGAATCAGTCTCGCGAGGAGCTTACCATTCTGCAGAGATAGAGTTTGTCTTCGAGGCTTTGGCATCGAAACATCTGCCGTGGCGAGCCGAGGACCGAAAGCTGTCTGACATCATGGCGACTTACTGGAGTAACTTCGCGAAGAGCGGCAATCCAAACGGAGACGACCTCGTTAAGTGGCCAGCTTATATCAAAGAAAATGGTTACCAGATCATGCACCTCAGCACCGAACCGCACGCCGGCCCGGACCAGGAGCGTGCACGCTATGAAGCGCTTGATTCGATGACGTCCTTCGAACCAGAATCCAAATGAACGGAAGACTACCAGTTGCCGAAGCGTAGTGATACGCCGGTCGAGACGCGGAGATTATTGGGATAGTGCGTGCCGTTCAAGCTGCGGGCCCAAGTATGCACGTCCTCGATGTCAATGGTATGGAGCGCGAAGGCGCGATTGATAACGTAATCCAAACCGCCGCCGAGCTCAATTGCAAAGGCGTTGGTCTGGTCCTGAGTCGTATAGAGCGAGCGATAGGGATCCGGTTGGCCCGCGGGAATCCTGGGTAAGTCAGCGGGTTTGCGATCTGGATAATACTGCTCGATGGCCAGTGTATTCCCACCTACGAGGAATTGCACGAACGGAACCCAGCGATTGGATTGCCGCAGCGCAAACCGAGGGCCGAGCAGATACGTAATGGAATCGCCGGAAAGATTATGGCCGGGCAACACCATCTTGCAGCCGCCTACATCGGCGGTAATGCCGACCCAGTGGTTCAGATTATAGGTCGCCGTGGCTCCACCTCCGTTGCATGAGAGAGAGCCGGCTTTACCGGCAGCGAGTTGGAAATAGCTGTAGCTGGTTGACAGTTCAAGAGTGGGAACAAGGCCGGGTGAAAGGTCGCTCAGTTTCGGGTTGGCGACGGCCGATGCAACTGAGGGATTAGAATCTGATCCTCCGGTGACAACATCGGAATCCGAAGCGATCATGCGGTTGGCGGCAAGCAGCGGCCCGTTGTTGTGCCGAAATAATCCGGGACGGTTGTCGCGATGCCAAGGCACTTCGAGACGCATGGCATTAGCCATGGAACGGCTCGGATTCAGGCCTGCTCTGATCAACATTTGCAGGTATCTGTTCTCGGTCCGGCTTTCGAATCGCTGGACGATGTACTTGTCGACGGAATCTTCTCCTATCATCCAGACGAGCCCGACTGCAGGTGTAATGACGTGGTCTACAAAGCCCTGTTGGGGGTAATACGCTTGAGTGTTGCCGAGAGAGGCCTCGCTGTAAGGACCAATTTCGAACTGCTCGCTGAAGGCGAAAGAGAACAGTGTAGCCCGCATGCGACTTTTCCAATATTCGCGGTTGCGGCCGAACTGGGCGGCGCGGTACTTTGGATCGTTCTGGACGAAGATGAAGCCGCTGACAGCCCCTTGCATAGGGTGGCCAACATAGTTGATGAGGAAGGGATCGCCATCGGCCCAGCCATGGAGACTGCTAATGGACCGGGCCCAATCGTCGACCAACTTGCCACGGAGAGCGCGCCTGGTATAGTCCTGGGTCGCTATACGAAAACCGTTCTCGACACTTGCGAAGAAGAAGGATTGCGAAAGAAGCGGGCCCCAGTTGATACCTGAGTCATTCTTCGCGCCTTCAGTTTGAGGCTGGTATGGATCGGGAACATTGTTTTCATCCTGGCTCCAAGCGCTGCGTTCCATGAGAAGCACCAGAAGCAGGAGCGCGAGGCTTCTTCCGAGCCGAACGCGACTCATTGTATGCACGCACACGCTTTGCTTGCGACACGGACCGCTCTTCCGGCGACATCTGCATTTCTCATTCACATTCAGGATGCGAGGGGACTGCCGGATGTTACGCCCCGGCATCGCATGCCACAATCGTTTAGTGATGCTGCTTCTATCAGTTGCGACATTTCAGGGGACAATCTTGTGGGTTTGATCAAGGCCAGAATCCCTGTCGACGAAACAGCGAACCATATCGAAGCGGAGCCTCGGTCGGCAACGGATTTTCTGGCTTGGCTGGACCGTCAGCAGGGGCGGCAGTATGAACTTCACGAGCGGCACGTAAATCCAGCGTTCGTGAAGATGCTTCGCACAATCGGCTTCGATAAAGAGTACGTGCGGGGTGAGGGATGTTATCTATTCGATCCCGAAGGCCGCCGCTATTTAGACATGCTGACCGGCTGGGGTGTTTTTGCGCTTGGGCGGAATCATCCAAGAGTGCGAACGATTCTCGAGCAAGTGCTATCGCGGGACATGCCAAACCTGGTCCGTATGGATTGCTCGCTGTTAGCCGGCCTGGTCGCCGAGAAGCTTACTCATCATACCGGCGCGACAAAAGGGCAGGATCTTTCGCGGGTATTTTTCTGCAATTCGGGCACTGAGACGGTTGAGACCGCGATCAAATTCGCACGTTGTTTCACAGGAAAGAATCGAATTCTGTACTGCGATCATGCTTTTCACGGCTTGACGACCGGCTCGCTTTCGCTAAACGGCGCCGATTTCTTTCGCGAACGATTCGGGGATTTGATGCCGGGAACGGCGGCCGTCGCTTTCAACGATCTGACGTCGCTCGAACAGGCGCTACACCGTAAAGACGTCGCGGCATTCATCGTAGAGCCGGTTCAGGGCAAAAGCTGCGAGGTTGTCGCGGACGGATATCTCGCGGAAGCGCAGAGGCTTTGCGGGCGTGCCGGCGCGTTGCTGATCATCGATGAAGTACAGTGCGGGCTCGGACGCACCGGCAAGTGGTTCGCCTACCAGCACTGGCCGGAAGTAGAGCCGGACATCCTTTGCGTTGCAAAAGCGCTTTCCGGCGGGTACGTTCCGGTCGGGGCGGTAATAACCAAGGCAGGCATCATGGACAGCGTGTTCAACACGATGGAACGCTGCGTGGTGCACTCGAACACGTTCGGTCAAAACGATCTCGCGATGGCAGCGGCGCTCGGAACACTGCAAGTGATGGAAGAAGACGGCCTGGTGAAGAATGCGGAGCTGCTGGGCGCTTACGCCATAGAGCAGTTGACAAATTTGGGCCGGGCTTGCCCGTTCGTGTCGGAAGTGCGAGGGCGCGGGCTGATGTTCGGCATCGACTTCAAACGTCCCGAGCAATCGCTGAAGCTAAAGGCTGCTTGGGATACGTTGCACACTCTGAATTTCGGCGTCTTTAGCCAAATGCTGATCATGCCGCTACTGCACCGTCATCGAATTCTGACCCAGGTAGCCGGATACCACACGGAGGTGATCAAGTTCTTACCGCCCTTGATTATTTCGAAGGAGGACGTAGATTACTTCCTATCAGCGATGCAGCAGGTGCTCGAGGATGTGCAGAGAATTCCGGGAAACGTCTGGAGCACCTTTACAGGTTTAGCAAAGGGCGCTTGGCGCGCTTAAACTCCATTCCGAGCTGCGAACCCAAGGCTGAGCCGGCTATACACAGAGCGCCCGGTATTCATACGTAACACTTTCTCCGCAGGAGAATCCAATTCAACGCAAGGTATACAACATGGAAAAAGAACAGATCAGCGGCAAAGTAGATGAACTGAAAGGCAAGGCAAAGCAGGCGGTCGGCAACGCAACCGATGATCCAGGCTTGCAGGGTGAAGGCGTCCTAGACGAAGCGAAAGGCACCGTAAAACAAGCCGTCGGAAACGTCAAAGACGCCATCAAGAAGTCCGACCGGGCGGCCGGAACGGATGTCAACGACAAGTAGATTGAATTCCAGGTGATGGGTTGCCAGAGATGCGCTTCAGCGCATCCCGCCCGCCACTTGAATCAAAGATCCGGTGACCCAGTGCGCGTCGTCCGAGGCGAGGAAGCCCACGACTCCGGCGATATCCTCGGGCGCACCGACTCGACCGAGGGGCGTGTTCTGAACCATCTTTTTCTCGAACTCACTACCCTCGAAACCGGCAGACTTGAAGCCTTCCGTGACAACCGGCCCAGGGTTGACGGCATTCACCCGAATCCGCTTCGGCCCTAATTCCCTAGCGAGGACGCGCGTGATCGCATCCACCGCGCCTTTGGTTCCACTGTAGACGGCTGAGGCTGGCGGCGTCTGGTCGCTCACGACCGAGCCGATGTTGATGATACTTCCTCCTTCTGCAGGGAATAGGGGCACGGCGGCTTTGGTAGATAAAAGCAGGCCACCCACGTTGACGTCGAAGAGAGACGAGATACTTTCGCTTGTGATGCTCTCCAGCGGGGAGAAAGCGTAGACTCCGGCGTTGTTAACCAGGATGTCGACCTTTCCATAGACCTTCTTCGTCTCGGCAAACAGCGTGTCGATCTCGGCGGGTTTCGCCACGTTTCCGCCGATAGCGACTGCCTTGCCGCCATCTTTTGTGATTTCGGCGACCACTTTTTCTGCACCTGCTCTGCTGGATGCGTAGTTAACTACAACCGATGCACCGCGCGCGGCGAGCTCTTTTGCAATTCCGGCGCCAATGCCTTTTGACGCACCTGTAACGACGGCTACCTTGTTTTTGAGGCTACTCATGTCTCTCTCCTATCGAGTTGACGATTTGATGTTTCGACAACTGTCTAACTGATGCGAGGGAGTCTGATAGGGTTCAACTATTGGCCGTTGACGTGAACGAACTCTTTGGCGGCCATTTGCAGCAGTTTTGGTTCGATGGACCTGACCGAGAGATCGAGTTGGGGAGCTGGAATCGAGACGCCCGCTTGATCCAGAGCAGCTTTAACCCTTTCTACTACCGCGAAGAAGATGGGCTTCTCGTCTTCGGCGTTCTGGATCCAGACGAATACCAGCAAGTCCACGCTGGACGCTCCCAAATCGTTTACAACGACGGCCGGGGCGGGCGATTCCAAGACCTTGTCGACCTCACGCATCGCGTCCAGAATGGCGCGTCGCGCTTTCGGAATATCATCCGAATATCCGACGCCAACTGGAATCTGCAATCGAGTAGCTCCATTAGTTGAATGGTTCACGAGGACCTGGTCAATTACGCTGGCGTTCGGGATGATAACCCAGCGGTTATCGCGAGTTTGTACGCGAGTTGTCCGCATCGTAATCTCGGCGATCTTGCCGTAGTGTTCGCCGAGCGTGACCCACTCGCCCACATGAAAGGGCTTGTCCCAGAAAATCAGGAACCCGGCCATTACGTTACTCAACGAGTCCTTGGCGGCAAAGCCGATGGTCAGGCCGACGACTCCCAATCCTGCTAAAGCAGCACCCACATTGATACCGAGCTGACTAGCCGCCATAACAATGCCCAGCGCAAGCAGCACAAAACGGTACACATTCACGAGCATTCCGATGAGCGCGGCCTCAAAACCAGTTCGTGCCAGGAGATGACGGAACGCCGAGCGTGTCAACCGGAACAGAAGCCAGAAGAAGAGAAAGATTAGGGCCGCTGCAAAGAGAGATGGCAACCAGTCGACGAACTGGGTTAAAAGCAGCTCAACGTTCAAGTGGTCCCAAATCGGTTTAGGTGTCATGTCCGTATGATGGCTTATTCGGGCGAGGCAACCGAAAAGATCAAACCGATCGCCTGTTCAACTCTGCGCGCGCCTCAACCCTGACGCCGGATTGCGATGCCCGGTGGAGGCGCGGAACGTGACACAGCGTGGCTCTTGGTTCGTTACGTTTGAAGATTGGCGGCCGTCGCGGGACGGCTGGAAGTTCTCAACGCACCGTTGGCGCCCTTCGGGAAGAATCCGCCAGACGTCACACCCGCCTTATTGCCGTATGCAAGGTATAAGACCCCGCCCGAGGTCCTGAAAGCCGGCAAGCGGTTCGCGAGGTTTGTCGAAAAGTAATTGTTGCCGGAGGGGGGTAACGCGTCGGCTCCGTCCAGGCGGAATGTGGGAATCTCCCGAAGCGCGATCTGTAAACGCACATTGGAGACGTGTTCGCCCTAGATTGCAGTGATGCGAGCTGCGGTTCTGAGATAAGGAGTGTTCGAGAGGAATGGTGCTCCGCCGCAGTAAGCGCTCTCGCCAACATCTTCGAAAATCCGGGAGAGTACCAGAAAGGTGCATTCGTTCTCAAGCGAAGCCCCCTTCGGAGCCAGCGCGTCCAGATTCAGAGCCGGCTTGGCGATGGGAGCAATTCCGTTGTTCCAGTGCCTGCCTTAAGACCTGCACATGGCCGATTCGTCAGCTGCAAGATCATAGGCAACATGTTCAAGATGCGATCGACGATCTCGGAAATCGACACGGCCGAAACGCATATAAGTCGGACCGGGCGCGTTACCGGGTTCTCCGACGCCCCAGATCTCGTAGCCTCTCTCTTGAAGGGTCTTCCCGGTGGTTGCGATTGAGTAAAACTCAGCCTCAAGATACTCCAGATTGAGAGCGAACTGTACCACTTCTTCCGGGGTCGGATTTGACGGATCACCTTTAAGTCGAACTGCGCTGCCGGCGATTGTTGCCGCAGCCGCCATTTTGGTCAGTATTCTCCTGCGATTCGGAGCCTGCGAAAGAACTTCATCAACAAGTGTTCTTTTCTTCATGGATTACCTCCCATTTGCGTGTCAGTATGATTACCGGCTCTTTCCTCCGGCAGAGTGCAAATCATCCGCACAATAGGCAGCCGAGTACCTATCAAAGCGTTAGAAAAACGGCCCGGGAGATTTACGATCAATGTTGCGCGGCTCACGGCGCGCGTTGACGCCGATACTACCTAGCGGGACTCGCGCCTGCACCTGGGCCGCCAAATTGACACCTAAGTTGCAGATTCGGTAGACTAAATTGTTCGAGTTTTCGAGCGGAGAGTATAAGTCTGTCCATGCGTACTGAGTTTCCGTCCAAGCACGAGATCAACCGTGCGTGGCACGTGATTGACGCGAACAATGCTGTTCTCGGCCGCGTAGCCAGCCGTGCTGCTATGCTCTTGATGGGCAAGCATAAAACGAATTGGGTGCCGTCTCTCGACACGGGCGATCACGTGGTAATCATCAACGCCGCTAAGGTGAAGCTGACCGGTGCAAAAGAAGGACAAAAGGTGTATCGGCGCCACACCGGTTATCCGGGCGGTCTGATCGAAACTGGCGCCCAGAAGATGCGCCAGAGTCGTCCCGAGAGGATGCTCGAACTTGCGATCTCTGGAATGCTTCCGAAGACGAAGCTGGGGAAACAGATGTACCGCAAGTTGAACGTGTATGCAGGCGAGCATCATCCCCATCAGGCACAGAAGCCCGCGCCTCTGTCGGTATAAGGAGAAGGAAAGGAATCAGCGTGCCGGGTGATGGAAGCCCGGTTTGTTCGGTAAAAGGATGCCAGCGAAGTTAGTGCAGCAGTTGGGAACGGGGCGGCGGAAAACAGCGACGGCCCGAGTGTTCCTGCGACCGGGAAAGGGCCAGATTACGATTAATCACCGCCCCTTCGAAAACTATTTTGTGAACGAGTCCGCGCGAGCATACGTAAGGCAGCCACTACTGGCTGCGGAATTAGCGGACCGGTTCGACATCATGATCCTGGCCAAAGGTGGTGGGGTGACTGGACAAGCCGGGGCGGCGCGCCTTGGAATTGCCCGTGCCCTGATTGAATTCAACTCCGAACTGCGTGGAAAGCTCAAGCAGCTCGGATTTATGACGCGCGACGCGCGCGAACATGAGCGGAAGAAGTACGGCCAGAAGGGCGCGCGCAAGCGCTTCCAGTTCTCAAAACGCTAGGTACCCTTTCGTTTCACCAGCAACAACGCGAAGCGTGGTTGGCGGCCATGCATCGCTTAACCGGACCTCCTCCGTTCACGCAAATTCCGCTTTGGGTGGCGTGCTTCCGTTGAGGCTGCCGTCCGTATTCAGATAAGAAGGAGGCAGGTTGCCATCTATTTCGATGAAGGAATTGCTCGAAGCCGGCGTTCACTTCGGGCACCAGACCAAGCGCTGGAATCCAAAGATGAAGGAATACATCTTTGGCGAACGTAACGGAATCTACATCGTAGATCTGCAGAAGACGCTGAAACTGTTCAAAGATGCAATGCGCTATGTGGGTGAAATGGCGGCGCAGGGCAAGACTGTTTTGTTTGTAGGAACCAAGCGTCAGGCACAGGAAGCGGTCGCGGAAGAGGCCACACGCTCCGGTCAGTTTTATGTCAATCAACGCTGGCTCGGTGGACTGCTGACGAACATTGCCACTGTGCAGCGATCGATCAAGCGCTTGAAGGAATTGGATTCGATGGCGTCCGAAAACGCGTACGAAGGCCGGGCGAAGAAAGAAGTCGGCCGACTGGAACGCGAGCGCAAACATCTGCAGCAGAATCTCGCCGGCATCAAAGACATGAACGGCCTGCCGGATATGCTTTTCGTGATCGATTCGAACAAGGAAGCCATCGCGGTAAAGGAGGCGCGTCGCCTCGGCATTCCAGTAGTCGCCGTAGTGGATACAAATTGCGATCCAGACGAAGTAGACTACGTGATTCCGGGCAACGATGACGCTCTACGCGCTATCCGGTTGTTCACGACCAAGATCGCCGATGCGGTGGTCGAAGGACGATCCCTGACGGCCGAACATGAATTCGCCGCCGAAAAGATCGTCAGCGAAGGTGAGGACGAGGCCGCCTCCGAGCATACTCCGGATGAGTACACGCAATATCTCGATCCGAAGTACGCCGAGCAGTTGATGTCGGAGAGCTTGAATGCAGGTAAGAGCAGCGGCGACTCCGGAGGCGAGAGTGTGACCGATGAAGCCGGTGACCAGAACACGCCCCGCAAGGGTCCAGGCAGCGAGGCTCCTGAGGAAGCAGTAACCAGCACGGTTCGCGAGCATTAAAGCAGATAGCGTTCCGTAGGAGTTCAGGCGACCGGTCATTCAAGTGCGGTCGCCTTACTTGTGTAAAGAGAGTGTAGTAAAGAAGGATTGAATGGCTGAGATTAGCGCACAGTTAGTAAAGCAACTCCGGGAGCGAACCGGCGCGGGGATGATGGAGTGCAAGAAGGCTCTGCAAGAGACGAATGGCGATTTGACAGAAGCTGAAGTCGTCCTTCGCAAGCGCGGTATCGCCGGAGCCAGCAAGAAAGAGTCGCGCTCCACCAAGCAGGGGCTGGTGAGCGCGTTCATCGGTAATAACGGCACGCTTGGCGTGTTGGTCGAGATCAATTGTGAGTCCGATTTTGTGGCTCGCACCGAGGATTTCCAGACCCTCGCGGCGGACATAGCAGCGCACATTGCGGAGAGCAAGCCGAAGTATGTCCGAGCCGAAGAAGTGGCGGAAGCGGAACGCGCGAACTTCAAAGCGCACGAGGCGCTGTATGAACAGAAGTTCCTAAAGGATCAAAGCAGCACGATCTCGGACCTGGTGAAAGCCAAGATCGCCAAGCTCGGCGAGAACATCAATATCTCGCGATTCGTTACCTATGAGCTCGAGGGCGACGGTCTAATAGGTCACTACATACACACGGGCGCGCAAATAGGAGTACTGCTCGAGATCCGGACCAAATCGGCCGCGACCGTTAACAAGGACGAGTTCAAGATACTGGCGCGCGATCTTGCGATGCAAATAGCAGCGGCCAATCCACAGTTCGTGAACAAGGAAGATGTTCCAGCAAGTTTGCTCGAAAAGGAGCGTGCAATTCAGCGTGAACGCGCTTTGAACGAAGGCAAGCCGGAGAAGATGGTAGACAAAATAGCGGAAGGGCGAATGAGCAAGTTCTACGAAGAATCCTGTCTGCTCGAGCAGCCTTTCATTCGTGAAAACACCATCTCGGTGGGCGACTTGATTCGCGCTGCTGGATCGAAGCTGGGCGAGACCATAACGGTTAGCCGCTTCGTGCGGTACAAGGTTGGCGATGCGCTGGATGCACCCGGCGTAGAACAAAGTCCGCTGCCCGTTACCGCATAATCTCCTCTACAGATCGGAGAAGCGCCCGGATGCAATGTGCCGGGACAATTTACATCGATGGCACAGTACGGACGAATACTCCTGAAAGTGAGCGGGGAAGCACTGGCAGGGCCGTTGTCGTTCGGGTTGGATCCCGACCGAGTCAGGGCCTTAGCGTGTGAGGTGGCCGAAGTAGCGCGAGCAGGCGTACAAGTGGGTTTGGTGTTGGGGGGCGGCAACATCTTTCGTGGTGTTGCCGCAGCCTCTCACCAGATGGATCGGGTTACGGGAGACCACATGGGGATGCTGGCGACCGTAATCAACGCACTGGCATTCCAGGATGCGCTCGAGCAGCAAGGAATTCCAACGCGGGTGATGACCGCGATACAGATGCACCAGGTGGCGGAGCCCTATATCCGGAGGCGCGCCATCCGCCATCTCGAGAAGGGTCGCGCGGTTATCTTCGCGGCCGGTACTTCAAATCCGTATTTCTCGACAGATACCGCAGCAACGCTGCGAGGTCTTGAGATTCATGCGGAGATCATCGCTAAAGGTACGAGCGTGGATGGAGTGTACGACAAAGATCCAAAGAAGTTCAGCGAGGCCGTGAAGTACAGCGAGGTAAGCTACACGGAAGTTCTTTCGAAAGCTCTGGGCGTGATGGATGCTTCGGCGGTTGCGATGTGCCGGGACAATAAGATGCCAATCACGGTGTTCGATCTCCGAACTCCTGGCAATATAATGCGAATGGCGATGGGCGAGCCGATCGGGACAACTATCCGCTAGCCCGAAGCGCCGGCAGTCCGATAGGCAAATCTCTATGAAACAAGAACAAACAGCCCCTCCGAGCAGCACCTTCAAGACGGTGAAGGAAGTGGAAGCGCAAGCCCGCACGCGAATGGAGAAAGTATTAGTCGATCTGCAGCACGAAATGGCGAGCATTCGCACGGGCCGAGCGTCGATAGGCCTTCTTGACAGCGTGCGAGTCGATTATTATGGCTCTCCTGTGCCGCTCACTCAAGTGGCGCAGTTGCACGTCCCCGAGCCGGCCATGATCACCGTACAGCCGTGGGATGCTTCCACGATCGGGCCAATTGAGAAAGCGATCCGCAATGCGGACCTGGGCTTTAATCCTTCAAACGACGGTAAGCTAATTCGCATCCCCGTTCCTCCACTTACCGCAGAACGGCGCCGGGATCTCGCCAAGAAGTTGAGCCACATAGCCGAGGAGCGGCGCGTCGGGATGCGCAATGTGCGCAGGGATGCCAACGAAGAGCTCAAGAAGCTGCTCAAAGACAAGGTGATCAGCGAGGACGAACAACGCCAGGCCCACGATGCCATCCAGAAATTGACGGATTCCCAGATCGGTAAAATCGACACCATGGCGAAGGCAAAAGAAAAAGAGATTTTGGAAATCAAGTAAGTTTGGGTTCCGCTCTTTTTCCGGTTCTGGCGTGGCTTGAGAATGCATTCACTGATCAGCCATGTCGAAAACCAAAATCGAAACTCAGGAGCACAAAGCGACCCACCAAAACGGCGTCAAGCCAGCGGCTCCCGTTCTCGGGCAGCGAGCCAAAGTGATTCAAGACTTTGGAACAGTGGTCAACATCCCGGCCGGACTGGAGGAGGATGTTCGTCTCGAGAGCACTCGTAATCTCAACCAGGTGCTTGCCGATACCATCATGCTTCGAGATATGTATAAAAAGCATCACTGGCAGCTTTCCGGCGCCACCTTTTATCAGCTTCATCTGCTTTTCGACGCACACTACGAAAAGCAAGTAGAACTGGTGGACGACCTTGCGGAACGTATTCAGGCCTTAGGCGGCGTTTCGCTGGCGATGCCCCAGGATGTCGCAGAGCAGACCCGCGTGGAACGTCCGCCGATCGGCCGCGAAGAGGTCCCAGTACAGCTTTCGAGGCTGCTCGAAGCTCACGAGTTGATTCTGAAAGAGAGCCATGAATTCGCCAAGACGGCTGATCAGGCCGGTGACGACGGTACTAACGATCTGTTAGTGAGCCAAGTTATCCGCACGAACGAAGCGCAGGTTTGGTTCCTTTCCGAACACTTGGTAGCTCTACCGTTGATTCACGCGATGTAATTAGTGAAGTTTCAAGGGTGACCTGGCGCGGCGGCGGGCAGGTCACCCGCGAGCGAATCATCGTAAGTTATTCCATTCCGTTCGAGCAAGTCTCCGGTTGCCCTGTCTAGAGCTACGCGTGCTTTGATCCACACGCTCCGCGCGGCCACCTCGGTTGACCGTGCCTGAGCGAGAAAACTCTCCTGCTGAATCACCAGGAAATTCGTAGAGGCGCCGACGGACAGCTTGTCCTTTTCGGCGTCGACGAGTTGCTGTTGATACTCTCTGCTCTGTATTGCTGCTGCCAGAGCAGAACGCGCGGTTTGCAGTGCTATCACCGAGCTTTCTATCTGCTCTCTAACTTGATTAGCGAGCAATTGAGTTTTGGCTTCCGCCTGGCGGAGTTGAAGAAGATCTCGGGCTGCGTCCGCTTGCGCCACGTGGTTTTTGAGCGGCAGATTCAGTTGTATACCGGCTTGGTATATGCGTGAGGTTCTCAATCCGGCTACGCCCAGATCGGTTGGCGCTGTTATTAGACCGGTACCAGGGGTCCCCAATGTCGTGAAGGGAACCTCCGTGCTCCCACGTGTCTGAATGTTGCCGATCAGGTCGAGTTCGGGAAGCGTGGCATTTTTGGACGCCTCCAAGGCGATTTGCCCGCTTTCTACCTGGAGAGAAGCCTGGATCAGATCTGGCCGGCTGCTCAGTGCCGCGGTGATCATTCGGTCAATCGGTCTCAAATCATCGCTCGCCGGGATGGAGATGGGATCGGTGGGAACGATTCGGAGATTGGCAAGGATCGGATCAGCCGTACCGCGGCGCGCGAGTTGTGTTTTCACAATCACTTCTTCCTGCCGCACCAAGCCCTCGGATTGAATGAGATCGAGTTCGCTCGAGGTGACTAGCGAACGTGCGCGAGTCAATTCCAGCGGGGCAAGCGTTCCCTGCTCCACCTGGGCCGCATTGTCCTCGTAGAGCTTCCGCGCTGCAGCAAGCGTTTCGCGCTTCACCTGTGCATTTTCGTTCAGACTGACCAAGTCGAAGTAGAGCCGCGCCACGCCATAGACGGTGCTGATCAACTGCTGATAAAAAAGAAGACGCGAGATCTTCTGATTTATATTTGCTATACGGATATAGCGAAGATTCACGCTCCTTCCTAAACCCCGAAAAAGCGGCTGGCTCACTGTCAAAGAAGTGTTGGGCGTTGCGAACGGATTGTATTGAGAGTTGCCGCCGTACAAGACGGGAGCTGCGTTATTCAGGTCTACTTCGACCTGGGTACCGTAACTGAACCCCTGAACAAGAGCGTAGTTAGCAGTGACAAAATTTAAGGTTCCGGGCTGTGGCAATGCTTGCGTTGCAGCGCTGAGCAAGGTGCTGTTGGAGCGCTGGAACCAGGTGTTCTGTCCGACAAACGTTGGCTGGAAAGTAGGTAATGTCGGACCCGCAGCGAATCCGGAGGCGCCTTGAACGGAAAGATCCGTTTGTGTTTCCGTAAGTTCATTGAGGGAGGTCAGGTCGTTGATGGTGGGAGTACTCGGCGTGACGGATGAGGCAGCACTGTTCAGCAGAGGGCTGCCTGGCCCACCGACACCGGTCGGACTTTCCGCAACCGAGTAATCGATGCCGCGCAGGTCGCCGCCTCCGCTCGCGCGCAGCGTCTCGGTGCCGGAAATCGAAAGATTGTACCGGGCTACTTCGACATCGAGATTATTTTCGATCGCAAGCGCAATCGCATCGTATAAAGAAAGATAAATAATGCCGTTCCGGATCAGTGAACGTGCGCGGTCGGCTGGGCTGAGCTTCAGAGGAGGAGCACTTGGCCGGCGATACGGCGCTACAAAATCCAGGAACGATGAACGAGGCACGATGTTAGCGCGTTGATCTTTCGCCTGGGCTTTGTCGTTCGCTACATGCTGAAGGGTGGAAGACGGCGCCGGGTTGCCGGCCGCGGCATCAGTGCCGCTGGGCGTGGGAGTTCCCGGCGGCTGCTGGGCCAAGGGATCCTGGCTCGACCCGGGACTTCCAGGAGTCTGCTTGCTAGCCGGAGTCGGGGGCAACGCTTGGGCTGGGATTAGCTGTTGAAAGATCAACGCCACGATCAGAACAAATCTCATTGCTTTGACGATTTCGATGGACTTCCCTTCCCATTGCCCTGATTCGAAGATTTAGTCTTGCCGGACCCGGCTGCGTGCTGGCTCTGGTTGCTCGCGCTCTGATCACCGTATTGGCCGCCGGTGTTCGGCTGCCGGTTAGTCTGGCCGCCGGGCGCTTGAGGCTTTTCATGCGAGAGCTCTGGTTCGATCTTTGCACCGTCGCGAACTTCGTCTGTTACATCCAAAGCCACAAGATCGCCGGGTTTGAGACCGTTTGTGATTTCTACCTGATCTCCATAGTCGCGGCCGATTGCGATGGGTTGGAAGTGGACCACCTGATTTTGCACGAGTGCCACTACGTTCTGCCCGTTGCGAACCACAATGGCTTCACCAGGTATCATGATCGGCGGCACCTCCTTCGACTCGATCAAGTTAACTTCCGCATACATACCCGGCATCAACAAGCCACGCTGGTTGCTAACCTGCACCTCCACCAGTAGCGTACGGGTGTTCTGATCGATGGAGGCGGAGGTTCGCGTTACACGGCCCGCGAACTTCTCGCCTGGAACCTCCTGAAACAAGAGCGCGGCGCGCTGCCCAACCTTGACAACGGAAGTATAGGCCTCCGGGATGGAGACCAGTACGCGAAAGATCGTGGTATCAGCAACTGTAAACATAGCTCCTCCCTGAGATCCGCCGGTGGCCGGCATAGTCGAAGAAGAAACATTACCCGATGAACCTGCGTTATTCCCTTCCGCGCCCGCCTGCGTGGTTCCTGGAAGAGTCGGGGAGGAACTCCCAACGCCTGTGCCTTGAGCTGTAATGAGGGTACCGACGTCCACATTGCGTGCCGTCACGATGCCGGTGAAAGGAGCTGTGACGCGTTCATATCCCTGAAGTACGACCAGCCGGCCCAGATTGTCGCGGTTCGCCTGGACGGTGTTCTCGGCAGCGTGAACATTGGCTTCCGCAACGCGGAAATTGGCTTCCTGCGTGTCGCCTTCCTGTCGAGAGAAAACGCCTTTTGCGACCAAGACCTTGTATCGGTCCCAGTTCACCGAATTGAGGTGAAGCTGCGCCTCCATCTGCGCGAGGTTGGATTCACTTTGACGCAAAGTGGATCTTGCCTGGGCCACCTGCCGGTCCAGATCAGGAGCATCAATGACGGCCAGCAATTCTCCCGTGCGTACACGATCTCCAATATCTACCAGCCTGCGCGCCACGTAACCGGAGGCGCGAGCATAGATGTTCGCTTCCGTGTACGCCTGAGTCGTACCAGGCACCATTAATTCGCTCTCAGCGGGAGCAGATCTAACGCGAACCACCCGCACGCGCGGAAGCGCGTGCTGTTCCTGCTTCGCTTGGTTCTCGATCTCTTCTTTCTGGCGATGTCGGGGCAGCCAACCAATGAAGATAACGAGGATCGTCAGAACCAGAAGAACAAGGCTGAATATCAACCAGTAAAGAGGCGAATGCCCGTGCTTAGGATGCGACTCTTTATCACCGGGCGGTGGAGACTCGAGGTTGTCGGGTACATCAGCGAGAGGCTCTTTCGTCGTCGCCATGGCTAGGAAGTCTGAGGGTGGGAGCCGTTGACGGCTTGTCCCTCAGGCGTGATTTCACCTTTGTATTCTTTGTCGATTCTCTCGTCGTAGTCGATAGGCGCCTTTTTGCGAAGAAGGGAATACATTATGGGCACGATGAATAATGTGCTAACCGTCGCGACAGAGCAATCCACCGATCACCGCGCGCCCAAGTGGCGCATTCTGCTCGCCGCCCTCACCAAATGCGAGCGCCATTGGCATCATTCCGATGATCATCGCAAGCGCTGTCATACATACCGGACGCAGACGGATGAAGCCAGCAGATAAAGCGGCTTCCAATTCGTTCTTATTACTTCCACGTTCATCGTTGGCGAACACTACAAGCAAAATGGAGTTAGCGGTCGCCACTCCGATCGTCATGATCGATCCCATCAAAGACGGCACGCTGAACGTTGTACGAGTGAGATACAGCATCCAAAGAATCCCCGAAAAGGCGCCGGGCAGCGCCATCAAGATGATGAGCGGATCTATCCAGCTCTGAAAGTTGACGGCCATCAGCAGATAGACGATGATGACTGCAAATCCGATGCCCAGTTCCAGGCGATCAAAGGATTGCTCCATGGTGCGGATTTCGCCTCGAAGATCGAGGAATGTTCCGCCGGGAAGCTTAGTGGTTCGTTTGATAATTTTTTGAATCTCATCGGCGACGCTGCCCAGATCTGTCCGATCGGCATCGGCGTAGATGTCGTAAGTTGGCTGAATGTTGTAATGGTCTACGACAATCGTCGAGACATCACGCTTGAGACTCGCGAGATTGCCAAGCAATTGGGTGTTTGTACCGCTTTGAGCAGTAATCGGAGTGCGCTGCAGGGCGTCGAAAGAGTCAATTCGATACAGCGGGCTCTGGACGACCACCTGATAGTTGACGCCATTCTCCGGATTGAGCCACTGATTGGGAGCGGTTTGACCCGTACCCGACAACGAGATCAGCATGCTGCTGGCGACATCGGTCTGACGAAGCCCAAGCTGTTGTGCTTTGGTGCGATCGACGTTCACCTGCACGGTGGGATATGAGATCTCCTGGTGAATATGAGCGTCGACAATGCCGGGTATCGCTCGCACCTGGCGGAGAAGATTCTGAACGATCTGGTAGTTCTCTTTTGGGTTGCGGCCGACCACCTGCAAATCGATGGGTGCAGGCAGACCAAAGTCGAGAATCTGATTGGTCATATTGGCCGGAGTGAAAAAAAATGTCTCTTCGGGGAAGTCCTGTACCAGTCTTTGTCGCAGTTCGCGAGTGTAAGCGAGAGTTTCCCTTTCACCTGGCTTTAGAGAAATCTGGATGTCTCCGTCCGAATTGCTGATGGTGACGTTACTGCCAAAGGCCAGGTTCACACCTCCATTTGGAAGACCGATGTTATCCAGGATCATGTCGACTCGATCTGCGGGAAGAATCTTTCGGATGTCTGCCTCGATGGCAGCGAAGATCATTTCGCTTTGTTCTATTCGCGTGCCCTGAGGAGGCAAGACGTGCAGTTTCATCTGTCCCGAATCGACATACGGAAAGAAATCACGGCCGATTACGAGGGTTAAGAGCGAGGAGCCAGCCACGAACACGGCAAACAGCGTGAGGACGATGGCCCTGTGATGGAGGCTCCATTCGAGCCAGACTCGATAACGCTGCCGCAATTTTTCGAAGCGCATGTCGAACTTCTCGTGAATATGCCAGACCCAATTCTGTGCTTCTTTGGGCTCTGGCTGTCCTTCCTCACGCTGATAGAGGGCAACTTCGGCCGGCAGCAAGTAGTGCATCATTGCCGGTAGCAACGTTCGAGACAAAAAATAGGACGCCATCATCGCGAAAACAACGGCCATCGCCAGCGGAGTAAAGAGATACTTGGCTGCCCCGGTGAGCAAGAGAACCGGCGTGAAAACAATGCAGATGGAGAGCGTAGAGACAAGCGCGGGCGCCGCGACCTGACTGGCGCTATCGAGAATCGCATGTACCAAAGATTTGTGCGGTTCTTCG
>CAWJEH010000044.1:0-124594 GCA_963841675.1 Terriglobia bacterium
CACGGACATACGGGACGCACTCCAGCACTTCACAGTTATGGGGCCGTTGGGATCGCTGCTGGATGCTGACGAAGACATGCTCGGTGATGGTCGGTTCCTGAGCTTCGAGACAGAGAACCTTATGCAGCTCGACGACAAAGCCGTAGTCCCCGTGTTGCTTTACCTTTTTCGGCGCATCGAGCAGCGCCTTGACGGCTCGCCCACGCTGATTATTCTGGACGAGGCGTGGTCGTATTTGCAGCATCCTCGTTTCGCAGCCGGCTTCGTGACTGGCTCAAGACGATGCGTCGTAAAAATGCCGTGGTCGTCATGGCCACCCAGCAGATCAGCGACATCGCGAACTCCGAGATTGCGGACGTCGTTCTGGAAAATTGCCCGACGAAGATCCTTCTGCCAAATGCTGAGTCAAAACATGCGGGGTCACAAGCCTTCTACGAACGGGTCGGGTTTGAACGAACGCGAATTGGAAATTCTGCAGATGAGTGTTCCGAAACAGCATTATTACGTGGTCAGCAAGCTCGGGCGCCGCTTAGTGGACCTCGGAGTGGGAAAAGTGGCTCTTTCGTGGGTCGGAATAAATGGCCGGGAGGAGCGGCAACTCGTCGAGAGCGTCATGCAGCGGTTCGGCGAAAAATGGCGATCCGAGTGGCTTCGACTGAGGGGACTCGGGAACTGGGCCGACTATCTCGGCACGCTCGAAGCCGAGGAACCGACGCAGGAGGGGAAGGTCTTATGCGCAAGTGATGATGGCCGCGATTCTCTTGTTCGGTCGCAGCATGAACCACCGGCGCAGGCCGGAGCCTTCGCAACCGAGTTCACGCAATTGTTGAACCATGCGCAGATCGTCATGGGGTATCTGCGCCAGGGCAGCAACTTGTGAACGAACTCAACATGTATGCGGACATGGTGCGTAACGTCAAGAACATCCCCAACCAGGTCTTCGGTCCAATCAGGCCGACTTGAACTCCCTCGCGCAAATCGTACAGGGAGGAAGGGCCCTCGCCTACTCACTCGGCAATCTGGACCAGCAGTTCAGGGTCACGTTTCCGGGCTATCGAACGACTCCCACAGCCTATTACGTCAACTACAAGAACTGGTCGCAAACATCGCTCGACACAACACTCGGCACACTTCGCGCGGCCGGCCTTCAGGGGCAACAACTCCAAAGTGAGCAGGCGTCATCAATTCCCTTCAGGGAATGTCCCAGACCGCCGACGGGCGAATGCAGGCATAAACGTAATGGGCCAATTGCCGAACAACAAGTTCAGCAACTGATGAAGCTTCGCGAACTGATGCTCGCTGACATGTCCAGCAAACAGGCGTATCAGGCCGCGATCATTCAGGAGAAAGCCTCTAACGAGGCGGCTGCGGAGTGGTTCTTTTCCGGCGGGCCAGTGAACAACACCGGCTCACCTACTGGCCTGGGAGGTAATTGTAGTGAGGTGGCATTTGTATGGATCGGCAAACAGCGTGACGCTCATGGCGATCATTTGGGCCTTGCCGGGTGCGCACGAGAACCGAAAAGCGCGATAGTGCAGAAAGTCGAAGCGGCCGGTTCGGGTGATCTGTCGAGCGTGTCAAACACGGGGATGAAGGAGTGGCTCGTTGCGCACAAGGATCTGGCGTACCAGGTGGACGAGATGTGCAAGCCGGTCAGATCCATGCGCCGGCGGGCTGGAGTGATTCCACCGAGGGACGGCTTTGCAATACGGCGCGAGAACTGGCGTTTTTTAGATCGGGTCCGGTGAAAAGCACGGGGCCGACGTACACGCCGGGCAAGTAAAAGCGAAACCAAACGTATAGGGTGACGAAGACGCGCCTCTGTTGAGGCCTAGAGGAGACGTGTGTGAATTCAATCTGGACAACCCGAAAAGGAATGCGGACCATGGCACTACATCAGCGCGCTTGCGCTTGGGCTGCTTTTCGTCCAGACCGCCGTTGCACAGGCTCCGCCCTTCAACACATCCGTACCCGGCGACATCATGACACAGTTCGGAATCAGCGGATCACGTGGACCACCAACGTCTGGGTGTACGCGAATGCACTGTTCAGCATCCTTGCCGTCATCGAGTTCGCTTGGAGCGCAGCGGTCATGCTTCTTGAGAAAAGCGACCTTCAGTCTTGGACTGCGGCGCTGGTTCGCAAGATCATGTGGATCGGCGCGTTCTACGCCCTGCTGATCAATGGACGAATCTGGATTCCTGCAATCATCGACAGCTTCACGCAGATCGGCGCGGGTGCTGCGGGATTCGGTGCGCCGTTGAATCCTGGGGACGTATTTGCTCAGGGCATCGGAATCGCAGGCGCTCTGCTCGATGCGGCCAGTACCTCTGCCTTCTTCACGAATCCGGGCTCCTCGCTCGCGCTCGCTTTCGCAGCGCTTCTCATCGTCGTTTCGTACATCGTGATCACGATTAATTTCCTCGTCACTTTCGTCGAAAGCTACCTAATCATTTCCGTCGGCTTCCTGTTTCTGGGCTTCGGCGGCAGCCGGTGGACCGCACCCTACGTGGAACGATATATCGGCCTGGCTGTCGCAATCGGGATCAAGATCGTACTCCTCTACTGCCTCATTTCTGCGGGCCTTGGTCTCGGAAGCGGCTGGCTGACTGAAGCGCAGGGTGTAGGCACGTCAGCACACCCGAGCATGACCGCTTTCGACGTAATGGGAGCGGCCCTGATTTTCATGATGCTGTGCTGGCAAATTCCCAAACTGTTCGCGGCAGTCCTGGGTGGAGCACCTGCCCTGACGGGTGGCGATCTAATCTCAACCGGCGTGCTCGTAGCCAGCGCTGGTGTCGCCGTCGCATCAGCCGGAGTTGCGGGAATCGGGGCGCTCGCTGGCGGAGCTGCCGCTGCGGGGACTGGAGCGGCGGCATCCGCTGGTTCGGGATCGAGTGGCGTGGCAAGCAGTGTATCGGGTGTCAATGCCGCGACAGCAGCAGGCAGCGGAGGAGGCTCGGTACCGCCGCCATCTTCAGGGCCGAAAGGCGGTGGCTCCGGTGATGCCGGTGTCCGGCGACAACCGGAGCCTCCGTCAAGCAACTCGCGAGTCTCTTCACTTGCCGTGGGTGGTGAACCGCTGGCCGGGTCAGGTTTTGAATCCGAGACCCCCGCGAAGGGCTTCTCAGATAGTTCGTCCTCTTCGACGTTCAGAGAGGACGGGCGACGTCCGTGATTCGGCAACTGCGCCGGTTAACGGCAACCTCGATCAGCCTGCGCCTCCGGCTCCCTCCAGCGACCGCAAGTCACCCGGGCGAGGAAACGTCTCCGATGGAATGCAGCGATTCCGAAGGCGGCTCCCGTCATTGCCTTCGGATGCGGCTCCACACGCGACCCCGCCACGGATGCCAATCGATCACCACGAATAAGAGGAAAGAACTATGAACTTTACTTTGCGGAAGAAAGAAGAGCGAGCGGAGCCCGCCGAATTCAACCCGTACCTTGCAGCTCGCCGGGAGTGGGACGAACGTTATGGAGATCAGATCAGCCGTGCAAAGAACTGGCGCACAATGGCCATGCTGTCTGGACTCGTTGCCTTACTCGCAACGTCGGGCATGATCTGGCTTTCGGTGCGCTCGCACGTCGTTCCCTTCGTGGTTCTTGTCGATAGTCTCAGTCGGCCTATAGCGTCGGGAATCGCAGAGCAGGCGTCCGGAAACGATGATCGCCTTCGTCGAGCCAGCATCTTCACCTGGGTTGAGAACCTCAGACTGGTCACGACCGATGGCATCTCCCAACGCCGAGCAATTGATCGTGTCTATGCCGCAATCGCGAACGGGTCCGCCGCGCAAACTTTCATCAGCGAATTCTACAGAGCCGACCCGCCGTCGAAACGCGCCCAGACGGAAACAGTATCCGTCGAGGTGACCTCGGTGCTGCCCACCAGCGACCGCACGTATGAGGTTGAGTGGACAGAGACCACTCGCGATCTCTACGGTGCGGCGAAATCAACCGACCGTTGGAAGGGTTCCTTCTCAGTCGTAATCAACCCTCCTAGCGATGAGCGGCAGGCCCGCATTAACCCGGTCGGCCTATACGTGACCAACGCCAGTTGGGCCAAGATCCTCCAGGAGAAATAACGTGCGAATAGCAATTGCAATCGTTTTACTTAATTCGTTTCCGCTCTCGTTTGGCCAGCAGCTGACACCGAAGAGCGCGTCCTCGTCGAATCAGGCACCCTTAGAGGTACGTCGAGAGCCATCGGGCAGCAATGTTCATCCAGGAAGCATCGGCACGCCGTCGATTCTTCAGCAGTATGATTTCGGCGCGCAGGTTCGAACTCTGACGGAAGGCGTAGGTCCTGTAAGTCCAGAAAGCATCAAAGCGGAGTTTGGGAGCCAGAATCCCGGTGCCGGTGAAGCCAGCACCCCCTCCGCGGTTCCGAAGGACTTCCGGTTGAACGCTGATGTTCCGCTGAATCAGACCGCATTGGAAGCCGTGCGTGTGAGCGCGCAGTGGCGCGGTGAGAAGAATGCGCCAGCAGCTGGAAGCGACGGGCGCGTCCTGTACTCCTTCGGTGCCGGTCTACCCACAGTGGTCTGCGCACCGCTGCGCGTGTGCATGATCGAGCTGCAAGCCGGCGAAAAGATTGTTGGAGAACCGCAGATCGGTGACTCCGTGCGGTGGAATATTTCGCCTGCGCTGTACGGCAGAGGTGAAGAAGCGACTGCGGTCATTGTCTTGAAGCCGCAAGTACCGGGCCTCGACACCAACCTGCTGGTCACTACAGACCGGCGTGCGTACTATCTGCGCCTCATCTCCAAGCCCGAAGACTACGTGGCCAGAATCGCATTCGCGTACCCGAATGACGAAAGCAACCGCAAGTGGCAGGAGCAAATCGCCGAGCAGCAAGCGCAAGCCAAACAGGAAAAACGGAAGCTTGAGACCACGCCCGCGGCCCTCGCGATGGAGAAGATCAACTTCGCCTATACGGTGAAGGGCGGCAACGAGCACATCCGACCGGTCAGAGTGTTCGACGACGGCGCGAAGACCTACATTCAAATGCCAACCGAGATACGAAATCGCGAGGCTCCCGTTCTCGTCGTGCTCGGCGCTGATGGCAAGGGAGAGATGACGAATTACCGTGTCCGCGAGCAGACCTATATCGTTGATCGGCTCTTTGACCGCGCAAATCTCGTGCTCGGGTCTGGGAAGAAAACTCAAAAGGTGGAGATCAGCCGTGGCGAACCAAAGGGATAGCAATACAAACGAGAAGACGGCCGACAACGAAGTTCGTGGGATGAGCTCGCCCGACGGGCTGGACCTCCGTCCCGAACCCCGCAAGGTCGTTCGCATTAGCAGAAGAGCGGGAATGGCAGTCATCCTCGTAATCGTTGGTCTTCTTTTTGCGTTTGCTTATGGCGGCTATCGCCGGACTCAGAGAGCGCAGGCAGCAGCGCGTGATGCGGGACTGCCAAGGAACGTGGGACCAGCGACTCAAGCGGGCGGCGAGTTCATTAAGAGCATTCCAGACGGTACAGCGCCGTTCGCTCGCAAAGGACCGCTGCAATTACAACCGCCGCCAACATCAGGGCAGGAAAAGCGCGCTGAGCCGTGCGGTTCTAACCCGCAAACTGGTCAGCCGTATCGCTACAATCCACAAACCGGCCAACCTTGCGACGGTTTCCCGCAGGAACGCGTCATAGTTCGCCAGGCGCCTGCTCCTCGTCCACAGCCAGTTGCCGCTCCTGTCATTGCCAAGGAGGCGACCCCCGAAGAGAGAAGACTCGCGGCCGCTTACGCTCGCGAACAAGAGGCGCGAATGGCTCCTATGAGCATTCGCAACATCCCCAACTCTGCCGGATTCGGGCCATCGACGACGATGCCGTCGAGCGCTAGCGATCTCGCGCAAGTTGCGGCTTTGACTCGCGCCGTCGGATCGTCTCCTTTGCCAGCCGCAGCGGAAGACCTCGGTCAAGCAGTCCGGCAAGCTGAAAACGAGTATGAAGGGCAAAACATGCACAATCGCAAGGGAGCCTTTCTGGCGTCAGCTCGCACACGGCAGCAAAATGATTACCTCACAGCGGCGCGCGCCGCTCCTCTCTCGCTGTACGAGATCAAGGCGGGCTGGGAAATTCCCGCCGCATTGGAACAGAGCCTCAACTCGGATCTGCCTGGAGAGCTGAAGGCTCTCGTAATGGCGAGCGTGTACGACACGGCAACCGGACGCTATCTCCTGATACCTCAGGGATCTCGTCTCGTCGGCAAGTATGACTCGCGAGTCGCTTATGGTCAGGACGGCGTCCAGGTTGCATGGAACCGCATTATTTTTCCCGATGCCTCGTCCATAGACCTCAACGGCATGGTCGGGCTCGACTCTCACGGAAACGCGGGCCTTCGCGACAAGGTTGATTGGCATTACGCGCGGATGTTGGGGTTCTCGGCATTGACGAGTCTGTTTACGGCAGCCTTCGAAATCTCACAGCGCCGAAACCAAAGCGTGCTCGCGTACCCTAGTCCGGGCGAAGCCGCATCAAGCGCCGTTGGCCGCGAGTTGAGCCAGACCGGTTCGCAGATTACACGGCGCAATCTGAATGTGCAACCGACCATTAAGGTGCCCGCCGGGTACAAGTTCACGGTTCGCGTAAACAGAGACATCCTCTTCGAGGCTCCTTACGAACCGATGCAAGCCGACCCACAGCCAATCCCTCCGGGGGAGAAGCAGTTACGGCAGAGGAGCGTATGGGAGAAGCGGTAACGAAACGGCCTCGACCGTCACGGGTGCTTCTGGTCGGTCTTGTATCCAGCGGACTAGCGGCAGCGGCACTCGAGGTGACCTGTCTCGCGGACAACCGCGAACTCGGGTTTGGATGGACCATATCGAAATCCGAACAGCGGCTCATGCTGCTGATTGCGACGCTTTTCTTCGTGGGATTCGCAATAGCAAATTTGGTTAAGCGGCGCGCATACGGTCGGCGCAATAGCTGACGGGATCGAAGAAGTTGAGAAGGACGGAACGGAGATGATGAAATCCGAAGTGCTCCAAGAATTTGTGGCGATGATTGAGGCCGATGCACAGTTGCGGCCTTCGCCCGGAGAGTTCGAAATGGCGTATCAGGCGCGGGTCGCAATCGATCGCATTCGGTTTGCCATCAAAGCCACTGAATCGACGAGAGAGCATCCCGAGGAGCTGCGCGAAGCGGGCATGCAGTTATTGGACGCTCTCGATCGTTTGGAAGCAGCCGAACGCCGCTTTCAGAACCGATGGCGCTGCCCGGAGCGTCGTGCGAATGGACGCGTCGAGGCAGCCGGACGGGCGAACGGCATGCCGAAGACCGCATGGTGAGGAACTATGCTAAATCTTCTGACTGAAACGGATGTCGCCGAGTTGCTTCGGGTTAGCTTAGCTTCCGTCCGTCGATGGAGGCTCGAAAAGCGGGGACCAGCGTTCGTCAAAGTGGGCACCTGTGTCCGATATCGTCCCGAAGATCTTGAATCATGGGTCGGTTCCCTGCCGACCAGCAGCAGGAATAGCTCAGATCGAACAGACGGCGATAATAGCGGATTGAGCCTGCGTTTTGCAGGTCGGTGATTGCAACCTCCCGAGCACGTTTGGTGTACGCATGGCAGTCTACAAGCAAAAAGGTTCGAAGAACTGGTGGTATCAATTCATCTGGGATGGCAAGCGGATCAGGGAGTCCACGAAGCAGACCGTCAAACGCGTGGCCGAGCAGATGGAAGCCGCGCACAAAGCGACGCTGGCAAAGGGCGAGGTGGGTATCCGTGAGAAGAAGCCCATACCTTCGTTCAAAGACTTCGTCGAAACGGATTTCCTCCCCTTCGTCGATTCTCGATTTCTGAACAAGCCCAAAACGCTTGAGTATTACCGGAACGGTGTGAAGAGCCTGCTGGCCTTCGATCAGATTGCCTCATCTCCGCTGGATTCGATCACCGCTTCGCAGGTGACAGGTTTCATCAGCAAGCGCAGAAAGGCCAAGCTGAAGGTAAGCAGCATCAACCGCGAGCTGGAGGTCCTGAGGAGAATGCTGCGCCTTGCTTTCGAGTGGGGTGTGCTGGAGAAGCCGGGGCTGAAGGTTCAGATGCTGCCCGGCGAGAATGAGCGCGACCGCGTTCTCAGCGCCGATGAGGAGTCGCGGTATTTGAAAGCGACCGTGGCAGTCGGGGAAAGCATTCTTGCAGCTCATGCTCGCGCTCTCGACGGGATTCGCGCGAAACTCAGAGGCGAAATCCCCGAAGAACCGAGCGATGCCTTCCTGCTTCGGGACGTTACGACAATTCTCTTGGATTGCGGCTTGCGGCCGGAGGAGTCGTTCAGACTTCAATGGCAGCATGTGCAGGACGACGTTCTGCACATCCCGTTTGGCAAGACGGAAAACGCGCGCCGCCGAATCCCGCTGACACAGCGCGCCGCTGCTCTACTCTCCATGAGAAGAGGATTGCATTCGGACGGATGGGTTTTCCCTGCGCCGACACGAACCGCCCACATCGAAAAATCCAGCCTGCGCAAACAGCATCGGAAGGCGATGACGATTGCCAAACTGGAACCGTTCAACCTTTACACTCTCCGGCACACCTGCCTCACGAGGTGGGCTGCGTACATGGACCCGTACACCCTCGCTTATTTGGCCGGGCATAGCGATTTTTCCACAACGAAGCGGTACGTCCACCCGCAGGCCGACACCGTACGGTCCGCCATGGAGCGGGCGCACGAAGCGCGGGGTAGCCATAGTTTCGACCATAGTCCCCGAAACCGTTCCAAAACACAGAATGGCTCCGATGACCCAAAGGGCTTTAATTTCAGTGAGATGAGATGGTCGGGGCGAGAGGATTCGAACCTCCGGCCTCCTGGTCCCGAACCAGGCGCTCTAGCCAGGCTGAGCCACGCCCCGAATACTTCCAGTGTATAGGGTCGCTGAAACGCTCTGCAAGATTAACAATCACCGGCCGAGGAGCAGTTCCTCAATTGAGCCGTTTCAATTCTTCCTGCAGTCCACTCATGCCCTTGCGGCGATAGATATCGGCAAGGCGTTGTTGTTCAGGGGAGGAAGCGAGGGCACGGCGCAAAATCGGGTCGCTAGTGGCTTTTGTAATGTCCACGCGGCTCGGAATCCAAACCTTCCCGTCCGAGAACTCTACATTGTTGACGAACGCCAGCAAGGCATCGACCATCATTGGTTCACCGCTGGGTCGCGAGAAGCGCAGCGTGTCCGGCTGAGTCATGCTCGCCGTCTGAACAGGCGCAAGCCCACTAGTAGACGGAATCGACCCTGCGACAAAGTCGCGGCCTCGCGCGTCGCGGATGATCCAGCCGACTTCGAAGTTTTCTATCGCCTTGCCCGAAATATTCCGAACCTCAAGTTCCGATGTCCTAACCTCGTTACCCGATATTTGAGCATGTCCGCCGATCGGTTTCACAGGCGAGCTTGGAAACGCCACAGCCCCCACAGGTACAGCCTGGGCCGTGCCAACATTAGCGGGTTCGCGCAGCAGTTCGAGACTCATCTGAGTGGGATTGAGATCCTGCAGACCGAAGTTGAGTTCTTCGCGAAGCTCGGCCAGCCTGCCGCTCTCAAGCAGATTGGTTAGATAGCGTCGATCTCTTCGCGCCTCCAGCTCATATACCATCAGCATGCGGCGCGATTGCAGCTTGTCCGGACCGTAGGCCGACAGATCTGAAAAAAGAGCACAATCGAGCGAGAGTTGCATCATCGCGCCTTTGCCTCGGCCCATGCTTATGGGTCGCGAAAGCTGCATGTTGATGCGTACCGGAAACACCTCTCCCGGCTTGGCATGGAGACTCGGAACCGTGACCGAACCTCTAGCCGATGGCGTGAGATCGGGCGCCTCCACCATTAGAGTCAATCCCGATATAGCCTTGGTGCCGGTATTCCGCAACAGAAGCGAGGCGTGAAGGTTCACCACGATCGAAGCGCCACGCACGGAGGCAGTGGTCGGCCCTGGTTCCTGAAGACCAAAATGGACGGGTAAGACCGGCGAATCGTGTGGAAACTCTACTTCCAGTAAGCCCCCGCTTTCATCAGCTGCGAATGCGGTACAGGAAGCGAGCAGGCCGCCGAGAACAACCGCCAACGCCCAACGCGCGGTTCTCTTACTGTCCATAAACGCTGGCGATAGTCAACTGTCCGCTCTCCTCGTCTACGTAGCGGGCCTCCATGGAGGAGTTGCCGGAGAGCGAAACGACCGCCGTTGGGGGATGCAGGATACTCAGCGTGACGCCTTGCGAGCGCACCGCTATGGAATTCGGCGTCGCTTGTACCATGTCGATCGACCCGGCTTTCTGATGCAGTCCTACAAGCCGCGAAAGCGAAGCAGCCAAATGATGAGTTTGCTCGGAGGGGATATGAGTAATCCATCCAGCAACAAACAAGACAGTCAAGCCCGCGCCAAAGGCAAGTCGTGAAAACCAGGCCCTCTTGCGGCCGACGTTCTCGATACAGCGCGCAGCCGCCAGCCCGACAACGATGTTGCCCATCATCTCGCGCTCGAGCACCTTCCAGTCGGCTATTGCCTCGAAAGCAGTCAGCGTTTGACTGGCGGCCTCGCGCTTAAGCTCGGCTAATGAAGCAGCAAAGAGCGCAACCTGATGCTCACAACTCGCGCATTCCAGGAGATGCGCTTTCAGGCGGAAGCGCGGAATCGGCGGCAGATCGCCACGCGAGTAAAGTGCCAAAACTTCCGTAGCCGGGTGAGAGCGATTCGCTCTGAAGAAAGCAGGCACTACGGTTTCCTCTCTTCGAGGTAACGCTTGAACTTGGCACGGGCATTGGCAATATGGGATCTGACAGTAGCCATGGAGCAGTTCATGTACTGTGCTACTTGATCGGCCGGAATATCCTCCACGTCACGCAGCAGCAACGCCATCCGCTCGCGTTCAGTAAGAACCGCCAGGCCGCCGTTAAGGTGCAACTTTCGTTCACCACGTAACACCGACTGTTCGGGGTCGGCCCAAGGTGTCGGGAAACCGGCCAATTGGTTGACATCGCTGAAGGAGAGCTTCTTTTTACGGCGCAGAAAATCGATGGCCGTGTTGGCAGCGATACGCGAGAGCCAATGAGTTGCGCGCTCCAGATCCTTCAATTGACCTTGGCGCTGCAAAGCCTTTATGAAAGTTTCCTGGGTAAGATCTTGCGCGTCGTCCACATTACCCACAATCCGGTAAACAAGAAGAAAAACTCGCCGCAGGTTCTGCTGGACAAACTGTGACTCGGCGTCGCCCCCAGGCTGCAACTGCGAATCCGGTAAAGGTGGAAGCGGGTCGCTCACACGACTCTCCACAGCAGAGACAACAGGTTTAAGCGCCGAAATGGCCGAACCGCCCAACGACTGGCACACTCCCTTACAAAAGAATGACGAGGCGCTAACGAAAACGTGCAATACTGGCCGGCCATCGGGGATATTTTGAGTATATGAGACCTGTGGCGATCGTCGGAATAGGAAAAACTGCGTTTGGCGCGTTCGCTGGGCGCGGCTTGAAGTCGCTGGCGGTTGAAGCCATCGAACACGCGCTGTGTGACGCGCACGTGACGCCCGGTTCGGTTGAAGCATTTTATCTCGGAAACTTCGCAGGGCCGTCGTTTGTCGGACAGAACCATCTGGCGCCTTACATCGGAACGGCGGTAGGGTTCGAGAAGATTCCCTGCACGCGCTTCGAGGATGCCTGCGCGTCGAGTGGCTCGGCCTTCTTTCACGCCTGGCAGGGCGTGAGCGCGGGTCTCTACGATGTGGTGGTAGCGGCAGGTGTGGAGAAGATGACCTCGCAAAGTACACCGCGTGTAACCGAGATTCTCGCGGGAGCGGGGGACATGGCCGGCGAAGGCCGGGCCGGGGCAACGTTCCCAGCACTTTTCGGGATGATTGCCAGAAGGCACATGCATCAATACGGGACGACGCGGGAACACTTGGCTGCCGTTGCAGTGAAAAACCATGCGAACGGAGCGAAGAATCCGCTGGCCCATATGCGGAAGCTAATTACGCTCGAACAGGCGCTGGCGGGCAAGTCCATCGCCGAGCCTCTGAACCTTTACGACTGCTCCTTGGTTAGCGACGGAGCGGCGGCCGTCGTACTGGTCCCGCTCGAACGCGCTAAGGATCTGAATCCGCGCTTTGCCCGGGTGCTGGCAGTCGCGCAGACCTCGGATCACGTCGCCCTCGACAGCAAAGCGGATATAACGAAGTTTCCAGCTGTTGAGGCAGCGGGTAAAAAAGCCTACTCTATAGCGAAATTGGGTCCACAGGATATCGAAGTGGCTGAGCTCCACGACTGCTTCACGATTGCGGAAATTGTAGCGAGCGAGGATCTCGGATTTGTTGAGAAAGGCGACGGCGGCCCGTTCGCTGCCGCAGGCTGCACCGCAATCTCCGGACGGATCCCGATCAACACCAGCGGAGGACTAAAGTCCAAGGGACATCCCGTGGGAGCAACGGGCGTCGGCCAGTTGTGCGACATAACCATGCAATTAAGAGGGGAAGCGGGCGAGCGCCAAGTAGCGCGCCACCAGATTGGACTTGCGCAGAATCTCGGGGGTTCTGGCGCCACATGCGTGGTCACTATTCTCGAGGCAGCCTAAATGATAAATCCAGAATCCCGTGACGGCGTAGTCTACACAGAAACCATTGTTCACGCTCCTCCGGAGCAGTTTTCCGCGGACGTGCCGTATCAGTTAGCGATCGTGGATCTCGATCGCGGCGGCCGCACCACCGTTCGAGTGCTAGGCAAGAGCGAACCCGAACGCGCCAGAATTGGCGATCGAGTGAGCTTCGTAGAGGAACGCGACGGAATCGCTTATTACCGAAAACAGGAAGCCCACTAGTCGGTGAGCTTCCTGGATACTCGCACTACTGTGGAGTCGATGGAGTTGACGGCTGGCTCGAGGGCGTCGAGGTCGACGTGTCGGTGGTGTCGCCGCCGCCATCTGAGGGCCGACGTTTGAGCTTCGGCCGATCATCTTCATCACCGGTCGATTTCTTCGAAGGATCCGTTTCATCCTCTATCGGCGTGTTGGAATTCGGATTCTTCCTCAGCGTAGGCTTATTCGGATCGTCAGCCGTTTTGTCCGGGCGCCGCTGATTTTCGAGCATCGCCAAACGAAGCTTGACGTCATTAAATTCCGAGGTCGTCACGACGTATTCAGGACGCGGTTTCAGATCCGAAATTTCTTTCTGCGATTTGGTAATGCGGTCGTCAGTCGGGGGATGGGTCGCAAACAGCTTCGACATGGTCCCCGGCTTGCGCTTTTCGAGAGTTTGAATCTTCTCGAAGAAGTCGACGAAAGCCGTCGGATCATACCCGGCCTTGTACATGTACTGAACACCGAGGTAGTCAGCTTCGCTTTCGAAGTTTCGCGAGAACTTCAGGAAGGAAACAGGGATGATCAACCCCGAAGCCTCATAGATTCCGTAAGCAGCCGCACCGCCCATGAAGATTAACGGGATAGTGGCCAGCTGGGCGATCTCACCGCGAGTGGCCTGCCGCGTTCCGTGCCGGGCAGCGACGTGTGCGATTTCATGCGCCATCACGCCTGCAAGTTCAGCTTCGGTGTCCGCTTTGAGAATCAGTCCCGATTGAACGAAAAAGAAACCGCCGGGCAACGCGAACGCATTGACAGTTGGATCTTCGATGACTTTGATGGTGAAGGGAACCTTCGCATCGGAGTTTCGAACGAGATTTTGTCCGATGCGGTTAACGTATTCCGAAACTACCGGGTCGTTGATAACTTTGGATTGACGCTCGACTTGCTGGGCCATCTGCTTGCCCAACGCAATCTCTTTTTCGAGCGAATAGAAATTGACTTTTCCAGAGACGTTACGGTCCCCAATAGCGTCGGGATCGCTCTTGTCCTTATCGCCAGGAAAGGCGGGAAACGGCACTGCAAGAAGCAGCGCCAAGGTCAAACTTACGGAGGATTTTAGAAGAACTAGTCGCCGCACAGGTACTCCTTTGGATCAGCAACAATACGCAGACAGGCCGGGATAGCAGGTTTCAACCTTTCCTTCATTATAGAGCCAATCCCGGCCGCCGGCGGCAGGAGATCTAGACCAGTTAACGTATCCTCGGAAGAATGGGTTACCAAAATATCGCGCAGGCCGCGCTTCACACGCGATACGCTCATTGTTTCCCAGTAAAAAAGCGGCTGGTATACCTCAATCATGCCGCGGTGGCTCCGCTTTGTCGGTCAGCGGCAGAGGCAATGAAGCGCCTGGCAGACGATGCCTGCCTGTACGGATCACTGCACTACAACGAATGGCTCGATGCTTACGCGGGATTTCGCGTAGCGGCCGCGAAACTGATCAACGCGTCACCCGCCGAGATTGCGATGGTCAAGAACACCTCCGAGGGCATAGCGATAGTCGCTACGGGCCTCGGTTGGAAAGCAGGAGACCGGATCATCGCGTTCCTGGAAGAATTTCCTGCCAACTATTTCCCCTGGTTGCGGTTGCAAAGTCGCGGCGTGGAAATAACATGGCTCTCGATTTACTCGCCGGTCGAAGAAATTGCGCGGGTTCTCCCCGGAGCCAGATTGTTGGCGATCAGCTATGTAAACTACCTCAGCGGCTATCGAGTCAATCTCGAAGAAATCGGCAAATTGTGCAGGCAGCACGACTGCTTCTTCTTCGTAGATGCAATTCAGGGAATGGGCGCGCTACCGATCGACGTAGAAACTTCTCATATCGATGCACTGGCCGCTGATGGACATAAGTGGATGCTCGGTCCGGAGGGGCACGGCGTTTTATACGTCCGGCGCAGCCGGCTCGATGAGATCGAACCGGTGGAGTTCGGGTGGACCAACACGGCGAGTTTCAATGATTACAGCTCACGTGACATGACGCTCCGCCAGGACGCGGGACGGTACGAATGCGGGACGCTGAATACCGTGGGCTGCTTCGGACAGAAAGCAGCGCTCGAGTTGCTGCTCGAAGCGGGCATGGAAAACATTGGTCCCGCTGTGCTGGATCTCGCCGATCAGATCTACCACGGAGTTCGCGACCGAGGCTATGAAGTCATGGTGGAACGGACAAGGGAGACGGGATCGGGGATTGTGACCTTTCGACATCCCGAAATCGACGCACGTCAAATCGTGGCCGATCTTAGGCAGCACGGGATCGCGGCAGCACCTCGCCAAGGCTGGGTGCGAACCTCGCCGCACTTCTATGTCGGTCCTGAAGAGATCGATTCGATGCTGGGGTTTTTACCGCCTATAAAAAGGACATGAAGCGACTTTTGCCCGGTCTTCTTCTAGTGCTGCAGGCGAGTTTTGGCTGGTCAAAACCGGTCGAAATTCACGCGATTTGGCCAGCGGAATGGATCGCGGTTCCGGATGCCCCGGCCCAAGATTACGGTGTCTATTACTTCCGCAAAAGCTTTGATTTACAAGTAAAACCAGAGCATTTTGTAGTTTACGTTTCCGGGGACAATCGTTACCAGCTCTTTGTAAACGGGGTGCGGGTTTCCTGGGGGCCAGCGCGGGGGGACTTAACGCACTGGCGGTACGAGACGGTAGACTTGGCTCCGCAACTCCAAAAGGGTAAAAACCTCCTTGCCGCGGTGGTCTGGAATGAAGGGCAGTACAGAGCGGTTGCACAGGTCACGAACCGCACCGGCTTCCTGCTGCAGGCGGCCGATTCCGAGGACGCGGTGGTCAATACCGACCGTTCCTGGAAGTGCACGGCGGATTCGTCCTACACGCCGCAGTCGCTTCCGCCCGACCAGATGACCGGGTATTACGCTTTAGGAGCAAACGAGAGGGTTGATGGAAGGCTTCATCCCTGGGGTTGGGAACTGGCTTCGTTTTTGGATTCGGGATGGAATGCAGCGAGCGAGATCAGCCATGGCGCACAGAGAGACGCACAGGATGCTCCGAATCGGTGGATGCTGGTCGAGAGTACGATCCCCCTCGAAGAACAGAAGCCGGAGCGTTTGACGGCGGTCAGGAAGGCAGAGGGGATAAAGGCGGACGACGGCTTTCTCAAAGGGACAGGCGCATTGAAGGTCCCCGCACAAACAGCGGTCAAGCTTTTGCTTGATCAGAGTCACTTGACAACCGCGTATCCCGAACTCGAGGTCAGCGGCGGCCGGGATACCACGATCGATCTCCGCTATGCCGAGACTCTTTACATCTCGAAAGGCCCACACGGCGACCCTGTAGTCAAAGGTAACCGCAATGAAGTGGAGGGCAAACAGTTCTTCGGACCGGCGGACACGTTCATAGCGGACGGCGGCTCGCACCGGACATATCGGCCTCTCTACTGGCGCACATATCGATACATCGAGCTGGATATCAAAACAGCGGATGAGCCGCTCACACTGGAGGATTTTCACGGTATCTTCACGGCGTATCCATTTCAGCGGCAAGCGGATTTCGAGGTTACGAACGGGCAGGCCAACGAAGAACTGCAGAAGATACTGACGACCGGGTGGCGAACCGCCAGGCTATGCGCGCATGAGACATACATGGACTGTCCGTTCTATGAGCAGCTCCAGTATGGCGGTGACGCACGGATTCAAATGCTGGTGTCGCTCTACATGACAGGCGATTCACGGCTCATGAAGAACGGGATTGCCCTGCTCAATTCATCGCGCACGGCGGAAGGAGCTACTTACAGCCGGGCACCTTCCTATTTGCAGCAATACATCCCGCCTTTCTCTCTTTGGTGGATCGGCATGGTCCACGACTACTGGATGTATGTGGACGACCCGCAGTTCGTAAAGCAGATGATGCCTGGAGTACACGCGGTTCTCGAGTTCTACGCGCAGTATCAAAAGGAGAGTGGCTCGCTCGAGAAGATGCCCTGGTGGAATTTTGTCGATTGGGTCAAGCAGTGGCCCAGCGGAGTGCCGCCGGCGAATGGGGATGGCAGTTCAGCCGCGGCGCTCGACCTACAACTGCTGCTGGGTTATCAATGGGCGGCGGATCTCGAACGAGCGTTCGGCAGCAGATCGCGAGCAGCAGAGTACGAAGGCTCCGCCCAACTTCTGAAAGCAACGATCGCTTCTACCGACTGGAACGCGCAAGCAGGTCTATTCGCCGATCAGCCGGAGCACCGGACGTATTCGCAGCAAGTAAACACGCTGGCAGTACTCGCGCACGTAGTGCCGCAGCCTCAAGAGCGAGGCATCGTCGAAAAACTCATTGCAACTCGAGCAGCCGGCTCGGCCGCCATTGATCTGGCTCAATCTTCGGTCTACTTTCGCGCGTATACGAATGCAACTCTGAGGGAGGTCCGGCTGGGCGACAGATATCCGGAGATGCTCGGACCATGGCGACAGATGCTCGCGGATGGCTTGACCACCTGGGCGGAATGGAACGGCCCTGACAGCCGTTCCGACTGTCATGCGTGGGGCGCGAGTCCGAATTTCGAACTCCTGAGAACGGTAGCGGGGATCGAATCGCGGGCGCCCGGTTTCCGGCGAGTCCGGATTGCACCAAACCCGGGGCAGTTCAAAGATGTTTCAGCGCGGATGCCGCATCCGCGAGGAGTGATCGGCGTGAGAATGCATCTCGACGGCGCTATGAGTGCAGATATCGAATTGCCGGAGGGGACCAGCGGTGAATTCGAGTGGGCCGGCACCAGCCATGCATTGCACCAAGGCGAGAATCACTTAAAGCTGCCGATGAATAAGTGACCTATAGATCTCTGACCCTTCGCGCTTTGTCCTTGAAAGCCAATCGGTAGGCGCGACGCTCGGCGGCCTCGGCGTAACGACGTTTTTCATCCCCCGTTTCGGGAACAATCGCGGGCAGTACCACGCGATTCCCCGAGTGGTCCAAAGCGACGAAAGTCAGGTAAGCCGACGAGGTGTGGCGGAGGCCCGGCGATTGAAGATTCTCTACCCAGACCTTGACGCCGACTTCCATGGAGGTGCGGAACACTCGATTCACCTGCGACTTGAGCCGCACGAGGTCACCGATATGGACAGGGTGGAGAAAGGTCATCTGATCGACGGACGCAGTTACCACGGGGCCGCGCGCGTGGCGCATCGCGGCTATTGCGCCGCAGAGATCGACCAGATGCATGACATGACCCCCCAACATGCTGCCTAGCGTGTTGGTGTCGTTGGGCAGACAAATCTCGAAGTAATCCGACTGCGTTTCGCGAACCGTTTTAACGGTGCCTTGAGACCCGGGATCAACTACTTTTGAGCTTCCGTCCATAGGGACATTATGAAGCTCTAATTCGCTAAGTCGGGAAGCGCCGGAGATAGCTCTTGCAGAAAGCGAGGACCTGAGCACGGGCGCAAGCGTCATTCAGACCGGGATCGATCGACTCAGTACGCACAATATAACGGACGCACCGCCAATTGACCGGAAAGTGGTCGCACTCCTCTACAAAGAGCAGTTCGAGCGATTCCGGGTTGGCGCTCAGGACATCGAAACGAATCGAGGAACGCGTCTCCGATGAGGGAAATCGGCTGCACGAGCCGCGCGAGTAACCGTGGTTGCAGCATGGGAAGCGAAGATCGCGAGGAACCCGGAAGACTTCGGCGGCAGCGCGACAGACACCATCGTACTCGTCCAAGAGCGGCAGACGAGCGGCCGGATGGGCGGGATCGGAAGCTAGTTGCTGCGGCTCAAAAAAAGGGCACGGCATCAAGTTCAGTATAGGGTCGAAGGGGCGGCTTAGTGTTGTTCAGACTAACAGCTAAAATAGCCGTACGGCATGGCGCCGCAGCCAACTACAGTCACGGTCAGCTCGCTGATGGCCCGTTTTCGGTCCGGGGACCGCGAAGCGGCGGACCAGCTTTTTTCCCTCTTGTATCCGGAGCTCAGGCGCTTGGCGGCCATCAAAATGAATGCCGAGGGAGGTCAACACTCCTGGCAGCCATCTCTGCTCGTGAATGAGCTGTATCTGCAATTAATCAAGGTGAGGTCTCTGCCCTCCCCTGCTAATGGTGATCGCTCGGAGCGGGATCACTTTTTACAATTCGCAGGTCACGTGATGCGCCACCTGCTGATTGACCACTCCAGACTATTGTCTAAGCGGGCGGTGAAAATCGATATTGCCCATTTCGATTTCGCCGAAGAGGAGTCCGGTGCGGCCACTCTGCAGGAAATCGACGACCTTCTCGAAAGCTTGGCCGGTATCCATCCCCGCCTGCGCAGCATCGTGGAGATGAAGGTATTTGAGGGTTTGCCGGTGGAGGAAATTGCGGATCGCCTCGAAGTTGCGCCGCGAACAGTCGCCCGTAATTGGACCTTCTGCAAAGAATGGCTCAGGGAACAGCTAACAGTGGAATAACCTTCCGGTGACATGGCAGTTTTTGTCCTCCTGCACTCGCTCTAAAATCATGGAACCCACGTTTGGGGCTCCTTGCCATTGCTTGGCTTCGGGCTCTTCCAACTTCTCCTCCTCGAACCGGAGCGATCTGTGACGCAGGAGCAGTGGCGCGCGGCCTGGATTCTATGTGAGACCGCGGGCGATCTGGATTCAGAGGCGCAGCGGGAATATGTGCGTGGCGCAACTGTAGACGGTGAAGTGGAACGTCAGGTTATCGCGATTTTCGAACAGCTCGAAAGCGAACCGTTTTACCCGCCTGCGCCGGACCGGCGCGTCGGCGACAGTGTCGGGCGCTACATCCTAGTCGAGCGGATCGGCCAAGGTGGCATGGGCGAGGTGTATGCGGCAGAAGATGCAGAACTGCGGAGGACGGTCGCGCTGAAGTTTCTGCCGAGCGCCGTTGCGCCGGACAAAGCTGCCGCTTCGCAAGTGATCTCGGAGGCACGACTCGCCTCCCGGCTCAATCATCCCAATATCGTTACCGTTCACGAGTTGATCCAGACTCCCTGGGGCCTCGCCATGGCGATGGAATTGGTGGAAGGGCAGTCCCTTCGCGCGCTATTAAAATCGCGCCGGCTCTCTGCCCGGGAAATCATCCAGATCGGCCGGCACATTGCGAGCGCGTTGGCGGCTGCCCACCAAAAAGGCATCGTGCACCGTGACATCAAACCGGAAAACATCATGGTCCGAGTCGACGGTTACGTCAAAGTGCTCGATTTCGGGTTGGCCCAGAATATTCGTAACCGCGCTCTCAACGGAAGCGGTGCGCATCTGCCGGTGGGGACGCTGCGCTACATGGCACCGGAACAGAAGCTTGGGGGCGAATTAACCGGGGCAAGCGACGTGTATTCGCTGGCACTGGTTCTGGAAGAACTCGGTAAGTGGCGTCATCCCCTGCTAACCCAGATGCGAAGCACGGCGCAGGGAAAAAGATCCATGCCTGGACTCCCGACAACCAGGCCGTGATCTTCGAGTCGGATCGCAACGGCCATCTGGAGATCTTCCGTCAGAGACTGAATCGACGAGAGGCCGAATTATTGGTGTCTACGCCCGGCGATGTGTACATGCCGCAAGTGACGCCGGACGGCAGGTGGCTGTTGATGATGGACAGGGATCTTGTCAGCCCCGGCAAGCCGGACGGCCCTTCCCGCCATCGCCTCCTGCGTGCTCCGATCGGGGGCGGGCAGGCTGCGGAAGTTCCCCTGAGTGAACCGCTCGACGAGTTCCAGTGCAGCCTACCGGGACACGGAACAGGCTGCGTTCTCCGCACTACCCGGAACGAGGGGCAGCGCTATTTCGAGCTCGACCCCATCAATGGCAAAGGACGCGAACTCGCGCGTACCGCTTTCGTTTCTACCGGCCTGGGGCGTTGGAACCTTTCGTCTGACGGCAAGCTCATCACCATCCCCGGTAACCAGCATGCCGGCCGCTTCCTCGAAATACGCCTTAACCCCATCCCGTCGCATCGCTCCGAGTCCTGGCGCCAAATCAAAGGACTCGGGCTGATGAACGCCATCAGTTTCCTCCCTTCCGGGCACGGTTGGCTGGCTCATGCCCCGATGCTCGATCTCACGGTCAACTTGGCCCTCTTGCCGTCGTTTCTCGGAGACCTGTCCCGGGCCGAGGGCCTGTATTATGTCGACCCCCGATTAAATCCCCCTCTGGTCTACCAAAGCTCTCTGAACGTCTTCGGTGTCCTTTCGCCCGATGAAAAGTACATCGCGTTTCTCGGAGCCGACGTGGCCAGCAACGTCTGGACCTTCAGGCGCGAGCAAGTACGACCTTGAGACAAGATCCTCCGCTGCTCACTCGGAGCCGGAAGCGTGAGCGCCCTCAAAAATGGACACCGGACTCGTTCTCTATCCAGTGATAAGCCATCCGGATGCCTTGTCCGTTCAGTACGTATTCGATGGCTGGAGACTGATTCCAGAGATAGTGCGTACTGCCATGATCCGTCCAATGACCGCACCGTTCCGGAGTTGTGGCTGCCGACCGCAACGCGCCTGTGGCGTAAGCTTTGAAATCGGAAAGCATCCGTTCGGGCTTGGCTTCTCCAGCAATGACCGCGTGAACATGAGTGGTGCGGGCGTGTATGGCGTACGCAATCCAGTCGCGATACCTGCAGATTTCCATAATGGCCTGCAGAGTGATCTTGCGAGTCCGACAGTCCAGGACGTAAGGCGGTTCCTTCAAACCGGAGCGCCAATAACCCTCCCGTTTTGGGTTATGGGGCAGCATAGGACTACCTGCAAGACAGTGCCGGGCGTCCACCCGTCCTTTCGCCGATCTCGGAAGGTGCGTGCCATAGGTAGAGAAAGTCAGTAGATAAGCCAAGGCGCTCACATCGACTGAGTGCCCCCGACGAGATTCTCCCTCTCGCTGTTTTGAGGGCGCTCACGCTTCCGGCTCCGAGTGAGCGGTTCTGCACATCCAAAGACATTTGCTCACAAATGGCAGTTTTTCTTGGGGTCCACTCGCTCAAGAGGTATATGACTTCTGCTTATCTGGTTGCTTCAGCAAAGCCCAATATGTTGCGGTTGAGATCCTTTGCTCCGCGGATCTGCTCGTACTCGGTTGATTTTCGATCGGTTCCAAGACCAAGGAGGGTCTGAAAGGCGGCGGCGGGTGTTTTCCGGCGGTTATGCCGGAAGATGAATTCGTCGAGGTAGACCTGGAGTTGAGGCTTGCTCACTCCGTGATAGGTGCCGATCAGCCATTGCTGGAGGTTTCCAATAGCGCGATCGGCAAGTGGGACGGTCGACTTCGTGCCCTTACGAAGTTCGGATCGCAGCGGTTGAGTGCGGGCAATATGTTTGAACCCAGCTTCCCTGAGACCCCCAAAGCTCTTAAGACCATCCGTGTAGATAGTCGAGCCGGGAGAGACGTTCTGGAGGAGGAAGGGGATGATGGTGTTGGCCTTGAAATCTGGGATCACTTTCATTCGGACGCGCCCTGAGCCCCTGCCACGCTTTTCCACCGCGACCAGAACCAGCGCCGCTCGTCGCCCCTTAAGCTGTCGGCTTCCGCGAAGACCGGCCTGCTCGCCGCCAACCCACGTTTCATCAACTTCTACCTCGCCGTACAGCTGCTCCCGAGCCACATTAACCATGGCCCGGCGGAGCTTGTGCAGCATCATCCAGGCGGTCTCGTAACAGGACAGACCGAGTTGCTGCTGTACGAGCAAGGCAGACACACCGCGCTTGTCGGTGGTCATCAGATAGGCGGCCCAGAACCAATAGGTCAGTGGGATCTTGGTCCTGTGAAGGACCGTTCCGGCGGTCAGCGAGATTTGATGGACGGCAGCCGGCACACTGCCGCCGTCGTTGATTCACCAGTTCGTACGCTCGCCGATGTCCGCATCGGGGGCAGATGAAGCCATCGGGCCAGCGACAGGCCACCAGGTACTGTTGGCAGGCTTCCTCGTTGGCAAAGTCGCGTTGAAATTCCCGCAGGGTTTTGGGAAACGGCGGTCTGGGCACGTTTCCACACTACCTATTGGGGCTTGCTGAAGCAACCAGATAAGCAGAATATGACTACCTCGCTTCCATCCACACGGTTCGGCAAAGCCTTTCCGCGTTTCTGCTTGTTCGTCCTGGCGCTCGCCTCCGCCGGCGTACTGCCCGCTCTCGGCAACACCACTACCGTCACCAATACGAACGATAGTGGCCCAGGTTCGCTGCGTCAGGCCATCGCTGATGCTGCGGCTTCCGGGAGTACGATCAATTTCAGCTCCTCCCAGATCACGTACCCGGCTACTATCAAGCTGAGCAGTACGCTTTCCATCTGCAATTTGCAGAACCTGACCATTAGTGGTCCGGGCGCTTCTCAGTTGGCTATCAGCGGCAATGGCGCGGTGCAGGTTCTCAATATCTGCAACAGTACTAGCGTCACCATCTCCGGCCTAACGATCGAGAACGGTTACGTGGGATCATCCGACAGCGGCGGCGGAATATCCAATAGTGGTACGCTCACCATCACCGACAGTGCGCTGTCGGGCAACACCGCAGGATTAACGGGCGGCGGCATTGAAAATTACGGCACGCTCATCATCTCCAGAAGTACGCTGTCCCGCAACTCGGTCAATGGTGGAAGCGGGTCAGGTAACGCCGGTGGCGGCATTGCCAACTGGCTCAATGCCACGGCCACCATTACGAACTGCACGCTGTCGGGCAACTCTGTGCTTGTCCAAGGCGGCGCTATCTATAATCTCGGCACGCTTACGGTCACGAACAGTACGCTCTCGGGTAATACCACCGCGAGTTACAGTCAAGAGAGCGGCGCCGGAATTGGCACCGAAGGTGGCTCGGTCACGCTAAAGAGCACGCTCCTGGCAGGGAACACAGCAGGGAATACAACAGAAAACTGCACCGGATCTATGACCTCGGCTGGCTACAACCTATCCGATGACAACACGTGCGGGTTTTCCGGTCCCGGCGATCAAAACAGCGTGGTCCCCGGCGCCGGGCTCGATCCCAAGGGGCTACAGAACAACGGCGGCGCGACGCAAACCATTGCGTTATTGTCAGGCAGTCCAGCGGTGGATGCCATCCCCGTCGCTAGCTGTACAGATACGAACAACCAACCCGTCGCCACCGATCAGCGCGGCATCACGCGCCCGCAAGGCAAGGCGTGTGACGTTGGAGCTTACGAGCTCATCCAAGCCGTTCCGTTCTCCAGTTTCAATCCGTATCTCGCGATTGACACGGGCAGACACCCCGGCTTTGTGATGACCTCTACTTTTACGCTGGGCAGCGGAACCACCGGACTCCAGCCGGCGAACGAAGCCATGACGCTCAAAATCGCGAACTACACTCTGACACTGCCGGCGGGCTCTTTCCATAAGCTGGGGAACACCTCGAACGCGCCCTATGCGTATGAAGGCACCGTCAATAGCGCAAACCTGGTGCTAGGCATTGTTCCGCTCGGCCGAAACACGTTCTCATTCGACGCCGCCGGCGCGCCTGTCGCGTTCACGGGTATCAAGAATCCCGTCACGATTACGCTCACCTTCGGCAGCGATTCCGGAACCAAGCCGGTGAACGCGGCGATCACGATGTACTGATTCAGAGTGGACGGGGGCGGTCGCCGCAGCGGCCGCCCGGGTTGCAACGCGATTCGATCTGACATAGACTGTCTATGTCGTGGCAAGCGAGTTGTGGAGGCGACTTCTCTTCCTTAGTCGCCGTACGCGCATGAGGGAAGAGCTCGAGGAAGAAATGCGCCTTCACACCGAACTCCGTGCCGGCAAGCTGCGTGAGCTGGGCGTTGACTCTCATGAGGCTCTTCGCGCAGCACAAAGGCAGTTTGGAAACAGAACATTGCTAAAGGAACTGAGTCGAGAAATGTGGGGATGGATGGCGTTGGAACGATTTCTGCACGATCTGCGCTTCGCGCTGCGAATGCTGCGAAAAAATTTGGTATTTAGCAGCGTTGCAATTGCCACGCTGGCGCTCGGGGCGGGAGCGAATGCGCTGATGTTCACCGTGATAGATTCCGTGCTCCTGCGCGCTCTACCCTATCCCGATTCGCGGCAGCTGGTATCTATCGAGGCCACCTCTATGAACGGCGTTCGCGGTTCTATATCGCTGCCGGATTATCTCGATATCCGAGCCCAGAGCCGATCGTTTTCGAACTTTGCCGCATACGAAAACAGGAGCGTCTCGCTGCGTTTGCCGAGTGGCGAACCAGTGCATAGCGCAGCGGCCGCAGCAACCGCGAGCCTATTTGATGTGCTCCGCGTCTACCCGATGCTCGGCCGGGCCTTTACCGCTGAGGACGATCATCCCGGTAAGGCCTGCGCCGTGGTTCTCAGCTCGCAGTTCTGGCGCGAACACTTCTCGGGCGATGCTCACGTGCTCGGGAGGAATCTCGCTGTTGATGGACGGGCTTGCACCATTTCGGGTGTAATGCCGGATGGGTTTGCCTTCCCGTCGCGCGACGTTGAATTCTGGATTGCGCTCCAGCCCGCACCCGGCACCATGCCGCGGGGAACAAATTTTCTCGACGTTATCGGGAGACTGAAACCCGGTGCGGCACTCGCCGTTGCGCAAACCGAACTAAACGTCATCGCGACCCGCCTCGAAAGGGCTTACCCGGACGACGACAAAGGGCTCGGTTTCGGCGCGAAGTTGTACCAGGATAGAGTCACCGGCGATGCTCGCCCCGCTCTGTTCGCTCTACTCGGAGCGGTGGCTGTTCTGCTTCTGATCGCCTGCGCTAATATCGCGAATTTACAGCTGGCGCGCACGCTTGTGCGGAAACGTGAGATGGCGATTCGCGCTGCGCTCGGCGCGGGCCGAATGCGGGTGGCCAGGCAGCTCGTTACCGAAAACCTTTTGCTCGCGCTGATCGGGACCGGCATCGGCGTCGGCCTGGCCGCCGGCTCGCTGGGTTTGTTGAAGCGTTTGGCCGCGGATGCGATCCCCCGGGTTCACGAGGTCAGTTTGCGCCCCGAAGTCTGCCTCGCGATGCTGGTTGTTGCAAGCCTCTCGGCGTTGCTGTTTGGGCTGGCGCCGGTGTGGCAGACGGCGCGCCAGGACATTGAAACAACTTTGCGGGAGAGCGCTGGCAGTCTTGCCGGCAGCCGTTACCAACAGAAATTCCGCGACCTGCTGGTCATAGCGCAGTTAAGCCTTGCCATCGCGCTGCTGGCCGGTTCGGGCCTGTTGCTGCGCACCCTTTATCACTTGCTGCATACAGACACTGGCTTTGTGGCAGAGCACGTCCTGACCATGCAAACCGCAGTATCCGGAACCGAGCCGTCAGATAAAAATCTCGCCACAACAGTTTATGGCCCGGAGCTCGATCAGATCGAACAGCTACCAGGAGTAAAGGAGGCGGGCTTCATCACTTTCCTCCCGCTGAGCAATGGGCATGCAAGTGCGTCGTTCCTCATCAAAGGACGGCCGAATCCAGATCACGAAACCGGACCCCATGCTTCATTGAACGCGGCTAGCGATGATTACTTCCGCGCGCTCCAGATTCCGCTTCTCAGAGGCCGATTCTTCGAAAGAACAGACACCTTGGGCAAGGCACGCGTGGCAATCGTGAACGATGTTCTCGCCCGACGCTACTTTGCGGGGCAGGACCCAACCGGCAAACAGATCGCGTTTGACGATGGCGATTTCAAAACAAATCCTATTACGATCATCGGCGTGGTGCACGGCAGCCGCCAATTGGGTCTGGCGAAGCCGCCGGACGCTGAACTCTATCTCGATTTCCGGCAGGTGCCGCCCGCAACCCTGTGGTCGCAATTTCTACTGAAGCAGATCATGACCTATGCTGTGCGTTCGAACGGCGATCCTGCTGTAGTGGCCAACGAAGTACAGCGTGTGATTCACGGAGTGGATCCGGCTCAGACGATTTTCCACGTTGCAACCATGCAGGAGATCGTCTCCCGCTCCGTGCAAAGCCGTCGATTAGGTGCAACGCTTCTCAGTGCATTTGCGGGCCTGGCGCTGATCGTCGCGGCCGCGGGACTGTATGGCGTTCTCTCATACCTGGTTACGCAACGGAGGCGCGACATTGCGGTCCGTATGGCGCTCGGCGCGACCCGGCACGACGTGGTACGGATGATTGTCACGCGCGCTGTCGTGCTGTACACTATTGGGCTTGCCGGCGGGTTGCTCGGAGTGATCTGGTGCGGACATCTGCTTTCGAACATGCTCGCCGGAGTTCAGCCATGGGATCCCGTTGCGCTTGGCGTGACAATCGCCGTGCTGATTTTCGTCGCCATGCTTGCAGCGTGGTTCCCGGCACGGCGTGCAGCTTCCATTGATCCGTACCAGGCACTGCGGAGCGAGTAGCTGAACAAAATCTCAATACAGGACTGGATCACCGTCTTCGACCCTCAATTTGACGGACCGTGTCCCGGTGACATAAGATAAGCCATCTTGCCAGGTACTTCTGGCCGACGCCCACACCCGTGCTAAACCCAAGCGGAGGAACCGACGCCGTCCTTTTGGGTCGCTGGAAATTTGAAGGTGGTTTGCGCGTGGACGCAGGGAACTGCTGACGCATTGGAATAAGGCCGTGTACGAATTTGGCAGATTTCGCCTTGACCCCGCGAATCACCTGCTGCTGAGCGATGGAACGCCGGTCTCACTCACGCCTAAGGCGTTCGAGGTTCTGCTTGTCCTGGTTCAAAACGGCAAGCGCCTGACTACGAAGGAAGAATTGTTACGGCGGGTCTGGCCGGACAGCTTCGTGGAAGACGCCAACCTGACGGTAAATGTCTCAGCGCTGCGCAAACTTCTCGGCGAGACGGCCGATCATCGACTCTACATCGAGACTGTACCGAAGAAAGGCTACCGCTTTGCCGCAGCTATCACGGAAGTACAAGAAGAAGCGCGGGGCGGAGTGAGCAGTTCGAGTTGGCTAACCGAGCAGCCTGCCAGTGGGAGCGTGTCTAAAGCAGACGAAAGTTCGTCGAACATCGCTGATGAGACGCGGAGTTTCCTCGGAAATAGGTCGTGGCTTCGTGTTGGCGTTCTGACGCTCGGCCTGATCCTGGTTGTCGCGGCCGGAGCAATATACTCAGCCTATAAGGGCCAAGCCATAGGAAAGCATTTTCCCAGGCAGCCTCATCGCCTGGCAGTCTTACCATTCCAGAACTTGCGGGCAGATACGGAGAGTGAGTTCTTAGGTTTTTCGCTGGCCGATGCCGTCATAACCAAGCTCGGCTACGTCAGCGAACTCACTGTGCGACCGTCCTATGCAGTGCAGAAATACAAAACCCCGGCCGCAGACATTCGCAGAGTAGCTTCAGAACTCGACGTGGACACCCTACTCCTCGGAACTTTTCTTCGCGAAGGGGGCGACCTAAGAATTACTTGCCAGTTGATCGGCGCCAAGGCGGAAAGCATTCTTTGGAAGGGGGTCTTCGATCTCAAATACGAAAAGCTTTTGAGCGTGCACGACAGTGTGGCAAACCAGATCATCAAGGGACTGGAGCTGACATTGTCCCCTTCGGAGTCTGCGCGGCTTCGACGGGAGATGGTTATCAGTCCTGTTGCATACGAATTCTACTTGCGAGGGATCGATCTGTATTCCAACGGTGACTTTCCGATGGCTATTAGAATGCTTGAAAAGTCGACGGAACTTGCGCCGGACTATGCCCTAACGTGGGCCAATCTGGGCAGGTCCTACACAGCGAACGCTTCCTTTCAATTCGGCGGGACGGAACAATATCAAGAAGCGCAGAAGGCGTTTGAGCGCGCCCTCGCCCTGCAGCCCGACCAGATCGATGCAAGGGTATATATGGCGAATATGTTCACCGACACCGGCAGAGTGGAGAAGGCTGTGCCGTTGCTGAGAGAAGCCCTCGAGACGAATCCGAACCACGCCGAGATTCACTGGGAACTCGGTTACGCCTACCGCTTCGCTGGAATGCTTCGGGAATCCGTGTCGGAGTCGGAAAAGGCTCGGCGCCTCGACCCCGGTGTAAAGCTTTACAGCTCAGCCCTGAATGGCTACATCTACTTAGGACAGTATGATCGGTTTCTGAAGAGCCTGCCTAAAGGCGATGGTTCGGCGCTGATCGCCTTTTATCGTGGATTTGCCGAATACTACCGAATGAATTGGGAAGAGGCGGCTAGACACTTCGACCATGCCGTGGAACTCGATCATTCACTTTTGCAAGCGCAGATTGGAAGAGCGCTCGGCTTCGGCATCCGGCATCATGCGGCGGAGGGCGTGGCCATCCTTCGCGCGGTGGAGACAAAGGTCAATCAGCGCGGGGTGGGCGATCCCGAAGCGAGATACAAGCTCGCCCAAGCTTACGCCGTGCTCGGCGACAGGGCGTCAGCGCTCCGAGTCTTGAAACAGAGCATAGATGGTGGATTTTTCCCCTATCCATACTTCTTGACCGATCCCCTTCTGGACAGCCTTCGCCGGCAACGCGACTTCAGTGAGCTGATGGACGCTGCACGCCAACGCCACGAGGCTTTCGTCAGCTCTTTCTCCGCCTAAGCCATTTTGAAGGGCGAAGTCGATGGCCGGCGCCTGCCTCTCTTGATACCCCCTGAATTGAGACAAGAGCCGTCCCAGTCCCTCCAAGCCGTTCATGCAGAACGACTTTGCGTTCTTCGGAAAAATTTGGAAAACCTTTGGAAAAGTCTTGCAGGCGCTCTAAGGACTTCACCTCCATCCTCCAGTAAGTTGACCTTGCGACCCGACGCGAGGCCCGCGAACGGGCGTCACTTTGACACTGCAAGTAAGCAAAAGGAGAATCGAATGAATCACATTCACGTTAAGAAGTTTTGGGCGGGCAGAACCGCTCAGAACACTGTCGGACGATTACTAATCACGGCCGCAGCACTGGCCGCCGCTGGTATCGCCTCAGCTCAAGACAAAAAGGACGAGATCAGTTTCAACCTAGTACCGAACCCGCAGGTAGTGGACTGCCTTCGAGCCAATTCCTGGGAGCAGCCTCGGGCTCGCGCCACCGTGATCCGTGGCCCGTTGAACGACACACTGATCCTGGACCTGGACGGTTTCAAGCCGGAATTGGCCTTCGACCTTTTCACCGTCCAGCGAAGCCCTTTTCAAGCGGATGGAAGCAGCGACCCAGCCTTCAAGGGCAGCTTCGGTCTGGCCTGGTATCAATCCGATATCCAGATCCGCAAGCACTCCGACGACGGCCACGTCCGCATCAAGACGATTCTTCTCGATCAGATCTTCGGCTTCGATCCCGACAAAGCACTGGCACCGACGAATACGTTCCACGTCGGTTTCTGGTTTAACAATCCGGAGGACGCGGCCGCCTGTGGGTTTAACCCGGCCAAGCCCACACCATTCAATGGTGAGCATAAAGCCGGACCGTTTGCCATGATCAGCCTCCCGAACAGCAAGACCGGCTTGGGACCTCTGTGCACCGACCCGAATAACTCGACAAACCCTACCAGCTGCAACCCGTGATCTCGATCGCGGTCAGGGAAGGGGCGAGCGAAACTCGCTGGCCCCCGACCGAATATCATCACAGGCTGATGAGGGGAAGCCCCATAGCACTTCAGCGGGTGCGATTCATGAATTCGTTACAGGAGATTTATTGTGCGTACCGCCATCGTAATCGGTGCAAGTATGGCCGGGATGCTGACAGCTCGAGTGCTTGCGGAAACATTTGAGACTGTCGTCATTCTCGAAAAAGACGAACTGCCCCAGATACCAGGGCCGCGCGCCGGGTGCCGCAGGCGAGGCACCTTCACGCGCTTTTGCCTCGTGGGCTGCACATTCTGGAGGAACTCTTTCCAGGGATTGTGGCCGAGTTGGTTGCGCTCGGCGCCGAGATGCTGGACCTGGGCAAGCTGCGCCTTCAACCCTGTTTACGGCCAAGGTATGACAACAGCCGCCCTGGCCGCGGAAAACTTGCGCGAGCATCTCAAGCACTTACCGGAAGCTTTGATGGACTAGCGCTCCGTTACCAGAAGAGCGTCGCAAAGATTAACTCCGCGCCATGGACGCTCTCGACAGGCGAAGATCTGCGGTTTCGAAGCATCGAAGGCGCCAAACCCTCACTCGGCACCAGGGCCATGCACCGGTACATCGATCATGTACTCGGGCTCGGGACCAAAAGTCGTTATGTTCGCAAACGATTTCTCGAGGTGCAGGGAATGATCAAGCCGCCTGAGACGCTCTTTTCACCGCCGACTTTTCTGAGGGTCCTGTGCAAAGCACTCTTGAGAATTCCCAGGCATGTAAGGAAGAGGTATCCGGGTTGGATCTGGAGCAAGTCTCTTAGCGGATTTCCACCAAACAACAAAAAAATGGAGAAACACAAATGAACAACACCCTCTCCGATACCTTCGTATCGTCTCTTGAAACAAACATCGACACCGGCCCGGTGTTGCCCAGCCATTCGGAATCGATCACGAATGCGGATGAATACGTCTTGGCCACAGGCCACCGCGCCGTTCATCGTCTCATGATTCTCGAAGAGGTTTATGGCGCCGGTACCCGAGAGGTGCTTCAGCACTGCGGACTGAGGCGCGGGATGCGAGTTGGCGACATTGGTTGCGGCGCCGGCGTGGTGACTCGGCGTCTTGCCGCCCTAGTTGGTCCTGAAGGAAGTGCCATGGGAATTGACGCCAGCGCCGATCAATTGCAGCAGGCGAGATTACTTGCCAAGGCCCACGGTCAGAAGAACGTCATCTTCTTCAAGCGAACCCTACGCGGTCGTGAGCATGTGTGCGCGGCGTGAAAGCGATGCCGTCGTACTATTCCTGAGGAAGCGAAATTGCAGGATCAACACGGCTCGTGCGCAGGATGGAAGAAAGGCCGCCAACGCAAAGAATTCCCCTCGGAAACCGAGATGAGCATCGCTCAGAAGCTGCTGGTATCAAGAGGACTGATCCCCCCATCATCTTCTTCGCGGGATCAGATCATTGGCAGGACGCAGAAGTTCACCCGGAAGACAGCGGGGCAATTTTATTCGCCCCGCTCCATATGAACTTCGCATGTGATTACGATGCTGGATGGATCAGCGGTTGATCAGGCTGAACACGGATACCCAGCTACTCAACTGGGTATCAGCTTGCAAACGCAGTGTAGTATTTCGCTGGTTCCCCGGCTTCCCTAACCGGCAAGCCCGCTTCCGCAGCAGCTAGTTGCGCATGTTCAGCGCAAGCCAGTCTACGGCTCTTATCGCCTTTGATACGGTAATTCAAAAAATGGGTGGGCGACCCATTGCACTGCTCAACGGCGGTGCAACGATTGTTGGTTGATGCCCAGGCGCGACGCGCTACTTCGTTCATCTGTTCTACAGAGACGAGGCCAACGACGTTCATCGGACCATATTAAAACACCACCGGGTGCCCGGAATGCCCGGTCACGTTCCATTTTGACGATCGGAGTTACTGGCTGCTGTGAATTATTTCTTGCGCGGAGAGGCTCCGAAGCGGATTGCCATGGCGGCATTCTCTTGGAAGATTACTTCGTGACCCCGGGAAATGACGTTTGAATATATCGACCAGCCCAAACCATAGAATGCCAGCGCCGAGCCGATGGCGGAGGGACCTTGTGAGAGGGCTATGCCGAACAGCCCGAAGCCCGAGAAACCACCGAGTGTAAGCCCCGCACTGTTGGGACTGCCCGTTCCGGAAGCAGTTTGCTTTCCGGCGTCATTGTCCAACGACTTGGCAGCCACCAATCCGGCAATCACGGGGCGTAGCAGGCGAGTCTTCGATTCCGTGGATTTCGCCGTGCCCTCGCTGTCTACCTTCATTCTGCCGGGATCTGCTTCGACAGCAGTCAGTTGGGCCCGAACTGGTTCGGCAGACGGATTCGGACCGGCGAGAGCGTCGATCATTGGGACCTGCAGGTCATCTATAACGAAACGTAATTTACCGCCGCGGTGCAGAGTACGGGCGTGGCGCGCAAGCGTGATCTTTCCCGTCAGCCGCGTTCCTTCAGGAAGCACCAGTTTGTGATCGGCGGTGAATAAGGGCGCTGACAATAGACCGTCCAGCTTGTCTCCAACACGCGCCGTTGCCGAGCTGACGGTCGAGGTGATTCGCATCTCCGCGACTGAATCGGCAGGAGGTTGAGTTCCAAAGTTCTGCAGCTGCTGCGGCGAAATTTGAACCTTACCGAACTCGAGTGGCTTTGAGAGGACCGCGTCAAAGCGTGTTCCCTTGCGATACCACTGCGGTCGGTAAGGCAGCTTGTTGAGCAAAAATTCCTGAAGCCATTCGCGTTTATTCGGTCCGCGGATCATATCGAAGAGCCCGCCCGTTCGTCCGTTCAGCTGAGTGCGTAATTGGGTTCTGGCCTGCTGTTCTACGAAACCGCGTGCTGCCGCGACTTTGCCGGAGTGCGGCTGTTTCGGCGGTTTCTGAGGCCTGCCAGGACGAGGAGGAACGAAGATCGTGGAGAGCCCAACCGAATCACGAGTTTCGATGCTCATTCGCCTGCCATCGGGAAGAATGATGGCGGTGAAGGAGACCTCGGCTCGTTTGAACGGGGTGAAATTGCCCGCCAGCATTGCACTGGCTCGAATCATGCGAGGAACCGGCTTGAGTTCGGAAACCCTGCCTTCCGCGAGAGTGCCCGCAGGGATTACGATTCTGTCGAAAGCCCAAACCGGCTCGGCGAACTTGGCTTTGAACATTTCGCCAGGACGATATGACACTCTCTGTGTCAAGTAAAGTCGCAAAGGAGATCCCGCATCTACTTTGAGCGGTAGGTCGAGGTTCGATTGCATTCGCGCTGTTTGTTGAGCGACGGCAAAGGGACAGAGCGCAAGAGCTGCGCTCAAGATCAGCCATCGGTGATCCGCCGAAACTGAAGACTGCATAGCCGGATAATAGCTCCCGATGAAATAACGAGACCATCATAAGCCAACCACGGTTGACTGATCTAAATACCGCGTCAATATGAAGCAATGATCCAGTTTGAATTTGCGACGGCAGCGCGCATCGTCTTTGGTCGAGGAAAAGTCGCCGAGTTGCCGGGCTTGGTTCGAGAATTTGGAAGCCGAGCCCTAGCCGTAACAGGGCGTGATACGACGCGTGCGGAAGGCTTGCGGCACAGTTTGCACGAGACAGGTATCGAAAGCAACACGCTCTCTGTTCCATCTGAACCCACTGTCGATCTCATACGAGTAGGGGCGCGAGTTGCCAAGGACTGTGAGTTCGTCATTGGATTCGGCGGTGGAAGCGCAATTGATGCGGCGAAAGCAATCGCGGCGATCGCGACGAATTCCGGCGAGCCGCTCGATTACCTGGAGGTGGTCGGTAAAGGGCAATCGCTCGGATGCTTGCCGCTGCCCTTCATTGCCGTTCCGACCACGGCAGGTACGGGAGCCGAGGTTACGCGGAATGCGGTTCTGGATTCCAGCGAACATGGGGTGAAGGCAAGTCTCCGAAGCCCGGCTATGCTGGCCAGGATCGCATTGATCGATCCCGATTTAACCCTGGAGGTATCGCCGTCGATTACGGCAAGCACCGGGCTCGATACGGTCACGCAGTTAATCGAGGCGTACGTCTCACGCCGGGCGAATGCGATGACGGATCTTTTCTGCCTGGAAGGAATCAAGAGAGCGGCGGTCTCGCTGCGCCGCGCATTTAGTGATGGAACCGATGTGGATGCGCGAGAATCGATGTCCTGGTCGAGCCTCCTGAGCGGACTTGCTCTGGCAAACGCCGGATTGGGTGTGGTGCACGGTTTTGCCGGACCTCTGGGCGGTCTGCTGCATGCTCCACACGGAGCACTTTGCGCCGCTCTCTTGCCATTCGCCCTGCGCGTCAATATTGCGGCGCTGCGCGAAAGAGCAGCCCCGCACGACGCCCTAGCTCGCTATCAACGTATCGCCATTTGGCTGACCGGCGACGAGCATGCCGAACCGGAGGATGGCGCTCGCTGGGTAGCGCGACTCTGTCGAGATTTGAGCATTCGTCCGCTGCGCAGCTTCGGCTTGAGCGAAGTACAGATTCCGGACCTCGTGCAGAAAGCAATGAAGGCGAGCAGCATGAAGGGCAACCCACTGGTCCTGAAAGAAGCTGAGCTGAGCTCGTTACTAGAAGAGGCTCTTTAGCATCGCGCGACGAGGCTCGACGTATCTCGCTAAACGGGAAATGTTCTATATTTGGTACGATTGACGAACTTCCCCAATCTGCTGACGCTTGTCCGCATCTTTCTGGTGCCGCTGCTGGTAGCGGCCCTCGTACAGCAAAATCTCAACATTCACTTGCATGGCAAGCTGATCGTTTCGAACGATTTCTTCGCCCTGCTTGTGTTCCTGGCGGCAGCTCTTACAGACCTTCTTGACGGCTACCTCGCTCGGCGTTGGAAGCAGGTCACCACGGTCGGCACGCTGCTGGATCCCGTGGCGGACAAACTGCTGATTTCGGCTGCTCTAATCTCGCTGGTCGAAACCCGGATGCTGCCGGGCTGGCTGGTAATTCTGATCATCAGCCGGGAATTTGCAGTTTCAGGGTTACGCAGTATCGCCGCGGCGGAAGGATTCACGGTGAAGGCCAGCGAACTGGGCAAATCGAAGATGATTTTCCAGGTTGTGGGAGTGTCGCTGGTAATGCTATCAAGCCGCTGGGCGGCTCTGCGGCCCATCGCGCTCGCAGCAATGTGGGGAGTGGTGATCTTCGGACTGATTTCCGCCGTCGACTACTTCCGAAAATTCTGGCGGAAGGTCGACACCAGCATCAAGCTGCGACGCAGAAATGAGTTGATCGCGCTTGAACGCCAAAAACGCCGGCTGCAACGCGGCGTCAAAACGCCGGAAATCGCTCAGCCTCCAAAGGCAGCTTCAGTTCGGCGGTCTGGGTAAATTCCACAACCGATACGTGACCGGGCGCGTGCAAAACCTCGTAGTTGTTCTTGGTGAAGAGCACCGTACGGATTTGGCCACGACGTCCTAATGCACCAAGTGGCTTACCGTTAAAGACGACCTCCACTCCCCCGGCATTCCCGGTTCGTATTCGGGCAGTGCGATGGCCTTCAAGGATTTTGGTTTCGGCCTTCTCGAGAATGCCGTTGAACGACGGCTTTCCATCGGCAATAATGGATAGCCAGGCCGGTTCTGTAGCCGAAAGCTGGAGAGTGAAGCCAGCCTGAGTTTCGTTCGGGTCCGCTTTTTCCTGCGGAATCGGTGCGCTCTCGTGGACCGTGCCCTCTTGAGTGGCGGTTTGGGTACTCTTGGTTGCAGGGTGGCGGACATCCTGCACGTCGGCCGCAGACGAGCGGTCCAGAAGATGGACTCTCTGGATCATCTGCTGCCAATGCGACGGCAAACTCACTTTTGATTTTTGCCAAACCGCATACAGTCCGGAACAAGCGATCAGAGCCACGCCGAACGAGGTGATGGAGTAGAACAGCCGGGAGTTCTCTCGTCGCCCGAGAGGGAGAGCAGCCACCTTAGGCGCTTCATTAGTTCCCTGCCCCGGAATGCGAGGCGGGGGAATCCGCTCGGCGGTCGCGTGCACGGCGGAAGTCAGCTCGGAGTAGATCAATCCGACGTCTTCCGCAAACTGGCGTGCAAAACTTTTGTACAAGAAGGCGGAAGTGAAGCAACTCAAGTCGTCAGCTTCGATGGCCTCCAAGACTTTCACGGATATGCGAGTACTCGAATTAACCTGTTCGAGCGTGCGCCCCTGCGCTTCCCGCGCATGGCGGATTTTCGGTCCGACAGACTCCATAAGTAACTTGACACCTTAGATTTCTGTGCACGGCTATAATACTACAGTCTCTGCCGACTGCCACATCCCGATACGCCATCTATCGTATTCACTGGCCTACAAATAATTGCATGAAAAATAGCCGCTTCATCCTATCAGCCCTGTTTCCCAGCCCTGCGGCGTCGGTCGGAAGCTTTACGTTGCTGTCACTATTACTACTGGCCAACCCGCTCTGTGGGTGGACTGCAACCACCACAGGAGGGCCGAAATTTCAAGGTGTGGCGGCGCTTGCCTACACTCGACGGGCAACGTCGTTCGGGGAGCGCCCGGCGGGTTCGGAGGCGCTCGCGCGCACACGGCAATGGATCATCGGAGAACTCAAGCCGTTAGGAGGCGAACTCTCGCTCGATTCTTTCACCGGGAACACTCCTGCCGGACCGATCCCGATGGTCAATATCATCTTGAAATTTCGCGGCACATCCGGGAAGAGCGTGGTGGCAGTGACGGGCCACTACGACACGAAGGATATTCCGATGGTGCATTTCATAGGCGCCAACGACGCCGGCTCGTCCACAGGATTTCTCATCGAGTTTGCGCGTGTAATCTCGAAGCTCAAATATCCGGACGACATCGACATTGTCTTCTTCGATGGTGAAGAAGCCAAGAACCGCGACTGGACGGATGCGGACAGCCGTTACGGAAGTCGTCACCTTGTGGCGAAGTGGTCATCGGACGGCACGCTGGCGCGCATCAAGGCCCTCATCAACGTAGATATGATCGGCGATAAGGAGCTCGACATTTCGAACGACACGGATTCGTCGGAGTCGTTGCGGGCTGCCGTTCAAAAAATTGCGGTCCGGTTAGGGTATACGAAGTTCTTCCGAACGGACCAGGGCGCCATAGACGACGACCATGTACCATTCGCAAACTCCGGCGTTAACGCGATCGATATCATCGATCTGGATTACGGGCCGAACGGCTCTTACTGGCACACAGCACAGGACACGATGGACAAGCTAAGCGCGCACAGTTTTCAGGTCACGGGAGACGTGGTGATGGAACTCGTGAAGGAGTTGGAGACTAACAGCAGCAGCAGTTAATTGCGTGACACAACAACCGGCTTGCCCGGATTCAACTCCGCCTGAAATACCGGCTTCAGCGAATCGAGCGCAATCGGCCCGTTATAGCGCTGGCCGTTAATGAAGAGCGTGGGCGTGCCTTCGACTCCCGCATGATCTCCATCCTGAATATCCCGGACTACGGTTTCACGTACACCGGTTGAATCCAGGTCCTCCTGGAAGCGCTTCATTTCAAGGCCGTTCTGTTGTGCGAGCGACAGAATTGTATCGCGGGAAAGGTCGTCATGATGAGCAAACAAAGCGTCATGCATGGCCCAGAACTTTCCCTGCTTTTGAGCGGCAATTGCAGCGGCAGCGGCGAGATCAGCCTGGGAATGCATTTCCAGAGGATATTGCTTGAAGATGAGTTTGACCTGCGTGGGATAGGCCTTCAGCACAGCGTTGATTTGGGGAACAGCAGCCGCGCAATAGGGACACTGGAAATCAGAGAACTCAACGATGGTGATTGGCGCGCTCTGGGGACCCGTCACGGGCGCGCCGGCAACCGGAATCTTCACTGGATCATCGAGAAGCTTGGCTTCCTGAACATGCCCCCACTTGGATGCTGTGGCGGCGGCTTTAGCCTCCTCCTCGGTCTTTCCCTGCGCAATTGCATCGACAACAGCGGCCGCCATGCCAGTGCTGTAGGAGCAGGTGGGGTCCATCGTCCGGCACTCCGCAAGCCGCATGTTGCACCCGCAGGAGCAACCCTGGCTGCGCAGCACTTTCAGCACGCTCGTTTTTTGCGCCGCCGAAAGATGGCTGAAGTCAACTCCAGGCAGTGAATCGGCGGTCTTCCAGGCTTGCGCGAGGAGACATGCAGCAGCGAGCGAGCACAAGCCGGCAGCGGCCAAACCGCGCCGGATGAAAATCCTCATACTTCATTGTAAGGTGGCGGAGCGTAGTTGGTTGATGCAGATCAGTGGCGGTTCTCATCCATACGTTCATGAATATCGGTTTCGTCGGACTTGGAAAGATGGGTACAGGCATGGCCCGCAATCTGCTGAAGGCCGGTCACAAGCTGCATGTTTATAACCGTACGCGGGAGAAAGCGGAGCAGCTGATCGAAGACGGCGCGGTGGCCGCAGACAGCCCTGCCGAGGCTTCACGAAACGCGGATGCAGTGTTTACTATGCTCGCGGACGATTCCGCCGTCTCGGCGGTCGTGTTCGGCGAACGAGGAGTTGCCTCTGCGTTGCCCAAAAGCGCAATTCACATTTCCTCGAGCACGATCAGCGTTTCGTTTGCTCGCAAGCTGGCGGAAGAGCATGGCAGCCGGAAACAGACTTTCGTAAGCGCGCCGGTGTTCGGGCGTCCGGAAGCGGCTGAGTCGAAGAAGTTGATCGTGATGCTGGCCGGTGAGGAAGCGGCAACGGAACGATGCCGTCCGCTGGCCGACGCTATCGGGCGTCAGACCTTTGTTATAGGCAAAGAACCGTGGCAGGCAAATGCACTTAAGCTTTGCGGCAACTTTATGATTGCGAGCATGCTCGAGACGTTTTCCGAGGCCTTTGCGACGGTGCGAAAGTCCGGTGTGGATCCGCATGAGTTTCTGAATGTCATGGTGGAATTATTCGGCTCGCCTGTTTACAAGAACTATGGAACAACCATCGCCGAGCGCAACTTTGAGCCTGCTGGATTCGCGCTGAAGTTAGGTCTGAAAGATATCAGGCAAGTGATCGAGCTTTCCGGCGAGATGTACGCGCCCATGCCTTTCGCAAGCATTCTGCGCGATCGTTTTGTCTCGGCAATGGCGAACGGCCAGGAGCAGCTCGATTGGTCGAGCTTGTCTCTTATAGTTTCGCGCGATGCGGGGCTTGACTAAGCGGGAATCGAGTTAAAGGCGCGAGTGAATAAAACTAGCTCGAGAACTTCGAGATGACCCATCGCTTCTGATCCTGATCGTAAGCGAACGAGACGCTTGCGTCGAACTCCTTCGGACTCGGACTAGTGCCGCACATAATGATGTGATCGAGGTCAATCGCCGTAGGATGAGAACTCTGGTCCGGCAGGTCCAGGCGATAGTCGCAGGCGGCGTTTTGGCGCCTGACGTACTTGAGCCAATCCTGCGCTTTGTTGTTGTAGTGCAGCAAAGCCCCCGCCTCCTGAGGATTTAAGGGCGGCGTCACGGACTTTGGCGGACCGCCACCGCACGACAGCAAGAGCAGCAACGAACCCAGACAGGCGTATCTCATCCCAGACATCGTAATACGGATGTCAGTTTGGAGGGATTTGTTTCGCTCGAAACAGACGCAGGGCAATGGCGCCAAAGAAATCTCGAGCTCGGGAATCGTTGATGAACATTGCTTCGAGCAGCCGAATGGATGATGGAGTGCGCCACTCCGGTTCTCGCTGTTTACGCCGTTCGATGATTCCGGCCAAGGCTTCTCTCGGGCGGGTGCGGAACTCATCTAACATCGCGGTTTGGTGAACGCACGAGATGGTGCAAAATGGCGCGCATCCTTTGATACGCGCACCTTCGCGAATCAGATCTTCCACAGTGTAGTCCGCGAGCGGAATCCCGGGACAACCGCGCTGTTGGGAACAGTAGTGGACGAGCCCGTCTTCACAGATATAGAGAAAGCGGCCCCCGGCCGGACAGTGCCAGGGGTTGGGAAGCCCGCGAATCGTATTCTGCTGAAAAGCGTCGAGATGCGCAAAGGAAAAGAGGCCCGTACCCAGACCGAGTATGCGGTCGTAGACAGTTCTCTGGCGCGTCTGGAGCGGACTCAGTTGACCGCTGCCATCGTGCAGAATACCCACCGTGCTGTTAAAACCCAGCTTACGCGCCCGGGCAGCGATTGTATAAGCATCTTCCGGCGAACTGATTTCACTTCCGAGAACCGAGTTGATGGTGACATCGAAATCGGCGTATTGGGCCAGCCACTCCAATTTGCGATCGAGCACCTTGAGGCTTTTCTTCGAGACTTCATCGGGCTGGACGTTGTCGATGCTGATCTGCAGGTAGTCCAGACCGGCAGCGTTCAGGCGCTTGATGCGATCGGGTACCAGAAAGTATCCGTTCGTAATCAGCGTGACGATTGCGCCGTTATCGCGGACACGCCGGATTAGAACGTCCAGATCGGGATGCAGCGTCGGCTCGCCCCCGCTGAATGTAATGATGCTGGTCCCTAGCTCGCCAAGCTTATCGATGCGGCGCAGCATCTCGCTTGTGGGCACCGGCGGAGAATGCTTGTCGTATTCGTTGCAATAGGTGCAGGCTAGATTGCAGCGTCTTATGGGCACGATCTGCGCGAGCACGGGATGGCTCGGGGACGCCATGGCGCGAACGAACATCCGCGCCTCCCGCCAGCGCCGCTGCATCTTGAGTGCCGCCCGCATACCTCATTTTGACGTAAACCCTGAACGATTCGATTCGAATCGGATGTCGCCGCCTGCCATAATCACGGACAAAGCATGCGCCGCGACGCCGAATTCTTTGAAAACACGGAGCTCGAGCTGATCTACATGGCGCACAGACTTCGCGACGCGTTGAAGCTAGAACGTATCCTGACCGACGCCGGTATCGAGTACCTGGTGGAAACCGGTACATATGTGGCCGGGTTTCTGATGAAGCGTGATCTTACGGGGGCCTTTTTCTACGTTGCGCCGGCTGATAGCGAGCGGACGCGGGAAATGCTTTTGCGAAATCGATACAAGCCTTATCAGGGCGAGTGATGCGACGCTATATCGTGCCGCAACGGAAATCGAACAGTATTACTGATCTTCGAATTTTGTGAAATCGAGAGATACGCTTCACCGCGAGCAACTATCTCTGCCGGAACGACGATATCGATCCGATAAACTCCGATGGCACCTTCGGGCAAGGTTGCCGAAAGCACCTGTGCGTCCTCGCCATTGATTCGTGCTGCTACCGGCACCGAAACTGCCGCGGCAAATCCTTCCTGCGGGTGTCCTGCCAATAGCGAATCGCTGGGACTCGCTTCCGAAACGGCGCCCAGACCGGTTGCCCAGATAGTTAATACTTCCCCGGGGCTCGCTGGGCTTTGCTCGTCGACAGGAGGCGCGCCATCCGTTTCGGGGCCGCCGCCCGCGTGAAGAAGGATGCCCAGACGGGGTTCACTGCCGCTAAATGCGAAAAGGCCCGGACTCGCGGGCGCCAGTTTCAAACTGATTGGCGTAGTGATCGATACTGCTCCATTGGCATGTTCGGCACGTATGTAGAGACTGGCAGCACTACGATTGGCCAGGTCATAAGGAACTTGAGCTTGCACCTGGGTTGGCGAGACCTCCAACAGCGGGAGTGCCTGACCATCCAAAATCGCTTCCGTTCCGGCCAGGCGCCTCGGCAAGGCTTGTGATTTCGTCCCATCTGCCGAGTCCGATTCTTCGCTCAGGCCGACCCCGTTTATGGAAATGAGAGTGCCCGGAGCCACTGACCCAGGCAAAAGACTCGCCGAGTTGACAACGGCATCTGCTGTGAGTCGCACATCGCCTGGAGAAAAGACCACTATCCGCCGATTACCGGAATCGGCGACGAATAGATTGGTTCCGTCAGAGGCCAGAGCAGCCGGGTTCGCAATCGAGTCGGGAGCGGCCGAGTCGCCCGCGTTCGCGACAGTCAAATCCGATTGGCCAAGTACTGCGTCCGCGGGCTGATCGCCCGATGTGGGAAACGAGTTCCAGACGAGCACGCGATGCAGAGCCGCGTCACCGACGAAGACCCGTTTACCATCGAGAGCCACGGAGACCGGGTCGACCAAGGTTCCGGGCCCCACAGCAGAAGAGTCGCTCGATTGGCCCAGCACAACGTCGGGCCGCGAAGAGACCGAATCGCGCCAAATGAGGACCCGGTGTTTACCGGGATCCGCGATAGCGACCATCCTGCCCCAGACGCTAACCGCCGCCACCCCCGTCACGACGGACTGATTCACCACGGACATAGGAGCGAATCCGCAAACGCCGCAACCGCTCGACTGCACATTCGCAAAATCTTCCCTGACGTCCGGCAGCTTTGAAAGGTCGAAGATCGAAACGTGGTGCGCAGCGTCGGCGGCGTACAGCCGCCCACGGGAAACGGCGATTGACGTTGCCTTGATACCCTGCTCGCGGGACGTAAAGGAGGGCTGACCCAAAACGGCTCTGGCGGCCTGCCCGTTCTGAAACTCCGCGGCGAAAAGCGAAACGCCGGCGAGCAGCAAAATTGCGGTTCGGTAAAACATTGTTTACTCACGCTGCCTGCTGCCGAACGTCCGGCAGTCAGTTAACTTCTCTTGGGTTGCTGATACGTCGCCGTCACCCGGGTTGTGATCCCACCCCGGGCAGCAAAGTCACCGACTACCGTTGCTTGAAGGGGACGCGCCGCTTTCACGATGTCAGCCAGTACGCGGTTGACAACATTTTCCTGAAAGATGCCAAGGTTCCTATATGCCAAAGTGTACATCTTTAGAGATTTAAGTTCCAGACAATGTTTGGCCGGCGTGTAGATCAGGCGTAGCGTGCCGTGGTCAGGAAGGCCCGTTTTCGGGCAGACCGACGTGAACTCAGGCATTTCAATCTCAATTTCATAGCCATCATATTGATTCGGCCAAGTTTCGATCGCGGGCAGGTCCGCGCGCACGCCCGACTCCGCGTGCTCATCTGTATACTGGCGATTCTTCTTCATTTCGCTTGTAATCTGTTTGCCAAAAGATCGAGAAATAACCCCACGTCGGTGACCACTCCCAGCGCGTGACCGGTTCCACGGTCGGCCACTTTCGTTGGGACAGCGGGATTGATGTCCACACACACAACTTTCACCCAAGCGGGGAGCATGTTGCCCGCCGCAATCGAGTGCAGCATCGAACTCAGGCAAAGAACGACGCCGGCTCCGCTCAGCTGCTCGGCGTAGGCATCCTGCGCAAAATTCATATCGGTTAGGACTCCCGGTAAGGGGCCGTCATCGCGCAAACTGCCGGCCAACACGAATGGTACATTTGCCTTCACGCATTCGTACATCACTCCGCAGGTGAGCCGGCCTGACTCGACCGCCGCTTTGATTCCGCCAGCGCAATTGATGGCATTGATGGCGCGCATGTGGTTCCGATGGCCGTGTTCCTCTTGGCGACCGTCTGACGTTCGCACGCCAAGCGAGGTACCGAAAAGGGCGGCTTCGATGTCGTGTACGGCGAGCGCGTTCCCTGCCAGAACAGCGTCGATCCAGCAGCTGCGGATCAAGCGACTAAATGCCGTGCCTCCGCCCGTATGCACCACCACCGGTCCCGCAACGGCGACTATCTTTTTTCCGTCCTTTTTCGCCTGCCTTATCATGGCCGCGGTCTGCCCCACCGCAGTTTCCACTTGGCGCTCGGATGAGATGTCGTTGCTCATGAAGGCAAAGGACTGGCGATCACGTTCCTTCGCCTCCGGCATTACACGAATTCCCCTCATTCCTACCACGACCATGTCACCGGCTTTCAAATCTCGTAGGCGGCGGCATACGGCCGCTCCGTCGCGAACAACAACCATGGCGTCCATGCGTTGACTGCGCGCTTCCACCCACTGGCCGCGGTGCCGCACCAGCGTCCGCTGATTTGTGGTCGAGTAGAAATCTTCGGGGGCGCAACTGTCGCACTCGACTTTCTTTAACTCGGCCTCCCCGGAATCTGCCAGAGCGCATCCCAGCCCGAGCAATTGAGCCAGCATCTTCTCCAACTGCTCTTCTGAAGAAGCTTCTACCTGTAGTCGCAGCAGTGACGGATCGCTGTTCGTCCGTCCTATGGAGAACTCTTTGACCTCGAACCGGCCGCCGAATTCGACAACGGTGTCGAAGATCTGCTCCATGATGTGTGAGTCGACGAGGTGCCCCTGTGCTTCGACGACCTCGCAAAATGGGCTCCCCGCGCCCGCCCGTTCGTCCGCCATGCGTCAAGGATGCGAGAGGAGCAGCGGCATTCCCTCTTTGCTTGTGTAAGTCGGGCGATAACGATCTTTGTTATACATGTGCTCGACATCCAGGTGCCTGGGGCCGTCCTTGGGATCGGGTATGCCGACCATCGCGAATTTTCCTTCGGAAATCGAGGCCATCAGACCATGTTTATGGGACGTGATCGCGTCATAGGCCATGGTGCCGAAGGTTGTCGCGACCATCGTGTCGAGAAAATCCGGGGCACCGCTTCGGAGATCATAGGTCAAATCGCTGACTACGGTCTCCGCGCCAGTGCGATTGATCACTTCGTCACTGAACGCCTCGGCAACGCTGAACTTCTTACGATGTCCGAAGGCGTCCGGCTCACCGTACTCTTTGGTGACGTAACCCTCCCACTGCGCACCCTCCGAGAGAATCACCAGCGCGTAATTACTCGGATTGTTTTTCTTGTCCGTCATGAGCAAATCGATCATGTGCTCGAGGTTGAACTTATATTCGGGTATGCCACACCGTATCGAGGTGACGTAAGCGGTATAGAGAGCCGTGTATCCCGCATCCCGGCCAAACACCCTGAAAATGCCGAGGCGCTCGTGCGAACCGACCGTTGTGCGCTGCCGTTGAATCGCATCCATGGCACGAGATACGGCGGTCGAAAAGCCAATGCAATATTCCGTGTTCCGGACATCGTTGTCCATTGTCTTCGGAATGCCGATGACCTTGAAACCCTGCTTGTCCAGCACAGCCGCATAGCTGAGAGTGTCGTCGCCGCCGATCGCTACCAGATGGTCGATCTCTAGTCTCTCCAGATTCGACAAGACGCGCTTTGTCATGTCGTATGTCTGCGCGCCATCCTTGCCTGTCCCAGTGGGGAAGTCCTCGGACTTCAGAAAATCCGGCAGCTTCTTCATCTTCGAAGGATTCGTGCGGCTCGTATGAAGAAAAGTTCCACCTGTTCGATCGATGCGACGGGTGTTTTCGCGGGTCAGGGGAAGGACATACCTGCCTACGCTCGCAGGGTCGTCGAAATTGAGATCCGTCAGCCCCTTCCATCCGAGGCGAATGCCCGTAACTTCGTGACCGTCTGAAGTGGAGCGATAAACAACGTTTTTGATGACCGCGTTCAGGCCGGGCACATCGCCGCCGCCGGTCAAAATCCCGATTTTCTTTCCGGACATGACTCTCCTGATGACAACTCGCCTATTGAAATGGAAACGATTTCATTGTAGCTATGCACCAAACGAAGAGGGTGCAAAGCCAGTAACCGTTTTGTAAACGCAGTCTGGGCGGCCGTCAAGCCTACGCCGCGAGGGCTTCAGTTACTGCGCGTTACACCCACCAGGCCGCGGCAGGCTGTTCCCGGATTATGATTTGGTTCAGGAACTCAGCGGCTTTGCTCAAACCTTCGTCGGGAGACATCAAGCTGTCTTCGTGTTCGATGGAGAGCACATAGTCGTAGCCGTACATGCGAAGGGTCGAAATGAACTCTTTCCACCAGCCGTAAGGATGTCCGTAACCGCACGAACGGAAAATCCATGCGCGATTACGCTCATCGGTGTATTTTTTCGTGTCTAGCACACCTGTTTTCGGCAGGTTCCAATCGTAGATTTGCGTGTCCTTAGCATGCACGTGGAAGATGGCGTCGCCCAATACTCGAACCGCCTTGATAGGATCGATACTCTGCCAGAACATGTGACTGGGATCGTAGTTGCATCCGATGTTATCGCCCGCGATAGAACGTAATTTCAGCATGGTTTCCGGACTATACACCACAAACCCGGGATGCATCTCGATTGCAATTTTGACGCCGTGGTCGCGAGCGAATTTCGCGTGCTTGGTCCAATACGGAGTAACCTTCTTTTCCCATTGCCAGGCAAGCACGTCCAGATATTCGGGCGGCCATGGACAAGTTACCCAATTGGGGTATTTCGCCGCGTCGCTATCACCGGGGCATCCTGAGAAATCGATCACGACCGGAACACCGAGTTTCTCGGCCAGTTCAACTGTGCGTTTGCTCGTATCGGCATAGGCCTTTGCGGTTGCGGTATCCGGATGCAACGGATTGCCATGTGCGCTCAACGCGCTGATCGAAAAACCGTTATCCTCGAGCTTTTTCCTGAAGTCCTTCAGCTCTCTCTGGCTCTTCAGCATGGAAAGGCTGCAGTGGGGATCGCCCGGGTAGTTGCCCGTTCCAAGTTCGACGGTGTTAATGTTCAGGCGCTTTAGCTTTTCGAAAACCTTTTCAAGCGGGAACTGCGATAGCAATGCGGTAAAACATCCAACTCTCATCAGCGCAAGCGTATCACAGGGATTCGTTCCGGCCGGTCTCCGATTGTGTTCAAGACAGCGCGAATATGCGATGTACGTTGTCGCCCGAAAAGGAATAGAATATTGCTCGATATTCCCGAGAGGAGAGCCTAAATGAATGCTCTGTTGCGTGCTCTGGTCGTACTCGCAGCTACGGAGGGTCTCATCCCAAACGCCGTGATCGCCCAGTTCACGAGCTCAGCGGCCTCTTTGTCGTTCGGCGACCGGCAGGTCGGTTCACTGAGTCCAGGCCAGACAATCTTTTTGAGCCCCGATTCCTGCACCTATAACTCACCTTGTACGTTTACCCTCAGTGGAACTGCTGCTGGGGACTTTCTTCAGGCCAGCAACTTATCGGATGGAGAGATCCCCGAAGTAACTGTTGCATTTCGGCCGCGTTTCCCAGGACTGAAATCGGCTTCGCTCACTATTACAGACATTGGGAACAATTCTCTTGTCATCCCGTTGAGTGGCAACGCTCTTCTGACCGGAACATTTCATATCGTAGCCAGCTTTAGTGGAAAGGTGTTGGATCTTGGCAGCGATTCTGCTTCGGATGGAACCCCGGTCCAGCAGAACGCATTGGATGGACTGCCGCAACAGGGGTGGATGTTTGTTCCCACCGATAGTGGCTATTACGAAATCGTCAATGGCGTTACTGGCAAAGTTCTCGACGTGACTGGCGCATCGATTGAGGACGGTACGCGAATTCAAGAGTACGGCTATTCAGGTGGTCTAAATCAACAATGGCAGGTTACCCCGATCGACGACGTTCATTACCAAATCGTGAACCGCTTGAGCAGTAAATCGCTCGACGTACCGGGTGGATCGACTCTCGACGGAACACCAATCCAACAATGGGCGTATGTAGGCGATGCGCAACAACTCTGGGCGATAGTCCCCGCGAATCCGTACTTCATCGCTAATGTCCTGAGCGGAGACGCCCTGGACGTGTTGAACGGTTCGATGGCAAATCAAGCCCTCATCCAACAGTGGTCGCCCAACGGCAACCGGCAACAGCAGTGGGAGTTCCTGCCAGTGGGTGACGGATACTATGCCATGCTGAACCGTCTGAGCGGCAAAGTGTTGGACGACACCAATGCCTCAACGTCTGCTGGAACCCTGATGCAGCAGTATGACTACACGGGGGGCGCCAACCAGCAATGGCAACTTGTACCTCAAATCACGAGTGGTAGCCACGCATTTCCTCAGCAGAACGCCCTAGTGTTCACAATCATGAACCGGCTGAGTGGGTTGGTGCTGGACGACACGAACCTATCTACGTCCAACGGAACATTGGTCCAGCAGTGGCCTTATACGGGACAAGATGGGTTGGGAGCACAAAATCAACTTTGGCAAATTGTCCCGATCATTACGTACAGCATTCAAAATGCCTTTAGCCATCTGGTGCTGGATGTTCCTGGGGGTACTACTTCGAGTGGAGCACTGATCCAGCAATGGACTTACAAAGGAAACCCGCAGCAGGAATGGCAGGCAGTTCCGTTGGCGGCCGAGGGCAATTCGTTTACTCCGTACCATTATTCTGAGACATTACCGGGTACGTTCGTTTTCATCAATCTCCTGACCGGCAAAGCTCTGGACGTGGTGGACAGTTCTACATCGAATCGCGCCCAGATTGATCAATCAGATTTCAATGGATCGACAAGTCAGCAATGGGTCGTTCAAGCGATAGCCGGTTCCGCCAGTCTTTATCAGATCATCAACCAGAACAGCCAAAGGGCGCTCGACGATACAAATGCCTCAACTTCGAACGGGACAATCATGCAGCAGTACGGATATTGGGGCGGATTGAATCAGCAATGGCAATTGGTGTCTCAGTAGTGATCACTCCAAATAAACAATCTCCGCCATCTCCACAGCAGCCAGGCCAGCGCAATGAGCCACCCGAGCGCCGCCTTGTACTCCTCGTTTCGCCGATAAAGTGCTCCTGAAAAACTCTTTCCTAGGGAAGCCTGATATCTTCGGCCCGGCACGAAACGATTTACCTGATACGCGTAGTGCGAATATCCGGTAAAAATATCTCTTAAATGCTGCTCTTCTAATTCGACTGCTGGCAAGTAGACCAGCAGAAAGACACCAACGAACAGAACTGCTAGCCAAACGTTTCTTGCCGCAACCACAAATCCCAATGCCGTTATCAGCGTTCCAACATATAAAGGATTACGCAGATAAGCGTAAGGGCCTGACACAGCCAGATCCTGATCTTTAGCAAGATGCCCGGCCGCCCACGCGCGCAACACAAGACCCAGCAACGAGACAGGCAGGCCAACGGCTAACGAAACGGCGGAAGGGCGCGCCAACCCGGCAAACGCTACCAGCAAAATGAAACCGCCTGCGACGCGCAGCCGCTGGACGAAGTCCGCATACGGCTTGGGAAACCAGTACCGGGGCTGCCCGTTCGAATCCGAACCACTCACAGGCTTCGGGTCGCTGAGTTTGTTGCAGATGTATCCAAGCGAAGCGAGCTCAGTAGAGCGGCGGCGACCTCTTCGACGGAAATTCCAGTCATGCTCGGATGCACTTCTTTTCCGCGTTTGTACGTCGTCCGGGAATTCTCATCTCGCAAAACAACGATCGGACTCCTGAAGGGTCCAGTTTGCGCCGGATCGGTCGGCCCAAATATCGCCACGCCCGGTTTTTTCAATGCAGCCGCAAGGTGTAACGGGCCGCTATCGACACCGACCACCGCCGTAGCTCGCCTGGTTGCGTGAATCAACCCCGCAACCGATGAGGAATGCACCTGCGCATGCCTGAAGCTTTTCCCCGCTTCTGTGGTTGGAACATTGATCACCAAAACGAGTCCTTCTTTTCGAAGCCGCTGACTCAAGCCTTCGTACATCTCGAGAGGCCACTGCTTACTCTGCCAACCAGCGAAGGGACTGGCCAGAACATAAGGATCTGAAGGCAGGCTTCCCTCTGGAACCCCTTCGGGTATCCAGCTCTCTTCCGTCAAATGATGCGCGCCCGCCGCTCTGACCAATTGAAGATTTCTTTCGATTCGATGCGGACCGGTTACATGAATGCGCTCGGTGTAGAGAGCCGATGCCATCGGCTCGCGCGCTACCGCCCGATCGAAGCCCAGGAAACGCGGCGCTCCTGCCATTCGCCCTGCCAGAGCGGATTGCAAAAGGCCCTGGAAATCGATCGCCAATTCTGGCCTCAGCGACTTCAACTCTCGCCGGAGACTCCAGAACGTCCCAAGCGACGAACGGTCAAAAGGCAAGATCTCGTCGATATAAGGATTGCCGGCCAGCAAATCGGACCAGCGCTGCCCAACCAGCCAGGCCAGCTTCTTGTCTGGAAAGCTCAGTTTCAGGCTCGCTACCGCTGGCAGCGCATGCAAAATGTCACCCATGGCACCGAGCCGGATAACAAGTATCGTCTCGAGACGGGGAGCTGCCGACGTTCTGGAGCCCCTCACTTCAAAACTTCCACCGATTTCTGTCGTTGCCGAACGAACTCCACGAATTCGGCGGACCGCAAACGCTCGGCCTCCGCATCGTAATGGACGCGCACGTTCGGCAACTCGGAGCAAATCCTGTCCAGCTGCTCAGGCTCCGCTATAGTTACGGCATCTACTTCACGCAGCGCGGCAATCAGAGTTGCTCTGGCATGGCTCGACAGCAAAGCCCGATTATCTGGAATTACGATAACTGCTAAGCGCCTTCCGCCACCTGCAATCGAGGACAGCCGTTCCGCCTGGGCCAGTGTAAGCGGGTCGAAAAATCCGATAACAACCGACCACTCGCCGATGGATAGAATCCCCGGCAAAGTCTGATGCTGCATGATTTTCTCGCGCGTGTCCACGAATTATTTTTATCAGCTCTCCTGGAGTCTATTTCTGATTTCAACCAGGCTTAGAGCCGTTTCCGCAACCCTGGCCGCCGAGACCGCAGACATGCAGCGATGATCGATCGGGCACTCACGCAAGAGGCACGGGCTACACTCGACGGGCTCCCGCACGACCCGGCTCTTTTCGCCGGTCGGGCCAGTCGCCTCATCATCCGTCGCCCCAAAGACAGCGACAGTGGGCACGCCCAAAGCGCTGGCTATATGCATGGGGCCCGAGTCGTTAGTCAGAAAAATTTCGCATGCCGCTGCCAATTCGATGAACTCGGATAGAGTCGTCGCGCCCGCGAAATTTAGGCAGCGCAGACCCCGAGCCTCTACGCTTTCCCGAACAGCCTCACAAATTCCTAATTCCTCCCGCGAACCGAACACCGCAATCGAGGCACGCATTTCGCGGGCAAGTCGCAGTGCTGCTTCGGCGAACCGATCCGCGAACCATCGTTTTGCTCCGCCGTACGCAGCCCCGGGACTGATGCCAACCACCGGACCGAATACGGACGCCGCTGCAAACCGCTCTCGGCCTTTGCTGGCGGCAGCAGACGCACCCGTTAGCCGAATCGGCGTGCTGAGCGGGTAGTTATCGATCATCCCCGCCCGTTTAAGCAACTCCAGATAGTAAAATCGCTGATGCCGCGGGATTTCTCCTGCCGCTGGAACGGCAACAGAGTGCGTCAGCAACGGTCCGCGCGCATCGCGAGCATACCCGACACGCACCGGAATTCTGGCAAGCCACACCAAAGCCGCTGCTTCGAATGCATTTTGAAAGAGAACGGCGCAATCAAAACGCCTGCGGCGTAGTTCGACGGCGAGCCTCCACTTCACGTTAAGGGCGTGCCAGCCGTTGGGTACCTCATACGGAATCAGCTCGTCGCAGAAGGCTTCGCGGCCATACAGCCCCGCCACCCAAGGTCGCGCCAGAATGGCAATGTGGGCCGCCGGATACCGCTCGCGTAAAGTTTGGAGAGCCGCCACGGACATGACCGCGTCGCCTACCCAATTGGTTGCGCGAACTAAAATTCTCCTCGGCGTCATCGTTAAAATATAATCGGATGGCGAAAATTTACAGCCGCGATGAGTTAATTGCCGAGCGCCATCTTTGGAAATCGCAAGGCAAAAACGTTGTATTCACCAACGGCTGTTATGACATCCTTCACCCCGGCCACGTGCGGCTGCTCGAACGCGCTCGCTCCCTGGGAGATGTCCTTATTCTCGCACTCAATACAGATTCGAGCGTGCAGCGTCTGAAGGGTGCGGCACGGCCTTTTTTTGATCAAGACACTCGCGCCAGGCTAGCTCTGCATCTTCAGGCCGTGGATGCCGTCGTCTTTTTCGACGAAGAGACGCCGACCGGTTTGATTGCAGCGTTGTTGCCGGACGTTCTTGTGAAAGGCGCGGATTGGGCGCATTTCATAGCGGGGCGGGAAGAAGTGGAAGCGGCCGGCGGCACTGTGCACGCGCTTCCGCTCGAACCCGGGTACTCCACAACCGATATCGCTGCAAAGATACTCGATCGCACGCCGTGACTCACCCCGCCACTCGAGAGCTCTTCCAATCGGCGGCGCGGCAATCAGATTTCCAAGTACTTCTTCAAAGGCTGACGCGCGGCGAGCATGGCCCCTTTTCGGTAGCCGGCCTGGTTACAACGGCAAAAGCACTGTACCTGGTTCTGCTCTACCAGGCAACCGAGAAACCTCTTTTGATTCTGGTCGACGGGAACAAGCAGGCCGAGACGCTCTTGGAAGGCGTAGAGGCCTTCTTCAAGCTGTTCTTTGAAGGTCGAGATCTCCCGCCGCCCCAGCTCATCCCCGCTCTTGACGTACTACCGCAACAGCGGCTCTCGCCACACAACGAGATAACGGAAAAGCGCGCCGTCGGCTTGTGGCGGCTCTCTACCCAGCGCGTTCCTATAACGATTGTTCCACTTGCTTCCGCTTTACTCCGCACCGAAGCAGCAGGCTTCTACCGGCAGCTTGCGCTTAACCTTCGGGTCGGCGAGGAGATGTCGCTCGAAGATCTCACACAACATCTGGAGAGCATCGGGTATCAACGTCGCGAACCAGTTGAGATGGTGAGCGAGTATTCGGTGCGCGGCGGCATTCTCGACGTCTTCCCTGCAGAGGCATCCCATCCGGTACGGATCGAGTTCTTTGGCGACGAAGTCGAATCGATCAGGCAATTCGACGTCGAGTCGCAGCGCTCCATACTGAAGATCAATTCGGTCACTCTACTGCCGCTCGCGGAATATCCCCAGTCCCGCCAACTGTTGCGCGAGCTGGCGAACGCCGCTGATCAGCTCGACATCGATCTCTCAAATCCCGGCGAGATCTTTCCCGGTTGGGAATTTCTTGTCCCTCTGGTCCGACCCCGCAGCCAAAATATCTTGTCGCTCGCTTCAGATGCGTTGGTGGTTCTCGATGAACCTAGCGCGATTGAATCCGCGGCCGACCGGCTCTGGCAGCGGCTGGAGCATCCCGATCGCCCGGCTCCCATCGAACCCGAGAAAAACTTCGCCCGCTGGGACGAACTCAAGCTTGCCCTCGACGGCCGCACGCAGATCGCCTTTAAAGAGCTTGAAGTGGTGGAAGAGGATTCGAAAGGTGAAATTCAACGTTTCAACATTCCGACCAGGCCTTCGCTGACCTTCAAAGGAAACATGAACGTCGCAGTTTCCGAAGCGCAGAACCTGATTCGGACCGGTAATCGTGTCGCCTTCTTTGCCGCTTCAACAGGAGAACTGGAACGTCTCGCCGACGTGCTTCAGGAATACTCCGTTCCCTACCAGTTGGGACTCGAGTCCACAACCGGAGCGCGCCCCTCGCTCGCTGAACGCGCGTATCACGCGGGAGCTGTTGCCAGCACATACCTGATCAAAGGCTGCGTTCGCCGCGGTACGGTGCTGCTCGATTCCGCGCTCGCCATTCTCGGCTCGGAAGATCTTTTTGAGACTTCGGATCTGGTCGCCCGGCAGCCGACGAAATCGCAACTCGCAGCTTTTGCTGCCGATATCGCCGATTTGAAACCCGGCGACTTCGTAGTACACACCACTCATGGAGTGGGGCAGTTCCTCGGTATTCGTGAAATCGCGCAGGGCGAGCAGAAGGGCGATTTCATGCTGCTGGAGTATGCGGGCGAATCGAAGTTGTATGTTCCGCTGACGCGCCTAGACCTGGTCCAGAAATATCGAGGGGCGGGTGAGGCAAAGCCGCACCTCGATCGATTGGGCGGCGCCACCTGGGAAAAGACCAAATCGCGTGTCAAAGCCAAGATGCGCGACATGGCGGATGAACTGTTGAAACTCTATGCGCGCCGCCGCATGAGCCAGGGATTCGCATTCTCGCCCGATAGCAACTGGCAGCGTGAATTCGAAGACGCATTCGAGTACGCGCCCACTAAAGACCAGATGGATGCGGTTTTACAGATCAAAGCGGATATGGAGAACCCCCAACCCATGGATCGTCTTCTTTGCGGCGACGTGGGTTTCGGCAAAACCGAGGTTGCCATGCGGGCCGCCTTCAAAGCGTTGGGCGATGGCAAGCAAGTAGCCGTGCTTGCTCCGACGACAGTTCTGTCTTTCCAACATTACGAGACGTTCAAGCGGCGCTTCGCATCTTTTCCCGTGCGCATTGAGCTTGTCAGCCGGTTTCGGTCCGCCAAAGAGAACAAGCTCGTGCTCGACGATCTGGCGGCCGGTAAAGTGGATGTGCTGATCGGAACTCATCGCCTGCTTTCAAAGGACGTTGAGTTTTCCGACCTTGGTCTGCTCGTCGTTGACGAAGAACAGCGCTTCGGCGTAAGGCACAAAGAACGTCTGAAGCAGCTTAAACACAATGTTGACGTGCTGACGATGAGCGCGACACCGATTCCGCGCACATTGCACATGTCCCTGCTAGGTCTGCGCGATATGAGCGTGATTGAGACGCCGCCCAAGGATCGGCTCTCGATCAACACAGTTGTGGCTCACTTTCATCCCGATCTCGTTAAGACAGCCATAGAGCAAGAGCTCGCTCGTCAAGGTCAGGTCTATTTTGTCCACAATCGGGTCGACACCATCTTCATGCGTGCTGCATCGATTCAGGAATTGCTTCCCCAGGTGCGCATCGGCGTTGGCCATGGACAAATGGCCGAGGGCGCGCTGGAGAAGGTTCTGCTCGGCTTCATGCGGCACGAATACGATGTCTTCGTCTGCACCACCATCATCGAGAACGGCCTCGACATCCCGCTGGCCAACACGATTCTGATCGAAAACGCGGAGCGCTACGGACTCAGCGAGCTATACCAGTTACGCGGCCGTGTGGGGCGTTCTAATCGGCGCGCCTATTCTTACCTGCTAGTGCCGGCGGATACTCAACTGAGTGAAGTGGCTCGCAAGCGGTTGGCAGCGCTCAAAGAATTCAGCGACCTCGGCGCGGGCTTCAAAATCGCTGCTCTCGACCTCGAACTACGCGGTGCCGGCAATCTTCTGGGCGGCGAGCAGCACGGACATATCGAAGCGGTTGGCTACGACACCTATGTTCGCCTTCTCGAAGAAAGCGTACGGGAATTAAAAGGCGAAGAGGTTCCGCTCGAAATCCACGCCACACTCAACCTGGGGCTGGAGATTCGGATTCCGACGACTTACATCGCCGACGAAGCGCAGCGTTTGCGCTCTTACAAACGCATAGCAGATGTCGCGGATGAAGAACGAGGCCAACGCATTATCGATGAACTGGCCGACCGCTATGGACCGCCACCCGACGAAGTCCGGACCCTGGTTCGCTTTTCGCTGCTTAAAAGCATGGCGGAACGCGCGGGAGTCGAATCCATTGACCGGCGGCAGGGAATGGTTAATATCAAGTTTCATCAGCAATCGAAGATCGACCCGTTCCGGCTCATGGCGCTGGTCCGGCAAACAGCAGGAGCGCAATTCACTCCCGCGGGTGTCCTCAAAATGCCATTCAGTGCTACGGACTCGGCCGAGGAATTGTTAGAAAACCTGCGCAAGACGCTGGTTGAACTAACAGCCGAGGCGCCCGTCGCAGTGAAGTAAGAGTCCCTACCTGGAACCGGCAGTGGCATGCGATGCTTTCGCGTATTTCTGCCACACGGCGGGGTTGTCGAGCATCCGGATGAAGATTCCTCCCACTACCGAGCGTGCCTGAAAGCCCACCTGCTTCCCGGTTTTTGTGTCATACCAATCGCTCAACGGCACCCTGCTCGTTGATTCATCGGCGAACTTGTAGGCGGGATCGAACAGCGCCTCGAAACCGTTCGAAGACTTGTCTAGTGAAGCGATCCAGGTTAGCCAGTCGATTTTGGTATAGTCTGCGCGATTATCGAGCGGAAGGCCATACTGGTTTTCATGCGTTCTGTAGAACGCGAGTTCTTTCTCGATCACGGCCTGTGGAAACAGATTCAATCCAAGCAGGTGATCCCAGACGAGGTTATATTTCTGACTCCAAGTTCCTGGGCGATCGAATGCCAGACGGAAGTGATCTCCGTCGTTCGCGAGGCCTATCCAACGTTTCGCGAAATCACGCGCCATGGACAGGTATTCGTCCGAGGCGCTCCGTTGTCCTAAGTCCCCGGCCAGCTTTCCATAGGCGCCTAGGGCCAGAATTGCTTTTATAGACAGGTTGGCGTTGTGGGCCAGATGACCGGCGAAGTCATCGGTGCACAATTGGTTCTCGGGATCCAGTCCTTTCTCCTTCAGATACTCAGCCCACTTGGTCAGAGTCGGCCAATACGTCTTCGCGAAGTCGGCGTTGCCCTCTACCTGCGCGATGCCAGCAATCATTAGCAGCATGTTGCCGCTCTCCTCGACCGGCATTTGATCGCGTTCGGAAGCCTCTCCGGCTCCGTATTGTTGTCCGTTGGCCAGCGGATATCTTCCGAGGTCGTGTGGGGCAAAAGGGAACCTCCAGCGAGGCAGGTCCGCATAGTCCAAAATCGGCTTCAGTTGAGCCTTGAGCAGGCTAGTGTTGAACAGCAGGAAGAAGGGAGAACTCGGATACGTCACGTCGACCGTATCAATCGAACCGTTACTGAAGTTTTCTTTGGAGAAGAAGAGTGGCGTTCCATCGATGTCGGCAGTCAACTTATGGGCGGCTATGGTCTGACGATAAGCAAGAGCACATAAACGTGCATAATCCTCGCCGCCTTCCTTCCGTAGATCGTCCATCAACTCGTGGTCAAAGGCGGTAGAACGTGTTTCGAGCGATTCGTAATCCTGAAGAGCCGCCCTTAGAAGCTCCTCGATTTTCATCCCGCTCTTACGCCAGTAGGGCCTCAGGCGACGCTCGAAGTAGGCGATTGAGTAGAGATCGTCGTAGGCCAGAATCAGATGATGCGCAACGGGAGCACTCGAGACTTTGCCGAAATCGAGTGAATCCGCCAAAACCGGTTGTGGTTGCGCATATGGCTGGTCAATTTCTAAATCGTCGGCGTCGGGAACGCGTCCGTTCTTGCGAAAGGATTGCATCGCTTCGGGTCTGACGGTCGCCGCTTCGAAGTTGCCGGCGGTGGGTTGCGAAACCAGGTATAGATAACCCCAATCGATCCGGAGATCGTCCCCCGATTTTTGCAGAATTGGCTGCTCCTGAGTTCCGATGCGCAGCACCTGCAGATCAGCGATGTGGTAACGCGTCCAGGCTACGCGCTCTTCCATAGAATTCACTACGAGCTGCGCGCCGGCGTCAAAGTAAACCTCAACCTTGTGAAGTCCGCTGTCGGTGGAATGAATGCTCCACGTTAAGTAAGTGACAGGACGCGAGAGTACGTTAAGGTCGTCTGGCAGTGCAGGCGTCAGGAACGTCAGAGTAAGCCCGATGCCGGCGCCCTCGAACTCATAGATGGTGTGAGTTGGCAAAACTTGGAGGCTTTTTTGAGTCAGAGCGGGAGCGTCCTTTGGCTCATTCCCGATTACCCGATAAACCTTTCCATCGACTCTCACCAGGCCGCAGAGTGACTGGACGGTTTCCGTCCAATGTTTTGTGGGTTGATCCGTGAGGTGGTCGGCCATTGACCAGACGCTGAAATATGGATCGTGGGTGACCAGAGGCACCGCCGGCGGCCTGAACTCCGCGGCTGATAGTACATGTGCGCCGACCAGCGCAACTATCGAATACGTCACCCGGCGCAAGCCAAAATAGCGATTCATGTCGTTATTGAATTGTAAATTGCCGATATAGTTGCGCGGCATTTTTCGGAGTTACGATTTGAGAAGGCACAACGTACTGCTTCTCTGGCTTGAAGCTCGGGTCGCGTAGCATCTTCAACGCTATCCGAACGGTCTCCTCTACACAGAGCGGATAAACAAACGTTGCTGCAAGAATTCCGTCCATCACCTTCTTGATACCTCCCGCCGGACCGCCCAACCCATCGACGCCGACAAAGATCATCTGCTTTTCGCGATCCAGTTCCTTGGCTGCGAGGTAAGCGCCTACTGCCATCGGATCGTTGTGGCCATAAACCACATCGATATTCGCCTGCGCGCGCAGCACTTCCGTCATTCGATCTTTGGCTCGGGCCTGAATCCAGTCCGCAACCGGATCGGCGACGATCTTGATTTCCGGATATTTAGAAAACACATCAGCCGCCCCGCGCGCACGGCTAACCTCTCCTTCCACCCCGAGCAATCCACGCATTTCTACGATATTGCCCTTCGGCTGGTGATATTTCGAGACCAGGTAGTCCTTTATGAACTCGCCCGCCATGCGCCCGATCGCCACATTATCACTATGTACGTAGCTGCTGTAATAAGGCCGCAAAATATCACGCTCAAGACAGATGGTCCGGATTTTCTCCTCGACAGCGTCACCCATTACTGCGGTTAGCGCAGCGCGTTCGTTAGGAGCTACGATCAGCAGATCGGGCCGCTCTCGAATGAAGGTCTCGACTTGCGCCACTTGCCGGCTGTTGTCCTGCTGGGCATCGGCGATGACCAGCTTCACATCCCCCGCTTCAGCGAAACGCCTGGCCATCAGCGCATTTTGCGCGGCTCGATATGGCTCGGCGTTGTTGCATTGGCTGAACGCGACCACATACTGGCGCTTGCCGTTGTGTGTCTTAGCTCCACCGCACGAACTTGCGACAAGGGCTGCGGCAAGCGACGCGGCGAGCGCACCCCTGTTCACTGGGTTGTTCTTCCTTGCTTCTGAATCGCGACCGCAAGAATGATGATCACCGCCTTAACCATCATCTCGACGTTGCTATCGACATTGTTCAAGCGAAGCATATTCGTGAGCACACCAACCAGCAGCGTACCGATCACTGTGCCGGCTATTGACCCACGGCCGCCGGAGAGCCGCGTCCCGCCGATCACCACCGCGGCAATAGCATCGAGTTCGTAAGCGACACCGGAATTGGGATTCCCCTGGTGGTTCTCGGCCGCATACAAAACTCCCGCAACTCCGGATAGCAGCCCGGAAAGCGAATAGACAATGACCTTGACACGTCGAATCGGCAGTCCCGCGTAGCGGGCGGCGCGTTCGTTGTCGCCGATCGCTCGGACGTGTCTTCCGAAAACAGTCCGGCTCAACAATAACCCGAAGATGATCGCCAAACCGGCGTAGCAAGCGATGATAATCGTCTTGCCTCGAAAGATCTCGGCAAAGGTAGAAGCGACATCCGTGCCGAACCCGATATCTGTATTCGCGTTGCTCGAAAGCCACTTTGCCAGGCCGCGAATTCCGATCATGCCTGCCAGGGTGACCACGAACGGCTGCACGTCAAAAGCTGCAATGACTGCGCCGGTCAAGGTTCCCGTTAACGTCGCTATCGCCAGAGTTGCCGCGATTGCGAGAACAATCTCCAGAGGATAACCAAATCCTGGATTCCAGCGCGTGAGAATCATGGCTACGACTGAAGTCGCCAGCGCCAGGATGCTTCCCACGCTCAAATCGATTCCGCCTGTCAGAATGACGAACGTCATCGCCAGAGAAATGATTCCGACGATCGACACCTGCCGCAGCACGTCCGTCAGGTTGCCAAATTCCAGGAAGATTCGTGTCCCGTCGAATGCAGTCGGGCTGATGATAATCGCCAGCACCACGATACCGAGGAGCGCTGCCAGGCTCTGCAGGACATCGCGCCTCTCGCCCGACGACTCAGTCCAGAACAGAGTTATCCGGTGGCTTAGTTCCACCAAGCATTTTCCCCGGAAGCGACAGGATTCATGGCGTACGACATGATTTCTTCTTGCGTGGTCGCTTCTGCATCGAGGGTTGCCGTGATCTTGCCGTCGCGCATGACTAGTATCCGGTCACAGCAGCGCAGCAATTCCGGCAGTTCTGAGCTTACGAAGACAATCCCCCTACCTTGCTCGGCCAACTGCGCGACGATTGCGTAGATATCCTCTTTGGCCCCCACGTCTATCCCACGCGTCGGATCATCCAAGAAGAGAAGTTGCGGATTGGCCAGAAGGCATCGCGCCAGCAGCACTTTTTGTTGGCCGCCTCCGCTCAAAGAACTGACCGGAGCCGCATATGACGGAGTCTTCACAGCCAGCTGCTGAAATAGCGGCGCAACCGCCCGTTCCTCACGTTCCCGGCGCGTGAAACCCGCTGACGCAAACTCGTGCAGATCGGCTATTGTCCCGTTTTCAAGAATGCTCATCTGCATCATGAGCCCGTCGAGCTTCCGATCTTCAGGCAACAAACTCAGCCCTCTTCCGTGCGCCGCTCGAACCGAGTCCGGCATTACGGTTTCACCACGCAATCTCATCTTGCCTTGCTTCCAGCGATCAAGACCGACAAGCGCCGCACCTAGTTCACTCCGTCCCGCGCCGACCAGTCCGGCTATGCCGAGAACCTCGCCGCGATGAACTTCAAAGCTGATCCCCTTTAGCTTTCGAGTCTCCAGGTTCGAGACAGAAAGGAGCGTTTCACTGTTCGTTGCTCTGGCTTTTCGCTCGCGAGCCTTCCAGGGGCGGCCCACCATCATGCTGATCAACTCATCCGGTGAAGTTCCCCCGCTCCCGCGGGTACCGATGGTCTGACCATCGCGCATCACCGTCATCCGATCGGCGATATGAAAAATCTCGTCCATCTTATGCGAAACGTAAATTATCGAGACGCCCTGCGCCTTGAGCTTCGCAATCAGTTGAAACAATCGCTCAACCGAATCGTGAAACAGTGAGCTGGTTGGCTCGTCCATGACGACAATCCGGGCCCTCGTGCTCAGGGCCCGAGCGATCATCACAAGTTGCATTTCGCCGATACTCAAGCTCGAAACGCGGCGGCGGGGAGAAACACTCAGTCCGGCTTCTCTCAGAAACTGATTGGCAAATTCGTTCACCTGTCGAAACCGGACGATGCCCCGCTCTGCGAGCTCCTGATTTCCGATCACCACGTTTTCGGCAACACTCAAATTTGGAAATAAGTCGAGTTCCTGATGAATGATGCTGACCCCGAGCCGTTGTGCATCGAGCGGCCCATTGAGCGTGACAGCCTGATCGTTTATGAAGACTTCTCCGCTGTCCGGCCGAACAATGCCCGCGATGACTTTGCCAAGCGTACTCTTCCCCGCCCCGTTCTCACCCAGCAGCGCATGCACTTCCCCGCGGCTCAGCGAGAAGTGAGCACCGCGCAACGCGTGTACGCCGTCGTAATTTTTGGAAACGTTTTGGACTCTAAGAAGTTCGCCCGGCATCTCGCCTTTGGCAGAACTATTGGCCACCGAACATCTTCTGCATGCGACTCTGCATCTCTTCCGGACTCACGTCTTCTTTATGTGTCATGAGAGTCCACTGATACCCGAACGGATCCGTCAATGTGCCGGCACGATCTCCATAGAATTGATCCTCGACCGGCCTCGTCACCGCGGCGCCCGCCTTCACCGCTTTATCGAAGGCCGAATCGACATCTTCGAGGTAGATGGCAAGCGAGATCGGGCTGCCACCTAGAGTCTCGGCGCTCTTGTTACCGTAAGCGGGCATCTCATCGGCCATCATTACACGCGAATCGCCGATTTCAATCTCGGCATGAGCCACCCCGCCATCGGGCATCGGCATACGCAGGATCTCCTTGGCGCCAAATGCCTTCTCATAGAATTTGATTGCCGCATCCGCGCTTTTCAGAGACAGATAAGGTGTCACCGAATGATATCCATCAGGTATGGGCTTTACGGCAGCCATGTGTCGTGTCCTCCTAGAAATAAGATGTGAACCGAGTCATTCTATCGCGCTTACCTCTACTGTTCTAAAGTGGTGGGCGGGTGGACAAGTCGATGAAGGTCACCAGGCGCGACCTAATAGATTTAGTAGTACGGGCGGCAGCTTCACCCGCTGCGGCGGCATTTTTTTCAGAGTGGCTCTCTGCTGCTCACATTGGAGAACATGGCGTTGGGCACAACGCTCCGCCGGAGCCAGCTTATCTCAACGACTACCAACCCAAATTCTTCAGCCGGGACGACTTCGATGCACTCCAGGCGTTCACCGAGATCCTGATCCCTACCGACGAAACTCCCGGCGCGCGCGAGGCTCATTGCGCATGCTTCATCGACTTCGTTCTGCACGCCTCAACCGGCTACGCCCCGGAGACTCAAGAACGCTGGCGGCACGCAATGGCTTCTCTCAAGGAAGCTGGGTTCCACACCGCGACCGCGAAGCAACGAGGGACAATTGTAGAAGCAATCTCCCGACCTGAGCGCGACGGCTCACCCGCTACTCCAGCCTTTGCGGCCTACCAACTCATCAAGCGCGAAAATGCCTTCGCTTTCTACACCTCGAGGGAGGGAATAATCGACTCGCTCGACTACAGGGGCAACTCCTATAATGCGGTGTTTCCGGCCTGTGATCATCCGGAGCACCATGCAATATGACGCAATCATAATCGGCTCCGGCGCGTGCGGAGGATGGGCCGCTATGGCGCTCTCGCAGGCCGGCATGAAGGTTTTGATGCTCGAGGCGGGCAGCCCGATCAACGCCGCCAGAGATTTTCACCATATCTTCCTGTATCAGCTCCAGTTTCGGGGACGAGGCCGCCCTGGGCTGCTTCGGCGCTATAGCGGTAGTGAGCGGAATTATCGCATCATGATCGACAACGAAGAGAATCCGTACACAACCTCCCCCGATACCGTGTACAGATGGGGCCGTTCTCGATGTCTCGGAGGTCGCAGCTTGCACTGGGCGCGAGCCAGCGACCGGATGGCCGATTACGAGTTCAAGGCAGCTTCCCGAGATGGCTATGGGGTGGACTGGCCCATCAGTTATTCCGATCTCGCACCCTACTACGATCGCGTCGAAAGCTTCATTGGTGTGAGCGCCGCAAAGGAAGGCTGGGCGCAGTTTCCGGACGGCATATTTCTGCCGCCCATGCCCTTGAACTGTGCCGAATCGATCTTCACCGCCGCCTGTAGAAGCCTCGGCTGGCCCACCACTCACCGGCGCTTAGCGCAGCTTACGCGGATGCACAATAACCGGCCACCCTGCCATTACTGCGGGAATTGCGTGAACGGGTGCGATGTCGGTGCGATGTTCAGCACGATCTCGACCACCTTGCCCCCGGCTCTCAAAACGGGCAATCTGGAACTTCGAACGGATAGCATAGCGGCGCGCATCCGCGTGAATGGCGAGAACCGCGCGGCGGGCGTCACTTACATAGAGCGCTACACAGGCAAGTCCGTCGAGATCGACGCGAAGTATGTTGTGTTGGCCGCTTCTACTCTGGAGAACACCCGTCTACTGCTGCTCTCGCAAAAAGGCGGCGTGGCTAATTCGAGCGGAACGCTTGGGCAGTACATGATGGACCAGATTGGCGGAGGAGGCGTGAGTGGTTTTCTTCCCAAGCTGAAGGGTGGACCCAGCCGGCTCGACGATGGCAAATCCGCCGGCATCACGATCCCTAACCTCGTGAATATCGACGCGAAAACGGCACGCAAAGATTTCATTCGAGGCTATGTAATCAACGCCACCGGCGGCCAGAGCGAGTTTCCACTATTCGCTTCGCGGCTGCCCGGCTACGGCTCCGAATGGAAGCGTGAGGTGAAGAGTCGTTATGTGGCGCAAGCCCGCGTGTGGATCGCCGGTGGAGAAATGCTGGCCCGAAAAGAGAATTCTGTGGGGTTAGACCCCGAGGTCAAAGATCACTGGGGCATCCCGGTCTTGAAAATTCACTTCACCCACTGCGACAACGACCGTAAGCTGATGCAGCACTTTCAACAGTCGGCCGAAGAACTATTTCGACGTGCCGGCGGCGAGACAATGGCCGGTATGGGCGAGAGCGGCCCCGTCGGTTTCCCAGGCGCACCCGGCTCGCCAGACAGGCCATTGAAAGACGCGGCTAACGCTGGCGAGACGAAACCGAAACGGCCGCGCCAAGCCTTGGGGGGAGCGATTCACGAAGTAGGCACGGCTCGGATGAGCGCCGATCCCCGCACTGGAGTCCTCGACCCATTCTGCCGGGCTCACGACATCCCGAACCTTTATGTCTTCGGCGGAAATGCATTTTGCTCCACCGGCGACAAGCACCCCACGCTCACCATGATTGCGCTCACCGCGCGCGGCTGCGACCACCTGCTGCAATCGGCAAGAGACAAAAATGTTTAGCGATGTCGTTCGCCCCAAACTGTCTCAACCCGCTTGTGCTCTCTCCATTTACAGCCAGCTTCTCATGCGATCGCGGCCCACAAGGCCCGGCTGCTGCAGTACCACGTTGCCGCCGCGGAGAACTACAAAATTCGGTATGCTCTGAACGCGGAAACGAGCAGCGAGGTCCGGATGCGCTTCAGTATCGACTTTCAATACGAGTGCGCGCCCAGCCATTTCGTGAGCGAGAGCGTGCACCTCGGGCGCTGCGGCGCGGCACGGTCCACACCACGCAGCCCAAAAGTCCACCAAAATGGGTACGCGCGCTTCTCGAGTGATCTCGTCGAATGCGGCGGTGTCGACCTCGATGGGCTCGCTGGCCGGCGGCAATGCCGATTTACACTGCCCGCATCTTCCGGTATCGGCTAGGTGTTTGGCGGAAACGCGGTTCTTGGTTCCACAATTGCTGCAAGTCCTCAGCGCCGAGTAGCTCATGATCTGGCATCCCCAATCAGTTCCAGCTTAATTCAGGGGAGCCGGTCCACTGTTGTGTTATTCGTGCCGTAGCGAGACCGCAGGTTCGATCCGCGATGCCCGGAAAGAGGGTAGCCATGCCGCCAGTAGCGCAACAAATAACAACAGGGCGGCGGCGGTTCCGAAAGCCCGCGGATCTTGCGGTGATGTTTCAAATAGCATTCCTCGCGCGAGCCTCGTGATAAAAAGCGAGCCGATTAATCCGACTAGAAGACCCAATACCGTCCAGCGGGAGGCAAACGTCAAAACGAGCGCGGCAATATTGTAAGGAGTTGCACCGATCGCCATACGCACTCCGATTTCCCGCGTCTGGTGCGATACAAGAAACGACATAACCCCGTACAGACCCACCGCCGCCAGCAACAATCCGAAAGCGGCGAACAGCCCGATCAAAACCGTTACGAAACGCGGGCGCTCGCTCAATTCGTTGATACGCTGCGGCATCGATTGAATGTTAACTGGAAGTGTCGGATCGAGAGTGGCCACTTCGCGTCGAATCATACGTGCCAGGTTTTCCGTCGGCAGCGAGGTCCGGAAAATCGCCACTGCAGAGTGCCCTAATTGCGAAGAATTCCAGGTACGCACCCGATAATATTCAGGCTCAGGAGCTTCCGCCAACCCGCTATTCTTCACGTCCGCCGCCACACCAACAATCGGCGACCAGGCTGTCTGCGCTCCCGTATACCCTTGTAACGCTATCTGCTGCCCGACCGCATTCTCCGTCCCGAAGATCTTCCGTGCCAGGCTGGCGCTTAGGATCACCGGGTTCTGCCCGGCTGCTCGGTCGGCTTCGTTGAATGCGCGCCCCGAAATAACGCGAATATCGAGTGCACGGAAATACGCCGGAGTAACGTAGCGAAATGCGACCATGCCGCCCTGAATTGGAAGCGGAGGATGACCGGCAATTCTCATATTGGAATACGGCCGTCCGTGCATGCCTCCGGCGGGTGGGATCGAATCGCTTAGCGCGAAAACACTTACGCCTGGGATGCCGCTGAGCCGCGCTTCGAGCTGGCGGTAGAAGGTGTCTTCCGCCGCGGGTTGCTGATATCTGTGCGACCCAAGGACAAGAGACGCCGTCACCACATGCTCCGGCGCCATCCCAAGCGGCTGACTCTCGAGCTTCGATAAGCTGCGCGCAAACAGAGACGCGCCCGTCAACAGGACCAGTGAAATCGCAATCTGAAAGGCAACCAGGACGTTACGAAACAAGCCCCTATCCGCCCCGGCGGCGTGCCAACCCGACAGCAGTTCAGCCCGTGAGCGCTGCAGCGCTGGAGCCATTCCAAAGAGAACCGCGGTCAGCAATGAAATGAAGATCGTAAATAGCAGAACGCGAACATCTACCCCGGCTTGATTCAACCGCACCAGTGCATTCGGAGAGATCTTCACCAATACCCGCACCAGACCCCAGGCGAGAATCAACCCCACCATGCCGCCCGCCAGACCAAGTAGCAGACTTTCTATCAACGACAGTTGCATCAAACGCCCGCGCCCAGCCCCGAGAGCGGTGCGCATGGCAAATTCACGGCGCCTCCCGTTCGCTCGGACCAGAACAAGGTTTGCAGCATTGCCGGATGCGATCAGGAGAAGTGCCAGCACGGTTCCGAGCAGCAGCCATGACGCCAATTTCACGTCGTGGATCTGGCGATCGCGCAAGGATCGCAGCATCAGGTAAACTTCGCCGCGCAGCATGGGCGGAACGTCCGCCAAGCTCGCACGAAAGAGTGGTTGCAACTGTTCGCGTGCCTGTTCGAGAGACACTCCTTCCCTGAGCCGCGCGAAGCAGCGCAGGAAGACGCCCGTTTCCGCGCGCCGCTGGACAGTTTCATCCAGCTGCTCCGGAAGCAAAACATCTGCTTCTCCGAGCTGCGGCATCTCGAACGAGCTCGGAAGCACCCCGGTAATGCGCGTCGGCTGATCGTCAAGCTGGATGGTCCGCCCGATCGCGCCTGGATTCCCGCCATAGCGCGCCCGCCACAAAGAGTAAGAAATAATCGCTACGCGCGGTCCGTGTGGGAGATCCTCCTCCCGGGTAAAATCATGACCGAGCAGAGGAGCGACGCCCAAAGTCCGAAGGAAATTCCCCTCGACGGAGATGCAATGGATACGAATTGGATTCTGGTCGCCCAGATCGCACTCGCCGGCCGGCAGCATCGACGTAAGGGATTCGAAAGGTCTCTGCCGTTGCCGCCAATTTACGTATGAACGGCCGATCATGAACTCGTTCCTGTCGATAGGCCCGGTGATACCAACAGAAACTAGCCGGCTGGCTTTAGGATACGGCAGACTGCGAAATAACAGCCGATCGACTACGCTGAAAATGGCCGTGCAGGCGCCGATCCCTATGGCGAGCGTTCCGATGGTGAGAAGCGCAAAGAACTTGGTGCGGCTTAATGATCGCAGTGCGAAGCGCAAATCTTGTACGATGCTCTGCCATTCATTTCCCATATAGCGGGAAGTATACTACATAGCGTCAGTAGATCCTTGCGTCGAGACTGCGCCTTTTATGCTTTGATAGCCTCCGCTTTTGCGTGGTTCCATTTCAGATAGCTACGCTTGCGATAGGACTCGACGGCCATTGCACAGACCACCACTCCGTAAAGGCCGAGCATGCAGTCGCAGTTCAGCGGAGTATTCTTGCGAATCGCTTCCTGCAGATTACGGTGGTGCAGAGTAACATCCTCGGCCCCCTTCTTTTCATAGGTGATCGGCTGCATTTCCTTGGCGTAGTCTTCTTGCGGGGTGATCGTGAAACCGGTCTTCGTAAAGCACAGCGTCGCTTTGTGACCGCGGATCAGATGGTCCACTTTGGTGTCGTTGGCCATCGACGAAACCAATTGCATCGTTGGACCGCCCGGATAGTCTGCAAGTACATTAAACGTGTCCGGGATTTCCGCTACGCTGTCCGTGAACTCGAACTTTCCTCCTGTGGCGACAACGTACTCGGGGAACGTTAGATTGATGGCCCGGATGAGGCGTGTAGCGCGATGAATGAACAAGTCAGTCGCAATGCCGCCCGAGTAATCCCAGTAGCGGCGCCAGCGGAAATAGCGCTCCGGGTCCCACTCGCGTTTTGGCGCTGGACCGAGCCATGCCTTCCAATCGAGGTTTACGCCCGGCTTGGCATCCGGATCGATAGGGTAATCGTTTCCCGCCCAAAAATCGCCCTGATAGTTCCGTGAATAGTCGATCTGCGCGAGGACGATTTTCCCCAGTTCGCCGGCCTTCACGTGTTCGTTCGCGACCGCGTATGACTCATCCGACATGCCCTGCACCCCAACTTGCAGTTTCAGCCCTGTCGACTTGACCTTTTCGACCAACTTGTTAGCCTGTTGAATTGTGTGCGTCATCGGCTTCTCAACGTAGACGTGTTTACCCGCGTCGAGAGCGTCCATCGCCATGTTGTAATGCCAATGCTCGGGAACAGCAATCAGCACCCAGTCGATATCTTTGCTGTCGAGAACGTCGCGGAAATCTTTCACCGGCTTCCCGCCCGTGAGTTGCGCTGCCTTGTCGAGACGTTTCTGGTAAATGTCGCACACGTTTACGATTTCCAGGTTGTCGACGTCGCGCGATTCAACCAGGCTGTGCATGTGTTCGGTGGCCATGCCGCCCGCGCCAATAACGGCCATTCGCAGCCGGTCGTTAGCACCGATAACACGCGAATAGCCGCGTGCAGTCAGTAGCGAGGCGGCGCCCACAGCACCTACAAATTCCCGGCGCGAAACAGGAGGGATCATGCAGTGATTAGATCATGGAGTGATTATAGGTTGGCGTGCCGCGGTGCGGGCAATCCAATACGTTCGTCCAGAAGCGCGGCTCCCTTATCAGCGCTTGCAGGCGGGATGGTTTTCGGTCGAGGCGTCCTCGTTGCCGCCCGTAATACATACTAGAAGATTTCGGTAAACGGTTCAGCTTGAAGCGCCGTCTTACTCTCCAGATGATCAAGTGGGCGGCCAGCGTTGCGTTCTGCACGGCAACGGTGGCGTATGCCTGCTCACCCGCCTTTTCAGCTAGCGGTGCAGCCCAAGCGGCTCCCGCACTGCCCGTTGCAATCTGCTTAGCCGCTCGATTGCTTCATGCCGGTCAGCCTCCGCTCACAGTTTCGTCCAGTAAGAAAGCTGCGCTTGTGCAGCATGGGATTAAGCGCGGCGCAGAGGTCTGGCTAGGTTTAAGCGTCTCCGCGAATCCCGTTCCAGGGCTGGCAGTAGAAGTAATCACAGTTCCTGGAACAATCAACGGATTTCACCGGGTACACCAGTTACATTGCAGCCGAGCTCCGCCGTCCCTCCTCCTTACGTCGCGTATTTGATTCTTCACTGATTGGGCGAGTCTAGCGTTTTCGCTTGATGCGCTCATGTTGTAGCGTTGCTGTTCGGCCCTTAAAGGTCGCGGCGAAGAGATTTCACAAGGAGCAACAAATGTCGAACAGATTGGACTCGCGAGTCGTCGAGATCAAGCGATCGGAGGTCCTTAAGGAACGAAACCCGACTTTCATAAGTCGCGATCGAGAGATTCCGTTGGCACAGTTGTTGGCTAAATTGCGCGCGGAGATGGACGGCCTCACGATAAGACTTACGCGCGAACGCGGCGGCGCGAGTCAAGCAACAATCAGAGCAGAACAAATCTCGCATGCCATTCAGCGGCTCGAGTGGGCGCTGCAACGGGACGACGGATCTCCCACCGCGAGTTGAATGGAAGACTAACCCGCTTCGTGATCGACGCCGTTCATGGCGAAATCGGCGGGACCGAGTACGGTTGAGTATTTGTCCAGATACGGAAACGGCGTATCACAGCAGACAAATGCGGCAACGACTTCGTCATCCGAGTTGCGGAATTCATCGAGATCAGTCTGGTTCCCAAGAAAGCGCAGCAAGCCGGCAAGCGCAAAGCCTGAACTGGGTCCGGCCATCAACCCGGCCCGGCAGAGGTCCAAGCTTTTCTTATACGACTCGCACGTACCTGCGCCTACCTGGTATGAAGTCTCGGACCGCCAATCGAAGGCAACATCTTTCAGCCTGGCGGCGGACCGTACTCCGGGGACAGCACTCTCAGGGAGGCAGTAAACGCCGATGACAGTGGCGCTACTGGCCTTCTCCTTGAAGAATCGAACGGCGCCGAGTGCCGTGCCGGTTGTTCCGAGTCCCGCGCAGTAGATAGTAAGCTTTCCATCGGTCTGTTCCCACATTTGCTGAGCAGTCCACTTTGCATGCGCAGCGATATTCGACGGATTACTGTACTGACCCAAATTGAGGAATCCGGGACGCTCGCCCATGCGCTTCGCAAGGGAAATTCCACACTCGTCCGAAGATACGAATCGAACGTCCGCGCCGGCCAACCGCAGTAGTTCGAGCTTACCGGGTGCGATGTCAGACGGGACGATAGCTTTGGTGGATTGAATGCCGAATAGCCGGGCCACGATGGCCAGCGAGAATGCAGTGTTTCCCGACGAGTTCTCAACAACGGTGTGAACGCCTTCGAGCTTTTCCGAGGCGTCGCGCAACATGTTCAGTGCCGGCAGAGATTTGAGATTCAGCAGCGGCAATAAGTACATCAGCTTTGCAAAGATCCTTACTCTTTGCTCAGCAAATGGATTCAGCCAGTCGGGCAATTCCACCAGCGGCAATGGTGGATTACAGTCCGGGTCAAGAAAACGCCTAATGGCGTCTTGACCGCAGAAGACGTTTTTCGGATCGGGAACCAATTTTTGCATAAACAGGCACCTCGCTGGTATCGAAAGTGCAGCTTCTTTTTATATGCCGGATTCACTACCGCTGAGCGGCTGCGAGTGAATCAGTGTTCTGAGCCACCTGGTTTTCGAAAACGTGGACATGTTCTATTTGCGATTCGGGACGAGCCAATAAGCGCTCCCATTGCCCGAGTTTCATCAACGCGCAGATCGCGTCGACGAGCTGGTTATCGCCGTTGCGATAAGCGTCCAGTGCGGCTTGGAGTCGGACGCGGTCAAACAAGGGGTTATCCAACAGAACCTCCGCTCCGTCTGCCAAAGCGGCGAATGTTCTAGGTTCCCGGAAGCGAGAACCCCAATGCATCCCACCTTCTTCGTAATGTTGCGGCTTGCGAAATGCTTTTTGGTACACCGCCCGGACGTGCGGGTACCAGAATTGGTTGCGCACCCTATCCCGCCAATCCGTTTTCAAGTGAGCGATCGGCTGCAGGGTGTTCGAATCAGGTACTTTGGCAGCAGGGTGTTCGAGCGAAAGGAACGTCTCCCGAATGGCCCAGTCGTGATGCCGATGCCGGGGACGGCTGAGTGCGTACCAGGTCCAAATCGCCGGATGAAACACAGGCGACACAACATCCAGGCCTTCATACCAACAGAACATGGAACAGAAATATATTTGTCTGGAAACGAACTCGAGCAGCCTTCTTTCGAAGGTAAGGTCGTAGCCATCGACCATGACGGGCACCATCGAATCGGAAAGCTCACGGAACTGGTGGCGTAGAACGGTCTTCCCGTCACCGCTCAACAATTCATAGAACTGACTGGGAAGCGCCGCGGGCCGGCATCCATACTTTTCGAAGTAGAACGCATTGCGGCCCATCCACTGGTACAGGATTGAGCTCTGATTGGGGTACCGCACCGGCGGCGCCGAAGTCCAGCCACGGTACATGGTGTTGTGAAAGTAACCATGCGTGACGCTCGAGATTCCCTGTTTGCGCCAATCCTGCAAAAACCCGAGATGTGTGACGAACCTGGAATCGTGAGCTGCTCCCGTTATGAGATAAGCCCATCGCAAAACGTATTCGTAGTCGGGCGCGGGAACCATCGCAAGATCCGCTCCCGCAGCCGCAGCAACCTGCTTGGTAATTTCTGCCTCGGAGGAATACAGCTCGAGGGTGAGCGCCTTACGGCGGCCTTCCGCGAGTGCGAGCAAAATACGGGAATCGAGACCGCCGCTTAGAAGCAGCCGCGTGTCGGGATCCGTCCAAGTTTCCCGGATTGCCTTTTCGATGGCCACGCGCAACGTCCCGGCTGGATCTGCCGTGACTTCCGAGAGCGTGAGACTTGAGTCCTGAGGTAGCGCATACTTGAAGGTGCGAAGTAAAGTGCGGCCCTCGAATTCCAGCAGTTCACCCGGAGCCATCAATGTAGCTCCTTTGACGGTTGTCTTCCGAGAGTAGACCGTACCCAGCACGGCGCCTTCGAGCAGTCCTCCCCAGTCCGGTCCGTCGACGGACGGTGAGTTCAGCACGACGGTAGCGAGCTTGTCAGAAATACAAACGCGGTCGGCTGATATCAGGACATAAACCGGCCGGGTGCCGAGCGGATCGTTGAATACCCGGACCTTGGCAAGTCCGTGGCGCGAGTCGTTCTGGATCTCGAATCCGCGAAAGCTGCCGGAACGCCCATCGAGCCAATCTATGATCGACTCGCCGGGCGCTGGATAGCGATCTGGCTGACCTTCGATTAGAACAAGCCGGTGCGCGTTCCGAATAACTCGCCATTGCTGACTATTTCGAAAGTGCGCCCAAGCGGCCCTGACGTTTCCAGCTCCGAAGTTTTCTTTGGTTTCGCTTCCGCCTAAGTCCACGAGCTTTGTTGCAGACTCTCGAATCACTGGGTCTGCAAAGCTCAGGACTAAGAAACCCGACAAACCTGGCCTCCACTGCCATGAATCGTCACAGGCGCGAGTCTAGCACGAGTTTCTACGTAAGAATAATCCTGTAAGTACCAGGACCAGGTACTTCCGTCAGGTAGTTGAAGGAACACTCACTGCGCGTACTATGTAGACACATAGCGACCAACCTACCGATGTAAGTTGATCGACTAGGCGTAGGCTTTACCCTGAATTGCTAAGTATCCTATCCGCAGCTACAATCCAAGAATGCAGAACCGGGAGGTCGGTCCTGATTCTCTCCTGGACGAATCATCATTGGACCCGCAGGATTGGGATGAGTTCCGACGCTTGGCTCATTCCGCACTCGACGACTCGATTGATTACCTTCGGGATGTAAATTTACGGCCCGTTTGGCAACCTGTTCCGAGTGATGTCAGGCACCACCTAAACGAGCCCTTGCCGATTTCGCCTCAAGGTATCGAGAATACGTATCGCGATTTTCGAGAACTGATTTTGCCATACCCTACGGGCAACATTCACCCGCGATTCTGGGGCTGGGTGCACGGTACCGGATTAGCCGCCGGCATTATCTCGGAGATGGTGGGCGCCGCAATGAATTCGAACTGCGGCGGCCGGGATCACGGTGCTTTGTATGTTGAACGTCAGGTCGTCGAGTGGTGTCGTCAGATCATCGGTTACCCAGATTCGACCAAGGGTCTCATGGTGAGTGGAACATCTATGGGTACCATCATCGGCCTGGCAGTAGCGCGGAATGCACGCGCCGGCTACGATGTGCGGGCGGAAGGTATCGGAGGAGCACAGAAAAGATCGTTAATTACCTATGCGTCCAGTGAAGCTCATAGTTCCGTCGCAAGGGCCCTTGAATTACTCGGGCTTGGTCACAACTCTCTTCGTAAGATTCCGGTCAACAAGAATTTCGGTATTGACCCTGTTGCACTGCGGCGGGCGATTCGCGAGGACCGGCACGAAGGTCGCGAGCCCTTCTGCGTCGTGGGTTGTGCCGGAACAGTCAATACCGGCGCGGTAGATGACTTTACGGCCCTCGCAGAGATTTGCGAATTAGAGGGACTCTGGTTTCACGTTGACGGCGCATTCGGTGCGCTATGTGCCCTGAGCAGCGAAATGCGACCGCGCATTCGAGGAATCGACCGTTCTGATTCGATCTCATTTGACTTCCATAAATGGATGTATGTGCAGTACGACGCCGGTTGCGTGCTGGTGCGCGATGGGCAACTACAGCAGAAAGCATTTGCTACCCGGCCTGATTACCTTCAGCATTCGGATCGGGGCCTCGCCGGCGGCGGCGAATGGTTTACCGATTTTGGACCCGAGTTATCGCGTAGCTTCCGCGCGCTCAAGGTCTGGTTCGCTTTGAAAGAGCACGGAACTGAGCGATTCGGCGCCATGATCGAGAAGAACTGCAGGCAAGCGAAATACCTGGCAGAGCTGGTCGAAAACGATGCGAACCTGGAGTTGCTGGCCGAACCGACGTTGAACGTTGTCTGCTTCCGCTACCATGATGCACAGATGACGGAAGATGAATCGGACCAGTTGAATCAGGATATCGTCGCTGATCTGCATGCACGCGGCATTGCCGCTCCTTCCACGACTCGCATCGACGGTAAGCTCGCAATTCGTGTAGCCATCACAAATCACCGCAGCAGGAGCGACGACTTCGATCTGCTCGTAGACTCGGTGGTTGCGATCGCGAACGAGCACGTCCAGTTGTGGACCGCCTGAGGATGGTTCAAGTTCCCGAAACGCGTCCGGCGGCGCGAGCGCCGCGAATGGGCGTGCAGGCATTCTGGCTGACAGCATCGAAACTGATTGCCGCTCTTCTGAATATAGGGCTGCCGATACTCTTGGTCCGCTTGATGGCCCAGACTGAGTACGGCGTTTATAAGGAAGCCTTCCTGTTTGTGGGAACGGCCACCAGCATGGCGACTTTCGGGGTGGGCATGAGCGCTTTCTACTTCATGCCTCGCTATCCGGAACGCGGCGGGCAGATCGCGATGAATATCCTCGTCTATAACTTCATCGCGGGCTGGATCCCACTTATCGTTCTGGCCTTCGATCCGCAGATACTTACTACTCTTTTTCGTACCAGTGCACTTGCGCCGCTGGCGATGTTACTCGGGATTCTGGTCCTCGTTACGCTGACTTCGAGTCTGGTGCAACAGGTACCGACCGCGCTGCAGGACGTTCGCTACTCCACGATGTTCATTGTAGGTACTCAGTTGACCAGAGCAATTACGATGGCGGTCGCCGCGATTCTATTTCGTTCCGTGGAAAGCCTTATTATCGCGTCGATTCTTCATCAACTCTTGTCTATAGCCGTCTTTTTCTGGTATCTGCATGGCAAGTTTCCAGGCTTCTGGAGAAGCTTCAGCTGGGGGTTCTTCAAAGAACAGCTAGCCTACGCACTTCCTTATGGCGCATACGGATTGCTATGGGTAGTCCAGCGAGATCTTGACAATTATTTTGTCAGCTTTTCACTGGGACCCAAAGATTACGCTATCTATGCAGTGGGTTGGCTGGATGTTCCTTTTATCTCGCTGATTATGGAGTCGGTCGTCTCGGTTTTGATTGTGAGGGTCAGCACGCTGCAGCAGGAGAACCGGAAAGCGGACATACGCCGAATCACCGCAGCGGCGACTAACCGCCTCGCTGCAATACAATTTCCTCTGTTCATGCTCCTTCTGGTTGCCGGGCACGACTTAATTGTGCTGCTTTATACGAAAGCTTACGAGAGGGGCGCTAACATCTTTGTAATAAGCATTTGCCTTTTACCTTTGACCGTATTACTCACCGACCCGATCATTCGGGCCTTCAAAGATCTGCGTAACTTTGTGCTGAGTGTCCGGATAGGCATATTCATTGCTCTTTTCTGTGTTCTCGGCCCTGTTGTGCGCCACTTCGGGATGATTGGCGCGGCGCTGACCGCCGTAGCAGCACAGGGTGCCGAACGTATATTCCTGGCTTGGAGATCCGCGAAGACGGTAGAGGTCACGTTGAAGGACTGCCGATTATATATCGATCTGCTAAAAGTGACGTGCGTAACCGCCGTAGCTGGTCTAGTAGCTTACATAGTTCGGAATCTCATCAGTCCGGATCTTTTGATTCCTCGAATAGCCGCGGTAGGGGCATGCATCGCGACGATCTATCTGGCGGCAATGTTCCTGTTTCGATTGCCTGGCTGGGAACTGCTTTCAAAGGAAAGAATTGTTTCGCTCGTGAGGACGACTTTGGCGGGTGTAACCAGCGCGAGTGCCTAGCCATCCGCCAGGTTTGAACCTATTTGCCTCGCGGATTGTCCTTGAAGTTGATCGCGAAATAAGGATAGTTATAGTTCGGACCTTTAGTCGTGCTCTGCAGAAACTGGCCGCCCCGAAAGTGTCCCACTCCGACGCCCAGGTTGAAGTGGCGGTTCAGTTCGTACCAGGTATAAGCGTCGTATTCATGACCGATCTTTGTCCCTGATTTCCCGGATGGATCACGAATGATTGCCCCGCCGGATGTGTTGTAAATTGCGTCGGTGGCACTGGCCAGCCAAAAGTTGAGGTACTGTCCTGTAACCGTCCAGCGATGCCTGGGCTCGATGGTTATGCCGACGCGCTCGGAGATGATGTTCTGCCACCCGAACAGATCGGCTACTCCGAAGCGGTCGTGGGCCGTCGGATACATCGTGTCGAATGTGCCGTGCTCGCCGTCGTGGGAATTTTTGTCGCCAGAAGCGTAGTCGTACTGCCAAAACACTCGCGGCGTCCAGGGCAGCCGGTCCATTCTATATCCCAGGCCATCGGTTGTCCCCCACGCGTCGATCGCATTAGGCCCGTCGCTCCCACGCTCGCCGATCCATTCCGCCGAGTAGTCAAGCCGTTGCCATATGACGCCTTTGAAGCGCAGTCCATAGGCCCATTCCTGCTGTTTACCGGTGTGGGTCTTAGCTGCCGTTTCGATCGTCACCGTCGGTTGAACACGCCAAAGCACGAAGGGCTCCAGCACGGCGTGCGGGACCAGATGGTCAATTCCGCCATACGCACCGAAGATATTGTTACCTTCCTGGTGATGGCTGATCCCCTGCGCCATTGGAACAACCGCCGACGCGGCGAATAGTCCTAAGCGGTACCGGCTGTAATGCAGATTGGCAACCACCGCATCGTAAGAGCGTGCCTGGTTGCGCCACTCCGAGTCTCCAATGATCGTGTTGTTGTAGTTGATCAGCTGACGTCCGGCGCGCAGGCTAATCCAGTGTCTTTCCGGATCGCCGAGTTGGATGTAGGCCAGTTTCAGGTCCCACGCGTTCAAATTCGGTGGCCCCCAAGGCGGTTTCTGCATGAATGGGCGCGCATCCTGTAGCTGTGCCACCAGCTTCAGCCAAGCGGTAGGCCTGAGGGTCATCAGAAGGCGGGAGCGCAGCAGGATGTATGAATCATTGTTGTTCAGTTTGAAGCTATTGTTGTGGTAACCCTCATACCGGAACCGTTCTTCCCATCCGAAGCTGATCCAGCCGGGCAGTTGTTGATCAAGCATGTGCGCCGGGGCGAAGTCCGGCACATCGTAGGGGGTCGACTGTCCAAATGTTCTGTATGCTGGACCATTCAGGAAGCTGAGAGGATTCGCGGCCGGACCCGTGATCCACGCGCCACCGTAGCCGCTGGAACCGTTTCGAGTGGTCACATCGTCCTGCGCCATCGCGGGAAACACGGTCGCGATGGGAAGCATCACGCCGGCGATGCCGAAAACGGCCTTAACGCATCGTCTGAAAAAGCTCACAAAGTATCTCGATGATACGAAAGCATTTGTTCTTGACTGATTCTGATCATCCGCAGAAGGTCACGTATAATTGCAGTTCAGGTGTTAGCTTCCATCGAATACGAATTACTAAAAACTTTTTGCAAGCGAGAGAAGATAGCCGAGGGGCAAGTTACAGACACCCCCTCTTACTCTAAGCTGGAGGTTCATTTCGGTCGCGATTGGCCTGCGCTGGTTCAAGATCGAGCGGTGCTGGATTTCGGATGTGGAGCGGGGAACGAGATGATCCAGATAGCCAGGGCGGGCGCGCGAAGTGTCTGTGGTGTCGACGTATCCGAGACTAACATCCGTGAAGCTGCCAGGCGAATCGAGGCATCCGGCGTTGCTGACCATTGTCGTTTGATGAAGCAAGCTCCGGCCGAGGAATTTGACTGCATCTTCAGCTTTGATTCCTTCGAGCACTTCGAGCACCCCGAAGCGATTCTGTCGCTAATGTACTCTCTGCTGAAGCCCGGAGGAAGAGTATTCGTGTCGTTCGGGCCGACATGGTTTCATCCCTTGGGCGGACATGCATTCAGTCCGTTTCCCTGGGCGCACATCCTCATCAGCGAACCGGCCCTGGTCCGATGGAGGAATCTTTATTTCCCGGGACACTCGGTGACAATCAATCAGAGTGGTCTGAACCGGATGACGATAAGCCGCTTTTTCGCGATGTGCGAAAGCGAGCGATTCAGGATCGAGCGAAAAGAAGTGGTGCCGATTCGGACGCTGCGTCTGATCCATACCCGGCTCACTCGCGAGTGGACGACGTCTGTTGTGCGAGCAGTTCTCCGCAAATGACCGATGCGGAAAGTATGCTCAAGCGGGTAATCCGAGAACACAAAAATGGGAGGCCGATCACTGGGATTGGCCTCCCGCGCGACATTGTTGAATGACGCCTTCGCCTATGAAGCGGGCGAGAAGCTCCACTCCTGGTTGGCGCCGCCCCAGCAAGAATACTGCTGAACTCCAGCGCCGTCGGCCGTGGATATTCCGACTACATCCAGACATTTTCCGCTGTTTTCGGGCTTTAACGTGTAATATCCGTTTGAGCCGCGCGTGATCGTAAAGATCTGATCCGAAGTGCCGTTGAAGAAACCCTGTAAAATCAGGGCCCCATTGGCGAGCGCAGAAGGACCACCTTGAACACCTAATTTCCAATTACTGTTTCGCGCAGTGATCTCATAGCCGCCCTTGACTGGAGTAAGCATGAACTCCTGGTTTGTACCTCCCACGCAGGTCCATTGATCCACGAAGTCGCCGGAACCCGTAGCGGATGGACTGTTCCCGATACTCAGACACTTCCCACTGTTCTTCGAGATGATATTGGTCCAACCGGTGGGCATGTTATTAGAGGAGGAGGAGGATTGGACGGCAGCCTCACCGGAATTTGAGTTAACCATCAAACTCGATTCATCGACGGCCTCTAGATCGGCGCCAACTACTCTGCTCAATTCTGTTAGCTCAGTGTTATTCCAACGCGAATCGTTTATGCCACAGAGATCCCATGGCAGACCGTTATCCGCGAAGTACAAGCCGTACGTCTTCATCGCTTGCAGAATCACCTGAATGTGAGGTGAAAACGAGCTGATGTCGAAATCGGCCTTCAGGCGAAAGCGCTGTCCGAACTGTGGGTATTGGCTGCCTGTGTGGCTGGAGGCGTTATGTCGGGCCGGCCAGATATGGGTATTCCTCGAGTACGGTCCGGTGAAACGAACGGCATGATTAATGTGACCCGCCAGGACTTCCTCATATCGGTACATACCGGGCATCATCGGGAGCCCGGCAGCATCGGCCGAGGTCCACGTATCCGGACGAAGGGTATTCGAGCTCAAATTATAGACTGCGCCATCGCCAGCTTTCCAGGTACCATCCGACAGCTTACGAAGCGTAAAGAACTCATACAGAACGCAGTTGGTCGTGTCGACGATGAATGCGTGGCCATCGGCGTAAGGCTCTATCCAGACGTTTGACGGAATCGGGTAGGGGCCGGGATCGCTTTCGGTTGGCCAAACGAAAGAGACGTTGACTTTCGCCTGGCTTCCCGAGACCGTGTTGTAATGGAAACCAGCTACGGTGCCGAACTCAGCTTTGAGCGGATGACTTGCTCCGATCGAGTTGATATAAGCTGCCGAGTTCGCTGAGACCGGCATTTTATCGATCGGTGTGTTCCAGATGTTATTCGAAGGAAATACCTGACAGCCGTTCATGGTTGGGCTCTGAGCGGAGGCCAAACCGGAGAAGGCAGCCAGAATAGGGATAAAGATTAAGCGTCTCATGGGTGTACTCCAAAACGGGGAAATCTAGGATCGAGCACGCGGAGATCGGATCGCGTTGATGAAATGTCTAAGGCGAAGGCGCCATTCATCTTGGAAATAGTACCATTCAACGATGGCGCTGGCAAACGATTTATATTATTTCGATATTCGGTTTATTTATCTGTGACTTGGGACAGACAGTCCGAATATGAACCGTTGATCGAGTGAAGAACGGAGCTCGATCGACCTCTACGGGAACATCCTCTTTGAAGAGAGGAGCGAAGAGATGCTAATTCTCGTGAAAAGAATCGTGACCTTTGCAAGCAATGACCGCGGTGAGTTCTGGGAATCTCAAAAGCCTCAGGGAGGCAAGTACATAGCTTGCCTCCCTTCGACGTTGGCTGTGCCTAAGAAGCGGGCGAGAAGCTCCACTCTTGGTTGGCGCCGCCCCAGCACGAATACTGCTGAATGCCGGCGCCATCGGCCTTAGACTTCCCGATAACGTCCATGCACTTTCCGCTGTTTTCTGGCTTCAGCGTGTAATATCCGTCCGAGCCACGCATGACAATCCATATCTGATCGGAGCTTCCGTTGTAGTAGGACTGTTGAACGAGGCCTCCATTCGCCTCCGCGGAAGGTCCACCTCGAACGCCTAATTGCAGATTGCTGTTGCGGACGGTAATCTTGTAGCCTCCCGTAACGGCAGTAAGCATGAACTCCTGGTTCGTGCCTCCCACGCAGGTCCATTGATCCGCCAGATCACCGGAACCGGTCGCATAAGGGCTGTTTCCGACGCTCAGGCACTTGCCGCTATTCTTCGAAACGATATTCGTCCAGCCACTGACGGAAGACGAGGATTGGACAGCAGCCTGACCCGAATTAGGATTTACCATCAAACTCGATTCGTCGACCGCCTCGAGATCCGCGCCCACCACTCTGCTCAATTCCGCCAATTCGGTGTTGTTCCACCGCGAATCGTTTACGCCACAGAGGTCCCATGGGAGACCGTTATCCGCGAAGTACAAGCCGTATGTTTTCATCGCCTGCAGGATCACTTGTATATGAGGCGAGAACGAACTGATGTTGAAATCAGCCTTCAGGCGAAAGCGCTGCCCGAACTGGGGGTATTGACTGCCCGTGAGGCTGGAGGCGTTATGTCGGGCTGGCCAGATATGTGTGTTTCTCGAGTAGGGTCCGGTGAAACGAACGGCATGATCGATGTGACCGGCCAGGACCTCGTCGTACCGGTAGAAACCGGGCACCATAGGAAGACCGGCGGCATCGGCGGACGTCCATGAATCCGGACGAAGGGCATTCGAGTTCAAATTGAAGATCGCGCCGGAACCAGCCTTCCAGCTCCCGTTGGACTGCTTACTGAGCTCAAACAACTCGTACAATACGCAGTTAGTCGTATCGATGATGAATGCGTGGCCATCGGCATATGGTTCTATCCAGACGTTCGTAGGAATCGGGTAGGGACCGGCATCGCTTTCGTATTTGAAAGACATGTTGACTTTCGCTTGACTTCCGGAGACCAGGCTGTATTTAAAGCCGGCGGTCGTACCGAACTCCGCCTTGAGCGGATGGCTTGCTCCGATCGAATTAATGTAGGCTGTCGAGTTGGCCGCGACAGGCATTCTGTCGATCGGCGTATTCCAGATGTTGTTGGACGGAAATACCTGGCAGCCTGAAATTGTCGGGCTCTGAGCGGAAGCCAGCCCAGAGAGGGCGGCGAGGATTGAAATAAGAAGTAAGCGTCGCAATGGTGTGCTCCAAAGAAGGATTGAGGATTGTACCTGCGGAGATCGGCACCGGGAGCGACAGAGTTGCTGCGCGCCCGGTATTCATCTCCGAAATAGTATCATTCCGAAGGCGCTTCGGAGCAACGAATTATTTATTTAGCTATTTGGGCGGTTTATCGCCGACTCGAATGGGTAGGACCAGTATCAGGTGAGCGCCGTTTTCGTCGGCTTCACAGCAAGGTAGAGAAAACGAAGCAGCCGCCTTTCCAGCGTGAGCGTGTGTACACCGGAAAGAAAACGTTGTAGCCCTTCGAAATTAGTCTCTCCTTCTACCGCCAGCAGCTTGTCCCATCGCTGTTGCCTTGCATTTCGCCAACGCTCGGCTATGAGCGCTGCATTCTCGGTTGTGTCCGTGGCGCTGATGAGATCGAATCCCGCAGCTTGAATCAACCTCTCGTTAACACCTCTGGGACCGAAGATGTAGAAACCGATCGAACTTCTCTGTGCGATCTCTTCCTGTGAAATAAGACCGTCAATTACCAGAGCATCACTGAACAGCAATCGACCGTTCGGCCTCAACACTCGGAACAGCTCTTCGAGAACAAAAGCTCGGCCCGGAACATGACACAGAACATCGTTCGAAAACACTGCATCGAAGGATTCGGCGGCAAACGGCAGTTTCCCGGAAACATCACACTGCTCGAACCGGACCAGGCCACTGAGATTCCTGGTACGCGCCAGTTCGTTGGCCGTAACGATCCCGTGGGCATTGATATCGAGCCCGACCACATTGCAGGAGAGTTCTTCGGCGACGCGTAGCGCATAGCGTCCGGAGCCCGAACCAATCTCGAGCACACGGGAGCCAGACGTCAACTGGAGCCAGTTGGGGATTTCAGCAGATTCTTCAGCGGTGACCCAGCTCGTCTGCCCAAGGTCCTCACCGTAAGTTTCCAGGCGAATCTCGCGGTAGAGTTCCAGACCATAGTTGCTGTAGGCGCTATCGTACAAATCGATCTGTTCCGGCATTGGACTTTCTATCTCTGACTATTTTTTCACTGCCCGATTACACTGGCAGAGTAAATGACGGAATGGAACGCAGACGAGTACACGCGAAGATCGGGGCTCCAGATGGCGATGGCCAAGGAGGTGCTTGCGCTACTTGATCTCGAAGGATCCGAGCGAGTCCTCGACGTGGGTTGCGGTGATGGAAAAACCACAGCCGAAATTGCTGCTCGCGTTCCACGCGGGACGGTCGTTGGAGTGGACCCGTCGCGCGGGATGATCGATTTCGCATCGAGTCACTTCGGTCCCGCGAACTTTCCTAATCTCCGATTCGAGGTGGGTGACGCTCGCCGCTTGCACTTCCGCCAAGAGTTCGAGTTGGTTGTCTCATTCAATGCCCTCCACTGGGTTCCTCAGCAGGCGGAAGCAGTTCGAGTCCATACATGCTGCGCTGAGGCCGCGCGGTGCAGCGCAATTGCGCCTCGTGCCGCGAGGTGAACGCAAGAGCCTCGAAAACGTGATCGAAGAGACGCGGCTGTCGTCCAGATGGAGTGGCTTCTTTGAGGGATTTCGTGATCCGTATCTGCATCTCACGCCCGATGAGTACGCAGCGCTCGCGGAACAGAATGGCTTTCGGGTCGATCGAATTCACACCGCTGCGAAAGCATGGGATTTCGAAACTCGCGAGGCATTTCTAGCGTTCAGCTCAGCAACTATGGTTGAATGGACGCGGTTATTGCCGGAGAGCGATAAGCCGGTCTTCATCACCGATGTACTCGATCGCTATCAGCCGGTTGCGGCTGATAAGCCCGGCGAAGAGAATACTTTCAAGTTCTATCAGATGGATATAAGGCTAATACGCGAGAGTGCCTAGAACCGATCTTATCCTGATTTCGCCCGTTGGGCGTCTCGATAGTCTCATCTCGAAACTGAGCGGGAAGCGTTAGCGACCTAATCCGTACTCTCGCTTCTCGCCGCTCCGATACACTTCCCTACTCCCAGGCGGCTTCGGAAGAGCCGGGGTTTTTACCATTTTGGCATTCTCGGCTGCCTATCGCCACCTGTGGCGCGAGAACTCTTACCTCCCCGTCGGCAACCGTGCCGACCAGGCAGGCGCGCAGGCCCATTTTTATCCCCGCTACCGCGCGTCCAAAATCGCCGCCGGCCAGTCACGGCCAACACAGATTTTTTCGTTCCATGCCAGCAACGCCTTAGCGCCAAGCTCGATTTGAGCCCTCGATCTTCCAGCCGCGAAACGCCCTATTTACAAGTGTTTCACGTGAAACATTCCTTGTTTTTTCGAGCTGGAAATCGAGCGCCCGCAAGCCCGTTCGCGCTATCTCGCCCTCGCCCGGCGTTAATACCGCCGCTCTCTTTTATAGACGGTAAAAACCCCTGTAATAAAATCATTCCTTATCAAGTACCAGTACTTCTGCTCAAAGCAATTCGGAGGAATGTCGACATGTGGGGACTGAGGTCCGCTAGCACCCGTAAGCTGATTCGTCTTTCGGTAATTCTCGGTTGCGTACACGTACCGCTCGTTTATGCACAACTCGAAAACGGAGCGATTCTCGGTACCGTCAGAGATCCGTCGCAGGCCGTAATACCTGGCGCGAAGGTGACTTTGACGAACGAACAGACAGGGCTCACTCTCTCCACCACCGCATCTGAGAGCGGGACCTACACCTTCACCCCAATAAAAATTGGCACGTACACTGTGTCGGCGGAATTCCGCGGTTTTGAGACTTCGACTAGGCCGCATGTCGAAGTCAACGTGCAGCAGCAGCTCGTGGTCGACTTTTCGCTGCAGCCCGGATCGGAAAGCCAGCGGATAGAAGTGACATCCGCTGTGCCGTTGCTGCAGGTGGAGAACGCTTCCGTCGGACAAGTCATCGGAGGAAAACAGGTCAACGATCTTCCCCTGAACGGGCGCAACTTCACTTTCCTTGCGCAGCTCTCGGCCGGTGTGACGGTCATGCAGCAGGACTCCCGAGGATTTGGCGCCAGCGGAGGATTCTCCGCCAATGGCGTCCGCTCGGAATCCAACAATTACCTGTTAGACGGGATCGATAATAACAATGACTCGCAGGACTTCTTGAACGGCACCTTCTACGTCGCATTGCCGCCCGTTGATGCGATCGCTGAATTCAAAGTCGAAACCGCCAACTATAGCGCGGAACTCGGACGAGCGGGTGGCGCGGCGCTCAATGCCGCCGTAAAGAGTGGAACGAACGAGTTCCATGGTGATGTGTGGGAGTTCCTCCGCAACGATAAGCTCGACGCGGCCGATTTCTTCAACAACGCGGCCGGGATCGGGCGAGGAGAGTTTCGCCAGAACCAGTTTGGCTTCACGGCGGGCGGCCCGATCAAAAGGAACAAGACGTTTATCTTTGGCGACTATCAGGGCACGCGAATCCGGCAAGCTCTGGTTTATCGGGCCACCGTGCCGACCCCGCTGATGCGTAGCAGCGGCTTCAATAACTTCTCAGAGCTGTATAGCCAATCGAGTGGCACCGTCTCGGATGATCTGGGACGGAGTTTCAAACTAGGGCAGATCTTCGATCCCGCCACTACTCGCGCCGTCACGGCAGGCCAGATAGACCCCGTTACCGGTTTGAAAGCGGTCAGCACGGGTTATGTGCGCGATCCGTTCCCGGGTAACATCATTTGCCCGGCTAGCGCCTGCACGCGCATCGATCCGAATGCTGTAAAGCTGCTGAATCTCTATCCCACGCCAAACTTGCCCGGGCTCTTCAATAACTACGCGTCAACCCCGAACCAGAGTAACGATGCTGATAGCTTCGATATTCGCGCCGATCAGAACTTCAGCGAGCGCGATCAAATGTTCGGACGGATAAGCTATACGCATAATCCGCGTTTCATTCCTGGGCCTTTGCCCGGCCTTGCCGATGGAGGAAGCTTCAACGCCGGAAATCAGACCGTAGACACACGGAACGCGGCGTTGAGTGAAACGCATTCCTACAGCCCAAACTTAGTCAATTCTTTTCGATTCAGTTACGGCAGAGTACATACTCTATTTGCTCCGACAACTCTGAACGACTTAAACATTCCCTCGCAGTACGGGGTCCAAGGCATCCCACAGGTTCCGCTGAACGGCGGTCTCCCGCAGTTTTCGGTCACCGGGCTCTCGCCTTTCGGTCAAAGCACATATACGCCCATCAATGAATGGGACGACACCTGGGAGATTGCCGACAGTGTCACGAAGATTGTGGGCACACATACCATGAAGATGGGTTTCGAAGGCCTCTACCTGCGATTCGCAACCTATCAACCTGCTGATCCCCGCGGGAGCGACTCATTCAGCGGAGTCTATACGTCGATTCCCGGGGTCAACGTAAACAACAGCGGGGCAGTCCAGTTTGTGCTTACTCCCACCCCTGCATCTGTTCCGGGCGGTATTGATTTCAATGGAGGCCCGAATTCAGTAGCGATTTCTAGGATCGAGACTACGGATGCGCGCCGCAAGTATCTCGCCGGCTACTTCCAGGACGACTGGAAAGTAAATTCAAAACTTACCTTGAACCTCGGACTCCGCTATGAGTATTTTCCGGCCATTTACGAGAAGTACGACGCGCAGAGCAACTTCATCCAGGGAACGCCATTCGTCGATGCGGCATACCTCATTCCAGGTACGCGGGCAAACCCGACTGACCCGAACAATGTTCTTTCTCCCTCTTTCCTCTCGCTGCTGAAAAAGGACGGAGTGGCCCTTCGATATGTGAACGATCGCGGATTGCGCAACGCCCAGACCGACAACTTCGCCCCGCGATTCGGTTTCGCTTATCAGATGACCAAAAAGCTCGTCTTGCGTGGCGGATATGGCATTTCCTACAACGGACTAGAAGGCGTAGGGTACGGCCCGGCTTTGGGAGCCACTTATCCTTTTGCCTTCACGAGCGGCTTCAGCGCCACTAGCAACCAAACTCCCATCGTATTTTCGAATGGACAAAACGCCACCCTCGAAACCGCCTATGCGAATATCAGCTTGAATCCCGCTTCGGTCGATGGCCGGGGCGTAACACTCAGAGGCATTAATCAGGATTTCAAGACTGCTTACGTTCAAAGCATGAACATGACCGTCCAATACCAATTGCCCGGCAACACTTCGTTCCAGATCGGTTACGTAGGCACGCTTGGCCGGCATATCGAAGCGAACGCCGGGAGCGCCAATGTCGTGCATGAGCTTCTGGTTCCCTCCGCCAACACGAAGCCTTATCTGGAGTATCCGGATTTAGCGCCGGGCGGCAGCATCCAGCAACCTTGGGGCAGTATGTATTACCACAGTCTGCAGACAAACCTGGAGCATCAGTTTAGCCATGGCCTGAGCTTTCTTACCAACTTCACCTGGTCGCGATGCCGCACCGACGCTGTCGATCAGCTAAACGGGACCGCCATCGCTTATCGGGCGCCCGGTCTTGGGCCGACCATCGACTATGGCCCTTGCGATTCAGATATCCGGCTTGTGTTCCATCACAGCAGCAGTTACGACTTGCCGTTCGGTCGAGGCAAGCGATTCTTATCGGGAAGCAGCGGCTTAGTGAATCAGATTGTGGGCGGCTGGCGCCTGAATGGCATCCTCACTCTGCAGGGCGGCCAGCCGTTTACCATCCCGTGCGACATCACAACCGCCTCGGGAATGAGCTGCGTTGCCCTGTTCGTACCCGGACAGAACCCGATAGGCGGTAAACACGACGTCGACCAGTGGATGAATCCCGCTGCCTTCCAGAACGCGCCCGTGGTTTCCTACAACGGACAGACAAACCTCGCTCCGTTAGGAGGAGAACGCGGGCAGGTATATGGACCTGGTTTTCACCGGCTTGACTTCTCCGTATTCAAAGAATTTCAGCCGACCGAAAGGACGCGCCTGGAGGTTCGAGCCGAGTTTTTCAATCTGACCAATCACCCGAACTTCTCGACACCTCTCGGTCCGACCGGCGGTTCAGCAGTCGTAAGCGCCCCCGGGGCTTTGGATTTCCAAAGCTCGAATTTTGGAAGGATTACAGCAACACGGGATGCGCCGAACGACCCGAGAGAGATACAGTTTGGTTTGAAGCTCTACTGGTAGGTGGTTCCTTTGACGGGTCGCTGGAGCCTCAACGCGAGCGACATAAGCGCATCGATCTCACGCAGCCGAAGAGAGTTTCTTCGATCACTCACTGCAGCTTCGTGTTATCGGCCTTCGTTTGGCTTCTCCACGCCAGCGGCCGCCACGACCTCCCGGCGAGCAAATCGACGGGCCGTCGTCGTGACTTTCGGTGGCGGCTGCCGCGACGAGGAGACCTTCATGCCGCAAGGCCAGGAGAACATTCCACATCTTCTGAAGGAACTGCTTCCGCAAGGCACGTTCTTTACCCGCGTCGAGAATCGCGGCATTCTAGGACACTACGTCGCTACCGCCAGCCTGGCAACAGGTGTCTATGAAAGGTTCGACAACTTCGCTTCGGTTCCTCCGGAGTACCCGACGATCTTCGAATATTTTCGAAAGGACTTGAAGCGTCCGTTAAACGACGCGTGGGTGGTTGCTCCCAGCAATGGTTTTAATCGCATCGGCGGGAGCAATGCCCGCTCTTTCGGTCCGGACTACGGCGCGCAAGTCGTCCTGCCGAAACGTTTTCTGAAGCAGGCGCTGGCTTCCAAGACCACAGCCGATTTTGAGCACCTCCTGCGCGACAATTACGAGACGCCTCTGTTTACACCGCACGTCGAGGGCAACGGCATTTCGCTGCACGAATTCGCAGAGTTGCTCAACTTTTCCGTCACGGATTTTGTCGGGCACGCACTCACTCTCTCGAGCCCGGACGAGCTCTCCGTCTATATCGCCAGGCAGCTGATGCGGCGTTACGCACCAAATCTGCTCTGGATCACGCTGCACGATATGGACATCGCGCACGCAGGCTGCTACTCGTTGTATATCGAAGCGATCCAACGCACAGACCGGCTTTGCAGCGAAGTTTGGCGGAGCATCCAGAGTGAACCGGAGTACGCCGGGAAAACAACCTTGCTGATCTTGCCCGATTTCGGCCGCGACGCGGACGGCAGCGCCGGTGGAAACGGGTTCCAGCATCACCGTACGGGTGATGCGCTTTCACGCACAACATGGCTTTTAGCTCTGGGTCCCGGAATCCGCGAGAACATCGTCGTGGATCGACGTGTCGAACCTCTGGACCTTGTACCTACGCTTGGGATGCTGCTTGGTTTCGATCCCAAGATGGCCAGAGGCAAGCCGCTAAACGAACTTTTGTAGTCTCCTATGTCCGCGACATCAATTCGGGAGGACCATTTTAGAGAGTACCCGCCCGAGGGGAGACGCTTAGCAATCGCCCACATTGAACTGCTTCGGAAACTACCGATAGCGTTCACTCCTCTGCTGCTGCAACAAATTCAGACTTACGACTGGCGCTTTCCCGCGGAGCGGTATGACATTGATCAGCAGCTTACGTTTCTCCAATCGCTTCCCGATGTCGACCGACGCAAACTCTTCACCGGCTTCGAGCGGCTGGAATTGCCCACACAATTGTCGGACACTGATTGGGTGAGTTCTCCGGGAGAGTTCTCGGAACTACTCTCTGGTTATCTCTGGTCCAGCAACCAAATCGACACTTTCCATGAGGCGTCGTCAAACTATCTGAAGGCATTTGCTGCGGCTGTTCCCAAACAGGCGCTTGCAGCGCCCAGGCTCGGTATCGCCGTCATTGGAAAAAATGTCGAGAAAAACAGCTATCCGCTCTTCCGCCGGTTTCGCCCCTCCGGCACCTACTTCACAAACGTAGATCCAGACAACGGCCTCGAGGTTCTGCTTGCTCACGTAGCGGCCAGAGCGGCGGCACATCCTTCGCCGTTCGATCATTGGTACATCGACGGGAGCGCCCCGGAACGGATGCCGAGCTCTGGGATCGCCAGCATCTCGTACGATCAACTGGCCCTGAATCGCCAAGCTCTGTTGCGGAAAATCGACAAAGCGATTCACGACGGAATCGCGGGGCCCGAAGCGTTGCTTTCCTTGCTTCACAAGCTGCCACCAGAGGAGATCGGTTTGGGCGGAACATCTCAACGAGCCGCGGTTCTAAGCCATTTCGAAATCAGCCTGCTGACAACGGGTTCGGGCACTCAGATCTTCAGCACGAGCTTTGTGCAATGGACGGCCCATGAACTTTGGCGTCGCGCTCAGCCCTTGACAATGCTGGCGCGGTTTGCGCCGCGGCAGCGCCAACGCCCGATGAACGAGCTGCTTTCCGGAGAACCCCACACTCCCGAACCGGACGCCGCCGGATCTCTTATCGACGCCGATATGGGCGCTTATTACATGTGGCTTGATCAGCAGCGCCTTCCCGGAGCTAAAGAAGCATCTTTCCTGGTCTGGTTTGAGAACCACAATGAAGCCTTCGTCGTTTCTCCGTCGCTCCCTCATAACACCCAATCCAACTCTGCCCTACATATGCACCAGTTGCTTGCACAAATCAGTTGAGAGTCGTCACACGCCGGCGTCGATTCTTCGAAATACGTTCGATCAAGCGGCTAAAGTGGCATCGGTCGAGAGTGCTCTTCGACCTCCTCTTCCTTACAGAGTCCGCGAATCTCCAGGCGTTCCATCAATCCTTCTCTTTATTCGTGTTCTTTTCTGCAACGAAAAGCGCGTCGACAGCGATCGAACATGGCCGATATGCATTTAATGCCAAGCTGGCGCGGCCGGCTGCGTAATGCCCCGCAGGATTGATGCAGTTCAACTGGACCGAAGGTTGCAGCCGACCCAAGTTTTAGTGTTCTTGAAAGGAAACTGAAATGATACGAAGAAGAACGCTACCGTTTTGCGCTGCTGCCGTTGGCATCGCAGGTGCGCCATTCTACTCGTCGCCTCGGGGTCTGCCTCCGATTCTGAATCAGAGGACAGCAACAGCTATAAGAGTTCAGAGGATATCGTGAGCCAGAATGGGCGGCGCATGCTCGACGAAGGCAGGCACACATTCCGTTATGAGACCTTCGGCGATCAGGAATTTTGGGGAAGCAAGCTCAAATTGCACCAGGCAATCGCGGGCTTCAGGCAGGGCGGCGTTGGACCGGGTGTGAATCCGAACACCGCCCTGGCTGTGGGGCTCAAGGTCGACGTAGACGCGCTGCCCGCGGCACTTCGCACGGATCTAGCCAAAGGCAGAGTAGATCTGAACGATCCTGCAACGACACTGGCACTGCTCAGATTGAACGCGGTCGTCGGAGTGACCGGCTTCTTCGACGAAGCCGGGCACATTCGGTCAATGGGCATCCAGTGCGCCCTGTGCCACTCCACCATCGACAATTCATTCACAACCGGAATTGGACACCGGCTGGACGGATGGGCCAATCGAGACTTGAATGTTGGCGCAATTATCGCTCTGGCGCCGGATCTCTCTGTGCCGGCGACTCTCTTGGGCGTTGATCAGGCAACTGTCCGAGCCGTGCTGAACACCTGGGGGCCCGGGACATTTGATGCCGAGCTCTTTTTGGACGGAAAACCCTTTCAGCCGAACGGCAAGTCTGCAGCCTCCCTCATTCCGCCCGCCATCGGGTTGGCGGGTGTGAACCTTGGCACCTGGACAGGCTTCGGCTCCGCCACGTACTGGAATGCCCTTGTGGCTAATCTCGAGATGCACGGCAAAGGAACGTTCTACGATCCGCGATTGAACGACCCGCTTCAATATCCTGTCGCTGTGAAAGCTGGTTCAAACGGCGTTCGCAATGAACCGGACATCATCACATCGAAACTCGCCGCGCTCCACTTTTATTAACTCGCAATTCCTGCACCTGCGCCGGCTGAGAATGCAATATTGCGGAGCAGCGCGACCCGAGCCCGGGTACAACATGCACAAGCCTGAAGAGATCGGAATCCATGAACTTCCAAGCGAGCCGATCACCTACCAAGATGTACCGGACGGCGCCACTCAAGGGACTCTTCACGCATGAAAAGGGCGGCTTCTATCATGACGGGCGGTTTGCGACACTGCAAGCCGTGGTGGATCATTACAATAACCTGTTCGGGAACAGGCCTAACCAACAAGAAGAGAAGAGCGACTTGGTCGCGTACCTCAGGACTCTTTAAGACGTCTCCCAGTGCCTTAACTGTTTCACTGATCAATGCCGGGTGACTGCCTGTGGCGGGGGGAGCGAACGATTTTTCATCCATTCGATGCTGATCTTCTGAGTCGCCTTGTTTTCTGGGATTGTTGAAAGATCCGGCATGAATATCTGAAGGCCCGCTTCCGGCGTCATCCGGGTGTAGCCGTTTACTAGCTGCTTCTGATAGTTAGTCAGGTCGAGATCGAACCAGGGATCGTCGGAGATGTCGATCATCACAAGATCGACGTGGTGCATGGTCAGTTTTCCAAAATCGATGGTCCCGCCCGATAGGCGAAGGAAATTCCTCCACTGCTCCACCCGCGCGGCCTGACTCTCAGCATTGCCGTAGACCGCTTCGAGATCAGGGTTCACTACGCGCACGGCGCTTAATTGCCCGCGGATATGGGGAGGCGGCAGAAACTTTGGTGTGTCGAGGAAAATGTCATTGTCCGCGACTTGAACTCCGGGAATGTCCTTCGAGCTGAAGAGATCGGAAATGGTGATATTCAGCCCACCGAGGAGCGCTTTGAATGGGATCTTCAGAACGTTGATCTTCGTGACATGAATCTGAATACGGCCATCGGGAAGAGCCGTGATCTGGCCCAAAACAGCGACCGGTAACGGGACTACCTTGTGCACAGTCCCGGTGAGCTTTATCTGGTTACCATCGCCGGAAAGCGTGACATTCTTCAGAGGGGTGTTTCCTAGACCTCCTGCATTGAGATAGTTGCCTATGTCTCCGATATTGGCGCGCAGAACACCCGTCTTGATGTTGAGATAGAACGACTCAGGATCGTCAAATGAAGGATCAACGTTGCGGCGGGTGCGTGCCATCTCGCCTTCCAACCAGCGGACGTACACTCGAAAGCTCGGCCCCTTTCTCAACATCAAATTGTGAGCATATATGTTTGTCGGGGCAGAATCCCCCGATGGAGCGACCGCGTGCCCTGGCGCTCCGGCCTGAGTGGCCGACGTGTCGGGCGTAGGCGACCGGGGTGGTGCGCCGTGGTGGACGCGCCATACGACAAAGATCAGCAGAACGATGATTGCGGAAACGACAAGGGCGGCGAGACGGGCACGTGTGGGCAAAAGGAACGAGGCCGGGAACCAGTTGAAGATGGTGTCCGGCTACCAGCGATTTTTGCTGCCGCCGAAGTCGCGCTGATGGCCGGCGCCAGCGCCTTGGGAACGCTCGCGACGCTCCGGTGGACGAGCTTCGTTTACGACCAGAGCGCGGCCCATGAGCGTGCGCCCGTTACATGCCTGGATTGCCTGATTGGCTAGCGCGTCGTCGTTGATTTCAACGAATCCAAACCCTCTAGCCTCACCGCTGAACTTGTCGCGCAAAAGATTGACGCTGTCCACTTGGACACCGGCTTCCGCGAAGAAGGCCTGTATGTCGGACTCGGTGGCTTTATATGGCAAATTCCCAACGAACAGCTTTGTCACTTAACTCTCTCCTTAACTGTGGTTCGGAACTCGTATTGAGAAATTGGCGGTCGACGGAGCTCATCCAAGGCGGCAACTTCGAGAAATCCAAACTTACTTCCTTATCGTCCCATAACAATGGCTGGAAAAAAAGCATGCTGGCTCGCCTGCGGGGCTGTGAAAAAAACCAGTTGCGCCAACCTATAGCAACATCGGCCAGCTCGTTTAGCGGGGCGTAATGAGCCCTCCCAATTTGTCCTGCTCGGTTGCTGAGTTGCGCGCGAAGCGTGTCGAATAGGCTTCGAGATACTTCAGTCCCGAGCCGGTACTCAAGATGACAACCTTCTCGTAGGGCTCGATGAACGAACTCTTGAATAAAGATCTGAGTGCTGCAACGCAGGCGCCAGTCTCGGGCGCGGCGAAGAGACCCTCGCACTCGGCAAGGAGAAGAGCGGCATCCAGCATCTCCTGGTCGGAGACAGAAACTGCCGTCCCGCCACTGTCACGGACGGCACGAAGCACGAGAAAATCGCCCAAGGGTTTTGGTACCCGCAGCCCGGCAGCAATACTATAAGCGTTGCTCCAGAAACTGCTCGCTTCGGCTCCCTGCTCGAAGGCGTGAGTGATGGGAGCGCATCCGGCAGCCTGTACAGCAATCATTTTGGGACGCTCGGGCCCGATCCAGCCGAGGGCCTCGAGCTCGGCGAAGGCCTTCCATATCCCAATGAGTCCGACGCCGCCCCCGCAGGGATAGAGGATCGCATCGGGCAATCTCCAGTCGAACTGTTCGGCGAGTTCATAGCCCATCGTCTTCTTACCCTCGAGACGGTAGGGCTCTTTGAGGGTCGTGACCTCGAACCAGTTCTCGTTCTTTTTCCTTTCGAAGACAATGCGTGCGCAGTCACTGATAAGCCCGTCGATGAGGGTGACGTGAGCTCCGCAGGCTTTACACTCGATGAAGTTGGATTGGGGCACGTCATCCGGCATAAAGATGTTGGCCTGCAGGCCCGCGAGCGCCGCGTAAGCAGCGAGGGCGCTAGCCGGCGTTCCCGGCAGAAGGGATCGCCAGCTTCTGGATGCCCAGTTTTTTCGCCATGGTGACAGCCGTCGAAAGTCCCCTGGCCTTGAACGAGCCGGTTGGGTTTCCGACCCTCATCCTTAATCCAGACGTCGGTACCACCTATTTGGGAAGCCAGTTTGGACGCCCGCAGAAGCGGCGTCCACCCCTCGCCGAGCGTCACCGCTTCGCTGGGCGAGGCGGGGAGAACGGGGCCGTAGCGCCACATGTTGGGCGGAGAGTCCAGTAAAGATTCCCTGCCCCAAACTTTGCGGATTGCTGAAAGATCATAATCGACCAGCAAGGGAGCTCCACAAGAGCATAGGTTCAGGGGCTCGGCTGGCGAAAAGCTAAGGTCGCAGCGGGAGCAGACGAGTTTCGTTGGAGATCCCATCCCCGAATGGTAACGTTTGCATGGAAGCCGGGCCGGGCAGCCGCAAATTTTTCACGTATACCGTGAAGTTTTTATAGCAACCAAAGGGATTTTTATGCCACAATGGCTCGAAAGTGGTAAATTTTGCTAAGGAGCGGAATGTGCAGTACCCTTTGAGCCGAGACGAACACGCCGCTATGGCCCGATACTTGGCAGGCATCAGGAAGCAACTGCAGGACGTCTCTGACTTGTTCATGGCACGGTACGGCAAAGACAGCAGCATCGCAGAGATTAGCGTGAAGACATTGGTGTCCGCCACTTTGCTGGAACACGAACTGGTAATGCTGGAAGAGATAGAAAAGCCAGCGGAATTCGAATCCGGGAAAGTGCCGACGATCGTCTATTAGAATCGACACGTGGTGATTCGTACAACTCTTCTTTGCGGCGGCCTCGTAATGGGTTCAGCAACTTCTTTCGCGGCCGAGATGATTTGTCTCAAGAGCGGATCTTGCCTGCGCGCGGATTCCCACGATCTACAAAACCAGACTCTTCTGCTGCGAGTGGGATCGGGGGAAATAGAGTTTTCATCAGCCGATATCGCGAGCATCCAGCCACTTACCGAAGCAACACCCGTCACAGGGACATCTCCGGCGCCAGAAAAGGGGCGGGACGACGCCGAGGCGGTTGTCGGGAGCGCCGCGGACGCGGAAGGAGTGGACCGCGACTTCTTGAGAAGCGTCGCCCGAATCGAATCGGACTTCCAGCAGGCGGCGATTTCGAAAAAGGGCGCAATCGGCCTGATGCAGATCATGCCTTCTACAGCGAAGGATTTGCATGTGGACGCGGCCGAAGCACGGCAGAATGCGCTGGGTGGCGCGAAGTACATCCGAATGCTGCTGCTTCGCTATCACGGAAACTCTGCCTTGGCTTTGGCAGCATATAACGCGGGGCCGGCAGCGGTCGAGAGATATGCCGGCGTACCTCCGTACAAAGAGACCAGGAACTATATCGTGAAAGTGACGCGCGAGTACGATCAGCTGCGCATGAAATCCGCGCGGCCGGATGCGGCCGTCAAAACGCCCAACGCCAAAGACTAGCGCCCGCGGTATATCCCGCGCCCACCGCTGCAAAAAGCACCAGATCTCCCTTCTTCAATCGCCCGCTGCAAATGGCATCTCTAGTGGCTAGAGGTATAGTACCGGCCGTGGTATTTCCGTACTGATCGAGGTTGATGACGACCTTTTCAGGAGGTAACTGCAGACGTTCTGCAGTAGCGGTAATGATGCGTTTGTTTGCCTGGTGAGGCACGAGTAGATCGACGTCAGACGGCTGAAATCCGTATTTGGAAAGCAATTGCTCACAAATCTCCTGCATTTTGCGGACGGCGAATTTGAAGACTTGCTGTCCCTCCTGTTTGACATAGTGCAGACCTTGTGCGACTGTATCTGCGCTGGCCGGAAGCCGGCTACCGCCGGCCGGCATGCAAAGGTACGGTGCACCAGAACCATCGATCTCGCTATGGTGACCGATGAAGCCTAGGGTTTCACCCTCCTCAGCGGGCTCGATGAGGAAGGCGCCAGCGCCGTCCCCAAACAGGATACATGTCGCACGGTCCTTGTAATCGATGATCCGCGACATGGTATCCGAGCCAATCACAAGTACATAGCGGTGTGTTCCGGCGGACACGAGATGGGCGGCGACCGTAATTCCATAAAGGAACCCGGAGCAGGCGGCGACCAGATCGAACCCCCATGCCCGCTGAGCTCCCAGAAGATCCTGGACCAGACAGGCAGTCGAGGGAAAGAGCATATCAGGCGTAACAGTGCAGACCAGAATGGCGTCGAGTTGCCCCGCGTCGATACCCCGTTGGGCGAGCGCCTGGCGGGCGGCGGCAACGGCCATGTCCGAGGTCGCGACAGAGGGATCGGCAATGCGCCTTTCCCGTATGCCAGTCCGCTCGACGATCCATTTATTATTAGTGTCGACGATACGAGACAAATCATCGTTGGTCAGGACCTTGGACGGAACGTGGCATCCCAGAGCGCTAATTTTGGCTGTCGGCAAACAGACTGTACCTTTCCGAGGGCTGCGGCGGCGCGGAAACGCATCCGAATCACCATGTTACAGTTAGGGGAAAATGCAAGTCGAGGAGACTGGCGGTTTCGAATGCGAAAACGGCCATTCATCTGGCTCGCTCGAAACGTTGAAGGGCATCTACGCTCGTGTTTTCAGGGCGATGAAGCCGAAGACGTCGATACCGGAAATCACGGTTCGCTTTCGCAAGTACGCCAACGCGAACAGTCGGATAAAACTGCAAGATGGGCATCTTACAGTGGACATAAGTGACTTGCTCGAATCCGCGCCGAATCCGGTACAGGAGGCATTAGCGCTGATTTTGCTGGGAAAGCTCTTCCGCAGGAGTCCGGATCGCGGCACTCTTTCCAGATACCGGCGTTATTTGAACCGTGCGGAAGTTCGCCGGACCTTGCAGGCGATCAAACAGCTGCGCGGCCGGAAGGTCATTCTGGAGCCATGCGGCGAAGCCTACAATCTGTGCCAGATCTTCGAGGAGCTGAATTTTCAGTATTTTAACGGGTTAATGGCGCGTCCTCGCCTGGGGTGGAGCATTCGGGCGTCACGCAGTGTGCTGGGTCACTACGATCCTTCGCACCACACCATTGTGATTACAAATCTGCTCGATTCCCGCGAAGTGCCCGAGCTCGCCGTTAGATATGTCCTCTTTCATGAAATGCTGCACTTGAGATTCCCCGTCCAGCACCGTGGGGCCAGACGCTGCGTGCACACCAGGGAATTCAAGAATGCCGAGAAGATGTTCGAAGGCTACAAAGAAGCTCAGCGGCAGCTCAAGAATTTTGTGGAGAACGCAGCCAGACTCAATAATTTGCCTGGACTGCGGCTACTCGGCTGAACTGCAGACTCATACGCTCGAGTTCGGAAATAAGCGGATGCACGGCTAGGCTTCCGATTCCCAGCAGGCACAAACGGTAACTGATTTCGGCGCGAATTGCAGCGAAACAGAAACGGACTTTCAGCCAAATGAGCTGGCTGACTAAATCCGAGCGATCGTCGGCGACATGAGGCAGAATCGCGCGGACCGCTGCATGCAGTCGATTGAAATCTACTATCGAGCGATTCAGGTACTGCTTGAATATATGAAGCCGATCCCGCCGGAGTTTTCGATACAGCGAAAGATCGAAGCCGGGTTGTCTGCTGAGGAACTTAAAATCTTCCTCGGCCAGCAGTTTCTCCATTGGGTAATAAGCAGAGACAGAAAAATTCTCGAGCCAGTCTTGGGGGATCTCACGAATCGCGCAGGTCCGCATCAGCCGGATCAGCACAGGCACAAGCAGAGCTGTGAAAAGTCCAAACAGGAGTATCGGCACCAGTACTAGAGCTGGTCTCAATCGGTCCTCCGTACCATATAAGGTTACAGTATCGTAGTTGCACGCACAAGACCTCCTTTGGATTTAGCGGGGTAAGGGCGAATTTTGCCGAAACTGATCAAACGCCTCGGGGAAATATGCGCAAATGGGTCACCGCCGCGCAGACCGAACGAGGAGAGCGTTCAGGTGCTCCATGTCGCTTAAAAGCTTGGATTGACGATTTGTTTGCCAGCTATGCCCGAGTGTTACGGGCGCCGTCTCTCCTGACGTATTCAAGAACGTAATCCAATAAATCAAACAAACACACAGCATTACCGTTATGCCATTGTTGAGCATGTCGAACCCCTCGTGAAACCAGAAGCTGCGAAGCAAAAGGAGCGTCGTCTTGCTGGTGAAGTAAACGCCAAATCCGATGCTGAAAACGGCGAGATTACGCGGCATTGAGACGGGAAACCACAAGATAAAACCCAACGTAAACAGCAGCGTCAGCAACGCGATTGTTGCGACAAGACGCTGAAGAACAAATGCCACATAGACTGCGTAGACTATCGGGGAGTTGCCGCCCGCGCTTCCCGATGCGAGCCACTCCGGGCGGGCAGTGACCAGGGCGATTGCAAGAGCTATCACCAAAGATAGCTTCAACACACGCCGGGAGATTCGCAGGATGCCAGGCAGTCTCGTCAGGATGGCATTTAGAAGAGCGTAAACCATCCAGATAGAGAGTACCCAGGAAAACAGCTGGATAATCAGCCAGGTTACACGATAGTCGATCCGCCGATCCAAAGAGGTGAATTTCTCGAGGATTACAAACGACTCGGAGACGATCTGAAAAACAAGAAAAGCGCAAAAAACCCGGTAAACATCGTGCAACCGCAGTTTTATAAGCCGGATAATCAGCACAATGCTCAGAGCGTCGCTCAGTGCAAAGGCGATCCGTGCCCAATTCATGCCCTACTCATCTGTAGATCAGGATATGGTAGAGGAAATTGCGCAAAAGGGCAACTCCATCGCATTGAGCTTACACCGAGAACGCGGTTTGTTTCAAAGCGCCAGCGGCACAGTAGGCTCCTTGGGGTTCGGGTTAGGGGCGTCAAAGGCTAGCGGGACGCGAGGCTCCTTCGGGTTCGGGTTGGGGGCGTCGAAGACCCGGACGTGGTCGGCCCGGATTGATGTTGCTTTCAGACTGGGTGTGGCACCCAGCAGGGCACACGTAGAGATAACGGAAATATACAACAGTGGTTTCATAGGTCGATTAGTGGTCTTGTACTTGGTTTTGACTACTCTCGACCGCTACTCTAACTCGAAGAAAACGTTGGTGGATAGCTCGCGAAGGACGTTTTCCGACAACGGAACGTATAGTTCTAATGGTACTAGGGCGTGTTGAATAGGCTGGCTGGATGTGACAGATTTAAGGAATCGGATGTCTGCGAGAAGAGGACAGCACGCCGCCAACGATACACTCGAAAGGGCGTGTTCAAGAGACTTGTCCCAGATCGAGACCTCTTACGGACGTCTCGTATACCTCGCGAGCCTGCGGAACCTTGATACTGGCAGATATGAGCACTATGGTCAAACAAGTATTGTATCGAGTGCCCATGAGGCCAGCAAAACTTTGAAGCGGATCCACGAGCATGTCTTCAGGGAATGGATAAGTTATCCGCTTGAACGTAAAAAGGCGGACATCGACCTATATATCTCCGGAATCGGTCAAGTTGACCGAGTCGAACTGATCGACGCATGGCTTCGCCTCACTCCTTACAAGAATCTGGTTCCGGCGTCAATTCAGGGACCCGAGCGGGAGCGCCACGCGTCCGATTTCGAGGCAATCTTAGGCCTGCTTAAGAACGTGTATGGGGTCGGCTCACCCGATCCAACCGTTTAGCGACGGCGACAACACGCCCGAGAATATCCGCTTCATCCGGGTAACGGAAGGCCTCCAGATTCATGCCGGAAGCCGAGTGGGGCTGGAGAATCAAAAGCCCATTGCGCTCAGTACACCACGCGCAACGATAGCCATTTCGATGCTCTACGAAGTGGATGGGTCGCTCATACTCATGGTAGAAGGGCTCGTGGCCGAGGCGTTTCCGGGTTTCGTCGATCTGCACAAACGACCCGGGCGAGAGGATAGGATACATAAACCAGTCATTGGTTCCGATGAATGCGTAGCGATGGTGACGAAGATCGAGAGAGCCGAGAATGGACAAAGGGAGTTTCCCCCAACAGCGAACGTGCTCACTCAGATAAATTGTTTTCGTCAAATCCAAGTTTTGATCCAGCTCAATCGGCAGACCGTCCACGGAATAATCCGGGGAACTAGTGTAAATTGGACGCGTTTCGCGAAGCGACAATGTGGAGGCATCCGCTAGCTGGTTATTCAGATCGACACCATACCAGCCAAGAACAGTGCAGAAATCAAGGCCGTAAATAACGCAAAGGGAATACAGTCGATAGACCGATGGCAACGTGCCGCGGTTTTCGATATCGGCCAGGCGGCTCAGGCCGACCAAGAACTCCTGGTTGTCACGGTTTCTAGCAATCTGCTGACTGGCCTCCTCTACGTCGCGATAGCGCAGACCCAAATGTTCGCGAACTCCTCTCAAATGTCGGCCAGGGTCTTGTGTATGGCTCATCGTGCAAAACAAAGGGTGAGTGAGCAGGTCGGACCAGTTCCGTTCCGCTTTCAGAACAAACCGAGGTGAGTATACCATCAATCGTGGGCGAGACCGCGGGGATAACGCCCCATGCAGCATCAATGTCGAAGAAGAAGTTTGCATTTCAAGGCGAGCCCGGAGCATTCAGTCACGCCGCAGCCCTCAAACTGCTCGGCCTCCGAGTGCAGCCGGTTCCCTGTACTTCATTCAAGGATGTCTTTCAGGCGCTCGAAAGCGGAGCCGCCGAGTGCGCCGTAGTACCGATCGAAAACACTCTTTACGGCAGCGTGCACGAGAATTACGATCACCTGCTTGAGTACAATTTCGTCATTTCGGGTGAAACCAGCATACGCATTTCGCATCAGCTGATCGCAATGCCCGGTATAAAGTTCAGCGGCATCAGACGCGTCCTGTCACATCCAGTAGCTCTGAATCAGTGCAAGCGCTTCTTCGAGCAACACAAGAGCATAGAGCCCGTGTCCTTCTACGATACGGCGGGCAGTGTTAAAGCCCTCAAAGAAGGCCGCTTAGTTGACACTGCGGCGATCGCATCAGAGACTGCCGCCACTATCTACGGAGGTGTGATACTCCGTCGAAAGATCGAAGACATAAAGGAAAACTTTACGCGATTTTTTCTGATGACGAAACAGCCAACAAAAGTGCCGACCGCAAACGGGCCCCGGAAAACGTCAGTAGTGTTTTCAGCAGCAAACACTCCGGGCTCGCTGTTTCGCGCAATAGCCTGCTTTGCCCTTCGTGATCTGAGCCTCACGAAGATCGAATCCCGACCCTTTCGGGGAAAGCCGTGGGAGTATCTTTTTTATGTGGATTTTCTCGGAAGTCTCGACGAGAAAAAAACGCAAAATGCTCTAGCGAACTTAGAAGAATGCACGCAATTTGTCAAGCTTTTGGGTAGCTACACGCCAACTCAATAAGCGAGAAGTCGTTGTTTTGGACACTGTGGACGCATAGGAAAGTTCTCTCTATATATCGTAATACAGAGCAAATTCGTACGGATGGGGCCTGAGGCGAACAGCTTCCGCTTCGGCTTTCCTCTTGTAGGAGACGAAAGTTTCGATCAATTCCTCTGAAAACACGTCTCCCTTCGTGAGGAATTCGTGATCTTCCTCCAGACAGGTAAGCGCCTCGTCTAAAGAGGCCGGCATGGATGGAACCTTCTTCATCTCCTCAGGCGTGAGGTCATAGATGTCTTTATCGAGCGGTTCACCCGGATCAATTTTGTTGAGCACGCCGTCGAGACCAGCCATCATCATAGCTGCGAACGCCAGATAGGGATTGGATGCCGGGTCAGGAGGGCGGAACTCGACCCGTTTCGATTTCGGGCTGCTGGAATACATCGGAATGCGAACGGCAGCCGAGCGGTTGCGACGGGAATAAGCGAGGTTGACGGGGGCTTCGTAGCCGGGGACCAGCCGCTTGTAGCTGTTGGTCGTCGGGGCAATAATGGCCGAGAGGGCCCGCGCGTGACGAAGGAGTCCCCCAATGTAGCTGAGGGCGAGTTGGCTCAGTCCAGCGTAGTTGTCGCCAGCAAAGAGCGGCTTGCCTTGGGCCCAGAGGCTCTGGTGCGTATGCATGCCGCTACCGTTATCACCGAAGAGAGGCTTGGGCATGAAGGTGACGGTCTTGCCGTATTGATACGCCACGTTGCGCACGACGTACTTGTAGAGCATCATGTTATCGGCCGACTTCACCAGCGTGTCGAATTTCTGGTCGATCTCGCACTGTCCGCCAGTGGCAACCTCATGATGATGGCACTCGATGCTGAGGCCGCACTCGAGCATGGTGGCCACCATCTCGCTACGCAGGTCCTGGTAATGATCGGTCGGAGGAACCGGGAAATAGCCTTCTTTATAGCGCGGGCGGTAACCCAGGTTGTTGTCTTTGCGGCCCGAGTTCCAGCGGCCTTCTTCTGCATCGACGAAATAGAAGCCGCTGTGCTGGTTCTGATCGAAGCGGATGTTGTCGAAGATGAAAAACTCGGCCTCGGCTCCGAAGTAGGCCACATCAGCTACGCCGCTGTTCTTGAGGTGAAGTTCGGCCTTCTTGGCAATCCAGCGTGGATCGCGGTCATAGTGTTGGCGAGTGATCGGATCGACGATATCGCCAAGCATGACAAGCGTGCGGGTCTCCGCAAACGGGTCCGTGAAGGCGCTGGCGGGATCCGGAATAATGAGCATGTCACTTTCGTTGATGGCCGCCCAGCCCCGAATGCTCGAACCGTCGATGCCAAACCCGTCTTCGAACGAGCTCTCTTCAAGCATGTTTATCGGGTAGGTGATGTGCTGACTTAAGCCGGGCAAATCAGTAAAGCGCAAATCGATCTGGCGGATATCGTTCTTCTGAGCGAATTCGATGGCTTCTTTTCCGGTCATGGTGAAGGTTTGTATCTCCTGACGAAGTCGCTAGAATAGCGCATTTCGAAGCAGGTTCCAAGCTCTCAGCGCCACAGACGATGCAAATAGGCGACTCCTGGCGCGACATCCTGACGGGAACCGTATAGAAGCTTTGGCGCCTGGTCGTCCTGGTTTCCATTCATCACGGTGTAGCAGGCACGCGAAAGAAGGTCGGCGCGGTGTACTGTCGTGCGCCAGAGTGACCCGAAGGTCATGAGCGACCAAACCAGGACCAGCACCAGCAGCGCTTGTACTTGCGGGAAGTTTGCCCGCCGCAGCCGCCAGACTGTGATCAGCAGCATCGAGCAAAGCGAAGCCCAGTAAAGCATGGCGGGAGTTTGATAGCGGCCGGCGTACGCTTGTCCCACGCCCATTTGCAACCTGCCGAGAGCTGTGAGCAGTGCGGTGGCAATGACGAGCGAACATTGTGCCACGCAAAACCACTGGAAAGCGGTGGTTCGCCGACGATGACGCGCGGCTTGCGTTACCAGATATGCAAAAGCTACTAGGGACAACACACTGATCAGGCGTTCTTTATGGGGAAGCAGCTTGGTCCAACTAGCGCCCAGATACGTCAGCACGTAAACGAAGATCTCTCTGCCGTGCGGTAGCGCATCGAGAACTGTGTGATTGGGATCAGAGGCCTTGTAGCCCATTAGGTAAGCGCACGAACTTCCCACAAATAAGATCAGAATCGTTACGAGATAGCGGGGAGGCAAACGCTTGAAATAAGCAAAGCAGACGGCAACGGGTCCAATCAGCAGGCCTCCGGCTAGATTCAAGCCGGCCAGTAGCGGCGCGAACCCAATCGCTACTGCAGCCAGCGTCGGGCGCTGCACACGTTCGAAAAATGCGATGGTGAGCAGCGTAACAGTTCCAAGCGCAAAGGGAAGAATGAATGAAACCTGGAAGGCCCAGGTCAGATTCTCAGCCTGATTCAGATGAAATAGACAGAACCCGAATAAACCTTCCAGGGTGTTTTTGAGACAGCGCTCAAAATCGGTGAAGCGTTCCAGGGCGTAACATATGGCGGCCCAAACAGAAATTTGACACAAGTAAATCTCGACGAACAACGATTTATTCGTGCCACCGAAGACATGCAGATCGAGCAGGAGCAGGAGCCGGGTGATCAAGAGGCGATGCTCATTGTGCTGGCTCCACAACCAGCGCCATGAGCTCCAATGGGCACCGTTCGCTATAGCATTGAGCTCGGCCCATTGGTCCCAGAATGGGCAAGGCATGTAGGTACGGAATGTGAGGGAAACAGCGCACACTAGCGCAACAATGCCCAGGAGCAGCATGAATCTGCCGAGCCAGACCTGCGCGCTCGCCAACCGTTGCATTCCTGCACCGCACTTTAGCAGGGAGAGCCACACAGCAGTGAGATGATGTCTTCGATGCCCAACGCCTCCATGGGACAAATGAAACTTTCTCTGGAACTGGAACGGCGGATCTTTCAGGTCAATGAGCTGAACGCGGCAATTGGGCAGCTGTTTGAATCCGACTTCCGGAATATTTTTGTGGCGGGCGAGATTTCCGGCTGTAGGCTGGTCTCGAGCGGACACCAATACTTCTCACTGAAGGACGAGAAGAGTCAGATCAAATGCGTCTTGTTCAAAGGCACAGCAAGATTCGCCCGCTTCAAGCCGCAGGACGGGCTGGCAGTTATCGCGCGGGGGAATCTCGAGGTCTACGAGGCGCGCGGCGAATATCAGCTGATCGTGGAGACGCTCGAACCGCAAGGAGCGGGCGCACTGCAGGTTGCGTTTGAGCAACTCAAGAAGAAGCTGGCGCAGGAAGGGCTGTTTGAAGCAGCTCGAAAGAAGGCGCTGCCTAAGCTGCCGCGCCGGATCGGTATCATCACTTCACCTTCGGGCGCAGCGATCCGGGACATACTCCACGTGCTCGAGCGCCGTTTTCGGGGCTTGCATGTGCGGCTGTTCCCGGCGCAAGTGCAGGGCGAAGGGGCAGTCGAGCAGATTTGCTCAGGTTTACACTTTTTCAGCGGGACGGGGTGGGCGGATGTGGTTATCGTTGCGCGAGGAGGCGGATCTTTAGAGGATCTCTGGACTTTCAATGAAGAGCCTGTAGTTCGTGCGATTTCAGCATCGAAGGTTCCCGTGATCTCGGCGATCGGACACGAAACCGATTTCACGATTTCAGACTTTGTGGCAGACCGGCGGGCGCCTACACCCTCGGCGGCGGCCGAAATCGTGGTTTGCACGAGCGAAAGCCTGCTAGAGCAAATAGCCGGCTGCCGGGCAAAGATTGTCCAGGCTATGAAATACCGGCTGCTGATCGGCGGGCGAGATCTGCACAAACGCGGTACGGAGCAATCGGCCAGATTGATTCATCGGCGGCTCGCCGGGGCGGCGCTGCGTTTGGATGAACTGGAAGAACGATTGCAGAAGGTGCAACAAGCATCGGAGGAGCGACGAGTGCGGCGCTTGACCGAGATGACCCGGCGGCTGCATGCGACGGACTTGCGGCTGCGCTTCGCAAGGATCAGGCATCGCAGCGATCTGCTCGGACGAGAGCTAACAAAGCTTCTTCAAGCGAGGCTTTGGCAGGCCAGAGCGCGTCAGGAATCGCTAGCGCTGCACCTGAGCCAGTTGAGTCCTTTGACGATCCTGGAGCGCGGCTACGCCATCATCGAAAAGCCGGACGGCAAGATTGTCAGGTATGCAGAGGAGACGCGGCAAGGCGACCCGTTGAAGATCATACTCCATCGCGGCGAACTCGACGTCAGCGTTGTGGCGACAAGGCAGGATGAGTGACGAAGCGGCGAACGCTCTTATACTGAAACTTGGTCCAGAAATCAAAGGGTCCGGCGGTTTGTTTGCTGAGCGGCGGGCTCGATTCGTCTACCTGTCTCGCGATCGCGCGGGGAGCGGGTTTCGACTGTTACTGCCTTTCTTTCGATTACGGCCAAAGGCACCGGGCGGAGCTGGCCGCGGCGGCGCGTGTAGCCGCCAGCCTGGGCGCAAAAGAGCATCGGACGGCGGTGATCGATTTACGAGTTTTCGGCGGATCGGCACTCACGAGTTCAGTGGAGGTTCCGAAGGACCGCGATGAAAAGACCATGGGCGGCGAGATTCCAGTCACCTATGTACCGGCACGGAATACAATCTTTCTTTCCTTCGCACTCGCCTATGCCGAAGTCACCGGTTCTTCGCACATCTTTCTCGGTGTGAACGCGATTGACTATTCGGGTTACCCGGATTGCCGTCCAGAATTCATCGAAGCTTTCGAGCGTATGGCCAATCTGGCAACAAAAGCCGGTGTCGAAGGGCTCACTAAAGTGCGAATCGAGACACCTCTGCTGCACATGGGCAAGGCGGAAATTGTACGGAAAGCCGTGGAGTTGGGCGTGGATCTCAGTCTCACGCACAGCTGTTACGATCCGGATGCGAACGGCCATTCATGCGGCCGCTGCGACTCCTGTCTTTTGCGGCGTAAGGGCTTCGAGGAGGCTAACGTGGCCGATCCGTTGGCCGCATGAAGATCAGCGAGATCTTCTACTCGATTCAAGGCGAGGGCTCACTCGTGGGAGTTCCTTCGGTGTTCGTGCGCACGTCGGGTTGTAATTTGCGCTGTGTCTGGTGCGATACGCCTTACACGTCCTGGGAACCAGAAGGACGGGAGCTGTCGCTCGAGGAGATCGCCAAGGCGGTGACCGATTTCAAAGCTTCGCACGTGGTAATCACGGGAGGCGAGCCGATGATCGCACCGCAAATAGTCGCGCTGACGCAGCGGATGCGAGAAGCGGGGCTGCACATCACGATCGAAACGGCCGGCACAATCTACGCTCCCGTCGTATGCGACCTGATGAGTATCAGCCCGAAGCTGGCGAATTCAACACCCCTGGAACGAGACGGCGGGAGATGGGCCGCGCGGCACGACAGGCTGAGATTTCGGCCCGAGGTGTTGCGGCGGTTGAGGAACGAGTATCCCTTTCAATTGAAATTTGTGGTTTCGTCGCCTGAAGACCTCGCCGAGATTGAAGTTGTCCGGGAGGCCTGCGGCGCGCGACCTCGCGATGTAGTTCTGATGCCCGAAGGAACAGGAAGCGAAGTGCTGCGGGATCGAGCCCGTTGGATCGCCGAGGTTTGTAAAGAGACAGGGTACAGACTCAGTCCGCGCCTGCACGTCGATTTATGGGGTGACCGCCGAGGGGTCTAAACGGTAAAAACTCCCGGAGTCCAGAAGGCGCAGAAAGGGTTCAACGACCAGACCGGTGATATCGAAGGCACCGTTGGAAAGCCCGTGTTCAGCGCCTTCTACGACGGAAAGCTCCGTTTTGGCCGGGATCAGCGGAAGCGCTTGGAGCATCTCGGAAACCGATCCGAAGGGGTCATTTTTACCGTGTATAAAAAAGGAGGGAATAACCAACTGATCGAAGTGGACGGTCCGCAGTTGATCCGGTTTCCTTGGCGGATGGAGCGGATACGAAAGTAACAGGAGAGCATCGGCGATGCCCGGGTCTTCCGAAGCCAGGATGCTTGCCTGCCGTCCACCATAGGAGTGACCTCCGGCAAAGACCCGGCCCGGCAGCTGGCGGCGAAGCTCTGAGACCGCGGTCCGCAGACCTTGCCGATCTTCCGCAGAGCGACCTGGAAAGGGCGGGCCGAAGCTTCTTTTGCGGCGGAACGGAAGATCGAAACGCAGGACGAGGAGGCCGGCATCCGCGAAGGCATTTGCAACGGCGACCAGCAGCGGCGAGCGGCAGTTGCCACCGGCGCCGTGGGTGAGCACTAAGCCATCTTGAGGCCGATTGGAAGGAACGTGGAGAAAGCCGTCTATCGATTGGCTGCTGAAGGTCGTGATCTCGGACATCTACGACCAATAGCGTAACGCTCAGATCGCTTCGCTCATGGCTCCGATAGACTGAAGGTTGATACCCGAACCATCAAAGTTCAAAGTTCGTGCTGTCAGTTATCTCAATACGGTGCCGCTGGTATGGGGAATGCTGCATGGTCCGCAAAGTGATGCGGTTGAGCTCTCATTTTCAATACCATCGGATTGCGCACGCGATGTAGAAGATGGCCTAGTTGAAATTGGCTTGGTTCCGGTGGCGGAAATAGCCCGGCAAGAGATGGAGATTGTGCCGGGAGCCGGGATCAGCTGCCAAGGGGCCGTACGTAGTATTCTACTGTTCTCGCGTGTTCCCTGGAAGCAGGTCAGAAGCGTGGCGGCGGACTCGAGTTCGAGATCTTCGGTCGAGCTGGCCCGGGTCATCTTGCGAGAGCGCTACGGTGTAGAACCACAGGTATTACGCCAAAAGCCCCTCCTGGAAGAGATGCTCGCCGAATCCGATGCCGCGCTCATCATAGGGGATCCGGCACTGCGGATCGAACCCGATGCGTCGGGGTATGAGTGGCTCGATTTGGGCGCGGAGTGGTTTGATTTGACCCAGCTGCCTTTTGTGTTCGCCGCCTGGGCAGGAAAACCTGGTATTCCGGTTGGTCCTTTAGCCAAGATCACGATGGATTCGTATTCATTCGGTGAGGCGCGCATCGAGGAGATCGTGGACGCCGAGCACGCTCCCCGTGGAATCTCTAAAGAGCTGGCTCATCGGTATTTGACCGAACACATACGGTTCGTAATCGGCAGAGCGGAACAACGCGGCCTCGAAGCTTTTCTCGAATTAGCAAACCTGCGCAGCGATCTCGTAGGGAAAGTTTAGATGGGTAGCTGAAGCCATGATGACTCGCCAGCAAGCGGTAGATTTTTTTGAAAGCCCCGATCTCCTGGGTATCGGGATGGAAGCAGACAAAGTTCGGAAGAAGCTGCATCCGGAAGGCATCGTCAGCTACATCATCGACCGAAACATCAATTACACGAATTTCTGCACTGAGTACTGCAGCTTTTGCGCGTTCTACCGTCCGATGGGGCACAAGGAAGGGTACATACTGCCGGAGGAGCTGATCCTCGAAAAGATTCAGGAAACCCTTGACTTGGGCGGCACAGGGATTCTAATGCAGGGCGGGTTGCATCCGGATTTGAAGATCGAGTGGTATGAAAACCTGCTGAGTCGAATCAAGGCGCATTCGAACATCTGGTGCCACTGCTTTTCCGCGCCTGAAATTGTGAACATCGCAGAGGTCAGCGGCCTGTCTCTATATGACACAATCAAGCGGCTGCGAGACGCGGGTCTTGACTCCATTCCGGGCGGCGGGGCGGAGATCTTAGACGATGAGGTCCGATACCGGATCAGCCGTTTGAAGTGCCGGACACAGGAATGGATTGACGTTCATCGCACCGCGCACTCTCTAGGAATGCGGACGACGGCAACAATGATGTTCGGCACAGGGGAGACGATCGATCAGCGCATCAACCATCTGGAAATCGTGCGGCAGATTCAGGAAGATACCGGCGGGTTTACAGCCTTCATTCCCTGGTTCTTCCAGCGGGAGTACACGTCGCTAGGGCGGTTTGTGAAGGAAGAAGCTACCGCTGTTGAGTACCTCAAAATGCTGGCGCTTTCACGAGTCTATCTGGACAATATTCTGAATGTTCAGGCATCGTGGGTCACACCTGGCCTGAAGGTATGCCAGCTCGCGCTGCGTTTCGGAGGGAATGATGTAGGCAGCATCATGATTGAAGAAAACGTTGTGTCGGCTGCCGGAACACACCATCGAGCGACGGAAGAGCAGCTACGAAGATTGATTCGGGATGCGGGATTTGTGCCGAAGCAGCGGGATACGCTGTATCGGACATACTTCCTGAATTAAGCCGCTTGCTCACGCGCGCGGTTCTGAGTTAGGGTTTGGCCGGGGCTGGCGCGGAACCAGCGGCCGGGTTGTAATTCGGATTCATGGGATTTTCGGGGTCGGCTGCAGTTTGGACGTCTTCCTCAGGCGGAGCGGCTTTGGCGCTATCTATCCAGGCGGTGTAGGTCAGATCGCGGAGGAACTCCGAGCCAGCAGCGATACGTTTTAGAACCAGTTCGCGGGCTTCCGAATCGGTCTTGTTCTCAAAAGCGTGACGCTGATCGAGCCGATAAACATCCTCAACGTAGTTTCGTGAATCGAGCGAGTACTGCAAGGTGGCCTGCCACGGGTCTTCCAGGTGATGTGGAGTCCTGGGCACGAATTTCAAAACGTCCGATTCACTCGCGCCGATCAGGTCAACATACTCGGATTCGAAGCGTCCATGGATTGCAGGATCGCGCGTATAGCCTTTGGGATTGTCCCCGGACCAGCCGTCATGATGGATGGAGTCATGGAGCGGCATGGCTGCATCGGCCGCATAGTGTCCAACCCAACCCATGTAGAAAGCCACATCGGTCGCAAACATCTGTTTCAGTTGTTCGCGATCACTGAGTAGAGGCGAGACGCCAGCGTATAACTTAACGAGATCGATGCGGCTGTGCGAATCAGGATTCGACACTTGTCGGTAGAGACGCATTCCGGCCTTCATGCGCTCATAACCTTCCACGATGGAGTACGCCTGGAGCCCGGTATACCGGACATTGAGAAACTTCGCACGGTCCGGATGAGATTTTTCGTTCTTGAGATATTCGTCGTAGACGCGCAGAATGAATTCCGTACGGGAGCGCGGCGGATCGGGTATGAACCCAAAAGCTTCCGTGTACCAGCCGTGATTCGGGTCTTCAGAAATGCGCAGAAAAGGTTCGGTAAAGCTGCGCCAGGTGTCGGGGATGATCCCCATGTGTCCGATATAGGCTTTCTGTGCCTTCAGAAATGCGAGTTCGCCGGCCGGGAGCGCTTCAACCGCTGCTAAGTTAGCAACGGTGTGCCCACGAAATCCCCAGGCCCTGAGAGGCAGAAGAGTTAATAGCTCGATACAGACCAGTGCAACGACTTTGTAAAACATGTTTCTCCGTGAGAAAGGAATCGGAGAGCAGTATACGGCGTATCGGGAGAAAAGTGAAGACTGGGGTTTAGACGGAGCGGCGAACGCCGCTCCGGTTTGGGTTACTAACTGGCTTGGGTTTTCTGCGGACGAGAAGCTTTAATGCGCTTCATATTGATAGATTTCTCCATCCAATCGTTCGCTTCAGCAGTGAGCGTCTTTGCCTCATCCGGAGAGTCGGACAGGTAGGCCTTCTCTCGCAACAACAGGTTCAGATAGGACATCGCGTCCTCGTTTTCCTTATCAATTGCAAGCGCCTTTTTCAGCTGCTCAACGCCGTTATCGACCGATTTTCCGTACTTATCCTTCAGCTCCGCGCGCGCCTTGGCATCCTTGAGAGGACCAGGATCGTTGGGCGACATTTTCTCATTCACGCGCGCGGTCTGCAGGTCCTGCAATGCATCGTAATAATCGATTACGCCCAAGTAATAATAAGCTTCGGCGTCCTTGGGATCGACTTCGATGCGCCGCTCGTTCCACTTGCGCGCTTCGTTGAAGGCGGCTTTTCTTTGCTCGGGCGTTCCGGACTGAGCCGAGTTATACGCCATGTTGGCCATGGAAGCGAGAGCTTGGGAGTTGGTGGGATCCTTTTTCAGGATGTTTTGAAACTCCTGCTCAGCCATGTCGTAGTTCTTCTTGTTATCAGGAGAATCCGCGCCGGGCACCCACTGGATGAAATAGGAAGTGGCCAGATACGACTGAGCGTTCATATTCGACGGATCGAGCCGAACAGCCTCTTTGAAGTGCTTCACGGCATCGGGATAGTGATTATTCCTGAATGCCTGAACTCCCTGATTCATCTGATCGCGCGACTCAAGTTTCGCGCAGCCTGTGAGTGCGAGGATGCCGGAGAACGCAGCCACCGGCAACAATGTAGACTTCCAAATAGTCCGCATGGTTCTAGGCTCCGGAGTTATTGTCCCGCTTCTACTTTAGGCGTCATGAGACCGACTTTGTCGAGACCGGCGCCCTTAGCATCATCGATGGCCTGGGCGACATAGCGGTAATCGATATCGGGATCGCCCTTCACGAACACTACCTTGGTGGCGCGCGTCTTGAAGATATCTTCCAGGCGCGTCTGCAGGTCCGACTCTTTGACAGGCTGGCCGTTGATCTGCATAGCGCCATCCTTGGTCACCTCAACCACCACGTTGGGATCCTGATTAGGAGGCGGCGGGGGTTGATTAGGTGGTGGAGGCTGCGGTACAAGAGCGTCAAGACCATGCGGAGTCAGAGGTGTAATAACCATGAAAATGATTAAAAGCACCAACAACACATCGATCAGCGGCGTAACGTTAATATCTGCTTTGGCTCCGCCCGGGCCGCCAACTGAAAATGCCATATAGATTCCCCTTCCTATCCTGAACTAGAGGCCCAGGCTGTCTTTCTTCTTGTCCTTCACGCTTTCAGTAATCAATCCGACCTGATCCACACCCGCGGTCCGCAGATTGTCGACCACGTCCGTCACACTCGAGAATCTCGCCCGGGCATCCGCTCTGATGTAGACGGTTTTGTCCGAACGGTTCGTTTGCAGGTCTTTTACCTTGCCGGCAAGGTCGCCCGACGAGATCAACACGTTTCCCGGGCTAAGGAAGTCTCTGCCATCGCGGGTTATCGCGATGAGAATGGCATCCTCTTTGTCCGCTTCCTGCATCTTGATGTCGTTGTGCGTCTTGACCATGTTCACCGGTTGGCCTTTCGACAACATAGGAGTGATGACCATGAAGATAATCAGAAGCACAAGCATCACGTCGACCATCGGAGTAACATTGATGTCCGAGACCACCGGGGGTGCTTTCATCAGTTTCATTGTTGGTTAGCTCCTTTCGAAGATACGACTTAGATAAAATCCGGCTATGCGCTTCGCGGTCTCCGGCAAGAAGGAGTTCTAAGGGGGAACGAAGGCGCAAGGCCAACGTTCCCACGGATTCAACTCAGGAGAGCCACGACTCGATCCGGCGACAATTTTACTTGGTGACCGTCCGCTGACTGCGCTTCAGGAAGTAATCGATCAGCTCAGAACTGGAGTTCCCCATTTCAACGTCGAAGGCTTCAATTCGATTGCTGAAGTAGTTGAACATCCAGACGGCCGGGATAGCCACGAACAGACCGACCGCAGTGGTGATCAGCGCCTCAGAAATTCCGCCGGCGACTGCACCGAGACCGGTCGACTTCGAGGTCGAGATCGATTTGAACGCGTTCATGATGCCGACAACCGTACCGAACAAGCCGACGAACGGCGCCGTAGATCCGATAGTTGCGAGACTGCTGACGCCGCGTTTCAGTTCAGCGTGAACGATGGCTTCAGCGCGTTCCAGAGCCCGACGGGAGGCTTCAATCTCTTCGCCCGGAATTTCGGTGTTCATCTGATGAGCTTTGAACTCCTGCAGTCCAGCCACAACAACTTTGGCCAAGTGACTCTTGTTGAAACGATCCGCTATCTTGATCGCCTCATCCAGCTTGCCCTCGCGGAGGGCGCCGGCAACGGCAGGCGCAAACGCGCGAGATTGTTTACGGGCGGCATTATAGGCAATCAGGCGGTCGATCATGACGCCAATTGACCATGCCGACATGATAAATAGAACAAGGACCACCAGTTTGGCCGCGATGCCCATGTTGCCCCAGACGGATCGCGGATCAAAACTAATGCCTTCCTGCTCCTGAAGTAGCCAGAACGCCCAAACTTGAAGTTGCAATACCATTTTTCTCTCCTAGGTTGAATCGGTAACTAAATCGAAACGTACACTAACATTTACTGACACTAACCTTTTACTGACTCAGCGTAAAGTTTACGATGATATCAGTAATAACCGTCACGGGCTGCCCATTGAGCAACGTGGGTTTGTACTTCCACTGCAAAACTGCTTCTTTAGCCGCGTTGACCAGCAACGGGTGACCCCGTACCAGCTGTAGATTTTCGATATTGCCGTCCTTGCTAATGACAGCGGTGAACTCCACGGTGCCTTGCACGCGCGCCGACTTCGCCAGGGGTGGATAGACTGGTTCAACCCTGCGAATTAAGTTGGCGGCCATGACATTACCGCCGATGCGTTGCGGCCCCAACGCCTTTTTCGGAGGAGGAGGAGGAGGAGGGGCGCCGGGCACGCCGCCCAGTACTCCACCCAGCACGCCACCGGCTGCGCCACCCGCTTCGCCAGTGCCACCCACCACGCCCACACCGGCATCGGGCGGAGGAGCCGCCTCTTCTATTTTGTTGATCGTTTTGGGAATCACTTTCGGAGCCATCAGCTGGTTCGCAATGAACTGCTTAACAACCGGCTTCTGGATCACTTTCTGCGCCGGCGGCGGGGGTGGAGGCGGCGGCGGAGGTGGCGGGGGAGCCACCAACATACTTTTTAACTGGGCGCTAGGGAGCGTCTGAGTGTAAATGAGCGGGATGAGAATCGCGACGCCAATGATACCGACCTGGAGCAGAAGCGAGGCCAATACGGTATACGGCTTCTTGGTTTTGGTTGTCCCGTCAACAAATGTTTGATCAAACATCTTGCCTCCTCAATACCTGGAAACAGCAGGACCTAGAACAGATACCGCTGTTCCTTTCTGTAGCTATTTCGCGGTTCGCACCGCCTTTACGTTCTTTTCAGACTTGGCTACCGGCTGCGAGCGACTGCTGACCGGAGGCCCCGGCCTTGCCCGTCTTCTGCCTTCCGACAAATCGCGCCAAAAGACCAGAATCGGACTGGCAATAAATATAGACGAATATGTTCCCACGATGATACCGATAACTAGTGCGAAAGAAAAACCGCTTAAGACCTGGCCACCGAAAAGGTACAGGGAAAGAGCCGTGAGGAACGTGAGCCCTGACGTGAGAATGGTCCGGCTCAAAGTCTGGTTTATGCTCCGGTTGACGATCTCGCGGAATGTACCGCGGACTTGCATGCGCAGATTCTCACGAATCCGATCGAAGGTGACGATCGTATCGTTCATCGAATAGCCAACCAACGTGAGTAAGGCGGCGATCACGGTGAGATCGATCTGCTTATTAAATAAGGAGAACAGACCGATCGTGATGATGGTGTCGTGAAAGACCGCGATCACGGCAGCCACTCCGTAAATCCACTCGAAACGGAAGGCAATGTAGACCAGCATGGCCGCCAGAGCGATCAAAACGACGTTGATAGCCTGCTGCCTGAGGTCGGCGCCGATCTTAGGTCCGACGAAATCGAAACTGCGGACGCTGAAGGCGCCCGTAAAACACTGGGCCTTGATGACATTGAGAACCCGGGCATTGACGCCCGCGACGGCGGATAGCTCGTCCAGATTCCTGACAAGTCCGGAGTGGGAATCCCTGTACTGGGTGATGCCCTTTATCAACGCCTGGAGCTGGTCGTCCGAGAGAGTGACACCTGCACCGGTCAGGGCGTCGCGCAAACGAGCGGTCAGGGCGGACTGGGTCGCGGTGTTGATGTCGAGCTTGCCCCCGGCGTTCGGGTTGAAGACCGAATTCAGGGTGGAGAGCATATTCGTGCGAACCGCTTCCAGGCTGCCTTCGTCGCGGGCGCCTGTAGAAATCAGCACTTCCTGCGAACCGGCTGTACTCGTTTCCTGGACCTCAATCTGACCGGAAATTTTCTGACGGAGTGCCGCGCGGATTTGCTCCGCGGGAGGACGCTTGATGAAATTTACATCCATGAGCGCTCCACCAGTAAAATCGATGCCGTACCTCGGCCCACCCTTAACAAAGAGACTGATCAGACCCGCCGCCGTAAGGAGCAGAGACAGGATGATGAACGGCCATTTCCTGCCAAGGAAGTCAAAATTCGTTTGCTTGAAAATTTCCATCGAGCTCTAAAGGCAGGCATCTATAGCACATAGACACCGGTTTGTTATAAATGTTCCCAACACACTGCAGAAGATAGGCAAATTAGGGGTCTCCATTCGCGTCCGGGGTTAAATGCTGAGAGCCGCGGCCGGCCTCGGTCCCGACAATTCCCAATCGAAGATGAAGCGGGAGACGAATACGGCCGTAAACAGGTTGGCAATCAAACCAATCACAAGGGTAACCGCGAATCCCTTGACCGGACCCGAGCCGAAGAGGAAGAGGATCGCGCAGGAAACCACCGTGGTGACGTGGGTGTCAATAATGGTAACGAGGGCCTTGCTGAAACCGCTATCGAGCGCGGGCAAGACGGACTTACCTGCCCGAAGCTCCTCGCGGATCCGTTCAAAGATCAGCACGTTGCTATCGACCGCCATACCGATCGTGAGCACGATTCCGGCAATTCCCGGCAGCGTTAGCACGGCACCGAAGTAGCTCAGGCAGGCGATCAGGATGATGGCGTTGAGAATCAGGGCGAGGGTCGCGTTTATTCCGCTCTTCTTGTAGTAGACCAGCATGGCAATGATCACGGCGAGCACCCCGGCTATACCCGCGGCAAAGCCTTCTTTGATGGAATCGGCGCCGAGGGACGGGCCGACCGTACTTTCCTGCTCGTAGGCGACTCGAGCCGGAAGCGAACCCGCCTTCAGGTTTAAAGCCAGATCGGAGGACTCCTGCTGATTCCCGATGCCGCGGATCACGCCATTGTCGTTAATCTGGCCGTCAATCCGGGGGGCGCTTATAACGTTACCGTCGAGCACGATGGCGGCCCGGTTGCCGATGTTGGCGCCGGTATAGGCAGCAAACCTCTTGGCGGCATCCTGGCTGAGCACGAAAGCCGTTTCCCAACCACCGGCCATCTGGCTCTGTTCGGGCCGCGCGTCACGGATGTCGGGACCGGTTACGATCGGGGTCCGGGCGACGAGATAGACTCCGCCGCCACCCCGGCCAGACGTATCGGAACTCGGATTGCCGATCAGCTTGGTTCCGAGCGGCAGGACTCCATTGTTCTGTGCCAAAGCTTCCTGGCGGCTGGCATAGGGTCCGCCCTTTACGTCGTACCATTCCAGCTTTGCCGCGGTTTGCAGAATCTGTTTCACGTGGGCCGGGTCATCGACGTCCGGCAAGGAGACGAGCAGCTCGGAATCCGCATCTTCGCGGCGCTGCTGGACAGTCGCTTCGCTGAGTCCGAGCGCATTGATCTTCTTGTCGAGCGTATTCTTGGTCTGCGCCAAGACCCGGCCCCACATGGCGAGGGCTTCGGACGGCCGCATCGTGAGGCGGTAATCGGTGGGACTCACAGGCGTCATCAGCCACTGCGAAAACTTATCCGTGACGATACTGCGCAGAGTACCGGCCTGGGTTGGGGGAACACCCTTGATGACGATGGCGGCTTTCACCGCAGTCTTGAGATCCTTTGCCTCGTCAACATCTACGCTCGAAAACTGCAGGTTTGCCTGGGTAGCAGCAGCTTTCAGACGGTCCGCGTCGGTACCGGCGAGCTGGTTAAAGGCATCCTGCTGCTGGACCTGGACGACCAGATACGTTCCGCCCCGCAGATCGAGGCCCAGCCGAATGTTCTTGTTCCAGTTTTCGACCAACTGGGCCTTGCTGGTAGGGATGCCGATGATGCCATACACGCAAACGAGTATGACGGCGAGGATAAAGAAGAACTTGATACGTAAGTTGCGTTTCATCTTAAGTACAACGGGCGCGTTCTGGTCTGCCGCTTACTATTTCTTAGCGACACTATCAGCGGCCACCAGGCTGGTAACAGAACTCCGGGAGACCTGAAGCTTCAAATTGTCAGGTTTAATTCGCAGTATAAGCGTATCATCGTTCACAGCGACAATGGTCCCGATGATGCCGCCGGAGGTCACGACGGTCTGGCCGCTTTCTAACGATTTGATCATCTCCTTCTGGTTTTTCTGCTGACGCCGCATGGGCATGAACACCAGAAAGTAGAAAATGGCGATCATTAGAACGATCGGGCCGATTCCGGTGAGAAAGGAAGCCGGGCTAGCTGGAGCGGCCGCCTGCAATAGCAGAGGAAAGTACGACATAAACTCCTGTTCTTATGGTATCGGCTGGGGGCATGCCTGAAGGCTGCCGGAGGTTACTGATTGTTCGCTTCGGCAAGCGCGCCCGATCGAAACGTACTCAGATAGCCGGGGAAATTCCCAAGTAAGATAGACTCCCTTATTCGGCGCATAATGTCAAGAAAGTAATGAATGTTGTGCAGTGTAGCGAGATTCGAAAAAAGGATCTCCCGAGCCAGAAAAAGGTGACGGAGGTAGGCTCGGCTGAACGTGCGGCAGGTGTAGCAGGAGCAGAACGGATCGAGCGGCGCCTCATCGTCCTGATAGCGGGTTTGCTTGATGACTAGCTTGCCTTGTGAAGTGAACAGATAACCGTTCCGAGCATTGCGGGTCGGCAGAACGCAATCCATCATATCGACGCCGCGCGCCACATACTGCGGAAGCTCTTCGGGCATACCGACGCCCATGACGTAGCGCGGCCGGTCGACAGGCAGGCGAGCGAGAGTCAGGCCAGCAATTTCCAGACTGAGGTCGCGGGGTTCGCCCACGGACAGACCGCCAATGGCATAGCCGGGCGCATCAAGCTCAAGAAGAGCATCGGCGCATTCGAGACGCAGCTCGGGAAACATGGAACCTTGCACGATCGGAAACAGGGCGCAATGAAGACCTGTTTCCCGCTGCAGATAGTGGCGGTAACCGGCCCGCGCCCAGCGAACGGTGCGTTGCATAGACTGACGCGCCTGCTCGCGCGAAGCCGGATAGGCGAGGCACTCGTCGAGCGCCATTATGATGTCGCTGCCAAAGGCCAATTGAATATCCACCGTGTTCTCCGGCGAGAAGAAGTGGGCATCGCCGTTTAGATGGGAGCGGAAGAGGACGCCCTCGTCGGTCACCTTGCGCAGAGTCTCGAGACTGAAAACCTGAAAGCCGCCGGAATCGGTAAGGATGGCGCGGGGCCAGGAGATAAAGCGATGGAGGCCGCCGAACTGCCGGATGCGTTCGGGACCGGGGCGGAGAAACAAATGATAGGTGTTGCCCAGAATGATTCCGGCATTGAGATCGTCGATGAGCTCGCGAGGAGTGAGACCCTTTACAGTTCCCTGCGTCCCGACCGGCATGAATACGGGAGTTTCGATGGTGCCATGAGCGGTGTGCAGCAGGCCGGCGCGAGCGCCAGTATGCGGGCAAGTGGCCTGAATCTCGAATCGGAGAGCGGATGTCAACTTTTCATTGTGGCGGATGAAGGAGGGGCGCAGATGGCCCGGAGATTTTCCTTGTTGCGGTCAGGAGCTTGCCGCGTCGAATTCCTTCGCACGGCCCTGATGCGTTTGCTTGCGCCAGCATCCTTCCACACGTCGTAGACAACGTAGGCGTCAGGTAGGATGTGAGACTGTGAGCACGTTCGTTTTGGTGCACGGAGGCTGGCATGGAGCCTGGTGCTGGATCAAAATGGTTCCGTTGTTGGAGGGGCACGGGCATCAAGTCATTGCACCGGATCTGCCTGGGCATGGAGCCGACCCTACACCGCTTTCGGCCAAGCCGTATGAGAATTACGTACCGAAGATCTGCGCCCTGCTGGATGACTTGGGCGACCTCGCGATTCTGGTCGGGCACAGCTCCGGCGGGATGTTAATCACTGAAGCGTGCCGTCGATCGAGTGAACACATCAAAGGACTCGTTTACCTCTCCGCTTTCCTGCTGGCATCGAGCAAGACGCCTCGCGAAGTGATGAAGATGGATAGTGAATCATTGTTTCCCGGATGCCTTGAGATCGACACCTCTGCGGGAGTCTCGACTGTGAAAAAGGAGTGCGCCAGGAGCTTATTCTACGGGGACTGCGACGAACAGGATACAGATTGGGCTATAAGCCGATTGCAGCCTGAGCCTCTGATCCCACCCGGGCTGGCGCCTGCCGACGCCGAAGTTGAACAACCGGTGCGTCGGATTCCCAGATTCTATATTGAGTGTCTGCAAGACAGGGCGCTCGGCCCGCGGATGCAGCGGCTAATGTACACAGAATCCCCCTGCGACGCCGTCTTTTCTCTTCCGACCAGCCATTCACCGTTCCTCTCAGCTCCCGCGGCTCTAACCCAGCATCTCTTAGATATCGATCAACGGGTTTCGCGAAATCACGAGGGCTATTAGGAATGCGAAATCTTACCCTGCGGCAGATCACTCGCCGCCCGGAACCGGCCCTGTGACAAATCGGATTGCCAGATGAGACCGGTCGACGCCTTTCTCCCTTTCGACCGAACCCCGGGGAACCGGCTCAATTCGAGAATGGGCGAAAAACTTGCGCTCTATTTCACCTCATCAACTGTTAATTGCACGTTCCCGTGGGGAGTAATTTTGCCCGTGGTCTGGTCGAGATCCACGGCATCGGCCCGAAGGACTATTGCTCCGCGAGGATTTTGCGAAGACGTGTAGATCCTCATTTTGGCGTTTCCCTTGAGATGAACAACTGGAGGACTCCAGTCTTCCACAATGTCTAAGGCCTCGGCGCGAACTAGGCCCTTCGGCATCGGCACCGAAAGGTGCTTTAACACAGCGGGAGAACGTACGGAGGAAGACATTATCGTGGCTATGCCGACGAACAGAGAGATGAAAAGAGCGGAAGCCTTCATTCCCGAAGCTCCTTAGAGTACCTGATGTGGTCTCTAAAGTAAGAACGTTAATGAAGGCGTTCTCGTTTCGGGAATGGCACAACTTGTATGGCCCGGAACATGGGCGACACTTTGGTCCTAGGAGACGGGTAGCAATCTCTATTTATGCAGCGGGGAAGCGGTGTCGCAGAGCGGCACTGCTTCGAATTTTCTAAATCGCCGAGGTTCAGGATCAATTTGGAACTAAACAGTAGGCGGTGCGGATTAATCGATGGATACCCGAGTAACTCCGCTGCCCCACCGCGGCATATATTTCAGCGCTTAGCCATATACTGATCGCATGGCGCCGAACTCGCGCACCACCGTCGACTGCAAACGGATGACATCCTTGACGGCAGTCCAAGTGATGACGTTTGAATTGTACTGTCGCTTGCGCTGGAATTGGCCTGGCCCAAGTCGACACTCGATGACGCGCCCATGCCGGCACTGTACGAAGTCCACCGTGATGTTCCGCCCGTATTCGGCCTGCTGAATACAGGTTCTGATTCGAGGCCGGGGAAGCCGCCCCGGCGGAGGGCCTGCCGAAGAAAACTTACTTTCGAAAGTCAAGGTCGCTCAGGTTCGGGGTAGGTCGAACCGGGAGCATATCGGGATCCGATTGGTCCCCGAAACTGGGCTGCGGCGGGCCCGTGGCGAAGCAACGAGATTCAGTGATCGTCCGGGAGAGCACGTACCACAACATTGTCAAGACTGACCCCGCAGGCGTGCCCCGGTCGAACGTCAGAGCACAATCCAAGCTGGTCCTGCGTGTACTCAAACCTTAACTGGAAAACACTGCCGGCCATACCAGGGAAAATTAAGTGAACGTGCTGCGGGCCGTTCGAGAATCCCGCCCACGCAGACATGTCCTCGAAGTAATTGGGATCGCCCTCACGAGGGAAGTGTTTCGGGTAATGCCGGAACCCGTCAGTTGTGAAGACTTTTTCGAAAGCCTCAGCCAGAACGGAACGCGACGTCCGGCCGGGTGTCAAATCGGTCACCCGCAGAAATAGCCCATCGTATGCCTGAATATTCAGTTCGGGGTCATCCTCGGTGTCGTAGCAGACATCGAAATCCACGCTTACGTAGCGTGCCGAAGCAGGCGCGCTGATCGTCGGACTTAGCAGCCGCTCCCACCTTGCCTGGTCGGCGGTGGTGCTATCGTTCGCCTCCTGATGGAAAGCCTTGTTAGACAAACCGCACAATCCCGGAGTGAATGACTTGGAGGTTGTCCAGGGAACGGTGTTTTCTCCCGCGCCATGCACGGCGCTCCAACCCACCGGCAAAGCTCCGGGTCTGACTGAATCGAAGTTCTCTGCAAGCAGGACCTTTCCTCGCGGTCCGTGATGCCAGTCCTCCTCAACGTTATCGTTGGAGCGCGCATCTTCAGCAGTTTCGGCAGAATCGTCGTCCCAGTCTTCGTAGTGGTTCAGAACTTTCACTTCCACATCGGGAACTGTCATGCTTAGTAACGGCTGTCCGTCAGCGAAGCCAACCTTGTGCGTGATGGCATAGCTGCCGTAGAAGATACCGTACTGCGCGATGGATTGAATGTAATCACCCAGATTGGGCTGGCTCGTGTCATTTCCCCAGCCCGCTTTGAATTTGCGTGACAGCGCGTGCGGACGACCCCAATATGCCCCTCCGTCGTCGCTATAGGTGTAGCTGACCTGGGTGAGATCACCGCTCCTTGCCACGCCCTGGTCGTAGTAAAAGACATAAGCGCGTCCGGTTGTTTTATCGACAGAGACAAACGGGAACCATTGTGCCCGATCGCGACCCGGCAGACGATTGATGGCCACAGCGGAAGTGAACGAGGCACCACCGTCGGAACTTCGCTGCATCATGACGTCGGCGCCATCGCGTGAGTCGTTATCCGAATACACGATGTAAATAGAGTTTTTATGCGGACCGTGCGATTTATCGACCGCTACAGAAGGGAATGAATTGATGCGGTCGTTTCCAAGCACCTGGTCCATCGTGAAGAAATAGGGACCCAAGTCCTGGGGAGGGCTCCAGGTATTTCCATTGTTGGTCGAGACCACATAGGAGATGCCATTTGTGTAGGTGCTGGGAAAGGTAGACCAGGCGACGATCACCTTGGACGATCCGTTTCCGAAGAACTGGATCGAAGAGCCTTGTCCGTCCTGGTCTCGGGAGCCGACAACCGCGCGTGCAGAGAAGGTGGGCGCGGGAGCGAGTACATTATCTGAGTGCGTGCACGACATCTCGACTCCGACATTTACTGGCGTGAAGTTCGACCAGCAGATTCCAACCCTGCCGGTGTCGGGATCCACATCCATCAGTGGTTTGTCGGCAGCATCTTCGGGACTTCCGGTTGGATCGACCAGCCCGTGGGGATTGCTTGCCGGGGTAATTTCAAAGGGCCCTTCCCACGTATGGCCGCAATCGCGAGAACGATGAAACACGACAGTCTGTAAGATGCCCGAGGTGCCGAAAGTATCGAGGCCGACCGAGGAATAAATGAAATTGCAGCCGCCCAGATATTTGACATCAGGGTCCCCAAAAATCTCCGGGAATAGATTTCCATTAAGACTGTGATTGCCAGGACTGGGAAGAGTGCCTCCGTAGGTGAAGGTTTTCCCGCCGTCATCGGAGTACGAAAAACCCGAAGTTGAGATCGGATTCTTGTTGAATCCCGTGAAATCATTAAAGCCGAGAACCACGTGCTTTCCGCTGGAATCAACTGCGATCGTCGTCTCCGATTGTGTGCTGCTGTGGCGGACGATGGCGTCTTCGTCGTCGCAGTCCGGTTGATTCACGCAATTGCCGGGCTTTGCGGCTGCAGCGAAAGCTACCGCTTTGCGCGATTGCATAATTTTCTTTTGCGCGAGATGTCCCGCGCCGGACATGAGACGATCGCGTTTGTTCTGGTTCTGGTTAACGTCGGCTGCATTTGTGGCGGTCGATAAACTCGATAGAGCCACTGCACAAAATACGGGGAGCACAAGTAAACGTGTCATCCCACCTCCGGGCGGACAGCATATCACACCGGCTGAGTTGCTAGTGGATTGATGGGACATAACAATAGAAGACGGTGTGATCGCCCAGTTAGTGAGGTGCAGCCCACTAAAGATCGAGTGCCCCGAGCATGTCTTAGCCCATGGATTGTCTGCTCTCCTGCAGTTCTGGATTGCGTGATCGCGCACTGTGCGCTCCAGCCGATGTGGCTTTATGCCGGCTTCCCGCCACACGCGATGAACCAAATCTTTGCTGAGGCCTAGTACGGCCGCCAGTTTGCGGCAGCTCCAGTGCGTCGATCCATCGTGCGGCTTCCTTCGAGTCCCGCCAGAATCTTGGCGCGTAACGATGGTGTGAGCTTGTACGCTTTCTGGCCGGGATGATTCGCATCCAGTCCGTCCACACCTGACTCCAAGAAACGTTGTTTCCATCGAATGATTGTCGGAGTGGTCGTCTCCAATCGTTCGCGAATCGCCGAGAAGGAAAATCCCTCATTCAGGAAGCAAAATCAGCTCGGCGCGAAACACGTACCCCGCAGGTAACGACCGCGACTGCGCGATCCTCAGCAGTTCGTTCTTCTGTTGATCCGTTAGCTGAACAGTAGTGGCGGCACGCACTACTATGAGGCGTGCTCAATCAGTAATGGTTACTCTACGACAGACCACTAGGCCGTCGCACACGATAACCAGGACGTGATTTGCCCGAAGCAAGATGCGTTTGGATATGAACGCTTTACACACGAAGGTGAGACCAGTGCACCTTCCAAGGCGCAGATGACGGCAATATCGAGCACTTCTTTTGATCGAGCCGATCGGCCTCTTTTTGCAAGGACGAAGTCTCAGTGCAGGATGCTAATGGCGATTATCTGTCTAGAGGCTCGGGGCTGAATCGGCCGCCCTCCCTGGGTCCTTCTCTAAGCTCAAATATAAGCGGCTCGATGCACACTGGCTTCTTGCTGGCAAACTCCGGTTGAGCTATATTGCTGGATCGTGCTTAACACGTTCCAGAGCATTTCGTTGATTGCCTTAGCCGTTGCCGTATCTGTGGGTTTCCTTGCCGTCTTACAGCGCCTATGGCCTATTGAGCAACGGAGATTGCAAAACGATTTAGTCGGATGGAACATAACGGTCCTCGGAACTGTCTACGCAGTGATCGTCGGCTTTATGCTCTATGCCGTCTGGACAAATCTGGAAATGGCAACTGCAAACGTCGAAGCCGAAGCGAACTGCCTGGTAAATGTGGCCCGCTCGGCAGAGGGCTTACGTGTCGATAAAAGCAATGAAGTACTGAGGCTTGCCACAGAGTACGTACGCCTGATGCTGATTGAGGAATGGCCTGCGATGCGTGCTGGGAAGCTGACTCCTGCATCCGCTCAGATCACAGAACAACTCTGGGCAATGCTTACGCGAATGGAGACAAGCAGCAGCTCAGAGCAGACCGGTCGAGATCATGCAATTTCCGAGCTCTCGTGCATGACGGATCACCGACGGTTGAGGCAATTAGAAGTGAACGAGGGTCTGCCAGGAATATTGTGGGCCGTGCTGATTCTTGGAGCGGCGGCAACCATTGTTTCAGCCTGCCTGTTTGGAAGCAGTGATTTTCGATTACACGTGGCGCAAGTAATTGCGCTCTCGTTTGTGATCTCTCTAGTGCTCGTGGCCATTGCTGACATTAACCGTCCCTTTCAGGGATCCGTGCATGTACAGCCACTAGCGTTCGAACGTGCCCGTGACGCATTGGCCCAATTAAACCGATAGCGTTCCAGAATTGCGGAGCTGTCACTTTCCGGTAACCCGG